>CBDDKF010000017.1:0-348988 GCA_965230015.1 Ilumatobacteraceae bacterium | reverse complement strand
CATCGATGGCTCGAACAACGCCTACCTGGCAGGGTGCGTGGCCATCGTGATCGGGTTCGTGTTGGTCGCCGCCGTGTTCCCGCGCCACGACCGCGAACGAGAGTTGCTGGCCGAATACGAAGCTGCCGACGCTGCAGCGAGAGCCGCCAACGAAGCGGACGTGCCGGAGCCATCACCGTGAACCCCGTCGTGGTCCTCGCCGACGACGAGGTCCGCGATCGCGTGGAACTCGAAGTACAGGGCCCCGCCGAGCGACGAGTACTGCAGTTGCGTGCGGTCGATGACCTCGGCGGCCTGGCCACGGGCCGGTACTCGCTGCCGTCCGTGGCCGTCGGCTTCGGTCCGCACGATCTGCTCGGCATCGATCCGTCGACCGATGTCGATGTTGAACTGCTCGGATTCGCGTTCACCCAGTTCGCGATGCCGGTGCTCGCCGACGCCGCGCTCGAGTTCGACTTCCACCCGGCACCGAACCTGCGCTCGCCGCGGGCGATGCTCCCATTGATCGCCAGAGGTGCGGGCCGAGCGGCGCTGATCGCGCCACTGGGTGGTGCCCACGAACAGATCACCACGGTGCGGGAAGGGCGGTTGCTGTGGGGCTGGCACGGCGACCTCGACGAGATCGACGCTGGCCACACCACCTCCATCGTTGTGTATCGGGACGACTCGGTCACTGCGGTACTCGATCGTTGGGGCGCCGATCTCGCGCCGACGCCGCGCCGCCCGTTGGCGGCGAACCCGGCGCTCGGCCGGCTGGCGTACTGGACCGACAACGGCGCGGCCTACTGGTATCGCACCGAGCCCGGCCGAACGATCGCCGAGTCGGTCGTCGACGTGGTGACCGATCTGCGGGAACGCAACGTGCCGACCGGCGCGGTCGAGCTCGACTCGTGGTTCTACCCACATGAGACGCCGCGGGCGATCGCCGAGATCGGCTATCCCGACGACGTTCCGCCGAGCGGCGCGATGACGTGGACGCCGCGCCGCGGTGCCTACCCCGTATCCGCGGCCGATGGCGTGCGCTGGCTGGCCGATGAACTCGACGACCCGCCGTTGATCCTGCACGCCCGCCACATCTCGACGTCGTCGCCGTACATCGACGACGCTGCAGACTGGTGGGTCGGCGAACTCGCCGCTGCGCCTGTCGATCCGACGTTCTTCCGCCGCTGGTTCGACGATGCGCAGCGATGGGGCGCCACCTGCATCGAGCAGGATTGGATGCTGCTGTTCTGGTTTGGCGTGGCCGAGATGCGGCGTCGGCCGGGTCGCGCGCTCGCCTGGCAGCGCACCTTGAACGACCTGGCCAACGAATTCGACATCGATCTGCTGTGGTGCATGGCAACGCCCGCCGATCTGATCGAAGCGGCACAGCTCGACCGCGTGGCGGCGATCCGCACGAGCGACGACTACCGGTTCACCGCCGATCCAGCGTTGTTGTGGACGTGGTTCCTCACGGTGAATCGACTCGCCGCGCCGCTCGGGGTGGCACCGTTCAAGGACTGCTTCTTCTCGCAGGCCGACGTGACCGATGGTGACGACCCGATTGACGGCGACCCCCACGCCGAGGTCGAGGCGCTCCTCTCGGCACTGAGCGCTGGGCCGGTGGGAATCGGCGACCGGCTCGGGCGGACCGATCGCGACGTGGTGATGCGCACCTGCGACGACGACGGCCGGATCCTGGGTCCGGACCGGCCCCTCGCCATGATCGACTCGTGCCTGTTCGGCGCACCCGCACGCGGCGAGCGGCTTGCGTGGGCGACCACCGACATCGCCATCGACGGCGCGACCTGGACCTACGTCGTCGCCCTGAACACCGCAGAGGAAACGGTCGACGACCGCATGGCATTGGCCGAGATCGGCATCGATGGAACACGCTACGTGTACGACTGGCGGACAGGTCGGGGCGAGGTCGACGACGAGGTCCGGGCCGCGCTCGCACCGCGCGACTGGGCACTGCTCGTGTGCTGTCCCGTCGTGGACCACGCCGACGGCGGAACCTCGGTGACGGTCGGCGACCCCAGCAAGTACGCGACGATGGCCGCGGCGCCCAAGATGTGGGAGCGCCGCCGCCTCTCCGCATGACCGACGAACCGTCCGCACCTCCCCAACTCGTCGAGCCGTCCCCGCCGCCGCTCCCCGGTTGGCTGGCGGCTGCGCTGGTCGTCGGCACGTCGGCGGCGGTGCTCGTGATCGAGCTGTTGGCCATTCGCCTCCTCGCGCCCTACGTGGGCGTCACCCTCGACACGTACACGGCGATCATCGGGACGGTGCTGGCGGGGATCGCCATCGGCGCCTGGTTGGGCGGAGTTGCCGCCGATCGGCTCGATCCGCGACGACTGATCCCTCCGCTACTGGTGGTTGGTGGGGCGCTCGCTGTGGCGACCATTCCGATCGTGCGCGTGCTCGGCGACGGCTTGCAGTCGACGTCCGGCCCGGGCGTGATGATCCTGTCGGCCGTCGCGTTTCTGCCGTCCGCAACCGTGCTGAGTGCCGTGCCACCGGCGGTGGTGAAGTTGCAGCTGCGATCGTTGTCGGAAACCGGCGCCAAGGTCGGCCAGCTCTCGGCGTGGGGCACCGCCGGGGCGATCGTGGCCACGCTGTTGACCGGGTTCGTGCTGGTCGCCATCGCCGCCGTGACGACGCTGATCGTCACCGTCGGTGTTGCGCTGATGGTGGCCGGGGCAGCGCTGTGGCTCACGGTCGGGCGGGCAACGCTGCGCGCCCAGTTGCCACTCGTCGGCGTCGCGGTCGTGATCGCGGTGACGGCCGGGATCTGCGTGGTCGCCATCGCGTCGCCGTGCGAGTACGAGACGGCCTACTACTGCGTGTCGATCGACGGGGAGGAGAACGGGAACGTTCTCGTCCTCGATGATCTCCGCCACAGCTTCGTCGACGTCGACGACCCGACGCGCCTCGAGTTCTGGTACGTCGACCGCATCGGCGAACTGATCGACCAGCGGCCCCCTGGCCCGATCGACGTGGTGCACATCGGCGGTGGCGCACTCACCCTGCCGCGCTACGTCGAGGCGACTCGTCCAGCGAGCGATCAGGTGGTGTTCGAACTCGACGGCGAACTGATCGACATCGTCGAACGCGAGTTGCCGCTTCCGTCGACCGAGCGCATCGACATCCGTGCTGAGGATGCACGCGTCGGCCTCACCACGCTCGACGACGGCAGCGCCGATGTTGTGGTCGGCGACGCGTTCTCGAGCCGTGCCGTGCCGTGGCACTTGACCACCGCCGAGTTCGCCGACGAGATCGACCGCGTGCTCGCCCCAGACGGTGTCTACGCCCTGAACGTGATCGATCGTGGCGAGGGCCGGTTCGTACGAGCGATCGCCCGCACCCTCGCCCAGCGGTTTGAGGTGACCGTGATCCTCGGCCCGAACGCGGCCGAGGGACGGCTGGGCAACTCACTCGTCGTGGCCTCAAAAGGCGCGCTCACGGTTGACGGTCCACTCGACGGCGGCGTCGTGCTCGACGACATCGATGCCTTCATCGACGGCGCCCAGCTGCTGACCGACGATTACGCCCCGGTCGATCAGCTGATCGCTCGTTGATCGAGCCGCTGGATGGCACGGCATGATGGCCACATGAGCGACCGGTTTCTCGACGCCGCTGTCGACGAGGCGCGCACAGGCCGTGCGGCGGGCGGCATCCCGATCGGTTCCGTACTGGTGCTCGATGGCGAGATCGTCGGTCGGGGACACAACCAGCGCGTGCAACTCGGAAGCCCCACCCGTCATGGCGAGATCGACTGTCTGGAGAACGCCGGTCGCTTGCGTCCGGCGCAGTACCGACGCTCGACGATCTACACCACGCTGTCGCCGTGCGACATGTGCACGGGCGCGATTCTGCTGTACCGCATCGGACGTGTGGTGATCGGTGAGAACCGGACGTTTCTCGGCGCCGAGGATCTCCTTGCCGCGCGCGGGGTGACGGTCGACGTGGTCGACGATCAGCGGTGCGTCGACCTGATGCGCGAGTTCATCGAGTCGTCGCCCGAGCTGTGGAACGAAGACATCGGAGAGGTCGACGACGATCGCACTTAGTCGACGACGATCGCAACTAACGGTGTTGATCGATGAGTACCGGGTTGCCGTCGGGATCGACCAGCACGAACGACGCAGGACCATCCGCCTGGTCCGCAGTGGTGTCGTCGCGCACATCGAGTCCCGCCGACTCGACCACCGCGCGGATCTCGCGGATGTCGGTGAACTCGGCCGGCTCGTTGTCGGGCGGCGCCCCACTCCAGCCGGGGTTGAACGTGAGGATGTTGCGGTCAAACATGCCCTGAAACAGCCCGATCGAGGCAGTGCCGTTGTGCAGCACCGCCCAGTTCTCGCCGTCGCCGCCGACTTGCTCGAAGCCGAGTGCACCGTAGAAGTCGAGCGATGCGCCGAGATCCGACACCGCGAGGCTGACCGAGAACGCTCCGAGATCCATCGAAGCGAACATAGGAGTACACCACCCCTGCGTCAACGCGCCAGACTGCGGAGATGACCGCAGTGGAATCAACGTCGGCAGACGCCGATCTCACCGCTCACGACATCGCCTGGGAGATCGACACGATCATCCCCGACGGCCAGTCGACCGACGATTTGTTCGATCGCGCTGAAGCGCTCGCCGCCGAGCTGACCGAGTTGCGCGGCACCGTGGCCGATCTCGATGTCGAGGGCTTGGCCGCAGCGATGCGCACACAGGCCGAGATCGCCGATCTCACCTCGCGCGCCGGATACCACGCGATGCTGGCGTTCAGTACCGACACCGCCGACCCGGCCCGGGGAGCGGCGGTGGCCGCGAGCCAGGAGCGATCGACGGCGATCGAGACGCAGCTGATTTTCTTCGATCTCGAATGGGCCGCGGTCGCCGACGACCACGCCGAGCAATTGTTGGCCGATGAGCGACTCGATTTCTGCGCCCATCACCTCCGCACGCTGCGGGCGATGCGTCCGTACCTGCTGAGCGAGTCCGAAGAGACGATTCTCGCCGAGAAGAGCCAGACCGGCGCTGCGGCGTGGGTTCGTTTGTTCGACGAGCTCACCTCGGCGATCACGGTCGATCTCCCCGACGATCTCGGTGGTACGGGCGTGCCGCTCGATCAGGCGCTGTCGTCGTTGACGCATCACGACCGCAACGTGCGCAAGACCGTCGCCGATGCGGTGACGGAGGGCCTGGCGCCCGGACTGCGCACACGTGGCTTCGTGTACAACACCCTGCTGCTCGACAAGTCGGTCGATGATCGCCTGCGCGGATTTCCCTCGTGGGTGTCGTCGCGCAACTTGGCCAACGAGGCGAGCGACGAGTCGGTGCAAGCGCTCGTCGACGCCGTGGTCGATCATTACTCGATCGCCCAGCGCTGGTACCGCCTGAAGGCGCAGGTGCTCGGCGTCGATCGGTTGGCCGACTACGACCGGCTGGCCTCGGTTGCCGAATCGCAGCAGCAGATCGGATGGTCGCAGGCCACCGACATCGTGCGCGAGGCGTACCACTCGTTCTCGCCCGAGCTGGCCGGGATCGTCGATCGATTCATCGACGAGCGCTGGATCGACGCTCCGTTGCGTCCGGGCAAGCGCGGTGGCGCCTTCGCCGCGTCGGTGTCACCCGATCACCACCCGTACGTGCTGCTCAACTGGACGGCCACGACGCGGGACGTGGCCACCCTGGCCCACGAACTCGGCCACGGTATGCACTTCTACCTCGCCCGCGAGCAAGGCATCTTCCATCAGACGACGCCGATCACACTCGCCGAGACCGCGTCGGTGTTCGGCGAAACGGTGACCAGCAAGCGGCTGCTGTCGACCATCGACGACCCGGGCGAGCGGTTCGCGTTGCTGGCGTCGGTGATCGAAGACTCGATCGCCACGGTGTTCCGCCAGGTGGCGATGAACCGCTTCGAACACGCCTGTCACACGGCGCGCCGCACCGACGGCGAGCTGAGCGTGGAGCGGTTCGGCGAGCTGTGGGCCGACACGCAGCGGGCCTTGCTCGGCGACGCGGTGGAGATCACCGAGGGGTACACCACGTGGTGGAGCTACATCCCGCACTTCATGGGTACTCCTGGCTACGTATACGCCTACGCCTACGGACAGCTGCTGGCACTGTCCGTATACGCCCGCTACGAGGCAGAGGGGCCGGGCTTCGTCCCCGCCTACATCGACCTGTTGCGCGCCGGAGGCTCGCGCACCCCTGAGCAGCTCGGCGAGATCGTCGGCTGCAACCTCGCCGATCCAGCGTTCTGGTCGGACGGGCTGCGCATCGTCGAGCAGCAGCTCGAAGCCGCCGAGGCGGCCGCTCGCGCCGCCGGCCGCTTGTCGTAGCTGCACATGAAGCGCGCCGCTACGGTCGTCGCCGTCACCCTGATTGTCGCGTCGTGCTCCAACGACGATGCCGACAGTGATGCGGGCGGCACCGTCGATGCGACGACTGCAGCGCCGAATGCGAGTGTGGCGCCGGTCGACACCGCGACCCCGCCAACCGGTCGCTCGGACCTCGACGAGATCTGCACGCAGGGTGCGCTATCAGGCGACGACGACGGCTTCGACTTCGTCGCCGCCCATCCGGTGATCAACGGTGGCCTGGGCGCACCATGCCTCGGCGACGTCGACGACACCCTGGTCGCTGCTTGGAACGCGCTGGGCTCGTTCAGCCCGCCGACCCAGTTGACCGACATCGGCGTGTTCTCCGGATTCGTGCCGGCGAGCGACGACGCAACGGACACGCTCGCGTTCGTGACGGCGCTCGACGACGACGGGGCGCAGTTCCAGATGTCGGTGAACCTCGAGGCGGCCGAGCTCGACGAAGCCGAGCTGTTGCTCACCCTGGCGCACGAGCTGACCCACGTGTTCACGGCAACGAGCGAACAACTCGATCGCAGCGCCGAGGCAATCGATGACTGCGCCACGTACGACAACGGCGATGGCTGCTACACCGACGACGCGCTGATGACGGCGTGGATCGACGAGTTCTGGGATCCGACGGTGCTGGCCACCGTCGACCCGTTCGTCGACGACCCCGACGCCGCCGATCAGCGTTGCGATCTCGATGCGGGCTTCTTCGGGGCCTACGCGGCGACCAATCCCGAGGAGGATTTCGCCGAGGCGTTCAGTGCCTTCGTGTTCGATCTGCCAGCGGCGACTCCTGGACAACAGGAACGCTTGGACTGGATTGCAGCCCAACCAGGGCTCGCCGAGTTCCGGACACTCGCCGAGAGTGCTGGCCTCACCCCGCTCGACAACAACTTCGACGTCTGCGGCTGAACACGTGTAACGATCGTCTCTGGGGGCCGCGCGGTTAGGTGACCATCCACCGGTTGAGGGTTGGCCCGTGGTGTTCTCGCGGGTGTCACCCAAACACACCCAACCGGGGAGGTCACCGCCCATGATGTACGCCCTTCAAGCACGTGTCCATGACCCAGTGTTCAGTTTCATCGAGGAGCTGATTCCTGCGCCGCGGCCACACCCGTTGGGATGCCACCGACCTCGCACACCGAACCGTGTGGTGCTTCGTGGGCTGCTGATGCGACTGATCACCGGAGCGTCGTGGGAGACCATCGAGGTCGCCATGAACGGTGAGGTGTCCGACACGACGTTGCGCGCTCGTCGCGACGAGTGGATCGAAGCAGGGATCTTCTCCGCGCTGGTCGCGCATGCCATGAACGCCTACCAGCAGGTCATTGGCTACGACATGAACCACGTGTTCGTCGACGGCTGTAACAACGACGCCATATCCAGCCAGGGAACCGGCTTCAATCCTAAACACCCAGGTAAACAGGGATGGAAGTTCGTCGTCGCAGTCGATGCTGCCGGTGTGCCGATGTCGTTCGCGATCGATGGAGCGAACCGTCAGGACTACCCAATGATGTTCACCGTTCTCGACGAACTGCACATCCGTGACAAGACCCGCCTGGTCGGCACCCTGCACGCTGACCGCGGCTTCAACTACGCCTCAACACCAGGCCTACTGAACGACCGCTACGGCATCGACGACTTCCGCGCCCCACCACGCAAGCAACCCGGCCAAGGACGCGTCAAACGGTGCCCATCGGGCCCACGATGGATCGTCGAAGCCACCAACGCCTGGCTCCGCAACTACCGCCAACTCGCCTACAACACCGACCGGCACACACACCACCGCCACGCCGCGTTCTCACTCGCCATCGCGCTGTTCATCGTCCATCGAATCAGCAGCACCCATCACTCCAGCTGGCGCCCTATCCGCTGACCCCCCTGAGACGATCTTTACACCGCCCGGCTGATGGCCACCTCGGTGGCCTTCACCGATGCCCATACGGCAGCGCCCGCCTGCAGGTCGAGGGCGTCGACGGCGGCCGGCGTGACGTCGGCGACGAGCTCGAACGGCGTCCCGAGCACGATACGCACCCGCTCGCCGAGCGGCTCGACCGCCACCACGCTCGTGGCCCACACGTTTCGTGCGCTGCCCTGCGGCTCGTTGCGATGCACGGCGATCGCCGCCGGATCGATCGTGACGACCACGCGTCCAGCAGTGTGCGCGTCGGCGGCGTGCAGCGTGCCGCCAGCGTCGACGGCGATCGAACCTTGCTGCGCAGTGCCACGAAGCAGGTTGGTGCCGGTCAGCGCGGCCACGTAGGGCGTCGCCGGCTGCGTGCGGATGGTGTCGGCATCGCCGCGTTGGGTCACCCGACCGGCTTCGATCACCACGATCCGATCGGCGACGAGGAAGGCCTCGGTCGGGTCGTGGGTGATCAGCAACGTGGCTACTTCGGTCTCGGCGATCAACGCCGAGAGTTCGCGGCGCAGTTCGGCGCGCACCTCGACGTCGAGCGCGGCGAGCGGCTCGTCGAGCACGAGTAGCTGTGGTTCCACGGCGACGGCACGGGCGATGGCCACTCGTTGAGCCTGCCCACCCGACAGCTCATCGGGGCGACGGTCGGTCAACTCGGCGATACCGAGGCGCGTCAACAGTGCCGCAGCGCGCGTGCGCGCGGTGGCTCGCGGCACGCCCGACGCGACCGGCCCGAACGAGACGTTGTCGAGTGCCGACATGTTGCCGAACAGGCGGTACTGCTGGAACACGATGCCCAAGCGCCGCTGGCGGGGCGGGACGAAGGTTGACGTGCTCGGCTCGTCGACGACGGTGTCGCCGATCGCGACGCACCCGTCGTCGATCGGCTGTAGTCCCGCGAGTGCGTCGACCACGGTCGACTTGCCCGCACCGTTCGGTCCGAGGAGTGCCACCGTCTCGCCGCGATCTACCGACAGGTCGACGTCGAGGGTGAGTCCACCTCGAATGATGCGCAGGCGGGCGTCGAGCACGGTCATCGTGTGCTCCACCATCGATCACGGAGACCGATCAGCACGGCCAGGGATACCATCACCATGACGAGGCTCATGGCCAGTGCCGCGTCGCGGTCGTTCTCGAGCGACACGAACACGGCGAGCGGCAGGGTCTGGGTGCGGCCCTGCAGGTTGCCGGCGAACGTGACGGTGGCGCCGAACTCCCCCAGCGCACGAGCCCACGCCAACACGATCCCGGCGCGCAACGAGGGGGCGATCGCCGGGAGCGTGATGCTCCAGAAGATGCGCAGCGGCGACGCGCCGAGCGAGGCTGCGGCCTGCTCGTTGCGCTGATCGGTCCCGGCCAAGGCGCCCTCCACCGTGAGCACCAGGAACGGCATGGCGACGAACGTGTTGGCGACGATCACGCCGGCGAGCGAGAAGGGGAGCACGATGCCCGTCAGGTCGTCGAGCGGTTCGCCGACCACACCACGCCGACCGAGGGCGAACAGCAACGCAGCTCCGCCGACCACCGGTGGGAGCACCATCGGCAAGATGACCACCGCGCGCAACACACGGCGGCCACGGAACTCGCGTCGTGCCAGCACCCACGCGAGTGGCACTCCGAGCACGACCGAAAGCGCTGCTGCGGCGACCGAGCTGATCACCGAGATGCGCAGTGCGTCGAGCACGACACTCGACGTGAGGATCGAGCCGAGTTCGCTCCAGGGCACTCGAATGAGCAGTCCGACGAGCGGCACCACCACCAGCGCGGCGCCGAGTACCGCGAGCACGAGCAGCACCCACGGCACGCGTTCGTCGTAGCGACGACTCATGGCGCGTCGAATCCGTTCTCGGCGAGGATGGCCTGCCCGTCCGGTCCGGTGACGAAGTCGACGAACGATGCGGCGACGTCGGGGTCGGCCGCTGCCAGTGGGGCGATCAGATAGGGCGTGGTGAGATCGCTCCCGGCATCGAACGCCACCACGGCATCGCCGGCGCTGTCTGCGTCGGTGCCGTAGACCAAGCCGACGTCGAGCTCGCCATCGACGAGCTTGGCCAACAGCGATCGCACATCGGGCTCGTCGGTGTCGACGCTCGGCGTCACCCCGGCCTCGTCGAGCACCGCACGAGCGAGATCGCCACATGGCACACCGGTCGCGCAGAGGCCGACGAACAGGTCGGCTCGGTCGACGTCGTCCAGGCCGGCCACTGCGCCCGGGTTGTTGGCCGGCGCCGCCACCACCAGCCCGTTGCGAGCGAACACCACCGGCGCGGCCGTCGTCTCGCCAGCATCGACGACAGCGTCCATCGTCGCCTGGTTGGCACTGGCAAACACGCCCGCTGGCGCGCCGTCGACGATCTGGGCGCGCAGCGACGAGCTCCCTCCGGTGGTGATCACCACGTCGACGTCGGTCTGCTGCGCCTCGAATGCCTCGCCGATCTCGGTGAACGCGTCGATCAGCGACGATGCGGCGAACACGGTCAGCGTGTCGTTCGACGATCCACCGCATCCCGCCAGCGCACCACCCGCGAGCCCTGCAACGGCGAGGAGCGCCGTGCGCCGTGCCGTTGGGGTACGCGCGCCCATCGCCCGGAACCTACCGGCCGCCTCCCGCTACCCTGCGCCACGTGACGACCAGGCTGTGGCGTGCCGCACTCATCGCCGCCGCCCTGGCGATCGCCGGGTGCGCAGACTCGACGGACCAGGCCGACGTCGTCTCGACACCGGCGACGACCGCGCCGCTGCTCAACAGCGAGCGGATCGAGCAGACGTTTGGGTCGTATGACATCGAAGTGCTGCAACAAACAGCGTCCGAACGAGTGTCGGACCTGTACTCGGGGATGGGCGACGACCGTACGACTCGCACGTTCGCGGTGGTCACGTATCCGGCGACGATCGACGACGCCGTCGCCACCGAACACGCGGCGATCGTCGACGGCGGGTCGATCGGGGCGACGTTCCGCGACGCCGGCTGGACGATCGACAAGATCGATCGCTACATCGGCTCACTCCCCGCCGCCGACGTGCCGCCGGCGGCGTTCGACCGGATGAACATCGAGCCGACCGACTTGGCGATGCACGTGTACCGCTTCGACGTGAGCCGCGATGGCGAGACGATCGAGTACGCGACGATCGTCGAGCTGCACCATCCGGAGTACCTCACGAGTGCGCAACTGATCGAGGTCTTCGGCGACAGCCCGACGGACGCGCCCGAGCCCGCCCTGCTCAGCACGATCAACGAAGCCGCTGCTACGTGAGTTCGGTGCCGTCAGCTACGTGATTTCGGTGCCGTTGGGGTGGTGGGTGTGCCACTGGCCGTTGGCGTCGCGGTGGACGCGGTAGCCGCGTTCTTTGTGCAGGTTGTGCGCCCGGCACAACGGCGCTCCGTTGCGCGGCACCGTTGCACCGTGGGCGGCCCAGCTTTGCGAGTGGTCGGCATCACACCAGGCCACGGGCCGGTCACAACCCGCCCAGGCACACTCAGTGGCCAGCAACATGACCGCCTCGCGGGCGGCGCCGGTGAACAACCGTGACCGCCGCCCCAAATCGGTGACCACACCGGCGGTGTCGTAGACGACACGCCGGATGTGACCGGTCAGCGCAGCGTTGATCGCCTCGTCGGGATGCAGACGGTGACCGCGCTGGGCGCGTACGACGACGTCGCGGTACGCCGCGGGATGCACTCGGTCGCCGGTGAGGCCGGCTTCGAACGACGCCTGATCGATCAACACATTCACCGTCGGATTCGCCCGCCGCGCACCAGGATCAGCAACCGCCGCCGCATTGGCCATTGCCACCATCGCATCGGCATGCTGCTGGGCTGAAGTGCGACGCCGCGGGTCGTCACGATCGAGTTCGTGATCGTTGCGCCATTCGGCGTCGGCGAAGTAGGCCAACACCTCGGCCAACTCCGCGCCGGCGAGGTCGTCGAGCAATCCGGTCAGTTTCCACCCACCGGCCATTCGTGGCCGCAACGTGACGTGCCGCTGCTCAGCGAGTGCGGCGGTGCGGTCGTGTCCGTGGTCGTCGGCCGCCAACCGCTCCCACGTCTTCACATAACCCGCGAACTCATCGAAGCTTCGGTCACACGCGTCACCCAACAAGTCGTCGAGCGCGCTGTCCAACGCCTCGTCGGCAATCTGTGGGTTGGCGGCAGTGCGCGCCATGGCTTCGACACTGGCGATCGGTACGAGTCCATCGGCGAAGGCTTTGCGCCATTGCGGGGCGCGGTTCAAGAAGCGGGCGACTTGCATGCGCCGTACGGCTTCGGCGTTCGACAACTGATGCCGATGCTTGAGCCATCCATGCGTCGACAACACACCATCGGTCTCGCGGAACCGTGACTGCGCGTCAACATCGGCCGCCACCTCCACTGCGGCTGCTTCGCTGATCCGCCGCGCCCGTTCGACATGTCGGGCCCACTCATCGGCCACGCTGTCGGGCAACACCGATACGTCGATCGCTTCGAGCTTGGCGATCGCCGACACCAACGCCGCCCCCGCGTCCCCGACCAACTCGACCGCAGCCGCGGTTGCCGCAGCTGCATCGCGGTTGTCGATGGCGGTGTTCGTCACGGTTCCCATCATGACGAGGGGGTGTCACCACGAACCCCCTAAATCGGGCCCTCAGCCAAAGAAGTCTCAGAAATTCTTGCGTGCACCCGAGCGGCACCGGCGCACGGCACATCTGCCACGATCGGCACATGGATCCACGCGACACGACCGGCCGCATCGTCCTCGTCACCGGCGCGGCATCAGGCATCGGCAAGGCGACAGCCGAGCTGTTCGACGCCCACGGCGCCACCGTGATCGCCACCGATCGCGACGAGATCACCGAACTCGACGCCGAACGCGCGATCACCCGCACCCTCGATGTGACCAGCGATGACGACATGCGCGCAGTGGTCGCCGAGATCGGCGAGACCCACGGCCGCCTCGATGCACTCGTCAACAACGCCGGGTTGGCGATTCCCGCACCGATCGACGACGAGGCCTATCCCTCCTCGTGGGACCGGTCGCTCGATGTGATGCTCGCCGGCCCGATGCGCTTGATCCGGGCGACGCTGCCAATGCTCAGGAACAGCGAGGCCCCACGCATCGTCAACGTGTCGTCGACCGAGGGCGTCGGCGGCAGCGCCAACAACTCGCCGTACACGGCAGCCAAACACGGATTGATCGGGCTGACGAAGTCGTTGGCCGTCGAGCTCGGCGGTGAGGGCATCACGGTGAACGCGGTGTGCCCCGGTCCGGTGCGCACCGGCATCACCGCCGGCATCCCCGACGAGATGAAGGACAAGTTCGCTCGCCGCCGGGTGCCGCTGCGTCGCTACGCAGATCCGATCGAGATCGCCCAGGGGATCTTCCACCTGGCACTGCCTGCGTCGTCGTACATCACCGGCCATGCGCTGCTCGTCGACGGCGGGATGACGATCAAGAACAACTGACTGCGCAGCAGCGCTACGGCAACACGCCGAGGGTGAACGCCACGGCAAGCGCGGTCAGGCTGAGCCCGTCGGTGATGTCTCCGCCGGCAATCAGTGAGCGCACCTCGGAAGTGTCGAGCCACTCGATGCGACTCGCTTCGGTGGCGTCGAGCGGGTCACCGACGCGTTCGGCGTCGACGCCGTGGAAGATGTGGAAGGTCTGATCGCTCAGCCCGTTCGATGGATGAAACACCGTCACCGGTGTCGGTGCTGCGGGCAGCTGCCAACCGGTCTCCTCGAGCGTCTCGCGGGACGCTGCGGCCGAGGGATCTTCCCCGTGGTCGACGCCGCCGGCCGGAATCTCCCACCCCCACGTGTCGGTGATGAACCGGTGGCGGTACAGCAGCAGCACCTCGCACCCGCCACCCGTGGCGTCTCTGGTCACGATGCATCCGGCGGCAGGCCCCGGCGCGCGGACGACGTGATGTTCGAAGGGCGCCACCGACGGCGGCTCGACGGTGGTCAGCGCGAGCGACACCCACGGCGACTGATAGATGAGCCGCTCACCATGAACTCTCCATTCGACCATTGCGGCATCATGCCTCCGGTGGGCCCAACAGGTCCCACTTGTTGCCGGCGATGTCGACGAACACGGCAACCGTGCCGTACGGCTCGTGGCGGGGATCCTCGAGGAACTCGACGCCCCCGGCGACCATCCGCTGGTGGGCTGCGGCGAAGTCGTCGACGCGCAGGAAGAAGCTGACACGACCGCCCGTTTGGTCGCCGATGCGGTCGCGTTGTTCCGGTCCATCGGCCTGGGCCAGCAGAAGTCCGGTGTCGGCTCCCGGCGGGGTCACGACGACCCACCGCTTGGGACGACCGTCGTTCGTGGCGGCTGGCTCGTCGGTGGTCAGCTCGAACCCGAGCACATCGACGAAGAACTCAATGGCCGCGTCGTAGTCCTCGACGACCAAGGCGGCGAGCTCGAGGTGCATCGTCAGGCAGCGGCCGTTCGGGGATGGCCGATCGTGGTTCGATGGAGCAATCGCTCGTGGCCGTCGTAGCCTCCGGTGGCGCGATGCAGCACCGCCCGGTTGTCCCACATCACCAGCATTCCGGGCTCCCACCGGTGCCGGTACACCACTTCGTCGGCGGTCTGGTACCGGTAGATCTCCACCAACAGGTCGCGCGCCGCCTCGGCACTCATCCCGTCGATGCCACAGATGTACCCGGCGCAGCTGTACACACCACGGCGACCGGTTTCGGGGTGCTCGCGCACCAGCGGGTGACGTTGCATCGCGTTGGCCGACTCGTCGGCGACGATGCGTGTGGTGCGATCCGAGTCGTCGTCGGCGGCGCCGTAGATCCCGTCGGGTGCGTAGGCCACTTTGGCGGAGTGCACGGCAACGAGATCGTCGATGCGTGCGCGCAGGTCGGCAGGCATGGAGAGGTACGCACTGTGTTGGTCGGCGAAGAGCGTGTCGCCGCCCTCGGGCGGGATGACGATGCCGTACAAGCAGGTGCCGTCGGGCGGAAACTCCTGGAAGCTCCAGTCGGCGTGGAACGATTCGGCAAAGATCGACGCGGTCTCGTCGGCCCGCCGATGCAGCGCGATCACGTGCGGATGCCCGTCGATGGCCTCGATGTAGGGGTCGTGGCCGAACGGGCCGAAGTGCTGGGTGAACCGCTCGAGATCGCGGTCGGTGAGCTCCTGGTCCGGAAAAGCCACCACGCGATGTTCGAGCCACGCCGACCGGACTTCAGCGATCAGATCGGGCGCCAGCTCATCGCGCAGGTCGACGCCACGGATGGCGGCGCCGCACGCCCGACCGCTCGGCTCGATCGAGAGAGTCCCCATGGCCACCACGATGGCAGATCTACCCGTCGACGAGCGTGGCGGCCAGCAGCGTCGTCTCGAACGTCTCCCCACACAGAATCGACCAGTGGGGACAGCCATCGATGATGCGCACCGTTCCGGCGAACGGCTGGTCGGGGTGGTCGACCATGTCGTCGATCTCCACGAACACGACGCCCACACTTTCCCCGGGCGTTGCGTCCGCCGGAAGCTCGACGGCGAGGCGGGCGATCACCGGCGCGTTGGCGACGAACATGGCCATCTCGTCGCTGAGCACTAACTCGACGACCGGGTCGTCGCGCATCCATACCTGGTGTTGGCTGCCGGCGCGGAGCGGCTGTGGCGCCGAGCACATCCCGACCGCCACCGAGGAACGTACGCACATCACGACGCCCGACTCATCGCTCACCTCGGTCTTGATCGCGATGTCGACGAGCACCGCGCCCTCTGTGCGCGCCGGATCCTCCTCCAGCCCGGGAACGAGCTGTTCGGGAGGAGGCGGGGGCGGCCCCGCGTCCCACTCCGGCGTCCCGGGCGGCGCGCCGTTGGCCATCACGTCGGTGAGGTACGCACGGGCCGACGCACTACCGACAGACGCACGGGCCAACGTCGGCGTCACCAACCGGGATGCGCCGTAGCCCACGCCGGCGACGCGCCCTTCGTCGTCGAAGGCCAGCGAGCGACAGATGTACTCATGAATGTCGTTACACGCGTGGACCCACAGCTCGTAGCCGGCATCGAGCGCTCGACGGAGTTGTGCCGCGTCTTCGCCCCAGATGCGGAACTGACCACTGTCGGGCACCGGGCCGCCGAGCGCCTCGATGGGGGCGACGTCGATCGTGATCGTCTGCTCAGCACCTGCCAAGCCGAGCGGATCCGCGACGTCGTCGATCCGCAGCCACGGCCCGTCGACGAAGACTGCCCGGGTGATCGCACCTGCACAGTCGCCCTGCGCACAGGGATTGCCCACCCCCAGGTCTGCGGTGCCCGGGATGACGTACTCCGCGGCCTCGACGCCGATTGCCTGCCGTGCTGCCATCAGCTCGAGATCGGCGGTCGTCTCGTTGCCACAGGCGACGAGTGCGATCGCGAGGGCGACCGCGGACATCGCCACTCGACGCCTCCTCCCCATGAGTCCACCGTAGATACCGCGCCCGGCCAGGTGTCGGCGGGTCGGTGCACATCGGGGCCTCACGCGACCTCGTCGCTCGGCGGGCTCTACGATCCATGGCGATGACGGTCGACTCCCCCGCCGACGCACAACCTTCCGACACGACGCCCTGGCACTCGCTCTCGCCGGAAGAAGCCGTGCAGCAGCTCGATGTCGACCCCGACGTTGGGCTCTCGGCCGACGAGATCACACGCCGACAGGGCCGCTACGGCTTGAACGAACTCGACCAGGACGACCAGGAGAGCCGGCTCGCCGCGTTCGTCCGCCAGTACCGCAACCTGCTGCAGATCGTGTTGCTCGTCGCATCGATCGTGGCGTTCGTGATCGGTGAGATCTCGACCGGTGTCGTTGTGTTCGCCATCACGTTGTTCAACGCAGTGCTGGCGCTCAACCAAGAAAGCCGCGCCGAGAAAGGCCTCGCCGCACTGCGCGACATGCTCCACCCCGAGGCGACCGTGCTGCGCTCGGGCGACGAGACGACCGTCGGCGCCGAGCAACTCGTGCCCGGCGACATCGTGTCGATCACGCACGGCGACCGCATCCCGGCCGACGGCCGGCTGCTCACCATGGCCAGCCTGGAAACCGACGAGGCCAGCCTCACCGGGGAGAGTACGCCCGTGCTCAAGCGGCTCGACTCGGTCGCCGCCGAGACGGCGCTCGCCGATCGCACCGACCTGGTGTTCGCCAACACCACGGCCACGCGCGGCAGCGCGACCTACGTGGTGACCGCAACAGGGATGGCGACCGAGGTCGGCAACGTCGCCGGGATGCTGCAGGCGACCAAGACACAGACCACGCCGTTGACCCGCCAGATCGACTCGCTGACCAGGCTGATCCTCGGCCTCGCGGCGATCGCCTTCGTCGCCATCGTGTTCATCCTGCGCGTGCGCGAGGGCGATTCGTGGTCCGACCTGTTCAACGTCGGTGTCGCGCTGGCGATCGGTGCAATTCCCGACGCGCTCCCGGCCGTGGTGACCGCGGTGCTGGCCCTCGGCACCGTGCACATGTCGCAGCGCAACGCCATCGTCAAGACGCTCCCGTCGGCGGAGGCATTGGGTTCGACGTCGGCAATCTGCACCGACAAGACCGGAACACTGACCGTCGGCCAGATGACCGTGCGCGAGCTCGCGCTGGCCCACGGCGGGCGGTACACGGCGACCGGCGAGGGGTACTCGGCCGACGGCACCATTCGCCAGGTGGGGTCGACCTCAGAGAGCCTCGAGCCGTACCTCCTGCCGATGGCGCTCTGTTCCGACGCCGTCGTCGAGGATGGGGAGCTGGTCGGCGACCCGAACGAAGGCGCGCTCGTGACCTTGGCCGAGAAGGGCGGCATCGACGTCGAGGCCACCCGACAAGCGCATCCGCGAGTGGCTGCCGTGCCGTTTGATTCGGCGTACATGCTGATGGGCACGTTCCACGAAGCTCCCGACGACCCCGACTCGATTCGGTGCTACGTGAAGGGCGCTCCCGACGTGCTCCTCGAACGGTCGAGCCGCCTGCGCGCGGCCGACGGGTCCGACACCGCGCTGACCGACGACGACCGCGAGCGTCTCCGCGGCGTCCTCGCCGACATGGGCGGACGCGGCCTGCGCGTGATGGCCGTGGCCGTCCGCGATCTGCCGGCCAGCAACTTCGATCCCGCCGCCGACCACCTCGACGACGTCACCGATCTCACGTTCCTCGCCCTGACCGGGATAGTCGACCCACCTCGGCCCGAGGTGAAGTCGGCGATCGAGCGGTGCAAGGGGGCGGGCATCAGGGTGCGCATGATCACCGGCGACCAGCTGGTGACGGCCAAGGCGACCGCAGCCGAGTTGGGCATCGAGGGCGAGGCGATGACCGGTCACGACTTCTCCGCACTCGCCGACGACGAGCTGGCGGCCCGCCTCGATGGCCTCGGCGTGGTCGCCCGCGTCGCCCCCGAGGACAAGGTCCGCCTCGTCGATGCGTTGCAGCGCGAAGGGCACATCGTGGCGATGACCGGCGACGGCGTCAACGACGCTCCGGCACTCAAACGCGCCGACATCGGCGTCGCGATGGGCACGGGCACCGACGTCGCCAAAGACGCCGGGAAGATGATCCTGGTCGACGACGACTTCGCCACGATCGTCGCCGCGGTCGAAGAAGGCCGCGGGATCTACGACAACCTGATGAAGTACATCCGGGTGCAGATGGCCAACCTGATCGGCTTCGTGGTCGGGTTTCTCCTGGCGGCGGCGATCGCCGGGACCGCGCTGTTCGAGCCGAGTCAGGTGCTGCTCGTGCACTTCGTGGTGGTGGCGTCGATCGGCGCTGCGCTCGGCTTCGACACTCCTGCGCCCGACCTGATGCAACGTGAGCCGCGCGCCGCAAACGCCCCGGTGATCGACCTTCGACTGGGCATCCGCATCGTGGTGGCCGGCACGTTGATGGCCGGACTCACGATGGCGGTGCGTCAATGGGGTGAGTCCCAGTACGACTCGGCGGCGATCGGAGAATCGATGGCCTTCGTGACCTTCGCCTACGCCCACATCGCGCTGGCCCTCAATCTGCGGTTCGAGAACCTGACGATCTTCCAACGGTCGACGTTGACCAATCGCAACCTATGGCTGGCGTTCGTCGTGGTGCTGCTCGTGCCGATTCTGATCACCGAACTCGGCGTGTTCCGCGACGTGTTCGCCACTGTGCCGCTCACCGCCAACCAGTGGGCGGTCGGCGCGGCGGCGGCGCTGGTGTTGCTCGTGCTCGGGGAGCTGGCCAAGCTCGGCGAACGCGCCGGAATCCTGCCACGCACCTGAGTCAGTCGAGCGAGGCGAGCAGCGCGGCGGTCTGCTCGGCAATCGAGTGCTCTTCGTCCGTCGGCACGACCAGCACGGCCCGCTCGGCGTCGTCGGTCGAGGCAACCACTTCGCTACGTCGATTCCGCTCGTCGTCGATCGAAAACCCCATATGCACCAGTCCGGCGCACACAGCGCCACGCACGTCGGGGCTGTGTTCGCCGATCCCACCGGTGAACACGAGCGCGTCGCATCGTCCGAGCACGGCGAGGTACGCGCCGACGTACTTGCGGATTCGGTAGACGAACACATCGAAGGCGAGCGCGGCGGCAGCGTCACCGTTGGCGCGCCGCTCGATGATCTGGCGCATGTCCGAGTCGCCACACAGTCCGCGTAACCCGCTCGCGTCGTTGAGATCGTCGATCACATCGTTCGCCGACCGTCCGGTTGCCTCGGCGACGTGGGCGACCACGGTCGGATCGATGTCGCCCGAGCGGGTGCCCATCACCAGCCCTTCGAGCGGAGAGAGACCCATCGAGGTATCGATGCTGCGGCCGCCGTCGATCGCCGCCATCGACGCGCCGTTGCCGAGGTGCGCGGTGACCAGCGCCAGCTGGTCGAGCGGGCGACCGAGCACCTCGGCGGCGCGGCGCGCCACGTAGGCGTGCGAGGTGCCGTGGAAGCCGTAGCGCCGTACGCCGTGGGCTTGGTACCAGTCGTCGGGGACTGCATACCGGTAGGCGCGAGGAGGCAACGTCGCGTGGAAGGCCGTGTCGAACACGGCCACCTGGGGGTCATCGGGCCACACGCGTCGAGCGATCTCGATGCCGTCGATGTTGGCCGGGTTGTGCAGCGGTGCCAGCGGAATCAGAGATCGCAACGTGTCGAGGACGGTGTCGTCGACCAGCACCGGCGCCGAGAACGCTTCCCCGCCATGCACCACGCGGTGACCGATGGCGTCGACGCGCTGTCCGTCGAGGGCCTCGGCAATCCGTTCGAACGCCGCATGGCGATCGGCGACCTCTTCGACCACGCCACCGACCAGGTTGGTGCCTGCGGCGTGTCGATTGGCGTCGTCGGCGAGGGCGATGAGCTGGTACTTCACCGAAGAGCTCCCGGCGTTGAGCACAAGGACCCGATCGACCGGTCGGCGCACACCAGGACCCTAGTGGGGGACGGCGAGAGGAGCGGCGAGAGGAGCGGCCGCCACGGGGCCGAACCGACTTGACGCGTTCTTGACATTCGCTTGTGCGGAACTTTGCTTTAGTTTCCCGACCGGCGCGTCGATGAGAAGACGTGCGAAAAATGCTGTTGGTCGGCACCACCATCGGTGCGCTCGTCATCGGAGCGTCGCCGATGACCTTGGCGACGAGTTCCACCATCGACGGTCTGGCAACGCCGGAGTCCCCTGCGCCTGCGGTGCGTCTGGCCCCACCGGAGAAGCCCGAGCCGAAGCCGGAAGTACAAGGGCTGTCGCCCGACTACCAGCGTCACCTCGAGTTGCTCAACGCCGAACGCTCGCGCCGTGGGCTTCCCCCGTTTACCTACAGCCATCAGCTGGGTGAAGCCGCCCAGGCGCACTCGGTCGACCAGGCCAATCGCCGCCTGATGACCCACTCGGGCTCAGACGGCTCGAACCCTGGTGACCGCATTCGTCGCACCGGGTTCCAGTTCCGCAACTGGGCCGAGAACGTGGCGTTCGGCTATGGCTCGGTCGACGCCGTGGTGGTCGCCTGGATGAACAGCCCGGGCCACGCAGCCAACATCTTGTCGTCGAACACCCATGTCGGCTTCGGCCTGGCGTACAGCGTCGACGGGCTGCCGTACTGGACCGAGAAGTTCGCCACCCCACGTTCGTAACGCATCGCCGCTACTCTCCGGACAACGTCGCCTCGACACCGGAGGTAGCCATGGCTGACGCACGCATCTATCACAACCCGAATTGAAACTCGTCGAAGAACGCCGTGGCGGTCGCTGCGGACATGGGCATCGACGTAGTAGAAGTGCGCTACTTGAAAGCGCCCCCGAGTGAAGAAGAGCTGCGGGCGATCATCGACATGCTCGAAGACCCCGTGGAGAACCTCGTGCGCAAGGACGCGCAGTTCAAGAAACTCGGGCTCAACGAAGACGACTACGTGGGCAATGCCGACGCCGTCGTGGCCACCCTGGTGGAACACCCGCGGCTGCTGCAGCGACCGATCATCGTGCGCAACAACACCGCGATCATCGGCCGGCCCCTCGGCGACGCCAAGGCCAAGGACCGGCTCGCAGCGATCTTCAGCTGAGCGCTCGACCGATCAGGCGTCGAGTTCGGCAATCGCGGCGGCCGGCGCGGTCAGGCGGTACGAGGCATCGAGCAACTCGGCCACCTCGTCCCAGTCGCTGGCATCGTCAAGATCGACACCGATCCATCCCGATGGCCCGAGGTAGGCCGGCACGTAGACCCGATCGTCCTCGAGCAACGCGTTGCGGTCCTCGGGATCGGGGAGCAGCACGATCGACTGCGGATGTTGCACCCACTCGCCATCGACCTTGAGCGATCCGCCGTAGTAGGCGAAGACCTTCTTGGTGAAGAACGCTGGCCGGCCGTGTGACACCTTCTCGTCGCTGCGCGGCAGCACCCGGGCGATCTCGCGCACCCGGCCGAGGATCGGGTCGTCGTCGTCGAACATCTGCGGATGGGCCATCACCACAGCGTGTCAGATCGACTCAGGGGTTCAGCGCAGCGACGACGCGCTCGATGTCGGCACGGCTCGTGTAGTGGACGAACGACAGACGGACCACGCCTGCTTCGGGGTCGATACCGAGAGCATCGAGCACGCGCCATGCGTAGAAGTGACCGCTGTTCGTCTTGATGCCCCGGTCGACCAGTCGTCGGGCGACGACGGCCGACGACTCGGTCTGCGACACGAACGAAACCGTCGGGCATCGATGGCCCGCGACCTCCCCGACTGCGGACGGCCCGAGCACACGGATGTCATCACGTGCGGCCAGCGCATCGAGCAGTAGTGAGGTGAGCACGCCCTCGTGCGCCTGCCATCGCACGGCGGTCCGTCGACATGCATCGCGCAGGGAAGTCGCAGGCACCGCCTCGTGCGCGTGGTCGAACAGCTCGATGTAGTCGAGCACCGCACCCGCCGCCGCGATCTGCGCGTGATCGGGGCCCGCAGGGTTGAGCCGTTTGCTCGGCTCGTCGGCGTTGAAGAAGTGCCCCTGGTTCGGAAGGTCGTCGAGCAACCCGTTGCGCACGACCATCACACCCTGGTGCACCGAGTACGTCTTGTACAGGCTGAACAGGTAGACGTCGGCGTCGATCGCAGCGACGTCGGGCAACCCGTGGGGGGCGAAAGCGACGCCGTCGACCACGACTCGTGCGCCGACTCGGTGGGCGAGTGCACACACCGCACCGACGTCGTTCTCCTGACCGATGATGTTCGAGGCGTGCGGCACGGTGACCAGGCGCGTCCGATCCGTGACCAGCGACGCCAACTCGTCGATGTCGAGCAGTCCGGTGTGCGCATCGATCCGCCACTCGACCAGCGTCGCTCCCGCACGCTCAGCGGCGCGCCGGACGGCCCCGGTGTTGGCCTCGTGATCCTGATTGGTCACGATCACCTCGTCGCCCGGCCCGAGTACTTCGCCGAACGCGGCGGCGAGAACATAGGTGTTGGCAGAGGTCGACGGGCCGAACACCACTTCGTCCTCGGCGACCCCGAGCGCCGCAGCCCAGCGTTCGCGCGCGCGATCCATCGCCCGGCCGGCGGCGGCCGAACTGGCATACGCCGAGTAGGGCTGCACCTTGGTGTCGGTGTAGTACCCGGCGAGCGCGTCGATCGTCTGCCGGCAGGCGAACGATCCGCCCGCATTCTCGAAGAACGCATCGCCGCCATCACCCGCAAACGCCGGGAACTGTGCACGGACGAGATCGAGATCGAGATGCTGGTCGGCCACGTCGCCGACCGTACCGAAGCTACGACTCGGTGATCGTCAGACCGTCGAGCAGCGTCGGCAACACCTCGGCGAGGTCATCGGTGTCGAAGTAGCTGTAGTACACGATGACGGCGTGGTCGCCAGCCACGGCGACCACCTCGTTCGTCGTGATCACCGACCCCTCGCCGTAGTCCACCGCGCCGACGACGCGCACCGCCGGGAGACCGGCGAGCTCGGCGTCGTCGATGGGCGCATAGTCGGTGTAGAACTCGTCGCCCGGGCCGAGGGTGACCTCGTTGCCCTCGTCGTCGAACGACAGGTTGTTGTTGGCCATCCGTCGCTCGGCGAAGGCCCGGGCGTCTTCACCTGGCGCCGGCATCACCCACACGTTGATGTCGGCCGAGCGCGAGTCGGGGCTGATCAGCAAGCCGAGCCCGGTGCGGTCGCATGGATCCATCTCCTGGAACTCGACGCTCCAACCCGCAGGCACAGGCCCATCGACCGCCACCGCGTCGGGCGCAACGATGGCGAAGCTCGCCTCGTCGGCGCTGATCGCCAACGGCACGCACTCCCCCGTCTCGACCACGTCGGCCGCCTCGGCCGCGGCCATCGCGCTCTCGTCGTCGGCGACTCGCACCGCGTCGGGGTCACTCTCGATCGCGGTGAACTCGATCGCATCGTTCAGCTCGATCTCGTTGCCGTCGATCTCCACGGTTCCCGACAGCACGATGCGGTAGTCGAGCACCCCAGGGGCGTCGCGGTCTTCGATGAACGCGAAGCGAATCGGCGCGTCGTCCACGTCGACGCCGGCTTCGGCCATGAACTCCTCGAACTCTTCCTGCGACCGCAGATCCGATGCGCCGAGCAGGTTGCCCACGATGAACTCCACTCGAAATCCGTCGTCGGTCGGTACCAGCCGCATGTCACCGATCTCGCGTTCGAACCGGCTGCTCGCGCCCCCGAGCTGACCCTCGCCGTCGCTCGACTGCCCGTCGATGACAACGCCAGCGCGCAGCTCGGGCCGAATGCGCAGCTCGTCGATCGGCAGGTCGGACTCGACCGAGTAGGTCCACACTCCCTCGACGCCGAGCACCGTCGGATCGGTCTTCTGCACCGACACGTCGAACTCGTCGAGCCCCTCGGTGGTGTCGATCCACCGCGCCTCGCTGCTGACGAACGTCACCGACGCGTCGCCGCCACTGCCGACGTCGCCGCTGTCGTCGCCGCCGCAGGCAGCACCGACCACTGCTACCGCGATGACTCCTGCCACTGCCCTTCTCACCTGCATCTCGCCCTCCCGACCCTGTCGGGCCTCTCGATGCGCGGACAGTACGGGTGGGGCGTGATCTCGGCGTGAGCTGGAACCGCTCAGGACTCGAAGCGGGCCTTCTTCCGCGCCCGGCGCAGCGCGGCGAGCACCGGTGCGCCGATCAGCGCCACCGCCGTGGCTGTCGTGATCGCCCGTCCGGTGTCCCAGCCGAGCGTCGACGTGGAGATCGTGAACACGAAGAACCGTCGCAGGTTCTCCACCACCGCGTCGCCGGGCACGAACTGCACCGTTGCGGTGTCCGCCGACCCGGTGAAGGTGCCGACGGCGAATGGCCAGAACCACATGTTCATCAGGAAGCCGAAGGCGTATGCGGCGACCACGCCATAGGCGGCGAGCAGGGCGATCTCGGCTTTGCCGCGACACTGTGGCAGCAGCCCGGCGCCCAATCCGATCCAGGCCGCCGCCATCATCTGGAACGGCAACCACGGACCGACCCCGCCGGTGACGATGGCCGACGCGAACAGCGTGGTCGCCCCGAGGACGAACCCGAACCCGGGCCCGTAGACGCGTCCGGCCAAGATGAGCAGGAAGAACACCGTTTCGATGCCTGCGGTGCCGGCGCCGAGCGGCCGCAACACTGCGCCGACGCCGGCCAACAGACCGAGGACCGCGAGCGCCTTCACGTCGATGCCGTCATCGGCCAGCTCGAACAGCACGACGGCGATCACGATGGGCAGGATCAGCACGAACAGGAACGGCGCCTCGTTGGCGTGTGCGGTGCCCTGCACGGCCGGGGAGACCAGCAGTGGCCACAAGAACATGGCGAGTCCGGCAACGGTGGCGATGCCCAGGACGACAGCACTGCGCAGACGGATCGGCACCGGCTGCCGCGCGGCGCGGGAACGCCCTTGCTCGATCTCTGCGCCGACACTCATCGCCCGCCCCACGTCATGTCATGGTCGGTCATGTGTAGGGCAGCCGCCACCTCGGCCACGGTGAGCAACGGATCGGGTTGCAGCACCTTGGCCACCTGTGGAGCGAACACGGGCGACGACGTCACCACGTCGGCGGTCGGTCCGTCGGCGACGATCTCGCCGTCGGCGAGCACGACCACGCGGTGTGCGGCCGCCGCAACGAATTCAACGTCGTGGGTGGCGATGACCACTGCGCGTCCGTCGGCCGCCAGGCCTCGTACGACCTCCACGAAGCGCAGCTTCGCGGTTTCGTCGAGGCCGCGCGTCGGCTCGTCGAGCAGCACCACGTCGGGTTGGGCACACAGCTGCACGGCCAGCGCCAGCGCGAGGCGCTGACCTTCGGAGAGATCGCGCGGGTGCGCCGCCGGGTCGATACCGGGGACGATCCGGTCGAGTATCCGGCGACACGACCCCGCCGGCTGACCGGCCGCACGATCTGATGTTGCGCACTCGTCCTCCACGCTGGCAAGAAAGAGGAGGTCGGCAGGCACCTGCGGAACCAGGCCGATGCGACGGTTGGCGTCCGCTGGCGTCAGCGATGCGGTGTCCGTGCCATCGGCGAGCAACGCACGGCCGCCGTCTCGACGCCCGGCGCCCTGCAGGGCCCACAGCAGCGACGACTTGCCCGATCCGTTTCGCCCCATCATCGCCGTGACGTCACCGGTGTGCAGCACCAGGTCGACCCCGGCAACCGCCACCGTCTGTCCGTAGCGCACCACCAACCGCTCGGCGCGCACCGCCGGCGGGGCTGCACCATGCCCCGCCTCCGCGACACTTGGTCCGACGCCGGAGCCGACGCCCGAAACCACAACGGCGTCGGGTGCGGTCGTGGGGTCGAGGCGCGCCCGGAGCTCGGGAGCGCGTCGACGCGCATCACGCACCGAGAGCGGCAACGGATCCCACCCGACCGCCTGGCCCAGTCGCACCACCGGCGGCGCCACGTCGGTGAGTCGCATCATCTCCTGCGGCGGGCCGCAGCGCACCTCGCCGTTCCGATCGACGGCCATCACCAGGTCGGCGTACTCCACCACCCGCTCCAACCGGTGTTCGGCGAGCACCACGGTCATGCCCAGGTCGTGGACGAGGCGAGTCAGCGCCGCCAACACGTCCCTCGGCGGCGGCGGGATCGAGTGCGCTGGTCGGCTCGTCGAGCACCAGCACCTGAGGGTGCGATGTCAACACCGATCCGATCGCCACCCGTTGCTGCTGCCCTCCCGACAACGATTGCGTCGAGCGATTGCGGAGGTCGGCGATGCTGAGCAGGTCGAGCGTCTCCTCGACCCGCTTGCGCATCACATCGGGCGGCACTGCGAGTTGCTCCATGCCGTACGCCAGCTCTTCTTCGACCGTGTCGGTGACGAACCCGCTCGCCGGGTCCTGCACGACCATCCCGACCACACCGGCCAACTCGCGCGGCGGGTAGTGGCGTGTATCGAGCCCGGCCACCGTTACGGTGCCGGCCAACGTGCCGCCGGTGAAGTGCGGCACCGTGCCGTTGATCGCGCCGAGCAGCGTCGACTTGCCCACTCCGGTGAGTCCGACAGCGAGGCACAACTCGCCGGCCGGGATGTGCACGGTGACGTCACGGATGGCCGGGGCGTCGGCATCTGGGTAGGTGACGGTGACGCCCGTGAAGTCGATCACGGCGTCCCTACCAATTCGCGCGGCTCCCGACTCGGCACGGGCTCGGCGACGGGTGCGCGCATCGACGAGCGCGGCGGCGGCGCAACGATCGCGGGCAACACACCAACGACGGCGGCGACAGCCGGGATCAGGCCCAGCTCCGGCCACCGCAACGGTTGCAGCGTTGGGTAGAGATTGCCGGGGTCGACCGCATCGGCGAGCACCATCAACGCGGCGGCACCGATCCCGCAGGCGACGATCGCGGTCTCCTCCCAACGCCACGGGTCGGGGCGATACACGGTCCGACGAACTCGGCGGCCGCCGAGGCGGAGTCCGGCAAGTGCCAGCACGCTCCCGACCAACAGCATCGGGAGGCCGAGTTGTCGCGGCGTGGTGGCATCGAGCAGGCCGTAGGTGCCGACACACACGCCGCACAGCCCGGCGAGTACGAGCACCGCCGTGAAGACGCGCGTGCTGCGGGGGAGCCCCGCCGTGCGCCCATATCCCCGCGAGTCCATCGACGAGGCCAACACGAGCGACGAGTCGAGTGCATCTTCGAGCACCGGGACCAACACGGTCCGCACGATTTGGCGGCGGCTCCCGAGGTCGCCTCGGAGACGACGGGCACGACGGATACGTCGACCGCTGACGATCAGCTGAGGGGCCATCGTCAACGCCACCGTGACCGCAACACCAACCTCGTGGAGTGCACCGGGGAGCGCCTTCAGCAGGCGTCTCGGGTCGGCGAGCACGTTCGCTGCACCGAGGCACAGCAGCAGCGTGGCGATCCGCAGGCCGTCGTACAGCGCGGCGAGCACCCCTTCCAGCGTGACCGGGCCGCCGATCTGGATTCCGCCTGCGGCGTCAGGGAGTTGCAGTTCGGGGAGTTCGAACAGCACCGTCTCGCCGGCGCCCGCTTCCCCGAACACGATGCGGAAGCCCACGCGTACGGCGATGATCACGAGCCCGAGCAGCACGTAGAAGCGGAAGCCATTGGCCCACGGAGCGTCGCCGCGCCGCATGGCGACCACGCACCAGGCGACGGCGCAGAACAACAACAGCACGAGCGGGTTCGTGGTTTGCGAGGCGGCGGCCGCGAGACCGATCGCCCACAGCCACCATGCGCCGGGATGCAGCCGGCGCGGCAGTCTGCTCACGTGACGCCTCTACGGCGTGCAGCCCAGAACCCGCCGCCAGCGATCGCCGCGATCGCCAACATGCCGAGCAGGGTCGTTGCGCCGAAGCCGCCTCCGCCGCGGCCGTCGTCGGAGAGATCGACGTTGCCGATCGGCACAGGCGTGTCGAGCTCAGTGGCCACGTCGCCATCCCCGGTGATCTCATCGAGGTCGATCTCGGAAGAACGCGCGGTGGTCGTGGCTGGGCGCGTCGCCGGCGGGCTGGTGGCCACTCCCGTCGTGCTCGTTCCTGCGAGGGCGGCGTTGGCGGGCGTGGTGGTCGTGGTCGTCACATCGATCGCGCTCGACGTGGTGTCCGTTGTCGACCCATCGCCTCCCGGCGCGCCGTCGCCGGTCTGCCCGCCGCCATCCGCGTTGTTGCCGACAGGGGTCGCCGACTGGTTGCTCGGCCGCTGGCGGCGGCGCGGCCGGCGCCGCGATTGGTGCTGGCGGGGTGTCGTCGCCGTCCTCCGGCGGGTTCGGGGTCGTCGACGGAGTCGTCACCGACGATGTCGGGGCCGCTGTACTGCTCGTCGTGGTCGCCGACGAGGCCGGCGTGCTGCAGTCGCCCGGGTCGAGTTGCGCCGGTTCGACACCCGGCAAGGGCGGCGGAGGGTCGAGGCGGGGAGGAGGGATCTCGGTGGTCGCCCGGTTCAGCGCGAACGACCATCCCTCGACCGTGCCGGGTGGCGGCGTGCGGTTGCCGGCGCCGAGGTTGCTGTAGCACCACTCGCCACCGCGAGGCGCCAGCCAGTACGACCAGTAGGCGTTCGCCGAAGGTGTGTTGCCGCATGCTTCGCTGTCGGGGCTCGGACGTCCGGCGATACGGCACACGAAGCCGGGATCTCGACGCGTGCCCTCCCAGGCAATGTCGGCGCGGTTGAGCGCGTCGATGCCCGAGTCGACCGGGCCGGGGGCACAGCGGATGTTGACGCCGCCGCCGAGCTCTTGGAAGTCGACGACCACGGTGACCCCGTCGTCGTCGGTACACGGCTCGTTGCTCTGCTCGGCCGGTTGATCCGGAACAGCGGGCGCCGAGGAGGCCTCGGTGGCCGGCGCGAGCGCACCGGCCACCGCGACCACCAAGGCGAACGCCGCCGATTTCACCTCACACGCACCGGCTCAGGACAACACACCGTTGACGTCGAAGATCACCTGCGCCTGACGCTGCACGAACACACACACCGTGCCCTCATCAGACAACTTCGTGATCACCGCATTCGGATACGCCGCACCCGGACCCGCATAGTTCACACTCGACGACCCAGGACGCGGCTCCGAGCAATCCCACACCGTGGCAAACCCACGCTGACCAACATCGGCGATCGTCACGTTCCCCGCAACCGCCTCAGCATCATCGGGCACACCCCCACGACCAGCAATCTGGAACTCGACCACCGCACCCGCAGCAACCGGACCACCACCAACATCTTCACCATCAACCGTCGACCCATCAGGACGCGTATCACCGAACCGGCCAGCAGCCGGCTCGTATCCGGAACCAAACGGGAAGAAACCGTTGACGTCGAAGATCACCTGCGCCTGACGCTGCACGAACACACACACCGTGCCCTCCTCAGACAACTTCGTGATCACCGCATTCGGATACGCCGCACCCGGACCCGCATAGTTCACACTCGACGACCCAGGACGCGGCTCCGAGCAATCCCACACCGTGGCAAACCCACGCTGACCAACATCGGCGATCGTCACGTTCCCCGCAACCGCCTCAGCATCATCGGGCACACCCCCACGACCAGCAATCTGGAACTCGACCACCGCACCCGCAGCAACCGGACCACCACCAACATCTTCACCATCAACCGTCGACCCATCAGGACGCGTATCACCGAACCGGCCAGCAGCCGGCTCGTATCCGGAACCAAACGGGAAGAAACCGTTGACGTCGAAGATCACCTGCGCCTGACGCTGCACGAACACACACACCGTGCCCTCATCAGACAACTTCGTGATCACCGCATTCGGATACGCCGCACCCGGACCCGCATAGTTCACACTCGACGACCCAGGACGCGGCTCCGAGCAATCCCACACCGTGGCAAACCCACGCTGACCAACATCGGCGATCGTCACGTTCCCCGCAACCGCCTCAGCATCATCGGGCACACCCCCACGACCAGCAATCTGGAACTCGACCACCGCACCCGCAGCAACCGGACCACCACCAACATCTTCACCATCAACCGTCGACCCATCAGGACGCGTATCGAGAAAGCGGCCGAACGAGCCGGCGACGAACGTGGAGGGGAAGAACACGGGCAGCGACGCCAACACGGCCTGCGTGGTCGCCCGTCGCCACTGGTCGCGACCGGCGACGTCGGTCGGCAACCCCGACACCAGTGCGGTGTCGAAGGCACCCTTGGTGAAGGCGATCGCCCCGATGTCGACCGGCGACGGCGTGCCGTCGGCCGTCTCGGCCTCGGTCACGGTGATCGTGCTGATCCACGTTGCCGCGTTGACCGCGGCGCTCGGGTCACCGGTGGCGGCGAGCGCCTGGGCGACGAGTCCGCTGGTGTTGCTGTTCTCGGTGCCGGCGCTGTTGGGGAACGCCCCGTTGCCCCGCTGGACCGACGCCAACCATGCCGCAGCCTTCTCGATCGCCTCGTCGACCTCGGCACTGCTGTCGAGCACGAGCAACGCTTGGAGGGCGAAACCCGACCCGTCGACATCGGCCTGCGCGTTGTCGTCACAGCCGCGGGTGAGCGGCATGTTGTCGTAGTTGTTGCGGAACCCGCCGTTGGGGCACTGCTGGGCGAGCAGGAAGTCGGCGGCGTTCTCTGGCACGCCGTCGGGCGTCGCCGACAGCCCCAGCACGTTCAGCGCCTGGCCGAATCCATTAGAGAAGTCACCGAAGTCCGAGTTCTGGTCGGAGAATCGGCCAGCCTGCGTTCCGGTCTGCTGGATCGCCGCCCGCGAGAGCGCCTCGAGGTCGACCCCGCCGAAATCGTTCGGATCCTGTCGCTGCACGATGGCGGTCACCAGCGACTTGCCGACCGGCCCGGCATACACCCCGTTGGGATCGCCGAACGTCTGGCCCGTGATGTAGTCGTTGATGCTCGCCGCCATCAGCCCGGTCGCCGTGATCGCCGATTCTTCGGCACCGCGGCCACCGCGGTTCAACGCAAGAACGGCATCGGCGGTGAGCCCCCAGTCGGGGGTTTGTCCGGTGGCGTCGAACTGGCTCGGTAGCGAGCCGCCGTTGGCGGCCAACTCCCGCTCGATCCAGTCGAGGCTCGGCGCCACGGTGTCGGGTCCGCGCAACTCGTCGAATACGACGTTGTCGTCGGGATTTGCCGACTGGCCGTTGGCCACAGCGGACATCGACAGCCCGAGGGCGGCGGTAGTGGTGATGGCAATGGCCGCTCGGGCCATCGCTCGGGGTGAACGGATGCTCATGCTCGTTGAAACCTCGCAACAAAGTGAGGTCGACGAACACGAGACGGCAACGAGCCGTTCTGCTCGCTCCATCCGGCGGCCGTAGACCTCGACGGCATTTCGGATATGGCTGCACGTCGGGTATTCCGGCTCACCGACGAGTTCGATCGTCGGCATACGGTTGCGGGTCAGCGCCGGCCTTGCACCGGCTTCCCCCTTCGTGCAGCGCCCACCGTACGCTGTTCGCCGATGCCCAGCCAAACATCTCCACCGGCAGGGTGCACACAGTGACGACCTCGCTGGTCACCGGCGCCAACCGCGGTATCGGTCGCGAGGTCGCCATGCAGCTCGCTGCTCGAGGACATCACGTGCTCGTTGCGTCGCGTTCAGTGGAGAACGGCGAGCCTGTCGTGGCGGCGATCGAGCGGGCCGGCGGCCGCGCCGAGGTCGTGCAGCTCGATCTGGCCGACTCCGATTCGGTCGAGGCCGCGGTTCGAGCAGTTGAGGCGATCGGTGAACTCGACGTGCTGGTGAACAACGCAGCGATCATGTACGACACCTGGCAGTCGGCGATCGATGCCGACCTCGCCAGTGTGCGGACGGCGCTCGACACCAACCTGTTCGGCACGTGGCAGCTGACCTCGGCGGTTGCATCGCTCATTCGCGCGAGCGAGCACGGCCGGATCGTGAACGTGTCGTCGGGCGCCGGGGCGCTCGCCGACATGGGCGGTCACCTGCCCGCGTATCGCATCTCCAAGGTCGGCCTCAATGCGCTCACCAAGATGTGGGCCGCCGAGATGCCGTCGGCGCGCGTCAACGCCGTGTGTCCGGGTTGGGTGGCCACCGACATGGGCGGTGGCGGAGGCCGCCCGGTAGCCGATGGCGCGGCGGGAATCGTGTGGGCAGCGACGCTGCCCGACGACGGCCCGACCGGAGGGTTCTTCCGCGATCAGCAACCGATCGCATGGTGAGCGCCGATCCCAGGGTGAGCGCCCGCGGCGCAGCCGTCACCGACCGCCGGTGTCGGGGATGTACCGCCGCTCGTCGTCGATCGGACTCTTGAGACCGACCTGGTTGCCATCGGGGTCGATCACGATGGCGTAACGCGCGCCGAAGAACGCGTCGTACGGCTCGCAGGCGACAGGGTGCCCGGCGTTGCGTACCCGTTCGACGAGACGGTCGACGTCGTCGCGCGCCGCCACCATCAAGCCCACCACGACGTTGCCACCCCGTCGACCCGGGTCGAACCCCTTGGCCCAGATTCGGGCCATCGGCGCATCGTCGAACGCCATGTAGACGCCATCGCCGGTGATGTCGTCGATGTGGTGTGCGCCAGAGCCGGCCGGCCACTCGAATGCGTCGGCGAAGTCGAGCTCCAGCAATCGATAGAACTCGACCGTCGCCGCCATGTCGCTGACGAGAAGGTTGATCTGACCGAACGTGCTCATGTCGCTGCCCCCTACATCCATGTGCACCGTCCATCGTCGCGCATCTCACCCAAGCGCTGGTCGAGCCGTGCGCCGGGCAACTCCCTCTCCACAGGAGCCGACTCAATCGTCCGCGACGACATCGAATGCGCCGAGCGGATGCGCAGTTCCGTTGATCAACACCTCGACGCGATGGCGGCCCGGGTACGGAGTCCGTGTGGTGTGCACGCGCATCGACACACTCTTCCGCACGGTCGCCGTAGCGCCGGGCTCGAGGTCGAGTTCCGCTCCCTTGAAGACCTTCGGCGATGTCGACCCATTGGCCTTCACGAAGTGCACCCGGAAGTCGACCAGCGCACTCAGCTGACCGTCGGTTGGATTGTGCAGGTCGACCCAGAGGTGGGTCGATTGGCCGATCGGCACCGTTGAGGGATCGCACCCCGCCGCCACGGCGACCAGCGGTGACTCACCGGAGTAACCGAGCACCTCCAATGCGTCGACGTCACCTTGTTTGATCAGCGACCGGAGCGCGTGCTTGACCAGCCGTCGACGCTCTGGGGAGGCATTCGGCCACCAGCGGCGGGCGATGTCGATCGCCACGTCGGGATGATCCTTGGCGATGTCGTTCACGCAGTTCGCCACGGAGCGTCGGACGTACTCCGAGTCGTCGTCTTTGAGCAGTTCCAGCAGTTCGACGACGGGGGCTGGGTCGGCCATGAACATCCGCAGCCGCGGCGCCCACGGCAGCCGCGGCCGCGTGCCTTCGGACACGAGTCTCCGGACGTGTTCGCTCTCGTCACCGGTCCATCGGCGGCATTGTTCGAGCGTCGCTGCGGTATGTCGTTCGAGAAACGGGCGAATCGCGAACTCGGCCGAGAAGCGGATGGTGATCTCCCGCAGCGCCACCATCGACACCTCGAAGTGGTCGAGCCCGTGGTCGCCGACGAAGTCGGAGAGCGGGAGATAGCGGAACGCTTCCATGCCGCGCAGTTCCTGCGGAGCGCCTTCGTTGCGCAGTGCGTCGACGACCACCTGGATCGCCGCGCCGCGGTCAGCGGGGAGCACATCTGCGAGCGCGTCGGCGATGTGTTGAGCTCGTGGCCGCAGCTCGAGTTCGTCGTAGCCGTCGTTGCATCGGCGCAGGAACGCCGCCCTTGGGAAGTCGTGGACGACGCCACCGATGAGCGCGGCGATGTAGTCGGCGACCTCTGGCCCGAACGAGTCCTTCAGCGGTGCGGCCACCTGGTGGACGGTACCCACCAGGTGGCACGAACGCCCGTGCTATTTGCTCTCCAGTTGGTGAGTAAATAGTCTGTCGGGCGTGCGTCGCGAGGAACACATCGTTGGCGAGACGTTCGCGTACCGCTATCCAGCGTCCGATCCCGACCTGGCCGTCGTCATCCAACACGGCATCGCGTCACACGGCGGTATCTACGACAGCTTCGGCGCCCGACTTGCCGGCCACGGGGTCGACGTGTGGTCGATGGATGCGCCCGGTCACGGCCGCTCGTGCACCACGCGGCGACCAGGACAATTCACGATGCACGACTGGGTCGAATCAGCCGTCGATTTCGGTGAGCACGTTCGCTCCGAGACCGGGCTCCCCGTGTTCGTCAAGGGATCGTCGATGGGCGCTGCGGCGGCGTACTCGGCAATGGCGGCATCTCCCGACACGTTCGTGGGCGCGATTCTGATGGGCTACGGCATCCCATCCTCGCCCCTGATCCCCACCGACAACCCGTTCCGCTCCGAGGCCTACGCGCAGATCGAGGCGGTGTGGGGCGACCGATTTCGGCTGGACATCGACCGCTTCTTCGACTTCGACACCGACTACGGCTACGTCGGCGCGAAGGAACAAAAGCATGCCGACCCGTTGAACACCTGGTTCTACGACATGGCGTCGTGGGCGACCCTGTTCACCTACGACCCGTTGATCCCGCTCGCCGAGAACAGCAAGCCGATCCTGTACACGGTTGGCGAGCATGATCCGACGTTTCCGCCATCGGTGGCCAAGCTCGTCGTCGATACCACCGGCGGCGACCCCGACTTTCATGTCCATCCCGATGGCAAGCACCAGCTCATGCTCTTCCACACCGAGGAGTACTCGGCGCTCGTCGCCGAGTGGTGCCGCCAGACGCTCACCGACCAGGAGCAGAGATGACCACAACAGCATCGACCCGAGCGATCGATCCCGAGATCGGACCGACCGTCGGCTCCCGTTGCCGACCGGATCTGCGACCGAGCGGCGTCAATCACTTGGCGATCGCCACCGCCGACATGAAGGCACAGCTCACCTTCTTCGCCGACGTGCTCGGCTGCCCGACCAAGGCGCTGTACTGGATGCACGGCGTGGACAACACGTTCCACGGATTCGTCGAACTGTCGCCCGAGTCGTACATCGCGTTCGTGCAGCACCCCGACAATCCCACGGATCCGCAGTGGGGCGTCACGCACGCAGGAAACCCAGGGGCTCCCGTCACCGCGGGCGCAACCCAACACATCGCGCTCCACGTCGACGATCTCGACGAAGTGCTGGCGATGCGCGACCGGATCCGATCGAACGGAGTGCAGGTGATGGGCCCCATCGACCATGGGTTCTGTCAGTCGATCTACTTCGCCGGACCCGAAGGGCTGAGCCTCGAAGTGTGCTGCGGTCGGGCCATCGACGAACGCCAGTGGATCGACCCCGAGGTTCGAGCGCTCTGTGGAATCGGCGATGACGAGCTGGCGAACCTGACAGAGCCCGCCCCGCTGACCGTCACACCCGGCGATCCGGTCCCGCAGCCCGAGGCGACCGACACACCGCGCATGCACTACCCGCCCGCGACATACGAGCTGATGATGTCCACGTCTGACGGTGCGATCTGGTCTGGGGCGAGCGAGACGACGCCGCCGGTGCCGCTGCCGGAGTGACGCGGTGCGAGTCGTCATCGTCGGTGCTGGCATCGGTGGTCTCACCGCCGCCGCGCTACTCGGCCGAGCTGGCCACGACGTCGTCGTGGTCGAGCGGGCGCGAGCGCTTGGCGAGGTCGGCGCGGGCATCCAGATCAGCCCCAATGCGTCGCGGGTGTTCGCCGAGTTGGAGGCGGCCGAAGAGCTGCGTGCGATCGGCACGGCACCGCGCAGGGTCGTGCTGCGTCGCTGGGAGGACGACCGTGAGCTGATGACGCTCGACCTGGCCGAACGTCTCGAGCGCCGCCACGGTCACCCCTACGTGAACGTCTACCGGCCCGACCTGATCGCACTCCTTGCTCAGCTCGCCGGCTCGACTCCGGGCGTGACGATGCGCCTCGGCGAACCGGTCGTCGACGTGTCGGCTGAGGAACCCGCGATCGAGTTGGCCTCGGGTGCCCGGATCGGCGGCGATGTCGTGATCGGCGCGGATGGGATCCACTCCAAGGTGCAGTCGATGCTGTTCGATGCGCCACCGGCCCGATTCTCGTGCTGGGTGGCGTACCGTGCGCTCGTGCCGACCGAACGCCTCGGCGACATGCCGGTCGAGGTCACCAACCGGCTCGGTCCAGACGCTCATCTCGTGTCGTACTTCGTCGGCGAACATCGGCAGTTCGTCAACCTGGTCGCTGTCGTCCACGAGCCCGACTGGGCGATCGAATCGTGGACCGAACCTGGTGACCTCGAGACGCTCCGTCAACACTTCGACGGCTGGTCGCCCGGCGTCCACGAGTTGTTCGATCGGATCGAACCGCCGATCTTTCGCTGGGCGCTGCGCGATCGGGCACCGCTCGACTCCTGGGTCGCCCCGACAGGTCGGGTTGCCTTGCTGGGGGATGCCTGCCACCCGATGGTGCCGTTCGCAGCTCAGGGCGCGTGTCAAGCGATCGAAGATGCGGCGATCCTCACGCGCTGCTTCGACGTTGACTCGGTCTCGGTTCCCGGCGCGCTGGCGACCTACGACGCAACACGTCGACCGAGAGCGTCCGAGCTACAGGCCCGATCGTTCGACAATGCCACGACGTACCACCTACCCGATGGCGCCGAGCAACGAGAGCGAGATGCGTTCTTCGGTCTGCTCTCGTCGCCGGCGCCGAACGAGCCCGACCCGTTCGATCCGATCTACGCCCACGACGTCTTCACCGAGCCGCTCGTGACACCATCTGGCCGGTGACGACCGCCGAACCAGCACCGCCAACCGGTCGACGAGGCCGACCGCAGGTCGTGTCCGACGAGGCGATCCTCGACGCTGCACTCGACGCCTTCGCCGAGGCAGGGTTCGAGGCGATGTCGTTGCGCTCGCTCAGCCGACGGCTCGGACTCGCCCACGGCGCGATCAATCAGCGGTACGGCTCGAAGGACGATCTGTTCCGGGCGGCCGTGCGACACGGGTTCGGCGAGCTCGTCGCAGAGATCGACGCCACCGAACCAGCGGATGAACGGTCCGGGCCCACACGGCGCCGCGACTCGATCCGCGCGTTCCTGGTCGCGTCGGCGAAGCGGCCACAACTCGTCCGCCTGATGAACCACGAAGGCATCGTCGGCTCCGAACGGCTCGATCTCGTCTTCGACGAGTTCATCGCCCCGGTCATCGCTGCCGGACCCGATCCGGGCGACGGCGCGCTGACCACCAGGGAGGCGTTCTTCCTCATCGTGCACGGCGCCGCTGCGCCGTTCACCCTGTCGGCCCTTGCTCACCGTTTCGATGCTGACGAGGGTCCCCTCGATGCGGAGCACCACGCCGAGCGCATGGCGGCGTTCCTCGACGCCGCCCTGTCCCTGAGGCTGCCGTCGGACTGAGGACCTGCCCCGCCACACGCATGCGGTCAGCGCAGGCGGATGATGTTGCCGGTCACGATCCGGCCGGCGTCGGAGCACAACCATGCGATCACGTCTGCAACCTCGGTTGGATCGGCGATGTGGTGGTGCTCGACGTCGGTGTCCACGAAGGCGCGAACCTGATCGGTGATCCATCCGGTGTCGGTCACACCCGGGTACACGACGTTGGCGGCGACACCGTCAGCGGCCATCTCGGCCGCCGCCGACAGCGTGAAGCTGATCAACGCCGCCTTGCCGGCTCCGTACGACACCTGACCAGGAAACTCCCGGCCCTCCCCGGAGGTGAGGGTGACGATGCGACCCCAATCGGCCCCTCGCGAGCGGTGGCGTTGAATGAACTCGGCCATCAGCAGGGCTCCGGCTCGGGCGTCGACGTGGAGCTGGCTATCGATCGAGCGTGTCGTGACGATGTCGGCGAAGCGCCCCACTTGGTTGGGCGCTGACGGCGCGTACGTGTCCTTGCTCGGACCACTGGCGTTGTGCACGAGCACCGAGATCGGACCGAGCGCAGCTTCGGCCTGATCGAATAGGTGGCGGGGCGCGTCGGCGTCGGCGAGATCGGCCTCGATCGCCACGCAACGCCGTCCCAGCGCTTCGATGGCCTGTACCACCGCATCTGCGTTGCCAGTTCGCGCCTCGTTGAACGCGTCGGACCGATCCGACTCGTGCGGGGTTCGCAAGTAGCTGATCAGGAGATCAGCGCCCTTCTCAGCAAGAGCGAGCGCAGTTGCGGCACCGATGCCATGGTTCGCGCCAGTCACCAGCGCATTGATCGACGACAGTCGTGCGGGCATGTCAGTGAGTTCCCTTCCGTGATCCTCGACGTCTGATCGTGGTCGAAAGATGGGGCGATCGCCCGATGTCGAACGATGTTGTGCTGCGTACGTTCGAGCCGAGCCGGCCGTTGCCGAGATATTGGAGGCGAAACGTGATCGACCTACGCGCATCAGCTCGCCATGTCGTTTGGCCCGTCACTGCAGTGGTGCTGACGGTGGCGACGACGTTGATCGTTACTGCGGCATGGTCTGCTGAAGCCGCGCCAGGCGCAAGCGACGCCACGTTCGTGCCAACCGACGGGTGTCGGGCGTTCGATTTCCGGCCACCACCGGACCGGCGCGGCCCGCGCGCCGGAGCGCTCACCGCCAACGAGGTTGCCACTGTTCAGATCACCGGCGGTGCGGGCGATTGCGTCGGCCCATTGACGATCCCCAGTGCAGCGGTTGCCGTGGCGATGAACGTGACCATCGTGGATCCGACTGCGCAGTCCAATCTTCGACTGTTCCCATCCGGGCTCACCGACGTGCCGACGGTGTCGAACTTGAACTTCTCGGCTGGACAGGCCCCGTTCCCGAACAAGGTGGACGTGAAACTGTCGTCGACGGGTGCGATCGACATCTTCAATCAGAACGGTCAGGTGTTCGTGATCGGCGACGTGGTCGGCTACTACGTGCCCACCTCGTTGACCGAGCTCGACGACCGTGTGACGGCGTTGGAGACGGCCGGCGCGAACCAGAGTGTGTTGGATCGCATCGCGGCGCTCGAAGCCGACAACGCCGCCCTGAAGGCTCAAGTCGCCGCGTTGGAAACGAAGACCGCTCCGATCTCGAACACGGTCATCGACGGGCACCCCACGGTGCGGTTCACCGGTGTCAACGTGCAGGTCGTCGACGGCACCAGCAACAGCGAGTGCGACAAGAGCGGATTCGAGGACTGCACCGGTCGCGGCAACCTCATCGTCGGCTACAACGAAGACACCTTCGGTGGCGACGAGGAACGTTCTGGAAGTCACAACATCGTGGTCGGCACCAACAACGACTACACCAGCCACTCCGGACTCGTCGCCGGTTCGCTCAACACCATCAGCGGCGAGTTCGCCACGGTTACCGGCGGCGAACGCAACACCGCCAGCGGCCTGAGTGCGTCGGTATCTGGCGGTTCAGAGAACACCGCCAGCGGGATCCTCTCATCGGTGACTGGCGGCAACAACAACACCGCCGGCGCCATCATTGCAACGGTGTTGGGAGGCATCCGCAACAGCGCGGGCAGCACCGCCACGGCCGCAGGTGGCGCCGATGTGGCGTGCTTCGGCGTCGTCGTGTGCGGCACCGGAGACAACGGACCGCTCTGAGCCGACCCGTGTTGCCCCATGTGAACCGGCGGGTGAACGCCGACCCGGCGCCACAGCCGTCGCCGTGATCGCCGACGATCGCACCGAAACCGAAGCCCCATCGAGAAGGCCGGCTACGCAGTCAGCTGCTGGGAGCAGTTCTCGCCGAGCCTTCGTCGGGTGGACGAATAGGGTGAGCTCATGCTCGTCGATGCCACCGAAGCCGAGGCAGTCGCGATTCTGCGAGCGATGAAGGACGTCGCCACGGCTCGGGGCGCCGTCGACCTGGCCGACACCGACCGTGCGGCGCTCATCGCCGCGCACCACTACGTGTTTCGGCGAGGCGACTCGCTCGATGTCGACGACCTCTCGGCGATCGATGGCACGGAGCTGGCCGCGTCGGTGGTGCGGCCGCGCCTGCGCTCGCACGCAGTGTCGTTCTGCTGTGTGATGGCCACCGTCGACGGCACGATCGACGACAGCAAGATCGGCGTCGTCGTCGATCAAGCGGCGGCGTTGGGAGTCGAAGCCGAGCCCGTCCGCCAACTGGCTGAGGCCGCCAAAGGCCACCTCGACTGGGTGATGGCGGACATGACCCGGCAGAACATGTTGAGCATCACCCATCACGAATGGAGCGGTGATGTCAATCGTTGGCTGATGCCCTACGACGACGCCCCCGACCCGCAACTCGCAGCCCGCTACGAGGCATTGGCCGAACATGGCCCGGGCACGCTCGGCCGGACGTTCCACGAGTTCTACACCGACAATGGCTTCCCGTTCGCCGGGCAACCCGGTGGACTCAACGAGGCGTTTGCTACTCCACACGACACCACCCACGTGCTCAGCGGATACAGCACCACACCACAAGGCGAGTTGCTCGTATCGACCTTCACTGCAGGGATGCACCCGGAGGAACCGGTCGCCGGGCACATCTTGCCGGTGATCTTCAGCTGGCACATCGGGGTGCACATCAACGATGTCGCTGGCGACTTCACGGGAGCGCTCCAGCCCGAGAAGTTCTGGGTGGCGTGGACGCGGGGGTCGGCGCTGACCACCGACACGTTCGCGACCTCATGGGACTTCTGGTCGAACGTCGACGAGCACGTCGACACGCTGCGGGCGCGCTACGAAGTTCCCCCGCTCGACCCCGAAATGGCCGCTGACGACGAGCCGCCGTCGTGGTTCACGCCCATGGCCTGACCCGCTTCTGTCAGCGTTGCTGGCATCTCCGCTGAGCCGCTGGACCGGTTCACACGAAACTCACAAGTAGTTCGCATGTCGATCGAATAATCGCCTGCTCGAGTGGTGCCCGCCTTGAGCAAGCACCACCAATGCGAGACGACATGAACGCGACCTCAGTCCGCCGCACAATGCGATCGGAGACACCGAGAGCCGGCCCGCCGACTGTGCGCACTCTGAGGGTTCGTCGCCCGAGTCCGGGGCACCGATCGTCGCCAGGGCCGCGCAAGTGATCGGAGACTTCGGGAGCGCACGATGACGAAGCGGTTGCCAATGGTCCTCGTTGTCGACGACGAGGAGAACATCCGATACCTCGTCGAATCCGCCCTGGAACTGGCCGGGATGGAAACGGCCAGCGCTGGCGACGGTCGGGGCGGCCTTGAAATGGCCGCCGAACTCCGGCCGGACCTGATCGTGCTCGACGTGATGATGCCGGAACTGGACGGATTCGAGGTGCTCCGCCGGCTCCGAGAAAGCGGCACCCGAGCTCCGGTCATCTTCCTGACCGCTCGCGACTCGACCGACGATCGTGTCCGCGGCCTGACGACGGGAGGCGACGACTACATGGTCAAGCCGTTCGCCGTCGCCGAGCTGGTCGCCCGGGCCGAGTTGCGCCTCCGCCAAGCGGGGTTGTCTGCGGAAACGACGGTGCTCCAATGCGCCGATCTCGAACTCGACGTCGACGCCCACCTCGTGCGACGCGCAGGTGCGACGGTGAACGTGTCGCCGACTGAGTACAAGTTGCTGCACTACCTCTTGGTCAACAGCGGGCGCGTGTTGTCTCGCGCGCAGATGCTCGACCATGTGTGGGACTACGACTTCGGTGGAGACTCATCGGTGGTCGACACCTACATCAGCTACCTGCGCCGCAAGGTCGATCACGTCGAGCCGAAGCTGATCCACACGATCCGTGGCGTCGGCTTTAGCTTGCGAGACGACGGGTGAAGCTTCGAACCCGGGTACTGCTCGGCTTCGCGATCATCTTCGTCGTGGTGATCGGCGCCGGAGCGTTCGCCATCAACGCCCAGCGAAGCCAGCTCTACAGCCAGATCGACGATCGGCTGTTGGCGACGCCGCTGCCGCCCGAGGCGCGAGCACGGCCCGTGCTCTCGGTCGGCGACGCGTCCGCCCGCAGCGCTGAACCGGCACCCGATACCGAGAGCATCTCGGATCTGTTCATCGCGGTTTTCCGGCCGGACGGCACCTTACGGCCACTCACCGAGGGGCAACTCCTGGACGACCGGCCCGACGTCGGACCGCTCCTCGAAGCGGGTGCCGCCGACAAGGAGATCATCACGACCGGCGGCATCAACGGCACCTCCACGTTTCGCGCGCTGTTCATTCCGGCGACCGAGACCACCCTCGACACGATCGTTGCAGTTCCGATCGACGACGTGGACGACACGGTCCGCCAACTCGCGTACACCTTCATCGCGATCACCGCGGTGGTACTTGTCGTCCTCGTCCTCGTTGCATCGTGGCTGACTCGATTCGGACTCCGACCGATCATCGCGATCACCGAGGTCTCCGAGGCAATCTCAGAAGGAGAGCGCAACCGGCGGGTCGACATCTACAACCCCACGACCGAAGCCGGGCGCCTCGGAACAGCCTTCAACGTGATGCTGGACGAGCGTGATGCCGGCGAGCAACGGCTTCGGGAGTTCGTGTCGAACGCCTCGCACGAACTGCGGACACCGTTGACGTCGATCAGGGGATACCTCGACCTCCACGAAGCGGGAGGGTTCCGTCGACCCGGCGAACTCGACGACGCGATCCGGCGCCTACGGGTCGAGGCCGAACGCATGAACATCCTGGTCGAGGACCTCCTCGTACTCGCGAAGTTCGACGAGGATCAACCGCTCGACATCACGACGTTCGATGTCGGTGCGGTGGTGAGTGATGTCGCCGCATCGGCGCTCGCAGGACGACCGGATCGTCACATCGACGTCGACGTCGCCGGCGATTGCGAAGTGCGCGCCGATCGGTTCCGACTCCACCAGGCGCTCGCCGCACTGGTCGACAACGCAATCCGGCACACGCCCGACGACGCCAACGTTCGGATCATCGTCGAAGACACGGTCAACGCCGTCGAGATTTCAGTCGCCGATACCGGACCGGGTCTCACACAAACCGAAGCAGCGCGAGTGTTCGACCGGTTCACTCGCGGCGACCAATCACGTGCCCGCCGCACGGGCGGATCAGGACTCGGCCTATCGATCTCACAGACGATCATCCGCGCGCACGGCGGCGACATCTCCCTCGAGGCGGCGCCCGGTGACGGGGCGACGTTCACGGTGGCATTACCCGCCGCACCAGTGCGCTGACGTGGCGCTCGGTTCGACCGCCTCACAGACGACTCACAGATAGGGGACATCGAGCTCACAAACCGCCGTCGTACGTTGCGCGAATGATCAACCCCGTCGGGCGCAGCACGGCAGAGCGCGTCGGCCTGGTACTGCTCGTGCGCGGCTCCGCCGACGCCGCGTCGGCGCTCTCGGTCGCGGCGCAACAACGGCCGACCACGCATGTCTGGACCGTCGTGCTCGCCGCTGAACGACCCGACGCGGTGATCGTCGTCTGCCGAAGCGACCGCCGCGAGGATGCGTCGATCGTGGACGACGATGACCGGCCCGTCGCCGAACCCGTCGTGCGCCCTGCACTCGCTTGGTTCAGGTCAGGACCCGTGACCGGCAGTGTGATCGACCGCATTGCAGCCTTGGGATACCACGGCGTTGCGAGTGACCAAAGCGCCGTCGTGGCGATCGCCCACCTCGACGCACTCCTCCGCCGCGGGAACCCCGGCGCGCGTCCAATGCCAACTCTTGGTCGTTTCCCATGAGACTCACAGAGTCCGGTCGTACAACGTCGAACCGAAGCCAGCACCCACCCCTTCGGAGAACGACGACCATGAGATCAACGTGCAAGCACCCGATTCGGCTCCTGCCGGCGCTGCTCGTCGCTGCGGGCGCGCTCACCGCGTGCGCCGGCGCCGATGCGGCCGAGTCCGTCGAAACACCCACGGAAGCATCGATCGCCGGGGAGGACGCGGTTGCCACTGCGATGACCGCAGACAACGAGCCTGAGTCGCACTTCGACACCGAGCAGCTCGCACTCGACGAGTCCAGCATCGTGCACATCGCACTCGAGGGCACCACGGCGACGAGTGAATCCGGCGACGTCATCATCGATGGTGCCGCCGTCACGATCACCGCCGCGGGCACGTACTCGTTCAGCGGGACCTTGAGCGACGGCGAGATCATCGTCGACGCGGACGACGACGACGTCACCCTGATCCTCGACGGCGTCGACATCGCCAACCCCGACGGCGCCGCGATCGCCGTGACGAACGCCGGACTCGCAACGGTGATCCTCGCCGACGGTACGACCAACACCCTCACCGACGGTGCCGGCTACTCATTCCCCGACGCCGAGACCGACGAGCCCAACGCAACGCTGTTTTCCGATGCCGACCTCACGATCGCCGGCAGCGGGGAGTTGCACATCGTCGCCAACTTCAACGACGGCATCAACACCAACGACGGCCTCGTCATATCGACGGCGACCGTCTCGATCGTCGCGGTCGACGACGGGATCCGAGGCAAGGACTACGTCGTCATCGACGACGCCACGGTCAACGTCGACGCGACCGGCGACGGCATCAAGGCCGACAACGACGAGGACTCCGACCGCGGGTACGTCCTGATCGACGGCGGCTCCGTCACTCTCGTCGCGGGCGACGACGGGATTCAGGCGGCGACGAACGTCACCGTGATCGACGGCACCATCACCATCGCTGCCGGGGGCGACGGCATTCACGGCGATCGCGCCGTGAACATTGGCGGTGGCACGATCACGATCACCGAGTCGTTTGAGGGCATCGAATCCGAGATCATCACCATCGACGACGGTGTCATCGACATCACCTCGAACGACGACGGACTGAACGTCGCCAGCGCCGACACCGAGACCGCGACTGATCCCGTCGGCGACGTTCGAGGACCCGGTAGGCCCCGTGGCGAAGAAGTCGTCGGCGACTACTACATCTACATCAACGGCGGCACCACGACGATCACCGTGACCGGTGAGCTCGCCGAACAAGGCGACGGCATCGACGCCAACGGTCACGTCGAGATGAGCGGCGGCCTGGTCGTCATCAGCGGGCCAACCGATACCCGCAACAGCGCCATCGACTACAGCGGCGGAACGTTCACGATGACCGGAGGCACACTCATCGGGACCAACGTGTCCGGCCGGAATTCTGAGGGAACGGGCCCCGGCCAACCATCGCTGTACTTCACCACCGACTCGACCATGCCGGCGGGCACGGTGTTGCACGTCACGACCAGTGACGGCGAGAACCTCGTCACCGTCGAACCGGCAAACGAGTACAGCGCTGTGGTCTTCTCCTCTCCCGACCTGGTCGCCGGCGATGCGTACGACGTGTACCTCGGCGGCACGGTCTCGGGCGGCTCGGCGACCGGTCTCTACACCGACGATGCGGTCACCGATGCCGGCGAGCTCGTCGGCACCGTGACCGCCGATTCCTGACCGATCCACACCCATCTCACCGAGAACTCCCAGCCGCCCGTACTTGGATGCACGCCATCAATCTGCAAGGAGTCCACATGTCAGACCCCCTCGCCATCCTCATCGATCTCGCAGCGGTCACCGTGTTGGTGTTCGGCCTGTACTTCCCCCGATATCGGCGCAAGGAGATGGTCGTCGCGATCCTCAGCCTGAACATCGGCGTCATGGCTGTCGCCACTGCGCTCGCCTCGTCGGAGGTCTCCGCCGGTCTCGGGCTCGGGCTGTTCGGCGTGCTCTCGATCATCCGCCTGCGCAGCGCCGAGATCGCCCAAGAGGAGATCGCCTACTACTTCTCCGCATTGGCGCTCGGCCTGCTCGCTGGCTTCGACGTCAGCCCGGCCTGGCTCGGTCCGGTCCTCGTGTGTTCGATCCTCGCCGCCTTGTTCGTTGGCGACCATCCCCGCCTGTTCGCCCAGAATCGCCAGCAGGCGGTGACGCTCGACGCCGCGTACACCGACGAGGCCACCCTCACCGCCCGCCTCGAGGATTTGTTGGGCGGTGAGGTCGTCAAGCTCAAGGTCAAGCGAGTCGATCTCGTAAACGACACCACCTCGGTCGACGTCCGCTACCGACTCGCCTCCACGAACCACGAAGCTCCCGGCCGAGAGCGAATCACGCTCGAGGCCCGGTCATGAGCGCGACGAGCGGCAGCCTCGTCGGTTCCTCCGACCTCTTCGCGCAGCTGCCACCGATCACGCTCGACGAACTCGACGCACACGCGGCGCTGCAGGAACGCGTCGACCGCAAGTACGTCCTCACAAACCACGAGCTCACTTGCCTCATCGACGCGCTCGCAGATCAATGGGCAGTACTGCAGATCGACGGCCGCCGACATGCCGCCTACCAGTCGGTCTACTTCGATACCGAACAACTCGACTCCTACCGAGCGGCGGCACACAAACGCCGGCGCCGCTTCAAGGTGCGGACCCGCACCTACCTCGATACGAGCACCACCCTGCTCGAGGTCAAAACGAAGGGACGACGGGGCCGCACCGTCAAACGTCGGACGCCCCACGCGTTCAACGACCGCGACCGACTCGACGATGCCAGCCGACAGTTCGTCGATGAGACCACCACCACCGCCGGACTCGGTTCTCGGTTGAGTCCCACGCTGACCACGGAGTACCGACGGACGACATTGGCGGATCTCGACGATGTGGCGCGCCTCACCGTCGACGCCGGACTGCGATGCACGGACTGGTGCCGACACACGGTCGCGTTGTCCGACCGCTACGTCGTCGAGACGAAGTCAACTGGAGTGCCCAGTCGCGCTGACCGGTGGCTGTGGTCGATCGGGTGCCGACCCGAGAAGATCAGCAAGTTCGCAACGGGCCTCGCGGCACTCCACCCAGAGCTGCCGTCGAACAAGTGGCACCGCACATTGCGCCGCCACTTCCCGCCGCGACACACGGTCATGCGAGCGCGCTGCGGCGATCTACTCGCTGAGCAGGCGGACGAGACTCGTTGCGGCTGCGACTGTCCACAGCACGAGTCCAACAAACGCCGCAACGCGAATCGACGGCGATGACGAGGTCCACGCCTTCAGCCCGACCGCGATCGGTAGCAACAAAACCCAGAGCACGAGTCGTATCGGAAGCGGTCGATCGCTCAGCCATTCGTCGAGCGACTCGATGCCGTCGCGGTCGACGATCAACAGCACGACGAATCCAACCCACAGCACGGCAAAGGTCACCGCCGACCACCATGTGAGGACCGCCCTCACGACGGCCGCGAGATGCTCAGCGCCGTACGAAACGACCGCGTGGCGCTCACTGCGAGGAGACCGACCGCCAACGCGCCGTACAGCGCCTCGATCGCAGACCGCTCAGGGATCAGCGCCACCTCGAGCAAGATCCAGCCAGCCAATCCAGCGCCGATCCCTACAGTGCCGGTCCACGCCCAGTGGCGCCCCGTGGCCCGTTCGACGCTGCGGAGCCACCTCCACGCCGGTCGGCGAACCAATCCATACGCAGTGACCAACGAGCCAACACCAAGGCCCAGGCCGAGCACGAGTCCCGGCAGGCGATAGTCCGAGACGGGGAGATCATCGAGCCATGCCTCCTTCACGAACACGTTGCCCGTGGGGAAGACGAGCATCTCGAACCCACCGGCGACGGCGGTGACGCCAACGAAGCCGAGGACACCAACTGCCGCCTTGTTGCTGAGCGGACGCTGTGGACCCACGTCGACCTCCCTCACGTCAACACGCAGTACGCACTCTCGACCCTCGCGCCGGCCGTCCGCTGACCACAGAGTCCAACGGCCCCACTCTCCAACAACCGATCCGGAGAGGGCCCAAGTCGCAGAGCGCAACCGCTTCGTACGACCGGTGCATCCCCAAAAACGAGCGAGCCACCCGCAGGGTGGCTCCGACCTGGTGTGTTCTTGGCAGCCCGTACGGGATTCGAACCCGTGCCGCCACCTTGAGAGGGCGAGCACGACCGTCCGACTCGTGTTGTCCGGTGCCGATTTGTGTGGTCTGAGCAGGGATAACACTACACGGCGTCGTACGGAGTGTTGTTCCGTGTCGCCTCGTGTCGCCACGTAGATTGGCAAACGGATTGGCAACCTCCGGTCATCTCCGGGCGATGGCCGATCGCCCCGCCGCCCCACGCCAGGGGAAGGTGAGAGAAGTCTTTCGAGCGAGTCGGGAGTGTTCTTACTCTCGAGCGCGACGATCCGGTCATGCAGATATCGACCCGGACGCTTCCTGTTGGTGCCGTGGTGATCGCTGCGACCGTGTTGGCGGCCTGCGGCTCGAGTGACGGAAACTCCGTGCAGGAGAACGTGATGGCGGCAACGAGTACCGCTGCTGTCAGCTCGAACGCTGCTGGTGCGCCGGTTTCCGGCGGGAGCGCCGACGGGCCGGAGACGGGGGTGTCGTATCGGGTCGATGTGTGGGCTGATAATTGGATGGCGGTGTACGTCGATGGTGAGTTCATCGGCGAGGACTCGGTGCCGATCACCACGGAGCGTTCGTTCAATGCCGAGTCGTTCACCTTCGACGCCGTGGCGCCGTTCACGGTGGCGATCGAGGCCAAAGACTTCAAGCAGACCGACTCGGGCATCGAGTACATCGGTCAACCGAATCAACAGATGGGTGACGGCGGGATCATCGCCCAGATCACCGATCTGTCATCCGGTGAGGTCATCGCGGTCACAGACTCGAGTTGGGCATCACTGGTTGTTCACCAGGCGCCGCTCAACACGGACTGCGAACGCGACCCTGACCCGGATGCAACCTGTGAGTACCTGATCATCGACACACCCACCGACTGGGCAGCGGCCGCCTTCGATGACAGCGACTGGACGCCAGCGACCGAATGGAGCGCCGCAGACGTCGATCCCAAAGACGGGTACAACACCGTGCTCTGGGACCCGGCCGCGCAATTCGTGTGGGGCACCGACTTGGAGATCGACAACACCGTGTTGCTGAGGACAACGGTGTCATGACCCCTCCATCGTCCCATGACGACCACGCTCATGCGCACGCGATGCCGGTTCGCGCATCTCTGTTGATCGGCCGACGCGCCGTGCTGCGCTCCGGAGCTGTCGGACTCGGCGCGCTGCTGTTGGCCGGATGCGCAACCAACCGAACCGATTCGGGGGCGTCGACAGCAACCTCCGCGCTCGACCCGACGAACGGCGACGACACCACGACCGACGCAACGACCAGCGAGGAGACCTCAGTGACCGACCCAACCAACACCGCAGCCGGCGACACCGCAGCGGCCGACACGACCGAAGTACCGGCGGGCTTCGCGGCGTTTGCCGACACCGTGACCGCGTTCGCTGACGGTGACGTGTGGCTCGTGGAGTCCAACGGGATGCCCGCACACCCAAAGATGGTCGGGATCACCAACTGGCAACAACAAGTACCCGTTCCCCAGCCGTACACCGGCACCAACGCATGGCAGTTCCCGATCGTGCCGCAACTCGCAGCCCAACCAGTATCGGCACGCACCGGACTGTTTCGCGGCGCAATCGCCCTCGCAGTGAACGGCGTACCGATCTTCAACGCGCTCAACAACCGCAGCGAGGACGCCTACCTGATCGGCGAACTCGACGAATTCGGTGGCCACTGCGGCCGCGCCGACGACTACCACTACCACGCCGCCCCACTCCATCTCCACGACATCGTCGGCCAAGCCAACCCCATCGCCTACGCCCTCGACGGATTCCCCATCTACGGACTCGTCGAACCAGACGGCAGCCCCGTTGCTGAGCTCGATGAGTACAACGGCCACATCGGCCCCGACGGCAACTACCACTACCACGGCACCACCACCTACCCATACGTCAACGGCGGCCTCGTCGGCGTCGTCGACATCTCCGACCAAGTCGAACCCCAACCCACCACCGACGAGTTCCGCCCAGCCGGCGAACCCCTCCCCGGAGCCGAAATCACCGCGTTCACCGAAACCGGCAACAGCGCCTATCGCCTCGAGTACACCCTCGACAACGAAGCGTGGCTGATCGACTACGTCGTCACCGACACCACCGTCAGCTTCCAATTCACCAACCCAACCGGCGACACCACCACCGAGACCTACCAACGCTGATCCGTGCACTGCACTCCGCCGGCCGCTGCGCTGCGGTTTGAGGTCGATTGGCGGTTTCGAGGGGCGCATCCCTGGGTACGCCGACTTCGAATCGTTACTCGATCCAAAGGAGCAGCAATGACGAAGAAGCAGTCGACCAAGGCCAATCCCGACGACAACGGCGAAGCCCTGGCAGTGAACGACGAACGCAGCAACCGCGCGACCCCCGACGAGGAGCGCGAGGGTCGTCCGGGGGACTACGACGGCTCGGCGCTCGAGGTCAACGAACGGACGCGTGACTCGTAGTCGCCGGCCAACTGGTCCCGCAGGCGCAGAAAGGAACGCTCATGACCCCCAACCATCAGCACGATGCACCCGACCCCACCCTCGGCGACACAGAGGCGAACGAAGTGAAGCCGGTCAGCCCAGAAGCGGTAGAGCGGGCACGCGAGATCATCGACCAGGTGATCGACGATCCCAACGACGGCAAGAACGTGTCCACGAGCGGATCTTCATAAGGCGCGCTCGACGTTCCCAGTCGACAACCTCTCCCACTCTGACCACGGAGCCGATCTCCATGAACAAGCACCGACAGACTCCCCCAACCCACCGCACGCGTCCCTCGCTCAGCCAGTGGGCGCGTCGGTATCTACCTGGCCGGAGGACCACAGCTGTCCCCACCAACTCGACCGCTGACCCGCGCTTGCAGGAACACAACCTGATCGTCACCACCGACGAACCCCACGAGGCCCGTGCCGCGACCCTCGCCCTCGAACACGCCGGCATCGAACACGCCTCCCTCGGAGCGGTCGTGGTGACCGACGAGAGCGCGCCTGGCCACAGCAATCCGACCGGCGAAGCCGACCCTGGCGGCGTGACCGGTCACGCCGTTCGACGAGCCAGCAAAGGCGCCGCCATCGGAATCGCCGTCTGCGCAGTTGCCGTCGGACTCGCCACCTGGTTCGTCACGCTGAGCGGGACGGCTGCGCTTGCCGGAGCGATCGGCGGCGCCGCATTCGGCGCATTCGTCGGCTCGGTGTGGAGCTTCGTGATCGGCACCGGCCACAGTCCGGCGTTCGCCGAGACGTTCGCCGACACCGATGACGCCGACGTCACCGTGACCTCGGTGCATACCGATGACCCCGACACCGTCGCCCGAGCGCGCGAAGCGATCGGCGACATCGACGGGTTGACGGTCCACTACGTCGATGCCGGCGGCAGCCCTCTCGCCGGGCGCTAATCCGTGGACACCGCCACTCGCCGCGCGGTGCCGACGTATCGAGCCCCCGACATCGAAGCGCACGGCGCGATCGGCGACCTCGAGTCGGTCGCATTGGTCGCCACCGACGCGACGATCGACTGGCTGTGTTGGCCGCGCATTGATAGTGGTTCGCTCTTCGGCGCACTGCTCGACGACCACGGCGGCCACTGGTCGCTGTCGCCCACCGACCCCATCGAGCAACGACATCCGTTCTACGTGCACCGCACCAACGTGCTCGTCACCCGTCTGCACACGGCCGACGGCGTGGTCGAGGTCGAGGACGCGATGCGCCTCGAAGCACCACGTCGCCTCGTGCGCCGGGTGAGATGCGTGCGCGGCAACGTGGCCATGGCGTCAGCGATTGCCCTTCGGCCCGACTACGCCCGAGCGCCCGTTTCGATCGAGCGTGCGGGCGAGCGTGTCGTGCATTGCGACGCGCCGCACGGCGCCGTCCTCGTACGTGCCACCGTGCCCCTCGATCTCGAATCGTCGACCGAGTCGGGCGAACCGCAGACGTGGGCGACCGCGCGCTTCACCGTAAGCGAGGGCGACGAGGTTGCCTTCTGCATCGACTCCGGTACGAACGACTCGGTATTCGACCTGGCCGCCGCGCGCGACGACATCGAGCACACCACCACAGCGTGGCGTGCGTGGTCACAGCAGAGCTCGTATCGCGGTCGCTGGAGGGAAGTCGTGCAGCGGTCGGCGCTGGCACTGAAACTGCTGACCAACAAGTCGACCGGCGGCGTCGTTGCCGCGGCCACGACCTCGCTCCCCGAGTCGATCGGCGGTTCGCGCAACTGGGACTACCGGTTCGTGTGGGTCCGCGACGCGGCGTTCACGATCTATGCCCTACTGAAGACCGGCCACCACGACGAAGCCGACGCGTTCGCCGACTGGCTGCTCGCACGTGTCGACGAATGCTCGCTCGACGACGGTCCCCCACTCGTGCCGCTCTACGACCTCGACGGCAACGCCAAGCTCGACGAAACACTGCTGGAGCACTGGACCGGATACGAGGGCAGCACCCCGGTACGCACCGGTAACGCGGCCTCGACGCAGCAACAACTCGACATCTACGGCGAGCTGATCGACTCGCTGTATCTCTACGACAAGCACGTGCGCGCGCTCAGCCTCGACACCTGGGAGCGGATCCGACTTCTCGTCGACTACGTGATCGGCGAGTGGACGACGGCCGACCACGGCATCTGGGAGGCACGTTGTGAACCGCAGCGCTACACCAGCTCGCTGTTGATGTGCTGGGTAGCGATCGAGCGGGCGATCCGCATGGCCAGCCACCGCGGTCGTCCCGCCGACCTCGACCGCTGGCAGGAGGCACGCGACGAGATCCACGATGCGCTGGTGGGTGACGGTTGGAACGACGAGCTCGGCGCCTTCACCCAAACGCTCCACGGCGATCAGGTCGATGCGTCGATTCTGCTCGCACCGCTCGTCAAGTTCGTCGACGGCCGCGATCCGCGGTGGACGTCGACGATGCGTCGCGTTGTCGATGACCTGTCGCACGGCCCTTTGGTCGACCGGTACGACCTCGAACGGTACGACGACGGGCTCGATGGATCGGAGGGTTCGTTCACCATCTGTTCGTTCTGGTTGGTCGAGGCGATGGTGCGCGCCGGTCGCCTCGACGCGGCACAAGACCTGTTCGACCGGTTGCTCAGCTACAGCAACCACGTTGGTTTGTACAGCGAGCAGATCGGTCCCACCGGTCGGCAACTCGGCAACTTTCCGCAGGCCTTCACACATTTGGCGCTGATCAGTGCGGCTATCGCCCTCGACGAGGCCCTCGATGCCCGCTGACAACGATCGACACAGCGACGCCCTCGTCGTGTTCGGCCTGACGGGCGACCTCGGACAACGCAAGCTGCTCCCGGCGCTCTACGAACTGCACTCCGCTCGATGCTTCGAGGGCCCCGTGGTCGGCGTCGGCCGCCGCCCGCACGACGTCGACGATCTCCGCAGGGAACTCGCCGCATCGGTCAACCCGTCGACCGCCGAGCGCTACGGCGTCGACCCGGATCGAGCGGCGGCAGCGATCGACCTGCGGTTCGTCGGCGGCGACGCGGCCGACGAATCGACGTGGGAGTCGATCGCCAACACGATCGACGGGACCAACAACCCGACGGTGTACGCCGCACTTCCGCCAGATCTCCTGGCCGACGTCGCCACCGGGCTGGCCGACAGCTCGCTCCCGGACACCACGCGATTGGTGGTCGAGAAGCCCTTCGGTCACGACGCCGAATCCGCCCGCCGTTTGTACGACGACATCACCGGTCGGCTCGGCGACGACCGTCTGCTGATCGTCGATCACTTCTTGGCCAAGGCGTCGGTTGAGCACATGTCGACATTCCGCTTCGACAACCCGCTGATCGACGCGGCGATCGACCCCGAGCGGTTGGAGTCGGTCGAGATCACGCTTGCCGAGTCGGCTGGCATCGACGATCGTGGCTCGTTCTACGAAGAGGTCGGTGTTGTCGCCGATGTGGTGCAGAACCACCTTCTGCAGACCTTGGCGCTCGCCCTGATGGACCGGCCAGCGACGCGTGGTGCCGGGTCCACACGAGCCGCACGTGACGGCCTCCTGAAAGCGGTACGGCCCATCGAGCAGGCCAACAGCGTCCTCGGCCAGTACGACGGCTACAGGCAGACCGACGGAGTCGACGACAATTCTCGAGTCGCGACCTACCTCGACGCCGTGTTGTACGTCGATCACGAGCGGTGGACGGGCGTACCGATCAGGCTGCGCACCGGGAAGCGGCTGGAAGATGATGAATTCACCGTGGCGTACGTGGTGCGCAACGACCACCGATCCACGAGCACGACGCCGCCCAACATCGTCCGCTTCGTCCACGGCGACGACGAACGGATCGAACTCGACGTGGTGGTGACCGACCCGCACTCGGCTGCGACAGCGCGACACACTCTGTGCCTCGACGTACCCGGACATCACCGACCACTCGGCGACTACGCAACGATGATCGCAGGCGCGCTCGCCGGCGACCGCCACCACTTCGCCTCGATCGATGGAGTGATCGAAGGGTGGCGCATCGTCGCCCAGCTGACCGGCGACGATCAGGTCGTTCACCCCTACGCACAAGGCAGCGCCGGACCGGCCGCCGAGCCACACGTCCGCACGTTTGGGCAGTAACAACACCGGGTACGTCTGCAGCGATGGTCGCCATCGTTGCGCTGCTCATCGCCGTACTGATCGGCCTCTTGATCACCCGATTCGCGACGATTGCGCTCGTATCGACGGGAATGAGCAAGCAGTACGCCCGATTCCAGGCCCGATCGGCGTTCACCGGCGTCGGCTTCACCACCAACGAGGCGGAACGGGTCGTCAACCACCCTGTCCGCCGCCGTGTGATTCTGACGCTGATGCTGCTCGGCAACGCCGGGATTGCCACCGTGGTCGCCACGTTGCTCCTCGGATTCTCCGACTCCGGCGGATCCGAGATGGCCGCACGTGGGCTTGTCTTGGTGCTCGGCCTGGCAGGAATATGGCTACTTGCGGCCTCGCCGTGGGTCGATCGACGTGTTCGACGAATCTTCGCCTCGTTCGTCAGCGACGATGACGACGCCCACGTACGTGACTACGCCGGCTTGCTCAAGGTCGGAGCCGACTACGACATCGGCGAGCTGCACATCGACGACGGTCACTGGCTTGCGGGCCGCACGCTCGGCCAAACGAGTCTTCGCAACGAAGGTGCGGTGGTACTCGGTATCGACCGCAACGGCGACTACTACGGCGCGCCCGACGCCCGTTTCACGCTCGAGGCCGGGGACACATTGACCCTCTATGGCCACCAATCAACTCTCCATGATCTCGACCGGCGACGTTCAGGACCGTCTGGCGAACTTGCCCACGTCGACCGTGTGGCAGAACACGTCACGCGCCAACGGGACGAGCAGCCCGGCCGGAACGAACAGCCCGACTAGGTCACTGCGTGCCGACCGTCGTCGGTCGCCTCTTGCAACGACGGGTCGGCGAGTTCATAGCGATCGGCGAGCATGGCGGCCTGAGTTCGATTGCGCACGTCCAGCTTGCGGAACAACGACTGCACGTGTGTCTTCACGGTGTCGACCGACAAGAACAGTTCGCGGCCGATCTCAGGATTCGTCCGGCCCCGGGCGATCAACGCCAACACCTCTCGCTCGCGTTCGGTCAAGCTGGGATCGTCGGGTTGATCGCCGTGCAACAGCTCCTTGCCGACCGGCTCACCGCGACTCACCCGTTCGAGTTGATCGACGAGCCGCTCACCGTGGTCGCTCTTCAGAATCACGCCGTCGACATGCGCCGTGGCGACGTGATCGAGGAAGTCCGTCGGGGCGTCCCAGGTGTACAACACGACGTGTTGCCACTGGGGTGCTTGTCCCAGTTCCTCGACTCGTTGGAGCGACCCGCGGCGGCTGGCGAAGGTATCGAACAGCACGATGTCGGCCGGCCGATCGGGTACGCCGCCGGCGTCGGTGTCGACCACGACCACGCGGTCGTCGAACGGCGCCAACATCGACCGGAGTCCACGGACCACGATCTCGTAGTCGTTGACCAGGGCGATGCGCAGTGGTGCTCCCATACGCTGGAGTTTCCCTCTCATCGAGGTGCTCAAACCAGCCAATCGAACAGGGGTGTGCGGCGGCACAGACGAGCAGAAGTTCACCCGATCGGGTGAGCGCACACCCGTTGGGGTGCGCGGCCACTGCGATACCGTTCGTGCGGTGAGTGTCGAGGGACCAGAGTTGAGCGTGGACATCGCTGAGACCACCTGCCGCGTCCGCGGCGAGATCGACGCGCACACCGCGCCCCGTCTCGACGACGCCATCCAACAGGTGTTGGCGGCCGGCCCGTCGATCGAACTCGATCTGACCGACGTGTCGTTCATGGACTCGAGCGGGCTGCGCATTGTGCTGGCGGCCACCAACACGGCACGGGAGCGAGGCGGCGACGTGGTCATCGCCAATCCGTCGGCTGTGGTGGCGCGGCTGATCGAGGTCAGCGGCCTGGTCGAGCACCTCTCGGTGCGCATCGGGCCAGCCTGAGCGACCCGGTACACGATCCGGGCTCGCCGCGCGCAATACGGTCGGTTGTCGTGGAGCATGCATCGTCACGGTCGACGGTTGAAGTCCGATGAGCGGCGGCCGTACGACAGGACGCCGACTTGCTCAGGTGCGAGTACGTCAGCTCATCGACCAGTTCCGTCACCGGTTGTCGATCATTCCCGGTCTGTACGTAGCGGCGGCGATTGCGCTCTCGCAGCTGTCGCTGTGGGTCGACCGCCAGATCGATCCGGCCGACGTACCCGACGTGCTGGCCACCACCGTGGGCAGCGCCCGCTCGGTGTTCGCTGCGCTGGCGGGTGGGCTGATCACCGCCATCACGCTCTTGCTGTCGATGACGCTCATCACGGTGCAACTGGCCAGTTCGCAGTTCTCGCCGCGCACGGTGCGCGACTGGATCGGCGACCGCACGCTACAGAACACCGTCGGACTGGCGTTGGGCTCGGCGGTCTTCTCACTGCTTGCACTCCGCTCGACGCGCACGTTCGGCGATGGGCAAGGCGCAGTCGTGCCGCATCTGACGGTGCTCGCGGCCCTGGCGCTCGGCGTGGTGTCGTTGTTCGCACTTGTGCGGTCCGTCGACCACATCGCCCACAGCGTGCGCGTCGGCTCGGTCGCCGAGCGGATCAAGGACGAGACGCTCGAGGCCATCGAGGGCGAAGCATCATTGCGCGCCGGCCAAGCACCGAGCGGAGTTCCGGCAGCTCGAGCTGCACGTCCGGCGACGACCGGTGACGCCGTTGCCGGCTCGGCACCGATGACCATTTCCCGACGGCGCGGAAGCGATCGAGAGCGGACGATCCGGATGGATTCAGCAGATCGACACTGCGGCACTGTTCGATGCACTTCCTGACGGCACCCAAGCGATGGTCGTGGTGCCGGATCGGTGGATTCGTGTGGCAAGACAGCCCATTGATGTACATCGATCCGCCGCCTCCAGACGATCACGACTGCCGTGAGCGGTTGCACGATGGTTTTTGCGATCGGCAATGCCCGCACGCTGCAGCAAGACGTGGCCCTTCGGGCTCGTACAACTGACCGACATCGCGATTCGTGCGCTCTCGCCAGGGGTCAACGATCCAGGCACGGCGAACGAAATCATCGTGCAACTCGGCGATCTGCTCCTGCGCCTGTGGGCCCAGCCAGCCCCGCCGGCAGAGCTCACCGAGGGCGACTCGAAGATCCGGCTCACCCGCCGCAACGCACGAGGAACACCTCGAAGCGCGCCTTCGACCCCATCCGCCGCTACGGCTGCCACCGACCCCACGGTGGCGGCAACACTCGTGCGCACGCTCCGCACGATGCGCAGCGAGATCACGCGCCGCGAGTTGGTCGGCCCCCACTGAGCCCATCGACGAGATGATCGACGACGTCGTGGGCTTGACGCAACGAGACCAGTGGACGCAAACGCGAGGTCGACCGACTGGAGCAGCTGGGCGACGTGGAGCCGCTCACCCACAACTAGGTCAGCCACGACGGCGTTTCACGTCTCACCGTTCGGGGTACGCCCCGTCGTATGAGCTTTATCCGAGGAATGATCATCGGCACCCTGTTCGGCTTCGCGATCGGCACGGCCATGAGCGATCGCCAGCGGACCACCATGGCCCTCCGTTTCGCCGAGACCGCCCGCCAGCGTACGCAGCCGATCGGCGACGCGCTCCAGGCCAACGCGAGCAAAGTCGCCGACGCCGCGACCGATGCCGTCACCGACCAGATCGACGCCGTTGGGGATACAGCCGCCGACGCGGCGCGCACTTCGTAGCCGCACCCCTTCCTGCGGTCGACATCGCCGGAGGCGGTGGTCGGATTCTGTCCGGCCACCGCCTCCGGCGCGTCTGCCGACCGGCTTTCGAGCTCAATGCTTGAAATCGCCTGATCAGTAGTCGCGGAGTGCAGTCACCAGTTCCGCCCTTGTTCATCGAACTGCGGCCCGGGGACGCCGAGTTTGCTGTGCCCGGTCGTACAACTGGCCGCGAGTCCACTCTTCGAGCTGCGCCGGCTGCCCTGCGTCGTCCACGCCGACTAGCCCGTGCCCCTTCGTCGAGCAGTGCGGTTTGCTGCATCGTTCACCGACCGCAGGCTCCGCTTGGTCTGGGCCCGCGTCTGGCCGATCGACTCTTTCGTTGCCCTGGTGGCAGTTTCGGTTGCGCGGCCCGCCGCGCTTCGGGCCTGGCCCGTCGCAGTGGCTGCGGCGCTCGAGGCGGTATCACCAACGGGCGGAAAGGCGGCGGGGCAAACGCGTCGCCGATGTTCTGCGTCGTGCTCACGACGCGGTCGATCGACGATCGCGTGAGCCGGAGTTGCCTGGCGCGGTAGCGCGGGCAGGGCCCGTTCGGCTTCGTCGAGGCGGCGGTCGATCGATTCGACGATCGAACACGATCCGAGATGGGGGAAGTCGAGGAGAGTGCGTCTGTGCGTTCATGCCGGTGCACTACCCGCCATATCGCAGCTGCAAACCCATCGGCGTTCTGCACCGCAACACCTCCTCCGAGACTTTGGCCAGCGCGGGGTTTGACGGTCGGCGCGAACGGGAAGGATCCGGCCATGAGTGAACAGAACAGCGACGACATCAAGGGGCCGCGTCAAAGAGGTCGCCGGCGCCATCAGCGGCGACGACGAGTTGAAGGACGAGGGTCAGAAGGACCAGCAAGCGCGCCGAGGCCAAGGGCAAGGTCGACAAGGGCCGCCGACCGGGTCAAAGACGGCATCGACAGCGTGAAGGACAAGATCAGCGGCTCATGACCGCATTGGATCAGCGGCCAGTGATGTCGGGTTGCGTTCGACGTCACTGGCCGCACGGTCACCTCCGTAGAATGCGTACGTGCCGGACCAACGCCAGATGTCGATGAACGACACCCATCGAAATCATCGTCCCGGCCCGCCCGGAATTCGCCGCGACGCTCCGACTCATCGCCGCGTCCCCTCGGCGCAGACGCTGGGTTCGACGTCGACGAAATCGACGACGTCCGGCTCGCCCTCAACGAAGCGTTCACCGCAGCCGCCGAGGCAACCGGTGACGACGGACGCGTCTCGGTGTCATTTTGCGACCGGCGCGGACGGTATCGAGGGTGGTCGTGTTCGTGATCGGCGAGGGGCTCATGGAGCTCGACCCGCTCGGGGAGACCGTGCTCCGATCGGTTGTCGACGACCTACGTCAATCCGGCGGCACCCTCCGCTTCGTCAAGCGCGCCGCCGTCGCCCCTGCGTGACCGACCAACCACCGGCCGACGAACGAGTCGACTCGCTCTTTCGCGAGTACGCATCGACCCGCTCGCGGCGCGTGCGCAACGAGCTGGTCGAGCGCCACATGGGACTTGCCTCGCACATCGCCCGTAGGTTTTCACGTGGCGCAGGCATCGACGATGATGTACGGCAGGTCGCGATGGTCGGCCTGGTCAAGGCGGTTGACAGGTTCGACCCTTCACACGGCGCCGGTTTCAGTTCGTTCGCGGGCCGTACCATCGAGGGTGAGATCAAGCGACACTTTCGCGACAAGACGTGGGTGGTGAGGGTCCCACGCAGTGCGAAGGAGCTTACACCTGTTGGTGCGCCGCGCCAGCGACCAGCTCGGCCAGCGTCTCGCCCGACCGCCGACAGTCGACGAAATCGCCGCACACCTCGAGCTTGATCGAGACGACGTTTTACGCGGACTCTCTGCGTCGGCCGCATACAGCGTGGCTTCTCTCGACACGCCGGGCGGAAGCGGACGACGGCGACGACGCCCCCGAACGTCAGGCGGTGCTGGCGAGCGCAGAGGAGGGCTACGGCCACGCACTCGACCGGATGTTGGCGACCGAGCTGCTCGACCAGCTCCCCAGCACGCGAGCGAAGAATCGTTCGAACTCCGCGTGTACGAGGAGATGTCACAGAGCGACATTGCTGCAGAGATGAACGTGTCCCAAATGCATGTGTCGCGCCTGCTACGCCGATCGTTCGAGCAGCTCCGCTCGGCATTGGCCGAGCCCGACGGCGGACGACGTGCCGCTCGATGGATGAACGGGGTTTCGTCGGATGCGGAGAAGGGAATGCTCTGGTGACATCCCTGACCACCGAGAGACGAGGAACCCCCAATGTCAAACGTCACCGAACTCAAGACCACCGTTCCCAACATGTCTGAGCAGTCGTCCGCCGAGGCGATCAAGATCCTCCAAGACCGACTCTTCGCGACGCTGGACCTGCAGCTGACTCTCAAGCACGTCCACTGGAACGTGGTCGGCATGAACTTCATCGCGGTGCACGAGATGCTCGATCCGCAGGTCGACAGCGTGCGCGAGATGTCGGACCAGGTTGCCGAGGCGCATTGCGACGCTGGGTGGTGAGCCAGCCGGCACGCCCGGTTCGCTCGTCGACGGCCGAACGTGGACCGACTACGCGCTCGGGAGGGGCACCGAACCGTCCGCCACCTTGCGGCACTCGACCAGGTGTATTCCGAGGTGATCGCCGATCACCGCACGGCATTGACCGAGTTGGGTGAGCTGGATCCGGTATCCGAGGACCTACTGATCGGCCATCTTCGCGACCTCGAGCTGTTCCAGTGGTTCGTGCGGGCGCACTTGAAGGACGCCACCGGCGACGTCGTGCACCGCCAACACCGACTAGAAGGGCATACGCTTGCACCTCACGTCGCCATGATCACCGAACACCCACCCGACACCGACGACAGTCCCATCGTCGTGAGCGGAAGCGCCGACTTGTCCTCTGCGCGGCGCTCGGCGCGTGCCCGCGCCGAGCGCTCGCTCGGGTCGGGTCGGGCCGACGACGTGGCCCTCGCCGTGAGCGAGCTGCTGACCAATTCGCTCGAACACGGGACCGGCGACGATGTGGTGCTGCACATGGCCACTGTCGACGACGACTTCGAAGTCGTCCGTCGATTCGTCCGCGTCGGGCCCTCCGAGAGCCGGCACGTCGCCGTCGCCGGACGCGGGTCCGCGGCCGTGGGCTGCTGATCGTGGCGGAATTGGCCGATGCAGTCGACACGACGTTCGACGACGGTCGCCTGCGCGTCCACGTGTCGGTTTCGCCGTCGGTGACGACCGTTGGACGACTCGCTGCGCAATCGACGCAGCACGATCACCGCAAGATCATCTTCGTGAGGCCGCTCGGGCACCCGATCGACGATCTCGTCGAGTAGCGCACGCGCGGACATCCCTTGTGTGGCGACCGCCGGCGCAGCAACCGACAGCAGTACATCGACGCCTTTGTCGATCGATCGCCGTCGGTGCTCGACCAAACCGTCGGTGAATCCGATCAGGGCGCTGCGGGGTGGCATCGACACAACGGCCGTGGGACGCGCTGCCGACACTCCGATCGGGGGTCCCGTTGCCTCATCGAGGCGACGGGCGACGCCCGCTTCGTCGACCAACAGCGGCGCATGGTGTCCAGCGCAGGCATACGTCACTGCGCCGGTCGACGGTTGAACTCGTGCATAGAACACAGTGGTGCCGAGAAGATCGGGCTGATGGTCGGCCAGACCGTCGAGCGAGCTGATCACTTCCTCCGGACCCGTCTGCGCGTGGCTGAGCCCGATGAGGGCATGCCGAACTCGACTCATCGACACGGCTGCGTTGAGATCATGACCGACCGCATCGCCGATCACGAAGGCGATGTCGTCGTCGCCAACTTTCACCACGTCGTACCAGTCGCCACCGATGATCATGCCGTCTTCGCTTGGTTCGTACGATGCGGCGACCTCGAACCCTGCGATCTGCGGGAGCGCGGGAACGAGGGCCAGTTGCAGCTGACTGGCGATGGTCCGTTGCTCCCGATGTAGTTCGTCGATGGTGTCGACATAGTGCTGTTCATCCGTGATGTCGTCGACCACTGCACCGACGCCGAGCGGAGCCGCTCGATCGCCTCCGGTAACCGGGTAGTACGACACACGCCACACACGGGGGTCGTCGGGAGCGGCGGGCGTCGTGCCATGGACGATCGAGTCGATCACCGGTCGGCCCGAGTCGAGGACCGTTCGCAGTTCTTCGCGAACTGCATCGGACAGGTCGGGCACCATGTCGTCGACCGCCTTGCCAATGTGCGCCTCGATCGACTGGCCGTTGATCTCTGCCAGACGCTCGTTGAGCATCGCGAATCGCAGGTCTTGATCGAAGAAGCCCAATCCGATCGGCGCGTTCTGCAGGAACGAATCGAGCAGCGCTGTTGTCGTCGCAAGATCGTCGCCGATCAACGCTCGCTCGAGCACGCTTCCGCACAACGCAGCCACCTCCTCGCCGAGCGCGTGTTCGACTGACCCTGGCGGCGAGTCCCACTCCAGGACGAGCGCCGCGATCCGCTCGACTCCGCCTACCGTTCGGTGTGCGATCTGTCGCCCGGCCAGTGCTGCCAGCGGTGTGGGGGCTGAGTCGGGGAAGCGGCGATCGATCTCCGCCGCGCCTGCCACGACGAGCTGCTCGTTCGTCTGGATCGCGTCTGTCAGCGGCGTTCGCTCGTTAGTGCTGACGGTCTCCCACACCCCCGCGGAGTTGGACGATTCCGGTATGTACGCGGCATACGAGCCGGACACGTCCCCTCGAGCGATTCCCAGCTGCACTGCGTCACAGCCGAGAACCGGGGCTGCGTGCGTGCAGATCGTCTGCGCAACTTCGTCCGTGGTCGCCGCTGCGGCGAGCTCCGATGCAAGCGCGCGCAGGTCGGCGTTCGCCTGCCTCAGCGCGTCAAGTTCATCGGGCGCACCCGTCATTCTGGGGGCTCGATGGCAATCGTGCGCATCGGAGCGACGATATCCAGCACGGCCGTGTTAGCCGTTCACGTCGACGTCGACCGCGGGCACTTCGAGTTCGATCTCGCCGTCGTCGTCGGCGTCCGAGACAGCGAGGAACGCCAGCAGGCCAACGCCGGCAACAAGTCCTGCCGTCACGAACCCGGCGATGAACGAACGCCAGCTGAACTTGCGCTCGGCCCGAACCTCGATCGGTTGGACGACCACGCTCGGTCCGGCGACGCTGGGACTCGCTGGATCGACCGCCGGAGGATGTTGGCCGTCGTGGTCCGGCTTGGGGAGTGGTGTCGTGGTGCTCGCCTGCTCGCTCATAGCGCGGGTGTACCCGGCCGGACTCGCTCACAAACGTTGCAGGCCACCACGAAGCCGTTGCCGTCAGTTCTCCGTCGCGAGCTGACGCGCCAGGTCATCGAACACCGGTCCGAGGATCTCGCCGACTGTGGGGAAGGGTTGCATCGAGCGGGCCAGCGTCTGAACCGGGACCTCACCATCGATAGCGATGACGAGTCCGTGGACCAACTCGTCGAAACAAGGCCCGATTCCTGCGGCAGCAACAACTGTGTGGGTGCTTCGGCGCGCCGCAACCCATAGATACCCGTCGTCCAGATCGTCGGTGGCCGCTCGGGGGAAGTCGTCCAGCTCAGCGGACGCCTCGACGATGTCGGGATCGTTGGCTACGGCGGCGTAGTCGGGTCCGACTTCGAAGATCGGCGGTTGGGAGAACGTACAACGCGGCACGACAACATCGTCGTAGCGTCGTTGGGCGGCGCCGACGAGATGATCGGCGACCACCTCGGCGTGGTGGTTCGCCAGATGTGTGTACTCCCCGACTCCTGCCACGTCGCCCATCGCCCAGACCGATCCGCCGGTGTCGATTCGACCTGCCGGACTGATCGGCAGGGGCTCCGCTGGGTCGAGGCCGAGACGCTCGAGTCCCAACCCTTCGGTTCGTGGTCGTCGACCCACGGCGACGAGCATTCGTTCGGCGGTCAGGGTCGACCCGTCGGTAAGCCCGACAACAACGCCATCGGCCGCTCGGTCCACGGACTCCGCCTCGACGCCATGGTGCAGGCCGATGCCCAGCCGCCGCATGCGCTCCTCGAGGATGTCACCAACGCGCGGTGGATCGTCGGGGCACAGCCGGTCGGCATCGTTCACGAGGTCGACGTGGGTCCCGAACCCGTTGAACAAGAACGCGCACTCGATGCCGATCACCCCAGCACCGACCACGACGATCCGATCGGGGCGCTCATCGGCGGTCAGTGCGTCGGCACTCGTCCATGCCCGATCGGCGACACGATCGATCCCCTCGATGTCGGGCACCAGCGGGGTGGCGCCCGTGGCGACCACGATGTGCTCGGCGCGGATCAGTTGGCCATCGGCTTCGATGAGGTGCTCCCCAACGAGGCGGGCGGCCGATCGATAGAGGGCCACACCATGGTCGAGCAGCCCGCGTGCGTGTTGTCGGTCGTCGAGGTGGGACACGATCGATCGCCGACGGTCGACGGCGTGGGCCCACGACACATCACCTCGGGCGTCGTGGATCATCGTCTTGCTCGGCATGCACGCAACGAACGGGCATTCGCCGCCGACGCGTAAGGGTTCGAATACCGCCATCGACGGGCGCAGAGCCGGCGAGTCGTCGCAACGATCAGCCACCGCCCGGACCAACGCCTCTGCAGCGCTCCCGCCGCCGATGATGGCGATATCGAATCGGGCAGACGGATCGCGCAGAGGCATCACGTCGATGGGCCTACCCGCAGCCGGCTCCATCCAATCCAGCTCGAGCGCGCACGTGTGAGGCGCGGCTGAGATGGGTATGCCCCGACCGTGAAGCGCCAACACATCCTTGTTCTCGGAGCATCGGGCTACGTCGGCGGCCGGCTCGTCCCCGAACTCGTGCGCGCCGGACACACCGTGCGGTGTGTCACGCGCTCGCCATCGAGCTTCGCCCGGATCCCGTGGGCCCACGACGTCGACATCGTCGAAGGTGACCTTCTCGACCCACGATCGTTCGCCGGCGCGTTCGATGGGGTCGACCAGATCGTGTACCTCGTGCACTCACTCGACGCCGGCGACGGTTTCGACGAGCTCGAACGGCGGTGTGCACGAAACGTTGCCGACGCGGCGACGAACGCAGGCGTGCGCCACATCGTGTACCTGAGTGGTCTCGGCGATGCTCACGACGACCTCTCACCACACTTGCGATCGAGGCACGACGTGGGCCAGGAACTAGCCAACGGCAGCGCGGCGGTCACCGAGCTGCGCGCAGCGGTCGTACTGGGCGCCGGGTCGGCTTCGTTCGAGATGTTGCGCAGCCTGGTCGAGGTGTTGCCGGTGATGGTTGCTCCGAAGTGGGTGACGTCGACGCGCGTCCAACCAATCGCGATCTCCGATGTGCTGCGCTACCTCGTGGCCGCGCTCGAACGGCCTGCGATGATCGGCCATCGCGTCGCCGAGATCGGCGGACCCGACGCGATGACCTACCGAGAACTGATGGACCACTACAGCGCGGTCGCTGGGCTACGCCGTCGCGTCGTCATCCCCGTGCCGCTCATGTCGACACGGCTCTCCAGCCATTGGGTCAACCTGGTGACCCCCCTGCCGCACTCGCTCTCACGCCAGCTGATCGACAGCCTGACGAACGACGTGGTCGTCACCGACGGCTCGGCGCGCACGCTCTCGACACACCGACCTCTGGCCGCGCGCGCTGCGATCGAGCGCTCGCTCGCGGCGATCGAGGATCTCGACATCCCGACGAGGTGGTCGGGCACCACGGCGCTGTCGAAGTCAGCACAGCCGCAGCCGTGGGATCCCGAATGGGCCGGCGGCACCGTCCTCGAAGACTGTCGTGAGGTGCTCACCACCGCATCGGGCGATGCTGTGCAACGAACAGTGCGCGGAATCGGCGGCACCCGCGGCTGGTACGGCTTCGGACCGCTATGGGCGGTGCGTGGCCTCGCCGATCAACTCATCGGTGGAGTCGGGCTACGACGGGGGCGACGACACCCCGACGACGTGGCGGTGGGCGAAGCACTCGACTTCTGGCGGGTCACCGATGTGGAAGACGACATGTTCCGACTCCGCGCCGAGATGCGTGTACCCGGCTCCGCGTGGCTGGAGTGGACAACCGAACCGGCCGACGACGACACGACTTTGGTGCGTCAACGCGCCCGCTTCGTGCCGCGCGGCGTGTGGGGGCGGTTGTACTGGATGGCGCTGTTGCCGTTTCACGCCGTGATCTTCCCGACGATGGCTAAACGCATCGTTGCCGCCGCCGAGGCCGCGTCGGCATCCGCCGATCTCCCTCATCCGAACAGCAACTACTTGGAGGTACTCGCATCATGAGCCCAGTTCCCGACGTGGCCCTTCCTTCCAGCGATCTCACGCTGGGCCCGATCGACGTGATCGACACGATGGCGCAGGCCGCCGAGGTCGTCGCCGATCTTCTCGACAACGTCGAATTGACACCCGTGGTCGACCGGGCCGTCGACGTGGCGGGCGGCGTCGCGGCGGCGACCACGACCACGGTCGACGCAACCCGCGCAGCGGTGTCGGCGGCGCGCAGGAACAGGCGTGTCGCGATCATCGGTGCGGTCAGCGTGTTGGCGGTGGTGACCGCCTGCATCGTGTGGCGCAATCGACAGCAATCGCCTGAATCCTCCACATCTGAACCCTCGGCACCCGGCATCGCTACGCCTGACCCGTTCACGGCGGACGCATAGGCAACTCAAGGTTTGGAGTCGCGCCGGAGCGGGCATGGTTCCGATGTGGATACCGACGTCGCCGAGAGCCCGACCCGGGACATGCCCTCCGAACCGACGACTGAGCGCGTGCAGTCGAACGACCGCGGCCGCGGCGCCGAGCGGCCGTCCGAGATTCCGATCGCCGGATGGAAGGACATCGCCCTACGAGTCAAAGGGCAGATGCGGGACGACCGCACCCTGCTCGAGGCTGCCGGCGTTGCGTTCTTCGCGTTCGTGTCGCTCGTCCCAACCCTCGCCGCGGCCCTACTCGCCTACGGGTTGGTCAGCGATCCCGCAGACGTTCGAACCGGGCTAAACGATCTTGCGGCAACGCTGCCGCAGAGCGCACAGGACCTCATCGACGAACAGATGCAAAGCATCGTGACGACGTCGCCCGGCGCCCTGTCGCTCGGCCTCGTGACCGCCCTGGCGATCGCCCTGTGGTCGGCGTCCGGTGCGGTGGGCAACCTGATCACGGCCGTGAACGCCACCTACAACGAGGACGACGATCGGAGCTGGTTCGTACGTAAGGCCATCGCGCTCGTGTTCACGCTGCTCGGCTTGGGAGCACTGTTCGTGGCGCTCGGCGCAATCGTGGCGGTACCGGCCTGGATCTCATCGGCGGGCGTTCCAAGTGCCGTTGGCGTTGCCACCCGTGTCGTCGGACTCTCGATCGCCGCAGCGGTGTTTGCCCTCCTGCTGGCGGGGCTGTACCGAATGGCACCCGACCGCCGCGACGCCGACTGGCGGTGGGTCAGTCCCGGGGCCGTGGCCGCCGTCGCTGTGTGGCTCGTGGCGACGCTGCTGTTTCAGGTGTACGTGACCAACTTCGGTTCGTACAACGAGACATACGGTTCGCTCGCCGGCGTGGTCATCCTCCTGCTCTGGCTGTGGTTGACGTTCACGGTCGTGCTGCTCGGGGCGCAGGTCAACGCCGAGATCGAGCACCAGACGGCGCGCGACACCACGGTGAACGGCGACCAACCGCGCGGGCAGCGTGACGCAGAGGTGGCGGACACGATCGGTCAGGCCGCCGGGCGCGAGTGACCGTCCCATGATCTCCCTCGATCTGCACATCGTTTGGTTCGTACTCGGCGGTGTTGCGCTCCTGGCGATGACGGTGCTGCCTGGCAAGTTCGCCAGCCGACCGTTGTCGCTGCCCATCGTGTACGTGGCAGCCGGCTTTCTCGTGTTCTGGGCGGTGGGACCGCTGTTCGGACCAGATCCGACGGCCTCGTCGATCGATGCGCAGGTGCTGGAGTACGTCACCGAGCTCATCGTCATCGTCTCGTTGGCAGCGGCCGGGTTGAAGATCGATCGGCCGATGGGGCTCCGTACGTGGTCCAACGTGTGGCGGCTGTTGTCGATCACGATGGTGTTGACGGTGGTCGCGGCGATCGTGCTCGGGGTGCACGTACTCGGGCTCGGCCTCGGCGCTGCCATCCTTTTGGGCGCGGTGCTGGCGCCGACCGACCCCGTGCTGGCCGACGATGTGCAAGTCGAAGAACCCGGCAGCGACCACGAGAACGAGGTGCGATTCACGCTCACCGCCGAAGCAGGGCTGAACGACAGCTTGGCGTTCCCGATCACGTACCTGGCGATTGCCGTCGTCGGCGCAGGAGGTTCGTTCTCCGCCGTGGCCGGCAGCTGGCTGACCACCGACGTCGGGTACCGCATCGCCGTCGGCGCAGCGATGGGATGGCTGATGGGTCGCCTGTTGGTGTGGTTCGGTCACCGTTCCGGCGAATTTGCGGGCAAAGACACGAGTGAGGGACTGTTCGTCCTCGGTGCGATCCTCGTGGTGTACGGGGTCACCGAGGTGGTCAACGGGTACGGGTTCTTGGCGGTGTTCATCGCCGCGCTCTCGCGCGGCGACGACGACTATCGCGACAAGAAGTCGGGGTTCGCCGACCAGCTCGAAGCGATGCTGCTCGCGTTCGTGCTGCTCGGCTTCGGCGCACTGATCGCCGAGGGCATCCTCGCCGATCTCACGTGGCGTGGCGCCCTCGTCGCGCTGGGTTTGGTGATCGTTGTGCGACCGGTCGCAGGGTTGATCGGTCTGACGGGAACCAACCTTCCCCGCAGCGAACGGTGGGCCATTTCGTTCTTCGGCATTCGCGGGATGGGCAGCATCTACTACCTCGCGTATGCCGGCAACCACGCCGACTTCGTGCCCGCGGAGCTCAGCGAAGTATGGGCCGTCACCTCGTTGACGATCATCATCTCGATCGTGCTCCACGGCGTGACGGCATCGCCAGCGATGCGCTACGTCGACCGCTGCCGAAGAGACCCGACCGCCCGCCTCTACCAACCAACGGCGACAACAACCAGCAACTAGCTCAGCGCTGTCTACGCTGCGCCACGGAGACTGCGGAACACGAAGCCGATCTTGGCGACTGCAGGGGCCGGAACAGCGAACGGGTACGGGTCGGCCATACCCATCGATCGATTGAGTTCGTTCAGGACGAGCGTTGTCTCGATCCAGGCGGCGTACACGTCGTCGAAATCGTGCGCGTCGAAGTCGACGTGGACGACGTGATTCGCGGCAGCAGTCTCCAGCGTGTCCGTCATGTGGAGCGCGTGGGCGAAGCTCTCGGCGAAGTCCTCCCAGGGATGACTCGACGCGTAGTGCGACACGTAACTGGTCGCCCACGTGCCGTCGTCGCCCCGCTCATAGTGCTGGCGCAACGCATCTGCATACCCGACCCGTTCGTCGCCGAAGACACGTCGGAAGTCATCGACGGCCGTGCCTTCACTCATCGCCGACTGCCACCACCAGTGGCCCAGTTCGTGGCGGACATGGCCGAGCGGCGTCCGGTACGGCTCGCCCAGGCTGGTTCGTCGCCGCTCCCGTTTTGCTGGATCTGACTCGGCGGTGTCGAGCGTGATGAGACCGTCGGCGTGGCCGATCGTGACGGGCTGGTCTTCGGTGCCCTGCTGCAAATCGAATCGCAGCGACGGTGACCGAGTCGACGGATCGATGCCGAAACCGAACAGTTGGCGGATCGTTCGACGCTTCGCCGCCTCGAACGGCACGCGCGAACTCGCGGCCGCCTGCTGCACGTTGAGTGCACAGCTCGCACACCACGCGCCAGTCGGCGCACTCCAGTTGCACGACTCCACAGTGGAGCGGTTGTCGCACAGTTCCCGCCCTTCCACATCGCACATGTCGTCACGACGATGGTCGTAGGTGAGCTCCAAGGAGCAGTGTTCGCAGCGGATGTTGTCGAACCACACCCGACGCTCACAGCGGGGACAGTGAAACGTGCGCATCACCTGGTCGTACCCGCTATGTGGCCCCGCTACACACCGCGACGTGGAGCTGTACGCACGGGCACACGACGTTGGTATCAACCGTCGCTCGTCGATGGACAAGTCGCAACTGATCGAGGCCTTGCGCAGCGACCGATCAGCCGTCAGCTCGACTCGGTCGTGCCGTCGGGGCCGACGACGTCACGGGTCTGCACGCGCACTCGCAGGTCGGCGGTGACGCCGCGGTTGAGCGTCGAGGCCAATTCGGACTGCAGGTCCGACGTCGATGGCACCCCGACTGTTGGCCCAACGATGGTGACCACCACGGTGTCGCCGTTCACCACCACGGTTTGGATGCTGAAGTTGTCCGTGTCGGGTCCCAACCACCGCCGCACAGCGTTGCTCGCCCGGCCCTGTTCGATCGCGTTGCTGGCGACCTCCCGACCGTTGAGGGCCAACGCGCCGACCACGAGCACCGCCAGCGCCACGACCGCGGCCGACGCGGTCTGCACTCTCCGGTGGTTGATCCGGGCAACGCGCAACGGGGTTAGGCCAGTGAGCACGAAGGTGATTCCGCCGACGACGATGATGGCGACGGCGTTGGTCGTGAACAACAACAGCGCGCCGGTCCCCTCGTCGTAGGCACCGGAGGCGTAGGCGACACCCATCACCGACAGCGGCGGCACGAGCGAGATGGCGACCGCCACACCCGGCAAGGCATCGGACACGTCGGGGCGAGACAGCCCGTAGGCCCCAGCCGCGCCCGCGGCCATGGCGATCGCCAGGTTCAGAATGGTGGGCGACGAGCGGGAGACGATCTGAGTGTTCGTGGTCGGATCGAGCGTCACCGGCCCCACTTCACCGAGGAACAACCCGATCACCACGACGATCGCGATGCCAGCGAGCGCGATTAGCGCCGACCGACCGAGACGGTTCGTCCACCCCATCACGATGCTGACCGCCATCGCCATCAGCGGCGTCATCAGCGGCGCGATCAGCATCGCTCCGATCACCACCGCAGTCGAGTCCGACACCACGCCACCGCCGGCGATCACGCCCGCCAGGAGCGTGAGGACGAAGTAGCGCATCAGCTGACGTTTCAGTTCGGGACCCTCGTAGAACAGCTGCTGGTGCAGATGGTCGCGGTCGAGTGCGGTGCGCTGACGGTCGCCGAGCCAGTCGTACACCAGCCGGCCCGTGGTGGTGAACGAGGCTGGTGTCTCGCCCTCGGCGGAGCTCAACGAACGGACCACGGCGACCGCCCCCACGATGGCGACGGACGCGGCGATCGACGCAGCTACCACCGCGAGGATGTCGCCGGGAAAGGCGAACATCACCGCTGCGACCGAGAGCAACGCGAGGAGCTTCGCCAGCGGCCACGCCCAACCGGTCACCGAGCCGTGTTCGCGCAGCGACCTCCCGAAGTCGAGCGCCGCCGCAATGGTGATCAACGTGGCGACGACTCGACTCACCACCTCGATCGATGCCTCGGTGTAGACGGTGAGCACGAGTCCGGCCGCGATCGCCAGGCTCGACCAGGAGATGGCCCACATCACGCCCACCCCGGTGCGGACGTGCGCCGCGATGGTGGTCACGCCCAAGCCGATCAGTCCGAGCCCGACGGCGACGATCAAGGCACGATCGCTCGGCGCCGGCGACAGCACGACGATCACCGCAACCACCACCGCCAACACGGAACGCAGCACGATCGGATCGAACAGCGCCCGGTAGTTGAGCGCACGAGTGCCGAACATCGAGGGCAGGTCGTTCGAGGTGGTGCTGGCGTGCACCGGTGCAGGGTCGCTCATCGACGAGACGGTACTGACGCCTCGGTCCGCGGCGATCAGTGCTGACGGCGGCCCAACACGACCTAGTCCCCCGACGTCACGTCGAATGCGCCGAGCGCATGCGCGGTTCCGTTGCGAACGGTTGACACGATCCGGTTTGGGCTGCTCCCGCTCCGGGTACCGCCATGGCATGAGCGAGATCAGAGTCGGCACGAACGTGACGTGGTCGTGGGGGTCCGGTACAGCGACCGGCAAGGTGGTGGAACGGTTCAGCGACGATGTGACGCGGACACTGCAAGGAATCGAGGTGACGCGCCATGCTTCGCCCGACGAACCGGCGTTTCTCATCGCCCAGGACGATGGCGATCGGGTCTTGAAGTCCGTGACCGAGCTGTCGCGCGCCGACTGACGACCAAGAGACGACAGAGGGACGAGCGATGAACGACGTCGACGAATCCACAGAACGAAGAATCAGAGTTGGCCAAACCATTCGAATCGTCGTCTGGGTGGCGGCGATTGGCATCCTCATTGCGTTCGGGGCGCTGAACACCGAACAGGTCGAGGTCGACTGGATCGTCACCGAAACCACCGCGCGCCTGTGGGTAGTGATCGCCGCATCGGCACTTCTCGGTGCACTCGTTGGCGTTGTCGCCGCCCGTCAACGCAAGTGACGACAACCGTCAGAACGTCAGCCCGACCTTGACGATGACCGGTCGCCGGCCGGGGCCAGCTGCACGGCAATGACGATGTGGATGCGGCCGATGGCGCTGACCGGTGGCTTGACCGCATTGGTCGCGCTCCTCACAGCGCCAGTGGCGTTGCTCGCCGGGAACATCCGGCCAGCGGGTGTGATGCTTGCGGTTGCCGCCTGCGGATCTGCGATCGCTGGCGCCGCGCATCGGTGGCTACCTGCCGGCGTCGACCGTTCCGAGACCCAGCGGTTGGCGTCCGTTGCGGCGATGTGGCTGGTGTTCGTCGCCACCGCCGGCGTCACGACATGGATCGCGGTTCTGAGCGCAGAGAACGCTGCGGGAGCAACCCCGCTGCGCGATCCGCTCTCGGCGCTGTTCGCAGCTGCGTCGGGAGCGTCTACCACCGGCTTGTCGGTGCTCATCGACCCGGCGACTGCAGATCCCTGGTTGCAGTGGTGGCGTTCGTTGCTGCAGTGGTTCGGTGCGCTCGGGATCGTGGTGTTCGCCGTGTTGATCGCCGAGCCCTCAGGCGATCGCGATTCACTCATCGACGACGAGTGGGGCACGCTTCCCGCCGACAACGCGACCGCTGCTGCGCAGCGGGTTCTCACGATTCTGACCGCGCTGACGGCAGTCGCGATTGCAGGGTTGATCGTTGCTGGCGACCCTCTGTGGCGAGCCGTCAACCACGGCGTGACGGCGGCCGCGACCGGCGGATTCGTCATCACGTCCGAGAGCGCCGGCTCCAGCGGACCGGCTTCCCAAGTCGTACTCGTCGTCGTCGTACTCGTTTCGGCCATGAGCTTCGGCACCATCTGGGACACCGTTCGCCGGACGGGTACCGCGCTGTGGCGGCGCACACAGGTACGCACCGCTGCCGCGTTGACGACTACCGGCATCGTCGCCAGCATCGCTGTCGCCGACGACGAACCGATTGGTGGTCTCGTGTTCAACTCGATCTCGGCGTCGACCACCGCCGGTTTCTCGGTCGGATCAGGGCATCAGTCGATCGACGCCATCGCTGCGTTGGCCATGTTCTCGATGCTGATTGGTGGCGCCGCCGGATCGACAGCGGGCGGCATCAAAGTGGCCCGGTTCGCATGGTTGGCGAAAGCCGTCCGCCGATGGCTGCCTCGAGGCACCCGACACGATGACCACGCACCGCATCGCTGGGATGCCGAGGACGTCGCAGCTCCCGCGGCACGTCACCGGGTGTTCGGCGCCGCAGCGATCACGTCGACCTGGATTGCCACGTTGTTCGTCGGCACGGTCGTGATCGCTGCCGCCAATCCGACGAGCACTGTCGGCAGCGTTGCGTTCGAGGCGATCAGTGCAACGTCAGGCGTGGGACTGACCAGCGGCCTGACCGATGCACTCCTCGACGGAGTGTCGAAGTCGACGCTCATTGCTTTGATGGTGGTCGGGCGCATCGAGATCACCGCAGTGATCGTGCTGCTGCTGCACCCCGGCTGCTGTCGCCCGGCAACGACAGATGTAGGCCCGGACCACCGAGGAACCGAATCGGTATCGATACTCGATCACCGCTCAGATCGGGTCGTCGATCGTTCGGTACCGGTAGCTGCCGAAGCAGAACGCTCCGTAGGCGAGGAGTAGAACGCCGCAGCCGAGCACTGTCGCCGACCCCCAGCCTGACCCGGCAAGTTCGCGGAGCGACTTGTCGAAGCCTTGAGCATCATTCGGATCGAACGTGATCGCGGCGCGTGCGACGAACAGCCCGACGAGCGCCGTGACGATACCCCGTCCGATCCACCCGATGACGCCGAGCATGAGCACAGTCTTTTCGGCGGATCCGTTTGATGAGAGGCGACCGCCGACCTCGTTGAGATCGTCGCAGAAGGATCGCTGCAGACCTTTGCGGACGACGAAGTACCCGCCGACGGCGACCGTCGCTGTACCAGCGACACCGAGCAACCATCGACCACCGGGCATCTCCAGCGCCCATCGCGAGAGGCGTTCAACCGTGTTGGACGATTGCGGGTCACTGCCGTTCCATGCCGCTGATCCGCTGGCCACGGCCAGGGTGACATACAGCGCTGCAGAGCCGCCGTAACCGACTCGATGGGCCCAGTCATCGATCTCGCCCCCGCGTGTCTCCAGCACGCTGAGGACTCGCCACAGGGCGTACAGCGCAAGACCGACTGTCAGCAACGCCAACAGGATCCGGCCGAAGGGGGCATCGGCGACCGCTCCGATCGAGCCCTTCGGGGACGCACGGTCACCTGCCTCGTCCTGGGTGGCGATCTGGACGGCGGTCAAGCCCATCAGGCTGTACAGGGCTGCCTTGGCGATCCAGCCGACCCGCGCAACGGGCTCGACCCACCGGTGATCATCGATCAGATCGCCGCGAGCCGGCTCGGTTGACGCCGTGTCGGTACTCACAGCGTGGCAATACCCACGTCAACGGCCCGACAAACGGACGGTCATCCTGGAATCAGCACGAACTGCCGCCGGTGGGACGGACCCCACCGCCGGGAGTGACGACCTTGTCGTCGTGGATCGCTGCACGCAAGCTCGGTGTCGCCTGCAGCACGACGATGTCGGCAGGCATCTCGATGTCGGCAGCGTCGAGCCGCCGCTTGACCTCGGTGATCGCAGCGGTGCGCGTGCGCAGGCCCGGCGCCATGTGCGGGTCGGCCCAGAAGGTTGCCACGATGTCGACCGTGGATGCGCTCAACTTGTCGACATAGGCCTCCGGCGGAGGGATCGACGACACGCCATCGACGCGAATCAGTGCCCGTTCGATGACCTCCACCGCCTCGGCAGCGTCGTTCTCGTAGGCGATGCCGACCACGAACTCCTGTCGACGTTGCGGATGATGGGTGGGTACAACGATCGCGCTCTTGTACACGTCGCTGTTTGGCACGACCACCAACTCGCCGTTGAACGTGGTCAGCTGCGTCTCGCGAATCGTGATTCTCACCACGGTGCCAGCGTGATCGCCGACGCGAATCTGGTCGCCGGCCTGGAACGGTTGGCGGAACAGCAGCAGTACACCGGCAAGTGAGTTCTCCAAGATGTCCTTGAAGGCAAAGCCGACCGCGATCGAGAAGAATCCGAGACTCGACAACACGTCGACCGGCTGCACCGACGGGAACGTGATCGCCACCGCAGCGAGCGCGACGACGGCCAGCAGAAACCAACCGATGACCTTGCTCATGACCACCGCGAAGCTCTCGGTGCGGTGGCGGCGGAGCACCGCACGCACCCCCCACCGCAGTACGCGCGACAGCACCCAACCAAGCGCAAGGAGAGCAACGAACACGACGACGCGCGGTGTGCCATCGAGCACGGCGTCGACAAACGAGGTCGCCGAGTCGCCGAGCTCGTCGACGGAACCATCCGACGACGCCGGTGAGGAGCTGCGCACGCCGAGGCTTACATCCACCGGCGTGCCAGTGCCGTCGCCCGTTCGCCCAAGCGCTGCAGCCTGCCGCGCTCGGCCCAAAGGTCGAGGTCAAGCCGCTGCGACACGGTCAGGTCGTGCGCGAAGTGCTCATCAAGCTGAGCCACCGCACGACGATCGAATAGGATCACGTTCGCCTCCTCGTCGAGCTGCGTCGAGCGATGGTTGACGTTGGTCGATCCGACCGTGGCGACGAGCCGGTCGACGGTGACGACCTTGGCGTGCATCATCGATACCCCGTACTCGTACACCTCGACTCCCGCCTCGAGCAGCGGTCGATACTGCCGCTCACCGGCCAATTGCACGAACCGTTTGTCGGCGTGCTCGCCCGGCACGAGGACCTGGACCTGCACCCCGCGTCGCGCAGCGCCCGTCAGGGCCTCGACCAAGCGATCGTCGGGGTTGAAATAGGCCGAGGCGATACGCAGACGTTCCCGCGCACCCGACGCCAACGTGAGCAACAGCCTCCACATCTCGCTGGCGCCGGTCTCGGCCGAGCCGCGTATCACCGTCGCGGTGACATCCCCGGTCGGGTCGAGCGACACGAGCGCTTCGCCACCAGGGTCGAAGTGGTCGTCATTCTCGTCGGCCCAATTGTCGATGAACCCGGCTTGGAGTCCGGCGACCGCAGGACCCGTCACCCGAATGTGCGTGTCGCGCCACTCGTCGGACGAGCGCGCGTCGCCGTCCCACTCATCGGCGATCCCGACCCCGCCCGTGAACGCCACCGCGCCGTCACACACCAGGATCTTGCGGTGGGTCCGGTGATTCGCCCGTCCGATCTCGGGGACGGGCCCGTCGGCGATGGGGCGGAACATTCGAACGTCACATCCGGCGTTGGACATCAAATCGACAAGGTCGTCACTCATCCGTCGCGCCCCGACTGCGTCGAGCAGGACACGTACACGACAGCCGCGCAGCGCCGCGTCACGGAGCGCTCTGGCGAAGCGCGTGGCCACGTCGCCCTGCCAGTACACGAAGGTGACGAGGTCGACGGTGCGGCGGGCCTGGTCGATGGCCTCGATCATCGCTGGGAAGATCTCGCATCCGTTGCGCAGGATGTCGACGGTGTTCCCGTCGGTGTAGGGCACACCGAGCACCGAGGTGATGCGCTGTGCCCATGGCGCACCGGACGACCGCTCCGCGCCGGTGATGCGCGCAGCTCGTTCGGGCAGGGGCGCATTGACTGCCATAGCGATGACCTACCCGATCAGGGGTTGCGCCAAACGCGTCCGGGGGATACTGGGAGCGCTGAGGCCGGCAGTTCGAGCGGCTCACTTTCAACCGCTGTCCGGCCAGGACGACGAGTCCGTGGGTCGGCCCCGTATCGCCGGTGAAGTGCCGCACAACGTTTGTTGCTTCCGACACCCGGGTAGCACCCTCACATGGCCGCCCTCTCTACGCCCCCACGCCACGTGGTACTCGTCGGACCGCGGGGCGCCGGCAAGTCACGTGTGGGCAGCCTCGTCGCCCGTCGACTGCACCGAGCGCTGGTCGACGCCGATGTCGGGCTCGGCCGATGCACCTCGGTGGACGTCGACCACAGTGATCTCCGGAGCGGCGATCGCGCCTGGTTCGAGCAGGTCATCGACCACGGAGGCCCATCTGTCATCGCCGCGCCGTCGTCGCTCTGCGACGAGCTGCTGCGGCTCGAACGGGACGACACTGTGGTGTTCGTGGTCAACCCCAGCCAATCCGTCGAGCTCACAGCCGAGAGCATCGTGGATGCCGTGAGGCGCCTTTCCACCGACCGTCGATACGCGGAGCACCTGCACCCGCCACGGGTGACAAGACGGATCCAGCCAAACGGCTGACACATGTTTGGGTCGGCCAGTTACTGGGAAACGCCTTCCCGCCGGACCCCGGCACACGAAACCAGTCCAAACCCCAGGAGCCAATCATGTACTTCTTGTTCCTCATCGCCGCCGTCATCCTCGCCGTCTTCGGCATCGTCAGCCTGATCAGCGGATCGATCCTGTGGGGAATCCTCCTCCTGGTCGCCGCCGCACTGATTGGTCCGGGCGGCTACACCATCACCCGACGTGCCTGAACCCGGCGGCCGCTGCGGAGGAGGTCCGCGGAGGACGAGGTCCACGCCCAGGCCGTGACGTCGACTATGGGTCGGATCGTCTGCTCAAGATCGGTGCCGCCATCACGATCCGTCCTCCGACGGCCTCGGTGCCGGCTGCTCGGTTGCGTCGGGTGGGTGGCTGGTCGGAGACTGAGCGGTCATGACGCGCCGGGGTTCGCTCGAGCTCAGTCGGAGTGAGATCCTTGGCTATCGGCGCCGTGTTGGTGTGCTCGATCGACGAGCGCCGTCTGGCGCCGTGTCCATAAGGCTCGCTGCGTTGGCCGGGCTTCAGGACAGCATGCCTCGAGCAGCAGTGTTGTCGTCGCACGCTCGAGTGGAAGCCACGGGACCAGATGGCTGGGCGGATCCGGCCCTGGTCCAGGTGTGGGGTCCCCGGTTCAGTGTGTTCGCAGTCGCGGCGGACGACGTTGCGGCGTTTACGTTGGGGCGGCTCCCAGCCGAGGGCGCCGCAAGGCGGCGCGCGGAACAGACCGCTGACCGTCTCGACTGCTACCTGGCCGGGCGAACGATGACCTATCGGGCTGCCGCTGAGGGTCTCGGGGTCCATCCGAACAGCCTGCGCTACGCGGCAGTGACTGGCCGGGTACTGGTGCGCTGGGAGGGTCACGGGCAGCCGGTCGTGTGGATGGTCGACCCACCCGACGTCACCGAGCAACACGCCCGCATGGCCCTGGCCCGGCGGTATCTGCGCGTGTTCGGTCCCGGCACGACCTCGGGATTCTCGCAGTGGGCTGGCGTCCCAGCGCGGACTGCCAAGGCCACGTTTGCGACGCTGGGCGACGAACTCGTCCCGGTAGTCACGCCGATCGGACCGGGCCGGATGCTGATCGACGACGCCACTGCAGCCCGCCAGGCGGGTGCGAGCGAGCCGGCGCCAGCACGGCTCCTGTCTAGCGGGGACGCCTACTACCTCTACTGGGGTACCGATCGCGAACTGCTCGTGCCCGAGGCGCGACGGCGTGCCGAGCTGTGGACCTCACGGGTGTGGCCGGGAGCCATCCTGGTCGACGGCGAGATCGTCGGCACGTGGCGCCGCGCCGACACTGACCTCACACTCACCGCATGGGACCGCCTATCTGCCCGCCAACGCAACGCGGTCGAGACCGAAGCCGCTGCGCTTCCGATACCGAGCACTGGCGAATCGATCAGGGTGCGCTGGTCCCAGCCATGAGGGGCAGTGCAGACCGGACAACTCATGGTTAGGTGTTGACCTAAGCATCACGTCACCTCTATGGTTAGGTGTATGCCTAACTATGACGAGCGGGTTGATGAGGTGTTCAAGGCCCTCGCCGACCCGACTCGTCGCCAGGTAGTCGAGCGACTCGTGTCGGGGCCGGCGTCCACGTCGACTCTGGCTGAACCGTTCGACATGGCGTTGCCGTCGTTCACCCAACACTTGTCGGTGTTGGAACGAGCGGGTGTGGTGACGTCGGCCAAACAGGGACGCACCCGCACCTTTTGGCTCGCTCCGGATGCGCTCAATCGAGTTGAGAGTTGGCTCGTCGACCAACGCCGCGAGTGGGAGCAACGTCTCGACCAGCTCGACGACTTTCTCATCAATCAGAACACCGACCCCCGGGAGTCACCGTGAACTTCACCCCGCACACCATCAACCCTGAACTCGATCTCGAGCTCATCCGTGACGTCCCCGTCACCCCCGAGGCCGTGTTCGCCGCGTGGACCGATCCTGACTCGGTCAAGCAGTGGTTCGCCCCGAAGCCGTACTCGACGTCGCTGTGCGAGATCGACCTGCGTCCCGGCGGCGGGTTCCGCACCGTGATGGCCGACCCCGACGGCAACGAGATGGCCGACAGCACCGGCTGCTACCTCGAGATCGTCCCCAACGAGCGGATCGTGTGGACCAGCGCTCTGACCACCGGCTACCGGCCCGTGGAGGGGTTCATGCCCTTCACCGGGATTCTCGAGTTCCGACCAAACGACTCGGGCGGGTGCACCTATCGGGCGATCGCCGTGCACCAAGACCCCGCCGGCAAGAGCCAACACGAAGAGATGGGGTTTCACGACGGCTGGGGCACCGTCGTCGACCAACTCGTCGAGCACATCACCGCCAGCTAACACCAGTCGATGCTGTGGGCCCGACAGCACGGAACGTAGGGTGCCCGCCACGATGACCATCAAGATCTCGCACACCACCGTGAACTGCGCAAACGCGTTCGAGTTGTCGCAGTGGTGGAAGACGGTGCTGTCCTACACCGACGTCCCCGGCGACCCCAACGAACCCGGCGACCAAGAATGCATGATCATCTACCCAACGGGCGATCACCGCCTGCTGTTCATCGAGGTCGACGATCTACAACCCCCTCCAGGGCGGGCACACTTCGATCTCGCGTCAACTGATCGAACACGCGACCAAGAGGTGGAACGCATTCGGGCCATTGGCGGCACCGAAATCGCCGACCGGCGCCGCCCCGACGGCTCCGGCTGGGTCACCTTCGCCGATCCCGAAGGCAACCGCTTCTGCGTCGTGCGCGGCGCCCACGACACCTGAGCAACCCACCACGAACAGACCACACCCACAGCGCTTGCGCGTTGGTCGTGACGGCAGGGCGAAGCGCCGGGATCTCCGGTCACGGGGTGCTGAACGCGGGGCGACCCACAAGTCGTCGCCGTACCTCGTCACAATCCCATCGCTGTTGGTCTCGAGTTCGAAGTCGTTGTCACCCGAAAGGTACCGCCAACGCAACTCGCCTTCGCGCACATAGCGCTGTCGGTTCGCAACAACGAGCAACTCCGGGAACCGCAGCCACGCCGCCGCGATCTCAGCCGACTCGCCGACTCCCAGACCGGGCCGGCGTTGGCCTGAGTGCGGGAGAATGAATGGATGGGTTCGTTCGCTGGTGCTGCGGAGATCTATGAGCGAGACCGGCATAGCTATCCGTCCGAGCTTCGCGACCATCTTGTTCGCATCGGCTGCCTCTCTGGGGACTCGATGGTCGTGGACTTGGGTGCGGGTACCGGCCAGCTGTCGAGGTTGTCCGCCGAAGTGGCTGCGTCGGTGACTGCGATTGATCCCGAGCCGGACATGGTTCGAGTCGGAGCAGAAGCAACGAGCACCCATCCAAACGTTCGATGGCTCCTTGGTACCGACCAAGACGTGCTCGATCTCCTGGATCCGCCGGTTGACCTCGTGCTGATCGGCAACGCGTTCCACCACATGAATCAGGCATCGTTGTTGTCCGACCTCGACTCGCTGGTCGGCCCGGTCGGAGCTGTCGTGGTGTGCTCGTCGAGCATCCCTGTCTGGCTGCAGCTGTCGCCGTGGTCGTTCGATCTGCGCGATGCGCTGAGCAGAGAACTCGGGCGTCCCATCGGCGGTGGTGGTACACCCGACCACGACTCCGACGTGGGGACCCTCAACGCGTCAACGTTCTCGTACGTTGATCGCTGGAGAGTCGAACGTTCGCATCGTCGGAGCGCGAAGAGCATTGTTGGCGAGGTCGTTTCGGCCACGTCGGGGGCCATCGACGATGCGGCCGCCGGGCGACTTCTTGCTGTTCTCGGACCCCACCTCGACGACGGAACGGTAAGCGAGAACGTGGTGACCACAGCACTGATCGCTCGTCGACCAACACCATCGACAAGACATGCGGACGATGCACGTACCGCACCACGGGACGCGCACTCGACAAACGACGTCCGGTCAGACGGATCGCCTGACGCACACAAACGCGATCGATAGGCGGCAGCGGGACTCGCACGACGCACATTCTCGAGCGGGCCATCGCACGCTGCACGTGCTGCGATGGGCGCGCGAGGTGAGTGGTGCCTGCCGGCGTCGTCGGCTACTGCACACCCAACGCACTCGAGCCCCACGGAGATCCCACGCGGCCAGCCGTGCATCGAGGCGCCGACGGGCGCCGTGCGAGTGACGGGCTCGTCTCCATGAACTCTCCACCACGACTTCAAGACTCACAGCGCGCGGTCGGCGCACCGTTGGGGACATGACACTCATCGACCAGACCCACACCCACCCACCGACCCTCGACCCGCCGAACGATGCGCCGCCGCACACCGCGGTGGCCACGTTCAACGCGTGGTTCTTCGATCACTTCGGCAGCTACATCAACTTCGCCACCCGCCACCACAAGCGCGCCGCGTTCGCCGACATCCCCAACGGAACCGTGCTCGAGATCGGTGCAGGAACCGGAGCCAACTTCGCCCACCTCCCGACCGACATCGAGCTCATCGCGCTCGAACCGAGCCACGCCATGCACCACCGACTGCGCGCCAACGCCACCGCAGCAGACCGCGACGTGGTGATCCTCGACTCCGGAGCCGAGTCGATCGACCTGCCCGACGAATCCGTCGACACGGTCGTCGCCTCGCTGGTGCTGTGTACCGTCGCCAACCCCGACGCAGTCCTCGCCGAGATTCACCGCGTGCTCCGCCCCGGCGGCACGTTCCGCTTCGTCGAACACGTCGCCGCACCCCGATTGTCCCCACGCCGCGCGCTGCAACGCATCGTGGCCACGCCATGGGCATGGCTCTTCGAGGGATGCGACTCGTGCCGTTCGACACACGCCCACCTGCAACGCTCGCCCTTCGCGCACGTCGAGGTGCGACGTCGGCGCTTTGCGCAATCGCTCTTCGTCGTCGTGAACAGCGCTATCTGGGGTATTGCCACCAAGTCGCATCAACCGTCACACCCGCAGTAGCCCGGCCCGTCTCAGACGCCACCGCGTGCCGAAAGCCCACACATCACGACAACTGTGAACGACGCCGAGGCCCCACGCGGGAACCGGCACACTGCGCCAGCACAATGCTCAAGCTGCGGCACTCCTGGTACTCCGATCGATCCGCGAGGAGCGCAGTACGCATTGGCTGCTTCGACTGACCGTCGGTGGCGAGTGCTCGTTCAGAGCACTGCGGTGACGTCGAGGTGTGCGTTGAGGATGACGAGTTCGGCGCTGGCTCCTGGGACGAGGAGGGCTGGTTGCTCGCCGATGGCGCGTGCTGGTGTGGTGGTGAGCGCAGCGACCGCGTCGTGGAGCGCGACGTCGCAGCGGGTGACGACGGTGCGCAGCGCCCGGTCGGCGGTGAGCGTGGACCCGGCGAGGGTCGTGGTTCCGGTGATCACGGCGCGTCCGTCGATCGCGTCGACGTCGATGTCGCCCAGCCGGTAGCGGCCTGGTGTCGCTGCGGCCGCTGCCATGGCGTCGGTGACGAGCGCGATTCGGCCGGGCGCAGCCCGGAACAGCATGTCGATCGAGGCGGGGTGCACGTGGACTCCGTCGGCGATCACTTCGATGGTGACGTGTTGTGCTCCGAGCGCAGCGCCGAGGACGCCGGGGTTGCGGCCTTCGATCGGTGCCATGGCATTGAATGCGTGCGTCACCAGTGAGGCGCCGCGGGCGAACGCCTCGTGGGCGGTGGCGTAGTCACAGTCTGTGTGACCAACAGCGACAGGTATGCCCGCGTCGACGAAGCGTGTGATGGCGTCCAGTGCGCCGGGGAGCTCGGGGGCGATCGTGATCTGTCGAACCACGCCTGGTGCGGCTTCGAGCAACTGATCGACCGACTTGCGGTCCGGGTTCCGCAACAGGTCGTGATTGTGGGCACCTTTGCGGCTCGGGGCGAGGAACGGTCCCTCGATGTGTACCCCTGCAAGCCCGTTGTCGAGATCCATCACTGCGCGACTTGTCGAGACGGAGTCGATGATGCTGTCGATCGAGTCGGTGACGAGCGACGCGACCGCGCGAGTTGTTCCGTGGGCGCGCATTGCCTTGAGCGCCACGAGCGCTTGATCGATGCCGTCTTGGTAGTGGACGCCTCCGGCCCCGTGGCCGTGAATGTCGACGAATCCGGGTGTGACGTAGTGGCCGGCGGCGTCGACCGACCGGTCGGCGTGTGGTGGTGGTTGGTCAGTGCTGCCGGTCGCCGCGATTCGTCCCTGGTTGATGAGTACCCAGCCAGGGCGCTGGTGGGTCGCGTCGACAAGCGTGCCGGAGTGCACCAGCGTGGAGGGCATGGCTACAGGCCTTGCCATGGCGGTTTGTGGTCGTAGACCCATCGGTAGTAGTCGCTGCGCTCGAGGCCCGATGCTGCCTCCTCGTCAACGACGACGGTCACGTGCGGGTGTAGTTGCACACAGGAGGCCGGTACCGAGGCGGTCACGGGGCCCTCGACGGCGCCGGCGATCGCGTCGGCCTTACCCGCACCGAAGGCCAGCAACACGAGGTGACGCGCTCGCAGGATCGTCCCGATGCCCTGTGTGATGCAGTGGGTCGGAACCTCAGCGGGTGTACTGAAGAACCGTGCGTTGTCGGCGCGGGTTTGGGCGGTCAGGGTTTTGATGCGGGTGAGCGATGCCATCGACGATCCCGGTTCGTTGAACCCGACGTGGCCGTCGGTACCGATGCCGAGTAGCTGCAGGTCGACGCCGCCGTTCGCCCGAAGCGCGGCCTCGTATCGCTCGCCGGCGGTCGCGATGTCCGCTTCGTCGCCGTCGGGCACGTGTACCCGACCGGGGTCGAGGCCGAGTGGACCGGTGACGTCTCGGTGGATCACGCTGTGGTAGCTCTGCGGGTGCGTGTGCGGAAGTCCGACGTATTCGTCGAGCGCAAACGCAGTGATCGACGACAGGTCGAGGCCGGCGGCACGCTCGCTACCGAGCGCGGCGTAGACCGGGAGGGGTGTCGATCCGGTGGCGACACCGAGGGTGACCGGTTCGCCGCTGCGGACGTGCGACGCGATGTGTCGGGCGACGAGTTCGCCACCCGCTTGTTGGGTCTCGACGATCACGACCTCAGCCATCGTCGCCGCCGATCAGTGCGGCGCCGATCGCATGGGTGGGTCGGTCATCGTCGAGGAGCGAGGTGATCGTGCCGAGCTCGAGCGAGGCGATGATTGGCGACAATGCCGCCCAGCTGTCGAAGTGGCGGTTCATGCCGCTGAGCAACGGGCACCCCAAAGCGGCGAGCCCACCGCCGAGCACCACGGTGTCGGCGCCGAAGACGAGCGCAAGCGTGCGTACTGCGTTGGCCGCCCCGTAGTACACGCCGTCACGAATCGCAGTTGCGCGGACGTCTCCGGCATCGGCGGCGCGGAACACGTCGACCGCAGTTGCTCCCTCGACGTTCCACTGGTTCACCACTCCAGACCCGGAGGCGTACCCCTCGAGCGTGCCAGCGAGACCGTCGATGTGGTCGGGACCGTGCGGATCGATGGAGATGTAGCCAATCTCGCCGGCAAGGCCTCGCGACCCTTCGAGCAGGTTCCCGTCGACGACGAGGCCGGCGGCCAGGCCGGTGCCGAGGTTGAGGTAGGCGAACGACGTCGACGACGCAGCGTCGAGTGCCCAGACGCCGAGCGCAGCGGCATTGACGTCGTTCGCCACACGAACACCGATGCCGGTGGCGTCAGCCATGGCGGTTCGCAGGTCGAGCGAGTCGAGTTGCAGATTCCGGGCGTGGTGGACGACGCCGCAGCGCACGATTCCCGGGATGCCGATGCCGATCGAGGTGGCGGAGATGGCAGCCCGCCGACTCACGTGGTCGAGCGCCTCGAGCGCGCTCCCAGTGACGCCGGCCGGTCCGGGCTGGACGGGCCCGCGGAACTGGGCGATGACGTTGAGGTCGTCGTCGATGGCCACGGCTTCGATCTTGGTGCCGCCGATGTCGATTCCGATCCTCATGAAGAACCCTGGATGAGGTCGAGGAGCGCCTCGCCAACAACCCTCGACGCGCCGAAGGTGGCGATGTCGACCGCGTCGGGTTGTGCCCAGCCGAGGTCGACGATCAACGCGTCGTTGCGTTCGGCGATCGCCATTGCCGCAGCGAATCCCGAGTCGTCGCGATGGAAGTTGCGACCGACAACAACGGTCAACACGCCTGCCTCGGAGACGTAGTGCGCTGCTGGCGACCGGTCATCCATTGGTACGACCAGCGTTGGCGTTGCCCCGCCGGGAAAGAACGGACCGAGTGGAGCGTTGCCGATCGCTACGTTGGGTTCAGGTTCGATCTGCACCCATCGGACCGGCCCGGTGGTCGAGGCGAGCATCGACTCGGCGCGATTCGACAGTGCGAACGACGTGATCACTCGCTCGTGGTCGACTGGGCTGGTGGGCCCGGCGACGTCGGCTGCGGTACGTTCGTGGCGTTGGCGTCTGGCCCATTGGGCGAGCGCGCGGCAACGTCGGGCGGCGTCGGCGATTCGTTGGGTGGTCGCACCGCTGGTCCCATCTGCTCGCGTCAATGCGTCGATGACGTCGTGCACGTCGTGTTCGGCGGTGTTCGAGCCGAGGCAGAGGAGGTCGGCGCCGGCCGTGATGGCCGCGACTGCCGCGGCGGGGATGCCGCACTCTCTCGATGCGCCCGCCATGTCGAGCGCATCGGTGACGACGACGCCGTCGAATCCCAATCGTTGCCGCAGCAGGTCGTGCAGGATTGGACGGGAGAAGGTTGCGATGGCGTCGGGGTCGAGAGCGGGAACGCGGATGTGCGACGTCATCAGCGCCTGGGTGTCGGCGGCGATGGCGGCGCGAAACGGTACGAGTTCTCGATGGGTGATCGTGGTGGCGTCGGCGGTGACGACGGGCTCGGACACGTGTGAGTCATCCGATGTGTCGCCGTGACCGGGGAAGTGTTTGGCGCACGCGGCGACGCCGGCGTGTTGGACTCCGGTTGTCCACGCCGCAGCGTGGGCGGCAACAGCGACGGGATCGGCGCCGAAGCTGCGCACGCCGATGACCGGGTTGGCGGGGTTCGTGTTGACATCGGCGTCGGGGGCCAAGGTGAGGTCGATCCCGACCTGGGCCAGTTGTGTGCCGACCTGGTGGGCGACGGCGCGCGTGGCGTCGGTGTCGTCGATGCGTCCGAGCACTGCATTGCCCGGAAACGGCGATCCGTTGCGCTGGTGTAGGCGGGAGACGTCTCCGCCCTCCTCGTCGACAGCCACGATCGCATCGGGGTTTGCGCCGTGGATCGCCGCAGTCAGCGCCGCAAGCTGCGTTGGTCCCTCGATGTTGTGGGCGAACAGGCAGATGCCACCGAGCCCCTGTTCGAGCAGCTCGCCGATCCAGCCGGGGAGCGTAGGGCCGATGAAGCCGGGCATGGTGACAGCCAGCGCATGTCGGCGACGGTCAGCCGCCGTCATCCTTTCACTGCTCCACCGACAAGGCCTTGTGCCATGCGCCCTTGCACGATCACGAAGAAGATGATGACGGGCACGGCGACGAGCACCGAGCCGGCCATGATCTGGCCCCACTCGGGTGCGCCCAGGTTCGACTGTTGCGCGATGTCGCGTAGCCAGAGCGGCAGGGTTTGAACGTCGTCGTCGGTGAGCAGCACCGAGGCGAGAGCGAACTCGTTCCACACCTGGATGAACGCGAACACACCGGATGCGACGAGGCCGGGGGCGATGAGCGGGAACGTGATGCGGCGGAACGCCTGGAGGCGGGTGCAGCCGTCGACCATCGCCGCCTCCTCGAGTTCAATCGGAACACCGGCGACGAACCCGCGGAGCATCCAGACCGTGAACGGCACGACCATTGCGATGTAGATGATCGAGACGCCTGCCACCGAGTTGAGCAACCCGAGTCCAGAGATCATCTGGAACTGGGCGATGAACATCGCCTCGGCGGGCAGCATCTGCACCAGGATGACGGTGAGCACGAAGCTCTTCCGCCCGCGGAATCGGAACCGCGAAATGGCCAGCGCGGCCAGCGTGGCAAACGCCAGGCACACGACGAGCGCTACTGCGACCACGATCAGCGACATCGTGAGGGCTTCGAAGAACGGCGTCTCGGTGGTGACCTCGCGATAGTTCTGCAACGTCCCACCGAACGGCAACCAGGTCGGGGTGAGGCTGCTGATGGTGAGCGGCGTCAGGAACGACGAGTTGATCATCCAATAGACGGGGAACGCCCAGATGATTGCCACGACGACTGCGGTGACCGCCGCTGCGGAACGCTTGAAGTTTCGGCGCATCAGCGTGCGTCCTCTCTCAGTAGCTCGCGGACGTAGAAACCGCTGACGCACAGCGTGATCACCAACACGATCATCGCGGCCGCTGCGGCCAGCCCGAATTGGCCTTGACCGATGCCGAGTCCGTAGATGTAGGTGCCGAGTAGGTCGTAGTCGTCACCCTTTGGGCCAAGGTCCTGCAGTAGCTGGATCTGGGCGTACACCCGCAGGTCCCAGATGAACTGCAGCAGCAGGAGAATGATCAACACCGGACGGATGATCGGCATGATGATGTAGATCAGCGCCTGTCTGGCGTTGGCACCGTCGAGCTGCGCGGCTTCGAGCACCTCTTCGCTGACCTGGGTGAGCGCGGCATACACCGAGATCGCCACGAACGGCACCGACGCCCACGTGATGATCACCGACGCGACGAAGAAGAAGCTCAGCGGCTCCTCGAGCCAGTTGTGACCGATCATGTCCACACCCGGCAACCTGGTGAACAGGTAGTTGAGCACGCCGTTGCGCGGGTCGATGAGCCAGCTGAACACGGTCATCTGCGCGACGATCGGCATTGCCCACGCCAGCAGAAGGGCAGATTGCAGCACGAGCCGCGCCCAGGTCGGTGCTGCCTTCATCAACAGCGCGAGCAGGATTCCGAGCGTCATCGTGGCCAGCGCGGTGCCGGCCATGAACACCAGCGAGCGGACGACGACGGTCCAAAAGAAGCTGTCGCTGAGCAGCGTGGCGTAGTTGTCGAACCAGATCCACGGTGCGGCCGCGCCGAACTGTTGACGCAAGCCGAACTCGCGCATCGCGTTGAGGATCTGCCAACCCATCGGGTACGCGAGGCCCACGGCCAAGGCGCCGACTGCGGGGAGCAACAACCAGTACGGCAGCGTCGACGTATGGGAGCGGCGGCGTGGGCGTTTCGGCGAGTCGGGCCGCGTTGCAACAGGGTCGGAGTCGAGCTCGGGTGGGGCGACGATCGACATGTCAGGTCCTTTGGGCGAGTCGCGCGCGGTGTTGGGTTCGAACAGTCGTGGCGAGGTGAGATCGTGCGGACAGGCCGAGGCCTGTCCGCACGATCACCGACTCAGCCGTTGATCACGGCGTTGATCTGGTCGTCGTACTCTGCGGCGAGCGAAGCGACATCGCCGCCTTCGGCGACAGCCTGGAAGAACTGCTCGAGGAGCTGTTGCTCCTCGACTGCCGTCCAACCCGGGGCCGCCGGTGTCAGCTTGGCGACCGCTGCGGTGTCGAGCGAGATCTGGGCGATCGCCGGGTCGGCCGCCGAGTCGACGTACACCGAACCGAGGTCGGTGTTCGCTGGACCGAGTCCGTTCTCTGCGAGGACCGTCTGGTACCCATCGGAGAAGATGATCTTCAACAGCTCTAGCGCCGCGCCCTGGTGCTCGGATGCAGCCGAGATGCCGATGTTCGACCCGCCGGCGAAGACCGGGGCGACCCCACCGTCAACACCGGGAAGCGCATACGCCCCGAACGTGTCGGGGTTCCACGTTGCGACCGCTTCACCTTCATCGTTCTCACCGATGTCGCCGAGACTCCAGTAGGCCCAGTTCGGGGCCAGCGTCGTGCCCACTGAGGTGTCGGGAAGAAAGTCGTCGTTGATTGCCTGATACGCGGTCGCGTCGGTGTCGGTGGCGCCCGCCACCGAGGCCGTCTCGAACAGCTCTTGCCACATCTCCATCCCGGCGATCGACTCCGGCGACGACAACGCGGCGCTCCACTCGGTGCCATCGAAGGTTGCCAAGTCACCACCGTTGGCGAAGATCCACGCGATACCGCTGCGCCAGTCTTGGCCCGGGATGTAGGCGCCCGATCCGGTGCTCTTCAACGTGGCATTCACATCGGTGAACTCTTCGAGCGTGGTCGGCTCGGCCACACCAGCGGCGTCGTAGAGATCTTTGCGGTACCAGGCAAACCGTGACCCGAAGTAGTACGGCAACGAATAGATCGTGTCGCCCACCGAACCGGCCTCAACGAAGCCGGGGAGCAAGGACTGTCCGCCGAGTTCGTCGTAGTGGTCGGTGAGGTCGCTGTATGCGCCGACTGCACTGAAGGTCGCAGTTTGAGTGTTCCCGGTTTCGAACACGTCGGGGGTAGACGACGAGTCAGGAAGCGATGCGGTCAACGACGGGATGAGATCGCCCCAGCCGATCTGCTCGATCGACAGGTTGCCGCCGGTGGTCTCAGCGTAGGTGTCGGTGAGATAGTCGAGGGCCACCTCGGGTGTGTCGGTACCCGCGAGCCAGAGCGTGATGTCTTCGCCATCAGTCGAATCTTGCGTCTCCGAGTTCGTCGCCTCGGTCGCGGTTGCTTCGCTTGTTGCCTGCGACGCGTCGCTGTCGGAGTCGTCGGATCCGCACGCAACCAAGGCCACTGCGGCCATCGCGACCGCGAGCGGTGTCGTCTTGTTCATGATTGTTCCTTTGCTATCTGTGGTGCCCGCAGCCGTGATGGCGTAGGGCCGAGCGGGTCAGGTGACCCCCAGTTGGCCGCGCAGGACCAACACAACGGCACCGAGCACGACGAGGTCGTGCCCGAGTTCGGTCATCCGCACGTGCATGTGGCCGTGCGTGTCGGCCAGCGTGCGGTCGCGTAGCGCAGTTCGGGCTGTGGCGAGGAGCGGACCCGCCACGTAATCGTCTGGTCCCGCGAGCACGACCTCGCTGAGGTTGAGCGCGCTGACGATTGGCGCCAGTACGGTCCCGAGCCGATCGCCCGCCTCGCTCAGTACGTCGGTGCGGTCGGCGTCGGCCACGGCGAGGTGCGCTTCGATTCGAGGTGTCGCCAGCCACAGCTCGAGACACCCGCGGTTGCCGCACACGCACAGCTCGCCGCCGTCGAATCCGCTGACCACGTGGCCGATCTCGCCGGCGGCATGCCGTGCGCCACTGACGATCCGACCGTCGATCATCACACCGGAGCCAACGCCGCGTCCGATGCGAATCAGAATCATGTCCGGCTGACCCGTGCCGAATGAGAACTCTCCGACGACCGCTGCGTTGGCGTCGTTGGCAACCGCCACCGGCAACTCGCTGACCTCGGCAAGTCGAGCGCTCAGCGGCACGTCGCGCCAACCGAGATTGGGCGCCGATTCGACCACCCCGTGCTCATCGACAATGCCAGGACTCCCGACCCCCACACCGATCACGGGACGGCGAGCACGAGCGACGACGTCGGTGAGCAATGCCTCGGCGGCGGCGATCGCATCGTCTCCCTGTGCGTGTCCGATGTCGTGCTCGACACGGTCGAGCACGGTGCCGTCGAGATCGGTGACCACGCCAAGAAAGGACTGCGAACCGGACAGGTCAAGTCCAACGATGTTGTGCCCCTTGCGGTTGACGTCGAGCACGGTTGCCGGCTTTCCGGGGCGGGTCGATGGGCGAGTCCCGAGTTCGATCACCAGTCCTTCATCGACGAGGTCGCCAACGACGTCGGAGATCGTCACGCGACTCAGCCCGAGGTTGCGTGCCAGATCCGCGCGCGACAGTCCCCGGCCGCGATACAAGGCTTGGACCACGAGCGAGCGGTGATGGCTGCGCGCTTCACTCGGTCCGAGCCGCTGCACCTCACGCCCCGCTCCGGGCCACCGGATGATCGGGTTCGCGGTCGGCGTGAGTCCGTTCGACACATCTATTAGTAAACTTAACGAACTAATAGATGTCAAGATCAACCTGAGAGCCGACGATGTTCCCAAGCGCGTCAGTGAGCACCCAGGTGCCACGATGGGGCGCGCCGCGCTGACGACGACGGCTGGACTGTTGCGTCGGCGACGTCCGTGAAGGGTCCGACCTTCCTCAACGTCCGTCCCGGTCGACGATCAACAGCACAATGAACCCGATCCACAGCGCGGCGAAGGTCGCTGCTGACCGCCTGGTCAGTAGCGCTCTCACGGTGCTGATGCGACGGCCTGCGAGGTGCGGAACGACCTCGTGGCGCACACGGCGATCGGCACTGCTGCGAGGGCCCCAGAGAGCGCTTCGATCACCGATCGCTCCGGGATCAGCGCGATCTCGAGCAGGATCCAGCCGGCCAGCGCAGAGCCCACCGTCCCCGTCGCAGTCCACGACCAATGGAGCCCAGTGGCGCGCTCGATTCCATCGAGGAGTCTCCAATGTGGTCGCCGACCAGCACTGTTCGCGCCACGTTGGGTGGTACGAACAGAGCCGCAGTGCCCGTTTGGGGCCCTGGTGTGGGGCGTGGGCCCGATGTCCGAAACAGGCATGGGCGTTTGGCAGCGCTCGAGAACACTGAGTGCGAGGCCGGTTCGCGAGCGCTGCGGTGCCCACCGTCGGTCGGGCTAGAGGTCGGCGCGGATGCGTTGGCCGAGATCCTCGACACGCTGCCGGAACGAGTCCCATGCGTTGCGCGCGTCGTCGCCGATGTCGTCGCCGGCGTTGTCGAGATCGGAGCCGAACGAGTCGAGCTTGTCGACCAGATCGTCATACGCGCTCTTGGTGTCGTCCGATGCCTCACTCGCGCCGGAATCGACGTCGGCACGCAACCGGTCGGCCACGTCACCGGCGTCGCTTCGCAGGTCATCGAAACGATCGCTCAGATCAGATGAAGCGTCGCTCAGCCCGGACCGAACACTCTCGGCGGCGGAGTCGAGGTCGCTCCGCAGATCGCTCAACGCTGTACCTGCGTCGTTGGCGACATCGTCAGCTGCGCCTTGGACGTCGTCGGCTGCGGTGTCGGCGACGTTCTCGACGTCGTCAGCGGCGTTGTCGTCGTCATCGCACGCGACGGCGGTGAGTGACAGCGCAGCCGCTGCGGCGATGGTCGCGAACTTCGAGGTGGGGGTCATACAAACTCCTTCGATGCGGTTACTGACAGGTATGTCGGTACATAGTGGTCACGACTTGAGCCAATCGCCCGGATCCACGACCGATTCTTTTGGGGATCGCAATCGCCAGCACCTGCTCGCGACACGACCAACGAGCTGCGGGCGCCCGCGGGTCCGGCCACCCTCGCGACGCCGCCTAGTGTCTCGTCTCGTGTCGGATGGTTCGACCGGGGAGCGAAAGCCTGCCGACGAGCGCCGCGCCGAGATCATCGACGCAGCCATCGAACTATTTGCCGAGCACGGGTTTCGCGGCACCGGCGTGATCGGCCTCGCCAAGCGCGTGGGTATGACCCATAGCGGGGTGCTGTACCACTTCGGCACGAAGCAGCAACTGCTCGCAGACGTGGTCGCAATCCGCGACCGCCGCAAGATCGAGTCGATCGTCGAGATCCTCGAAGACCTTCCAGCTGACGCATCCGGTTTCGACGTCATCGAGCGCTTCGCGGCGTCGCAGTTCGAAGATCCGGTCTTGCTGCGAATGTTCCACGTCCTCACCGCCGAAAACCTCAGCGCCGGCAGCGATCTCCACGACTACTTCGCCGACCGTATCGAGTCCGTCCGCCAATCCATCCGCGACGCGGTTGTCGATCCACGCAACGACTTCACCGTCCGGTCCGATGCTGACATCGACGCACTTGCAACAGTGTTCGCGGGCGCGATCAACGGCATCGAACAGCAATGGCTCCAAGACCCCGACGCGATCGACGTCGATCGCGCACACGCCGCCCTCTTCGAGATGGTCCGCACCTACCTCCGAGCGAGCCAACCAACCGACCCCGAACCCGGCGAATGCCCATGAGACGCTCCACATACCGCCGCATGCGGCCCGCGACGCGCTGATCAGGCGGGTTGCAGAACGTGGCGTGCAAGTTCGTCATCGACGCGCCGAACCGATGGTTCGAATGCGGCGACGAAGCGGTCGAGATCCCCGTCGTCGGAGTGGTACACATCCCCCAGGATGAAGCGTCCATCGGCCATGGCGAGGTGCACCATCGTCACCGCTTCGCCGGTGTTCGACCGGTGTTCGAGGTGCGTCAAACGGGCGCCAGTTCGGTCGAACTTCCAGGAAGGTTGAGCCGATAGGCCAGCAACCATCCCTGACGGCATCATCAACAACGTCTTCCGAGCTGCGATCAACCAGCAGTCTCGCTCGGCGAACGTGTTCGTTGCCAGATCGAGACCCACCGCGCTGGCGTAGCGCCGCAGCACCGTATCGTCATCCGTGCCCGTCGGGCCCGATGAATCGCGCAATCGAACCACCGACTTGTAGCCGAGGCGGAACGGTCCTGAACTCGTGCGGGCCCGAGAAGGACGACCTCGGATCCTCATTGATCGAAGCGTAGCGGCGACGAGAGTTACGGCAGAGTGGCGCTACTCGTTGTGCCTTTGCAGCCCGTACGGGATTCGAACCCGTGCCGCCACCTTGAGAGGGCGAGCACGACCGTCCGACTCGTGTTGTCCGGTGCCGATTTGTGTGGTCTGAGCAGGGATAACACTACACGGCGTCGTACGGAGTGTTGTTCCGTGTCGCCTCGTGTCGCCACGTAGATTGGCAAACGGATTGGCAACCTCCGGTCATCTCCGGGCGATGGCCGATCGCCCCGCCGCCCCACGCCAGGGGAAGGTGAGAGAAGTCTTTCGAGCGAGTCGGGAGTGTTCTTACTCTCGAGCGCGACGATCCGGTCATGCAGATATCGACCCGGACGCTTCCTGTTGGTGCCGTGGTGATCGCTGCGACCGTGTTGGCGGCCTGCGGCTCGAGTGACGGAAACTCCGTGCAGGAGAACGTGATGGCGGCAACGAGTACCGCTGCTGTCAGCTCGAACGCTGCTGGTGCGCCGGTTTCCGGCGGGAGCGCCGACGGGCCGGAGACGGGGGTGTCGTATCGGGTCGATGTGTGGGCTGATAATTGGATGGCGGTGTACGTCGATGGTGAGTTCATCGGCGAGGACTCGGTGCCGATCACCACGGAGCGTTCGTTCAATGCCGAGTCGTTCACCTTCGACGCCGTGGCGCCGTTCACGGTGGCGATCGAGGCCAAAGACTTCAAGCAGACCGACTCGGGCATCGAGTACATCGGTCAACCGAATCAACAGATGGGTGACGGCGGGATCATCGCCCAGATCACCGATCTGTCATCCGGTGAGGTCATCGCGGTCACAGACTCGAGTTGGGCATCACTGGTTGTTCACCAGGCGCCGCTCAACACGGACTGCGAACGCGACCCTGACCCGGATGCAACCTGTGAGTACCTGATCATCGACACACCCACCGACTGGGCAGCGGCCGCCTTCGATGACAGCGACTGGACGCCAGCGACCGAATGGAGCGCCGCAGACGTCGATCCCAAAGACGGGTACAACACCGTGCTCTGGGACCCGGCCGCGCAATTCGTGTGGGGCACCGACTTGGAGATCGACAACACCGTGTTGCTGAGGACAACGGTGTCATGACCCCTCCATCGTCCCATGACGACCACGCTCATGCGCACGCGATGCCGGTTCGCGCATCTCTGTTGATCGACCGACGCGCCGTGCTGCGCTCCGGAGCTGTCGGACTCGGCGCGCTGCTGTTGGCCGGATGCGCAACCAACCGAACCGATTCGGGGGCGTCGACAGCAACCTCCGCGCTCGACCCGACGAACGGCGACGACACCACGACCGACGCAACGACCAGCGAGGAGACCTCAGTGACCGACCCAACCAACACCGCAGCCGGCGACACCGCAGCGGCCGACACGACCGAAGTACCGGCGGGCTTCGCGGCGTTTGCCGACACCGTGACCGCGTTCGCTGACGGTGACGTGTGGCTCGTGGAGTCCAACGGGATGCCCGCACACCCAAAGATGGTCGGGATCACCAACTGGCAACAACAAGTACCCGTGCCCCAGCCGTACACCGGCACCAACGCATGGCAGTTCCCGATCACGCCGCAACTCGCAGCCCAACCAGTATCGGCACGCACCGGACTGTTTCGCGGCGCAATCGCCCTCGCAGTGAACGGCGTACCGATCTTCAACGCGCTCAACAACCGCAGCGAGGACGCCTACCTGATCGGCGAACTCGACGAATTCGGTGGCCACTGCGGCCGCGCCGACGACTACCACTACCACGCCGCCCCACTCCATCTCCACGACATCGTCGGCCAAGCCAACCCCATCGCCTACGCCCTCGACGGATTCCCCATCTACGGACTCGTCGAACCAGACGGCAGCCCCGTTGCTGAGCTCGATGAGTACAACGGCCACATCGGCCCCGACGGCAACTACCACTACCACGGCACCACCACCTACCCATACGTCAACGGCGGCCTCGTCGGCGTCGTCGACATCTCCGACCAAGTCGAACCCCAACCCACCACCGACGAGTTCCGCCCAGCCGGCGAACCCCTCCCCGGAGCCGAAATCACCGCGTTCACCGAAACCGGCAACAGCGCCTATCGCCTCGAGTACACCCTCGACAACGAAGCGTGGCTGATCGACTACGTCGTCACCGACACCACCGTCAGCTTCCAATTCACCAACCCAACCGGCGACACCACCACCGAGACCTACCAACGCTGATCCATCCCGCACCCAAATAACCGCTGCTCGGCGTGGAGCTCATGTTGACTGGAATCGACCGGCGTGGCAGCGCACCCGGCGCTCTCAGCCAAACCATGCAACCGACAGCGCGAAGCCCCTCGCCCGGCGCCTCTACCCCACCAGCCCGTGAGCACTTCCGAGCAGGTTGCAGCATGCTTGAGGTGCCGTACTAGGCGGGTGCGGTGGGATCTGATCGTCTGTCGCTATGGGCAGTTGCGGGACCTGCCGTGCGTAGTTCGAGGTCGGCTGCGTTCGTGATGATGCCTTCGGCGGGTTTCGATAGATCAGCGTGCTGCGGTGCCGGTAAGGCGGCCCATCAGGTGGGCGTCGATCAATTCTCCGCTGCGAACTGTGTATGCCGGCATCGTGCCTTCGATCTCGAAGCCGACTGACTGGTACAGGGCGATCGCGTTCAGGTTGTCGGTCCAGGCGACGAGGGTTATGCGTGTTACTTGTAGCCAGTGGTCGGCGAGATCGAGCACCTCTGCGATGAGTCGCCGACCGAGACCGGTGCCTTGCGATGATTCGCGTACTGCGATCAGGTGCAGATCGGCGGCGTGGCGGTGCCGTGGGACACTCGGGTACGTCTCGAGCTCAGCGAACCCGATGACGGCCTCGGGATGACCCTCTGGCAGTTCGTCGTCGACGGCGACGAGGCGGATCATGCCCTCGGCTGGCTTCAGGCGTTGGCGTGTCGCCTCGAGGGACGCGTTGGGTAGACGCATCGTGCCATCGATCACCGATCGTTCGGCAAACAGTGATGCAATCGAGACGATGTCCAGCTCTTCTTGGTGGCGGATAGTGATGCTCATGACGGCCACCGTGCGATCCGCTGGCGGAACAGACGTCCCGGCGCCTCGCGGATCGCGGACCCGGCGAGCGCCAATGGTGCTACTCGCATGTGGTGATGTGGAGCCATCGTTGCTTAGGAGTAGTCAGCCCAGATACGTCGTTCGGCGCCGTCCACAGTCATGAGACCGCCATACGGCAGGATCCACTGGGGGCGGGTGTGTCCGAATGAGGGTCCCGCGCACACGATCGCGTCGGGGTTGTAGCGAGCGACGACCTCGACGGCTGCGTCGGCTTGCTGGGTTCTGTGCCTGCGACGATCAGCCTCCGAGGGTGTGCGGTCGAAGTTCGAGGTTGGCGGTCTCGCGACGACGACGGCGGCGACCGCGGAGAGGAGACCGCGCTCGCCCATGACACGCAGAATCCAAGTGAACTCTTGGGCGGAGATGAGCAACTCGCTCGCCTCCAGAATCAAGACGGCTCCGTTCAACACGGTCGAGTCGGGTGGGAATCGACCCGCGCCCAGGATCCATTGCAGCACTTCGATGCTGCCGCCCCAGGTCGGGCCTGTGACGGCGCGCTCCGCGCCGCCCCACGACCAGGGCTCGGTGGGCGAACGGGTTCCGAATTGGTTGAGAGCGCGTGGATCGTCCCACGGCAGGCCGGTGTCTTCTGACTCGTTCGGATCGATGATTTCGAGGCGTTCCCCGGTGAGTAACGCCGCCCGGAGCGACACTTCGTGGCATCGATCTAGTGACGGGCCGGGACCCATTTGGACCTGTGTCGAGCCTCCGTGGAACGCCGCGATCCCGTTGGTCCACAGCCAGTTGAGGATGTTGGTGCAGTCGCTGTAACCGAGCACGGGTTTGGGATCCGCGATTGCGGACTCGACGTCGAGGTGTGGCACGACGGTGATCTGGTCCTCGCCGCCGATCGTTGTGATGACTGCGCGAATGGTCGGATCGACGAACGCTTCGTTCAGGTCGGCAGCGCGTTGTCGGGGTGTCGATGCTCGGCGCGTGGATGGAAACTCAACTGGGACGAGCCCGGTGCATGCTGCGAGCCGCTCCAGCGCTCGTTCGTGGAGCGCTGGGTAGTGCTCTGGCGCGGCGAAGGACGGCGAGATAACTGCGATCGAGTCACCTGGCTTCGCTTTTGGCGGTGGACTTGGACGATGTGTCATGACGCTTCCCCTGCTAGTTGGAGTGTCCGTTGACGTCGATCATGAGACGAGGACCAAAGCGTGTAAATACGCAGCGTTGCCGCCTCAAAGAGGATTTGCGGACCGTATTGGCGTGTACATAGGTGAGCGTGAAATCAGGTCTCACGACGTGAGACGCCTGCAACCGGTCACCCAACGAGCGTGCGAATTCGGTGGGTTAACGTTCCGCCGTGAGCCTTGTCGGGCGCGACGCAGAGTTGGAGGACGTGCTTCGAAGGGTCTCGAGTCGTCGACTGGTCACCATCATTGGGCCGGGTGGAATCGGCAAGACGCGACTCGCTCGAAGCGTCGTCGACCGCATGCCACATGAAGCGACGACGGTCGACCTCACCCGTGTCGAGCAGCCGGGGCAAGTGAGCGACTGCATCGCAGAAGCGCTCGGGCATTCCAGCTTCGCCAGCTTGTTAGCCGATAGCGAAGTCGGCACGGAACTCGTCGTTCTCGACAACTGCGAGCACGTCCTCTCCGCCGCAGCTGACGCGACCGCGGCGGTGCTTGCTGCACAATCGAAGTTGTTGGTGCTCGCCACGAGCCGCTCGCCACTCGACCTAGAAGGTGAATCGATCGTCGCCCTCGGCCCACTGCAACTGCATGGAGAGGACGGGCTCGGTGATGCGAGCGAACTCTTCGTGCAGTGCGCAACCGATCGGGGGGTCGATGTCTCCCAGCTCGACCTCGATCAGGTCGCCGCGATCTGTCGCCAGGTCGACGGCGTCCCGCTAGCCCTCGAGATCGCCGCCGCCCGGCTGTCGGTGTCAACGCCGTCCGAGCTACTCGACAGCCTGTCCCCGACAACGGGCGCGCTCCTCTCACGGCCGAGATTTCGGGGCCGGCGTGACGACCGCAGCGTCACCGAGGTCGTCACCTCGTCGCTGGGCCTCCTTCCATCGGTCGTGGTCGACACATTCGACCAGATCAGTGTTTTGGCCGGGCCGTTTCGGCGCGAGTCAGCCGACGCCGTCGCGACCGCCGGGAGTGTCGGGGACCACCTTGCGGAGCTGACGAACGCGTCGCTGCTCTCGGTGGATCTCACCGGCAAGACACCGCAGTACCGGCTCCTACACCCGGTTCGGGCCGTTGCCCTTGCTCGGCTGCGTGAAGCCGGTCGTTGGAACGAGACAATGGAACGTCTTGTGGATCACACGGTCCAGTCCGCTCTGAGTACGGTCGCAACCGCCAATGAGGCCTGGGATGGGGACCCGTTGGAGGACCTTCGCCGCCGATACCTGCAGATCGCAACCGCGTTGCGGTGGTCACTCGAACACGACGAGGCAGGCGACCGCGGCCTCGCGCTCGTGGCAGTTCTCTGGGGCGTCGTCCATCAGGGCCATGTGGCCGAGATCGTCGAACTTGCCGAGCACGCCGTGGAGCGATGGCCCGACCCGGCCGCTCCTTGGTACGCCGATGCAGTCGCGACGATGGCGACCGGCGTTCTGCTCAGCGGCGACCCGGTGCGGGCTCACGATCTCGCGGCGGGCGCGCTCAACCATGCTGCCGGCTCACCGTTTGCTCCGGTCACGTTGCACCGCTGCCTCGGTCACAGCGCACAGGCCGTCGGCAGGTTCGTGCCAGCTCTTGAGTCGTTCCGGACTGCCGCGGATCACGCGCGTTCTGAGGGCATGGCAGGTTTCATCCTCGAGTTGGACACGCACGTCGGTCTGCTCGTCGCAAGGGACGACACCGAGCGAGGAACGAAGCTCCTCGAGGCGGTTCTCGCACAGGCCATACAAGATGGATCGGCCCTGAACACGGCCTACGCTCGCGGTGCGCTCGCAGCCGCCGAGCTCACTCGCTCCCCCGAGTCAGCCCTCGCCACCGCCCGGACCGCATTGCAGGACTCGAGGCGACACGGCTTCCCAGCAGCGACCAGACAGGCGCTCTACTGCATCGCAGTGGCTCAACTGCTGCGACACGACGATCGAGGGGCGCTCGAGACAACTCGCGCCCTCCTCGACGAAGCCATCCGCGGCGACGCATCGGCCAGTCTCCGATCGGTCCTCGAGCTCACCGCTGCGCTGTCGAGGCGACGCGGCGGTGACTTGTGGCAACGCTTTTCGAAGACGGCGGCACGGTTTCCCTTGTCGATGACCGCGATGGTCATCGACGTTGGACTTATTGGTGATCCTGACCAGCGCGTCGCACCCTTCGAGGCCGACGACACCATCAAGGAGCTGCGCAGCGAACTCGACCGGCTCAGTGTCGCCAACAAGCAAGCCGAGCGCACGGCAGCACGGGATTCGCCGACGCAATCGGCAACGCTGCAGCGCCGTGGAGACGTCTGGCTGATCGAATACGGAGGCGGCTCGACTCAACTCCGGCACTCCAAGGGCCTAAAGGATCTGGCGAAGCTGCTGAGTTCCCCTGGCAGAGAATTCGCCGCGATGGACCTGATGGATGCTTCGGTCACCGGCTCGACGAACCTCGCGGCGCTCGACCAGCAGGCACGACGCAACTACGAGGCGCGCATCATCGACCTGCAATCCGAAGTCGCCGAAGCGGAAGCGCACAACGACATTGCCAGAGCAGCGCGCTTGCAAGAAGAGATGGACCAGCTCGTCGACCAGCTCGCCGAGGCAATCGGACTCGGCGGCCGGGACCGTCAGGTCGGCACAGAGACCGAGCGAGCCCGATCCGCCGTTACCCACCGAATTCGATCCACGATCGCCCGCATCGAGGAACACATGCCCCGACTCGCGGCGCACCTTCGCACCTCGGTGACCACCGGTACCTTCTGCAGGTACGAACCCGACGGGCTAGTGGAGTGGAACGTCTCGTAGGCGCGCGCGGCGCGACACAGTGCGGATGGGGCCGCTGAGGCACAGGTAGCAACAACTCGTCGGGGCTGCTGCGAGGCGCCATGCCACTGAGCCCGGATGCCAGCCCGCCTTTTCGTTTCGCTCGGTGTCCGGCGGAAATCACGACGTGAGATCACTTCTCACGCTGTTGGTGGTGAGGGCTGCGACGAGCGCAGCCACGACCGAGAGGACACCCCATGGGCACCGATACGCCCGCAACCAATAACCCCGACCATCAAACGGCGGGTGCGATTCGCATCGCTGACGGAGGCCTTGAGACCTTCCTGATCTTCCACGACGACATCGACTTGCCCGACTTCGCAGCATTCCCGTTGATCACATCGATCGCCGGCCGCGCGACCCTTCGCTCGTACTACGAGCGGTTCCTCGCCGTGGCCGCCGAGCTCGGGGTCGGCATCGTGCTCGACACGCCGACCTGGCGGGCGAGCGCCGACTGGGGCGCTCGACTCGGCTACGGCGCCAAGCAGCTCTATGACATCAATGTCTCAGCGGTCTCGATGATCCGCTCCTTCGCGAAGGGACATGACGACGTGGTCATCAACGGTGCCGTCGGGCCCCGTGGCGACGGCTACGAGGTCGGCGCAACCATGACCGTCGACGAGGCAACGCACTACCACGGTCTACAGACACGAGCCTTTGCCTGTGGCGAAGTCGACACCGTTACCGCCGTCACCATGACGTACGTCGACGAAGCAATTGGCATCGTCCGAGCGTGTCAGCGCGCCGACCTTCCGGTGGTAGTCGGCTTCACGGTGGAGACCGACGGACGACTGCCATCAGGTCAGCCGCTCGGCGAGGCAATCGTCGAGGTCGACGACACCACCGATCGGACGCCTGTCTACTTCATGGTCAATTGCGCGCATCCGTCGCACTTCGCTGACGTCCTCGACGAGGGCTCGGACTGGTGCGCACGGATCGGCGCGATCCGACCAAACGCCTCAACCATGAGCCACCAAGAGCTCGACTGCGCGACCGACCTCGACCGCGGCGACCCGCTTGACCTCGCGGCCCAATCGGCCGCGCTGCGAGCCGTCCTGCCCAACCTCGGAATGGTCGGCGGCTGCTGCGGTACCGACCACGAACACATCGCCGCCATGGGAGCGGCGTTCGCAGCATCGACCGTTGGGAGCGCCCGATGAGTCGTCACACACCTATCGCAGCGATGATCGCGGCAGCTTCCGCCGTCGGCTCACTCCTCACAGGTGTTGCCCCCGCAACCACAGTCGACGCCGATGACGCTCCCTTCGTGATCGTCCACGACCAGATCACCACCAGCACCGACGACATCAACATTGCGCCGCGAGACACCCAACGCATCGTCGTCGACAACTACCAAGGGTTCCCGATCGACGTCGACCTCGGCCTCCGGATCGAACATTCAGCCGCTGCGCACCTCGTCATCGAACTCGAGACAAACGACGACGACCCGCACGTCGTCGCCCAGAACATGACCGGCATGCACCTCGGCACCGGTGACGATTGCGACGGCACCCCCACCGTGTTCGACAGTGATGCAACCCATGGGTACCTCGACGTCGGCGCGCCGCGCAGCGGGCGAGTCCGACCCGAGGAAGGCATGGACGAGTTCCTCTACCGCGACGCCGCCGAGGGTTTCGAGGTGGTCGTCCACGACACAACCTTTCCCGTCGGTGGCACCATCGACTGCTACGAGATCAACGTCACCAGCGTGGTGCCCCAAGGCGACGGGACGTACTACGTGACCGACACACTCGACGACATTGATTTCACCAACGATCGTCTCACGTTGCGCGAAGCGATGCTGCTAGCCGACAACGACGGTCAGGCATCAACGGTGATCCTGGGTACGGACAGACGGTACACACTGGAGTGCGTCGACACCGGCGTCTTGATGACCAGCTCGGACGAGGGGTTGACGGTCGTCGGCAATGGATCGCAGATCAGCAATGACTGCCCAGACCAAGGACTCATCCTTGCGGAGGGGCCGGTTGCTGTGCAGAACACTCGACTGGGACCATCGAGCGGCATCGCCGTGGACGCCCGAAGCGTGACGCTGACCGACTCGAGCGTCCGCGCGAACCAATCCGGAATCCTCTCCGGTGGCGCGGTCGAGGTCATTCGCTCGGAGATCAGTGGCAACGGCACCGCCCCGTCCGCTCATGCGAACGTCGGAGGTATCGCCGGAGGGCGAGTGTCGATCGTCGACAGCTCGATCGACTCCAACTTCGGGATCACGTCCGGGGGCGTGCTTGCCTCACGTGAACTCATCCTGACTAATTCGATCCTGGAGAGAAACGGTGCCGTTCTACAAGCGTCCGCCGCGAACACGGAGTCGCTGCACGCGGTGAACACGGTGATCACCGGGAAGGGTGGCGGAAGTGCGTTTCGGCCGATGATCGCTGCGAGGGAGACGGTGGAGCTGGTCGACACCACTGTGTGGAACGACAACGCGTACGCGCTCCAAGCGGAGACGCTGATCGCTCAGCGTTCGGCGATCTTCTCGGCCGACGCGGCAGAAACATGTGCGGTGGCGAGCATCGGGTCCGACGAGGCCGACATCAACGTCGTGGGATCGGCCACCTGCGCTGGCCCCGCCGATGTTGTCGCCAACGACCCGCTCTTCCAGCCGACCGGTCTGCCGCGACCCTTGCCCAACAGCCCACTGATCGATGCGATTCCCGCCGGCCGTTGCGCCGGAACCACCGACTACCTCGGCACGCAACGACCCCAGGGCAACGGCTGCGACGCCGGCGCCCTCGAAGCCCCACCGGCAGCCACACCAACCGATCCCGGAGGCGCACCACCCGATCCATCCGCCCCCGCCGGGTTCGAGGCACTGGAGCCGGCGCGGTTGTTGGACACCAGGTCGGGTGGGGTGACGATCGATGGTCAACACTCCGGCAGCGGGGTGGTTCCTGCGGGAACGACGATCGAGGTCTCAACCGCGGGCCGAGGTGGTGTTCACCCAGATGCGACCGCCGCGTTCTTGAACGTCACCGCCGTCAACCCCGAAGCACGAGGGTTCATCACCGTGTACCCCTGCGGTACACCACGACCCACCGCGTCGAACCTCAACTACCAACCAGGAGTGACCACACCAAACGCCGTACTCACCCGCATCGGCACCAACGGCAACACCTGCATCCACACCCACGCCACCACCCACCTCGTCATCGACACCAACGGCCACGTCCACGGCGACACCCCAGACCCCTCACTGGAGCCGGCGCGGTTGTTGGACACCAGGTCGGGTGGGGTGACGATCGATGGTCAACACTCCGGCAGCGGGGTGGTTCCTGCGGGAACGACGATCGAGGTCTCAACCGCGGGCCGAGGTGGTGTTCACCCAGATGCGACCGCCGCGTTCTTGAACGTCACCGCCGTCAACCCCGAAGCACGAGGGTTCATCACCGTGTACCCCTGCGGTACACCACGACCCACCGCGTCGAACCTCAACTACCAACCAGGAGTGACCACACCAAACGCCGTACTCACCCGCATCGGCACCAACGGCAACACCTGCATCCACACCCACGCCACCACCCACCTCGTCATCGACACCAACGGCCACATCCACGGCAACACCGCCGACCCATCCCTGGAACCAGCACGATTGCTTGACACCCGAGCCGGCGAAGTGACCATCGACGCTCAACACGCCGGCACCGGAATCGTCCCCGCCGGCACCACCATCGAAGTAGTCACCACCGGACGTGGCGGCATCGACCCCGACGCAACAGGGGGGTTCTTGAACGTCACCGCCGTCAACCCCCAAGCACGAGGCTTCATCACCGTGTACCCCTGCGGCACACCACGACCCACCGCATCTAACCTCAACTACCAACCAGGAGTGACCACACCCAACGCCGTACTCACCCAGATCGGCGCCAACGGCACGGTCTGCGTCTACACGCACGCCACCACCCACCTCGTCATCGACACCAACGGCCACCTGGGAAGTGAGCAGTAGGGGCAAGCCGCAACTCGGAAATCCGTTCCGCTATGTGCGCCAAGGAGGTTGGCTATTGGCACTGGGGTATGGCGTCACTGACGCCATACCCCAGTGCAGGTAGGTCTCCCTCCTCTTGCGGGCAACCCTGCATTGAGGACGGCTCGATCGCTGACGTCCGATCCCAGCGCCCGAAACGCCGCACACATCCTCGGGCAAAGCCAGCGCCTGTCGTACCGTCGACTGACAACAGCTCGCGCAAGCGACTCGAACGCGCGCTATCGAGCAATCGGCCCGCTCGGGATGTGCCGAACCAGGGCGGGTCGACGCCGTTGCCGTTCGTGAGCGATATCGAGTTGGGGCGGGGGGAGGAGTTGACGCCGTCTCGCTCGATGGGGCTCGCGATACTGGGGCGGTGAGACGGTCAGTCGAGTTCAGGGTGACGTCATCGCTCCGCAGCGAACGCAATGAGGTCTGGGCCCGGATCTCCACGATGGCGGGTGTGAACGACGAGCTCGCTCCGTTCGTGAAGATGACGTCACCCCGCAACGTTCGGGTTCTCCCTGCCGACGTGACTCCCGGCGAGGTTCTGTTTCACAGCTGGTTGCTTCTGTTCGGGTTCATACCGTTCGATCGTCACGCTTTGGCGCTGGTATCTATCAACGATGGCGTCGGGTTCGTGGAGGAGTCGACGTCGTGGTTGCAGAGTCGATGGAGACACGAACGATCGCTGAGTGGATCCCGCTCGGGGGAATGCGTGATCGAAGATCGCGTCGTGGTCCAGTCAAGAATCGGGGTCTTCGGACCCGCTGCTGGTTTCGTTGCCGAGCGGCTGTTTCAGCATCGCCATCGACGCCTGATCCGTCGGTTTGGTAGCGGGCACACCGAGTAAGCCCACCGCATCTCGTCATCGGACGTCCAACAGGGGAGCATTCCAGTACGACTCGGCGAGCGCATCGGTGCCGTACTCGGGCGGGTGCGATCATCGCACTGATGCGCCCGATATCGAGCAGTCCTAGCGCTCGCAGCGAGCGTGCTCGGCTGTCGATCTAAGGTCGATTCATGGCCGACCTCGATCGCCGCGATGTGTTCGCTTTCATCGATCTCGCCTTCGACCGGATGCTGGCCAAGGCAGAGGCTCTCGGTCCCCAAGTGGGCGACCGCCCGAACCTCGACGGGTCCAACTCGGCGTTCGCCCTCATCTCGCATTGCATCGGCGTGACTGAATGGTGGCTCGGACACGCAATTCTTGGTCGAGAGACTCATCGAGACCGCGACGCCGAGTTCGCCGCGTCGGGAACGGTTGCCGAGCTTCGAGAGTTGGTGGAGCAGTTCCGGTCAACGCTGCCCGAGCTCGTTGAGCGCGCAGTGAGCACCCCGGCTCCAGCGTCCGCCTACCTCGAGGAGACCACGGCTGGGGATCGTGTCTGGCCATGGACAACTACCTCGATCTGCCTCCACGTGGTCGAAGAGTTGTTCCAACATGCGGGACATGTCGACATCACGGCTGATCTGCTCATTCAGGACAACTGAAGACGCAGGCGGCCACCGAGTCAGCCGCCAGTTCCCGCGCACCGCGCCGATCGCATCGGTGCCGTACCAGAGCTTCACTTTGGGTGTTTGGGGTGTCGGTACAGGACGGGCTGCGCTTGACAGTTGATCGCGTGTAAACCGGTTCTGCACCGATTCCAGTGGGCTGTTTGCAGCCACTGCAGTCCACGCCGCCAGGTGCCGATGAACACGCTGTGGTGTCCGACGCGACCCGGCAGTTGTAGGCGGCGGTGTTCGCCGTTACCACGCGAACCGTCGCCCTGTTGGCCGTCGTCCTATTCCTCATATGGGCTCTCGCCGGCGTTGCTGCAGTTGTCTGGCGGAGGCGCAAGGTCACTCTTGGCGAGGCTCGAGCATCGGGGCTTGTGACTGGCCGTGTTCCTGACGGTCGGCCACTGTCATCGACCCGCGGCGGTGTGTGGATCGGCGGTCTTGCCGTCTCGTGGCCTTTCGCGGTGCTGGAGATGTTCCCGTCCGATCTCGTGATCCGGTCTCCGCAGAGCATCTTTGAACCTGTGGTCCTGTCGAGAACCTCCATCGGCAGTCTGAGGATCGACAGGGGGATACTCGGTCCGTCGCTCAAAGTCGAAGACGCGTGCGGCAAGCACATCGACGTGTCGTTCCGAGCGTTTCGATCTCGGACTCTCCGAGAGACGCTGTCGAGAGCTGGCTGGCTGGGGCTGCTCGCCAGATAGCCGGTCCCCGCACTGTGAACACTCAGCGCTGCTGACGAGGCCGAAGCCGTCTCCTCGGATGAAGGTGACGTCGAGTCAGTAGAGCAAGTACCGATCGCTTTGCCCCACCCGCGAAGTGCCGTACTCGTATTGGGTCCGCATCTGCCGGCGACGAACGTTATGCGTGCCCCGACCGGCAAGTCAGGGATGGTGTTCGGCGTTGGAGAGAACCCGACGAGACGAGATGGAAGCACCGTGACCGGCAACGAGTAGGACACGCCGATGCGGGTCGAGGGCGTTCCACACGGCCTCAACCAGATCACGCGACGGCATGTCTGAGAAGAGTTGAAGTGGGGCTGACCCGACGGGGTCTTCGACGGTTCCTGCGTAGGTGCACAACATGGCGACCGAATCCGGGCGCCGCTCAGTCCAGGACACAACGCGACGTGTAGTGCCCTCGGAGGACCTCGCAACGCTGAATAGAACCGGATCGCTCGTGATGAGGGCTCCAATCCGAGGCGTGTAGATGGGTGGGTCTGGCTCGGGCTCGATCAACGCCAACGCTGCCGGCAGATCGACACCGGCTTCGGTGGACTCGGCGATCTGATCGACGTGGTCGCCGTTGCCGACGAGAAGGCCGAGTCTCGTCTGCTTTGCGCAGGTGTAGTGCCGAAGCGCATCAGGGGCTGCGGAGTCGTTGTCGGCTTCGACGACGATCGAACCATTGCGCGCTACGGCGCGACGAGCACGTGAAGCCAGGCTCCGCCCGGTGACGAAGTAGATCCAGTGGAGTCCGTTGTCACCCCAGTTCAACAGAACTCCGCGCCCTGGGTAGGCCGCTAGAGAGCCGAACTCGTGCACGTCCGGCACCGTAGAGCCCCGCTCGTCGTCCGCCGGATCGGGACACAAAATACAGCACTGCCAACGCCGAGCGTGACGTCCGAACACCAGCGGGGTGCTATCTCGCCGAGCGGCCGTCGATATGAGTGGGTCCGGCATTGACGTGGGACTAGGTGAGCGCCCTTCGGCCGGCGACATTGAGCGTGAACGTGTGGGTACTCAACTCACAAGGGCGATCTCGTCAGAGCGGACTCATTCACTATTGGTCGCGCCGGTCGAATCCCCGTTCGAGCGCGACAAGGTCTGAGAGTCTTTGTCTCTCGCCTGTCGTTGTTTCTTGGCTTCTCTCCGAACCCAGTAGTCAACCCAGTCTCGCGGTATCGGTTCCGTCTTCGGTGGTCTGACCGGTACGAGCATCGCCAGCACCAGAACGCAGCCGATTGTGAGTCCAACTGCGGTCAGTACGTAGAGCACCGCATCCAACCTCCAAATCAACGCTGTTGCGCTAAGTAGCCTATTGGAGGGAGCGCGGTTGGCGTCCCGTGGAGGCGCGAGCCCAGCATGATCAAGCGGCGTCACGACAAGCGCTGCCCGGACGGTGGCGCCGTCAGCGAGTCAATCGTACTGTGAACCGGTTCCGCCGGCGAGGACGATTCCGTTCATGGCGATCAACGTACGTTCTCGCGAATCGGGCGCTCTGCAGCGATCTCATTTCAGCGCAGATCTGCAAGCGCCGTCGTGCCGTACTAGGACCGATCGACGGTCGCACTCTCGTGGCGATTGTCGGGTGGGCGATCGAGGCGGACAGATGTCGTCCGGTGGCGGTCAGCCGGGGCGGACCAACTCCATTCCCGGCGGGCGAGGACGATCGGCGGGGTCGGTCTCGTATCGCTCTTGCATGTCCGCGATGTTCTTGTACTGCGACTCGGTGCCGACATTGACCGCCAGTGCTGGCGACCCGCCGCGCTCGGGTTCGTGTCCACGGGCCGTACGTTGTCGGGAGTGACGCCGGAGCCGCGACCGCACTTTCTGCTGCTTTGGATCCCGGCTTTCGGGCTCTCTCAGATTGCTGCGTTCCTGATCGCGATTGCCGTTGACGCCCAAGGCTTTGATGCATGCGACGCCGGCAGAGCACCGGGGCCTCGCACCGTTCAGGCAGTGATTGCAGGCGTCGCTCTCGTCGGCTCGGCCGCGCTTGCGTTGTGGCGGTTGCGCGGACTGAGCCTTCTGGCGGCTCTAGCTGCCGTGGGCCTCGCAATCGTTCCGTGGGTTTGGCTTTTGGATGACAGCACTCAGACCTGTGCACCGCCAGTGTGAGCCCGTTTGAGCCTCACAACTGACGGACATTCCCGTGCGGAGAGCGAACACTTCCGTGCCGCTATCGAGCGGGTGCTCGGTCGTGGCGTCCGTCGTGTTATCGGGCGGGCTGTCGTCGACAACGAGATGACGGCGTCCCTCACACGTCGCGATATGTGCTGACCTACGCTGCTCGTAATGACGAAGAACTCGGGTTGGCCTCGCAACAGCGGTACTGGGCCAGGTGGAGGACTGTCCACCGGACCGGGTGGCGGACTCTCGACCGGACCGGGTGGTGGCGCCTCGACAGGTCCAGGTGGCGGCATGTCGACAGGTCCAGGTGGCGGCATGTCGACAGGTCCAGGTGGCGGCATGTCGACGGGTCCTGGCGGGGGACTTTCAACCGGACCGGGTGGAGGCCTGTCCACTGGTCCTGGTGGCGGACTCTCAACCGGACCGGGTGGAGGCCTGTCCACTGGTCCGGGTGGCGGACTCTCAACCGAGTCAGGCCGGGGTACGTACAGGAGCAACATCCCACCTCGGCATGTCTACGTGGTCGAGCTGGAACGTCTCGGCCTCAACGAGATCGCAAAGACCCTTCGGAGGGCGTGGGGGCTCTAGATCGGTCAGACGACGGTGCCGTCGACTTCGGCCTAGTGAGCGTCGCATCCCAAAGCACGAGCCACCGTCCCCGGCCCGGAACCAGCAGAGGCGAGGTGACCGTCCGGTACGTGTCCGCCGTGGCGGCCGAGGAGTCTTCTTCAGCGGTGCATCCTGAGCGGGACGTGCCGTACTGCTCTGCTCGCCGGTCTGTTGGGGTCGCGTCGATATGCGCTGATCGCGCTCGTAGGAGGTCCGACCCCACTCGGCTCCGGGGATTCTCGCGCTCATCGGCGAGCGCCGTCGTGACGTAGTGGGTGGGTTGGACGGGCCCCGCCGACGAGCGATTGGAGTGTTACCAACCGACCCGCGATCGCGGTCAACCTTGCCGCCACTCCAGATTGCGCTCCCGCCAGACGTGGGATGGGAGTTCTTGTCACAGGGATTCGTTCGTGATCCCTGGTTCGCTTTGATGGAGTCATGGAAGCGGCGACAGTCGTCGGACCACCTCCCGAGGAGGGCGAGTGAACATCCTCTTGACGGTCTTTCTGTCCCTGGTGCTGGTCTGTCTGATCCTGAATAGGGCGTCAGCGGTCGTGGGGCTCGGTGCGGAGCTGGTTGACTCGGTCGTCAAGTTCCGACGCGCCGTGCGAAGGGCGCGACGAACCGCGCGAAAGGAAGGATGGGGAAACAGGAAGCGGAAGTAGGAGGAATCGCAGAATGTTTCGCCTAGCGACGCCACTGGTTGCGCACCGACTTACGAGTCCTCCGTCGATCCCATCTAGTCGTTGCAACACTTGATGCGACGTACCACTCGTCGTAGGCAACTGCAGGTGCCTTCGTCGGAGCCTCCGCACTTCGACCTGCTACGCCGCCGGGGGACTCAAAGGCGTAGTCGTCGAGTTCCTTTGCGAGAGCGCCCGCAACGATCGAGAAGCGCTGGCGGTTCTCCTCCGGGTGCCTCGCCAGGCAGTCCATCAACGCCTCTCGAATCGGCGCAAGTAGCTCCGACACGCTGCCAGTCGTAGCGAGACCGGCGATCGCTGCGTTGTGCTCGGCACGGATCATTGCTTGAGCGAGCGCCAACGGCTGCACGTCATTCTGGACGCCGAAGCGATCGATATCGGAGGCAAGTCGACGGTGCCATCGTCGAGTTTCATCGATCCGTCTTGGCCCCATCAGGAATGAGATCGATTCGTAGGCCAACCCAACCTGGAAGCGCGCCAGCGGAGACGCACGTTGTCCGGGTGTGCCTACGAGCGCTATCTCGGATGCCCGTCCGACGTAGGCGAGCGCAAGGTCGTGATAGCCGCGCAGGGCCACCATCTGCGCGAGGATCGACAGTACCTGGACTCGCATCGCAGTTGAGTCAGGTATGGCTTCCGGGTAGCCGTCCGGTCCCACAGGCAACCCGTGGTCCTCACCGGATGCCCACTTCGCTACGCGAACGAGTTCGATGAGAGGCCGGTAACCATCCGTCAACATGCCGAGGAGATTCGCGGGACTCAATTCGGACTTCTCTATCGCGGAGCGAACACCATGTCGTGTCAACTCCCGCAGAGCCCCAACCGAGAGCACCGTTCCGAGGCGTTCGGAACTGGCAAGCCACGCATCCATCTCGCGTCGACTGGCAGGATCAGACGTTGGATAGCTAGACCACGGCAGGACATCCCGATCAAGGTGGTGACTGGCGACTGCGATCCATTCGTGAGCAGCACGGTTCCATCGCTTCCTCGCGGTCGCATCTTGGGTGGAAATCGGTCTAGCCGGCTGCCGAAGGAGATCCTTCCTCACCGTGGCATGAATGAACGCACGCATCGCATGGTCCTCCGGCGGCCCGCCGAGGGTGGAGAGAACTGTCCCGATGATTTCTTCTCGGCGTGCCTTGCTTAGCGACGGGCGTGGTATCGGAACGAGCGGCTGCATCGCCAGCTCCGCTGCGAGCAGTTGAATCGAGCGGTTGAGCCGGTCGCTTGTCGCCTGACGACGCACGCCCGCGACCCGGCGCGCATCTTGCGCTCCGCCAGGAAAGCCATGAAGCCCGAAGCGAACGACGACCAGCATGACATCGTCCCGAGTTAGTTCGCCCCGACGCTCGAGCTCGCGAAGTCTGTCGACGGTCTGTTCACGTATAAGGCCTGCGTGGGCCGACCAGCCGAGACGCCCGCCCGCGAGTGCGGGCGGTACTGCGAACGTCTTCGAGCCTTGCTTCAAGGCGCGCCGGCTTTGCGCGAGCAGGTCACGAGTCGCATCGGTGACGTCGGCTGGGTCCAGCTCGCCGTGTAGCTGACTGAGGGCGCGCTCAGGAAGTGCGGCATCGAGCAGCCGTGCATCTTTGGCCCCGGCGACGATTCCCGACAGCTCATCTTCGGGCCCTATGGGCATAGAGAGATTGTGGCTGGAGTGCGAGAGTCAAGGACGTCACGTCCGCAGAGCGGTCGCTACGCCGAGTGTTCCGCTCCGACGTCGCCCGCGTGCCGTGTCCAGTCACCTCCCGCGGGCTGCTTGGCTGCTCCGAACGCCCACTCGACAAGTCGAATGACTCCGTGGCCTCGCAAGCGATTCGCGACCGTTGTTATGCGCCCGCAACAAGCGTCACCTCTTCGATGCGCGTTTCCGAGCGGCCTGCACCGACCAACGGTGCCGATGTAGTGCGGGTATTCAGAGGCGGACGTCGTGAGCGTTATTCGTGTTCTTGCGGCCGCTCGGACAACGGCGGATGGCTGCGATGGGGCTGACTCGCTGCCGGTGCCGAGGTGCCCGGTCGCTATCCGGGCGCGGACCGTCGAGGTTCGGAAGGACCTCACTTGGGCCCGGCGTTTCGCCCGGCTTTGCCGCTCGACGACAGCTCTCGATCAAGCAGCGTTGGACACCCTGCATCGGTTCGGTCCGAGACGGCGAGAGCGAGAAGTCGAGTGCGCGTGCATGAAATCGGACTGGACCGGCGTCAATACGGTGATGGAGATGTCGCGGGACGCTGCGGAGGAGGTGCCTGCTGGCCGTTCGCGCGCCGACGAGGAAGTGGTGGGCGCGCCTGAGCGCGAGCGGCATGTGTTGCCGATGGAACTCTCCGTCGTCGATGCCGGCCGGGTGGAGGCCAATGCTCGCTTCGAAGAGTTCTACCGCCAAACGTTTAGCGGCATGGTCCGGCTGGCGACTCTGCTCTGCGGGAACGAACAAGTCGCCAGCGATGTCGTACAAGACGCCTTCGTGAAGGTGCACGTGCGTTGGTCGAGGATCCGCACACCGGAGGCGTACCTACGACGCTGTGTGGTGAACGGTTGTCGCAGCCACGCGCGCAGCGAGTACCGGCGGCGAAAGCGGGCTGTTCGATCTGAGGACACCGAGGAATTGGGCGGGTTCGAGCTGCTCGACGTGTTGGCGACGCTGGCGCCCCGTCAGCGCGCGGCCATTGTCCTGCGTTTCTACGAGCAGCGCAGCGAGGCCGAGATCGCGTCATTCCTCGGCTGCCGGCCGGGCTCGGTGGGGCCGATGCTGACTCGTTCGTTGCGACGCCTACGCACGCTGCTCGAACCCGAGGAAGGAGTAACTGGTGAGTGACCCAGACCCCGATGCGCAGCCATCGACGTCTCTGGAGTCGTCGTTGTCGACTGCGATGCGCGCACGGAGTGAACGCGTGGCGGCGATGCCCGATCGCGCCGACCTGCACCGACGGGAACACAGCTACCGTCGTCGACGGTCCGCTACCCGGGCTGCGCTGGCTACTGCCACGGTCGCGGTCATCGCGGTCGGGATTAGCGGGCTTGTGGCCAGTTTGGATCGCAGCGACACCACTGAGTCGCCGGCGAACGTACCGTCAAGCACGGCTTTGAGTGCGCCTGCGGCGACGTCGGAACTGGACGACGAGAACTGGTTTCTGACCGACACGACACAGGTGTACGAGCGAACTCGCAGTGACGGCACCGACATCATCGTGCGAACAGCGGACCGACCGTTCGCCGACTTCGTCGACGTGCAGTGGACGGCGCCAACTGGATCGGCCGAGATGTGTTTCGGCGACAGCGCAGTGCTGTTCGGCTTCGATGTCGGAGACGAACTGTCGTGGACGGCCCGGGGACGGAGTTTCATTCAGGCGGAGACTCCCATCGGGGTGATCACATCGACCCGCGACCTGCAACAGCCGGGGTCGATCGACGGTTTTCTCCACTTGCTGCGGACCCCAGACGGCACCGCCTCGGTTGTCGTCACGGCCCACGGCGGCGAGGTGGCCGACCGCGCCCCCGCAATGAATGGGTACGCCGTGATCGACGTCATGGATTCAGATGTCTTCGGCGACGGTGGAGAGCTTCGTTGGCCGAGGATCGACGCGCTCGGCCCAGATGGCGCAGTGATCGGATCCGCGACGTTGGATGAAGCGCGCGTCGGCCTCGACACCACGCCGGCGGAGTGCATGCCGCCACCAAGACCGCCCCAGCCACTACCACCCCCCGGCGACCAGCCAGCGAACCCGACTGCCGCAGAGGAGTCGATCCGATCCCGCCATGCGCTACTGGTCGACCGGTCGATCGACGGAGCCGACAAGCCCGACGATCTGCTGACCGACGACACAGGGGTGAGTGAAGCGCTCGCCCAAGTCGACGCCGGCCAGTACGCCGCTTCGGCGGCGGGCGCCGCATACCGCATCGACGATCTTGTCTTTGTGGCGCCCGACCATGCCTGGTTCCGCTACACGATCGATGCACCGACGGGGCTATTCGACAACCGCTTCGGACAAGCGTTCCTGGTCGATGGCTCGTGGCAGATCACCCGAGACACCATCTGCAACGACCTTGCTCTGGCCGGCGGAACCTGCGAACCAGCACCCGACTACGAAGAGCCGCCGACGGACCCCGACTGGATCGCCGCGATCGAAGAATGGCAGAACACCGCCGGCCGCTACTACCTCGCAGCATTCTCTCAGGACCTCCCATCCCTGCCCTGCAAGGAACCGCTTCGCTGCTGATCGCACCCGACCAATGCCGACGGTTCGAAGAACTTCTGGCGGCCGTGTGACCCCTCGACGCAACGCAATCGTCCGCTACTCAGATCACTTCGCGCAGAACCCACCACATACGCATCCTCGGTACAACGGAGCACCGGTTCCGACGTTCGACGCAGGCAACGGTCTCAACCATCGCGCATGTTCACCACACGAACGAACAGGTCCTGATCACGACGAGGACTGCACCGGCAAGGCCAACAATTCCGTGCACCCCGGCGAGCGCAACGGTGCCGTTCGCGAGCGGGTCAGGCAGTGTGAGTTCCGCGAGCGATATGTGCGCCTCGGGTCGTGGTCGACTTCCGTAATGTCGGCGCATGGCATCGCTCCCCGACTGGGTGTTCCAAGAGTTCTCGCCGGTCGGGGTGGATCTCGATTCGCCCAGCAGTGTTGAGGCCTACGACCGGAACCAGGGCACCCAGACCGCGAAGGACGATATGCTCCTTGATCGGCTGCCCGTCGGGCCGGGCACCGTGTTCGTCGATCTCGGGACGGGCACGGGTTCGCTACCCGTCCGAGCCGCGGCACGCGGTGCCCAGGCGCACGCAGTCGACGTATCTGAGAACATGCTTGAGTTCGCGGCGGCGGGCCGAGCGCGCCGGTGTCCGGCTGCAGACCCATCATGCTGGGTTCCTCTCGCTCGACTTCGATGCCGCAACAGCGGACGTCGTGACCACTCGATCTGCATTGCACCAGCTTCCCGATACGTGGAAGCAGTCAGCGCTGAATCGGATCGCCCGGATGCTCCGCCGGGGCGGAATCCTTATCTGTGGGATGCGATGTGGTCGTTCGAGGCTGAAGACCTCGATTCCCAGCTTCCCGCCTGGATCGAGGCGATGGCGAAACCAGAAGGTGAAGGGTTCACAGAGGAGATGTTTCAGACGCACGTCCGAGAAGAGTTCTCGACGTTCAGCTGGATCCTCGAGGGCATGATCGTTCGCGCTGGTCTGGAGATTGTCGACTCCGACTTCCCAGCGCCGTGGTACGGCGAGTTCGTCGCTCTACGGCCGGGCTAACGCCCACGAACACCGAGGCGCGCTCCTCGCCTCACTATGGCTGCGATCGCGCCGGCGCCAACAGGCTCGCCAGGTATCTCCGAGCGTATGGGCGCGCACTCGACGTGCCGCGATGCGTGGGTTGAGGGTTCGCCCGCACTCGCGCGTTATCGAGCGGTGCGGGGGAGCTTGTTGCTCGCGATGGGGTGGGGTTCAGTCGTTTGCGCGTTCGTCTGTACGCAGAGCGTTGATCATGGATCTGAACACCTGGCGTGCGTCGTCGGCGGCTGCTTGCGGGTTGTTGGCTCGGGCGACGTAGTCGGCGCTGCGGCGGGCGGCTCCGTAGAGGAGGGCTGCGGTTGCGTCGAGTGGTGTGGGGTTGATTTCGTGTTGTTCGATGGCTTGTTGGAGGCTTGCTCGGAGGAGTTGGAATTCGCTGCCTTCGGCCCACGCGCCGGGCATGACGACGGCTGCTTCGATGAGGATGATCCGCCCGAACGCACGGTCGGTGGCGAGTTCGAGGACGAGGTCGACGCCGGCGATGATCTGTTCGGTGGGTGAGTTGATGGTTGTGAGGACTTCTTCGAAGCCGTGGTGGAGTTGTTCGTCGACGACATCGACGACTTCGGCGAAGAGGCTGCGTTTGCCGTCGGGAAAGTGGTGATACAGGGCGCCCTTGGCGAGTCCGGCCTGGTCGAGGATCTGCGCTATGGAGGTTGCTTGGTAGCCCTGTTCGATGAACAGTTCTTGCGCGACCGCGATGAGGTGGGCCTTGGTGTGTTCGGCCTGCTCCTTTCTGGTCACCACTCCGCCAGTTTGACGTGTCCTGAGCGGAACTCGCCGAATCCTCGTTGACCGACCGTCGGTCTGTGAAATACGTTGCGTCGCGTATGGGGAGGCTGCGACGGAGCGCACAGGTCTTTCGCGAGCGGATGGGTTTGCTGCGTTTGCTTGCTGTCGTGCCGACGGGTTGGTTGGTGCTGTTGACGGTGGTGATGGTGTTGGTGTCGCTGTTGCCGGCAGTGACTGCGGTGGCTGTGGCGTGGTTGGTGGGGCGGGTGATCGACGCCGCCGGAGCTGGAAGCGATGGCCTTGGCGTGGTGGCGTGGCCGTTGGTGGTGGTCGGGGTGTTGTTGACGGTCGATCAGGTGTCGCAGTCGTTGCTGGTGCCGTACCGCAACTGGATCGCTGCGCGCATCAACGGCGAGGTGCGGCAGATGATTCGCCGTGCGGTATCGGCACGTCCAGGTATCGAGCACTTGGAGTCCCAAACGGTCCGGGATGCAGCAGCGTTGCCAGTCGAGAACGCGTACTTGTTCAACATGGGTGCTGGCGCGGAAGGCCAGTTGTGGTTGATGACGCGCATCGTTGGTGCAGTAGCGGCGGCGTTGGTGGTTGCTCGGTACTCGTGGTTGGCAGCGGCCATGGTGTTGGTGTTGGTGTCGTGGCAGCGCAGCCAGCTGCGACGCCACTACGCGGGCGCGATCGCGACCGGGATGGTCGACACAGCGAGCGATGGGCGGGCCGCGACGTATTGGTCCGATGTCATCGGCACCCCGAAGGGAGCGAAGGAGCTCCGTTTGTTCGGGTTCGGGGCGTGGTCGGTCGACCGGTTCGTTTCGCACGCGCAGGTTCCGGTGCACGAGCTGTCCCGTGTGTTGCTCAGCGCTCACCGTTTGCACTTTGTGATCTTCGGTATCAACGCGCTCGCTGCGTTCTTGCCATTCGTGTTGTTGGCTCGTATGGCCGTCGACGGTGATCTCGACGCCACGGGTCTCACCGCGGCCCTCGGCGGTGTCGTTGCGGTAGGTCGGGTGTTCGCTGCGATGGGGTTCGAAGCGTTCTCGATCGAAGCGGCAGTTCCGCAACTCGCTGCCGTCGAACAGCTCCGACAGTTCCACCGAGACGAACGTGCCGCAACCGACCGGGACGAGCGGTCGACCGCCGGCGACGACTGCGTCGGTGGGACCAATCCCGCCGTTCCGACGATCACGTTCGACAACGTGACGTTTCGCTACCCCGACTCTGACCGCGCGGTGCTCGACGACCTATCGCTGACCATCCCCGCCGGTCAGTCGGTCGCGTTCGTCGGGGAGAACGGTGCCGGCAAGACCACCATGCTGAAACTGCTCGCCGGGTTCTACGAACCGACCGGTGGCCGGATCCTGATCGACGGCGTCGATCTCGCCGATACGGACCTGCGCGTCTGGCGCCATCAGCTCGCCGTCATCTTCCAGGACTTCACACGCTTCGAACTGAGCGCGCTCGAGAACGTGTCACTCGCCGCCCCCGACCGCACCGATCGGCGCACAGTCGCGGCGACGGCCGCTCGCGCCGCCGACGCGCACGAGATGATCGATCAGTTGCCGGCCGGGTGGGACACCATGCTGTCGAGGGCGTTTATCGACGGAACCGACCTGTCGGGTGGGCAGTGGCAACGCATCGCGCTCGCCAGAGCGATGTACGCCGCCAAGACCGACGGTTCGGTCCTCGTGCTCGACGAGCCAACTGCAAGCCTCGATGTCGACGCCGAGACAGAACTGTTCGATCAACTCCTCACCCACGCGGGGGGCTGCACGGCAATCGTCGTGTCGCACCGGTTCTCCACCGTTCGCCGCGCTGACCGGATCATCGTGATCAGCAACGGGGCCGTTGCCGAGGACGGAACCCACGACGAACTCCACCGCCTCGACGGCATCTACGCCCGACTGTACGGACTGCAATCACAACGCTTCCGCACCGACGCATCCCCACACGAGGAGCGGCCATGACCACCGCGACCACCGACGCGACGGTTCCCATGCGCCGCCGGATCGGGCTCATCGTGCGCGTCATCGGCAAAGCCGACCGAACACTCGTGGTGCTGATCCTGGTCACGTTGGTACTCACCGCAGTGGCCGGCTCGATGCAAAGCCTCGCGCTGAAGTGGATCGTCGATGCGAGCGTCGAGCAGCGATGGACGTTCGCGCTCATCGCATGCGCCCTCGGCGGGATCGCCGCCGGTCTCATCGGCGCTGCCGGCCGCGCCGGTAGCGAGATGGAACGCGTCGTCGCCAACGAGACCGGCGTCCGCATCGACCGCGACACCCTCGACCTCACCGCATCGATCCCCGGCATCGAGCACCTCGAGAACCCCGACTACCTCGACCGCCTCGAACTCGTCCGCGGCAACGGCTCCGCGCTCATGGCCGCAGCCTTCACCGTCGCCCGCGCCGGCTCACTCGCGCTCAGCCTGGCAACCGCTGTCTGGCTGCTCGCCACCGTGCACCCCGTACTCGCCCTCACGCCACTGTTCGCCATACCGACCACGATCCTGGTCCCGCGCTCGGAACGACACGTCGACGCAGCACGCGCCCGCGCCGCCGAGCGCCAACGCGCCGCCACCCAGCTCCACAACCTGTACCTCGACCCCGACGCAGCGATGGAACTACGCGTCTTCGGCGCCGAGAACCACCTCGATCGCCGGGCCGATCAACTCTGGCGAGAAGTCAGCAACATCCACCTCGGCGGCTCCATACGAGGTGCGCTCGTCTCATCACTCGGATGGCTCAGCCTCACCACCGGATACGTCCTCGCTCTGCTGATCACCGCCAACCTCGCCCTGCGCGGCGACGCCACCGTCGGCGACGTCGTCCTCGCGTCCCAACTCGCACTGCTCATCCGCGGCAACGTCGCCCAAACCGCAGAAGCCGCCCGCCGAGCCGCCGCCGCATTCAAGACCGCAGACCGCTTCCTCTGGCTCGAAGACCTCCACACCACCACGCAGCAACACCAGAACACCACCCACGCACCCACCGAACTCAACACCGGCATCCGCTTCAACGACGTCACCTTCACCTACCCGGGCACCGACAGCACTGCGCTCGCCAACGTCAGCTTCGAACTCGACGCCGGCAGCGTCGTTGCGCTCGTCGGCGACAACGGCGCCGGCAAGACCACCATCGTCAAGCTGCTCACCGCCATGTACCAACCAACCAGCGGACACATCACCATCGACGACGTAGACCTCAACGACATCGACCCCAACCAATGGCGGAAACGCCTCACCGGCACCTTCCAGGACTACCTCCGACTCGAAACCACCGCACGCACATCCATCGGTATCGGTGACGTCGAACAACTCGACGACACCACGCGAATCACCACCGCAGCCGTCCGCGGCGGCGCCGGACCAGTCCTCGAACAACTCCCCGACGGACTCGACACACCACTCGGCAAGACCTACCACGACGGCCAAGAACTCTCCGGCGGCCAATGGCAACGCATCGCCATCTCACGCGGACTCATCCCACACAGCCCGCTCGTACGGATCCTCGACGAACCAACCGCCGCCCTCGACCCCGCCGCCGAACACGACACCTACCAGCGCTACCTCCACGACGACACCGACCTCGCACCCGGCGGCATCACCATCCTCGTCTCACACCGATTCTCATCAGTCCCCGACGCCGACCTCATCATCGTCCTCAACGACGGACACATCACCGAACTCGGCAACCACACCGAACTCCTCAACCACAACGGGCACTACGCCCACATGTACCGCAAACAAGCCGACGCATACCGATAACCACACAACCCAGCCACCCGCCCGACACACAATTCCGGGCTGATCGGCGAGCGCCGTCGTGCCGATGCCGAGCGGGTGGTGGGCTGAGTCTCAGGTGGCAATATCGAGCTGTGTCCGACGACCGTGATCGACTTCTCCTTCACTCCCAGCTGAAGGATGCGCGCAACACGTTGGTCTGGAAGACGGACGGTCTCGGCGAGGAGGACCGACGCCGCCCGGTGACACCTACGGGCACCAACCTGATCGGTCTGATCAAGCACCTCACCTGGATCGAAGGCTGGTACCTCTGCGAGTTCTTCGGCCGCGAGCGGCCTCGCCTCGAGTGGGAGTGGGACCTCGATGCCGACTGGGGACACCACAGCCACATGTATGCCAAGCCCGAGGAGACGACCGAGGAGTTGATCGGCTCGTATCGCGCCACGAACGCGGCAGCCGATGCGACCATCGAAGAACTCGATCTCGACGCTGTTGGGCAGCACTGGTCCGGTGAGGAGGTTTCGTTGCGGTCGATGCTGTCTGCAGTGTTGATCGACACCGTGCGCCACTGCGGTCACGCCGACATCATGCGCGAGCTCATCGATGGGACCACGGGTGATCCAAGCGGTCCAAGCGGCTTCTACGGAACAACGGACGAGGCGTATCGCGTTGCCTACCTGGCCCGTGTGCGCGGAGAGACGAAGACCGCAGACTGGTTCGACTACATCGCTCAACGCGGCAAGCGATGGAGCTGACTCGACCCCTAGGACGCGAGCAGGTCGCGCTCACCAAGTGAACGGCACGGTGGCCGTCGATCGCACATTCCAGAGCGCTCAGCCGCTCACGTACGTGCAGATACCGAGTGGGTCTGCGGGTGATGCCGGCCGTGTCGATTCAGGACGCAGGGTTGGAGGCGAACGAAGACGCGATGGACTCGATTTCCGGCGCGGCGTTTCCGCCGTTTTGTTGCTCGGTCCTGGATCGGGTGAACTGTTCCCGGTCGCGTGAGAAGTCCTCGCGTCGAACCTCTCACAAAGGCCGGTTCCCGTAGTGCGCCAGACACGCATCGTTCGCTCGCTCAACTTCGCCCGTCCGAAGCCCGGCCAGCTCCCCACGTCCATCTCGCTCAGCGATCAGGCCCAGGCGTTCGTCGACGAAGCGACGTCCGCAGGCGAGGCCGTGCGCTTCGTCGTCGAGCTGACGTCGGAGGGTGAGCTGACGGCGACGCTCGACGCGAGCTCCGCGCTTTTGGCTCGCGCTCGCGAGCTGCAGTTGCAGGCCCGAGTGGACTTCGTCGCCGACGGTTACAACATCAGGAAGGTTGATTTCTCGAAGATCCACGGCGTCGCCGGTGCCGATCTCGACAAGTTCGTCGATGCGCTTGAGCTCAGCGATGGCGCGCGGGTGCTCGATCTGATGTGCGGCTACGGCGCCGTGAGCACACACGTTGTCGACTATGCGCAGCGTAAGGGGATTGCCGTGGGCGTGAGCATGTGCGATCTCCATGAAGTGCAGTTGGCGCGTATTCCTGACGACACGCGCGCGGCTGCCCACGATGTGACGACGGCTGATGCCCGCGACCTGCCGTATGGGGACGCCGAGTTCGATGCTGTGGCGATCAAGATGGGGCTCCATGAGGTCCCTCACATCGATCAACCGTTGGTGTTGCAAGAGATCTGTCGCGTGCTCAAACCGGGAGGGCGCTTCGTGCTCTGGGAGGTGATGCCCGATACGGGGCCCCAGCAGGATGCGTTCACCGAACAGATGCAGAAGAAGAACGAGCTCGCCGGGTACGAGTCGATCGTCGTCGACCGGTACTTCTTACGCGGACAGCAGATTCCGTGGCTCTTCGGAGAAGCTGGTCTGGTCGATGTCGAGGAGGTCTTCGAGGCCGACTTCCATCAGAGCACCCTGGGTCGGCTGGACAGCGAACTCGGCGGGGACCGGCACAAGCTCGCCGAACTCAATGAGTTCGTGCGACGATGCACTCCGGACCAGATACGTGCTGAAGTCGACTATTCCGACGATGGAGACTCGATCGCTATGAAGGTACCGAATCGGATCTTCCGTGGCGTCCGACCGAGGAAGTGAGTGAGCAATGCCCAGTCTGAAGGTTTTTGTTGACGCCGAGCGGAGTGTGACCGACGCAGATCTCGAGACGTTCAATCGCGTTGTCATCGAGGGGCTCGACGCGCACGGCGAACATGCAGTTGTGGCGGCGATACCTGCGAGAGTCAACCTCTCTGGCTGCTACGTCGAACTGACGTGTCGCCACAAGCCCAACCGCACCCCGGCGATGCTCGAACGACTTGCTGCGGCGTTGGACACCACTGCCCGCGACGTCTTTGGCATCGACCGGCCGGTGAGAGTGCGCATCATCATGGTCGACGAGCAACTCCTCGGCGCCGCGAACTAACCGCGATCTGATGCTCACCGACGCCTGCCCGCCGGCGTGCGTCATTCGACTGTCGGGGCAAGCCTCGGCCGTCGTCGAGCGTTCGTTGCCTGCTCGAATGCGTAGGCGTAGCTGAGCAGCTTGCCGTCGTGCCAGGCCGGGCCGATGAATGACAACGCGGTCGGCAATCCGTGACACATGCCAGCGGGCACCGTCACGTGCGGGTAGCCGGCCATCGCCGGTGGGGCTGATGCGCCGCCGACGATGTGGTCGCCGACGAGCGGGTCGATGGCCCATGGCGGGGTGCCGTCGGTGGGAGCGATGATTGCATCGAGCCGGTGTTCAGCGATCACCTTGTCGATGCCGTCGGTGCGCGACATCCGGCGGCACTCAGCTTTTGCCTTCAGGTAGGTCTCGTCGGTGAGTTCGCCCTTGGTCAGCGCTCGCTCGAAGAGATCCTGGGGGAAGTACGGCATTACCGCGGCCGCGTGCTGTTCGTTGAACGCGGCGACGTCGGCCAGGCTGCGCATCGGTGAATTGGGGTGGGTGGCGAGATAGCGGTCGATCCCGTGCTTGAAGCCATACAGACACAGCTCGGTCTCGGCTTCGCCGAAGAACGGCGTCCATGCGCCAACGGCAGGATCGACGATCTCTGCGCCAAGCTCGCGTAGTACCTCGATCGCCGACGAGATCACTGCGTCGACGCCCTCGTGGCTGCCCATCATGTCGCGGGCCACCCCGAGACGTGCGCCGCGCAACGCATCCTCGGTGAGCAGCGCTGTGAAATCGGAGCGTGCCGGGCGGTCCGGATTATTGGTCGCTGGATCGTCGGGGTCAGGCTGCGCTAGCACCGACAACAGCAACGCTACGTCGCGCACCGTGCGGGCCATTGGGCCGACGGTGTCTTGCGGGTCGGCCACCGGCATCACTCCCGACCTGCTGAGCAGTCCGACCGTCGGCTTGATGCCGACAATGCCGTTCGCCGACGCCGGTCTGACAACCGAGCCGTCGACTTCAGCGCCAAGGGCACCGATGCACATGCCCGCAGCGACGGCCACTGCGGATCCCCCGCTCGAACCCGACGGCGTCCGGTCCAACACGTGTGGATTTCGGATTTGCCCGACCCTGCTGCTCCACCCGCTGCAGGCCCGCCCTGAGCGCATGTAGCTCCACTCGGTCATTGCGGATTTCCCGAGGATCACCGCGCCCGCCCTGCGCAGCCGGTCGACCACGAACGCGTCGCGCGGGGCGACGTGGCCGAGCATGGCCAACGAGCCCCCAGTCGTCGTCATCGGTCCGGCAGTATCGATGCTGTCCTTGACCAGAATGGGAATCCCGAGCAACGGCATCGCACCGTCAGCTGACAGGCGGGTGCGGTCGGCACGGTCGGCGTCGGCGATCGCCTCTGGATTCACCTCGGACACAGCCCGCAACGTCGGCCCGCCCCGATCGATGTCGGCGATGCGGTCGAGGTGCTGCTGACACAGCTCGGCCGCCGTCACCTCGCCCGACCCGAGAAGTGCCTGGGTTCCGGAGATCGTTACATCGGGGAGGTTCATCGGCGTACTCATTCCCGTACGGTGACGTCGAGGTTGACTCTGTCCGAACCCGGATTGGCCGCGACCACCGTGGTGGCCCGGGTGTCTTGTCGGTACTTGTCGCCTTCGACCTGATAGCCGACGCGCACCTCGAGCGCACCGTTGCGATGGTCGAAGCTGTGTGGCAACCGTGTCAGATCGTGCGCGTCGTTCAGGTCAATGGACATCAGCACGATGTCGGTTCCCTCGAACGTGACCTGCAGGCTGTCATAGCCGGTGTTGGTGAACTCCAAGTGAACATCATCCCCCGTGCCGCGGGTGATGGCCACATCCTTGAGGCCATCGCGAATGGCGCGGATCGACTCGTCGTCCATCCGGGCCGGCATGCCGGTCTTCGGGTTGGTCGGGATGGCGATCTCGGCGAGCAACGGGTTGGCCTTCGCCTCAGCGGCCTTCTTGGCCGTCTCCGGCTTGAGGATGTCGTCGATCAGCCACGACGTCGAGTACTCGTAGTGGCCGCTGTTGTAGTCCACTGCGTGGGTCGTGTAGCTGTTGCCGTTGAGCTGTGCGTCCCACCGATACAGAAACCACGGGTGCCCCTGGTACACCTTCCTCTCGATCCGCCAGCCAAACGTGTCTGAAAGGGGCACCCTGGTGGCGATGTCGCGATCGGTGAGGTACTGCTCGAGCGACACGCCGTCGACCTCCCGATACGTCCGGGCGAGCAGCGCCAGGCGGTGCCCTGCCTCGGACTCGGTGGTCAGCATCTTCGGGGTCTCATCAAGGTAGCCCGACCGCGAACTCGACGAGAGCGCCCAATCGGCGCCGTTTTCGTGGACCCACTTCTCCCCATAGGTCATCTGGCCGTACGGGGCACCGACGTAGTCGTACACCTCCGCAATCTTCTCGTTGGCGGCCTCGACACGTGCCGAGGCGAACGTACCCCAACTCGAGCCGTGAGTGGCGTCGAACTGAGCAGCCCACAGCATGCTCATGACGCCCTGTGCGTAGACGCCCCGGTACGTTTCGACGGCGGTAAGCACACGATCCCACTGGGCCTCGCCATCGCCCACCGGGTTGCTGTTCGTTTCGAGCGCGATCAGCGCCGGAATCGACCCGGCGTCGCCGTTGGTGATCAATGTCGGGCCGAGATCGATCAGCGCGTCGCGGGTGGCGGTGGCAATGATCGACACTGCACTCTTCGACGGAGTGACCCCGAGCGTCTCGAACGCGGCGATGTCGCGCGCCGCCTCGAGCACCTCTCCGGCCTCTTCCTGCGACTCGAAGTGGGCGCTGGCGAAGGTGTTCCACACGACACTGTCGGCGAGACCCTGTAGCTGCGTCTGGATTGCCGCGTACTGCGACTCGAGCTCGGCCAACGCAGCGTTGACCTCGCCCATCGGTGACTGTCCGCCCCACCCCATCGCCGCGGCAAGTGCGTCATAGCCGGCGTCGAGCCCGACACCGAAGCCCCACGACATCACTTCCTGCGCGAACCAGCTGGCGACGGGGTTCAACTGGCGGGCCGCGAGCGCCTGATCGCCGTCGACGACCGGCGGCGCGTCAGCGCCCTCCAACGCAACATCACCAAAGCGTTCCCGCAGACGGTCGACAGCGTCTTGCTGCTCAGCGGTGAGGCTCGTGTACACCACGGGGTCGAGTAACGGAGCAACACCGCGAGGCGACTCATCGCCGGCGGTCAGCATGCTCTGCGCGGCGCTGACCCGATCGTCGGAGATCGCCAACCCGCCCAGCGCGACCATCACGCCGGCCAGCGCAAACGCCGCGGCCCGCCGCGCAGATCCATAGCCATTGGAAGTGTCGTTCGTCGAAGTCTGGTTCGTCATGTCGTAACTCGGATTCCTGCCCGAAGCCGGGCCTCGCGATTGGAGCGCTGCCAACATGACCAGGGAAGTCGGCTTTCCCCCTCGACACCGACGATCTGCGCCCCCAGTTAAGAGGGAAATCAGGTTTCGCACGGCGTACGCACAACTTCGTCGCGCAGCACCTCACACGTCGAGTTCACCGATGACATCGACGTCGACACCGCCGCGGAATACGTCCAGCAGACCAGATAGGTGAGACGGTGACAAGGCCACGGGTGAGGGACTCCTTCGTGTGCTCTTGCGGAGACACACCAAAAACTGCGTTTCGAGCCCGACCTCGGCCGCGATAACCCCTCTCGCAGAAGTCAGCCGCCGCGGCGGAACCCGCTGATATCGCTCGCGCACGCCGAGCGGAAGGTGCCCATCGCGAGCGGGTCCAGCTCGATTTCCCACGAGGGCTCCGGTCAGATCGCCTCCCACACCGCTCGCGCCGACAACGACGATCGCAGCCTTTGCGCTCACGTGGAATCTTGATTTCCCCACCGGATTTGGCGAAGAAATCGAGATTCCCCTCCCCGGCCGAGGGGGAAAGAACGATCCCCTCGCAATGGTGGCATCAACAACACGACAAGGCCCATGAATTGAGAAGAAGGTAGAGGCGCAGACATGAAGAAAGAGACTCGGAACAAGAACCGAGCCAAGCGGCGTAAGAGCTGGGTTCGTGCGGGAGCGGTTGCGGTGCTTGCGACGCTGGTGGTCGGTGCGGTCGGCCCGCGTCCAGCCAACGCCGCCGGTCCGGTCGAGCCGGCGCCGACGGTGTCATTCGCAGACCAGCACGAGCAGCTTCGAGAGGCGCGCGAGTTTCTGGCGGGAGAGGGCATCGAGTTCGGCACCGGGGCACAGCGGACCTCGGTTGCTGCGGTCCCCGGCCTCGGTGCATCGTTTTTCTCCGGTGTCGTGCGTGGCCTGGGCACCGTCGGTGTCGAGGGCGGGTTCCGGTCGATCCTCGCTGCGATGGGAGCCAACAAGACCCAGAACATGCTGAACGATATGAACACCTCGTTGGCGGAGTTGATGTCGGATGTCGACGCGATGGCGACTCGGATGGAGCAGCTGTTCTCAGACACCCAGTTCAAGAACACGCATGTGTTGGCCCGGGGTTGGTATGACACCGTTGATGGTCACGCCCGTCTGATCGAGCAGCACGAGCGGGACGGAACGACTCCATCGGCCGTTGCGATCGACACGATGGCCGCCACCAACTACGACGCGATCTCGAACCTGCGGGGCCTGCTCACCGACACGACCACTGGAGCGCTCCCTTTGATGATGAAGTCGATGGCCGACGCAGCGCCGGTGAACACCGGTGAGCACTGGGACGACCTCGACGCCTACCGGGAGCACTTCTTGGGAGTCCAGGCAATGGCGCTGACCAACATCGCGTGGCTTGCTCAGCACGAGGCCAGCCACGAGACGAAGCTGGCGCCGGGTCGTGCGATTGCACTGCAGACCCTCGACCATTCCTATGCACTCACGGGTGCTCCTCATCCTCAGGACCCCACCGGTGGCAAGTTCCTTCACCGCATCGGGGAGGCAACGGCCTTCATGACCGGGGACCGCACAGCCCTTAAGAACGAGACCCACCACGGTCAGACGTGGGTGGTGCACAGCAACCTCCTCGGGCCGTTGATGGCGCCGATCACCGACTACCAGTCGACCGACGGACGCACCCTCGAGCAGTACATGACCGACAACGGTTTCATGACCTCCACGCGACTGCACGACCGCTACGGATGGGACATCCTGGTCAACGGCTCGGGCCGCACGGGAACGATGGTTGCGTGGGGCCATCGCGGCGAGATCCACGGCAACGAGTACCGGGAGACCAAGAACGAGTACTTCCGCCAGGAGAGCTCGGCGCGCCGCGACCTGATGGAGAACCACCTCAAGAACATGACCGCCAAGAACCAGGCCGATCTGATGGCCAATCCGCAGTTCTGGTGGATGCCGATCGAGACGAACGACTACGGCTGGGCGGCCCTGACCGACAAGGAATCGGTGCGCATGGCCCGCGACGGACTCCGCGACCTCGAGATCAAACGCGGTACCGGAAACACGATCGACGTGTCGTTCAGGGCTCTCACGTACGACTCGATTCAAGTCACCGATGTCCGCACCGACAAGGTGCTCCACCACGGGCCGCTGACCACCGGCGCTCTAGCGGTCGGCACCCTTAACGCTGACACGGTCATGATCGAACTCGGCTACGACGTCGACGGCGCATTCGATGGGCGAGGAGGCTCAGTCATCACGTCTAACCCCGACGAGTCGACAATCGACCTCGCACTGAGCATCGACTGACCCGATCAGCTTCGAGGAGTCGCAAGCCCAAGACAACCAGCGACGCCCGGCACATGCCAGGCGTCGCTGGTCGTCACGCCCCTCCCGAACGGGTCGCGCGGGCGACGCGGCCGAGCATGGCCAACGAGCCCCCAGTCGTCGTCATCGGTCCGGCGGTATCGATGCTGTCCTTGACCAGAATGGGAATCCCGAGCAACGGCATTGCACCGTCAGCTGACCAGCGGGTGCGGTCGGCACGGTCGGCGTCGGCGATCGCCTCTGGATTCACCTCGGACACAGCCCGCAACGTCGGCCCGTCCCGATCGATGTCGGCGATGCGGTCGAGGTGCCGCTGACACAGCTCGGCCGCCGTCACCTCGCCCGACCCGAGCAATGCCCGGGTTCCGGAGATCGTTACATCGGGGAGGTTCATCGGCGTACTCACACCCTGACGGCGACGTCGAGGTTGACTCTGTCCGAACCCGGATTAGCCGCGACCACCGTGGTCGCCCGGGTGTCTTGGCGGTACTTGTCGCCTTCGACCTGATAGCCGACGCGCACCTCGAGCGCACCGTTGCGATGGTCGAAGCTGTGTGGCAACCGTGTCAGATCGCACGCGTCATTCAGGTCAACGGACATCAGCACGATGTCGGTTCCCTCGAACGCCACCTACAGGCTGTCATCGCCCGCGTTGGTGAACTCCAAGTGAACATCATCCCCCACTGGTTCGTCGACGACGGGATCGAGGCGGGGGCGATCATGGCGACCTGGCGCAGCCGGATCATCGCCTGTGTCTAGCGCACCATTTCGACGCGACGCCGCGCCGGCGACTCACGCCGACCCGAAGCCGCGGATCACAAACTCGGCGAACGCGTCGGGGTCGGCAAGTCCGGCGGGGCTCACCGCAGCCGAGCCGAGATACCCGAACGCGGCCACCGTGCAGAGCTCGACAAGTTCGTCGACGTCGCCAGCGAGCTCACCGGCCTCGAGCGCCTCGACGATGCGGTGACGGAACCGTGCCCGCACCTCAGCATCGACGTGGGCGATCTTCTCCTGCACCGCATCGTCGACATCGCGGTGATGGATCATCGGGTACAGGCCCCAGAGATACGCCGCCGGGAACGGGTCGTTACGACCAACCCGCGCGAGTCCAGCGATCGTCTGGCGAAGACGCTCCGCTGGCGGCGCCGAATCGTCGACGCCATCGGCGATGACGACGACCTGCTCGACGAGGATGCGCCGGCTGGCCTCGGCGAACAGCTCGTACTTGTTCGAGTACGCCTTGTAGATGGACGAACTCGTCACGCCGGCGGCGTCGGCAACCTCCTTTATGGAAAGCACCCTCACCGGGGCACGGCGGACCGCCTCCATCGCCGCGAGCGTGATCCGCTCGCGGGTCTCGTTCGATACGGATTCGGCCACGGCTTCTCCTCTCGCCGGCCCGCAACCTACCTGCAACGATGTCGGAGGTGCCGCGTCTCCTCGTCGTCCATCACACGCCGTCGCCGGCGACGCACTCGATGCTCGTCGCCGTGCGCGCCGGCACGCGTGCGGAAGGGATCACCGGCGTCGACGTCAAAGTTCGTGCGGCGCTGTCGGCCACGGTGCCCGACGTGTTGGCTGCGGACGGGTTCGTGCTCGGCACGCCGGCGAATCTCGGAACGATGAGCGGCGCGCTCAAACACTTCCTCGACACGATCTACTACCCGTGCGTGGAAGACACCCGCGGCCGACCCTTCGGGGTGTTCGTGCACGGGAACAACGACGTCGACCGAGCCATCGCCGACATCGACAAGATCGCCACGGGACTCGATTGGCGACCAGCGCAACTACCAGTGCGCGTTATCGGCGCACCCACGCGCGCCGACCTCGACGCTTGCTTCGAACTCGGTGCAGCGCTTGCCGCCGGACTGATGGGCTGATGGCCCGTCAGCCGGCGGCGCCCTAGCGCATCCACGCAGCACACCAGGAGTCGCCGACGACATACACGTCGACACAGAGGTGCCCAGAGCCGCGAAACGTCTGGTTCAGCCCCCACACACTGGCCGCATGATTCCGCCAACCGTCATGCAACAGGCGGTGCATAACAGATCACGACCGGTCCACAGAACCGAGGCCGGGCGATGCACCCAGAACGCAGCGACGCGCAGTCCTGGCAAGCGTGAGCCTGCAAGTCCCACTCGTCGGGATCGCCAGGCAAGCCGAACTCACCGGAAACGCGCGGGGCTCAGCGACCCAGACCAACTCTGCATCCGGCACGGCCGATCGCGTCGGACCGCTTGTATCGACGTCGACCGGCTCGACGCGCATTTCCGAGTGGGTGACTGCACCCCGACGTGCCGCGATGCGCTGGATCGATGTGCCGGTGGCGCAGCGCGTTATGGGCGGGCGGATGTCGGGTCGCTGTCGAGGCCCCTCAACCGCTGTGGTGACCTCGCCGACGCGCACGGCTGCGGGCCTCGGCGACCGCAATCGTGTCCAGTCGTGTTGCCTTCGTGTTCTCTACGTTGGTGTAGATGACGATGTTGTGTGAGCGGCGGACCTCCGACGGTGTTGACAATGAGTGACGAGCAGGACCCAGACATCGCTGCGCTTGTGGCGGGGATGATGCAGCCGCCCGTCTTGGTGCCCGTGGGGAGACGCTTCGACTTCGACGACGCGATCCTCTTATTCAGCCATGTCGAGATCTGGCCGTGGCGGCTGATGCTGCGCGCCGCCCACGCCTCCCGAGGTGTGCCTCCGCCGATGAAGCTGCCGCTGACGTCTGACGGAGAGCTCGACAAAGAGGCGGCCAAGGCAATGGTGTCCGAGCGTCGTGGCCTTGGGCATCCGTTGACGGCTTCCTGGATGAATGGATGGGCCGCAGTCGATGACGTCGGGACCGACTATCGAGTGGTTGGCGGTGGATCGGGCGGACCGGGAGGAGACTGGTGGCGCGACTTCCACGTCCATCTCGAACCTGCGCCGCCAACGGCCGCACACAGCGTCTCACTCATGGGTCCACGAGACGCCACGCTGACCGTCGCGCTGCCGACAGATGCTGCGTGACCGCGGAACCCGCCGCCGCCCGTCTCTGAGCGCTTCGACCTGAGCGGGTCGTGCCGCAATGGGCGGGTGTTGCGCTTGTTTCTTGTATGTCCTTATGGGCGGGCTCGGGAGGTCTGGCTCGTGGTGAGCGGTGCGATGCGAGCGGACCGGCTCAGCCGGAGATGTCCGCGGGTCTCGTCTCGACCTCGCGATAGCCATGGGCCGTTGCTTGCGGTGTTCAACGCCGCCCAGGGCGGGTTGCTGCGAGGACGGTGGCTGCGTTGTCGGCGTTCGTGGCGATTTGTTCTGAGATGACGCTTGCCGCGATCGTCCACGCTGTGGCGGGAAAGTCGGGTGTGTCGAGGTCGGTGCTGACGGCGATGTCGTCGCCGTGCACGGTGATCTCAACGAATCGTGTTCGCAGGAAGTCCGTCAGGTTGACTCCTTTGCCGGGCAGTGAGTTGAGGGGAATCGCGATCTGGGAAGTCGTGTGCTTGAGCGTGTGGACGAGTTGATCGCCGACGACTTCGAGATCGTTTGCGATCGGTTCGGGGCCACGGGCTGCGAGGTGCTCTCCCAGTTCGATGAGGTCGGCGTGTTTCGCTTCGGTCGCTAACGCCGGCCCGTACCACTGGTCGTAGGGGATGACCTCGACATCCGCGGGTCGGCTATCGAGACGTTGTTGAAGGCCGAGCATCAAGCTCAGGACGTGTCCGGCGATCCCGCCGACGGTGTAGCCGGGCAGTGTTGATCTGTTCGTCCAGGCGTGACGTACCTGAGGTTTGCGAACGAGGCGGGCGAACACGTTCAGCGACTGTTTCAGCGCGCCGATCCAGCGCTCGCTGATCGCCTCCGACTCCAATGCCACTGGGACAGCGTTGCATGCAACGCGCAACGCGCACGCACCGCTGAGGCGTTTCGTTTGATCGGTGCCTCGACGCGCTCGAAGATCTTCCGCGCAGGTGGACAAGCGTCGGTGCCTTGTTCTGGGTTCGGCGCGGGCCTGCCGCTTCGATGAGCGATATCGAGCGATCCTGGTTGTGATCTGGTAGGTCAGCTGAGGGCTGTGGCGAAGTGTTGTTGGTGGGCTGTCCACCATCTGCGGCGGCGGTCGTACTTCTCTATGCCACCGGTCTGCGCAACGGCAGCGAGTGCTGCGGGGTCGCGATCGGCGATGCTGCGTCGGGCGACGTGCTCGATCCGGTCGAGTGCCTCATCGATCGCGCTCAGCAGCTCTTGGCGGCCGGCGTTGTCGAGCCCGTAGGAATCTGCAACGAGGCGTAGTCGAGCGGGACGGTTGGCGTTGCTGCAACCGAGCCGGTGCTGGTCGAAGTCGTCGTCGATCGGTACCCAGAGGCGGGAGAGTTGGGCGAGGTCGTAGACGGGTCGGCCAGGAGCAGCGAACTCGAAGTCGATCAGCGCGACTGCGACGCCGTCACGGAAGACGACATTGGACGGCTCGACATCGTTGTGGCACACGATCTGGCCGCCGTGCGAGTCTGCCAGCGTCGCGTTCCACTCCCACGGCGAAGGATCGAAGATGCGGGCAGCGTGATGGAACTCACGGAGCAGCCGCGCCGCCGAGGCGAGTGCGTCGTCGGTCTGCGCCCAGGCCGGGTAGGGCGTGGTTGGGACGTGACCGTCGACGAACTCGAGGCGCTCCCGCCCGTCCTTGTCCACGCCGATGGGCGTGGGAGCGCCGGCAAAGCCGCTGCGTCGAAGCGCTCTGAGGAATTCGTGAATTGCTTCGGTGTGGGGACTGGACGGTCGTAGGACGTGCTCGCCGTCGCGCGTGACCGCGCCGGCATTCGTGATGCCACCGGCGAGTTGTTCGTCTGCCATGAGAGCAACGATCGCGCGTTTGTGGCGCGTGTGCGACAAGACTGAGCGTGCGAACGGGGCTCGTGAACCGTGTTGTCGCCCTCTTCGGTTGTGGTGACGGTCGATCGCTCCTTGTGGAGTTGGCATGATGTTCGTGTGCGACTGGTGGTGATCGGCGCAGGGGCAATTGGTGGCGTTGTCGGTGGTCGGCTCGCGCAGTCCGGACATGAGGTCGTGTTGGTGGCGCGCGGCGCTCACGGTGAGGCGATCTCGGCAACAGGGTTGCGGATCGATTCGCCCGACGGCTCGGTGGTGGCGCGATGTGAGGTGGTGAGTGACCTCGACGCTTTGTCGTGGCAGCAGGGCGACGTTGCGTTGCTGGCGGTGAAGAGCCAAGACACTGTTGCAGTGCTCGACGGTTTGGTCCGGTCGGCGCCGCCGGGGTTGCCGGTGGTGTGCGTGCAGAACGGTGTGAACAATGAACGTGAGGCGTTGCGCCGATTCGAGCGGGTGTACGGGGCCACGGTGATGTGTCCGTGCGTGTACTTGGAGCCGGGTCGTGTCGTTGCGCATTCGGCGCCGATCACTGGTGTGATCGATGTCGGCCGGTATCCGTCGGGCGTCGACTCCACCGCGACGACGCTCGTTGATAGGTTGGCCGCGTCGACGATCTCCTCGGTCGCACAAGAGAACATCGCGAAATGGAAGTGGCGCAAGCTGATCACCAATCTGGGCAACGCGATCGAGGCGGTCTGTGGGCCGCCCGCTCGCCGGGGCCCGATTGGTGACATCGTGCGCAACGAAGCCGAAGCCGTGCTCGACGCCGCCGGAATTGACTACGTGTCCGCCGCCGACGATGCCGAACGGCGAGGTGACCACCTCCGCGTGCAGCGCGTTGCCGGTGATGCGCGACCCGGGGGCTCGACCTGGCAGAGCTTGGCGCGCGGTGCGGGCACCGTCGAGACCGACTACCTCAACGGAGAGATCGTGATGCTGGGACGACTGCACGGCGTGTCGACTCCTGCCAACACGGCGCTCGTTGCCCACGCCCGCCACCTCGCCGCAACGGGATCAGCCCCCGGAAGCGTCGACCCAAACGACTTCGTCGAGTCACTCGACCGCTGACCCCACTCGACCACAACGGTCGAACGCTGCTCGACTCGCTCGACACCGGTCGACGTGGCGGTCAACCGTCCCGCCGAGTCGTTCGACTGACTTGGGGCTGCCGGCGCAGCGCGTTTCGGCGCGGACCGCTGGGCGAACTCGTTGCCGGGTAACAGTCTGGTCGTGCCGCAGTGCGCCGTAACCGTTACTCGCAGAGGTGCTGAACCTGATCGGCGCGGTCGCGGGCGAGACGCCGGACGTCTCGAGAATTCGCGAATGGAGGTTGCAATTCGGTGTTTCTTGTAGGTGTGAGTGGCCGACACGCCAGGGCGGATTGCGCAGAGGTGAGCGCGGCGTCGTGGCTGGAGGGGTTTCTCGCCGCGTCGGGGGATCGCCTGCGGCGTGGGTTGGTGGCCCGGTTCGGTGTGCAGATTGGATGCGAGGCCCATGCCGACGCGGTGGCCTGGGCCTCGGAGCATGCCGATGAGCTACAGGCGATGTCGAGCCCGCTCGGGTTTCTGTTCCGAGTCGGCCAGAGCGCAGCACGGCGCTATCTGCGCTGGGAGCGCCGCCCGGTGGAGTTGCCGACGGTGGACGCGGCTCGTCATCCACATGTCGAGCCCGGACTCCCAGCGGCTGTTGCTGGGTTGGGGGCCGAGGAGCGGACCGCTGTCGTGTTGGTGCATTGCCACGGCTGGACCTACGGCGAGGTCGCCGAGTTGCTCGAGGTCGAGATCACCACCATCAACAACTACGTCTCGCGGGGCATGGCAAAGCTTCGCCGTTCACTAGGAGTCAGCTCATGACGTTGTCGTTGGAAGACCAGCTCGCCGCCTACGGCGACACGATCGACGACGCCGTCGATCGCCACCTCACCGGCAAGCAGGCGCCCACGCCTGCACCAGCAGCGCGTGCGCCGACCGCGCGTACGCCGGCGCGGGCGCGTGGCGCGCTAATCGCCGCAGCCGCAACCGTTGCGATCGCCGTGGCGGCAGCGGTGCTGGCGTTCGGGCCGAACTCGCCGTCGCCGGCGTGGGCAGGCTGGACACCGGCGGCCGAGTCAGTTCCCGTCGACGAGGTCGAGGCCATCGATTCGTTCTGTCGTAGTGCGACGAGCGTCGGCGAGCTGGAGCCACTGATCGTCGACGTGCGCGGCGCAGGAGCAGTCGCCATCTACGGCGACGACACTGGCTGGGTCACCTGCCACGCCCAGCGTGACGCCGACGGCGAGCTGCGGTTGGCAGCAACGGCCTCAAACCAGGGCAACGACGTGGCGGTTGCACGCGCTGCGGTGAGCGCGGGATCACCCGTCACAGTGGTCAGTCTCGGCTGGCAAGGCGACCCCGCAGCAAGCTTGACCTGGGGTGTGCGTGGCAAACAGGTCGACTCGATCGAGATCGTGACCGTCGACGATGTCGTCGAGGCATCATCCAGCGGTGACATCTGGGTCGGCTGGTGGCCGACCGACGACGCGGCGACGGCCCGCGTTCGCGGTCTTGACACCTCCGGCACCGTGCTCGTCGACAGGATCGGCGGTGAACTCGCGCCGGCATTGCCGGACCCCTCGGCCATCGCGACTGCCGTGGCGGACGACGGCACCGATCTCGAACGGCAGATCCTGGCCGATGGGATCGTCACCTGGCCTGAGTTGGTGTCCGCGCTCGACGCCTGGCAAGCATGCGTCGCCGCCGACGGATACCAGCTGACCATCGCAGTCGACGACTCGACGCAGACCTATCAAGTCATCTCGTCGCCGATCGTGAGCGTCGAGTCTCCCGAGGGTGAACCCGACTACGAAACAGCCCACATGCTGCTCGAACCGATCAACCAGAGCATCACCGGATGCATGGCCGATCACCTCAGCCGCATCGAAGCCGTCTTCGTTCAGCAATAGCCACCGCCAAGCGCGCGCCCGCCAGGTCGCACCGCGATTTCCGAGCGACCCGGACCGAGCGGGTCGTGCCGTACTGGGCGGCTCCGTTGATCTTGTGCTTCGTGTCGATATGGGCGTTGATTGCCTGTCACTCGACAGTCCGTTGAGGCGTCGTACGCTTGTTGTATCGATGCGGATTTGAGCTTTGCGTTCTCGCTTGCTGACGTGGCTGATGCGATCACGATGGATCGATTTCGATCATCCGATCTCGTCATCGATACCAAGCCCGACCGCTCCCCGGTGACCGAGGCCGACCGCGCAGTCGAGGTAGCCATTCGCGACGCCGTCACGCGCTCAGGTCGCTTCGAGGGAGTGCTGGGCGAAGAGTTCGGCGACGACTCACACGGCGGGCACCGATGGATCGTCGACCCAATCGATGGCACCTCGTCGTATCTCCGTGGTGTGCCGATCTGGGCGACGTTGCTGGCGCTGGAGGTCGACGGCGTGGTTGAAGTTGCGGTGGCGTCTGCTCCGGCGCTGGGTCGCCGGTGGTGGGCTCAACGAGGCGCGGGAGCGTTTACCGACGACCGACGATGCACGGTCTCGAGCGTTGCCAACGTCGCCGACGCGGCGGTCTCGACGACGTCTCAACGGCGGATGCCCCCTGGCTGGTTCAGCATCGTGCAGCAGGCCTGGACCAATCGTGGTCTTGGTGACTTCTGGCAGCACTGCCTTGTCGCTGAAGGATCACTCGATCTCGCCACCGACGGCGACTACATGCGCATCTGGGACTACTCCGCAGTCAAGTTGATCGTCGAAGAGGCGGGCGGCCGATCGACCACACTCGATGGCGGCGAGCCGATGGACCGGTCCAGTCTGTTGTCGTCGAACGGACTGCTTCACGACGAAGCAATCAGGATGCTCAACGGCCCGGGACCTGACAGCCCGTCGCCGCCCTGACAGTCGTCAATGCCGAGCGAGTCACCCATCCGCGAGGTGCCGTACTGGGCGGACCAGTCCTCGTTTGAATCCCGAGCATTATCGAGTGTCTTTGGCCGAAGGGCGCAGCTGCACTGCACGGCAATCGAAACCGGCCAGCCAGCTGATTCGACGGCCACACTTCTAGGGCTAGCGTCCCCGCCGATGGTTGATCTCGAGAACGATGAACTCCTGGTCCTGTTCGAGTGCCTCCACCGGATCTGTGAGACCGAGCGAGTAGCGGTCAGCCATCCCGCCGAGGTCGCCGTGCTGGACAAGATCGCCGGCCAGCTAGAGCGAGATCTCGCGGAGCCTTTCGATCCCACCTACAACGCATTGCTGACTAGAGCGCGAGCAAGTGTCCTTGATCGCTACCGAAAGCAGATGGGCGAGCAAGGTTGGGTCGAGCGGGTGCCCCTCGAACAGGTCTAGATCAGACCCTGGCCATACCGGTCAGTGGTAACCACACGAGGCCTGCGACGACGTCCAGCATCCGCCCGGCATCCGGCACAGCAGATCGCGCTGGGCCTGTCGTATCACCGCCGTCTCCCTCGACGCGCATTTCCGAGTGGGTCGACCCGAGCTGGACGTGCCGATATCGAGCGTGTTCGCAGCGTTGTGAGAGCACGCTGATATGTCGCTCTTCTGCTGGATCTGTGGGTCAGGTTCGGCCTGGTAGGGCAGGCGGGTGGCTGCCGAGCGCGAGCAGTGCGAGGGCGATGAGGGGTTCGGGTCCGTGGAAGCCGAACGCGATCCGGGTGAGGAGTCGGATCTTGGTGTTGGTGGACTCGATCAGTGCATTGGACAGCCGCGAGTCGAGGGCGTGATCGATCGCCTCGCGGTGTTTCACGATCTTGCGAGCGAGGTCGACGAAGGCCGGCATGCGCGACCGCCGGGCCCATGACAGCCACCGGTCGAGGGCGTGTTTGCCGGCGTCGCCCTTGGCGGCGAAAACGAAGCGCAGTCCTTCTTTGAGCAGGTAGGCGCGGTGGAGTCGGGGGTCGATCTTGGCGATCCAGTCGAGCTGGGCGCGCTGGTTCTCGGTGAGATCACCGGGGTTCTTCCAGAGCGCGTAGCGCGCTCGTGCGATGCCGAGCGACGTGCCTGTCGCTCGTCCCCGCTGGGAGGTGGTGTTGGGGATCTTGCTGCGCCCGGATGCCTGGTTCCAGGCTCGGCGGCGTTCGACATCGAGCGCTTCGATCGCCCACGCGACGACATGGAACGGATCCGCACACCGCTGCGCATTCGGGGCGCGTTTCGCGACGACCCGGGCGATCCAGCCCGCCATATCAGCCGATACGTGGGTCAACTCGGCGGCGCGTTCGTCGCCGAGCTCATCGAAGAACACCTCCAAGTCGGCGTCGGTGCGACCCGGGCCGGCCCACACCAGATGCCCGGTGTCGTGATCGACCACGACGATCAGGTAGCGGTGCCCGCGTTTGTATGAGATCTCATCGATCCCGATCCGGCACAACCCTGCGAGCCGATCGACACGTTGCTCGACGTCATTGTTGACTCGGGTGACGATCGCACCAACGGTGCGCCACGCCACCCGCAACAACTCACACGTCGCAGACTTCGAGGTGCGCACCGCCAGCCACGCCGCCAGGTCGTCGAAGTCGCGGGTGTGGCCGACACCATGACGAGCCCACGGCACCGCCACCACCGTCGGACCGTGCGTGCGACAGCGAACCCGTGGCGCGTCGGCCTCGATGAACACCTTCGTCGTGCCCGCATCCAATGCCCGCCACCGGCGGCGACCGTCGCCGTGGTCGTATCGAGGCGCTCGACGATGACAGCGGCCACAGCGGCTTCGAGCCTTGGCGTTGGGGCGCACCGACACCACGATCGAGCCGTCGGTGTCATCGACGCGGACCCCCTCCACGACCGTGCGCGCCAACCCGCACGCCCGCTCCCATACCTTGGTGTTCAGCACCCCGTCTGCCTTCCTGTTCGTTTCGAGCCTTCGACAGCGCGAAACCTAGGAATCAGGCGGGGTGCACCCGCGGATAGGCCCTCAACTCACCCACGGACACGACAGAAGAGCGTGATATGTGCGGGGCGATGCGCATCCACATGTTCACTTCGCAGGTCCTGCCTGCGCACTATTGACCGTGTTCGTAGGTGTCGTCGCGTGTTGTGTCAGCGCGTTGGAGGTTGTCCGTCCACCACCGATACGCGCTCGCCTTTGCGTGTCATCGGGTAGTAGTCCCAGATTGCGTGGTGTTGGGTGCATCGGTTGTCCCAGAACGTCAGCGTGCCCGGTGTCCAACGAACACGGCAGTGGAGCCGGGGCGTGGCTGCGATCAGGTTGAACAGCATGTCCAGCATGGCGCGGCTCTCGTGGGGTTCGAGCCCGACGATGTGGGAGGTGAATCCGCTGTTGACGTACAGGATCTTGCGTCCGCTGTCGGGGTGGCGGGTGATCACCGGGTGCTGATGGCGTGGGTACCCGCCTTCTGGTGGTGCGGTCTTGTAAGAACCGACGTACGGGATCGCACCGTCATGGACAGCGTCGAGCGGCTCCAGCAACTGCTTCATCGGCTCCGACAGCAGCTCATACGCAAGGGCCATGTCGGCGAACAACGTGTCACCACCGCCGTGACCGGGGACTTCGGTGACATACAACATCGAACCAAACGGAGGCACCTCGTCACAGGAGACATCGGTATGCCAGGCGTTACCTGCATTCGGGGGCGCACCGGCTGGGGTGATCACGGGAAGGACATCTGGGTCACTGCCTCGATGTCCGCCCTTGTGCATCGGATGAGAGTGCAGCACGCCGAAGTGCCGGCCGAAGTCCTTGTGCTGCTCGCGAGTCAGTTCCTGATCGCGAAACACCAACACCATCCAGTCCCGAAACGCTTCCCTCACCTCCCGATCCTGGGCCTGGGTGAGTGGCCTGGAGAGATCAAGCCCCCGAATCTCAGCACCAATGTGCGGCGTGATCGGCGTGAGCTCGAAGCACTCGTACCGTGTCCGACGATCCGGGACGGCGACGCCGTCTTGTTCGCTATCGAGCATCCCCTCATCTTCGCCGTTGGGCGCGAGCCTGCGCATCCACTCGGGGCTGCGCACGACCGCTTCGCAGCCTTGCGACATGTCGGAAGGTCTACCGCGGCTCTGCGCCATGTCGAGCGGACCCGCACCTCGGACGCTTCCCGCCAGGTCCACTACGCCAGAGTTGCGTGCAGGCTCAGCCATCCGGCACTGCGTGAACCGTGCGAGCTGACTGGATGAACGAAACGACTTCGTCGATGCTGGGGTCCCACTCCTCGGAGCCGTCCACGCTGAGTGTCGGGCACGGCAGCTCGACTCGGTACACCTCGACACTGCTGGTGCCGTCGCGCATCTCTTCCCCGAACCGGCTGTCGTTGTGGGACGGATGCCGGGGGCGCTCTCGGGCCCTCTCGACGTAGCGATCAATCGCAATCTCATCGGGTGTACTCAGCGGGATGTGAATCACCTGGCACGAACTCGCCAGTTCGGCAATCGGTGCAGGTGCCCGGTCGGCGTGGAAGGCAGCCTCGGCGACGAGACTTACACCGTTTCGAACCATCACGCTGATGGTCTCGAAGAACGCGTCAAACGCATGCTCAGCGAAACGCCACGCCTCGGTCGGGTCGTTGCTGTGATGTGTGACATGCAGACCGGTCTTGAAGTCATCGCGACTGACGAACGGCACGTGAACCCGACGCGAGAGCTGCCAACCAAGCGTCGTCTTGCCCGCACCCGGCACGCCCGAAATGAAGACGACGAACGGAATGACCGACTCGGATGATGCAACCACCTACCCATTGTCGCCTGCCGGGCTCACGCGGCAATCCCGCGCGCCTAGGTGCGCGCATCGGCGCCGTTTGCGAGTGGTGAGCGGTGTTCTGACTGTGAGCGATATCGAGCGCCTTCCCGGTGCCCCGGCCAGCGATACTCGGGCGGTGAGCTGGTCCAGTCCTCCGCTTCCCGATCATGGGGCGTTGAGTCGACTGGGCATCGTCGTGGATGGAGAACTCCACGCCGGCAAGCAGTCCCGAGTGCTCACCGGAACGGTCGACGGCCGCCCGGCCGTGGTCAAGTTCACCGACGCACAGTTGGCCGACCGCTCGACGCTGGCGAGCCGGATGGCGATGACCGAATCGCTCGCTGAGATCACTGACTCCGTAGTCGCTCCGATCCGGATCGACGACTCGTTGATGCATGTCGTGGGCGCGTGGTTGCTGACAGCGACACCGTTCGTTTCGGGCCGGCCGGCCGACACTGCAGTCGCTGCAGATGCGAGTCTCCTCGGTCGAACGCTCGGTGAGCTGCACGCTGCGCTGGGCCAGATCGAGGCGTGGGATCTGCCTCCGGTTCCCGCACTCGTCGACGATCACGGTGACCGAAGCCACTGGCAGCTCGTGCACGGTGACTTCAGTGATCAGAACGTCATCGTGACCCCAGTTGGGCCGAGCATCGTCGACTTCGACGACTGCGGCCACGGGCCGGTGCTCTACGACGTTGCGAACTCGCTGTACATGGTGCTCTTCGACGCCGAGGTGAATGCGAGTCCTGACCGATACGACGCCTTCCGGTCGCCGTTCCTCGACGGATACGCGGACGCCACCGAGCGGTCACCCGACTTGGCCGTGATCGACTCACTCATTGGCGCCCGGATTGACGCGCTCGGTCGCTGGGTCGACGATCTCGACTGTGCGCCGATCGGCATCCGGACATCGTCGCCGGAGTGGCAGGACGTCCTGCGAGCCTTTGTCGACGCGCACGCACACGACTCACGCTGATCCAGACAGGACAATTGCGAGCGCTTCACCGAGCGCAACCGTGCCGTACGAGGACCGTTCCGTTAGCTCTCTGCGATCGCGATTATCGAGTGGGTCTGGGCTCAGGGCGGCGTCGCCAAGGCGTGGGGCGGGCCGTCGCCGCGCATGGATTGTCGCTGCGATGTCAGCTCGTGAGGACACCGAACTTCAACCCTCCGGGACGTCCTGAGGGAAGCTGCGCAGGGGTGTAGACAGCTTCGAGGTGCTCGCCAAGAGCTTGCAGTGTCGCGGTGAGCTCGACGGGGATGTTGCCGAAAGCCATCCCGGATCCGGTGCCGGGCGTCGTGGCGTCGCCGAGATGGCCGCCAGTGTCGACCTGTCCGTTCGCGTCGACGGTGAGGATGTCTCCCGCCCACAGAGCGCGGTCGGTGCGCTCGGCGAGCAGTTTGGGCAACCAGAAGCGCTGTGCGGGTTCGTTGTACCCGTACCAGCACGCAAACGACACCGTTCCCTCCAGCAGCTGGACGACGACGTCGACGGCGTTCGGGCCTTCGTCGATCGAGGCAAAGTGATCGAAGGGATCGATGAACACGAACCAATCGCCCGGGCTCTGTCGGACAGCTTCGGCGACAGTTGCCATGCCGTCGCTGTCGACGATCTCGACGACGCTTCCCCAGCCCTCGACATCGACATATCTGCGGAGCTCGTCGAGCGATCCTGGGTCGATGTCGCACAGCAGATAGCTACACCTGAGTCCGAGTTCTTCGACGACCCAACCGGGAGACCCGCGGTACGACACGGGGTTCGGTTGCTGCCGTAGGCGTGCGAAGTAGCGGGTGCTGCACAGTTCTGGGTCGTTCACGGCGCGGCGCATGAAGCTACGGACACCGAACGCGCGCTCGCCGTCGTCGACGATCGGGTACGAGGGCGAACCGGCGTTGGTCTCGGCGTATCGCCGTGGCTGCAGTCGGGTGACAGCTTCGACCAATGCAAGGTGTTTCCACACCTCCGACACCTTGGCGCTGTGCTTGCTGTTCGTCATCGAGGCCCCGATCGCGATGCAGCGATCTTGCCAAACCACGGCGACCCGCACATGCGAGTTCTCTGCGACGCCCAGCTCAAGTCAGCAGCATTGAAGCGCCGGCCGGCTGGTGGCGGAGCCATCGGGGCGGACGAGATCGCGTCGGCGTTTCCGTACACATCGCCGAGCGCATCGGTGCCGTACCTGAGCGGGTGAATCGGTTGAACGCAATGTTCCGTTATGGGCGCTGTATCGACGCAGCGGCACTCAGTACCGGCTCGGTCCCAGCTCGCCTCGGCGCACGAGGTCGTCAATCTGCCGACGTCGAGTGGTCGCGACATTGGCAGGAGGATGGCCGTGATGCTCGCACGCAGCAACCAACTCAGTATCAGTCGGGTTCACCCACCAACCTCTTCCCGGGCCGCTGTGAAACGCAGAAATCGGCGCATGACACCTCGGGCAAACCCGATTCATCGGTGGTACCCACACTCGGTCACGTGCGTTCTCTCGCGCCAGCCACGAGCGCAGCCCGTTGGCTCGACCAGTAGCGACAATCAAGTCTCGCTGCCAATCCTCGTCCGTATAGGCCGTGGTGCTCCGCATGGACCTCAACCCAACGGCGCCTAGGGCGGCGACGGCAACAGCGCCGAAAGCGATCAGCAGCACAACCATCAGCCGGAGACACCCCCTAGGAACGTCGACATGAGCGCAAGTATGACGCTCCGCAGTCAGTCGCCGAGCGGCATCTGAAGCTTGGCTCCGCACAACGGGCGCGGTCGCTCCCGGCTGTCGATCTCGATCAGGAGGCAGAACGCAACGGTGCCTGATTGAGTCGGTGGGTGCGTTGCGGCGGTTGTCGTAGCGTCGGTGGTGCCGGTCGGTTGACTCGGAAGTGCCTGCCGCCTGCGGGTTGGCTTTGTATCGAACTGTCAGCCGGTCGGCGTCCATCGGTCGGGGTGTGGCTCGAAAGAGGCGCGAACACGATCGGCTCGAATCAGGAGTGCCCACCCTTGGCTCTATCGCTGAGAGAAAGGCACCACTGTCATGTCCATCACGATCGGGATTGACCCTCACAAGGCATCCCACACCGCTGTTGCGGTCGACGCGTTCGAGACCGTTGTCGACGAGATCTGTATTCGTTCCTGTCCGACCCAAGCCGCGTTGTTGCGGGAGTGGGCGGACGGGTTCCGCGATGATCGAGTGTGGGCGGTCGAGTCCGCCCAAGGCCTCGGCTACTTGTTGTCGCAGCAGCTGATCGCCGCGGGTGAGACCGTTGTTGACGTGCCAGCGGTGCGCGCCTCTCGGGTGCGCACGTTGAGCACTGGTCGGTCGCAGAAGAACGACCCTAACGATGCCCGCTCAGTCGCTATCGCCGCGTTGCGGGCCAACGATCTCGCCGCGGTGTTGCCCGACGATCACACCCGGATCTTGCGGCTACTGGCCAAGCGGCAACGAGATCTCGGACGGCAGAAGAATCTCGAGAGCTGTCGGCTGCATGCATTGCTGTGTGAGATGTTCCCCGGCGGAGCCGAGTTCCGAATGACGTCGATGACCAGGGTCAACACACTGTTGGACCGTTACTCGCCGACCGACTCGATGAGTCGCCAACGCCTCGACCTCGCCCACGATCTCGTCGACTCGATCAACGAGATCACCGCCAAGATGAAGGTCTCCAAACGGCGCATCACCGCTGCGGTCAAAGCGTCGGGAACCACCCTGACCGACGTCGTCGGGCTCGGCCCAGTCACTGCCGCGATCATCATCGGCCACACCGGCAACATCGACCGGTTCCCCACCCGGTATCGCTACGCCAGCTACAACGGCACCGCCCCGATCGAAGCCTCCTCGGGCGACAAAGTCCGGCACCGGCTCAACCCCCGCGGCAATCGGCAACTCAACTGGGCGATCCAAGTGATCGCTATCAGCCAGCTCCGCCACGACACCATCGGCCGCGCGTTCTACGACCGCAAACTCGACGAAGGCAAGTCATCCAAAGAAGCGCTGCGAGCGTTGAAACGCCGGATCTCCGACACCGTCTACCGGCACCTCGTCCACGACACCAAAGCACTCACCCGCTGAGCAACCTGGCGGGCCCGGGAGGACAACCCAGGAACGACTCTGACTCCAGCGTGACCGGCCTCAAATCCTGAACAGCCGGCTCTTCGGACAAGTCACTCCCGAACCCGAACACCGACCCTACGACCGACCCCGCCACCCGGCAAGAGGGTCGAACCACACGCGCGCCTACAGCGCCGAACAACCCCTTGACACCCAAAGAGGCATCGATATCGGACGGGTCTTGGCCGGCTCCTCGGCGTGTCAATTCCGGACGGGTCGACGTCGCCTGGGCGGCGGATTCTGAGCGGCATGCCCACCTCCGGGGTATGAGTTGCCGTCTGAGCGGAGATCGGGCACTATGCGCTCGTGGCCGAGTGGTTCCGATCGGATGATTGGAGCAGCGACGCACAGCAGGATTTCGAGACTCGGCTCAGTCGTGCACGCCAGCGCAACCGCGCCCAGTACCTGCGGATCAAGGCATTGGCGCTCATCGACGCCGGGCAGTTGGATGCCGCAACGACGCTGCTCCGTCGAGTCGTAGATGACTATCGCGACGACTGGCTTCAGGTCACGGCGTCACACGAGCACCTTGGAGACGTCTATCGATCGACGGGTGATCTCGCTGCCGCCGAGTCTGAATACCGCCGGCTCTTGGAGCTGTCGCCGACGTTGACCGGCACCACCGGCGAGGTGCACCTCAAGCTGGGCGAGGTACTGCTGGTCGGCGGGCTGAACGACGTCGCCGAAGTCGAGCAGTTGCTCGCGGCAGCGCGTCCGCACGTCGTGTTCAACACCACGGCCTTTCGAGCGAACGTGCTCGACGCCCGCCTTGCCGCCACCATCGGCGACATCGAACGACGTCGGGCCAGCGCCACCGCAGCGCTCAGCCTCGTCGAGGCACCGCCTCAGTTCAGTCGCCATCCGACAGTCGGCTTGGTCGACGCACCGCCATCGCTTCTTGCCGAGGTGGCAGCGATGGCGAATACCCCGAAGGCGCCCACTCGCTCCTGATTCAGACGCAAGTAGCTGGTGATCCGGTCGGTTTGCCTGTTGCCGGGCCTGACGCTTGGCGGAGCAGAACGACGGTCGTTCGCGAACGATCACGACACTCATACCCAGCACCAAGCGCATGCTCGCCCGAGCACTACCGGCGTCAACCGCGCTGCGCATTCCCGAGCGTGTTCACCCATCCGCGATGTGCCGGAGTAGTGCGGCGGCTTGGTGCCGGAGCGTCGGGCGTTACGGAGCGGGGAGATTGACTGTTGAGCCGAGGTTGGGTGTTGCCGATGAATCCACCGAGGGCGAGGTCGGACGTCGATTGGTCTGGGTGTAATCAGCGATGAGTGAGTTCGGGGTGCACCGATGAGTCGGGTCGTGTCCGTGTTGATCGAGGTACCCGACATGGTCAACGCCAACATCGAGTCGCTCGATGAACAACTCCGTGCGGTCGCCGATCGGACTCCAACCGTCGACTACGACGGCGGGGGAAGCGACAGCACAAACTACGACTTCTTCTTGTGGGCCGACACCGTCGATCCGCTGGTGACCGGCCTGACCCGCATTGCTTGGCCGCCGGGGACGATCGTCCGCGTCACCGTGCGCAACTCGAAGGATTGTTCTACGCGTCGCTTCGACATGGCGCTAGCCGGCGAACTGAAAGGGGCGTGCACCAACTACCGAGTGACGCACTCTCGACTTGCGCCCGGCGACTGGTTCCTGCTCCCGCTCGACGACGATCTCGTGCTCGCGCGAATCGCCCACCTCGGACACTTCCGAATGCTGATGTACGTGTTCGGCGGGCGCCGAGCTAGTGCGCCGTCGTTTGAGGAGTTGTCGTCGCTGTCGACGTCAGGCCCTACCGATGCCATCGCCCACGTCCTCTACGAGCCAAGCCCTCTAGAGAACGGATCGTGGACGTGGCTCGGCCCGGAAACTGTCTTCGAACCGGACGAGTGGCCACTTCCAGAGTTCGAAGATGTGTTCTCACCAACGGCGCAACACTTCGCCCGTTGGTATCCCGACGGTCTCGATGGCGACTTCGAGAGCCGCGAGCTGCCCGAGTCCGAGTGGTGGCAACGCTCACCCAACTCTGTGTGGAATCGCAGCGACCTCGATGGAATCCTGCGACGAGCGTTGGACGACCCACACAATCGATACGTGATGCCAGCGCGCGACGACTGGCCGCCGACGTGACGAACGGGAGTTTCTTGATGATGCGATGCGGTCGAATCAACCTGCTCCGGCAGATCGTGATCGAGTGAGGCGGCGACCGTGAACACCCAGACTTCGGTGACCGTCCGGGTTCCCGACCGCCCCGAGGCTGAGTACGAAGCGCTCGACGAGTCGCTTCTCGCGCTCGTCGAGGACCGTCACCGGTCGATCGAGTACGACGGCACCGGCTCGGACGGCACCAGCATCGACTACTACCTGAACGGCAACCAGCCCGAGGCGGTGATCGAAGCTGTTCTAGGGATCGACTGGCCGTCGGGAACGGTCGCCGACGTGAAGGTTCGCGACCTCGCCGACCGATCGACCACCAGCTACCAAGTCGACCTGGTCGGCGACCGCAAAGGCACGACAACCACGCCGACCACGCAACGGTCCAAGCTCAAAGCTGGCGACTGGTTTCTGTACCCCTTCGAAGAACGCTCGGACCCTTTCGTCTTGGCACGCATCAGCCATCTGACCCCGCACCAAATGCTGATGCACCTGTACGAAGAACCACGTCCTGATCCGCCGAGCACAGACGAACTCGTCGACACCGCTGAGCTCGGGCCAGACGACGCCATTGCCCACGTGCTCTTCGACCCAACCATGCTCGATCGGGGGAAATGGCCATGGCTCGGCCCAGCAGGACCGTTCGACACTGCCGAGTGGCCACTCCCGGAGTTCGAAGTTGACTTCTTGGGCAAGCACTACGCATCGGCCTACACCGATGGCCTGGGGAGCAAACGGAAGAGCCGAGAACTCCCAGAGACGGACTGGTGGACGCTGTCGCCACTGGAGATCTCGGGCATCGACGAGCTCGACGGCATCGTTGCTCGAGCCCTCAACGACCCACCCAACCGATATCGAATGCCACCACGAGCTACCTTCCCACCGCCGTAGCCAAGAGGAGTCTTGCGGGCACGAACTCGACATCTCGGCCAACCAAACCGTCCGATAACGCGCGCCGTCGAGAGCGCTCGGACCCGCCCGATATCCGGCCATTTTGCGCAGGCCGCCCCGAGCGATAACGCGCTGTCGGGGCGTGAGCGCGCGGAAACGCGCGTCCGCGGCACCGGTTCGACCCGATCTACATCCGGCACGATGCGTAGCGGAAACTGCGCATATCGCGCGGATGTGGTTGAGAGCACCGTGTTGCGCTGCAGCGACCGCGGGGTCGAGCGGCACTGCACTCGCCTTGCTGCTCACGTCGTGGCGCGGGCCGTGTCCTGGCTCTGATGACGGTTACGACTGTGTGACGTTTGGTCGTGTTCTCGGGGCTGGTTTGTGTCTGTCGAGTCCACTGGCGTCCACCGTCGTCTGTCGTGTCTGATGGGTCCAGATCGTGTTGCTGACGGTGGGATCGGGCGCCTTGCTGGGGGCGTTTCGTAGGTGTAGTTCTGGTCGCCTATGTCCGATGTTGGGGAGCCTGGCCGGGTCGATGAGCCGTCGTTGTTGACGTTGTCGGAGGCGACCAAGGTGCTGCGGATTGGTCGCTCGCTCGGCTATGAGTTGGCGCGGCAGTACTTAGCGTCGGGTGGAACATCGGGATTGCCCGTGATCCGACTCGGTGAGCAGTGTCTGCGCGTTCCGCGGTGGGCATTGCTGGAGTTGGCCACGACTGGGCGGGTGGTGCGGTTGTGCGATGCGCCGGTGCCGTCCGAGACGTCGAACGTCGATGGCTAACCACGACACTCCGGCGAGAGCACGGGTGGTGTTGGGTCCGGCTGCCCACGAGTTGCGGCGAAGGGTGAACCCAACGGTGTGGGTCGTCCTCGAGGAGATGGTCGAGCAGTCGATCACCGAGGGCGAAGCGTCCGTGGCGAGGGTGTCGGTCCGGTCGTTGGCTGCGTCGATCGGGTTGGCGAAGGACACCGTGCATCGCGCGATCGTTCAGCTCCAAGAGCTCGGCCTGATCGAGGGCCAGCAGTCGCGCACGACCGCTGGCGGCTTCGGCTCCGGTTCCTACCGGCTGTTGGTGCCGCCAGTCATCATGTCGACCGCAAGCGCTTCGACTCCCAACGTCGATCGTCCCGTTCCGATGTCGCCTGCGAGCGCTCCCGCTCCGTCTGATTCGTCGGGACAGCTCGCGCTGTCTTTCGAGTCCTGATCGGGTGATCTTCGTGTTCCCAGTTCCCGGTCAGCGTTCCTTGTTGATTCCAGACATTTGCACTGAAGATGCCAGACCCGTAGTGGGCTGCCGCGTCCTTGACGGGATGACACCGTGTTGAGCGTCGGGAAGGTTGGCGCCGGGAACTGGCGGTACTACCAAGACTCCGTCGCTGCCGGCTTGGAGGACTACTACGCCGGCGAAGGCGAATCCCCCGGCCGTTGGATGGGCCGCGCCGACTTGGTCGGCGCAACCTTGGGCGCTGACGTCACCGAACACGACGCCGCCCGACTGCTCGAAGCGCGAATCGCGCCGGACGGCACGCTGCTTGGTCGAGCACCGTCGGCGCGATCGGTGAACGCGTTCGATGCGACGTTCTCTGCGCCGAAGTCCGTGTCCGTGTTGTACGCACTCGGCGACCCGGGTGTCTCACTCGCGGTGACACAGGCCCAAGACGCCGCCGTCGCCGCCGGGCTCGAGTACCTCGACGCCCGCGCCTCCTACACCCGAGTCGGTCGCGGCGGCGCTGCGGTGGTCGACTCCGATGGTTTGGTCGCGGTCGGTTATCGGCATCGGACGTCGCGGGCGATGGATCCGCAGTTGCACGATCACGTGTTGGTGGTCAACGCGGTACGTGCCGAAGCCGACGGCAAGTGGCGCACGATCGACGGGCGCCAGTTCTATCGACACGCCAAAGCCGCCGGCACCGTTTATCAGGCCGCGTTGCGATCCGAGTTGATGGCACGGCTCGGAGTGCGCTTCCACCCGGTGACCGAACACGGGCAAGCCGACATCATCGGCATCGACACCGATCTCATCGACGCATGGTCGAGCCGTTCGGACGACATCGAGGGCGAACTCGTTTCCTGGATTGCCGAGTTCACCAACCGCGAAGGACGCGCCCCGACCCCGGCTGAGGTCGGCAAGGCGCACAAAACGATCACCCTCGCCACCCGCGACCCCAAACAGCCCGACGCCGGGATGGACACCGACACCCTGCGCGACCGATGGGCCCGTCAAGCCGCCGACCTCGGCGTCGACATCGACACGATGATCACCGCCGCCTGTTCGCACGAGGCGCCGACCCCGAACCGTGTCATCGATGCCGACCAGATCATCGCCGACCTCACCGCACAACGAGCCAACTGGACCGACGCCCACCTCACCCAAGCCATCACCGGCCACATCGTCGCCGGATCCGCCGGCGACGTGTTGGACACCGTCGAACAACTCCGCCAACAGGTGCTCGACTCGATCGAGGTCGTCGAACTCGCCCCCAACACCATCGACAACACGGCGACTTCGATTGAGGTGCGGCGGCGGTCCGACGGACGACCCGTATGGGTCGCACCCTCCGCGGTGAGCTACACAACCAAGGCGCAACTGGCCCGGGAACAAGACATCATCGACTGGGCCACCACCAACACACCCACACGACATCGCGCCGTCACCGCCACCGAAGTGAACGGTCTCGACGCGGGACAAACCGAGACGGTCCGTGGCCTCACGCAACACCCGACCGTCGTCGCAACCGTGGTTGGACCGGCCGGCTCGGGCAAGACCCGAATGCTACGAGCCGCGGCCAACGCCTGGCACTCGGCGGGCATCAACGTCTACGGCCTCGCCCCGACCGCCCGCGCCGCTGACGAACTCGCCCAAGGCGCCAACATCGGCGCGGACACGATCGACAAGCTCCTCCACGAACACCACCAACGCAGCGGGCCTCGGCCCGAGTATCGACTCAAACCAGGCAGCGTCGTGGTCATCGACGAAGCCGGCATGGTCGACACCACCACACTGTGGGCCTACAGCCGACTCGCCAACCGGCGAGGCTGGCGCACCGTGCTCGTCGGCGACCACCACCAACTCGACGCCATCGGCGCGGGCGGCATGTTCGCCGAACTCGTCCACCACCCCGACGTCGCCACCCACACCCTCACCGAACTCCACCGCTTCACCCAACCCTGGGAAGCCGACGCAACCCTCCGCCTCCGCGACCGCGACCCCTCCGTTGTCAACGACTACGTCCGACACCACCGCATCCACGCCCACGCCGACCACGACACCGCCATCGCGCACCTCGCCCAACACAGCGCGCGCCTGAACGCTGACGGTGTCGACGCGCTCATCCTCACCCACACCCGCAACCACGCCAACCAACTCAACCACGCCATCACCGCAACGCTCCTCGAGTCCGGGCATCTCGACGCGGCCAGCGGATTCGAGATCGCGAATCACACGCTGTATCCGGGACAGCGAGTGATGGCTCGACGCAACGACCGCCGCATCAGATTGAGCAGCGAGGACTTCGTGCGCAACGGCGACCGCTACACCATCATCGGCCCCCACCCACACGGTGGACTCCACGCTGCAACAGCCCGCGGTGACATCGTCGCGATCCCCGACAGCTATGTCGCTGCTGGGCACCTCGACATCGCCTACGCCTCAACCATCCACTCCGCGCAAGGCGCCACCGTCGACGAAACCCACACCCTCGCCACACCCACCATGGGCGCCGACGCCCTCTACGTCGCGATGACCCGCGGCCGCCACAACAACCACCTCCACGTCCACCCACCTTCGAACCCGACCAACAACACGGACCCCTCCAACAACCCAACCAAACCTGGAACCCGCGAGCCGCGTTCATCGACATCTGCTGCGACACCCGCAACACCCTCGACACCGCCATCAACCGCCGACAACAACTCCGCAACGCGAACATTGACCCAATCGAACTCGAGTGGCGACGCCAAGCAGCAGCCGACGCCGCCGCTCTCGCCAACGACAGATCGCTCGAGCAGCAGACGCTGCCGACACGACGACACCAACGCATCCCGCGAACGCCCGAACAGGACCCGGGTAGCCCCACGATCAGCCAGCCGCACCCCTACGAGGTCAGCCCACCCGAACCCGGGCACGGCCTCGAACTCTGAGTTCACGCTTGCCTGTCGCACTTCAGTTGTCGGCGTCTACTCGTCCGAGTCCAGCACGTTGCCGATGATGTCGGCTGCCTCGCGATCGCTCTGCTCGACGAAGTGCGCATACACGTTGAGCGTGGTCGCCGCGTTGCGGTGACCGAGCCGGCCGGCGACCGTGCGAACGTCAACACCTGCGCTCAGCAACTGAGTAGCAACGAAGTGGCGGAGGTCGTGCAGCCGCACATCGGGGACGCCCTCCTTCGCACACAGTCGCTTGAAGGAGCGCGAGACAGAGTCGGGGAACCATGGCGCGGTTCCATCGACCGTGTTGCTGAAGACGAACGCGTCCGGAGCAATCGAGACACGGCACGCCGCAGCACGGTGAGCCACCCGCTCGCGATGCTCGGCAAGTACGGACGCCGTCCGCGCATCGACGGACACGCGACGTGCGGAGTGCGTCTTCGTTCCCTTTTCCACGAGCCCGTTCGGTCCGTTCACGATCCCGCGCTCAATCGAGACGGTGGCGCCATCGAGATCGACGTCGCTCCAGCGCAAGGCGATCAGCTCCGATCGCCGAGCGCCGGTCGCAGCAGCGAGCACGAGATAGCAACTCAGGTCCGGCGACTCCGACTCCGCTCGCCGGAGCACTCTGCCGAGGTCATCCGCCGACGGCGGCGCGATATCCGACACCGGCACCCGCGGCGGCGTCGTAGCTACCGCCGGATTGATGCCGAGCCATCCCCACTTGACACCCTGATTGAGCGCTCGGCGCAGGATTCCGTGGATTCGACGAACGGTTGCGGGCGCCAGCGGTCGTCCACCGGCGCCGCCCGACGCGAGCAGCCGCCGATAGAACGCGTCGAGATCGGCCGGCTTCAACTTTGCTAACCGCCTCGACCCAAGCGCCGGCATCAGCGAGCGGTCGATGTAGCCGCGAGTCTCCTTGACAGTCTTCGGCGAGAAATCTGGGGCTGCGAAGTCGAACCACGCGTCGAGTAACTCCCCCACCGTCGCGGTCGTCCTCGCCATCATCCCGCGCTCGGCCTCGGTGATCATCTCGGCCAGCGCAGTCTGCGCAAGGCGCTTGCCACCACGCACGGTCTTCGTCGCGTAGCGCTTCTTGCCGGTCACCGGATCGAGGCCGAGGTACACCCTCAGCTCCCATGACGCTCCGCGCTGCCGCATGAAGCCTTTCATCCGATCCTCCTTGGTAGAGATTGGCATCGGATTGGCAACGAGTCCAGAAAACCGAGCGAGCCACCCCGCAGGGTGGCTCTGACCTGGTGTTTTCTTGGCAGCCCGTACGGGATTCGAACCCGTGCCGCCACCTTGAGAGGGTGGTGTCCTAGGCCACTAGACGAACGGGCCAAGTGGCGATCGACGACGATATCAGCCCCCGCACGGGCTCCCACCGAGCTGGGACCGGAACTCAACCGGGGCTGAGCTCGGTGCCAGCGGGCGTGCGGACGAGGCCGCGATACGCCTCGAGTGCGCTCTGCCCGTGGGCCACGCATCGATGGATTTCGGCGCTGATCGGCAGATCGATGTCGTATCGCTCGGCCAGGCTCATCACCACCTTGGCGGTCTTGATGCCCTCGGCCACCTGATCCATCTCTTCGATGATCTCCTCGACCGTCTTGCCCTGACCGATCCGCTCACCGACGAAGCGGTTGCGGCTCTGCGGGCTGATGCAGGTGGCGACGAGGTCGCCCATTCCAGCGAGGCCGGCGAAGGTCTCGGGCCGGCCGCCCATCGCCACGCCGAGTCGCGTCAGCTCGGCCAGCCCGCGGGTGATCACCATCGCTCGGGTGTTGTCGCCGGCACCGATTCCATCGGCCATCCCCGACGCAATCGCGATCACGTTCTTCAGCGCGCCGCCCATCTCGCAGCCGATCACGTCGTCGCTCGTGTACACGCGAAAGACCGGCGAGGAGAAGATCGGCTGGATGCGCTCGGCCATCGACAAGCTGGGGAATGCCACAACAGCTGCGGCGGCGAATCCGTCGAGCACTTCCTTGGCGAGGTTCGGTCCGGTGAGCAATCCGATCGGATGATCCGGGAGTTCCTCGGCGATCACCTGCGTCATTCGCAATTCGGTGGACGGCTCCAAGCCCTTGGCCAACGAGACGATCGGCGCATCGGGCCGGATGTGTGGGCGGATCTCGGCGAGCGTGTCGCGATAGCCCCGTGACGGCACGCCCAGGACCACCACGTCGGCCTCGGACACCGCGCCGTCGAGATCGCCGGTTGCTACGAGTTCCGTGTGCAGCTGATACCCAGCGAGATACCGCGGGTTCTCGTGCCGCTCGTTGATCGCCTCGACCACCTCAGGTCGACGACTGTGCAACGTGGTCGGCGCGTGCCAGGCACACAGATGAGCAACAGTGGTCCCCCACGATCCGCCTCCGATGACAACGACTCGATCCCCCATGGTGATCCCCCCTTGGCCCGGGACTATAGGGCGCGACATGGGGACGAGCCGACGATCAACGCCCCACGGAAAGCGCGTAATAACCCACACTGAGTGAGAATTGATCGAAATTTTGTTTGATTCATCGCAAGAACTACGATCACCAGTGCTATACTCTACGAATGGGGATCGGTTTCAGCGCAGAACCCGAGTGGCGGGTTCGTGATCGGCGCCTCGACGAGATCTGCGGTCACCTCAACGCCCTCTCCGGTGAGTTGGTCGACCTCGCCGTGCAGGTGTTGACCGACGGCTCGGTGCTCACCGGCAACGGGATCCACACCCACCGTCAGTACCTCGCCTGGCGTTGCGGGATCAGCGCACGCCGCGCCGCGCAAGTCGTGGCCGTTGCGGAACGGATCGACACGTTCCCCCGTTGTGTACAACTACTGCGCGACGGGTTGATCTCGTTGGATCAGATGGCGGTGATCGCCGAACACGCCCCCGATTGGGCCGACACGCAGCTCTGTGACCTTGCTGCGCACATGACCGTCACCCAACTCCGGCGGACCATGGATCACTTCCCCACCGAACCCGCCGGCGACGAGCAGGCCGACGACACCGACCAGCCGGCGTCGAAGAGGGATCGGTTCACGATGCGTACCCGCTCCGACGGCCGTTTCACCCTCAACGTCGAGACTGATGGCATCGCCGGAACCATCATCAGCCAGGCGATCGAAGAAGCGAAGGACGCCCTGTTCCAGGACGATCCCGAGACCGCCACATGGATCAGCGCGCTGGTCGAGGTGGCGCAGCGGTCCTTGGACGCGATCGACGACTCCGGACGTCGTGACCGTCACCGACTGCACCTGCACATCAACACCGACGCCCCCGCCGACGTCCGTGACGCGCACGGCTGGCGCGTCCCCGACGACGTCGCCAACTACCTCACCTGTGACTGTGCGATCGTGCCCACACTGCTCGCCGACGGTCTCCCGTTCTCCGTCGGTCGCGCTTCCCGCGTTGTGCCCGAACGCACCCGACGCATCGTGATCCACCGCGACCAGGGCTGCCGCGTGCCCGGCTGCACCGCGACGCACCACCTCGAGATTCATCACATCGTCCACTGGACCGACGGCGGGCCCACCGACACGTGGAACCTCATCGCCCTGTGCGGCCACCACCACCGAGGCGAACTACACATCGCCGGCAACGCCGACCTCGCAGCCGAAACGCCTGGCGCGGTCACCTTCACCGCATCAAACGGCGCGACCCTCACCGCCAGCGGAGCCAAACCCAAGCCCCCCGGGGCCGCACCACCACAACCAGCCAAGCCCTACCACGGCCCCGCAGGCCAACGCCTCAACCTCCGCTGGCTCGAGTTCCGGCATCCCGATCACTCTCGGCGCCCCCGCGGGTACGACACCGACGAGCCCCATCGGCACAACTGAGCGCCACGACGTGCAGGCGCGCGACATCGGCGGACCGATGCCGGATGGCTGGGGTGAGAGGAATCGAACCCCTAATAACAGAACCAGAATCTGCTGTGTTGCCTATTACACCACACCCCAAGGGCGACGCAGGAGTGTAGCTGCGGCGGGGTTCGGTACCACCGGAAGTGCGCGGCTGGTCAGCCTGAAATGCCACTCAGCCGGTCGAACCCGATGATGCGGGCCACCGCCACTCCCCCGGCCTCCCGCAGGTGGCGCTGCAACGAACTCGACCCCGTGACGACCGACGTCGGGGTCGACGACACGTACGCATCGAGCCCGGCATCCTCGGCGATCAACTTGGCACGCAAGGCGTGGTAGGGGTCGGTGACGATCAGCACCGACGAGCCATCCGGCAAGACTTCGGCAACACCATCGAGCGACTCGATCGTGGACGTGCCCTCGTTCTCCAGCACGATCGCCTCCTCGGGTATCCCGCGTTCGATCAGGTAGGCCGCGCTCGTCTCGGCCTCGGTGAAGCGATCGGCGGGCAGCTTGCCGCCAGTGACCACCACGGTGTCGGCGAATCCCTGCGGCCACAGCTCGACCACGTGATCGAGACGGGCGGCCAACTGCGGTGACGGGCGGCCGTCATATTGTGCCGCCCCCATCACCACGATGGCGTCGACGGGACGGGCCTCGTCGGCACGACCGGTCGACCACACCTGCCACAGCGAGAAGCCGTAGTACGCCACCCCGAGCAGCACGACGGCTGCGAGGCCGTAGGCCACCCAACGCCACGGGGAACGAGGCGGCCGCACAGGCTCCGGAACCGCAGCCGCCATCGGGCGCACGATCGGCAACTCGTCGGTGATCGGCAACGGGGCAGGCGCGATGTCGGTCGCCGCACCCGGGCTACGCCCGGCCGGTGCCTCGCCACCGACGTCGTTCATCAGTCCGATCCGAACCTCGGTCTGGCCGCCCGCAGTCGGCGCAGCGTCTCTTCGCGCCCGAGGACCTCCAACGCTTCGAACAGCGGCGGTCCGACCGAACGCCCGGTGGTGGCAACACGCACCGGCGCCTGCGCCTTGCCGAGCTTGATCCCGTAGGTGACCATCACCGCCTCGAGTTCACCCTTCAGTCGGGCCGCCGTCCATCGCGCATCGTCGAGCTTGCCGTACGAATCGATCACGTCGTCGAGCAACGGCTCGGCCCACTCAGCCTTCGTCGCTTTCGCCCAGTCGGCATCGTCGATCTTCACGTCGGCCCCGGTGGGCAGGAACAGGAAGTCGACCTTTGCCGGGATCTCGTCGTCGAAGCGCACGGTGCGCTCCTGCAATACCGGCGCGATCTGGGCGAACCTGTCGCGATCCCACTCGTCGGGGATCTCCTCGGCGGCCCGCTCGACGAACTCGTCGGTTGGCATCGCGCGGGTGTACTCGCCGTTGAACGCGTCGAGCTTCTTCGTGTCGAAGAACGCCGGCGAGCGGTTGACGTCCTCCAGGCGGAACGACGCCTCGATCTCCGGCCACGACACGATCTCGGTGCCGGCCTCTTCGGCCCCGGGCGGCGTCCACCCGAGCGTCATCAGGTAGTTGACCATTGCGTCGGCGAGGTAACCCTCCTGGCGGTACTGGTCGAGCGACACCTTGTCGCGCCGCTTCGACAACTTCTTGCGCTCCTCGTTGACCAGCACCGGCACGTGCGCCCATCGCGGAGCAGGGTGGCCAAGTGCGTTGAGGATGAGCTGTTGCTTGGGAGCGTTCGGCAGATGCTCCTCGCCACGGATCACGTCGGTGATGCGCATTCCCCAGTCGTCGACCGCGTTGGCCAGCACGAAGACGGGCGAGCCGTCTCCCCGGAGCAGCACGAAGTCTTCGATCGTTGCGTTGTCGAACTCCACTCGGCCACGGATCGCATCGTCGATCACGGTCACGCCATCGGGAACCCGGAAGCGCACCACGTGACCGTCGCCTGGTCCGACACCGCGATCACGGGAGTACCCGTCGTAGCCGGCGAGTCCGAGACGGTCAGCTCGCTCACGCACCTGCTCGGGGCTGAGGTCGCAGTAGTAGGCGTGCCCCTCATCGAGCAGGCGCTGTGCGGCAGCCACGTGAGCAGTGGTGTGATCGCGTTGGAACTCCGGGCCCTCGAAGTGCGGGTCGTCGGCCGAAATCCCGATCCAGTCCAGCGCGTCGATGATGCCTTGGGTCCACTCCGGCCGGTTGCGCGCCTCGTCGGTGTCTTCGATGCGCAGCACAAACCGTCCGCCCGTCTGCCGGGCGACCGCCCAGTTGAACAGCGCTGAACGGGCGCCACCGACATGGAACATGCCGGTCGGGGACGGGGCAAAGCGAACGCGGGTCGTCTCGGCCATCCCTCTCGACGCTACCGGTGCCGCCGCGCCGTCGCCGGGCAGTTACAGCGCAGCACCCAGCGTCAGGTTGCGCAGCTGACGCACCGCCACCGACAGCGTGGTGAGATCGGCGGTCTCTGCCCGCCGGATCTCGGTGTGCATGGCGATCACCCGGCCGACGGCGCGCTCGTTCGAGCCAATCCAGTTCGCCACCGAGTCGTGGCCGCTGCGCATCACCAGACGGGCCAGATCGGCGAGCACGCTCATGAGGTCGTCGCGCAGTGCACCGCGCGCCTGCGCCTGCCAACGCGTGGAACGCGGGAGCCGGCCGATGCCATCCCACAGCCATTCGAGGTCGAACGACTCGAACACAGCCCAGTAGGTGGTGGCGGTTTCGGCGAGCGAGGTCTGTTCGGAGTCGGCCAGTTCGACGATGTCGAAGCCGGTGTGCATCCACGGCCAGCGCGCCGACCGCGCAGCGAGGTCTGACGGCACGCCTGCCGCCTCACGTGTTTCGCGATCTTCGGCGATGGCGCCGGCGACGTGACCGCTGACCACACGATCGAGCGCCCCGTCGAGCTCGGCGATGGCGGCGGCAAAGGTGTCGATCGTCGCGCCGATGTCGAGCGGCGGTCGACGATGACGAAGCAACCACATCGTGCCCCGCTCGGCCAGGCGCCGGGCGTCGAGAAAGAGCTCGAGCTGCGCGTCGAGGCCGATGCCGCTCAAGCTGTCGATCTCGCGCCACATCTCACGGAACCCGAAGATGTTGCGCGAGGCGACGAACGCCCGGGCCACGTCGGCGATCGATGCGCCGGAGTCCTCGGTCATCCGATGGTCGAACGAGATCCCCGCGAGATTGACCATGTTGTTCACCAACCGGGTCGCAACGATCTCGCGCCGCAGCCGGTGCGCACGGATGGCATCGGGAAAGCGCGTGCGTAGCGCCGTGGGGAACGACGTGAGGAGGTCGTCGTCCAGCACGGGGTCGTCGGGGACGTCGCTGGCCAACAGCTCCTCGATGTCGGCGTTCTTGCTGTAGGCGATCATCACCGCGAACTCCGGGGCGCGCAGCCCACTGCCCGCCGACTGTCGCTCGTTGATCTGACGGTCGTTCGGCAGCGCTTCGAGCGCTCGATCCAGACGGCCATCGGCCTCCAATGCGTCGAGGTAACGGGCATGCACGTTGATCATCGACAGCGCCTGTCGACGGGCGATCATCAGCGCCAGCGTTTGTGCCCGGTTGTGTTCGAGCACGAGGTCGGCGACCTCGTCGGTCATCTCGACGAGCAACTCGTTGCGCTGTTTCACGGTGAGATCGCCGTCGCGCACCAACTGATCGAGGGCGATCTTGATGTTTACCTCTTGATCGCTGCAGTCGACTCCCGCACTGTTGTCGATCGCGTCGGTGTAGATCAGACCGCCCGCGATCGCATACTCGACCCGCGCCAGTTGGGTGAAGCCGAGATTGCCACCCTCGCCGACGATGCGACAGCACAGTTGGGCCGCGTCGACGCGCACCGCGTCGTTGGTGCGATCGCCGACCATTTCGTGCGTCTCGTCGGACGCCTTCACGTAGGTTCCGATCCCACCGTTCCACAGCAGATCGACCGGGGCACAGAGAATCGCCGAGATCAGCTCGTTCGGTCGCAGCGCATCGACGTCGAGCCCCAGCGCATCGGCCACCTCTGGAGAGATCGGGATCGACTTGAGGTCGCGCCGGTACACCCCGCCGCCTGCCGAGATGAGACTGCGGTCGTAGTCGTCCCAGCTCGAACGACCGAGTTCGAACAGGCGCCGCCGCTCGTCGAAGCTGACGACCGGGTCGGGATTCGGGTCGAGAAACACATGACGGTGATCGAACGCGGCGACCAACTGAAGGTGCGCCGACAGCAGCATCCCGTTGCCGAACACATCGCCCGACATGTCACCGACACCGACCGCAGTCAGCTGGTCGGTCTCGACGTTCTTGCCGATCACGCGGGCATGGCGCCGCACGCTCTCCCACGCTCCGCGGGCGGTGATGCCCATCGCCTTGTGGTCGTATCCCTGACTGCCGCCGGAAGCGAACGCATCGCCGAGCCAGAAGCCACGGGAGACGGCGATGTCGTTGGCGATGTCGCTGAACGTGGCCGTGCCCTTGTCGGCGGCAACGACCAAGTACGGGTCGTCGCCGTCGCGAATCACCACGCCGTCGGGATGGGCCACGCCCTCCGCTGTCACGTTGTCGGTGAGTTCGAGCAGCGCAGTGATGAACCGCCGGTAGCGATCGACGCCGACTTCCCGCCAGGCGTCACGCTCGGCAGGCGTTGTCGGAGTGCCCTTGACGACGAAACCGCCCTTCGCACCAACGGGCACGATCACGGAGTTCTTCACCATCTGCGCCTTGACCAACCCGAGGATCTCGGTGCGGAAGTCTTCGGGACGATCACTCCACCGCAGACCCCCGCGAGCGATCGCCCCAGCGCGCAGGTGCACCCCTTCGACGAGCGGTGAACACACGAAGATCTCGTGTACGGGCCGCGGCTCGGGCAAAAAGGCGATGCTCTGCGGGCGGAGCTTCACGGCGAGATCGGTCGCCTCGTCGACGAACGCATTGGTGCGCACCGTGGCATCGATCAACGCGAGGAAGGCACGCAGGATCCGGTCGTCGTCGAGCGATGGCACTGCTTCGAGTTGTTCGAGCAGGCGATCGCGGATCCGCTGCTCGGCGGCGTCCCGATCGGGCTCGGAGATCGGGTCGAAGCGGGCTCGGAACAGTGCGGTGAGGTCGGCGGCGATCGCCGGGTTCTCGACCACCGCCCGCTCGATGTAGGCGGGGCTGAACGCGAACGCGGCTTGGCGGAGATAGCGGTGGTACAGCCGGAGCACGGCAACCTCGCGGCGGGTCATTCCCGCGGTGAGGATCAGCCGGTTGAGGTCGTCGGCCTCGAGCTGTCCGTTGACGAGATCGACGAACGCGGCTTGCACTTCGGCGTGCTGGGCCTCGGTGATCGTGTCGACCGCCGTGCGCACGCCGACGTCGTACACGTACACGGTGCCGCGTGCCGTGGGGAACACCGCAGGGTGCTCATCGATGGCGGCAAGGCCGAGGTGGGCCAGGAGTGGGACCAGCTCGGCGATCGTCACCGAGTGGTTCAACAAGAAGATACGGAACCGCCACTCGTCGTCGGCGGCGTCGACGTGCCGACCAAACGATGTGCGGATGGCACCCGCCGGCACTGCCCCAGCATCGATCAGGCGGGCGACGTTCAACAGGTCGTCGATGGCCGCGGCTGGTGCCGTCCGCGCCTGGTACTCGGCGGGCACAGAGGCACCGATGAGCCCGTAGAGGCGTCGCGCCTCGATCTCGCCGACGTCGTCGACGAGCGCCGCAAGCGCACGATCACCCCATGTCGTCGAGAGATCGTCGATCGCCGCGCCCAGCTCGGCAAGATCGGGAGCGGCACCGCCACGGACGGCCATCGACAACCGGGCCAGCGAGCTCGTGCCCAACAAGGTCTCGACATCGCGGACATCGGTGCGTTCATCGACGCCGTAGTGCGCGGCGACGAGCGCTGTCACGTCTTCGGCGAGCGCGGCGGTGAACCGGGCCTGGGGGACGTACACCAACACCGTGCGCCACGCGCCCACCGGCTCGGGCACATCGAACACCCGCACGATGCGCCGTTCCTGAAGACCGACGATGTCGCCAACGAGACCGGCGAGCGCGTCGGCGGGCACCTCGAACACGAGATCGCGCGGCAGTGTCTCCACCACATGACGTACCGCACGGCCCGTGTGGCTCTCGACGCTGGCGCCGACGATGTCGAGAATGTGCCGCGCCCGCTCGCCCACCCCGGGGATGGCGAACACGCTCTCGCGATAGGCGCCGCTGCCGAGGAGGCCGACGAACCGATGCTCGATCTCCTCCTCACCCGCGGCACCGATCGGTCGACGCTCGCGCACCGCAATCGACGTCAACCGCGCCGCCCGGTGGTAGCGCGACTCGGCATCGGTTCGAGCGAACACGACTCGGTCGTCGCTGCTCACGCTCGGGGGATCGAGCACGGCAGGATCGAGACCGCCCGCCGCACGGAACTCCCCGAGGGCGCTGCCGTCGACCAGCGTGGCCGGTCGAGGCGCGTCGCCAGTTGACGCATGCCGATGTGAGCCACCCAGCAGATACGACGCCGCGCCGACGAACACGAAGTGTTGCTCGGCGATCCACTCGAGCAGCTGATCGTCGTGGATCAACGCCGCCATGCGGTCGCGCATCAGCGGGAAGTCGTCGACCATCCGATGCACCCCGACGATCGCCGCATGCACGTCGTCGCGCACCGCAGCTGCCTCGTCGGGCGTGCAGTGATCCAGCTCGATCAACGTCCATGCCTCGATCGAGCCGAAACCGGGCCCCACATCGCTGATGCGACGTTCGGCATCGCGCTGCACACCGAGCATCGGATGGACGAGGAAGTGGATGCCGAGACCGTGACGATCGAGGACGATGCGCACGGTGTCGACCAGAAACGGGACGTCGTCGGTGACGAACATCAAGATGGTCCGGTCCGAGTCCCACCCATCGCGGGCGAAACGTGGGTTGACGACCTGTACGAGCGTTTCGTCGACCGCCCGTTCGTACCCGAAGTGGTAGTGAGCCACCGCGCGCGCATACGCGTCGTCGAGCGCCTGTTCGTCGTCGCCCGTCCCCTGCTGGTAGTAGCGGTCGAGGAACGTGGCCAGCAGCGGATCGTCGGGCCGACGCTCGCGGGCGAGATCATGGACCCTCGTTCCGAGGGCGGTGTTTTGCATCGGCCCAACCTCCCCTTCGCCGGCCCCATTGCCGGCGCCGCCACGGTACTCGGCGGCACACGACCGCGGGCGGTCGACGCCGGGCACGGTCGACGCAAGACACGGTTGACGCAAGATACGGTCGATGGTGTGAACGTCCCGATGCGCCGCCCGGAACTGCACGGCGGTCACCGTGCCGTGTCCGGTGGCCTCGCTCGGGCCGCAGTGTTCGGCGTCAACGACGGGCTGGTGTCGAACGTGTCGCTGATCCTGGGCTTCGCCGGCTCAGGAGCCGACAGCTCGGTGGTCCGCCTGGCCGGCCTCGCCGGTGCCGTCGCCGGGGCCATCTCGATGGCGGCGGGCGAGTGGATCAGTGTGTCGGCACAGAACGAGCTCGTCGAACGCGAGGTGGCCGTCGAGCGCCGCGAATTGGCCCACAACACCGAGGCCGAAACCGAGGAACTCGCTGCGATCTACCAAGAGCACGGCATGTCGCCCGACGTGGCCGCAGCCGCCGCACGCGACGTGATGGACGACACCGAGCGAGCCCTTGCCGTGCACGCCCGCGAGGAGATGGGCATCGACCCCACCGATCTCCCCTCGCCACTCGCCGCCGCGCTGGTCTCGCTGGTGTGTTTCAGCTTCGGCGCCTTGTTGCCGGTGATTCCGTGGTTCGCCGGGGGATCCGGCACCGCGCCTGCGGTGATCTCGGTGACGATCGGCGTCGTGGCCGCAGCGATCGTCGGCGCGGCACTCGGCCGGCTCGCCGAACGGTCGATCACGCGGTCGGTGCTCCGCCAGGTGCTGATCGTGCTCGTGGCGTGTGCGATCACCTACGCGATCGGCGAGCTCGTCGGGATCAACGTTTCCTAGATCGGCGACGCCTGCTATCACGTGACGTGATGGAACAGCGCAACGTGCTCGGCACCGAGCTTCTCTCCTGCTCGCACGACCCGCTCACCGGCTACTACCGCACCGGCTGCTGCGAGAACCACGGCGACGACCCCGGAATGCACACCGTGTGTTGTCGAGTCACCGCCGACTTCCTCGAGTTCTCGCGGGCGGCGGGCAACGACCTGTCGACGCCGATGCCGCAGTACGGGTTTCCGGGGCTACGTCCCGGCGATCAGTGGTGCGTGTGCGCGATGCGCTGGAAGGAGGCCTTCGACGCCGGCCACGCGTGCAGCGTGATTCTCGAGTCGACCCACATGTCGACGCTGGAGTACGTCGATCTCGCCGACCTCAAGGCCCACGCCATCACGGCGTAGCCCACCTCAACACACGCGAGCAGTCGCGAATCAGCGCCACACCGCGGTCACGTCGACCACGACGTCGGCGGTGCGGTGGCTGTACACGCAGACGTGGTCGTCGATCGCGCCCACGGTGACTCCGTTGGCGACGGCATTGATCCCACCGGGATAGTTCACGTTGGACGTGTCCGGCTTCGCGGTGTCGGTCGTGGGCGAACAGGGCCACGCCGTGAGATAACCGTCGGCGCGTGGCGCAACTGCGGTCAGGTTGAACGACACGGCGGCAGCGTCGGCAGGAACGCCGGCGAGGCCACTCACTCGAACCGGTGAGCCGGTTGCGGTGGCGAGCGCCCGCGCGCTGGCGCGTTGCTGCGGGTTGCGCGTATCGAGAACACGCGACGCGTCGACCGGCTCGAGGCGCAGTCCGTTCGGGGCGAGATAGCCGGTGAGGTCCACGACGACTTCGCCGCGGCGATTGCTCTCTACGCAGATCGCGCCGTCGGCCGACAACGGGACGATCGCTGCGTTGGTCACGACGCGGCCGCGCACGGTGTTGAGCGTCGACACGTCGCTGCTGTCGACGTCGCAGGGCACGACGCGCACCCAGCCATCGGACCCAGGGCGCACCGAGGCGACACTGAGCACCGCCGCCGTCGCGGTGCCCGGCACTGTCGGGTGGCCGATCACGTCGACACGACGCGGAACTCCCGGCACGACCGGCCGGTCGTCGCGCGTGTCGAGGAGACGAACGGGGCGGATCGGGAACAAGCCCGCCTCGGCGTCGGGATCGAAGTACCCCGTGACGTCGATCACGACATCGCCGCGCACCGTGGAGTACAGACACAGCCGACCACGATCGTCGAGGGCAGTGATCGTCTGGTTGGCCACCGGGCGACCGGGGCGGACGTTGAGCGACGACACCTCCGGTTCGCGATCACTGCACCGGTACACCGCAACGAACCCCGTCCGGTCGGCGCCGACCACGGTGACGTTGGCCGACACCGCCAGCGCGTCGGCCGGGATTCCGGCTTCGCCGGCGATGGTCAGGGCCTGCACCTCGCGCGGTACGAGTGGATCGACGCGCAGGGCCCTCCGCGAGTCGGCGATGCGCAACGGTTCGATTGCCACGAACCCGCCGAGTGTCGGCGTTGGTGGGTTCGCTGGGGCGTCAGGCACCGAGACCGTGGTGGGCGTCGCAGTCGTGGTTGTCGTCGTGGTGCCGTCCCTCGAAGGCGGAGCAACCGTGGTGGTCGTCGTTGTTGGTGTGGTTGTTGTTGCGGTCGTGGTTGTGGTCGTTGTGGTGGTGGTGGAGCTGCTCGAGTTCGGCGGCTCGGTCGTCGATGTTGTCGTCCCCGTCGGCTCGCCAACCTCGACGATCACGTCGTAGGGGCCGACGGCGCCGTAGCGGACGAACCCGTCGGCGGGAGTGAGCCAGTCGGCAGTGGTGACTTCGATGGTCACGGAGTTCCGTCCAGCCGGTACGTCGATGTCGATTCGCCAGTCGACGGCCTCGGACGGCACGGTTTCGGCAACCACCGCACCGGTGTCGTCGCGCACCACCACGGCGGTGTGGACGTTCGACCACCAGCGCTCCGGTTGGACCGAGATCGACGCCTCGGCACCATCGAGTTGCAGCTCGAAGGCGTCGACATCGTCGGGGTGATGGAGCAACCCCGACCGTGTGCCCGACCCGAGCGACGTCGGGCGCTGCACATCGTGGTCGTCGGGAACGTAGCCGGTGTGCGCAGCGATCATCGCCAGATCGTTTTCGTTGTTGTCCGCCTCCGGGTAGGCCCCCGCCGACCAGTGGGTGATCGCTCGCCCATACGGCGCACCCATGATCGGGCCCCACTGCCCGTGGCCCCGGTAGTACCCACCTGCGGGGGAGCCGTCGTGCAGCAGACCGAAGTTGTGGCCCGACTCGTGCGACACGGCGTCGGAAATCGGCTTCGCGGCCCCGCGCGACAGGTTGCCGGCAAACACGAACGCGGAGTGATCACTGCTCGACGAGAACACGTTGATCAGTGCGATGCCCCCGATGAGTTTGCCCCGAGCGTCCAAGTACCAGTCCGTCGAGGTGATCACCACGCGGGTGCCGTACCGGTCGTCGTTCGACGAGGTCCGCCGGAGCGCCTCGACGCCCGGGTCCTCGGTGGTCACATTGACGTCGAAGGGTGCGTAGTCATCCGCCACCCGCTCCCAGATCTCGATGATTCGATTGCGCTCGGTCGTCGAGAACGTGCTCGGATCGCCGTCGATGTCGTACGGGCCGGCGTCGAAGCCGGGAACGTCGTAGGTGCGGTTCCACCACTCGTTCTCTACGCGATGACCGTCGAGATCGAGATAGATCGAGCGACGCGCCGAGGGTCGCGAGTGCAGCGTCAGAGCGTCGGCCGGCGATGGTGCAGCTGCTGCTTCGATGGCCTCGTCGCCTGCGCTGGCAGTCGTGTCGTCACCATCGGCGTGCTGCGCATCGTGCGCTTCGTCGTGATCGTGGTCACGGTGATCGTCGCCGTGATCGCCGTGATCGCCGTGATCGCCGTGATCGCCGTGGTGATGGTGATGGTGATGGCCTGCATCGTCGCCCACGATCGGCTCGATCGAACCCAACATGGCGTCACGGCCGATGAAGAGCAACGGGTCGCGGCGAAGTTCATCGATCAATGCCTCGCTCGGGAGCGCTGCATTGGTCGCGACCTGCTCGACCGCCAACGGCGACGAGGTCGCCAGCGCCTGAGCAGCGGTTGGACCGTGAGCCACCGGCTCGTCCGATGGAATCTCGATCGTCGGGTCGACGAGTGGCTCGGCAGGCGGAAGCGCCGGCACGAACGGCACCTCCGTCGGCTGACCGGCGTCGTCGGAGCCGATGGCGAGCGCAGTCGTCGGTGCGTTGGAGTCGTCGGTGGCCTCAGCGACCGGTGTTTGCTGCCGATCGGCGACGACGTCGGACAGGTCGGCGACGACGTCGGATGGGTCAGCGACATCGTTCGCCCCGCCCCCAGACGCAGCCGTGGTCTCCGACACCGGTGCGAGCTCCGACGCGGGCGTCGTGGCTGGTGCCGGGGTGATCCGCTGCTCGCCAGCGTCCGCCGAGTGCGGATCTTCGGGCGCGCCGGCGGACTCGGGGGACACCACCGCGAGCGCGGCGCAGCCGATCGCTACCGTCGCAACGACACCGGTCGTTGCGACCCATCGCCGACTGGGGGCCCTCATCGTCGCCAGAGTCCGGCACGCAGGGCGCGCGAGACCTCGCAGCGTTCATCGGCATCAGGGTTCCGTCCTTGAGTGCCTGAGGCGGGGATTGCCGCGATCTTGACGATCCGTGGCTGCCGTGAACGATCGATCGGAGCGCCGACCAGAATGGAGAACATGACGCAGTCCCCCATTGCCGATACGCCACCCGAGTCACAACCCACCGGAATCGGCGGGCGATCGATGGCCGACACAACGATCGGCCTCGGTGGCGCGCTCATCGTGGTCGGCGTCGGGATCACCATCGCCTCCGGCTCTGGAAGCGCAACCTCCCTGATTCCTGCGTTCGTCGGTGTGGTGTTCGTTGCCCTCGGTGTCGCCGCCCGCGCCAAGCCGAGCCTCAACCATCATCTGATGCACGCATCGGCCGCGCTGGCGTTGCTCGCTGCGCTCGGCAGCGTGGGATCAGCGATCGGCCGCGGCTCGACCGGCTGGGCCCTGGTCGCCCAGCTGGCCACCATCGTCCTCTGCGGCGGCTACGTGTTCCTCGCCGTCCAGAGCTTCAGAGCAGCAAGAAAGGCGCGCGAGGCCGCGGCCTGACAGGGCTCGGACAACCGAGCCCGATCAGATCGGCAGGTTGCCGGTGGCTCGCCGGGTGGAGTGCTCGTCGGTGTACGCGGCGATCGTCCGCTGGGCGATGCGCATCTGGTGCACCTCGTCGGCGCCGTCGGCGAAGCGCGCCCACCGAGCGTGCTGGTACATGTGTGCGAGCGGGGTGTCGGTCGAGTAGCCGAGCGCGCCGTGCACCTGGATCGAGCGGTCGATCACCCGACCGAGCATGTTGGCCACGAAGTGCTTGGCCATCGACACCTCGGCCTTGAAGTCCTCTTGCCGGTCGATCTTGTAGGCCGCATGGAGCACCATCAACTTGGCCTGGTATAGCTCCATCGTCGAGTCGGCGATCATCCACTGGATGCCTTGTTTCTCGGCGAGCAACGATCCGTGGGCGTAGCGGTGTAGTGACCGGTCGACCATCATGTCGAGCGCCATCTCGGCCTGGGCGATCCAGCGCATGCAGTGCGCCAGCCGGGCCGGGCCCAGCCGGTACTGGCCGAGCAGGTGGCCTTGCCCGCGGCCGCCGAGCATCTGGTCCTTGTGCACCCGCAAGTCCTCGATGACGATCTCGGAGTGCCCGGTCGAGCCGTGCATGGTCTCGACCTCGCGCACGTCGTTCCATCCCTCGGTCGGGAGGTCGATGAGGAACGCCGAGTTCGCCGCCTGCGGCAAGTCGGGGTCGTCTTCGGTTCGGCACACGAGGATGGCGAACTTGGCGCGACGGGCGCCGGAGATGAACCACTTGTGTCCGTTGATCACCCACTCGTCGCCGTCTTGGTAGGCCCGGGTCTGGATGAGCGTCGGGTCGGACCCGGCCACCTCGGGCTCGGTCATGGCGAAACACGACGATGAACGCCCCTGGCACAGCGGCTTGAGGTACTTCTCTTTCTGCTCGTCCGTGCCCCAGTGCAGCAACGTGTGCATGTTGCCCTCGTCGGGTGCTTGACAGTTGAACACCCACGGCCCGTAGTACGACTTGGCCGCCTCGGCCTGGACCATCGCCAGCTCGACGTGGCCGAGACCCATGCCACCCCACTCTTTGGGCATGTGCGGCAGCCAGATTCCTTCGTCGTGAGCTCGCTTGCGCAGTCCGATCAGCACCTGGATGCGTTCGTCGCCCTCCAGACCCTCGCCGCCGTCTTCGCCCTCGATCCGTGCCTCTTCCGGCTTGATCACGTCTTCGACGAAGGCGCGCACGCGCACCCGGATGTCCTCGAGTTCGGGAGACAACGAGAAGTCGATGGCCATACCGCAACGATGGCAGGTGGCGACGTCGCGGCCAGAACCGTGGCCCGGACGCGGAAGTTCGTTGGCACCTGCCTGCGCCATGGCGGGCCGGCAGGTGCCAACGAACGAGGGGATCCGAGAGATTTAGGGGTGGCTGGTTCTTACGACGCCGTCGGCGTGAAGATCGCCGTGATCACGGCGTCGAGCACCGAGAGACCGGCGGACCCACCCGAGCTGAGCGGTCGCTCTGTGCACAGCAGCTTCACGTCGAGGGTTTCACCAGCGGCGATCGCAAAGCGGCGCGTGCCGGCCAGTTGGGCCAGGTTGACGCCGGCCGGCGGCGAGGTGTTCGCCTGGGTGTAGTTCGAGTCGAGGTCGTTGCCGGTCGTGATCGAGCATGAAGCAATGCCGACGCCGGACACGACATTGGCCGTCGTCGCTGTGACGTGGCCGTCGACAGGCGCAGTGATCTGCACGGAGACGATGCGGAGAGGCGTCGCCGACAACGAGACGGCCGAGCGAGTGTTCGTCATCACGAACGGCTTGGCCTTGTCGAGATCACCGATCTCGTCGGCGTTGCGCTGGATGGTTGCGGCTTGGGTCGTGGCCCGTTGCTCCAGCTCGTCGAGCCGTTCGAGCACTGCGTTGTCGGCGCCGCCGCCTCCGGCTTCGAGTCGGGCGAGCCGCTGGTCGATCTCGGCGAGGCTGGTCTTGGTGTAGTAGCCGACCACGTCGAGCACGAGGTGCACGTTGCCGCGGAAGTTGTACGCGGTGATCGCCCCGTCGGGCGACAGCTGCACGTCGACCTTGTTCGGTGTCGGCGACGCCCCGGAGGTGACGTTGAGGTTCGACAGCAACGGCGGCTCGCTCAGATTCGCTGGATAGATCCGGATGTTCGACGACGTCGTCGCCCCGACCGCGGTCGCATTCAGCGCAACGCCGGTGGCGTCTTCAGGAATCGCCAGCGGTCCGGTGCATTCGCCGTTGGCGCCGCGCACGGCGATGGTGTGCGTGTCACCGGGCCCCAACGGGGTCGCCCGCTCGCCGATGTTGTCTGCGCCGGGTCGCGTGTCGACCAGGCGGCAACCGGCCGTCGGCACGTACGTGGTGTCCGTGTCGCCCGGCGCGGCACTTGCGCTCCAGGCATTGATCGAGATGATCGTCCCGGTGACGCCGACGCCGACCGCTGCGATGAATCGCAACAGGCCGCGCCGACGTGTCGAACGAGGGAGGGTGGAGGGAGTCGTGGTGTTCTTCGTGGTCGTAGTCATGGCGCCCACCGTGCGCCACGTCGGCGGGCCGAGTCCTGAACACCACTTGGAGAACTTGAGGATTCCTCGTGGCCGCGTGTTGTGCCCGCGTGTTGGGAGTCGCTACAGCCAGGCGAGCATCGCCGCGACGACGTCCTCCCCGCGATCGTCTTGCAAGAAGTGTCCGCCCGGCTCGAACGTCTGGTGCGGTTGGCCGGCGGCGCCGGGGATGCGCTCGGTGAAGGTGGACTGGAGATGGCCGAGCACCGTGTCGCCTGGCGTCCACAGTGTCAGCACCGGCTTCGACCACGCCTCCCACACTTCCCAAGCGGCCCGGTTGGCCGGGACGGCAGGATCGTCGGCAGCGGTGGGCACGAGCAACGGGAACTGCCGCGCACCTGCCATGTACGACTCGTCGGGGAACGGTGCCCGGTAGCCATCGAGCTCAGCCTCGGTGAGCTCACGCGATTGGGTGGTGAAGGTGATCAGTTGTCCGCAATCGAACGGATCGAGCTCTTGCGACAACCGCTGCCAGTTCATGAACCCCTCGCCCATCGGCTCGCCGGCCGGGAGTGCGGTGTTGCCGATCACGACCCGGTCGAACCAGCTCGGGTTCTCGGCCACGACACGCAACCCGAGCAGCCCGCCCCAGTCCTGGACGAACACGCAAAGACCGTCGTCGGGCCGATCGATGCCGCCGACGAACTCGGTGAGCCATGCCACGTGTCCGGCGTAGGTGTATGCGTCGCGATCGGTCGGCTTGTCGGACCGTCCGAACCCGATCAGGTCGGGGGCGATGATGCGCCATCCGGCCTCGACCAACGGCGGGATCATTCGGCGATAGAGAAAGCTCCACGTGGGCTCTCCATGCAGCAGCAGGAACGTGCCTGCCTCGCCGGAGCCCTCCTCGATGTACGCCATACGGAGGCCGTCGATGTCGCGATAGCGCGGCTCGTACGGGAAGTCCGGGAGGTCGGCGAATCGATCGTCGGGTGTGCGTACGAAGGGAACGGTCATGCCGCTATGCGTAGCGGAGCACGACCGCCTCGAGCGGGTCGAGCCGTTGCCCGGCGCCACGCGCTTCGTCGATCGAAGAGACCAGTGAAGAGACCAGCGAAGAGACCAGCAAGGTGGCCGAGTCGAGATCAGCTGGCCACGGCACCGGCTGCTCGCCGCAATTGATCAGCACGGCAACCCGCTCGTCGCCGGCGACACGGTCGTAACGGAGCAACTCTCCGTCGAGAGGTGCCAGCTCGAGCGAGCCCGAGCGCAGCGCGGGGGTCGTGGTGCGCAGCGCCAAGAGCCGGCGGTACAGCGCGAGCATCGACGATTCGTCGTCGACCTGATGCTCGTACGAATGGCTCGAGGCGTTGGTCGGAAACGGCAGCCATGGTCGGGTGGGCCAGCCGTGACCAGACTCGTCGTCGCCGTCCGCGACCCACGGGATCGGGGCGCGGCAGCCGTCGCGCCCATCGGGGTCGACCACACGCGCTGGCGGGACCTCGCCGTCGGTCAATCCGAGTTCCTCTCCGGCGTACAGGAACGGGGTGCCGCGCATCGTCAGCGACATCACCGCGGCGGCCCGTGCGTGCGCATCGCTGCCGTAGCGAGTGCGGTGGCGCGGTTGATCGTGGTTCGACAGCACCCAGGTCGGCCAGCGCGGCTCGGCGAAGTCGGCCTGCATCGTTTCGATCGTGCCGTGTAGGCGCGACGCGTCCCACGGCACATGAACCGACCGGAAGTCGAACGAGAGATGCAGCTCGGGAGCCTCGGGCGTACCGAGATACGAGGCCGACTCACCATCGCGCAACAGGTACACCTCGCCGACCATCATCGGCTGCTGCGGGTAGCCGTCGAGCAGCGTGCGGACACGCCGGAGCAACTCGTGCCCGAGCGGACGATCGGTGGCCAACAACGGCAACGCGGCCAGCGGCTCGGGAAGGTCGTCGACCTGGGTCCCTTTCCCGATCAGGTTGACCACGTCGGAGCGGAACCCGTCGACACCGCGATCCAGCCAGAACCGCAGCGTGTCGTGCATCGCCGCTTCGACGTCGGGGTTGGCCCAGTTGAGGTCGGGCTGGTCGGGCAAGAACAGATGGAGGTAGCTCTGCCCGGTGCGCTCGTCGTTCGTCCACGCCGGAACGCCATTGAACATCGCCATCCAGTTCGTCGGCGGCGATCCGTCGGGCCGTGGATCTCGCCACACGTACCAGTCGCGCCGTGCGTTCGAGCGCGACGATCTCGACTCGACGAACCACGGGTGCTCCGACGACGTGTGGTTCGGCACCCAGTCGAGCAGCAGCCGGATGCTGCGCTCGTGGAGCCCGGCGAGCATCTCGTCAAAATCGTCGAGGGTGCCGAACACCGGATCGATCGCGCAGTAGTCGGCGACGTCGTACCCGAAGTCGCGCATCGGTGACGGGTAGATCGGCGACAACCACACCGCGTCGACGCCGAGTGCGGCGATGTAGTCGAGGTGATCGATGATGCCGCGCAGGTCGCCAACCCCGTCACCGTTGCCGTCGGCGAACGACCGGGGATAGATCTGGTACACGACCGCATCGCGCCACCACGGACGCTCGGTCGTCGTTTGCTCACTCGTCGTTTGCTCACTCGTCGTTGGGCCCTCGCTCATCGCGTCTCCGCGGCATGTGACCAACCGACGACCGGATTCAGCTCGCCGGCCGCCGGCCGGCCGGGCTCGATGCCATCCAGCCACAGGAGGCGATCGAGCGCTTGACCATCGTTGGTCGGTGCGGTGACGCGTGCCCCGTCGGCGAACCAAATCACGGTCATCACCATTCGGTCACGGTCGGTCACGTTGGGCTCGGCCCGGTGGAGGGTCCAGCCGAGGTGGAAGCTGGCGTCGCCGGCCCACATCTCGCCGGTGGTTCGCCGGTCGTGGGGGTGCTCGCTGAGATGGCGCTCGTACAACAGGTCGGACTCGCCGGAGATCGGCGCATCTCCGATCGGTCCACGATGGGTGCCGAGCGCGAATTCGAGTTCACCCATGTCCGGGCCGACCGTGTCGAGTGGCAACCACATCGTGAGGGTGCGGTCGGTGTCGAGTGGCCAGTACCACTGGTCCTGGTGCCAGGGCGTGCGCCCTCCCCCCGCCCGCTTGACGAGCGCTTGATCGTGATACAGGCGAACCGCCTCGACCCCGAGCAACTCGGCGGCCACGCTCGCCAGCTCGGGATGCAGCGAGATCGTCCGCACCGCGTCGTCGACGCGCCAGAGGTTCATGTACTGATCGAACGCCTGCCGATAGACCTCGAACTCCGGCGGTAGCTCCACCTTCTGCGCCGCGGGGAGCGCACGATCGACGATCGCGCGGAACTCGCCGATCTCGTCGGTTGTCAGCAGACCGCGCAACGTGACCTGGCCGGAGCGATTCAGTTCATTGCGCGCGCCGCCCAGATCACGACCGCGAAGATCAGCGCGAACCTCGGAGCGAGTATCGGAGCGAGCTGTGCCGGCCACGGCACAAGTGTGGCCGAACGAGCGTCCCGCGCATCGTTCACATGGGTGAAACAGCCGTGGAACACAGCCTGCGTACGGTCCGCGCCATGCACAAGCGAGGAGCGATGCCCACTCCGGCCAAGGCGACGCCGGCCAAAACCACGCCCGCCAAGGACACCCCCGCCAAGCGCGACCGACCGCGTTGAGCCGGAGTTCCCACTGAGCATCGACGCCGTCGACCCGTTCATCGGGACCGACGTCACCGATCTCCCGTCACCTGAGGGCATCGCCGCCACCTGGTGGTGGCCAAAGCCGCCTGTCGGCAACACGCATCCCGGCGCGACGTTTCCGCTCGGGATGAGTTCGGCGTGCGCCTACTCTGGCGCGTACCCGACCGGATACGGCGTCTACGACCTCGCCACCGAGGGCATCCCCGACACGGTGCACGACCGTCTCGTCGCGTCCGGGTTCACGCACTTCCAGCAATCGGGCACCGGGGCGATTCGCAAGTACTACAACTACGTGCGGGTCACGCCGATGCTCGACCCGATCGAGACGCTCGGCACGACATGGCCGCTACGCAACGAGACCGCCGAACCCGGCTACTACGCAGCAACACTGCAGAGCGGAATCCGCGCCGAGCTCACGGTTGGGCCGAAGTCGGCCGTGCACCGCTACACGTTCCCCGAGTCGCCCGACGCTCGCCTCGTGGTCGACCTATCGCACGGCGGGTTGCTCATCGACCACGGCACCACGGTGCCCACGAGGGCCCACATGAGCCTGCTCGAGCCTGGCATCGCCCACGGCGAAGTCACCGTCGAAGGCGCGCCGCTCGCCGTCCAGCTCGAGTGGGACCCCCAAGAGTTCCGCCAGATGCTGTGGTACGACCGGCGGTTGATCCCCGGCGCGACGCGACTCGATTTCGACGCCATCCGCTCTACGACCTTGCGCCCGTTCGGACTGATCCTGCGCGGGCCAACCGAACCCGGCCAAACCGTGGAACTGCGGATCGGATTCTCGCTGCGCGGCGTGGAACAGGCGCGACGCAACCTGCGCATCGACACGATCGCTCCCACCGAGGATGCGTCCGCGTTCGATCATCGACGCAACGTGACCCGCGACGCATGGCGCACCCATCTCGACGCGGTGCGCATCGAGCCGGCATCGGGCGAGCAACACACCGTGTTCGCCACCGCGCTCTACCACTCGCTGGTGAAGCCATGCTTCGCCGCCGACGAGAGCCCGTTCTGGCCGGGCTCGGGCCCGTTCGTGTTCGACATCTGCACGATGTGGGACATCTACCGAACCCAGTTGCCGCTGTTGACCACCGTTGCCCCCAACAAAGCGGTGGAGCTGGTGAATGCGCTCATCCAAGTGTGCGAGGAAGAGGGCAACCTCCCGATCGGCTATCGGATGGCCCGCGGCGCCGACCGGTTCTCGCGCCAGGCGAGCGCCTTGGCCCACACGTTCTTCGCCGATGTGTGCGCCCTCGGCCTGCAAGGTGTCGACTGGGAGTGGGCGCTGGTGCACATGCACGCCGATCTCCGCCGCAACTACGGCGAGGACTTCCTCGAGCGCGGTGTCGTCCACCCCATCTCCCACACACTCGACCTGGCGATGGGTTACCACTGCACCGCCCAGGTCGCCCGCCACGTCGGCGACCATCGGCTGGCCGACGAGCTCGACGGGATCGCCGATCGTTGGCGCAACGCGTTCGACCCCGCGACGCGGCTACTTCACGACTCGACGTTCTACGAAGGCGGTCGGTGGAACTACTCGTTCCGACTGGTCCACGACATGGCGGCGCGCATCGAACTCGCGGGCGGCGACGACGCGTTCATCGCCCAGCTCGACGAGTTCTTCGGCCACGGCGCGGCTCCGGTGAAGCAACCAGGCCGCCACCCGAGCGCCATCGAACTCGCCGACGGCTACGCGCTCGATCGCTTCCAGGGACTGAACAACGAGCCCGACATGGACGCGCCGTTCGCCTACCACTACGTCGGCCGGACCGACCGGACGGCCGAGATCGTGCACGCCGTGCTCACGCAACAGTTCGGTCCCGGGCGGGGTGGGCTCCCGGGCAACGACGACTCCGGCGGCCTGAGCTCGTGGTACGTCTGGGCGTCGATCGGGCTCTTCCCCGTCGCCGGGCAGTCCACGGTGCTCGTGACCACGCCGTCGGTACCCCACGTCCGCTTGCTGATCGGCGGCGCCAGGTTCACGATCACCACCGCCGGGTTCGTCGAGCCCGACCCCGAACGCGGTCCGCAGTTCATCCAACGGGCGTCGCTCAACGGGCAGCCCCTCGAACGGTCGTGGCTCGGCCTCTCGGAGTTGCACCGCGGTGGCGTGCTCCACCTCGAACTCGGCGACACGCCCTCGGACTGGGCCACCGATCACCGTCCTCCATCTCGACCATCAACCGACAACTGAGCAGTCCACACATCTGACCCGCACATCTGAAGGGAGTTGCGATGAACGTTCCACCACCACCGTCACGCCGTCTTGTGATCGTCGTGCGCGCCGACCCAGTGATCTGCGGCCACTCCGGTGAGGCACGAAACCTCGCCGAAGTGGCGTTGCGTCGCGGCTACGACGACGTGCGCATCGTCACCTGGCAGGTACCGACCCTGCAGGCCTCGGGCTTGCCACTGAAGCCGCTCGACGGCGTGTTGCCGTACAGCGATGGCATCGTCGTCGAGCGGCCCGAGGGTGTCGGCGACTACAAGGTGCCCGACGGCCGGTTCCAGGCGGGCATCGTGGGCCGCCTCGTCGAGCTGTTCACCGACGGTGTGCCCACCGTGTGTCTGTCGTTGTATCTGATGCCCCACGCGATGGCGGTCAACGAGGCACGCTCCGTCGCCAGCGCCACTGGACTGCCGGTGAACGTCACCACCATCGCCGAGGCGGTCGGGTCCGACATCACGAACGTCGTTCGATCGTGCATCGAGGAGCGGCGCTACGGCGCGGCGGCCCACCTGTTCACGACGTACCTGGCCAACGACCATTGCGTCGCTGTGTCGGAGTACACCAAGGAACTGATCGTCGAAGCCGCCGAGCAGATCGACTTGCGGTTCGGCACCGACTTCGCCGCACGCTGCGAGCAGCGGGTCGGCATTTCCTATCCCGCCATCGACAGCTCGGCGTTCGCCGAGATCGACCCCGCCGCGTTGGGCGACCGGCTCGCCCGCCGCGGGTTGCGCGAGGACGGCTACGTGCTGTTCCTGTCGCGGATCACCAAGGCGAAGGGCATCGACGACCTGATCGACGGCTACGCCGCCAGCCACGTCGCCGGCGACCGGCCGCTGGTGATCGCCGGAGCCGGGCCCGAAGCCGACGTGCTGCGCGCTCGTGCCGCGGCATCGAGTGCGGCCGAGCACATTCAGTTCCTCGACGACGTCGACGACGACGAGAAGCGGTATCTGATGGCCGGCTGCTCCGCGTATGCGTTGCCGTCGAAGCCCCGGCCGGAGTTCATCGAGACGTTCGGCATCGCCCTCGTCGAGAAGATGCTCACCGGTGGTGGCCCGGTGATCACCACGGCCACCGGCGGCATCCCCGAAGCGGTCGGCGATCACGCCACGATCGTGCCCGTCGGTGATCCGATCGCCATTGCACAGGCACTCGACGATTCGATCCTCCGCCTCGACGCCGACCAGCGCTTCGCCCGCGCGGCGGCGGCACGACACCACGCGCTGCAGTTCGATCGGGCCAACGTGTTCGACCGCCTCTTCGCCCGCGTCGACGGTCCGGCGAGCCTGAGCGCCTGACGCCCGGGTTCTGTTCGCGATTTCAGGCGCCTCGCGCCTGAAATCCCCGGTTTTTCGGCACGAGTTCAATCATTAGACCAACCTGAGGTAGGTTCGCCGGCCATGGACTCCGGCGACACCACACCCCGGCACGCCTGGGCGACCCTTGCGGTGTCGTCGTTGGCGGTGCTGGCGGCCTTTCTCGACACGACGGTCTTGTTCGTCGCCTTCCCCGACATCGTGGCGACCTTCGACGACGTCGACGCCACCGACTTGTCGTGGGTGCTCAACGCCTACACGATCGTGTTCGCCGCGCTCCTCGTACCGGTGGGGAAGCTCGCCGACCGCGTCGGACACCGCCGCTCGTTCCTCGTCGGCTCGGCGATCTTCACCGTCGCGTCGATGGCCTGCGGGTTGGCCCCCACGGCCGGTCTCCTCGTCGTGTTCCGGGTCGTGCAGGCGGTCGGCGCGGCGGTGCTGCTGCCGTCGTCGCTGGCGCTCGTGTTGCGCGCCTTCCCGCCGGCGAAGATCCCCGTCGCCGTTGCCATCTGGGGTGCCACCGGCGCGGTCGCCGGAGCCCTCGGCCCCACGCTTGGCGCAGCGCTGGTCGAGGCGGCGAGCTGGCGTTGGGTGTTCTTCATCAACCTGCCCGTCGGCATCGTCACCATCTGGTTCGGCCGGCGCATCCTCACCGAGTCGCGCGACCCCGACGCGGTCATCCCGAAGGCCATCGGTGTCGTGCTCATCGCCGCCGCCGCCGGTCTTGTGTCGTACGGCGTCGTGCAGAGCGAGGAGTGGGGATGGGCGAGCGCGGGCACGATCGGCTCGATCGTCGTGGGCGCTGCGCTGCTCGGCGTGTTCGTTATCCACCAACGGGCGACTGCGGCGCCGGTACTCGACCTCGAACTGTTCACGATCCGCAACTTCGCCTGGGGCAATGCGGCGACCGTGTCGTTCAGCATCGCCTTCACGGCGATGTTCCTGTCGTCGATTCTGTTCCTCACCGAGGTCTGGCAGTACTCGATCCTGCGCGCCGGCTTCGCCGTCGCGCCGGGACCGGCACTGGTCGCCGTACTCGCGCCGTTCATGGGCCGAGCCGCAACCCGTGTGGGCCAACGGCCGCTACTGATCGGCGGCGGAATCGCCTTCGCCATCGGCGGGGTGTGGCGCCTCGCTGCGCTCGACGCCACCCCGGCCTACGTCGCCGACTACCTGCCCTCGATGGTGTTCACCGGCCTGGGCGTGGCGATGTGTCTGCCGCAGCTGTCGAGCGTGGTCGCCCAAGCGCTCCCGCCGAATCGTCTCGGCGTGGGCGGCGGCGCCAACCAGGCGATCCGCCAGTTCGGCGGCACGCTCGGGGTCGCCTTGACGATCGCCTTCGTCTCAGGGGCGACCTCACTCGCCGCAGCGCTCGATGGCTTCGACGCCGTGTGGTGGCTGCTGATCGCCGGCGGCGTCGGCACGAGTGTGTTGGCACTACCGCTGCGGACACAGCCGCCGAGCACCGCCCCCGCACCCGCCGCGGTCGATACGGAAGCCGTGACATGAGGACGGTGACATGAGACGCGCCTCGCTGCACTCGACCAACTGCTCGATCGCCCAGACGCTCGACGTCGTGGGCGATCCGTGGACGATGCTCATCGTGCGCGACGCGTTCTGGGGTACCACCCGCTTCGACGCGTTTCGCCGCTCGCTCGGGATCCCCCGGGCCACGCTGACGAGTCGACTGCGAACGCTGGTCGACCATGGCGTGCTCGAGCAACGCCCGCTCGACGATTCTGCGCGCAGCGAGTACGTGCTCACGCGCAAGGGTCGCGACCTCGGGCCCATGCTGGTGGCCATGCTGCAGTGGGGCGACAAGTGGTCCGATCTCCCCGAGCCGCCGATCACCCTCGTCGACGCGGCGAGCGAGGAACCGCTCGACCTCGGCTACGTGGATCGCTCGACTGGGCGCGAGCTGCGCGACATCACCGTCGCCCGAAGGTTCAACGGCAGCGACTGGTCAGCGACCGGGTAGCTCGTATTCGATCGTGGCGCCACCCCAGCCGTACACCTGATCGCGGCCCTCGACCACCACGACGTTCACGTCGTCGGGGATCTCCACTCCGCCGAGCGAGCGGGTGAAGGGCTGCTCGAACTGATGGTCGTGCGCCAGCGGTCGCTCGCCGAGGACCGTGCCGTCGGGCGCAACGATGCGCCACGCATCGGCGTAGCGCTCTGGAGTGTCGTACGGCGACGACAGGGTGACGTCGAAGCTCCACGTGCCGCCCTGTTCGGTCGCCTCGACGGCGACCACGTCCGGGAACCGCTGTTCGGCGCTGTCGACGGGTTCAGAATCATCGGCTGCCACGCTCGTCGAACTCGCCGGCGAACCGTTCGTTGCGCTCGTTGCGCTCGTTGCGCTCGTTGCGCCACTGTTCGACTCGTCGTCGCCGCACGCGGCCAACACGGCGAGTGCCACGACGATCAACAAGCGGGACATGCGCCCAACGCTACGTGCACCGGGGGCGCCGAGTGCAGCACGTCCGACCGACGTGCCGGTGCCCGCCGACCGTGTCGAGTACCTCCGAGCGAGCGACCTATCGTCGCCGCCATGACGTCGATACGCGCACTGGCCGAGGAGCACTGGGACGGGAAGGCCGATCTCGTCCACACCCACCACCCCGTGCAGCCGATTCATCACTTCCACGACGACGGGACCCACTCGATCGTCAGCGAGGAGATCGACGAGAACCTGCTGACCCTCAAGTCGATCGCTTCGGTCAACGCGCTCGACACGGGCGACGGGTTGGTCATGCTCGACACCGGAGGTGCCTTCGACCGTCAGATCGTGCACGACGCCGTACGCGGGTGGCGGCCGAACGAGCCGGTGGTCGCTGCGGTGTACTCCCACCACCACATCGACCACGTCCTCGGCACCGCTCTGTTCGACGCCGAGGCAGCCGACAAGGGCTGGCCGAAGCCGGTGGTGTACGCCCACCAAGACCTCCCGGATCACTTCCGGCGGTACGAGCAGACGGTGGGTTGGAACACGGCGATCAACCGGCGCCAGTTCGCCATCGACATCCCCGGCTGGAGCTTCCCCGGCGAGTACCGGGACCCGGATGTGACCTACGCCGACCACCTCACGTTCACCCGCGGCGACCTAACCTTCGAGCTGCACCACGCCCGAGGCGAGACCGACGACGCCACCTGGACGTTCGTGCCCGAGACGAAGGTGCTGCACCCCGGCGACCTGTTCATCTGGGCGGTGCCGAACGCAGGAAACCCACAGAAGGTGCAGCGTTATCTGTCGGACTGGGCGGCTGCACTACGCCAGATGGCGGCGCTGCAGCCCGAGATCATGCTCTCCGGGCACGGCTTGCCGATCTTCGGCACCGAACGCGTCGTCCCCGCCCTCCTCGACACCGCCGAACTCCTCGACTCGCTCGAGAGTCAAACGCTGGCCTTGATGAACCAGGGCAAGAACCTCGACACCGTGATCCACGAGGTCGAGATCCCGGCCCATCTGCGCGACAAGCCGTACCTGCGCCCGGTCTACGACCACCCGCAGTTCCTGGTGCGCAACGTGTGGCGCCGCTACGGCGGGTGGTACGACGGCGAGCCCGACAACCTGCTGCCAGCACCCCGCGGTCAGCAGGCCGCCGAGTGGGTGGCGTTGGCGGGGGGCGTGTCTGCCGTGTTGAGTCGCGCCGAGACGTTGATCGCCGACGGCGACGCCCGCATGGCCTGTCACCTCGTGGAGTTCGCCGCCCTGGCCGAACCCGACAACGACGAAGTCTGGGCCGTACGCGCCGCTGCGTACCGTGCCAACTCGGCAACGCACGAGTCGTCGATGGCGCGCAACATCTTGCACCACGCCGCGCTGGCCAGCGAAGAACGCACACGCGACCTCGCCGGCGACTACTGAGCAACCCGAATTTGTGACGTTTTCGCGCGCTAGGCGCGCGAAAGATCCAGAATTTCGGAGGGACGTGTCCAAATCGGCGGTGGCCGTCCGTCGTACGGGTAATGCCGCCGCCGGTGGCATGGAAACATCAACAGCCGATCACCATCGGCGCTGGTCAATTTGACCGGATCATTTGAAGGGACACGACCATGAAGTACGCACTGTTCATCTACGCCGACCAAAACGAAGGTCCAGCTGAGGGCACGCCCGAGTTCGGGGCCGAGATGGAAGGGTGGTTCACCTACACCAACCAGCTCACCGAGGCCGGCGCGATGCTCGGCGGCGAGGGGCTCATGGGCACCGAGACCGCCACCAGCGTGCAAGTGCGCGACGGCAAAACGATCACCCGCGACGGACCGTTCGCCGAGACCAAAGAGGTACTCGGCGGGTTCTACATCGTCGACGTCGACAACCTCGATGCAGCGATCGAGTGGGCATCCAAGATCCCTAACGTTGGCTACGGCACCGTCGAGGTGCGGCCGGTGATGGAGTTCCCCGACCAGGGGTGACGCCTCGACGAGTCCGGACTGCGCTGCACCGATGACCAACCGCCGTACGCCGACCGTGGTGTCGGCCGTCGACGCGGCGTTTCGGGCGGAGTGGTCCGGGCTCGTTGCCACGTTGCGCCGCGAGTTCGGCGACCTGCAGATCGCCGAAGACGCCGCGCAGGACGCGTTCGCCGCGGCAGCACGGGTATGGCGGCGAGACGGCGTTCCCGAGCGGCCGGGCGCATGGCTGCTCGTAACGGCCCGCCGCCGAGCAATCGACTCGCTGCGCCGCGCCAAGTTGCTCGACGATCGGTTGGCGACCCTGGCCGACGCTCCGCCGCCGTCGCCGCGCGAGATGATCGACGACCAGTTGGCCCTGATTTTCGGCTGCTGCCATCCGGCGCTGCCCACCGAGGCGCAAGTTGCCCTCACGCTGCGCACGGTGTGCGGGTTGTCGACCGACCAGATCGCCCACGCCTTCCTCGTCCCGAGCGCGACGATGGGCAAGCGGCTCGTGCGGGCGAAGAACAAGATCCGCCAAGCCAGAGTCCCGTTCAGCGTGCCCGACGTGGAGCTGCTCGACGAACGGGTCGAGGGCGTGGCGGCGGTGATCTACGCCGTATTCACCGAGGGCCACGCCAGTACCGGCACCGACACGCTGATCCGCGGCGATCTGTGCGACGAGGCGATCTGGCTGGCGGAGACCGTTGCGACACTGCTCCCCGAGCACGGCGACGTGCACGCCCTCGCTGCGTTGTGCCTGCTGACCGACGCCCGCCGCGCCGCCCGCTTCGACCAGCACGGCGCGCCGGTGTTGCTCCCGGACCAGGACCGCGACGCCTGGGACCGCCACAAGGTGGCCCGCGGGCTCGACCACCTGGTGGCGGCGCGCCGGCACGATGCCCGCGGCCCGTATCGACCGCACGCCGAGATCGCCGCAGTGCACGCGATCTCGCCGTGTTACGACGCCACCGACTGGACGGCGATCATCCAGGTGTACGACCGCTGGCTTGCTGCGGGTGGCGATGCGGTGGTGGCCCTCAATCGTGCCGTGGCGATCGGCGAGCGCGACGGGCCCGACGCCGCACTTGCCGCGCTGGCCCCGCTGTTGGCATCGGGCCAGCTCGACGACTACCACTACGCCCATGTGGCCCACGCCACGTCGCTGCGCCGGGCCGGTCGCGACGCGGAGGCGCTCGGCGCCTACGACCGCGCGCTGGCCACGTGCAGCAACGAATCCGAAGCACGCTGGATCCGTTCCGAACGCGACGAGCTGGCGACATCGGCGAACACGACCGTCGGTGATCCGCCGCCACCGGCTGGCACGTAACGTCCCCGCCGTGGATCGCCGAATACTCGTGGTTGGAGCTTCGTCGGGGATCGGCGCGGCCGTCGCACGCGAGGCACTCGACCGGGGTGCGACCGTTGCGGGGGTCGCCCGCCGCGTCGACCGACTCGCAGCGATGCCGGGACTGTTCGCCGCGCCCGCCGACGTGACCGACGCAGCGGCGGTCGATGCGGCAGTGGGCGCGGCCATCGATGCGCTCGGCGGGCTCGACGACCTGGTGATCGCCGCCGGCATCAACCGTCCCGGTCTGATCGCCGACACCACGGTGAACGACTGGCGAGCGGTGCTCGACACCAACGTGATCGGCATGCTCAACGCGGTGAAGGCTGCCGGCCCTGCGCTACGCACCGGCCGTGCACCCACGCTGTTGGTGATCAGTTCGAATGCCGCCCGACAGGTCGTGAGTCCACAGAACGCGATCTACTCGGCGAGCAAAGCCGCCATCCACGCGCTCGCCGACGCGCTGCGCCTGGAGTTCGCCGGCGCCGTCCGGGTGGTCGAACTGGCACCGGCCTACGTGCGCGATACCGAGATTCATCGCGACTACGCCGATCCGGCCCACCGCGCCGAGGCCGACGAGCGACAGAAGATGAACGGGATGGACCTCGCCCACGTCGGACGGTTGATCGTCGATGTCCTCGCCGAACCGTGCGACATCGAGATCCGCCTGCTCGAGGTGAGCAAGCCGGGTTACGTGCTGCGCCCGTATCGCAGCTGAGTTCGCTACCGGACCGCTACCAGGCCCCTACCAGTTGGTGGCGATGTACTGCGTTTCGCAGAACTCGTAGATCCCCTCGGTGGAACCTTCACGGCCGAGACCGGACTGTTTCATCCCGCCGAACGGCGCCGCCGGATCGGACACCACGCCACGGTTCAGCCCGATCATCCCCGCCTGCAACCGCTCACTCACGCCCAAGCCGCGGCCGAGATCGGCCGTGTAGACGTAGGCGACCAGCCCCATCTCGGTGTCGTTGGCTGCGGTGATCATCTCGTCGGTGTCGACGAACGGGATCACCGGCGCCACCGGTCCGAAGATCTCGTGGCGCGTGATCGGTGTGCCGTGCTCGACGTTGCGCAACACGGTCGGCGCATAGAAGTGTCCGGCTCGATCGATCGGTCCACCACCGACCGCGGTGTCGGCCCCGGCGGCGACCGACTGCGCGACGAGGTCGTCGATCGAGGCCACCGCCTCGGCGTTGATCATGGGACCGACATCGATCCCCTCGTCGAACCCGTCGCCGACTTGCAGGCCCGCCATCGCGGCGGCCAAACGCGTGGCGAACAGTTCGGCGACCGCTTCGTGCACGAAGAATCGGTTGGCGGCCGTGCAGGTCTGGGCCGAGTGGCGCATCTTGGCCACCAGCGCGCCGTCGACCGCAGCGTCGAGGTCGGCATCGTCGAACACGATGAACGGTGCGTTGCCGCCGAGTTCCATCGTGACCTTCAGCACGCGGTCGGCGGCGCGCCGCAACAGGACACGGCCGACCTCGGTGGATCCGGTGAACGACACCATGCGCACGGCCTCGTGATCGACGGCGGCGTCGAACCACTCTGCGGCTCGATCGGTCGGCACCACGTTGCACACACCTGCAGGCACGCCCGCGTCGTGGAACAACTCGGCGAGACGGAGCGCGGTGAGTGGTGTCTCGGCGGCGGGCTTGACGACCACTGCGTTGCCCGCGGCCAATGCCGGTGCCAGTTTGCGGGTGAGCATGGCCGCCGGGAAGTTCCACGGCGTGATCACGAGCACCACACCGACCGGCGGGTGGCGGACGATGATCTTGTTCCCTCCACCAGGAGCGACGCGCATCGACCCCTCGATACGCACCGCCTCCTCCGCGTTCCACCGAAAGAACTCGGCGGCATAGGCCACCTCGGCGTGCGCATCGATCAGCGGCTTGCCGTGTTCGAGCGTGATCAGACCAGCCAGCTCGTCGCGGTGCTCGAGCATCGTCGCCCAGCAGCGGCGGAGGACTTCGCTGCGTTCACGCGGCGCGAGCTGCTCCCAACCCGGCTGGGCCGCGGCAGCAGCGTCGCAGGCCAGCAGGGCGTCGGCGGGCTCACCGGGCGACAGTGCAGCGATCGCCTCACCCGTCGCCGGGTTGTCGACCCGCAGCGACTGCGAATCGCCGGCGGCGGCTCGCCATTCGCCGTCGACCCACGCACCGGGCGGCAGCCGTTCGACGAACTCGATGGCGCGCTGCCGTTCCACGGATCAGCGGCCGCCTCGATACCCGGCGAAGCGACGTAGTCGCAGGCTGTTCGACACGACGAACAGCGACGACAGTCCCATTGCGGCTGCGGCGATCATCGGATTGAGCACCCCGAAGGCGGCCAACGGTATCGCCGCCGTGTTGTAGGCGAAGGCCCAGAACAGGTTGCCGCGAATGGTGCTGAGCGTGCGTCGTGCGAGGGCGATGGCGTCGGCCACGCCGAGCAGGTCGCCGCTGACGACCGTGAGGTCGGACGCTTCGATGGCGACGTCGGTGCCGGTTCCGATGGCGATGCCCAAGTCGGCACGGGCGAGGGCGGGCGCGTCGTTGATGCCATCGCCGACCATCGCCACGCGACGACCGTCGCCCTGCAGGTCGGCGATCGTGGCGTCCTTGTCGTCGGGGAGCACCTCGGCGATCACATCGTCGGCGCCGACCGCATCGCCCACCGCATGCGCGGTGACTGCGTTGTCGCCGGTGAGCAGCGTGACCCGCAACCCCAGGTCGTGGAACGCACTCACCGCAGCGGCCGAGGTCGGCTTGATCGTGTCGGCGACGGCGAGCGCCACCTGCGCCTGCCCGCCCGAGCCGGCGAACACGGCGGTGTGGCCGGCCTGTTCGAACGATTGGGCGGCGCGCTCCACGCTGGCCGGAATCTCGTCGAACACGGCGCGCCGTCCCACATCGACGCGCTGGTCGGCGACGATCGCCGACACGCCGAGGCCCGGCGTACTCGTGAACTCTGCCACGGCGGGAGCGGAGCCGTCGCCGAGGGCGGCGATCGCCTGGGCGATCGGATGCTCAGACCGGGCCTCGACAGCGGCGATGGCAGCCAGCAGACCGTCTCGCTCATCGGCGGGTACGTCGTCGGCGATCGCTGTGTCGACCACGCGCATACGGCCCTCGGTGACCGTGCCGGTCTTGTCGAGCACGATCGTGTCGACCCGACGCGTGTCTTCGAGCACTTCGCCGCCTTTGATGATCACTCCGAGCTGGGCGCCGCGTCCGGTGCCGACCATGATCCCGAGCGGCGTGGCCAGGCCGAGGGCGCACGGGCAGGCGATGATCAGCACGGCCACTGCCGCGGTGACCGCATCGCCGGTCGCCGCGCCGGTCGCCAACCAGGCGACCAGGGTGACCGCCGAGATGGCGATCGCGAGCGGGACGAACACGCCCGACACTCGGTCGGCGAGGCGCTGCACCTTGGCCCGGCTGCCCTGCGCGGCCTCGACGAGTTTCACGATCTGCGCCAGCGCGGTGGCCGAGCCGACCGCGGTCGCCTCCACCACGAGTGAGCCGTCGGTGTTGATCGTGGCGCCGACGACGGTGTCGCCAGGGCCGACCTCGACCGGCACCGGCTCGCCCGTGATCATCGAGGCGTCGATCGCCGCGTGGCCTTCGACGACCCGGCCGTCGGTGGCGATCTTCTCGCCGGGTCGCACGATGAAGCGCATCCCGACGTCGAGCTCGTCCCGAGGGATCTCGGTGCCGTCGGCGAGCGTCGCAGTCGGTGCGCTGAGATCGGCGAGCGCTCTGATGGCGTCGCCGGATCGACGCGTGGCACGCACCTCGAGCCACTTGCCGAGCAGGATCAGCACGACGATGACGATCGCCGTCTCGTAGTACACGTGCCCGTCGTCGAGGAACAGCGCCACCGTCGACCAGGTCCAGGCGGCGGTGGTGCCGAGCGACACGAGCGTGTCCATCGTGGCTGCTCGGTGGCGGAGGTTGATCAGCGCGTTGCGGTGGAACGACCACCCGGCCCAGAACACGACCGGTGTGGCCAGCACAGCGGCGAACCACTCCCACCCGGTGAACTGCAGTGGGGGGATCATCGACACCACCACCACGGGCAGCCCGAGGATCAGGGCGATGGTCCACCGTCGTTGCAGGTCGCGCTCACGGCGACGTTCGTCGGTGTCCTCGGGGGCGGGGGCGGAGTAACCGAGGCCTTCGATCGCCGCCCGTACCGCCGACTCGTCGACCCGTTCGTCGTGGCGGACCGTGGCTGTGTTCGCGGCGAAGTTGACCAGTGCATCGGTGACGCCGTCGAGATCGGAGAGCTCGGACTGGATGCGCGACGCACACGCCGCACACGTCATCCCCTCGACGTTCACGTCGGTGCGCAGCAACGTGTCGTTGGTCATGATTCGAGGATACGGCCGGCGCCAACAAGACTGATCAGGATGGACGTCGATCGGCTCAACGACTTCTTCGGCCCGCTGGCCCCCGGTCTCCATGGCGTGGTGTTCGACGAGTCGGCACCCGAGCGAGTGGTCGGCCACATCGATGTGAACGACACGCTCATCGCGGGCACCGGGTTTCTGTTCGCTCCGGCGATCATCTCCCTCGCCGACACACTGTGTGCGGCCGGGTGCGGGAACAACCTCGGCGAAGGTCAGAGCTTCACCACCGTCGAGCTGAAGAGCAACTTCCTGTCGAGCGCCCGCGTCGGTGAGCGGGTGGTCGGCGTGGCGACGCCAGCGCACCTTGGCCGACAGACGCACGTGTGGGATGTGACCGTGACCAATGAGACCACCGGCCGCACGATGTCGCTGTTCCGGTGTACGCAAATGATCTTGAGCACCGGTTGATCGCTCTTCACTGCGCCTCCAGCCGACGGATCGCGACGCAGTCTGAAACCCGCTGAGGCGCAGCGACGGACTGCGGTACAACGGTGGACATGACCCGCGCCGCCGACCTTCGCGCCACGTTCCTCCAGCTGCACCACGAACCGCCCCCTGCGGGCACGCTGGTGATGCCGAATCCGTTCGACGTGGGGAGCGCGACCGTGCTCGTTCGGGCCGGGGCGCACGCACTCGCCACGACCAGCTCCGGCGCGGCCGCCACGATGGGGCGGTCCGACGGCGACATGAGCCGCGACGAGGTGGTCGCCCACGCGCGCATGATGGCCGCGGGCACCGACGTCCCGCTCAACGTCGACAGCGAGGACGGGTTCGGCGACACCCTCGACGACGTGGTGGCCACGGCCGCTGCGCTGACGGCCACCGACGCGGCAGGGTTCTCGATCGAGGACTGGAGCCCGCGCCGCAAGTCGATCCGCGACGTGGACGACGCCGTTGCGCGCGTCAGCGCGGCCAAAGAAGCGGGGGGCGATCTCGTGCTGACCGCGCGCGCCGAGAACCATCTGCACGGCGTCGACGACCTCGAGGACACCCTCGCTCGCCTGCAGGCCTACCGCGCAGCGGGTGCCGACGTGGTCTACGCGCCGGGTCTCACCGATTCCGAGACCATCCACACCGTGGTCGAGTCCGTCGACGCGCCCGTCAACGTGCTGGCGCTTCCGGCAGCGCCGACGATCCCCGAACTCGCCGCGCTCGGCGTCGCTCGAGTGTCGATCGGCGGTCTTGCGGCGTGGGCGGCGTACGGCGCGGTGTGGGAAATGGCCGCCGAGCTGTTCTCGACCGGCACCTCGCAGTACTCGGCACGAATCCTCCCTGCGGCAATCCGCAACGAGATGTTTGGCTAGTCGGAAGGGCCCACACCCATTCCTGCGCCGTCGACCGCGGGGCGGGCGGTGCGCCGCATGCGCGCCAGCAGCGACGTGTCGACGGGACGGACGAGCGGATGCACACCGCCCCCAGCCTCGGCGGCGGCCTCCCACCGTTGGCGTCGAGCCTCCGCGATGTTGGCGTCGTCGAGTTCCACGCAGTCGAGCTGGTGGTTGTCGACATCGACCACGATCGTGTCGCCGTTCTCGACCAGGGCGATCGGCCCGCCCAACGCGGCTTCGGGGCCGACGTGTCCGATCACCAGTCCGACCGATCCCCCGGAGAACCGCGCATCGGTCATCAGGCCAACCGTGATGTCCCGCTCCCGGCACAGCGCAGTGATCCGCGAGGTCGGGTCGAGCATCTCAGGCATTCCCGGTGCGCCACGCGGCCCTTCGTAGCGGATCACGACCATGTCACCATCGGCCAAATCGTGGTCGGATGCCTGCAACAACTCGAGGAGCGCAGCCTCGCTGTCGAACACCCGCGCCCGGCCGACGAATCGGCCCTCTGCGTCGAGACCACGCTCGACGCCGACGAGCTTGAGCACTGCCGCGCCGTCGGGAGCGAGGTTGCCCGACAGCAACCGCAGACCACCGGTGGCCCGATAGGGCCGTCCGATCGGAGCCACGACCGTTCCATCGGGTGGCGGGGGATCGAGCCGCGCCACCTGGTCGCCCAAGGATTCAGCGGTGCACGTCAGTGCCGATTCGTCGAGCCAGCCCTGATCGAGGAGCTGGCGAACGATCACCGCCACTCCCCCGACGCGCTCGACGTCGATCATCGACCACGTCCCGTAGGGCCGCAGGTTGGTCAGCACGGGCACGCGTCGACCGCGCACGGCCAGCTCGGCGCGCGAGATCACGTCGGCCCACAGGTCGAGCCCGGCTGCACGGGCCAGCTCCACGCTGTGCAGCACGACGTTGGTCGATCCGCCCATCGCGAGGACGGCGATCAGCGCGTTGCGCAGCGAAGCGGGTGTGACGATGTCGCGCGGCCGAATGCCATCCGCCCACACGCGGGCGAGCACTGCGGCCAGCTCGTCGGGGAAGGTCGTGGTCCGCACCGGATCAGAGGACCCCGGCGCCACCATGTGCAACGGCGTCATCCCGGCGACGGCGACGAACACCTGCATCGTGTTGTACGTGTACATGCCGCCGCAGCTGCCAACCCCTGGGCAGCCGTGGAGGGCGACTCGCGTCCGCACTTCTGGCGCTGCACCAGCGCATTGGTAGGCGCCGACGAGATCGAGTCGCTCGCCGGTTTCGGGATCGATTCCTGGAGTGATCGAGCCATCGGGACACACCACCGCTGGCCGGTTGTGCTCGAGGAGCGCAGCCAGGGTGCCAACGGGCGGTTTGTCGCAGGCGACGATCGCGATGGTGCCCTCGAGGGCTGACGCCGCCAGATGGAGTTCGGTCGCCTCGCGCACCATCTCTCGACCGATCAGCGAGTACCTCATGCGTGCGGTTCCGTTGAGCTGACCGTCGGACACGCCGAGGGTGAACGCCGGCGCCACCAGACGGACGTCGAGCCCATCGTTGCGGATGCGCTCGGACACTGCGCGCTGCACCACGTCGACCTTGGCCCGTACCCCGAGATAACACTGGCTCTCCCCCAGTGTGCCGATCACTCCCCATGGCGCGCCATGGACCAGCTCGACCGGCTCGCCGAGTTGGCGTGCCGTGCCGACCCGCTGCACGTCGCGGCCCGGGTGCACCGACTCGAAGGCTGGTCGATCGGGATGTGTTGACCGAACACCGTCGTCCATGGCTTCGAGCATGCGCGGCGCAGCGTGCCCCGTCGTGCCCCTGACGTGGGTGGCACCGACGGGGTCACCCGCTCCCCGCACGCGGTGGGGCCCCTCGGCTGGCGGCATCCGTACTCTGTGGCGATGCGTGCCGTTGAGCTGGGCGACTTCTTGCGGACGCGGCGGACCCGCCCCGAGATCGGACAGCCCGACCCCGGACGACGCACACCGGGGATGCGGCGCGAGGAGTTGGCGGCCGCGGCCGACGTGACCCACTCGTGGATCGTCAAGCTGGAGCAGGGTCGGGCCCGTTCGGTATCCGTCGGCGTGCTCGCTGCGTTGGCCAGGGCCCTGCAACTCGACGCCGCCGAACGCACGCATCTGTTCGCGCTCGCCGGCTACCGCACCGACGCTGCTGCGGAGGACGCGTCGGTCACTGCGTCGCTGCGCGTGTTGCTCGACGAACTCGAACCGAACCCGGCCTACCTGCTGGATCGGACATGGGCGATGGTCGGCTGGAATCGGGCCGAGGAGGCGCTGTTCCCTCCCCTGCGCGAACACGTCGGCCAGCGGCCGAACTTGCTCGAGCTCGCCTTTCTCGACACCGAGCTCGACGCGTTGATGACCGATGCCGACGCGGAACGGACCCGGCTGGTGGCGCAGTTCCGGGCACACATCATCGACTGGCCCGACGATCCGCAGATCGCCATCGTGGTCGATCGGCTCCGGCACGAGTCGCCGCGGTTTCGCGAGCTGTGGGCGCGCGGCGACGTCGACGCCTTCCACACCACACGTCGGCAGTTCGCGCACGATCGGCCCGGGTGGCGACTGCTCGACCACCACCGCCTCGCCGTGCTCGACCAGCCCGGTGTGCAACTCGTGGTGTACACCCCGGCCGAGGACTCCTGACTAGCGGAACCCCGGGTTCGGACGCAGCGTCGGCTGCGGGGCGAACTGGGCGCCGGAGTCGGCGACCGAGAAGCGGGTGATGCGTTGGGCCCGCGCGGTCAGCTGCTGGTGATCGGCGTAGGAAATGCCAGGCGTGGTCGGCTCGCGAAACCACGGCGCGTAGAACTCGAGGTTGGGAATCGCCCGGGCATGTTCCGACACGTTGGGTGTGCCGCCGTGCCACGCCCGCACGTCGCGGATCTGAATCGCCCCGGCGGGCGCCGGACACACGGTGCTCAGCCGCATCCACTCCGGTTCTTCATCGAGCCGGGGGATCGGCGCCCGCGAGTGCTGCGACCCGGGAATCTGGCGGGTCGGACCGTTGAGCGGGGTGATGTCGACCGGCAAGAAGTTCACGCACACATACGGACACGGCAGATCGCGCACCGTGAGGTGACCACGTGGATCGTGGAACGAGCTGAACGGTGTGCGCTCAGTGCTCAGGAAGTCGCCCATGTCGGCGTGCAGCGGTTGGTAGCCGGTTGCCCCGCCCAGACAGAAGTCGCCGCTGGCGGCGCGCAGGGTGAAGTCGTCGGACTCGAAGATCGCCTCGACAAGATCGAGCATCGGATCGAGCTGCAACAACATCTGCCACGCCGGCCGGTGGAGTTGACTGCCCGTGCTGCTCGACCCACCGAACGAGTAGCGGTGCGAGCCTCGGTTGCCGCGTCGGTCGGCGTCGAGCTGCGCGATTTCGAGCATCGCAGCATCGGTGGCCGCGCGCAGCTGGTCGACCTGAGGTGCATCGAGGATGTCGCGCACGACGACGAAACCGTCACGGCGGAACACGCGCACGGCATTGTCCACGTCGCTCGGATCGAAGACCTCGAGCCCCGTGATGCCGTTGTTGGCCAGCAAGTGGTCACGTAGCTCGACCACCGCAGGATCGTCGGGAGCCGGTCCACGCCAGCCGAGTGCATCGACCGCGCGTCCGTCGTCGGCAGAAGTGTCCGTGCTCACATCGGTGTTGCTATCACGACCAGTTCCAGCCCGGGACGGTCGGGGGCGTCGCGCACGTCGTCGAGCGACCACCCCGCCGCACGCAGAGTCTGCGCCAACTCATCACGCCGGCGAAACCGTAAGGTCGAGTCCGACTCGAGCGCTGAGTCCTCTCCGGACGGATCGTCGTCGAGGAACCGGTAGGTCCACCGAAACGACACGAACGGCAGGGCCACCTCGGTGACGTCGACCCAACACTCGACCCGGCCTTGCGATGTATCGACCACGCGCTGCGTGTCGTCGCGTGTCCACCGCCGCCACGCCCGGGCCGCCGGATCGCGTGCTTCGAACACCAGCACCGCGTCGTCGACTGCCGCCGCGCGCAATGCCACCAGCGTGGTGTGCCACATCTCGTCGGTGAGGAACACCTGGGCGACGTTGCCGGTCATCACCAGGAGATCGGCCCAGCGATCGGCCTCGACATCGCCGAGGGCGCGGGCGTCGCCGTGCATCCAGCGGACGCGATCGGCGTGGGGCTTGCGTTGCGCGACGTCGAGCGATGCTGCGGCCGGATCGACCCCGACGACGTCGAGGTCGAGCGCCGCGAGGCGGCAGGCCAACGAACCCGTGCCACACCCGACGTCGATCACCGACCTTGCACCGAACTCGGCGACGAGTGCGACGTACATGTCGAGGTCGTCGCGCTCGCCGTCGACATCGTCGTAGATCGCCGCGAGGCGTGGGTGGGAAAACGCGGCGTCGGGCATCAGAGCCGCCGAATATCGGGGTTGAAGGCCCGCGGGGCACGGCGCGGTGGTCTCGACCCCGCTCGCTTGATGAGCTGCACCACTCGCTGACGGTGGCCGCGCCATGGTTCGAGGTGGGCGATCATGGCGTCGTCGCCGCCCTCGTCTGCGGGCAGGCGCCGCGGATCGCCCGTGAAGAAGTAGTTGACCAGGGTCGGCAGCCCGTAGTCGCGCAACACGATCGTGTCGGGGTCCCCGTGGCAGGCGCCGATCGTCGACGTCGCGGTCCACACCCCGAGGCCCGGGAGTGCGCTCAATCGTCGCAGCGCGTCGGGGATGCCCATCGTGGCCGCTTCTTCGAGTCGGTTGGCACGCCGAGCGGCGAGCAGGATCGAGTCGGCCCGGCGGCGCTCGACATTCATGCGGTGCAGATCGACGTAGGAACGCTCAGCCATTGCCTCGGGCGTGGGCGGCAACCGCAGCCCGAGCGGGCCGGGTGCGGGTTCGCCCCAGGCGTCGACGATGCGCCGGAAGCTACGCGCCGCTTCGCGAGTGGTCACGCGCTGGCCGAGGATCACCGCCAGGAGCTCCTGCCAGATCACCCCTGAAGCCGCCAGCCGCACCTCGCCGTGGAGCCGGGCAGCGCGTGCGATGCGCGGATCGATCGATGGATCGAAGCCGGCCGGGTCGTCGTGATGACCGAGCCAACGCGGCGCGGCATCGAGGAGCCAGTCGGTACCCGGACCCCATGCCGTTGCCGTGGCGTCGCCAGCGGTGGTCCACTCGACGAGCATCGTTCCGGGCCCGGTCGGCGTGTGCACGGCCCGGGCGAACGCTCGCCGCGCTGTTCGATGCGTCGGGTTGGCACCACGGATCGGCACTGCGCGCGTCGGCGCGCCGACGGCATCGGCGACGCGGATCTGGCGTTGGCGAGCGGCGTCGATCGTCGACGTCAACGCCCGAGCAGCTCGCGCCACTCGCCCGGGTAGCGATCGGCGACCTGCTGTGGTGTGAGTCGCAACGTGGACTCTGGCGGCGTATCGGCGACGGCGCGCGCTTCCATGTAGTGGTGCGTCACATGGCGCAGTCCCTCGAACATCGAGCGACGCAACGCCACGAGCTCGTCGGGCGGCACCGGGTCGTAGAAGCCCCAGATCGTGAACGCAATCGTGAGGTCGTGGACCACCGGGGCGCGAGAGAAGATCGACGCCCGCCGCAGTGCCACCCCGAGGCACCCACGGATCGCGTCGTCGACGTTTTCGCCCGATTGCGTGATCACCTTCGGGCGCAGCCGCTCGGCGATGGTCAAGGCGAAGCCCTGGTCGGGACCCTGGCTACCCAGAGCCGGCCCGCTCGGCTGGAATCCGTCGATCTCGCCGGGACGGTCGGGCATCCAGGCGTCGGGGACGTGATCGGGTGACTCGTAGTAGCGGGCGTGTTCGGTCGGCGGGATCGACCGGAACGGGGGTGCTGCCATCGCTCTACGTTCTACTTGCTCCGCGCCCCACTCAGCGACCGGGGCCGAGCAAGCCGTACACGAGGCTGTCGTCGAGCGCGCGCCACGAGGCCTCGATGATGTTCGGGCTCACGCCGATCGTGGTCCAGTCGCGCTCGCCGTCGGTGGCGGTCACGAGGACGCGAGTGGTCGCACCCGTAGCGCCGCCGCCGTCGAGGATGCGCACCTTGTAGTCGGTGAGGTGGATGTCGTTGATGTGCGGCAGCGCCTTGCCGACCGCCTTGCGCAGTGCGATGTCGATGGCGTTCACCGGACCGTTGCCTTCGGCCACCCACACGTGCCGCTCGGCGGCGTCACCTTCGCCCACCCACACCTTCACCGTGGCCTCGGTGGAGAACTGCCCGTTCGGGAGCTCGTCGGTGATCACCCGCATCGACTCGACCGAGAAGAACTCGGGCACACCGCCCGCAGCTCGTCGCAACAACAGCTCGAGCGAGGCGTCGGCAGCCTCGAAGTGGTACCCCTCGTGTTCGAGCCGCTTCAACTCGTCGATCACGTTGTTGACCGCTGCGCCGTCGAGCTCGATGCCGAGTTCTTCGGCCTTGATCTGGATCGTTGCCCGTCCAGCCATCTCCGACACCACGAACCGGGTGCCGTTGCCGACCACTTCGGGGTCGATGTGTTCGTAGGCGTCCTTGCGCCGGGCGATCGCCGACACGTGCAGACCTGCCTTGTGGGCGAACGCCGACGATCCGACGTACGGCGCCTGCGGGTTGACCGCACGATTCAAGGTTTCTGCCACGTGGTGGCTCACCGCGGTGAGCCGATCGAGGCGCCCCTCGGGCAGGCACTGGTACCCGAGCTTGACCTGCAGGTTGGGGATGATGGTGGTGAGGTTGGTGTTGCCGGTGCGCTCACCGAGGCCGTTGAGGGTGCCCTGTACGTGCCGCGACCCGGCCTGGACCGCCGCCAGCGAGTTGGCCACGGCGCAGCCGGTGTCGTCGTGGCAATGGATACCGATGGTGACGTCGGTGCCGACATGGGCACGAACCTCGCCGACCACGCGTCCGACTTCGTCGGGGAGGGTGCCCCCGTTCGTGTCGCACAACACGAGATGGGTGGCCCCGTTGACCACCGCGGCCTCGAGCGCCCGAAACGAGAACTCGGGGTCGTCGCGGAAGCCGTCGAAGAAATGCTCGAGGTCGACCAGCACCCGGCGGCCGGCACCGTGCAGATAGCGCACCGAGTCGGCGATCATCGCCTCGCCTTCATCGAGCGTGGTCCGCAGCGCCTCCTCGACGTGGTATCGCGAACTCTTGGCGACGATGCACACCGCTGCGGTGTTGGCGTCGAGCAGGTTGCGCAGCGTCGGGTCGTCGTCGACCTTGCCCTTCGGGCGCCGCGTCGAGCCGAAGGCGACGAGGGTGGAGGTGGACAAGGCGAGCTCGGTCGAGGCGCGGGCGAAGAACTCGATGTCTTTGGGATTGGCCCCTGGCCAACCGCCCTCGATGTAGTGCACGCCCAGGTGGTCGAGCTGTTCGGCGATGCGCAGCTTGTCGTCGACCGTCGCCGACACGCCCTCGACCTGCAGGCCGTCACGCAACGTGGTGTCGAAGATCTCGACGGTGGCCGTCTCGATGGTGGTTGGATCGGTTGACATGATGCTCCTCGCTGCTGCGTCGCGTGCCCCGAGAAATGAAAAAGCCGCCCGGGCGGGCGGCTTTGGAACACACGGCGTGGCCGTGTGTTCTACGAAATGATGATGATCGCCGGGCGGTTCATCCGGGGCTATTGAACCGGAGTCCGGTCCCCAACGCAAGGCGAGCCACCACAACCGGCCGATCACCTGTGCACGAACGTGTGCATGAACAGTGGTTATCGGGTGGAAGACGCACGGTGTCCTGGGGGTAACGAGAAATGTTCGTGGATAACCCTGTGAGTTCGAAAATACCTCTTGACCTGGGGTTTTGCGCGGTCTTAACTATCGATCGTCCCAGCGAGCGCATGGTCGCCGGGGCGCTGAGGAGGGCGCAAGCCCCGTCCCTCGGCGCCACGGAAGCCAGAAGCGGTGCGGGGGCACGGACAAGGTCCACCGACCACTTCCAACCGGGTCGAGGTCGCCTTCGGGCGGCAGCGGCAACGAGGGGTCGGCGCCGAGCCGGAGACCCGGGCAACCGGGAGTTCGGAGCGGAGTCGGGTCAGACCGAGTCGCCGGGAGACCGGTGGCCACGGAGGCCTGCTGGATTCGTCGGGAAACCGGCGGATGTGGCGAGGTACCGAGTCGACACGGTTCGCCGTGTCGGAGACGGGCCGTGGAACGGAGCCGACGGATCTGGGGTCACCCCAACTGGCCTCGGAGAGGGCGGTTCCGCATGGCACCAGGACCGTTGGCACGGGCAACCGGGTCAGCGTGAACCCAGTGACATATCGGGACGGGAGACGGGAAACCGTCGACCGCACCGCATACGCGGCATCGCCCGCCGTGCGCAAGCACGACGGGCGATGTGATCGGTCGAGTCGAAGGCTAACGCCCGACGTTCGATCGATGGTGGACCTGTCCACGGCAACGCCCCGGAGGGTGCGAGGTTTCGGCCGAGCGCACTCCGGGGCGTTCACCGTTTTGGGGCCACACCGTTGCCACTTCGGGTCAGAGCGTCTCGCACCAGTCCTTGTAGCGGTCCTCTTGGCGGCGGATCGCCCGGTGGAACACCTCGGCGATCGCCAGGGTCATCGGACCGGGGCACGGGATCGACCGATCGTCGACCGAACTGATCGAGCTGACCTCGGCCGCGGTGCCACACACGAACGCCTCCTCGGCGATGTACAGATCGCTGCGGGCGATGTTGTCGATCTTCACCTCGAACCCGAGATCCTGGGCGATGACGTGCACGGAGTTCTGAGTGATCCCCTCGAGCGCACCCGCCGAGATCGGCGGAGTGAGCAGCGTCCCCTGCCGGCTGACGAAGATGTTCTCCCCCGTGCACTCGGCGATCAACCCGTTGGGCGCCAGCATGATCGCCTCGTCGTAGCCGGCGTTGAGCGCCTCCACCTTGGCCAACGACGAGTTCACGTAGTTGCCGGTGGTCTTCGACGCGGGCGGCATGGTGTTGTGGTCGTGGCGCGTCCACGACGAGATCTTCATCCGCACGCCCTTCTGCACGGCGTCGTCGCCGAGGTACGCACCCCACGGCCAGCAGGCGATCGCCACGTCGACCGTGCACGGCAACGTGTTGAGACCCATCTCGCCATAACCGAGGTAAGCCAGCGGACGGATGTAGCAGGACGGCAGACCCGACGCCGCAACGGTCTCTTTGGTCGCCGCGATCAGCTCGTCGACGGTGTAGGGGATCTCGAAGCCGACGATCTTGGCCGAATCGAACAGGCGCCGAATGTGGTCGGTGAGCCGGAAGATCGCTGGGCCGTCGGCGGTCTCGTACGCGCGAATGCCCTCGAACACACCACTGCCGTAATGCAGCGCATGGGTCAGCACGTGCACCTGGGCCTTGTCCCAGTCGACGAGCTCGCCGTTCATCCAGATCTTCTCTGTCGGTTGGATGGGCATCGCGTCAGTCTCCCACGCGATCGGCGATCGAATCACCAACACCGGTGGTGCTGCCGTCGACCGGATCATCGCACGCCGCGCGAATACGCGCCGCTGCATCGGTCTCGCCGAGGAAGTCGAGCATCAGCGCAGCGCTGAGGATGGCCGCGGTGGGGTTGGCCTGGCCGGTGCCGACGATGTCGGGCGCCGAGCCATGGACGGGCTCGAACATCGACGGGCCGGTGCGCGCCGGGTTGAGGTTGGCCGACGAGGCCAAGCCGATGCCGCCCGACACGGCGCCGCCGAGGTCGGTGAGAATGTCGCCGAACAGATTGTCGGTGACGATCACGTCGTAGCGGTGTGGGTCCTGCACGAAGTAGATGCACGCGGCATCGACATGGTTGTACGCCGTGTCGACATCCGGGTACTCCGCGGCCACCTCGTCGAAGGTCCGCTGCCAGAGGTCGCCCGCAAACGTCAACACGTTGGTCTTGTGCACCAACGTGACGTGCTGGCGTTGTCGGCTGGCGGCGAGCTCGAAGGCGTATCGAATGCAGCGCTCCACGCCGAGGCGGGTGTTCACCGACCCCTGGGTGGCTACCTCGTTGGGCGTGCCCTTGCGCAGCACTCCACCCTCGCCGACGTACGGGCCTTCGGTGTTCTCGCGGATCACGACGAAGTCGTGTGGCTCGGTGTGGCCGGGGGCCGTCCCCACGAACGGCCGCTGGTTGACATACAGGTCGAGGTCGAACCGCATCTTCAACAACAAGCCCCGCTCGATCACACCAGGAGCCACTTCGGGGGTGCCGACTGCGCCCAGCAGGATCACGTCGTGATCACGGAGCCGGTCGAGCGTGTCGTCGGAGAGGATCTCGCCGTCGCGCAGGTAACGCGCGCCCCCGAGGTCGTAGTGCGTGGTGGCGATGTCGACGCCCGCGGCCTCGACGACCTTCAGCGCCTCGGCGATCACCTCCGGTCCGATCCCGTCGCCGCCGATCACTGCGATGTCATGAGCCATGGCGAGCGAGCCTACGGCGACAACCCGCGCGAATCCGGAGGCCGATAGCCTTGCTCGACCATGGCAGCACAGAAACTCTCCCGCGCTGCATACGAACGGTTGCAGGCGGAGTTCGACGACCTGACCACCCGCGGCCGCATCGAGGTGGCGAACAAGATCGAGCGGGCGCGCGAAGAAGGCGACCTCAAAGAGAACGCCGGGTATCACGCCGCGAAGGACGAGCAGGGCCACATGGAGGGCCGCATCCGCCAGCTCGAGCACCTGCTGGAAAACGCCGAGATCGCCGACGACGCGCTCGTGTACACCGTGGTGTACGACGGCGACAGCGACGACATGGCCGAGCGGTATCTGATCGGCAACATGGAAGAGCAGGTCGACGGTGCCGATGTGATCAGCCCGTCGTCGCCGCTCGGTGCAGCCCTCGACGGGGCAGCCGCCGGTCAGGAGATCACCTACGACGCGCCCAACGGCGCGCTCACCGTGCGCGTGCTCTCGGTCGACCCCGCCTGAGCGCACCCGCCCGATGAGCGATCTCGCCGACGACCGGGCCGACATCGGCATCGTCGATTTCTCGACCGACCTCGTCGTGCCGCCGCTCCCTCACGGGCGGTTCGTCGAATTGCCCGACCGTGGGACGGTCTTGGTGCGCGACTTCGGTGGTCCACCCGGCGCGCCGACACTGGCGCTGCTCCATGGCTGGACCGCCACCGCCGATCTCAACTGGTTCCGCGCGTACGAACCACTCGGCGCGCACTACCGCGTGATCGCCTTCGATCACCGCGGGCACGGCACCGGCTTGCGACCGAAGAAGGCGTTTCGCCTCGAGGACTGCGCCGACGACGTCGCCGACGTGGCCGCGATCCTCGGCATCGACCGGTTCATCGCGGTCGGCTACTCGATGGGCGGCCCGGTCGCCCAGTTGTTGTGGCGTCGTCATCCAGAGCGCGTCGACGGACTCGTCTTGTGTGCCACAGCACCGTTCTTCTCTGGGCGTCGCGAGGAGCGACTCGGCTTTCTCGGCCTGACCGGCCTGGCAGCGATCGCTCGAGTGACCCCCGAACAAGCCCGCACATGGCTCACCGACCAGTTCTATTTGCAGAAGCGAGCCGAGATCTGGGAGCCGTGGGCGGTCCGCGAGGCCTCGCGTCACGATTGGCGGGTCGTGCTCGAAGCTGGCCGGGCGATCGGCACGTTCTCGTCGCGCGAGTGGATCTCCACGGTCGACGTGCCCACCTCGGTGGTGATGACGATGCGCGACTCGGTGATCCCGCTGCGCCGCCAGGCGCAACTGTTCGAGTTGATCGACGGGGCCGTGCCGTTCCGTATCGACGCCGACCACGACGCGGTCGTCGCCCACGCCGATCAGTTCAACCCGACGTTGCTGCGAGCGGTGCGGTCGGTGGTGGAGCGCGGATGAGACGCTGGTGTGCACGTGCAATCGCCGCGCTGCTCACCGCGCTCGGCCTCGTTGCAATATGGCGCTGGATGCGGCGACCGGGCGACAGTGTGGCGGTCGGCGCCGGCCGGCTCCAGCGCAACGTTCGCCTCGCTCGGCTGGGGGCAACCGTCGGCGGCACCTACGCCACCACCGCCGCGCGCAAGACGTTCGCGTCGGCCGAACGACGCGCCGAACTCGATCGGTCGCGCGAGATGGCCACGGCGCAACAGGTCGCCGACGAACTCGGCCAGATGAAGGGTGCGCTGATGAAGCTCGGCCAGATGGCCAGCTATCTCGACGACGGCATCCCCGAGCCGCTCAGGTTGGCGTTGGCGGAGTTGCGCACCGAGGCGCCGCCGATGGCGCCCGAGCTGGCACGAGCGACGATCGAGGACGAACTCGGCGCAACGATCGAAGAACGCTTCGTCGAGTTCGACCACGAACCGATCGCCGCAGCATCGATCGGGCAGGTGCACCGGGCGATCATCCGAGACAACTCCTTCGATGGTGTTGGCGGCAGCGAGCGGGCGGTCGCGGTGAAGGTGCAGTACCCCGGCGTCGCCGATGCGATCTCGGCCGACCTGGCGAACGCCGACATGCTCGGCACGCTGCTGCGACAGGGCTTCGGTGGTCTCGACCCGAGCGAGATGGTCGACGAGATCAAGGTGCGCATCACCGAGGAGGTCGACTACCGGCGCGAGGCCGACAACCAGCGCGCCTTCGGCGACTTCTACCGCCACCACCCGTTCATCCACATCCCTGAGGTGATCGACGAGTACTCGACCGATCGGGTGCTGACCACCGAACTGGTCGACGGGTTCGGCTGGGACGAGCTGATGCGCCGCCCACAGGCAGAGCGCGACCACGCCGGCGAGGTGATCTTCCGCTTCGTCTTCCGCAGCCTGTACCGGATGGGCACGTTCAACGGCGACCCGCATCCCGGCAACTACCTGTTCCATGACGACGGCACGGTGACCTTCCTCGACTTCGGTCTGGTCAAGCACTTCTCCGATTCCGAACTCTCCACCTTTGCGTCGATGGTCGAGGCGGCTGCGGTCGATCACGACAACGAGCGGTTCCGGGCGATCCTCGAGTACGCAGGGATGCTGCAGCAGGATGCACCCGTGACCACCGACGACGTCGGCGAGTACTTCTCGCACTTCTACGACACGGTGCGCAGCGATCGCACGATGACCTGGACGCGCGAGTACGCCAACTCGATCGTGCGCCACACGTTCGACCGGAGCAGTCCGATCAGCCAGTACGCCACCGTGCCCCGCGCGTTCGTGTTCATCCAGCGCATCAACCTCGGGCTCTATGCACTGCTCGGCGAGCTCGGCGCCACCGGGAACTACCGCCGGATCGCCGCGGAACTGTGGCCGTTCGTGGAGGGAGCACCCTCGACGGCGCTGGGCGTCGCCGAAGCCGAGTGGCTCGCTGCGCACCCCCACGACGACCGCCTGCCGTCCGCAACGGCCTGATCGCCAGTAGCGTCCCGGCGATGCGCCGGACGCTTCCCCTCGTCGTTGCCGCCGTTCTGCTCGTCGCTGCATGTGGCAGCGACGACGACTCGTCGGCCGACACGACCGACAACGACACCACCACCGAGACCACCGTCGACGGTGCCGACGACGATGCTGGTGATGGCGCTGGTGACGGCGCCGAGAGCGGAAACGACACCGACGACGGAGCGGAGAACACCGCGCCGACCGGGCCGGAGTGCATCGAAACCGGCGGCACCGTGCCCGAGCCCGACTTCGGCGAAGCCGGCCCGCCACCGACCAACCCCGACAAGCCCGAGGTCGAGATTCCCAGCGAGTTGCCGACCGATCTGGAAGTGAACCTGCTCGTCGAAGGCGACGGGCCGGCTGCCGAGGAAGGCGACACGGTCATCGTCGACTACATCGGCGTGCGCAGCCGTGACGGCTTGGAGTTCGACAACAGCTACGACCGCGAGCCGTTCCCCGTGGTGCTCGGCACCCAGAGCGTGATCCCAGGGTGGGAGCAGGGACTGGTCGGGGTGAGCGCCGGCGACCAGGTGCAGCTCGACATTCCGAGTGACCTGGCCTACGGCGAGACCGCGCGCAGCGAAGTGATCTGCGAGAACGAGGACCTCACGTTCGTGGTCGACGTGCGCGCCGTCGTGAAGCCAGCCGACCCGGCCGACGAACCGACCGAGGCCGGTGTCGAGCCGTCGGAAGGCGCCAACGAGGTGACCACCGTCGACCTGCGCGACGGCGATGGGGCCACGCTCGAAGATGGCCAAACCGCGGTGGTCCACCTCGTGCTTTTCCGTGGCGACACGCTCGTGGCCCTCGACACCACGTGGGCCAGCGAACCGCTGCAGATCCCGATGGTCGAGGGGGCGACGATCCCCGGTCTGATCGAGGGCTTGGTCGGCATGCAGGTCGGCGGGCGCCGGGCGATCGTGATCCCGCCCGACGACGCGTTCGGCCCCGAGGGCAACCCCCAGCTCGGTCTGCCCGAAGGCGCCGACACGGTGATCGTGGTCGACCTGCTCGGCGTCTACTGACCCGAGCGCCGGTACTCGGCCTACCGACATGCGCTAGACGTCGAGGCCGATGTCGAGGATCGGCGCCGAGTGGGTGAGCTCGCCCACCGCGATGTAGTCGACGCCGGTCGCGGCGACGATACGCGCGGTTTCCAAGGTGAGCCCGCCGCTGGCTTCGAGCGCTACGGTCGGGCGCATCTCGTTGCGCAACGCCACCGCCGCGCGCATCTGATCGGGGCTGAAGTTGTCGATCAGGACCTCGTCGGCACCTGCGTCGATCGCTTCGGCGAGACCCTCGAGCGTGTCGACTTCGATCTCGATCGGCACCTGAGCATTCGCCCGCACCCGACGGAACGCCTCTGCAACCGAGCCCGCGGCAGCGATGTGGTTGTCCTTCACCAGCGCGGCATCGGACAGTCCCATCCGGTGGTTGACGCCACCCCCGCAGCGCACGGCGTACTTCTCGAGCGAACGGAGGCCCGGCGTGGTCTTGCGCGTATCGCGCACCCGGGCGGCCGTGCCGGCAACGGCGTCGACCCACTGCGCGGTCAACGTGGCGATCCCCGACAGATGACACAGGAGGTTGAGCGCCGTGCGTTCCGCCGTGAGCAACGAGCGGGTGGGCGCGTCGACGGTGGCCAACACCGTGCCTGCGTCGACCGCAGCGGCGTCGTCGACCTCGGCAACGGTGCGCGACTCGGGTCCGCACACGATGTCGATCACCGCAGCAGCCACTGGCAGTCCGGCAATCGTGCCGCGCCGACGAGCGGTGAATTGTCCTGTCGTTCGATGGTCGGTGTCGATCGTCGCTACGGAGGTGACGTCGACACCACCGAGCAGATCTTCATCGAGCGCCGCGCGGATCAGGGCCTCGACGTCGTCGGCATCGAGACCGGCGCTCTGCAACGCGGCGCGCCGCGGCTCGGGGAGCGTGTTGAAGTCGTGCACCGGCTCCGACACTAGATGTGCCGATTATCCGGCATTGCGCTGGTCGACGAGTGCGGTCGCCTGCACGTCGACGGTGCCTGCTGCGTCGAGATGCACGTCGAGGTGGCGTCGCCACTCGTCGAGCGACTCGGGATGGTCGGTCCGCCGGTGACAGCCGCGGCTCTCGCCACGGACGAGCGCCGCAGCGACGACCGCAGTGGCCACGGTCAGGAGGTTCGTTCCCTCCCATGTGCGCCGAGACGGCGGTACCGCGCTGTCGTCGTTCGACAGCGCCCGACTGAGCAGTCCGAGCGCTCCGCTTGCCGCAGCCAGCGACTCGTCGCTACGCAGCACACCGACATGGCGCGACATCACGGCGCGTACCTCGCGCACACGCGCGGGATCGAGGAGCGGCGTGGGCTCGGCGAGCACGTCCCCGTGCACGTCGGGGTCGACACGCTCGGGCAGCTCCCACGCCAGGTCGCGACCGACGCGGGTGCCAGCCACCACCGACTCGGTGAGGCTGTTCGAGGCCAGCCGATTGGCGCCATGCACGCCGGTGGCCGACACCTCGCCGACGGCGTAGCAGCCGGTCAGGCCGGTGCGGCCCGACAACGACGCACGGATACCGCCGCACGCATAGTGGGCCGCCGGGGCCACCGGGATGCGCTCGACGGCGGGGTCAAGGCCGATCTCGCGACAGGCCTCGGTGATCGAGGGAAACCGGTCGTAGAAGCCCGACCCGAGATGGGTCGCATCGAGGTATACGTGATCGTCGACCCCGCCGGGCGCCTCGGCCATGCGCTGGGAGATCGCCGCCGACACGACGTCGCGCGGCGCGAGGTCTTCTTGGGGATGCACGCCGGCCATCACCCGTTGGCCGGCGCCGTCGAACAGGATCGCCCCCTCGCCGCGCACCGCCTCGGACACGAGGGCCTGCTGGCCGCGGGCGTCGGGGCCACGCCACAACACGGTGGGATGGAACTGGACGAACTCGAGGTCGCGTGCGGGGAGGCCGGCCCGGAGGGCCATTGCGATCCCGTCGCCTGTGACCGCCGGTGGGTTCGACGTCGAGGCGTACACCTGCCCGTAGCCGCCCGATGCGATGACCACGGCACGGGCGGTGATCGTGCCGACCGACTCGACTTGGCCAGCCTCGTCGAGTCGTCCGATCACCACGCCAGCGACCTGGCGTTGACCATCGCGGGTGGTCCCCGTGAGCAGGTCGAGCGCGAACGCGTGGCTCATCACCTCGACGCCCGCGCCGATCGCCCCCTCGTCGAGCGTTCGTTGCACTTCGGCGCCCGACCGGTCGCCACCGGAGTGGACGATGCGCCGGTGACTGTGGCCACCTTCCCGGGTGAGGGCGATGCCGTCGGCCCCGTCAGCCGGGCCCTCGGCCGGCGGGTCGAACGCCGCGCCGAGACGCATCAAGTACCGAATCGATGTCGGCGCATCGGCGACGAGCTCGCGCACCACCGCCTCGTCGCACAATCCAGCGCCCGCCGCGATCGTGTCGGCGACGTGGTGCTCGATCGTGTCGGTCGGATGAAGCACGGCGGCGAGCCCACCTTGAGCCCACTGCGTGGACCCGGCCGACAACACGTCCTTGGTGACGATCAACACGCGCCGCACCGGCCGGGCAGCCAATGCGGCAGAGAGCCCTGCCGCGCCCGATCCGAGCACGACGACGTCGACATCGTCGGTCCACGTCGGCGCGGGCGCCGCCAGGCGCCGAGGCAACGTCATCGCGCCGCCAGACGGCGCTGATGATGAAGGCGACGGCTCACTCTCCCGTGGGCGAGGGCGTGCCGAGCTGGATCATCCGCTCGACCGACGCCCGCGCCGCGCTGGCGATGTCGTCGGGTACGTCGACCTCGTCGACGCCCTCGCGCAACGAACGCAGCAGCTTGCCCGGCGTGATCATCTTCATGTACTTGCACACCGCGGCGCGGTTCACGGGCTCGAACGATGTGGTCGGGTTGACCTTCTCCAACTGGTGCAGCATCCCGGTTTCGGTGGCCACCAGCACCCGCTCGGCGGTGGTCTCGCGTGCGGCGGTGACCATGCCGCCGGTGGAGAGGATCTTGGTTTTGGTGTCGGGTACGACGCCCGCACCTACGAGGTAGAGCGCGCTCGTGGCGCAGCCGCATTCGGGATGGATGAACAACTCGGCGTCGGGCTCGGCTTCGACACGATCGCGCAGGTCGGCGCCGTTGATGCCGGCGTGCACGTGGCACTCGCCCATCCAGATGTGCATGTTCTCGCGCCCGGTGATCCGCTGCACGTGCGCACCGAGGAACTGATCGGGGCAGAACAGGATCTCGGTGTCGGCCGGGATCGATTCGACCACCTCGACGGCGTTCGACGATGTGCAGCAGATGTCGGTCTCAGCCTTCACTGCGGCGGTGGTGTTGACGTAGCTGACGACGACCGCGCCGGGGTGTTCGGCCTTCCATGCCCGCAGCTGGTCGGCGGTGATCGTCTCGGCGAGGCTGCACCCGGCTGCGGCGTCGGGGATCAGCACGGTCTTGTCGGGGCTGAGGATCTTCGCCGACTCGGCCATGAAGTGCACGCCGCAGAACACGATCGTGGATGCGTCGACCTGGGCGGCGACCCGTGAGAGGCCGAGCGAGTCGCCGGTGTGATCGGCGATGTCCTGGATCTCGGGAACCTGATAGTTGTGGGCGAGGATCACGGCATCTCGCTGGACGGCCAACTCGCGCACCTGCTGGCGCCAGTCGCTCGGCAACAGCTCGACGCCGGTCGCAGCGCCCCCGTCGGTCGATGGTTCGCTCACGCTCTCAGCGTACGGGATCGCCGCAACGGAGCGGCCCTTGGATCAGCTGGTGGAGGTCGACGCCACGATCATCCGCTCGGGCTGACGGCCGGCAGCGCGGCGCCGATGGCCTTCGCCGTGCCGACGACGTCGGCACCGAACCGCTGCGCTGGTGCGGTCGACAGCCGGTCGATCGGTCCGCTCACCGACAACGCGCCGATGATCTCGCCCGCGCCATCCACGATCGGCGCGCTCACCGATGCCACCCCGGCCTCGCGTTCGCCAACGCTCTCTACCCAGCCCTCCGGCCCGACTTCGCCGGCGAGCACTCGGCCGGCCGAGCCGACGTCGAGCGGGAGCAACGTGCCCTCGGGGAGGATCCACCGCAGCCCGTGGGTCGACTCGAGCGAGCGAATGCAGCGCCGCCGATCGCCTTCGCGCACGAATAGCTGCACGCCCTCGCCGGTCGCGTGGCGTAGGCGGTCCATCGGTGCCGCCGCGTGCTCGGCGAGCGGGAAGCGGGCGGACGCGGCCCGCCCGAGCGAGTCGAGGTGGGCACCGAGGTCGTAGCGACCTTGAGCATCACGGCGCAGCAGACCGTGTACCTCGAGTGCGGTGGCCAGACGGTGAGCCGTCGCGCGCGGCAGGTCGGTGGCCGCGCACAACGCCGTGAGCGACGACGGTTCGGCGGCGACCGCGTCGAGGACGGCAACCGCCTTGTCGAGCACTCCGACCTCCGATACGCTGTCCATATTGCAAGAAGCATATCCCACATTCTGGGATAGTCGACCCGTCTCCCGGGAGGTCATGTGGGCACCACGCTCGCCGAGAAGATCTGGAACCGTCACGTCGTGCACTCGGCGCCGGGCGAGCCCGATCTGCTGTACATCGATCTGCACCTCGTGCACGAGGTGACCAGCCCGCAGGCCTTCGAAGGCCTCCGGATGAGCGGTCGCACGGTGCGCCGACCCGACCTCACGGTGGCCACCGAAGACCACAACGTGCCCACCGAGCGCATCGACGAACCGATCGCCGACGAGGTGTCGGCGAAGCAGGTCGACACGTTGCGCGTCAACGTGGAGGAGCACGGCATCGAGCACTTCCCGATGGGCCACTCGGGCCAGGGCATCGTGCACGTGATCGGTCCCGAGCAAGGCCGCACCCTGCCCGGTATGACCATCGTGTGCGGCGACTCGCACACCGCCACACACGGTGCGTTCGGGGCGCTGGCGTTCGGCATCGGTACCAGCGAGGTCGAACATGTGCTGGCCACGCAGACGCTGCCACAGCAGCGACCGAAGTGGATGTCGGTCACGGTCGATGGCGACCTGCGCCCCGGAGTGACGGCCAAGGACGTGATCCTGGCGATCCTCGGCGAGATCGGAACCACCGGCGGTATCGGCCACGTCATCGAGTACCGCGGCTCGGCGATCCGCGCGCTGTCGATGGAGGGCCGGATGACGGTGTGCAACATGTCGATCGAGGCGGGCGCCAAGGCCGGACTGATCGCTCCCGACGACACCACGTTCGAGTATCTGCGCGGCCGGGCGAACGCACCTTCCGGCGAGCAGTGGGACGTAGCGGTCGCCGACTGGCGCACGCTGACCACCGACGACGACGCCGAGTTCGACAAAGAGATCGTGATCGACGCCGCCTCGATCACCCATCACGTCACCTGGGGCACCAACCCGGGTCAGGTGCTGCCGATCCACCACGACGTGCCCGACCCCGAAGCGTTCGACACCGCGGCGGCTCAGGACGCTGCTCGTCGAGCGTTGGACTACATGGAACTCGAACCGGGAACGCCACTGCGCGAGGTGGCCATCGACACGGTGTTCATCGGCTCGTGCACCAACAGCCGCATCGAGGACCTGCGCGCCGCCGCCGAGGTGTTGCGCGGGCGCACCGTCGCCGTTCCCCGCGTGATGGTGGTGCCGGGCAGCCATGCGGTGAAGGCCCAGGCGGTCGAGGAGGGACTGCACGAAGTGTTCACGGCGGCTGGCGCCGACTGGCGCGAGCCGGGATGTTCGATGTGCTTGGCGATGAACCCCGACAAGCTCGAACCCGGTGAACGCGCAGCGAGTACGTCGAACCGCAACTTCGAAGGACGGCAGGGGCGCGGAGGCCGCACCCACCTCGTGTCACCTGCCGTCGCTGCCGCAACGGCGGTGACCGGCACGCTGGCCACCCCGGACGACCTGCCCGACCACGACCAGCAGCACAACGAGGGAGCCTCGTCATGAAGGCCGTACGCGTGATCACCGGCACCGGGTTGCCACTGCGGCGTTCCGACGTCGACACCGACCAGATCATCCCCGCCCACTGGCTCAAGCGGGTTGAGCGCACCGGCTTCGAGAAGGGCTTGTTCTCCACGTGGCGCGACGACCGCGACTTCGTGCTCAATCAACCGCAGTACGCCGGCGCCAACATTCTCGTCGCCGGCCCAGCCTTCGGGGTGGGGTCGTCGCGTGAGCATGCCGTGTGGGCGATCATGCAGTACGGCTTCGAGGCCGTGATCGCGCCGAGCTTCTCGGACATCTTCTTCAACAACTGCACCAAGAACGGGCTCGTTCCGGTGCGTCTCGACGAGTTCGCCGTCGAGCTGATCTGGGACGCAGTCGAGCGTGCGCCGCGGGCGGAGATGTTGATCGACCTCGAACGGTTGGTGGTCGAGGTGCCCGACGCAACGGTCGACGCGTCATTCGACCTCGACGCATCGATCCAGCATCGCTTTCTCAACGGGCTCGACGACATCGGCCTGACGATGCGCCACGAAGACCACATCGACCGCTTCGAACAGTCGCGGCCGGCCTGGATGTAGCTCTCTCGATCGAAGGGCGCTACTGCGTGCGTCGATAGATGCACTGCCCGCCGCCGCTGGCGTGCAGCCGACCCGACGGCGACCACACCCGCGCCGTCCACCCGAACAGTCCGCCCGTCGACACCGGGGTGGCGCCGTCGGCGAGCAGCCATGGTTCGTCGCTGGTCGGGCGGTGGAACGCCACGTTCACGTCGAGCGTGGGTCCGATGAACGGCGGCTTCCGCCACGCGTGTGGACGGTTGGCCGAGGGCCACCCGGGAAGATCGACGAGGATCAGCGAGCGAATCGCATCGACCCACGGGTCGTCGAATGTGGCGGTTGGCAAGAAGCGCATCCACTCCTGCCACACCGCAGGACGCGGACCATCAGGCGGCCAGGGCTGTTCGAAGGCGATCGGCTTGCCGTCGAAGTTCTCCCAGAACGCGTAGGGCGGCGAGTCGTCAGGGTCGACGAGTTCGGAGATGCTCGGGAGCTGGTCGGGTGTCGGCAGATCGGGGGCGACCGCTTCGTCGTGTTCGAGTCCGTCACCCGAGCGCGCGCTCCACACCATGGCGTCGACGATCGGCGCGCCGTCTTGGCTGATCTCCACGCGGTGCGACTGAGCCGACCGGCCAGCGCGTCGCGGTGTGATGCGAATGTCGATCGGCTCGAAACGAGCGACGCCGAGATAGTGCGCCGAGCACGAGGCGGGCAACAGCCCCTCGTCGACGGTGGCACCGGCGGCGCGCAGCGCAAACGAGGCGATGTAGCCGCCCATCGGCCCCCAGATCTCCCAGTCGCGCGACGGAGTGGCCCGGAACAGGCCCTCGTCGACGCGTTCGATCTCGGTGTCGTTCGCCAGGTCCCCCATCGCCGCCACGCTGCCTGGCGGGAGCGGCCCGAGGCAAACGCGTTCTGAACTGCGTCAGCGAACGATGCGCACGGGCACGTCGAGGTAGCCGTGAATGAACGACGAGAAGGTGCGCGTCGGTTCGGCCTGGAGCTCCACACGCATGTCCCGCCGGAGAATCTCCTCCCACAACACCCGGACCTGCATCTCGGCCAGACGAGCGCCCATGCAGTAGTGGATGCCATGCCCGAATGAGACGTGCCGGTTCGCGTTGTGCCGCCGCAGGTCGAACGAGTCGGCGTCGTCGAACACCGCCTCGTCGCGGTTTGCCGACACGTACCACAGCAGCACCTGGTCGTGTTGCTTGATCTGACGACCACGGAACTCGCAGTCGGCGGTGGCCGTGCGCCGCATGTACGCCAGCGGTGTCTGCCAGCGGATGATCTCGTGGGGGAGGTTGTCGACCAACGCCGGGTCGGCGCGCAGCGCCGCGAACTGCTCGGGGAATTGGTTGAACGCATACACGCTGCCCGACATCGTGTTGCGGGTGGTGTCGTTGCCGCCGATGATCAGCAACATCAGGTTGCCCACCTGTTGCAGTGGCGTCATGTCGCGCGTCGCCTCGCCGTGCGCCAACATCGATACGAGGTCGTCGCCCGGTTCGGCGCGTCGACGCGCCCACAACGCGTCGAAGTACGCCAGCAGTTCACCGAGCTCGGCGCGTCGCTGCGCGGTCGATTCGACGAGACCGCCGGGCTCGGGGATCGTCGTGGCGACGTCCGACCAGCGCATCAACTTGTGCCGGTCGGCGAGCGGGATCCCGAACAGCGTGGCCAGCATCATTGCGGTGAGTTCGACCGAGACGTGTTCGACCCAGTTGAACGTCTCGCCGACGGGAAGTGCGTCGAGCACGCCGCCGACGCGTTCGCGGATCAGCGGCTCGTAGATCTTGTTCGCCGCCGGGGTGGTCGAGCGGCGCACCGTGATCCGCTGCTGTTCGTGTTCCGGCGGATCCATGGCGATGAACGACGTGATCTGGTCGATCGTCTTCGGCAGTGGTGCGCCGATCGGTGGCCCGAGCACGATGCTCGGCTCGGAGGAGAACCTTCGCCAGTCGGCCTCCGCTTCGCGGATCGCATCCCACGTGCTGATCGACCAGTAGCGCCCCGCTGATGCCAGTTCGTTGAAGTGCACCGGGTCTTCCCGGCGGAGCCGGGCGAAGTGATCGTGCCATCGATCGTCACGGAACAGGTGCGGGTTGTACGGGTTGATGTCGGCGAGGTCGAGCTGCGACGCGTCGGGCACGTTGCCGGCGAACCGCGCCTGTTCCACCTCGGGACTGCGCGCCGGGGCGCCCGCCAGCCACTCTGCTCGTTCCGCCTCGACGTCGACCCCCACGTCAGCCATGACCAATAGTGCATCATGTCGCGCATGGACTTCACGATCTCGGAGCGCATGGAGACGATCCTCGATCTGGCCCGCAGCTTCATGGAGGCCGAGGTGATCCCCCTCGAGGGCGAGCTGTTGCACGGCGATCCCGACGTGCTCGATGCTGCCGTCGCCCGCGCCCAGAACCGAGTGCGCGAAACGGGACTGTGGGCACCGAACCACCCCGAAGACCTCGGCGGCCTCGGACTGACGATGCTCGAGCACGGCCTGCTCAGCGAGGTGCTCGGCCGGTCACCGCTCGGCCATCTCGTGTTCGGGGCGCAGGCCCCCGACGCGGGCAATGTCGAAATCCTGCACGAACACGCCAACGCGGAGCAACGCGATCGGTACCTGGTGCCACTCGTGGAGGGGCGGGAGCGGAGTTGCTTCTCGATGACCGAGCCCGAAACCGCTGGCTCGAATCCGGTGTTGCTCGAAACGACCGCCGTCGTCGACGGCGACGACTACGTGATCAACGGCCAGAAGTGGTTCACCTCGTCGGCCGACGGCGCGGCGTTCGCCATCGTGATGGCGGTGACCGACCCCGATGCGCCACGTCACCAGCGGGCGAGCATGATCATCGTCCCCACCGACACCCCTGGGTTCGAGCTGGTGCGCAACGTCGGCGTGATGGGTCACGTCGGCCACGGTTGGGCGAGCCATGCCGAGGTCAGCTATCAGTCGTGTCGCGTCCCGCGGTCGAACCTGCTTGGGCCAGAAGGCGCGGGATTCACGATCGCCCAGCAGCGTCTTGGACCGGGCCGGATCCACCATTGCATGCGCTGGTTGGGTATCGCCGGGCGAGCGTTCGACCTGATGTGTGATCGGGCCAACGAGCGGGTGATCGACCTCGACGGCTCGACCCTGGCCGACCGACAGGTGATCCAACACTGGGTGGCCGAATCGGCGGCAGCGATCGAGGGCGCTCGACTGATGACCCTGCATGCGGCGTGGCAGATCGACCAGGTCGGGGCGCCCGCCGCCCGCGACTCGATCGCCGCCATCAAGTTCACCGTGGCCAACACGATGCTCGACGTGATCGACAAGTCGATCCAGGTGCACGGTGCGCTCGGCGTCACCGACGACACGGTGCTGTCGTACTTCCTGCGCCACGAGCGCGCCGCCCGGATCTACGACGGTGCCGACGAGGTCCACAAGACCAGCCTCGGGCGGCGAATCCTGCGCACGCACGCCCAACGTGCCGCGTCGTGAGCATGCGGCAGGCTGGGGCGCGCGTCGGGATGAGCGTGCCGTGGGACCTGTGGGGTCTCGATGCATCGCAGAGGAGCGCGCGTCTCGCGGCGATGGCCGACGCGGGCATCGACCACCTGTTCACCGCCGACCACGTGAGCTTCATCGACGGCTCGGGGATGGACGGGCCCGTCGTGTTGGCGGCGCTGAGCGGGATCGAGCCGCGCCTCGACCTGCACCTCGGCGTGTGGTTGCTCGCCCTCCGGCATCCGATGGTCGCCGCGCGGCAGATCGCATCGCTCGCCGAAGCCGCGCCCGGGCGGGTGACGGTCGGTGTCGGCGTCGGCGGCGAAGACCGTCACGAGTTCGAGGTGTGCGGCGTCGATCCCGGCACGCGCGGGCGACGCACCGACGCGGCACTGGTGGCGGTACGGGCATTGCTCGACGGCGACACGGTGGACGGCGACGGCGAGTTCTTCGACTTCCGGGCCGGCACGATCCGTCCGACGCCGTCATCGCGAGTCCCGTTTGTGGTCGGCGGCCGCAGTGATGCCGCCGTGGATCGGGCCGGCCGTTTCGGCGACGGCTGGCTCGGCGCCTGGTGCTCGGTGCGGCGGTTTCGCGAGGCCACCGCACAGGCGGAGCGTCATGGTCGCACGCCGCCGGACGGTTGGCGCCATGGCATGCAGCTGTGGGTCGGCGTCGGCGCAACCACCGACGATGCGCGCGCCCACGTCGCCCCAAAGATGGAGTCGTTCTACGGCGTGCCGTTCGAGCGGTTCGAGAAGTACACGCCGATGGGCACCCCCGAGCAGATCGCCGAATTCCTGCAGCCCTATGTCGAGAATGGCGCGACGACCCTCAATCTCACGCCGTGCGGCGCTGATCGCGAGTCGGAAGTGGCGTCGATCGCGACCGTACGCGCCCTGCTCAACAACTGAGCGTCGGTTGTCTCAGGTTGAGTCGGCGTCGAGCCAGGCTTGCAGCGTCGCTTTGTACCGGGCATAGGCCTGCGACCCGAGTTCGGTGAGCGAGTAGTACGTCGTGCTGCCGCGTTTGGTGGTGTGGACGTAGTCGGCATCGTCCAACTTCCTCAGGTGCGTGATGAGATTGCCGGACGTGGTGCCGAGCAGTTCGCCCAAACGGCTGAACGACAGCGCGTCGCCCGGCTCGAGTGCGGCGAGCGCCGACGTGATGCGCAGGCGGATCGGCGCGTGAATCAGGGGGTCGAGGTCGGACAGGTTGGTCATTGCCGACCCGACGTGGTGATCGCCGCGGCACCGAAGCCGATGACGCCGCCCACGGCGATCACAACGAGATGCCCGTAGGGCCCGACAAGTGCAGCGACCACACACGTGGCGAGGAGCCACAGACCCGTCCTTGTCATGACGGCGTCGCCGATCACCGCACCGGTTGCGGTGTAGATCATTCCGACCGTGAACGTCGCCAGGCAGACCGCAATGAGATCCATCGCTGCGTCGGACTGCACCACGCCGTCGATCCCAGCTGTCACCGCCAGACACGCGGCGAACCCGCCCAACCACACGAGCGCCCAGTTCCTACCGAGGCTGCTTGACGATCCGACCACACCCCGCATGCGCACGCCGAAGTGCGCCCACGTGGCGACGACGCCCGCGCTGATGCAGACCACGTAGGCGACACTGCCGATCCACGCCACGTCGACGATCGGATCATCACCAAAGGTGAACCAGAGCGCCATGAAGCCGAGCGGCCACACGATCGCCCACACCGCGTAACTGAACCGGTCCGACGGGGTGATCGCCGCCCGCACGCCCTGTTCAGTCGCGGCTGCGAGTGCAAGGGCATCGTGGGCATCAAGGTGTCGTTCGGTGTCCATCAGGCTCCTACTTTGCGTTTCAAACTCTACACTTTGTAACGCAAAGTCGGCGACTCGTCAAGGCCTCGATCGACGACCGACCGCTACGACGGACAGTCGCGGCGAGTGATCCCGGCAAATCCGGCGACCGCCAGCACCACGGCCAGCAGCGACAGGATGACGATCGGTGCGGTCGCCGCGGGCTCGGCTGGGGCGAGGGCAATGTGTTCGAACGGCGACAGGTTGGCCACCCAGTCGGGGAGGTTGAGCACCGGGCCGAACATGCCGATGATGAGTGCGGCGGACACGACCGCCCAGGTGGCCACCGCGGCGCGGGGAGCCCAGCCGGTCAGCACGAGACCGACGCCGACCACCACGGCCAACGCGGGTAGGTAGGCCAGTGCGGCCCCGAAGAGGCTGCCGACCGTGTCGAAGTCGCCGGTGGCGATGACCACGCCGATCGCCACCCACAGCGCAGCGGCGACGATGACCACCACCGATCCGACGGCCGCAATCGTGGCGTGGGAGCCGAGCCATGAGCGCCGCGTGACCGGCAGCGCAAGGAGCGGTTCGGCGCGCCCAGACGTCTCCTCGCCGCGGGCGCGCAACACTGCCTGGGCCGTGAAGCCGCTGGCGATCAACGCCAACACGCGGATCGACTGCGCGAGGTACGAGTCGGTGAGCGATGCCCCTCCCGCGTCGGCGGCCATGAAGTCGGCCATGGCGTCGTTGTCGCTCACGAAGTCCTCGATCGAGTTGATGATCACGCCGTAGACGAATCCGAACACGGCGAGTGCCACGCTCCAACCGATCACGAGGCCACGTTGTTGGCGCACCGCCAGCGCCAAGGGAGTGGAAAGACCGGGAACCGCCGATGCCGGACCACGCCGTGCCGGGAGCAGACCGCCGCCCAAGTCGCGTCGCACCAACAGCGCGCGGGCGAGCGCGCCGATGGCAACGGTTGCCACGAGCGGGAGGACGAACACCCACCACCGCTCGTCAGCCCACGGCCGCGCGGCCTGCGCCCACCCGATCGGCGAGAACCACGACAAGACCCCGTTGGTCATGTCGCCAACCGCACGCAGGAGAAACGCCAGCGCCAACACCACGCCCGCCAATCCGCTGGCGGCGCGCGAGGTCGGCGCTACCTGGGCGGCGACGAGCGCAGTCGCGGTGAACACCCATCCGACCGTGGTGAAGCCCAGGCCGAAGGCCCACGAGCCAGCCGCAGGCAGGCCGGCGCCCAGACACGCGACTGCCACACCGAGCCCGATCAGCGCATTCATTGCCCCCAGCACGATCGCCGCCGCGGCCATCGACGAACCCCGCCCCACTGGCAAGGACCGCACCAATTCCAGTCGGCCGGATTCCTCCTCGCGGCGCGTCAAGCGGGTGGTCATCAAGATGCTGCCGAGCGCAGCAATGACGAACCCCGGCGCGCCCACCTGGAACGCCACTTGGCCACCGAGAGTGTCGAGCGCCTGAGCCGGCCCATTGAAGGCCCGAATCGCCGGGTTGTCCGATCCTGCAGCCGCAGCGTCGAGGTCGGCCTGGGTCGGGAACAGGCTCTCGATGCTCGCCGCCGACGCAGCAACCATCACGATGATGCCGATCGTCCACAGCGCGAGCCGTGTCCGATCGATCCGTGTACGGGCCCGAGCCAGCGGGCCGGTGCCAGCGAGAGCGATGCGTGCGCTCACTTCGACACACTCGCCGGTTCGCGCGGCGCGTCGTCGCTGTAGTGACGCATGAAGATCTCCTCCAGCGTCGGTGGTGCAGAGTGCAGGCTGAGCACGCCAGCCGCGCCGAGCCGCTCCATCGCTTCGTCGAGATGCGAGTCGTCGACCTCGAACTCGACTCGATCACCATCGACCTGCACCGATGTCACACCCTCCACGTCGGCGAGCGCTACTGGGGTGCGCGTCCGCGCACTGATGCTGGTCTGCTGCACGTGGCGGAGCGCGGCGAGCGTGCCCGACTCGACCGTTCGCCCAGCGCGAATGATGCTGACCCGGCGACACAACTTCTCGACCTCGGCCAGGATGTGGCTCGACAGCAGCACGGTCGTGCCGTTCGCCGCCGCGTCGCGCACGCAGTCTTGGAAGACCGACTCCATGAGCGGGTCGAGGCCAGAGGTGGGCTCGTCGAGCACGAGCAACTCCACCTCCGACGCGAGCGCCGCGATCAAGCCGACCTTCTGCCGGTTGCCCTTCGAGTAGGTCCCCGCCTTGCGCGTCGGATCGAGCTCGAACCGTTCGACGAGTGCATCGCGGCGGGCGACGTCGAACCCGCCGCGCAGACGGGCGAGGAGGTCGATGGTCTCGCCACCGGTGAGTTTGGGCCACAAGCTCACGTCACCCGGGACGTACGCCAACCGGCGATGCAGCTCGACGGCATCGCGCCACGGATCGCCGCCGAGCAGCTGCATCTCGCCCTCGTCGGCGCGCAGCATCCCGAGCAGCACGCGTATCGCCGTGGACTTCCCGGCCCCATTGGGCCCGAGGAAGCCGAGGATCTCGCCGCGTTCGACGCGCAGGTCGAGCCCGTCGAGGGCGCGGACATCGCCAAACGTCTTGACGACGCCGGACATCTCGATGACCGGTTCATTCATGTGAGGGGGGTCCTTTCCTGCCCGCGGCCGCTGGCGTGGCGGGCGATTGGGGCGATTCGTTGTTCGTCAATACGCCGTTGGTCAGCAGATCGAGTTCCGCTGCGGCCCAGCGCGTGGTCGTGGCGCTGTCGGTGATGGAGGCGCCGAGATAGCGCTCGACGTGCTGCCTGAGGAGCACCACACCGAGATCCATCGACAGCAGCAGCACCGCCTGCATCGCAGGATCGGCGGCTGGTCGCGCAAGCCCCGCGTCGGCGAGATCGGCCATGCCCTCGCGCGTGAGGTCGATCATCCATTCAAACCATTGACTGCCGCTCTCGCCGCCGTCGTGCAGGGCGCGTCCGATGTAGCTCATCGCCGGCCCCGCACTCTCCGCCGCGATGAGCTCGGCAAGGCCCGCGTCACGGTCTGTATCACCGTCGGCATCGCCGAGCTGTTCGACGACCTCGCGGATCGTTCCCATCACCTCGTCGTCACACGCGGCGAGCAGACCGGCCTTCGAGCCGAAGTGGTGCATCACGAGCGCAGGCGAGACGTCGGCCGCCGCGGCCACGGCGCGCACGGTGGTTGCGCGCGCTCCCTGGCGACCGACCAGGTCGATGGTCGCCGTCAGCACGCGCTGGCGGGCGTCGAGCGGGATCGCCGCGCCGGCTGAACACATGTTCAGGATGATGGCTGAACAGATGTTCAGTGTCAAGCCCGATCGCACCAGAAACGCGCTTGTGCAAAAGAAATGGACCTTTGGCCCGCGCATCGGGGCCACTCCCTGTGGGAGGCTCACCATCCGTGAACGAACTCTTGCTCGCTCGGTGGCAGTTCGGTATCACCACCGTGTACCACTTCTTGATGGTCCCGCTGACGCTGGGCCTGTCGATGATGGTCGCGTGGTACCACACCCGCTGGCATCGCCACGGCGACGAAGCCGACCTGCGCCTCACCAAGTTCTTCGGGAAGCTGTTCCTCATCAACTTTGCGATGGGCGTGGTGACCGGCATCGTGCAGGAGTTCCAGTTCGGCATGAACTGGAGCGACTACTCCCGCTTCGTCGGCGACGTGTTCGGGGCGCCGTTGGCGATGGAAGGCCTCGTTGCCTTCTTCCTCGAGTCGACCTTCCTCGGCCTGTGGATCTTCGGCTGGGGCCGGCTCCCGCCGCGCATCCACCTCGCCACCATCTGGTGCGCGGCGATCGGCACGTGGCTGTCGGCGTACTTCATCGTCGCCGCCAACTCGTGGATGCAACACCCGGTGGGCGCCACGTTCAACCCGGAGACGGGTCGAGCAGAACTCACCGACATCTTCGCGGTGCTCACCAACGTGACCACGCTCGCCGCGTACCCGCACATCATCGCCGGTTCGTTGATGACCGCCGGCATGTTCGTCGCCGGCATCTCGGCGTGGTCGCTGATACGCAACAACCCGTCGCCCATCGACGTGCGCGCCTTCAAGCGGGCGATGCGCGGCGGACTGTGGCTCGTGTTGTTCGCTGGCCTCGCCGTGATCATCTCCGGCGACCAGCAGGCCAAGATCCTGTTCGAGCAGCAGCCGATGAAGATGGCTTCGGCCGAGGCGCTGTGCAACACCACCACCGGAGCACCGTTCTCGGTGTTCGCCGTCGGTGACGTTGCCAGCGACTGCGACGTGTGGTCGATCGACGTTCCCGACCTGTTGTCGTACCTCGCCACCGGGAGCTTCGATGGCACCGTCGACGGCGTCAACGACCTCCAAGCCGAGTACGAGCAGTTGTTCGGGCCCGGCGACTACATCCCCAACCTGGTGGTGACCTACTGGGGATTCCGGGCGATGATGGGATTCGGGTTCTTGGCGATGGGCGCGGCTGCGGTCTCGTTGTTCTTAACCAGAGGCGGACGCGACCTGCCACAGAAGACATGGATCGCTCGTGCGGCGATCGCCATGATCGCCGCACCGTTCTTGGCCAACGTGACCGGGTGGGTGTTCACCGAGATGGGTCGCCAGCCGTGGGTCGTCGCCCCCAACCTCGACGGCGACCTCGACATCCGGCTGCTCACGGCCGACGCCGTGTCGCCCGGCGTAGCTGGCGGCGAAGTGCTGTTGACCCTCGTGACCTTCACGCTGGTCTACGGCGCGCTCGGCGTGGTCGAGTTGTTCCTGCTGCGCAAGTACGTGAAGGCGGGCCCCGACGCGGCGATGACGCCGTTCCCCCGACCACCCGACGACGGCGACGACTCCGGTCAGCACGACGACGACCCCGACGGTGGCGGCACCGATCGGGACGACCACGAACGAATCGACGAGGACGAAGACGCCGACCGTCTCGTCTTCGCCTACTAGGCCAGCGAGGAGGGACACGACATGGAACTCGTCACGTTCTGGTTCATCGTCATCGCGGTGTTGTGGATCGGCTACTTCTTCCTCGAGGGCTTCGACTTCGGCGTCGGGATGTTGCTGCATCCGCTGGGCCACGACGACAACGATCGACGGGTGATGATCAACACGATCGGGCCGGTGTGGGACGGCAACGAGGTGTGGCTGCTCACCGCTGGGGGCGCGACGTTCGCCGCGTTCCCCGAGTGGTACGCCACCCTGTTCTCGGGCTTCTATCTCCCGCTGTTCCTCATCTTGCTGGCGCTGATCTTCCGCGGCGTGTCGTTCGAGTACCGCGGCAAGGTCGACAGCCACACATGGCGGACCCGCTGGGACCTGGCGATTGCAATCGGTTCGTGGGTGCCGGCGGTGCTGTGGGGCGTGGCCTTCGCCAACATCGTGCGCGGCGTGCCGATCGACGCCGACAAGGAGTTCACCGGCAACCTGTTCACGCTGCTCAACCCGTTCGGGCTCTTGGGCGGAGCGGTGACCGCGTCGCTGTTCGCCTTCCACGGCGCCAACTTCTTGGCCTTGAAGACCCTGGGCGATGTCCGTGAACGTGCGCACCGAGCGGCCCGCCGACTGGGCCCCGTGGCCATCGTGCTCGGCGGGGTGTTCCTCATCTGGAACCAGCTCGAACGCGGCAAGGGATGGACGTGGATCACGGTGCTCGCCGCGGCCGTGCTACTCGTGACCTCGGTAGTGATGGAACAGCGTCATCGCGAAGGCCTCGCATTCGCGGCGACCGGAATTGCGATCGCCATGGCGGTGATCTCGCTGTTCGGCTCGCTGTACCCGAACGTGATGCCCTCCACGACCGATCCCGCGTTCAGCCTGACCGTCGACAACGCATCGTCGAGCAACTACACCCTGCGGGTGATGACGGTGGTCGCGTTGGTGATGACACCGATCGTGCTGCTCTACCAGGGCTGGACGTACTGGGTCTTCCGCAAGCGCATCGGCACCGAGCATCTGCCGCAGCGTCCCGAAACGACACCAGAACCCGTCAGCTGACCGCACATGCGCCGTAACGTGCGGCGATGACCGATTCGCCGGTCGACGGCGGGACCGCTCGCCGACCCGGCGGACCCATCGAACCGACACTGCTGCGCAGGGTCCCCGAGCTGCGTACCCACCTCGTGGTGGTGTCGGCGATGGCGTTGGTGCTGGCGGTTGCGGTCCTCACCCAAGCCGAGGTGCTGGCGCGCGGCGTCGCCCGCCTCGTCGGAATGACCGACGCCGGGCCGACGAACGCCCAGATGATCGCAGCACTCGTCGTGGTCGGCGCGGTGCGCGCCGCCACATCGTTCGTCAACGAGCGCTCGGCAGCACGAACGATGGTCGCCGCCCGCCGGGACATCCGCGCAGCGGTGCTCGACCATGCACTTGCGGGCGGCGACCGCACCGCAGGCGGGCTCGGCGGTCGCGAGGCGACGGTGGCCACGGCGGGCGTCGACCAGCTCGAGCCGTACGTGCGCACGTATCTTCCGGCGCTCACGCAGGCGATGATCCTGCCGCTGGCCGCCGGCGTGCGGATCGCCATGGCCGACTGGGTGTCGGCGGCAATCGTGCTCGTCACCGTGCCGTTGATCCCGGTGTTCATGATCCTGATCGGCCGGCTCACCGAGCGACGCGCCCGGCGAAGCTGGGCGGTGTTGCAGCGCCTGGGAAGCCACTTCCTCGATGTACTCGAGGGCCTCCCCACGCTGCGGTTGTTCGGGCGGGCACGGGCGCAGGCACAGCAGGTGCAATCGGTGTCGGACGAGTACCGCACCGCCACGATGGGCACGCTGCGCGTGGCGATGCTGTCGGCGCTCGCCCTGGAGTTGCTGGCCACACTGTCGGTGGCGGTGATCGCCGTCGCCATCGGACTGCGGCTGCTCGGCGGAGGGCTCACGCTGGCCACCGGCCTCGTCGTGCTACTGCTCGCGCCGGAGTGCTACGTGCCGTTGCGCCGAGTGGGGGCGAGCTTCCACGCCGCGCAGAACGGTCTCGACGCCGCCGCCGACCTCGACGACCTACTCGACCGTGACGTGCCGCCCCACGGTGTCGTCGCCTGCTCGGCGGCCCCGACGATCGAGGTCCGCGAGCTGGCCGTGCGTCGGCGCGACGAGACCCTCGACGTGGAGCTCGCACTGACCGCCGAGCCAGGCGAGTTGGTGGCGATCGTCGGACCGAGCGGCGCGGGCAAGACCACCGTGCTCGACGCGATCCGCGGGCGCCTCGTCGGCCGATCGGGCACCGTCACCGTCGACGGTGTGGACGTGCACGATCTCGAACCGGCCGCGTGGAACAACCAACTGGCGGTGATCCCCCAACTGCCGCTGCCACTGGCGACCACCGTGGCCGAGGAAGTGACCGGCGACGTGCCGATCGCCCCGGCGCTGGTCGACGATGCACTCACCGCGGTCGGCCTGGCCGGGTTCGGCGCTCGGCACCCCGCGCAGCTGTCGGGAGGGCAGCTGCGGCGTGTCCAGGTGGCGCGCGCCGTCGCCATGGCGCGCGCGGGACATGCCTCGGTGATCGTCGCCGACGAGCCGACTGCGCAGCTCGACCAGGTGGCTGCCGACTCTGTGATCACCGCCCTGCGCGCCGCGGCCAGCACGGAAGGGGCCGTGGTGCTCGTGGCCACGCACGACGAACGGCTCGTTGCTGTCGCCGACCAGGTCGCCGAAATCCCGGCCGCTCGCAACGACGCGCCCGAACAAGCGGCGAGCCACCTGCACGCCGACACGGCACCGATGCGCCCGCCGCCGCCCGAGGCAACGGGCCCGCTGACGCCGGTCGAGCCGATCGATGCGTCCGCAGACGGGTCCACGTGGCGATCCGCCGTCGCCATGGTGCTCCACACGGCGCGGCCGGCTCGCCGACGGCTCATCGGGGCCGCGGCGCTCGGTTCACTCGCCGAGATCTGCACGTTGGGGCTCGCCGGACTGTCGGCGTGGTTGATCGTGCGCGCCAGCGAACAGCCAGAGATCTCGGCCGTGGCGCTCGTCGTTACCGGCGTGCGCGCCTTCGGCATCGGGAAAGGCGTGTTCCGATACGCCGAGCGGCTGGCCACACACGACGCAGGGCTCAGGGCGCTCGCCGAACTGCGAGCCACGGTGGTCGGACGGCTCGCTGCTGCGCCGCCCGGTGCGCTCTCCGATCTACACCGCGGCGACGTCGCCACGCGCGTCGTCGACGACATCGACCGACTCCTCGATCTCTTCGTGCGCGTGCTCGTGCCGACGATCTCGATCGCCGTAGCGACCACACTCACGCTCCTGGTCACCCTGGTGATCGATCCGCGCGCCGCGCTGGTGCTCCTCGTTGGCGCCACGCTCGTCTCGGTGGTGATCCCGATGGGCTCGCTTCGGTCAGAGCGCCGGTGCGCTGGCACGCGCAACGCCACTGCAGGCGCGCTGCGCGCGGCGACGCTCGATGTCACCGATCACGCCGAGCTGCTCGTGGCCGGCAAGCGCGTGAGCTCGGCACGGGCTGCCGTCGACCGCCTGGGCGACGACCTCGACGCGATCGAGCGAGGCCGAGCGATCAGCAGGGCACGCACGGCTGCGCTCCTGGCCGCAGCGCCGGTGTACACGGTCGCCGTCACGCTGGCCGTGATCGGCAACAGCGCAGCGCAGATCGGCGCGCCGCTCTTCGGGGTGTTGGTGCTGTGGCCGCTGGCGTCGATCGAACTGAACACGGCGGTCGACGAGGCTGCGACCTCTCTTCCGGCAATCGGCGATGCTGCGCATCGGGTCGCCGACATCCTCGCTATCGCCCCTGCGAGTTCCGGCGACGACACGGCCATTGCCGAGCATCCACCGCTGCACCTGGTGCAACTCACGGCCACCTGGCCAACGACCGGTCGGGGCGTGGGACCGATCGACCTCGCTACGCAGCCCGGCGCGCGAACGGCCGTCACCGGGCCGAGCGGCAGCGGCAAGTCGACCCTGGCCGCGGCATTAGTGCGGTTCTGTCCGATCGTCGATGGCCGATACCTGCTGGGCGACGTCGACGCGGTCGCCGAGGCAGACGACGCCGTACGCCGCACGGTGACATGGGTCGACCAGGCACCGTGGATCGCCGACACCACCATCCGCGAGAACCTGCGGATCGCCGATCGCACTGCCTCCGACGACGCGATGGTCGACGCGCTGCGCACCGTCGCGCTCGGCCCCTGGTTCGACGTATTGCCCAACGGCCTCGACACCCACGTCGGTCGACACGGCACGGCGATGAGCGGCGGCGAGGCGCACCGTTTGGCCCTCGCCCGCGTGTTGCTCACCGACCGCGTCATCGTGGTACTCGACGAGCCGACCTCACACCTCGACGCGGCCACAGCCACGTCGACGATCTCGGGTCTGGCAGCCGCCCTCGGCGACCGGTCGGTGATCGTGATGGCCCACGACGTACCGCCAGCGGGGTTCGCCAAAGGCGCAGTGCTTCAGGCCTCGACCACCGCTTCGGCGGCCGCGAGCATCTGATCACCGACCGGTTGGAGGTCGATCTCCACTGCGAGTAGGCCCGACGCGACGCGTTCGACGACGCCCCACTCCCAGATCGCGTCGACGTCGGTGTCGGTCCACTCCGCAAACCGTCGCGCCCGGTCCCGCGGATCGCCGTCGAGCAACTCGACCGGGTCTTCGCGCATCATCACGCCCAAGTCGTACTCGGGCTCCGCAAACAACCCGTCGGGATCGATCAGCTTCCAGTCGGGATCGTCCGCGCTGTCGAGCGTGCGCAACGCGTTCCACTCGTGCACGTCGCCGTGCACCAGCACCGCACGCTCTTCACGGTGCGCAGCGATCCTCCGTCGAGCGCAGCGCCGTGCGTGCTCGACCACGTCCGCCGAACACGGTCGGTCGAGGAGCGCCCACCGCCGCTCGATGAAGTCGATCAACCAGGCGCCCTTGTCGGCACCCGACAGCAGGCCGTCACTCGGCACCTTCCGCCACATTCGACGGGCGGCACCACACAGCGCAGGCTGTCGCTCCTCGATCGGGACGACGAGATCGTTCATCGACCGGCCGAGCCGCTCGAGCAGCAGGGCGCCGCGTTCCACGTCGGCACGCCACAGCGTCGAACACGCCCGGCCACCATCGAGTTGCAGTGCGTGCACCTCCCCCGCCGCGACCGACCCACGGCCCGGGACCAGAAGCTTGAGGACGCCAAGTGCTCCGTCGCCGCATTCGACGGCCACCACCAACGCCTCGGTGCCACCGTCGTAGACCTCGCCCGGCGTCAGCTTCCACCGGCCTGCGAGTTCGTCGACCAGACCCGGGAGCTCATCGACCCAGGCGAGCGCACCGTGGGCACGCGCCTTGTTGACGACGATGTCGGGGACCTCGATCACGGGGCGACCGTAGGTCGCCGGACCGAGTTAGTCCGCGTCGAATTCGATGAGGTTCAGCAGCCGCTTGTCGTTCGAGAACACCTCGGTGGCCTTCTCGGTCGGCAGGCGCATCCCGCGCTGCAACACCCGCACCTGGGTGTGCTGGTTGTACTCGACGAGCGTGACGGCCCATCCGTCGCGACCGGCACGTGCGGTACGTCCGGAACGGTGGAGGTAATCCTTCACGTCCTTGGCCGGCTCGTAGTGGATCACTGCGCCGATGTCGTCGATGTCGATGCCGCGCGCCGCCACATCGGTTGCCACCAGCACCTTGAGCTTGCCTTCGGCGAAGCGGCGCAACACCTTCTCGCGGCTCGACTGCTGCATGTCGCCGTGCAGCGGCGACGCGTCGATACCCAGATCCTTCAGGTTGCGCGCGACGCGATCGCACACGCGCTTGGTCTGACAGAACACCAGCATCTTCGGGATGCTCGTGGAGATCGACCCGATCACGCGGTCTTTGTCCATGTGATGCACGGCGAGAAACAGATGGTGCATCGTGCCGACCGTGTCGGTGGCCTCGTCGATGGCCACCGTCTCCGGATCGCGCTGGTAGTGCTTGATGAGGTGGCCGACGTCGCCGTCGAGCGTGGCCGAGAACAACATCGTTTGGGTACGGCCCGTGCAATGCCGCAGGATCCACTCGACCTGCGGGGTGAACCCGTCGTCGGCCATGCGGTCGGCCTCGTCGAGGGTCACGATCTGACACTGATCGAGCGTGACCTCGCCCGACTTGATCAGGTCGATCAGCCGGAGCGGAGTGGCGATGACGATTTCCACGCCCTTGGCCAACTCGTCGATCTGGTGATGCCGCGACGCGCCGCCGTACACCGGAAGCACGGTCATCCCGGCGTGCGCCGCCACCGGCTCGAGCACCTCGGCGACCTGCACCGCCAGCTCGCGAGTGGGTACGAGCACGAGCCCGAGTGGTGTCGATGGTTCCGCAGAGTCGGTGATGCGGGCCAACATCGGTACGCCGAACGCCAGGGTCTTGCCCGAGCCCGTCTTGGCGCGACCGCACACGTCTTTGCCGGTCATCGCCACGGGGATGGCTTCAGTCTGAATGTTGAACGGGGTGGCGAATCCGCAGGCGGCGAGCCCGTCGTCGATGCGCGCGGGCACGCCGAGATCGGCGAAGCCGGTCGGAGGCTCTACCGGCGGCAGCACGTTCGTGCTCGTCAACTTCTCGGTGTTGACGTGGTCGCGTTCGCCGCCCGGTCGGCCACCCGATCCCTTGTTGCTGCGGCGCCGACTGCGCCGCTGGCGGGGCGCTCCCCGCCGTGAGTGATCTGTGGTCATGTGCGCGCAAGGGTACAAGCGGGTTGCATCGATGCGCTGCGATAGGTACGGTCGTTTCTCGTGACGACTGCGCCGACGCAGCTGCTGCTTCTTCTGTAGGGCGAGCGTCACATACCCGCGCTCGCCCGCAGCCCCCGCCGATCCGGCCGGGGGCTTCTTGCTTTTTCAGACCCGTCTTCCACGCCATTTACCTCAGGAGCATCCGATGCCCGCACAACCCGCACACACCCCGGCCCAGTCGCCGAGCTCGATGCCAATCGAGCACTACGCGCCGTTCGTGCCGCTTGTGCTCACCGATCGCACCTGGCCGAACAAGGTGATCGATCGTGCGCCGCGGTGGTGCTCGGTCGACCTGCGCGACGGCAACCAGGCGTTGATCGATCCGATGGATCCGACACGCAAGCTCGCGATGTTCGAAGAGCTGGTGGCGATGGGCTTCAAGGAGATCGAGGTCGGCTTTCCGGCAGCGAGCCAGCCCGACTTCGACTTCATCCGTCAGTTGATCGAAGAAGACCGGATTCCCGACGACGTCGAGATCCAAGTGCTGGTGCAGTGCCGCGATGAGTTGATCGAGCGCACCTACGAGTGCCTCGAGGGCGCGCCGCGGGCGATCGTGCACTTCTACAACTCGACCAATCCGCTGCAGCGCGACGTGGTGTTCGGCCTCGACAAGGCGGGGATCGTCGACGTGGCGGTGAACGGCGCCAAGCTCTGCCGCAAGCTCGAGCAAGGCATGGGCGACACGCAGATCCGCTACGAGTACAGCCCCGAGAGCTTCACCCTCACCGAGCCGGAGTTCGCGATCGAGATCTGCGAAGCGGTGATGGACGTGATCGAGCCGACGCCCGATCACCCGATCATCCTCAACCTGCCGGCGACGGTCGAGTGCTATTCGCCCAACGTGTACGGCGACGTGATCGAGTGGTTCTGTCGCACGATCAAGCAACGCGACGCCGTGGTCGTGTCGTTACACCCGCACAACGACAGGGGCTGCGCCATCGCCGCCGCCGAGTTCGGCGTGATGGCGGGCGCCGACCGCGTCGAGGGCACGCTGTTCGGCAACGGCGAGCGCACGGGCAACGTCGACGTGGTCAACCTGGCGATGAACCTGTTCATGAACGGCGTCGATCCCGAACTCGACGTGAGCGACATCGATCGGTTGCGGCGCACCGCCGAATACTGCAACCGCCTGCCGGTCGGACCGCGCCACCCCTACGTCGGCGACCTGGTGTACACGGCGTTCTCCGGAAGCCATCAGGACGCGATCAAGAAGGGCTTCGAAGCGCTCGACCGGCGACGGGACGACAGCGGCAACTACGCCGAGTGGGGTGTGCCGTACCTGCCGATCGACCCGGCGCACGTCGGCCGCACCTACGAGGCGGTGATTCGCGTCAACAGCCAGTCGGGCAAGGGCGGCGTGGCCTACGTGATGAAGACCGAGCATGGCTTCGAGTTGCCGCGCCGGTTCCAGATCGAGTTCTCGAAGACGATCCAGCACATCACCGAAGACACCGGGACCGAGATCACCCCGGCGGTGATGTGGGATGCATTCCGCTCCGAGTACATGCCCGAGTCACCCCGCTTCGTGTTGCACAGCCACGAGCTGCACACGCGCACCGATGGCGACGAGGGCACCACGACCATCCAAGCCCAACTGGCGGTCGACGGCGAGGCGCATTCGATCCGTGCCGAAGGCGACGGACCGGTCGAGGCGTTCGTTGCCGCACTCGTCGACGCCTTCGGCGACCAGGTCGACCAGCACTTCGACGTGCTCGACTATGCCGAGCATGCGATCGGTCAAGGCGCCGACGCCCAGGCGGTGGCCTACATCGAAACCGTCTCCGACGGCGGCGAGGTGCGCTGGGGGATCGGCACCGACCCCAACATCACCACCGCCTCGTTGCGCGCCGTGCTCGCGGCGTTCGAGCGACATACCCGCTGACGACGCACAATTGGGTCACGCTCGGCGCAACGAGCAGCGAGCTAACGTCGAGACGATGTCGTCCCTCGCCGTTGTGTTGCGCCGGGTGGTGCTCATCGTGATGCTCGCCGCCGCAGGCGGGGCGGCGTGGGCGTGGTGGCGTGATCGCGCCGATCCCGCCGTCGCCACCGACCCGCCGTCGTGGCCACCGCTTGAGCCGAGTCAGGATGCTGCACCCGACCAGTCGTGGGTCGCATCCGACGCCGAGGGTGCGTGTCCGCTGACCCACCCGATCAAGGCCAAGGAGTCGTCGGGCATCTATCACGTCGAAGATGGACGGATGTATGCCCGCACCAAAGCCGACCGTTGCTACGCCACTGCGGAAGCGGCCGAGCAGGACGGCTACCGTCGCTCGAAGACGTGACGTGCGCCTGCGGGCGCACACCATCCAGCGATGAAGGAGCGAACCGATGAAGGTTGTCGTCGATTTCGATCTGTGCGCCTCGACGGGGTCGTGTATGCAGATCGCCCCCGAGGTGTTCGAGGTACGCAGCGACGGATACCTGTACATCCTCCAAGAGGAGCCAGGAGCCGAGCTGGAACAGAAGACCCGGGAGGCCGCCGACCTCTGCCCGACCGGCGCGATCTCGATCGAGGAGTAGTTCACCCCCGATGACCTTCGGCGCCCGTCTCGAGCGCTCGTGGTCCGTTGCGGGCTCGATGCTCTGTGTGGGCCTCGATCCCGACCCGGCACGCATGCCGCTGCCGCTCGACGGAGCACCCGACGCAACCGAACAGTTCTGCCGAGCGATCGTCGATGCCGTCGCCGACGTGGCGTGCGCGATCAAGCCGCAGATCGCCTTCTTCTCCAGCCAGGGTGAGGAACGCGCCCTCGAACGGATCTGCGCCTACGTGCGCGAGAAGTACCCCGATCTCACGTTGATCCTCGATGCCAAGCGCGGCGACATCGGCTCGACCGCCGAGCACTACGCCCGCGAAGCGTTCGGCCGATACGGCGCGCATGCGGTCACCGTCAGCCCCTACCTGGGCACCGACTCGGTGGCGCCGTACTTCGAGCACGGCGGCGCCGTGTTCGTGTTGTGCCGCACCAGCAACCCCGGTGGCGACGAGCTGCAATCACTCGTCGCCGACGGCCGCCCCGTGTTCGAGCTCGTCGCCCAGCGCGTCGCCGACGAATGGAGCCAGCTGGGCGACTGTGGACTCGTGGTCGGGGCGACCTATCCCGACGAACTCCGCCGAGTCCGGGCGATCGCGCCCGGCGCGCCGATCCTCGTCCCCGGTATCGGCGCCCAAGGCGGGGATCCCGCTGCGGCGCTCGAGGCCGGCGCCGACGCCAACGGCCGCGGGCTGGTCGTCAACTCGTCGCGGGCCGTGTTGTACGCCTCGTCGGGGCGCGACTTCGCCGAGGCGGCGCGCGCTGCTGCGCAGTCCGCCGCCGCGCAGCTCCCCGTCGAGCAGTAACGCTCACTGCATCGACCATCCGTACTGACAGTGCGGGTGCAGACTGGCAATGCGGGTGCAGAAATGTCGAGGACGTTTCTGCGACCAGGTCGCAATAAGCGTACTCTGCTGCGTATGCGTGCCCGACTCCCCCTCATCGCGGCTGCCGCCGCTCTGATCATCGGTGCCTGCGGCAGCGACGACGACTCGGCCTCCGACGACTCGGCCCCCGCCGAGGTCGACGACACTGCAACGGACGCCACCGACGCCCCCGACGACGGCAGCGACGTCACCGAGCCGAGCAACGGCGCGGCTGCGCCCGCGGGCGATCTCGTGATCGCGATCAGCGGCGACGAAACGAGCCTGAACCCGTACACCTACGTCACGGGCTACCCCGGCTGGAACCTGCTGAACCTGATGCACGACAGCCTGCTGGTGCTCGACGAGAACAACGAGCCGCAGCCGTTGCTCGCCACCGACTGGACGGTCAGCGACGATGGGCTGACCTACGACCTGACGCTGCGCGACGACGTCACGTGGCACGACGGCGAAACGTTCGATGCCGACGATGTCGCGTTCACCTTCGACTACGTGGTCGACAACACGCAGTCGCGCTGGACGCCGGGCGTTGCCGCTGTCGAGTCCGTGACCGTCAACTCCCCGACCGAGGTGACGATCGAACTCAACGCGGCGAGCCCGGACTTCGCAGTCCGCCCGCTCGCCGACATGCCGATCATGGCCGAACACATCTGGGCCGACGTGACCGATCCCGACGCGTCGGGCGTCGAACAGAACATCGGCACGGGGCCGTACCGGCTGGTCGAGTACAACCCTGATCAGACCTACTTGCTCGAGGCCAACGCCGACTATGCGATGGGGACCCCGCTGGCCGATCAGATCAGCCTGGCCGTGATCCCAGAGCCGTCGACGGCATTCGCCGCGTTGCGGGCGGGCGAGGTCGACATGGTGTCGAGCATCGTCGAGGCCCAGCTCGTCGAGGAGTTCCAGAACGACGGCGACCTCGACGTGCAGATCGGCCCGGGTTTCGGCTCGACGATGCTGAACATCAACAACGAGCGGGCGCCGCTCGACAACCCCGACGTCCGCCGTGCCCTCGGACTCGCGGTGAACCCGCAAGAGCTGATCGACACCGTGCTGCTCGGTACGGGCACCGACCCGAACCCCGGGTTCCTGCACCCCGACAGCCCGATCGCCACCGAGTCGGTGGAGCACGTGTTCGACGTGGACGCGGCGAACGCGCTCCTCGACGAGCTCGGGGCTGCGCCGGGCGACGATGGCACCCGCGTGCTCGACGGCGAGCCGATGAGCTTCGAGTTGCTGGTCTACGCCGACAACCCCGGACGCATCCGGACCGCCGAGATCCTCGCCGAGCAGTTCGCTGAGATCGGGGTGTCGGTCACCGTCGCCCCGCTCGATGCGGAGACGGTCGACGAGCAGGTGTGGCCGGGCTTCGACGTGGCCAACGGGCGCGACTACGACCTGGCGATGTGGGGCTGGAGCCCACCGGTGCAACTCGACGCCGGCCGGTACGGCTCGCTGTTCCACTCCGACACGTCGATCGGCACGTTCAACGTGGTCGGGTTCTCCGACCCCGACGTCGATGCCCTCGTCGACCAGCTGCAGGCGGCGACGTCGACCGACGAGCGCGCACCGATCATCGACGAGATCCAGGCGAGCGTCGCCGAGCTACGGCCGTTCATCACGCTCTACTACCCCGATGGCGCCTACGCCTTCCGACCCGACAGCTTCGACGGCTGGGTCTACCAGGCGGGGCAGGGTCCGCTCGGCAAGATCTCCCTGGTCAGTCCCGGCTGACCCGTGAGGGCGACGCTCCGCCGAGTCGCGACCACGCTCACGGTCCTCGTTCTCGCGGTCGTCCTCAACTTTTTCATCCCCCGCCTCATGCCCGGGTCGCCATTCGGGGCGCTCGGGCGGGGCGGTGACCCGGGCCCATACTCACCGATGCGCAGCGCACCGAGTTGCTCGACCGCTATGGGCTCAACCGATTCGCTGTGGGTGCCAGTTCCGCGACTACGTGAGCGGGCTGCTCCGGGGCGATCTCGGCATCGCGCTCAGCGACGGCCGCCCGGTGTCGACCCCACATCGGGGAGACCATCGGTTGGACGCTGCTGCTCGTCGGCACGGCTTTGGTCGTCACGACCGTGCTCGGCGTGTTCCTGGGGACCCTGTTCACCACGAGCCGGCGCAAAGGCGCCGATGACGTCGGTCTCAGCACCAGTCTTGCGTTCGACGCACTGCCCCCGTTCTGGGTGGGCATGCTGCTCATCCTCGCTTCGGCGTGACGCTCGGTTGGCTGCCGACGTTCGGTGCGCAGTCGGTGTTCGGCGGCGGCGGGGTTCTTCGACATCGCTGAACACCTCGTGCTGCCCGTGGCCACGCTGGTGATCACCGGACTCGGCCAGACGTACCTGGTGACGCGCTCGTCGCTGATCGGCAGTGCTCGGCAGCACGCTCTTGGACCCACGCCCGGGTGCGTGGCATCCCCGAGCCGTCGGCTGCGGTACCGCCACGGCCTGCGCGCCGCAGCGCTGCCGATTCACACGCTGGTGATGCTCGAGGTCGGCTGGTTGATCAGCGGTGCAGTGGTCGTGGAAACCGTCTTCGCCTACCCCGGTTTGGGGCGACTGACGTTCGACGCGGTGCAAGCACGCGACTACCCGCTGTTGCAGGGCGCGTCTTGCTCCTGACCATCACGGTGATCGTCGCCAACCTCATCGCCGATCTGACGTACCCCCTTGATCGATCCACGCACCCGCGGCGGCGACGCATGACCGCGCTCGACCGCAGTGCCGCGGCGGGGTATCGAGCCGAGCGCCGTCGAGTCGGCGGCGCGACCGCGGCGACGAGTCCGACTCGGGCTCGGCATCCCCGGGACCAATCGGTGCCGTGCTCCTTTCGGCGTTCGTATTCGTCGCCGTCTTCGCGCCATGGCTTGCGCCATACAGCGCCGACGAACGGCCCGGCACACCGTTTGCGCCACCCTCTGACCAATTCCCGCTGGGGACCGACGATGTCGGCAAGGACCTGTGGTCGCTGCTGCTCCTCGGCACGCGCACGTCGATGGTCGTCCGGGATCGGCACTGCGCTCTTGGCGATCACGGTCGGGGCGCTGGTCGGGGCGCTCGCCGGACTCCGCGTGGCTGGGTCGACACCGCGGCGATGCGCTCGGTCGACGTGGTGCTGGCGCTGCCGTTCCTCCCGCTGCTGATCGTTCCGCCTCGACCTTTGCCGGCCGCAGCATCGCCGCACAGATCGTGTTGATCGCTGCGCTGACCTGGGCACGGCCGGCTCGGCTGGTGCGCGCGGCAGTGCTCGAGGCGCGCACGCGCGGCCACGTCGAGGTCGCAGAGGGGAGTGGGGGCGACCCGCACGCGCCTGCTGTGGCGTCACCTCTCGGTCGGCACCGCCCCGATCCTCATTCCACTGTTCCTGCGCGCGGCGATGGCGGCGATTCTGCTCGAAGCGTCACTTGCGTTTCTCGGCCTCGGCGACCCGTCGCGCGCATCGTGGGGCACGATCCTGTACTGGGCGAACGTCCGCTCGGCATTCTCACCGACGCCTGGCGCTGGTGGGTGGTCCCGCCGGGCGCAGCGATCGCACTGCTCGTCGTGTCGATGGGCCTCGTCGGCGTGGCCGTCGAGGCGCGGCTCAACCCAGCCCGCCGGAGCAGCCATGACGGCGCTGCGCATCCGTTCGCTCGAGGTCGACTACCGCACCGATGACGGCGTGGTGCGCGCAGTGCGCGAGGTCGACCTCGAGGATAGGGCGCGGCGAACGAGTCGGCCTCGTCGGCGAGTCGGGCTCGGGCAAGTCGACGGTGGTGACCGCTGCGCTCGGGGCTGCTCCCGTCGCACGCCGAACGACGTGGGCTGATCGAGGTGGCCGGCACCGAGGTCGCGCCCGGCGATCGCCAGGCTTGGTCGGCCGTGCGCGGTTCGACCATCGCCGCCGTGCCGCAGGGCGCGATGGCCGGCCTGCACCCGGCGTACCGGGTCGACGCGCAGGTCGCCGAGGTGCTGACCGTGCACACCAACGCGTCGAAGTCCGACGCCATCGCCGCCGGGCACGAGTTGCTCGAGCGGGTCGGAGCTCACCGGTCGTGCGGCTGCACGCCTTTCCACACGAGTTGTCGGGCGGGATGCGCCAGCGCGTGGCACTCGCTGCTGCGTTGGCCTGCTCGCCACAACTCCTGATCGCCGACCGAGCCCACGGTGGGACTCGACGCGGTCACGGCCGCCGCGTTCCTGCGGCTCCCTGCTCGAGCGTCAGGCCGAAGACGGGTTCGGTCTGCTCATGGTGTCGCACGATCTGCGCACGGTCCAAGCCGCCTGCGATCGGCTCGCCGTGGCGTATGCGGGCCGGATCGTCGAGTCGGGTCCGACCGCCGCGGTCGTCGACGACGCCCATCACCCGTACTCGATCGGTCTGCTTGCCGCAGCGCCGTCGCTCGACGGCGGCGGCTGGGCGGCGATCCCTGGCCGTGCGCCCGACCCGACCGTGCCGATCACCGGCTGTGCCTTCGCCGCACGCTGCCCCGCACAGCGACGAACACTGTGCGACCGAGGCGCCGCCGCTGATCGAGGTGGGCGACCGGTCGGTCGGCCTGCCACCTCGTCGGTACACCCGATGCGGGCGGCGCCAGCGGGCCGGCAGTGCCCGTGACCGCCTTCCCGACCGTGCATCGCGATCGAGTGGAATCGATCGGCGACGTCGTGGTGCAGGCGACGCAGGTGACCAAGACGTACCTGCTCGCGCCGCTGGCTGACGACGACCGAGGACGGCCGCGCTCGACTCGGTCGATCTCCGTCATTCGGTCAGGTGAGATCGTCGGACTGGTCGGCCCGAGCGGATCCGGCAAGTCGACCCTGGCCCGGTGCCTGTTCGGGCTGGTCCGTCCCGAGTCCGGCCGGATCGACATCGCCGGCAGTGACCTGCTCGGTGCGCGCCGCGGCGATCTGCGGCGACTGCGCCGCCGTCTTGCCCTCGTGCACCAGGACCCCTACGCGTCGCTCCACCCGACCATGCCGATCGTCGACCTCGTCGGCGAGGCGCTGGCGATCGACCGGGTGCCACGAGCGCTCCGTCGCGCGCGCATCGAGCGAGCGCTCACCCTCGTCGGTCTCGACCCCACCGACGAGCTACTGGCCCGCCGTGCCGGCCAGCTCTCGGGCGGCCAGCGCCAGCGTGTCGCCCTCGCGCGCGCCCTCGTCGTCGACCCGCTCCTCGTGGTGCTCGACGAACCGATGTCGATGCTCGATGCCTCGGTGCGCGCCGGTATCGCCCAATCGTTGCTCGACGCCCGCGATGCCTCGGGGCTCGCAGCGCTAGTGATCACCCACGACCTCGCCGAAGCGGCGGGCACCTGCGACCGGCTCGTGGTGCTCGATCGGGGTCGGGTGGTCGAGGAGGGTGCCACCGAGCAGGTCGTCGGCAATCCACAGCACCCGGCCACCGAGGCGTTGCTCGCGCTGGCCGCGAATCCGACCACGGATGCCGTTGGAGAAGCGATCGGTGTCTGACCAAGCGGACGATCACATGGCGACCGGCGACCCCGCGTTGCCGGAACGGCCGCCCTTCACTCAGGGCTTGCGGACCCTTGCTCGCCTCTGCGCGCCGGCCAAGCGGCAGATGGTGGTGTCGACGGCGCTTGCCGTGGTGTCGACCGCATTGGAGCTCGTCCCGTTCGTGGCCATCTACCTCGCGATCGTCGACCTGGTCGACGGTACGGCGACCAGCTCGGGACTGGCCACGCTCGCCGCGGTGACGGCGGCAGCCTCGTTCCTGCGGTTCCAGTTGTGGAGCAAGGCACTCGAGGTCTCTCACCTGGCCGCCTTCGACGTGATGCGTGAGCTCCGACTGGAGGTGGCCCGCACGCTTGCGACCCTCCCGCTCGGTTGGTTCTCGCGACGGCGAAGCGGTCACGTGCAGCGGGTGCTCACCGATGACGTGCAGCGCATCGAGGCCGTCCTCGCCCACGCAATTCCCGAGTTGGTGTCGGCGTTGACGTTCTGGGTCGGTGCCTCGGTGTGGCTGCTCGTCGCCGATTGGCGGCTCGGGCTGGCGGCAATCGCCGTCGCGCCCGTCGCGCTGGCGTGCGTGTGGCTCGGTCAGCGCGACAGTTCCGACCACGTTCGTCGCAGCACGGCAGCCTCGGACGATCTGCATGCGGGCGCCGCCGAGGCGCTGCGCCACCCCCATGTGGTGCGGCTGTTCGACGAGCATCGAGCCATCACCGGGCCGGTGCATGCGGCGGTCGACCGCCACGTCGCCGCCGAGCAGGGGTGGTCCCGGCGATACGCCACGCTCGGCACGGCATTCCGCGTGTTGATCCGTGCCGACTTCGTCCTCGTACTCCCGGTCGGGGTGTGGCTGGTCGCCGACGGTGCGGTGGCCGCAACGACGTTCCTCCTCGTGCTGCTGCTCGGCGCCGGGGTCAACCAGCCTCTGGAGCGGGCGTATCAACTCGGCTTCCAGCTGTCGTGGTACAGCTACGGCGGCGCGGTGATCGAACAGATGCTGCACGAGACCGCACTGCCCGATCCCCCCGAGCCGCGCTCGTCGACGGGACAGCTGGTCGAGTTCGATCGGGTCTCGTTCGCCCACGATCCACCAACGCCGACGTTGCGCGATGTGTCGTTCGACGCGCCACCGGGCACGGTCACCGCGCTGGTCGGACCGTCGGGTGCCGGCAAGTCGACCATCGTCCGACTCCTCGCGCGATTCTGGGACATCGACGACGGATCGATCCGTATCGGCGGGACCGACGTACGCGACATCGCCGTCGCCGACCTGCTGGGTCGGCTGGCGCTGGTGTTCCAGGATCCGTTCCTGTTCAGCGACTCGGTGGCTGACAATCTGCGCGTCGGCAAGCCCGACGCGACCGACGACGAACTCGTCGCCGCATGCCAGGCGGCGCGCATTCACGACGTGATCGTCGCCCTCCCCCAGGGGTACGACACGCCCATCGGGTCCGGCGGTGCCGGTCTCTCGGGAGGCGAACGGCAGCGGATCACCATCGCGCGGGCGATGTTGCGCAACGCGCCGATCGTCGTGCTCGACGAGGCGACCGCAATGGCCGACCCCCGACAACGAGGCGGCGATCCAGGACGCGATCTCGGCCCTGGTTGCGGGGGCGCACGCTGCTCGTGGTCGCGCACCGGCTGCGCACGATCGCGGGCGCGGATCAGATCGTGGTCGTCGACGATGGCACCGTCGCCGAGATCGGTACGCACGACGAGCTGCTCGCCGCCGACGGCCGCTACGCCTCGATGTGGGCCGACATGCTCGCGGCCGAGTCGATCCAGCTCGGCGGCACCGAGAGCACATCCACCGCCGTGCCGACGGGGGGCGACAGATGATCGCCGCGTTGACCCGTTTGTGGCGGCTGTGCGCACCCGAACGGCCGCAGTTGGTACGCGCCCTGATCGCGACCGTCGTGGCATCGCTGCTCTGGGCAGTTCCTGCAGTAGTGGCCATCGTCGTCGTGTTGCGCGTGGAAGACGGCAACCTGACGACGGGCGACGCATGGTGGGTGGGCGCCCTCACGATCGGCTCGCTCATCGCCCGGTTCGCGGCGTCGCGCTACGCCAACGGAATCCTCTGGGTGGTCGGCTACGAGGCCACGGGCCGGTTGCGCCACCGCATCCTCGATGCGATGCGGCTCGACCCCGACCGGGCCTTGGGGGCCGATGCGTCCAAGTCGCTCACCGTGCTCACCCACGACGCCGGCAAGCTCGCCGGGTTCATCGCCTGGAACCTGCCGATCTTCATGGGCAGCGCAATCCTTCCTGCGGTCGTGCTGATCGTGATCGCGGTGATCGAGCCGTGGATGGCGCTGCCTGCGCTGGCGGTGGCGTTGCTGGCCTTCCCCGTGCTGCGCTTCGGGATCGGGCGCGTGATCGACGTGTATGCCCAACGACGCGAGCTGCAAGAGGCGGCAACCGATCGCATGCTCGAGTACGTGCGCGGTATCGAGGTGATCCGCGCGCACGACTTGGCGGGCGAACGCCAGGCTGGGTTCGACGCTGCGCTCACGGCGATCCGCGATGCCGACGTGGCGAGCGTGAAGCGGCTCTCCCCCGCCTACGCCGGATTTCAAGCCTTGGTCGATGCCGGACTGGCGGCGATGCTTGCGGTGGCCGCGCTCCTCGTGGCGAACGATGCGTCGACACCCGATGCGATCATTGCCGGCCTGATCCTGTCGACGGTACTGCTCCGTCCGCAGCTCGAGATCGGCGCCCGAGCGCTGCACCTTCCCGATCTTGCGCCCTCGCTGCTACGCCTCGAAGAGTGGCTCTCACGGCCGGCGCCGCCAGCCCGTGAACCGGTTCCCATCCACGTCGAACCGGCAGGAGGGATCGCGATCGACCTCGACCACGTCGATGCCGGCTACGCCGATGGTCCACCGGTGCTGCACGACATCGACCTCCACGTGTCGGCCGGCTCGACGGTTGCCGTGGTCGGACCCTCGGGGGCCGGGAAGACGACCATCTTGCGTCTGCTGGCCGGGTTGATCCCGCCGTCGGCAGGAACGGTCCGACTCGGTGGTGCCGACCTTGCGGTGATGCCGCTCGACCAGTCGGCGTCGCTCGTGTCGGCCGTGTTCCAGGATGTGGGCGTGTTGCGTGGCCGCGTCGGTGACGTGATCGGGGCAGGTGATCCCGCCATCGACCTCGATGACATCGTTGCCGCGGCGAAGGCCGCACGGGTCGACGAACGAATCCGCGCACTCCCCCACGGCTACGACTCGATCATCGGCGAGGAGGGCCGCAGCCTCTCCGGCGGTGAGCGTCAACGAGTGGCCATCGCCCGCGCGATCTGCAAGGACGCACCGGTCGTACTGCTCGACGAAGCGACGTCGGCGCTCGACCCCACCAACGAGCTGCTGCTGCGCGAGGCGTTGGCCAACCTCACCCGAGGTCGCACGCTGCTCGTGGTGGCCCACCGCCTCGAGACCATCCGCCACGCAGACCACATCGTGTTCATCGATCGGGGGCGCATCGTCGAGCACGGCACGCACGACGAGCTCTTGGATGCCGGCGGTCGCTACCAGGCGTTCTGGTCGACCAGAACGCACTCGGCCGGCTGGCGGCTCGAGGGCACCGCCCGTCGCAGGTGACGCCACCACGGCGAGCGGCGACTCACTCGACGGTCACCGTGTTCTCGACCTCGTCGGAGCCCATGTTGATCACGAGAATGCGCACCGGGTCGGAACCCGTGTTGGTGCCCTCGTGGACGACGTCGAGCGCCTCGAGCAGGGCATCTCCCTCGCCGAAGGTGAACGTGCCCTCGTCGCCGTAGTCGACGGTGACCTCACCTTCGAGGATGTACGCCGCCATCGGAGCCTCGTGGATGTGGTTGACCGTCGACTCACCCGGACCCAACGTGACGACGCTCATCGTGACCTGTGCGTCGCCGCCCGGGTAGCTGATCGGTTGCCCGAGCACCGTTTCGCCCGCCGCATCGAGCAGCACCTCGACCGAGACGCCGTCGACGGCGTCATTCTCGTTGCCGTCGTCGCCACAACCGGCGAGCACGGTGGCTGCACCGACGGCGCCGAGGATCAACGTTCGCATCGAATCCATGCTCAACCCCTATCAGAGTCGACCGGCCGGACGACAACGTCGAAGGCGTCCTCCGGGCGCACCCACCCGAAGTAGTGCTGTTCGGCCGCCTCCCAGCGCTCGAACCACTCATCGCGGAAGTCCGCTCCCTCGCGTCGGGCGAGGTACTCGGCGCGCACGTCGTCGGGGACGACGAGCAACACGGCGAGGTCGACGAGATCGCGCAGCTCGGGCCGTCCGCTGTACACGCCTTCGAGGATCACGATCGGTGCAGGTTCGGCGCTCGCCAATTCGGGCGACATGCTCCCATCGAACGCTGCCCAGTCGTACCGCTGCCAACGCGCAGTGCGCCCCGCCCGAAGATCGTCGAGCACAGGGCGTTGGCGGCGCCATTCGATGACGTGCTCAACGTTCTCGGCCGGCGTGCGGGCGTCGTACTGCGCCGCCGACGCGCCACCGTAGAAATCGTCGCCCTCGATCACGACCACATCGCCGAACTCGGATGCGATCGCTGCGGCCAGCGTCGATTTGCCAACACCACTGCGACCGTCGATGGCGACCACGAACGGAGTGTCGTCACTCCGGAGACGCGACCTGATCGCCGACGCGGCGGCGTCGACGCCCGTCATGCCGGGGGTCAGGGACCGCCAGCGTCGCCCATGTCGCGAGCGTGGGTGCCGAGCATGCGCGCCTCTTCGTGGTTGTCGCGCGGAACGTCGGGACCCCGCGGATCACCCTTGAGCCACTTCCAGAACGCTCGCAGCATGCGCCGCATGGCTTCCACGGTAGCAATCGCGGCGAGGTCAACGTGACGCGGCCACCACGCCACAGTTCAGGAGAAGGAGCCGATGTCACGGTGTGCGTGGCCGAGCATCTTCGCCTCTTCGCCGTGATCGCGCGGGAGGTCAGGACCTGGGGGATCGCCTTTCAGCCAATTCCAGATCGCTCGAAGCACGCGCCGCATGATGGTCACGGTAACAACAACGGCCGGGGCGGCGGCCGCGACCGGCCCGTGCTAGGTGATTTCGGTGCCGTTGGGGTGGTGGGTGTGCCACTGGCCGTCGGCATCGCGGTGGACACGGAAGCCGCGTTCTTTCTGCAGGTTGTGCGCCCGGCACAACGGCGCTCCGTTGCGCGGCACCGTCGCCCCGTGGGCCGCCCAGCTTTGTGAGTGGTCGGCATCGCACCATGCCACGGGCCGGTCACAACCCGCCCAGGCACAGGTGGTTTCGAGCAGCATGACGGCGTCGCGGGCGGCGCCGGTGAACAACCGCGCCCGCCGCCCCAGATCGGTGACCACACCCTGGGTGTCGTACACCACGCGACGGATGTGACCGACCAACGCAGCGTTGATCGCCTCATCGGGGTGCAACCGATGACCGCCCTGGGTGCGGACCACCACGTCGCGATAGGCGGCGGGGTGCACTCGGTCGCCGGTGAGACCGGCTTCGAACGACGCCTGATCGATCAACACGTTCACCGTTGGATTCGCCCGCCGCGCAGCCGCATCGGCAACCGCCGCCGCATTGGCCATGGCCACCATCGCATCGGCGTGCTGTTGAGCTGAAGTGCGACGCCGGGGGTCGTCGCGGTCGAGTTCGTGATCGTTGCGCCATTCGGCGTCGGCGAAGTAGGCCAACACCTCAGCCAACTCCGCACCCGCCAGGTCGTCGAGCAGTCCGGTCAGTTTCCACCCACCAGCCATACGCGGCCGCAATGTGACGTGCCGCTGCTCCGCCAGCGCGGCGGCGCGGTCGCGTCCGTGGTCGTCGGCAGCTAACCGCTCCCAGGTCTTCACGTAGCCAGCGAACTCATCGAAGCTCTTCTGACACGCGTCGCCCAACAAGTCGTCGAGCGCACTCTCCAACGCCTCATCAGCAATCCGCGGGTTCGCGGCACCACGAGCCATCGCCTCGACATGAGCAATCGGCACCAAACCATCGGCGAACGCTCGCTGCCATTGCGGTGCGCGGTCGAGGAACCGGGCCACCTGCATGCGGCGATGTGCCTCGACACCGGAAAGCTGATGCCGATGCCGCAGCCAAGCATGGGCCGAGAGCACACCGTCACGTTCACGGAACCGACACTGCGAATCGACATCAGCCGCCACCTCGACGGCGGCGGCCTCGGCCATACGCCGCGCCCGCTCCACATGCGCCGCCCACTGGTCGGCAACCGCATCGGGCAACACCGATGGATCGACGGCCTGCAGTTTGGCGATCGCCGACACCAATGCCGCGCCCGCATCACCGACCAACTCGACCGCAGCAGCGGTCGCCGCAGTGTCAGCGGCAGTTGCGGTGTCGTCGACGACGGTGTTCGTCATGCTTCCCATCATGAACAGGGGGTGTCACAGCGAACGGCCCAAGACCTGCCTCTACGGAGAATTTCTTGAAGAAATCTGGCGAGCGACCTCGGTCGGTCGCTGTCTCCTACGGCGAGGCGCCGTCCGGACGTCGGGCCGCGGCGGGATATCGGTACCGTGCGCCCGATGACCGCGCTCCCGATCCTGATGGACTGCGACCCGGGGATCGACGACGCCTTCGCGTTGGCGATGGCCCACGCCAGCGCCGACCTCGAGATCGAGGCCGTGACCACCACGTACGGCAACGTCGGCGTGCACCACACGACGGACAACGCGTTGCGGGTGCTTGAGTGGGTGGGCTCGACGGCGCCGGTCTACCGAGGCGTGCCGCAATCGTTGCTCACCGAACCCGTCGACGCAGCGAGCTATCACGGCGCCACGGGGCTCGAGGCGCCGGGGATCCCCGACACGACACGCGAAGCGGAGGCGACCGACGCCGTCACCTTCCTCATCGAGCACCTGCGGGGTGTCGACGAAGCTCGGACGATCGTCGCCACCGGGCCCCTCACCAACCTCGCCATTGCGCTGCGCCTCGCCCCGGATCTCGTGGAGCGAATCGCCCAGGTCGTCTTCATGGGCGGTTCCACCGACTACGGCAACGACTCTCCCGCAGCGGAGTTCAACATGATGAGCGATCCACACGCGGCGCAGATCGTCTTGACGTCAGGCGTGCCGACGGTGATGTTCGGTCTCAACGTCACCCACGAGGTGATCGCGACGCCGTCGCGAATCGAGGCCCTGCGCGACATAGGCAACGATGTCGGAATCGAGTTCGCCGGCATGCTCGATCACTTCCACGGGGTGTACCGGGATCGGTATGGGTTCGACGGGCCGGCCCTGCACGACCCGTGCACCATCGCATGGCTGCTGCAGCCCGACCTGTTCACCACCGAGGAGATGCGGGTTGACGTCAAAACCTCCGCCGGCCTCAGCTACGGGCGATCGGTACACGATCGGTGGCGCATTGCCGGAAAGCGGTCCAACTGCACCGTCGCGCTCGATGTGGATGCAGACGGCTTCTACACCCTGCTGACCGACCTCATCGCGCAGCTCTCGCCACCCGTGCGCTAGCGAAGCATCCGGGCGACCGACCCGTCTACGAGGGCGGCGCCGGCGCAGGCAAGCATTGTCGATGTTGCTGCGCCCGAGGGCTCAGGTGCGTACCGTTGGGACGGTCGAACCGATCGGACTGGGCAACGAGGGTGCTTGAGATACCCGCAGCTGTATTGGCGTGGTGCTACTCGATCACCGCGAGCTACGCATCCGCGGTCGCACTGTTCGCCGTCGTGATCACCGCGGTGACGACGCCGCTGACCGCGAGCTACGCGCGCGCGATCGCCCAACGTCGCGACGTTGCGCCCCGCATGCGGCAGTTGCGAGAGCAGTACCGCGATGATCGGCTTCGACTGGTCAGCGAGATGCAATCGTTCTACGAGCGGTCGACACCGACGACTGCGTCATGGCTCGCACCGCTCGCCGTTCAGGCGGTCGTGTTCGTCATCGTCGTGCGCGTACTGAACGGCTTGACCTATCGACCGTCGGGTGGCGTCGAACCAGTCGCCGCACGGGTGTGGCTGAGCTTCGGGCAGCTCGACCAAGCGGCCGACCCCGGCTTCGTGCCACGACACCTGCCGATCGATTCGGAGTTGTATCAGTCGCTGTTCGCCCAACGCGAAATGGTCTCGCTCACGCTCGACCTGTCGAGATCGGCGGCGGGAGCAGTCGCCGACGGCATCTTCGCCGGCCTGCCATATGTGGTGATGGTCGTGGCGCTGGGCGCGTTGTACGTAGCGCAACGCCGGATCGTCAACGTCGACGATGTGCTCCCTGGCTGCGTCGCCGGATTTCGCGACCTCGTGCGCTGGTCGCCGGTCATCTTCGCCGCCGTTGCGTTGTTCCTCATGGCCGGCATCGTCGTCTATTACCTCGTGCAAACAACGGCCCGGATCGGCCAGCTCGCGATCCTCGCCCGACTCAGACGGTGACCATGAGCGCGTGGCCGCGCAGCGCCTGCCGACACCGCTGGAGTGTCTCGTCGACCGAACCCACAGCGGAGACCGCGTGGGCCTGCAAGTCGCCAAGATCTGCGAATTGGTCCCACATCGTCTCTGCCCCGGAGGTCTCGATCGTGCCGTCGCGTCGGCGCACGCGCTCGAGCGCCGTTGCTCGGTCCGAGCGCAGCACCAGGTACCGCAGTGGCACGCCTCGCGTGTGCAGTCGCTGCGCAACGCGGTCGAGGAACCACGGCCCCACGATCCCGTCCCACACCACCGTGTACTCCGCGTCGGCGAAGCCAGCTGCGGTGTCGGTGGCAATGTCCATGATCGCCGTGTTCTGTTCGTGCGCCGCGGTCAGGTGCGGTGCGATGAAGCCGGCCCGGATCGACCGGTGGAACCAATCCGATTCGAGATGCACGCCCCGTTCGAAGCCGGCTGCGAGACGGTCTGACACCGTTGTCTTCCCCGAACCCGGTGGCCCAGACACGATGACCACGCCGTCAACCGGTTCGTCTCGGAGGTGTTCAGCCACCGTCTCATGGTCGCAGCAGGCGCAACCGCCAACCTGCTCGGTTTCGCTCGACCCAGCCGCGCACGCTCAGGGCTCGATGAGGTGTTCCCACCGCGATCGATTCATCCACGGTTCGAGGGGTGGCAGGTCGGTGATGGTGGCACGGTCGAGCACCCACGCAAGCAGCAGCCGACGATCGACGCGCACCGTGGGAGTCGCCGACGTGGCCGGCCCGGAGTTCCACACACGACCGAGTTCGTCGATCACGCAGACGGGCTGTGCAGATCGGTGTGCCACCGTGGACCACTGCAGCGGGAGGTCGGCGACCACGAACGACTCCTCCCAGACATGCGGACCTACGCCGTCGAGACCGAGGTCGACGAGATGGACCTGCAACTCGCGCAGCCGCCGCAGCAACACCGTTGTCGACGAGAACCACGGATGTCCTGGCGCCGTGGCGCATGGATACTCGGCGATCTCACCTGACCATGCGACGCTGAATTCGGCGCGAGCAGTGTCGAGCCAACGGAACAGCGCAGGCGTCGGCCCAGCCGCAAGCTGACCGATCTCGCGATCCCGGGCGGCCGCGCCGCCCGGGTACATGTAGGCGGGCTCGCCATCGCGGTGTCGATGTGCTGCTGTGACGAAGCCGTCTGCATTGAGCGCAACGTGGGCGATCACGTGGCGCCGCGACCACCCGGGCAGGGCGCTCGGTTCACTCAGCGCATCCTCGGTCAGTCCTTCAACTGCTCGTTGGAACACGCCGGCGGCTGCGTCGACGACATCGAGCACGTTCCAACAGTACGCAGGGGAAACTACGCACCGTGCGAGCGCTTGGCCGGCTTACGATCCGATCGTGGCGCAGGAGCCGCTGCTGATCGTTGTCTCCGGCATTCCTGGAGCTGGCAAGTCGACCGTCGGACGCTCCCTCGCTGAGCGATTGGAGGTCAGCTTCCTCGACAAGGACGACCTCCTCGAGGCTCTGTTCGTCGCGGCCACTGGCGAGTCCCGACACGCGCTCAGCCGTAAGGCTGACGAGCACTTCCTCGACGCCGTGTGGCGTGAGCCTCGAGCGGCGGCGGTGTCGTTCTGGCGACGAACCGAACTCTCGAGAGAGTCGGGCACCCCCATCGACCGATTTCCCACCGGCCGGACGCTGCTCGAAGTGTGGTGCGACTGCCCGCCCGACCTCGCACATCAGCGATTCTTCTCACGAACTCGCCATCCCGCACACGGCGATCAGCAGCGAGACCGCGCCGAAACGCTCGAACAGTTCCGACGCCTCGCTCAACTCGGCCCGCTCGGAGTAGGCCGGCTCATCCGAGTTGACACGACCGAACGCGTCGACATCAACGCGGTTCTTGATCAACTCGTCTTCGACCCCGCGACGCGCGTCACTGACCAGGCGCGAGTCGACTGACCACCTCGCGGTAGCGGATGAGGAACGACGACTCGTCGAGCCGACGCCGACGCATCCACGTCGTTACCTCCTGATGTCCTTTGCTGGCATTGCAGGAGCCACAGGCCGGCACCACGTTGGTCAGCGTGTAGCGGCCTCCGAGGCGGATCGGCTGCACACAGTCACGCTGCAGGGCACGGTCGACCGCTCCGCAGTACGCACAACCGCCCCACGCATCCTTGAGTGCCATCCACTCCGTGTCGGCAAGGTCGTTGTCGGCCCGCTGCACCCGGCGCCGCCGTCGACGGTCGGCACGAGCCTTACGGCTACGCGTTCGACCACTCATCGACAAACACAGTCGCTCACGGGCACGCGCTCATGGTGGCACTCGAGCCCAGTTGGATCGCGCTCTTGTCGGGTTCCCCTAGAGGCGGTAGCGCATGTACTGCTCGCCGTCACGACGATCATCGGTCGCCGAGAAACCCACGTCGGAGTAGAGCCCAATGGCCGCAGCGTTGTCGGGATGCACCGTCAGCTCCACCATGTCGAGATCCTGCGTCCTCGCCCGACGGAGCACCTCAGCAACAACGGCGGTGCCCACCCCTTGCCGTTGGTGGTCGATATCGACAGCGAGGTTGATGATCTCGACGCTTCGGTCGCCGTACGCGAGCGCCAGCACCGCAACGATCCGGTCATCGACGACATAGGCGAGCGGCTCCCACCTCAGACCACCAGGCCGGACGTACGCCTTGGCAAGCACGACGAGACCGACGGGCTGGTAGTCCGCAACGTGCTTCAGCTGCTCCTCCCCGACTCGCACTTGGAGTGCGGCGCGCCAGTTCGATGCATCGATGGCGACCAGTTCGCCGCATGCCGCATCAGCCACTTCAGCCGGCCGCAGCGATCACCGGCGCCATGAACTCACGGAGCGCGGGGAGCCCCGATTCGTCGAACCCGATGCGCTTGCGTTGCACCATCGGCGGGATGCCGAAGTCGAACTCCAGGTGCTTGCGCTTCTCGTTGAACTCGATCTTCGACATCAGCCTGACGTGATAGCGATTCGACTCGGCCATGTTGAACTGCTCGAGCACCTCGCCGTCGAAGGTCAACAAGCTGGTCTTTGTCATCAATGACTGCACTGGGTCTGCTCCGTTCCCTCGGATCGGTCACCAACTGTCGCCGGGTTCCGTCTCGAACGTCAAGCATTGCGGCAGGCAGAGACAGCGCTTCGAACGGCGCGTCAGGCGTATGCGTACGACGTGTACATGTCCTTCGCTCGGTCGTAGTCGAAGCGACGGGTGAGCCCGAGCGACTCGATCGTTCGAATCTGGTGGTCGAGATGCTCGTTCGTGACGATCACCCAGCCATCGAGCGCCCAATCACGACGAAGCCAGGCGAGCACCGCGTCGAGCAGCATGCGCTCGAACCCGCGCTCCCAGGTGGAGGGCCGAACCCAAAACGACACCGTTGCAGCGATGTGCCGGAAGTCGGTGCCGTCGTGCGACGTCACAAGCGCTGCGTCGTAGATGCGGTCGTCGCTGGGGAGCAGGTAGACGCAACCGAGCGCCACCGACTCATCAGGGTTCATCACGGTGTAGGTGTAGCGAGCCCCGGTGCGATGCCGTTCGTCCATCCGCTCGAGGTCGACCAGGTTGTCGTCGACGGTGAAATCGGCGGGCGGGTACGGCGGATCCTGTTCCCAGTGGTACAGGAACTCCCTGCTCGCCATCACGGCGTCGTGATCGAGCACGACGTCGGTCGGAACCAGTGGGCGGACGGTGAAGCCGTCGGCGGCGAACCCTGGGGCCGGCTCGATCCCTCGGGAAGCAAACGTCACGGGCTACAGCGTCGCACCACGTCGGCCGTCGGAGACCTCCAGTTTCGAGCGAAGGGACGTCACGAGCGGGTCAGGCACGCGGCTCGCCGTGCGTCGGTAATCTCGCCGTGCGCCCGCTGCCACGACGGCACCGACGTGGACGGCTCGGTCCACGTGGCGAACGTCGATCCGGCCATGAGCGTCGAGAACTCCCGCATCACCGCGACGTGACGCGGGTGACGGGTGTATACGTCGGCGTCGGCTTGGCCCTCCCATTGCGACAGCGTCCAGAACGTGGTGCGGAGCGGCATCGCCTTGAGCGACAGCCGGATCGCTCCGGGCGAGGTCGCAAACAGTCGCCGAAGGCGGAGTGCCGCGATGAGGAAGCGGGGCACGTCGCGTCGCCGACGAAGGACGAGCACGGACGCCATCACGAGAGTGCGGTCGTGAGCGCTCCTCGCCGCCGGGCCATCAACCCAGGGCAGGGCTGGCATCACGCCGTCGGTCGGCGGGGTGCCGTCGGTGGTGGACGGCAGCGTGCTCCACAACGCCCACGCAACGAACAGCAACTGCAGCGGGAGCCGGACCCAGGGATAGATCCCTCCCGGTTGACCGTCGACATCGACGCCGGCGACGGCGACGTAAACGTTGGCCGGAAACACGGCGACCAGGAACGCCGCCACCGTTCGCCCGATCGCAAGGCGTGACGGCCATGCGGCGGCGAGGGCAATGCCCAGCACCACCTCGGCGACGCCGCTCAGCGCGACCACGAGCCCCGGTGCCGGCACCCACGACGGGAGGTGCTGCTCGAACGGCGTCGGATTCACAAAGTGGGTGAGGCCGGCAATAGCGAGGCCGACCCCGAGCCCGACACGAGCAATCGTTCGGCGATCACGACGCCCGCGGAGCACGATCGCGCTCACTGCGGTGGCGACGACAAGGACGGCAAAGAAGATCATGATGTAGCTCCATCAGCGATTGGATAGTGACACTCTCCGTTATAGATAGTTATGATATCCATGTCAAGAGAAGACCCGTCGCGGAGGCGCCCACATGCGAATGGCAGAACTCAGCCGTCAGAGCGGCGTACCCACGGCCACGATCAAGTACTACGTGCGCGAAGGGCTCCTCCCCGGGGGCGAAACGACAGCCCCCAACCAGGCGCAGTACAGCCGAGCACACCTCGATCGCCTGTCGCTCATCCGCGCGCTGCGTGAAGCCGCAGGACTCTCGATCTCCACGATCGGACGGGTGCTCACCGCAATGGACGACTATCGACCGGGTGACAGTCCCGAGCACCTCACGATGGCCGTCGCCGAAATGAGCGAACCACTCACCGTGCCCGACGGCGAGGCCGACGACTACGAAGGCGCCCGCGCAGAGCTACAGCAACTCATCGACGAGCTCGGCTGGCACGTCGACACGACGTCACCCGGCTACGACGACGCGATCCGCTCGATCGTTGCGCTCCACCGGTACCTCCCCGGCACGGTGACCGATCCGCGCCAGCTCCGCCCATACGGCGAAGCCGTACGCACGCTCGCCGACACCGAGATTTCCGACGACTACGACCCCGCCGCCGACCCTGCGGCAACACTGCGGTTCAGCGTGCTCGGAACGGCGCTGTTCGAACCGCTCATCCTCGCCCTGCGCAAGCTGGCCCACGTCGACCGCATCCGCACGACACCGGCCGCCACCTGGGCCAAACGGTGAGCGTCAAGCGGCACACCGCTCATCGCGCAGGCGCCGATCGCGCCACCCGAAAGCCGAGATCGTCGAGCCGGAGCGTTGGATGGCTCTTCCGTCGGCACGACGCTCGACAGCTCCGAGGGGAATCGTTCCATCCCCCTCCTCGGAAAACGCGATACGGGCCGTATCGATCGGGGTCGAAGAGATCCCAGCACCACTCCCATGCGTTGCCGATCGTGTCGTACAGGCCCCATGCATTCGCCCGTCGTGTCGCCACCGGGTGGGCACGCCCGGCCGAGTTGCCGACGTACCATCCGATCTCATCGAGCGTTCCGTACCGAACGCCCACGTCTCCCGCACGGCATGCGTACTCCCATTCGGCTTCCGTCGGCAGCCGAAATCCAGTCGCAGAGTGATCCCATGTGACCGACAGAGCATCGGGGTCGTCGCCATACGCGTAGCACGGCTCGAGTCCTTGTCGTATCGACAACCGGTTGCAGAACCGGATCGCATCGATCCACGACACATCTGTCGCAGGATCGAGCGACGCCGTTCCCGCTGTGGCTCGCCCATCGACAGCGGCGGCCAGTAGCCCAGCCGTGACAGGCCACGCAGCGATTTCGAACCGGCCGATCCCGACCGTCCATGACACCCCGGTCCCTTCGTCCTTGAGTGTGATGGAGCCAGCATCCACGGCGACCATCGGCGGCACTTGATCCGATGGGAGAGGCGTCTGCATGCCACCAGCCTCGCACCGAAGAGTGTCTGCTCACTCGCGGTCAGCGCAGCATTGAGCGACTTCAACCCCTCGATCGACGTCGATTCAGGGGAGTTTCCGTCAGCCGACCTTCAACTCGTCGAGCATCTGCGGCACGAGTTCGCCGGCCGCCTCGTAGGGCGCGTAGAAGCTGATCCGGTCGACCACGCCGGAGAAGCGGCGCTTCAGCTCACCGGCGACATGGTCGGGTTCGGCGACCACGGCGAACGCGCCCAACACGTCGTCGTCGATCAGGTTCGCCATGTCCTCCCAGCGGCCCTCCTTGGACAGCACGTTGAGCTCGGTCTGCAGATCGCCCCACCCGTGATGCTCGAGCACCCCGCGGTACGCCGGGGTCGACCCGTAGAAGCTGACCTGCTGACGCACGCCCACCGATGCTTGCGCCAACTCCGACTCGTCGCGGCCGGTGACCACGAACGCCGGCAAGACGATTTCGAAGTCGTCGCGTACGCGCCCGCCCGCGGCCATCCCCTCCTCGAGCGCAGGGAGCGTGACCTCTTTGAGATACGCCTCGGTGGTGAAGCCATGCGCGAAGAAGCCGTCACAGGTCTCCCCCGCCACCTTGGTCATCAACGGGCCGACGCCCGCGATGAAGATCTTCGCGTCGCCGTGTGGATTGGGCCCCGGATTGAAAAACGGCGTCATCAGCGTGTGCTGATAGAAGTCGCCGCGGAAGTCGAGCTTGGTGCCGTTGTTCCAGCAGTCCCAGATCGCCCGGACGGCGAGAATCATCTCGCGCATCCGTGCGGCGGGCTTCGACCACTCCATCGAGAACCGCTTGGTGATGTGCGGCTTGATCTGTGAACCCAGTCCAAGCGTGAATCGCCCCCCGCTGTAGGCGTTGAGGTCGTAACCGATGTTGGCGAGCAGCATCGGGTTGCGCGCAAAGGCGACCGCAATCGACGTCCCCAGCCGGATCCGTTCGGTGTGCTCGGCAGCCAACGTCAGTGGCAAGAACGGATCGTGTGACGTCTCGGCCGTGAACACGCCGTCGTAGCCGGCAGCTTCGGCCGCCTTGGCCGCGGCGGGCACCTTGCTCATATCGCTGGGAATTCCGGTGTCGACGTGCATTGCCTCTCCTGTCGGGTCGCTCGGACCCTACTGGTCGCCGATTCGCCAGCAGATGTCGGCCGCCACGCCGCAAACGACAGCGAATTCGACGATGCGCGAACCGCGGACGCGACCGCCACGTACAGGAGGCCGATCGATCAGCACGAACGAATCGGAACTCACACCAGGAGCAACGCCATGACCCGCCTCGACACCCAACCCGAGACCGCCCCAACCAACACCAACAACACGACCACCGACCCAGGCAGCACAACAACGGGCGAGCCACAACCACGTCGTGGTCGGCGATGGTTGCTCTGGGGCATCGCTGCACTGATCGCCGTGGTGGCGCTCGCCTACGGCGCGATCTTCATCTACGCCAACGTGATCAACGACGCACCGGACGCCCTCGATGAAAGCGACCTGTCGACCGCCCTCGAGGTGGAACCGTCCACTCAGCCCGCCGATGCCGTCGCGCCAGCGGCCCCCGCCGAGCCCGCACCCGCCGCACCGGCCGGCGTCGACGGCGTGTGGCTCCCCACGAGCGACTCCGAGTTCGGCTATCGAGTCGAAGAAGTGCTCGCCGGCGTCAACACCACGGCAGTCGGGCGGAGTAACGAGATCGGCGGCCAGCTGACCATCGATGGCACCACCGCCCAGATCGAAGCGATCGTCCAGGTGGAGAACATCACCAGCGACGACTCCCGCCGCGACGGTCAGTTCCGCGGCCGCATCATGGACGCTGCCAACTTCCCGACGGCCTCCTTCGTCACCACGCAACCGATCGACCTCGGCACCGTGCCCGCCGACGGCGAGCAGGTCGTCGTCCCGGTGGTCGGCGAACTCACGCTGAAGGGCGTCAGCCAGCCGGTGACCTTCGACGTGACCGCGCAGCGCACCGGCGACCGCATCGGGGTGCTCGGCGCGATCCCCGTCGCCTTCGCCGACTACGGCATCGACAACCCGTCGTTCGGCGCAGTGCGCACCGACGACAACGGCCTTGTCGAATTCGTCCTCGTCTTCGAACAGGGCTGACCCTCAGCCTGCTCGGTTCGAACGCTCGACGTACGCTGACGGCCATGGCCAGCTTCGCCACCAAGCCGACGATCACCGGCGAGCACATCCTGCTCCGCCCGGTGACCAGCGACGACGTCGACGCCGCATGGGCCGACTTTCACGACGACGAAGCGAACCGGTTGACCGGCACCCACGACGTGTTCACCTACGACCAGATCGCATCCTGGTACTCGACCCGACACGATGAAGCTGATCGGCTCGATCTGGCCATCGTGGAAGTTGCTTCGGGCGCATGGTGTGGCGAGGTGGTGATCAACGAGTGGGATGCCGACAACCGGTCGTGCTCGTTCCGGATCGCCGTGTCGGCTCATGCCCGCGACCGCGGCATCGGCAGCGCAGCGACGAAGCTGCTCGTCGACTACGTGTTCGACGAGATCGACGACCCAGCGCCGGTCAACCGGATCGGGCTCGAGGTGTTCGCGTTCAACCCACGAGCAATCCACGTGTACGAGCGCATTGGCTTCGTTCGCGAAGGTGTACTGCGCGACGCGCTGTATTGGGATGGCGAGTTCCACGACGCCATCGTGATGAGCATGCTGCGCCGCGACCGAGCCGCTACGCGTTGAGGCTGACGACGTCGATGATGCCCGGCGCGCCACGCAGTTCGTCGAGCACGTCGGCGGGCGGCTCCTCGGTGGGCGCGATCAACATGACCGCACGACCGGCGTCGTCGGAATCGTCGACTCGCGCCACATCCATGTCGGCGATGTTCACCCCGGCGTTGCCCAACAGCGTGCCGACGGTGCCGATCACGCCCGGGCGGTCGTCGTTGCGGATCACCACCATGTGATCCACCGGCGGCACGTCGAAGGGCACCCCATCGATGTTGACGATGCGCTGGTTGCCCTTCACACCCGCCAGCGTGCCGCTGATCGAGTGGCCTCCGCCGCGCAACGTGAGCAGGTTGACGAAGTCGGTCGACGTCGACGACGAGACCTCGCGGACCTCGACCCCGTGCTCGGCGGCCAGTTGGGGCGCGTTGACGTAGGTGACCGCTTCGTCGGAGATGCCGGCGAAGAATCCCTTCAGCGCAGCGAGCTCGAGGATGCGCGTGTCGTAGCCGGCGATCTCGCCCTCGGTCACGATCTCGAGCGCATCGGGGAGCCCGCCGGCAAGCGATACGAACAGCCCGCCCAGCCGCTCGGCCAGGGGCAGGTACGGACGAATCGTCTCGTTGGCCTCGGCGGCGTTGACGTTGACGGCGAACGGCACGAAGTCGCCAGCGAGCGCGAGCTCGACCATTGCGGCGATCGTGTCGCCGGCCTTGTCTTGTGCCTCGCGCGTGCTCGCCCCGAGGTGCGGGGTGACGATCACCGACGGCAGCTCGAACAGCGGCGACTCGGTGGTCGGTTCGGCGGCGAACACGTCGAGCGCCGCGCCGGCGATGGTCCCGTCGCGCAGGCACTCCGCAAGTTCGGCTTCGTCGACGATGCCACCGCGGGCGACGTTGATCAGGCGCAAACTCGGCTTGGCCTTGAGCAGAAGGTCGCGGTTGATCAACCCGAGCGTGTCCTGCGTCTTGGGCAAGTGAATCGTGACGAAGTCCGACTCGGCGATCACCTGATCGAGCGGCAGCAGCTCCACACCCATCCGCTTGGCGCGGTCCTCGGCGACGAAGGGGTCGTAGGCGACAAGGCGCATGCCGAAGCCCTTCGCTCGATCGGCGACGAGCTTGCCGATCCGGCCGAGCCCCACGATGCCGAGCGTCTTGTCGCACAGCTCGACGCCCTCCCACTTGCTGCGCTCCCAGCGTCCGTCGACGAGCGCACCATGAGCCTGGGGCACGTTGCGAGCAACCGCCATCAGCAGCGCCATCGTGTGCTCGGCAGCCGACACGATGTTGCTCTGCGGGGCATTGACCACCATCACACCGCGGTTGGTTGCGGTGTCGACATCGACGTTGTCGAGCCCGATGCCGGCACGGCCCACCACCATCAGCTCGTCGGCTGCGGCGAGCACGTCGGCCGTCACCTGCGTGGATGAGCGAATGATCAGCGCGTGCGCTCCGGGGATCGCCTCGATCAGTTCATCGGGCGACAATCCGGTACGCACGTCGACGTCGTGGCCGGCGTCGCGGAGACGGTCGAGACCCCCATCGGCAATCTTCTCGGTCACGAGGATGCGAGACATCCCGACAGTGCTATCGGATTCGCGGGCCGGCGACACGGTACGTTGCCGTCGATGGCCGACGCCCCTGGCAGCGAGCCCGATGTTGGCGCACAGCTGCGCGAGGTCGAGGAGTGGTTCGTCGTGCGCGGCGTGCCGCACTTCGTGGAGACCGAGGGCGAGGGCATCCTCGACGCACCGACCCGAGCACTGCCGATCCTCGTCCCCGCCTACCTGCTGCTCGGCCTGAACGCCCTCAATCTGAACGACTGGACGCTCGCCGAAAACCTCGCCACCGGGGCGGTTGTCGTCGTGCTGTTGATCGCCACCTGGTCGATCAGCAACCGCGTGCGCGGGCTCCCGGCGTTCGCCCGGCCGACCGACGTCGATCGTCCCGAACTCGCGTTGTTCGTGGTCGGCCCGACCGTCCCCGTGTTGATGTTCGGCCAGGTGACCGATGCGTTGATCACGATCGGCCAAGCGACACTGCTGCTCGCGGTGATCTATCTGTGGTCGTCGTACGGGCTCGGTCCGCTCACCCGATGGGCGGCCGAGCGCACCGGTGATCAGTTCGCGGCGTTGCTCTCGCTCGTCGGCCGCGCGCTCCCGCTGCTGTTGCTGTTCAACACGTTCCTGTTCATCAACGCCGAGGTGTGGGAGGTCGCCGGCAACCTCACCGGGATCGTGTTCGTCATCGTCGTCGGCACGTTCTTCCTGCTCGGCGCGACGTTCGCCCTCAGCCGGGTACCGGGGTTCATCCGCAGCGTCAGCGAGTTCGACTCGTGGGCCGACGTGGAGCGCGACCTCGAAGGCACACCGGCAGCCGAGCTCCCGCTGCCGTCGGGCGACGACGCCACGATGTCGCCCCTGCGCTTCCGTCAGAAGGTGAACATTGCACTGCTCGTGCTGTTTGGCCAGGCGCTTCAGGTGACCCTCGTGGTGCTTGCGCTCGTCGCCTTCTTCGTCGGGTTCGGGCTGCTCGCCATCTCGCTTTCGACGACCGGCCGATGGATGGGCATCGACGACGTACACATCCTCTGGGACACCACGTTGCGCGGCCGCGAGCTGGTGCTGACCGAACCACTCCTGCGAGTGAGCGTGTTCCTCGGCACGTTCTCGGGCATGTACTTCACCGTGCTGCTCACGACCGACGCCACCTACCGCGACGAGTTCTCTGCCGACGTCGGCCCGACGATTCGTCAGGCGCTCGCCGTGCGGCTGGCGTACCGCACGGTGTTGCGCGAGCGAGGCGAACTCGAGAGCCGGCGGCGCCTGCCCTGGCAGCGCCGATGAGCGGCCCGTCGATCGAACTGCTCGCTCAGGGCGACGACGTGGAGCCGGTCGGCGCCGTGTTCAGCGAGGTGTGGGGTGACGCCGAGCCGGTCGTGCCAGCAGAGCTGCTGATTGCGTTGGTGCACAGCGGCAACTACGTGGCCGTGGCCCGGAGTGCGTCGGGACAGGTCGTCGCCGCATCGGTGGGCGTACGGGGGATCGATCACGGCGGCGCGCCGATCCTGCACAGCCACGTCACCGGTGTGTCGGCCGCAGCCCGAGGCAGCGGCGTCGGTGGCGCGCTGAAGGAACACCAGCGCGCATGGGCCGCCGCCCGCGAGCTGTCGGCGATCACCTGGACGTTCGACCCGCTGGTTCGGCGCAACGCGCGCTTCAACATCGCCCGTCTCGGCGCCGACGTGACCGGGTACCTCCCCGACTTCTACGGCGAGATGACCGATGTGGTCAACGCCGGCGACACGTCGGACCGCCTGGCCGTGCGATGGACCGTCGCCGAGCATCGGACCCGGAAGCTCGACCCGACACGACCGGTCGCCCTGGTGCCGACACCCGATGACGTCGTCGAACTGCGGCGCTCCGATCCGGCGACCGTCGCCGCGTGGCGCGCACGGCATCGCCGCGAGCTGGCCACTGCCCTGGACGACGGTGCGCACGTGGTCGGGTTCAGCGCCGAGGGCGCCTACGTGCTGCAATCGGTTACGTGAGCGCATCGACCCCCGACACGGATCCAACGGTTCGGCGTCCCTTGCGCGCCGTCGAGCTGCGCCGCGTCAACATGCCGCTCGTCGCCCCGTTCCGTACGAGTTTCGGAGTCGAGACTGAACGCGACATCCTGCTGGTCCGAGTGGAACTCGGTACCGGCGACGACGTCGTCGAGGGGTGGGGCGAGTGCACCGCCCTGACAGAGCCGTCGTACTCGGCCGAGTACGTCGACGGCGCCCAACACGTGATCGAACAACATCTGCTCCCCCGCCTGTTTCACGCGCCGGCGATCACCGCGGCGGATGTGGCCACCGAGTTGTCGACCATTCAGGGCCACCCGATGGCCAAGGCAGCGCTCGAGATGGCCGTCCTCGACGCCGAACTACGAGCCGCGGCGACATCGTTCGCCGACGTGCTCGGGGTGGACGCCACCTCGATCCCGAGCGGCGTCAGTGTGGGCATTCACGAATCGATCGATTCGCTGCTCGCCGCCGTGCAGGGCTACGTCGACGACGGTTACGTGCGGATCAAGCTCAAGATCCAACCCGGCTGGGATGTCGAGCCCGTGGCGCAGGTGCGCGCGTTGATCGGGCCGTCGACACCGTTGCAGGTCGACGCCAACACCGCCTACCAACGCACCGACGGTCGCCATCTGGCGCGCCTCGACGAGTTCGATCTCCTACTGATCGAGCAACCGCTCCCCGAGGACGACCTGCTCGGTCACGCTCGGCTCGCAGACGAGATCGACACCCCCGTGTGTCTCGACGAGACGCTGACCAGCGCAACCGTCACCGCCGATGCGATCGAAGTCGGCGCATGCGAGATCGCCAACATCAAACCGGGTCGCGTCGGCGGCTATCTCGAAGCGGTGCGTATCCACGACCTGTGCCGAGCTGCGGACATCCCGGTGTGGTGTGGCGGGATGATCGAGACCGGGCTTGGACGCGCGGCCAACGCCGCGCTCGCCGGATTGCCCGGGTTCACCCTGCCCGGCGACATCAGCGCATCGACTCGCTTCTATGCCCACGACATCGTGACCGAACCGATCGACGTGATCGACGGTCATGTCGCCGTGCCCCGGTCGCCGGGGCTGGGATTCGAGATCGACCACGCTGCGCTCGACGCGGCGACCACCAACCGATCGGTCGTGCGTCGCTCAACGGCGCGCAGCACATAACTCCGTCGGTACGCTCGGCGCCATGACGCACCCGTTCCTGTCCGACGAGTGGATGGACGCCGCGCGGGCGATCCGCGAGAAGTACGCCGACGATGTCCCCGAGGTGACCACCTCGATTCGGATGAACCAGGTGATCCTCGATGTGCCGTTCGGCGAGGGCGAGGTGCACAGCTACCTCGACACGTCGTCGGGACACCTCACGATGGAACTCGGCGCACTCGACGAGCCCGACGCCACGATCACGACCGACTACGACACCGCCAAGGCGATCTTCGTCGATCAGGACCAAACGGTCGCCATGCAGGCGTTCATGAACGGCAAGATCAAGGTGCAGGGCGACATGATGAAGATGATGGCGATGCAGACCACGCTGCCATCGAACGAGTTCTCAGAGAAGATCGCCGAAGAAATCAAGGCGATCACTGCCAGCTGAGTCGGGCACACTCGGAGGATGCTCCGACTGGGCACCATCGTGCTCGGCGCCGACGACGTCGACCGAGCGGTCGAGTTCTGGCAGCACGCCATGGGCTACGACGTGCATCGGTTCGACGACAGCGCGAACGACTTCACCATCCTGGTCCCGCCCGACCGGGTGGGCACACGCATCGCCGTGCAGCGCACCGATACCCCTGCACAACCGGCGCCGCGCGTACATCTCGACCTGATCGTCGATTCCGCCGAGGAACAACGCTCAGAGATCGACCGCTTGACCGAACTCGGTGCGGTCGTCGTCGAGTGGGAGGGTTACTCGGGCGATGACGACTTCGTGGTGCTCGCCGACACCGAGGGCAACCGCTTCTGCATCGTCGACGCCAGCCACGGCTGACGTCGAACACGACAGCTTCTACTCGGCGAGTGGACCGAGTGCGTCGGCCAATCCGGGGACATCCCACATCTCGGCCTGTTCGACGGTCTCGGCCATCTCCCACGTCTTCACGCGCTTGATCACGCCGCCCTGCACGAAGAACGTCTCGCCGCTGAACGGGCAGGCCTCGGTACTGAGATACGCAACGAGCGGCGACACGTTGGCCGGATCCCACTCGTCGAACGCGCCATCGCGCGGCGTCATGATCTCTTCGAGCCCCGGCGTGGCCAACGTGAGGCGGGTGCGCGCTCCGGGGGCGATGCAGTTGCTCACCACGTCGTAGCGAGCCAACTCCTTGGCGGCGATCTGACTGAACGTGGCGATCCCCGACTTGGCGGCGCCGTAGTTGGCCTGACCCGGATTGGAGAACAGCCCCGACGTCGACGACGTGTGCACCAGGTTGCGGCGGCGCCCGCGCCCTGCCTTGTGCTCCTCACGCCAGTACGCCGCGGCCCAACGGCTGGGCGCGAAGTGGCCCTTCATGTGCACGGCGATCACGGCGTCCCACTCGTCCTCGGTCATGTTGACGATCACGCGGTCGCGCAAGATGCCGGCGTTGTTCACGAGGATGTCGAGTCCGCCGAACGTCTCGACGGCCGAGTTGATCAGCCGTTGGGCGCCTTCCCAGTCGGCGACGTTGTCGGCGTTGGCGATCGCCTCGCCGCCGAGGTCGCGAATCTCCGCCACCACGGTCTCGGCGGGCGTCGCGTCGCTGCCTGCGCCGTCGCCCGCACCACCGAGATCGTTGACCACCACCCGAGCCCCCTCGCGGGCGAACAGCAGCGCGTGCTCGCGGCCGAGCCCGCGGCCCGCACCGGTGATGATCGCTACTCGGCCGTCGAGCTGGCCACCATCGGTTTCTACCTGGTCAGATGCCATGAAAACGTCCCTGGGGGTCCTCGCTTGGCGGGAACCGTAGCGACCAGACCGCGGACACGACGATTCCCGCGACGAGCGCGACGCCTCTGGGCGGGCCGCTACAGGAAGATCACGTCGACACCGGTGCCCCTGGGAAACGTGGCGCCGGGCTCGACGGGCTCGCCGTTGATGGTCAGCGACACGAAGGTGCCGGTGGTGGTACCGAGGAGGCTGTCGATGAAGAAGCCGTTGTCGGTCAGCAGTGTTTGCGCCTCGTCGAACGACAGCCCGTTGAGGTCGGGGAGCGCCACGATGTCCGGACCCTTCGACACCTGGACGGTCACCGTGCCACCCCGCTCGACCGGTGTCTCCGGCGCAGGGTCTTGCGTGACGATGAGACCGGGTTCGACGGTGTCGCTGAACACGGCCTCGCCTTCGGCGAGCACCAGTTGCAGCTCGTTGACCGCGGCCGTGGCCTGTTCGAGGTTCAGACCGGCCAACGCCGGAGCCGGACGGGGCTCGGGCCCCTTCGACACCGTGACGACGATCCGCGTGTCGGGCAGCACCTGGGCTCCGGCAACGAGCGATGCGTTGTCCTCGACCTGCCAGGTGATGATCGAGCCAGCGGGCACGTCCTCGCTGAACGCCTCTGGCGCTTCGACGAGCACCAGCCGCAAGTCGTCGAGTTGCTGCTGCGCCGCTGCGAGTTCGAGGTTCTCCAGATCGGGCAGGGTGCGCAGCTCAGGACCCTCGCTGATCACGAGAAGGAAGTCCTCGCCCTCCTCGAGGTCGACCCCGGCCTCGGGTTCGGTTCGAATCACATCACCGGGCACGGGTTGAGCATCGGAGCGCTCCATGGTGGTGACGACGTTCCAGTCGTTGCCCGCGATTGCGTTGAGCGCAACCTCCTCTTGCACACCGACAAGGTCGGGAACCTCGAACGACTGCGTGCGTACGAGCTGGTAGCCGGCGTACGACAGTCCGGCGATCCCGACGAGCACGACCACGGTGATCAGCACGATCGGCAAGACCCGTCGACGACGAGGTGCGGCGTCGTAGATCTCGCCACTCGGATCGCGCGCCTCGTCGAAGGGGGTCGGTGGTGACGGCGGCGTCGGCGGCACGGTGGGGGCAACCATGGTGGCCGGACCCGCAGCCGGCCCGGCGGCGGACGAAGCATCGGCGGTGGGCGGCGCATCGGCGGTGGGCGGCGCGGTCGATGCGGCCACCTCGACCGAGTCGTCGGCGATGTCGGTCAGCACGATCAACGGACCGTCCGGCGGCGATGTCGGGCTCGGTGATTCAGACGGCGCCGACGACGGCGCGGGAGTTGGCGACGTGGGCGTCGGCGACGGCGGCGACGTGGCGGTGTCGACCGACGCCGTCGCGGCGGTGGCGGCGGCCGCCGCAGCCGTCGCGGCCACGATCGGCGCACCGGCGTCATCACTCTGGGCGGCCTCGTCGATTGCTTCGATCGGTTCGGTCGGGCGGTCGTCGATTGCCGGGTCGTCGATTGCCGGGTCGTCGATTGCCAGATCGTCGGTGACTGTGTCGTCGGCTGCGTCGCCCGGTGCGACATCGACGGCCGCCGCCTCGTCCGGCGTCTCGGCCAGCGTCTCGTCGTCCAGTGTTTCCTCGTCGAGCGATTCGTCCGGCGTGTCGGCCACCGCCGGGCGCGTCGGTTCGCCCGTGGGGTCGGTCGGGCGGCGGAGGTCAGTGGCGGCGAACAGGCTCGTGGCGATGATCGGGATCGGGTCCGGGCGAGGCAGCTTCTCGGCGGCCCCCACCAAGGCGCGGCCGAACTCGCTCGCCGTGAAGCGGTCTTCTGCCTCGGGACGCCCGGCACGCTCGAGCACCGAGGCCAGTGGGCCGAGATCGGCCGATACCGGCATCAACTTGCCGACGCGGGCGGCCAGCGTGGACACGGTCGAGTCGCCGGCGAACGGCACCGAACCGGTCACCGCCTCGATCAGACACAGCGACAGCGCATACACGTCGGTCTTGGCATCGACGGGCAGGTTCAGCGCCTGTTCGGGGGAGGCGTAGCGGGCGACGTGGGTCGGCATCGTGGCCGGATCGTCCCACGCGGCAACGCCGAGCAGTCGGGCCGTGCCGAAGTCGATGATGCGCAGCCGCCGGTCGTCGCCGAACACGAGCTTCGACGGGGTGATCTCGCTGTGGACCAACCCGCGTTGGTGCGCCGCGTCGAGCCCACGGCACGCCTCGAGCCCGACAACGAGCGCCTGCGACGGGTCGAGCAGACGACCGCGGTCGAACAGGTTGCGCATGCTGCCGCCGTTCAAGTACTCGACCACCCAGAACCACGTGGGTTGGCCGTCGACTTCCACTTCGCCCCAGTCGAGCACTTTGGCCAGGTTGGGATGGGAGAGCGCGGTCGCCGTCTCGATCTGTCGCCGGAAGGCGCGAGCGAAGCCCTCGGTCGCGGCGAGGGCGGGGCGGATCACCTTGACCGTGACGGGCTGGTTGTTGTTGGTGTCGAGGGCGTCGACCACCATCGTGTTCGCGCCGGTCGAGGCGATCTCGACCACTCGATAACGGTCGGCGATCATCGTCACCTGGAGCGGCGCAGTGGCGGGCGCGCCTGCGCCGTCGGTGCGGGATGTTGAGTCGTCAGCCACGAAGCAAAAACGCTATCGCTTGGCGGACGTTCGACGGCGGCAGGGTGCGAGCGCAACCGAACCACGGCATCCTGGAGTGCACGATGACCCTCGAGCACGACGACTCGGTGCCGGTCGACGCCGACCACGACACGGCACTCCCCACGACCACCGACGACGCTGCCCCGGCCACTTCCGACAACGGCGCGCCGCCAGTGCGACGACGGCGGCGGATCGACCTCGGTCTGATGATCGCCAGCGGGGTGATCGCCGCCGGCATCTTGCTGATCGCGTTCGGGTTCCTGCGTGCCGTCACGGGCGATGAGGGCATCGACCGACCCGACGCGATCGAGTCACTTTCGCCGGTGGAAGACTCGGTGCAGGTCTTGCGACAAGAGCGCGTGGTGGTCGACTTCGAGTTCGGTTACGAGGCGGTGCTGCTCATCGACGGGATCGAGCTGCCCACCGAGATCCTCGGCCAGATCGAAGCCGAACCCGGACAGCAATTGGCCCTCCCGCCCACAGCGGTGTTCGATCCGGGCAACGCGATCATCAGCTTTCAACCCGTCGAAGGGGCCCCGATCGAGGAGTTCACCGCCGGCCTCCACGAGGCGACGGTGATCTACTGGAAGACCGAAGACGGTCCCGACACGGCGCGCAGCTACAGCTGGTCGTTCAACGTCATTTAGCCGCTGGTAACTCGCCGGTGGCGAGCAGCTGTTCGAAGCCGGCCTCGTCGAGGATCGGCACGCCGAGTGATTCGGCCTTGGTCAATTTCGACGCACCGGGCGACTCGCCCACCACCAACGCCATCGTCTTCTTGCTCACGCTGCCCGGGCTCTTGCCGCCGCGGGCGATCACCGCGTCGGCTGCCTCGTCGCGCGAGTAGCCGGCCAACGTGCCCGTCACCACGACCGCGCGTCCCTCCAGTGTCTGCGGCACCGTCGGCGCGGCGTCGGCCGCGGCGGCAGCAGCCTCGTCGCCGAACGACACCCCGCCGGCGCGCAGCCGTTCGAGGTACTCGCGGTTGGCGTCGAGCGAGAACCACGCCGTGACGGTGTTGGCGATGACCGCGCCCACCCCGTCGACGGCGGCCAGCTCCTCGGCCGTGGCCGCCATCACGCGATCGAGCGTGTGGAATCGGGCGGTCAACGCCCGCGCCGCCGCCGGACCCAGATGGCGAACACCGAGCGCGGTGAGCAACTTGGGGAGCGGGCGACTGCGCGACTCGTCGATGGCGGCGAGCAGGTTGCCGGCGCTCGTCGCGCCGACGCGATCGAGTGCTGTGAGCTGGTCGAGCGTCAGCGTGTAGAGATCCGCCGGATCGCGGACGAGCCCCACCGCGGTCAGCTTCTCCACCATCTGTTCCCCGAGCCCTTCGATGTCCATCGCACCACGTCCGGCGAAGAAGGCGATCTTCTGGTCGCGTTGTGCCGGACAGTCGGGAGCGACACAGCGGGTGTCGGCCTCACCCTCGGGTCGAACGAGCGGATTGCCGCAGCTGGGACAGTGCGTCGGGAAGGTCCACGGGACGCTGTCGGCCGGACGCAACGACGGCACCGAACCGACCACCTCGGGGATCACGTCGCCCGCCTTGCGCACCACGACGGTGTCGCCGGGACGCACGTCTTTCACCTGAACCTGGTCCTCGTTGTGCAGCGTGGCCATCGACACCGTCGAGCCGCCGACGAACACCGGCTCGAGCACGGCGAACGGCGTTGCCCGACCGGTACGGCCGACCGATACCTGAATGTCGCGGAGCAGGGTGGTGCGTTCCTCGGGCGGGAACTTGTAGGCGATCGCCCACCTCGGCGCACGCGACGTGGAGCCCAGCGCGTTGCGCTGGGCGATGTCGTCGAGTTTGACCACCACTCCGTCGATCTCGTAGTCGAGGTCGTGGCGCCGTTCTTGCCAGTGCTCGCAATGGGCGACCACGTCGTCGATCGACGTGAACGACGCGACGTTGGCGTTCACCGGAAGCCCGAGGCGGGCGAGCGCAGCGAGCATCTCGGTGTGACGGGCCGCGACGACCGCATCGGCCCGGCCCGACACTTCACCGATCTGGTAGCTCCAGAACGACAGCTCGCGCGTCGCGGTCACCGCCGAGTCCTTCTGCCGCAGGCTGCCAGCGGCCGAGTTGCGTGGATTGACGAAGTGCGGCTCACCTGCGGCGGCGGCGCGCTCGTTGAGCGCGTCGAAACTCGACCGAGTCATGTACACCTCGCCGCGCACCTCCAACACCTCGGGTACAGGTTCGGTCGGATCGTCGGTGTGCAGCTTGTGTGGGATGTCGGCAATCGTCGCGACGTTGGCCGTGACGTCCTCGCCGACTCGGCCGTCGCCACGCGTCGCCGCCTGCACGTACTCGCCCTGCTCGTAGCGAATGCTGATCGCCAAGCCGTCGAACTTCAGCTCGCACACGTACGTCACGTCGCTGGCTACGCCCCGGTGCACACGCTCGGCCCACGCCCGGAGTTCGTCAGCGTCCATCGCGTTGTCGAGGCTCATCATGGGAACGGCGTGCTCGACCGGTGCGAACGTCGACGACACCGGCCCACCGACCGCGCCGGTCGGCGAGTCGGCCTCGGCGAGTTCCGGGTGGGCCGACTCGAGGGCACGCAACTCGCGAACCAGCGCGTCGTAGTCGGCGTCGCTGATCTCGGGCGCGTCGAGGGTGTGGTAGCGCTCGTTGTGATGGGCGATTTGAGTGCGCAGCTCGGCGAGCTGTGCGCTGATGTCGTCGCTCACGCGCCCAGCGTCAACCGCGTCGCTGCCGCCTGATCGCGCACATGCCGTGACACGTCGCCAGTTTGCCGGGTGAGGGTGCGGGCAACCGACACGGTGTGTCCGGCGAGCCCGCACTCGGTGCTCACCAAGCTGTGCTGACGCAGTTGCACCGGGTCGCAACCGCGTTGCACCAGCGCACACCACAGGTCGCTGAGTCGGCGCCACCAGCGGTGCGAATGGTCGGCAACGGGTCCGCCGGTGGGCACCACACCCCAGGCGACGACGCCGCCGGAGTCGACGAACTCGGCGAGGTACCCGGCGGCGCCGAGCGCGCCGTCATCGACCGGCATGGAGATCACCTGCGGACCGGCGGCGGTCACAGTGGCGACATCGAACGGACCGCAGCAATGCACACCCTTGACCGTGTCGGTGGACGGCACTGCCATCGCCGACGAGAGAACGTCGATCGCCTGGTCGGGAGCGATTGGGAAGTCTTCGGTCATGAGCTCGACCAGCCAGGGCTCGTCGAACAGCACGAGTTGCGGCGAGTTCGGGAGTGCCTCGCCAACGGCGGCTTCGATCTTCGGGACCACGTCGGCCACGACCGCGCTGGCGACGGCGAACGCCTCGTCCGGTGATGCGCCGGCCTCCACCAGCGCGCGACCGAGCGTGACCGGCCCGACGAACTGCCACTTCACCGGAGCGCCGTCGAGACGCACCTTGGCACCCAAATCGAGGAACGATCCCAGGTCGGCGAAGGCATCGTGCTCGGTGATGGTCGGCAACGACTCCACTGCGAGATCACCGTCGATCGCCAGCTGGTCGTCGTTCAGGGCAACACCAGCGATCATCGAGGCAGCTTGCGCCAGCATTCCCGCCTCTGGACTCCGTCGGGGCAACGTGGGCACGGTGGCGATCTCGAACTCACCGATCGAAAATGCAGCGGCCGCTGCGGCGTCGGTGTGCGGCAGACTGCCGACGCCGATCGAAGCCCCGTTGGCGAACGGCGGCCGCGCAGAGGTCGACGTACTCACCTTGTCGTCGCCCATGTCCACACCTCCCCTGCGCCGGTCGGTCACTCGTTGGTTTCGGTCGGCCCCCAACGTCGCCCGCCAGGCACATCGCCCTCCGCCAATCGTTCCACGCCGGGGCGGCGCGCACCGAATCGCGCCCGCGATTGACGGCCGGGTCGTGATCCGCGTCCGAACCCGGCACGCTGGGTCTGGTGAAGAGCGCGTGGACGGCGACGGCGATCGTGTGGGTGGCGCGCGTCGCCTGGCTCGGTGTTGCCGTGTTCGGCGGCATCGCAGTGGAAGCTGCTCTCGATGGGCGCAGCGACGCGGTGCGGTGGGTGTCGACCATCGGTGGATGGGGGCTCTGGGCCGTCGTTGCGCTGGCGTTGGCAATCGCCTCCGTGCGCTCGCTCACCGTGGTCCGACTTCTCGTGCCCCTCGGCGTGGGAGCGACGGTCGCAGCGATGGCCGGCGGCGCAGGAGCGCTACAGGTTGCCGCGCTCGGTTTGCCGGTGTTGATCGCCACGTTCGCCGTCTTCACCGCCGAGTTCGGTCGGCGGTTCGTGCAGGCGTCGGCCTATGGCGACGAGGAGCGTTTCCCGCTTCGGGCGCCCGCGGCCGCCGGCGTTGCCGCGGTGCTCACATGGCTGCTGTGGGCGGCGTGCCTTCTCGCCGGCCCGCTGCTCCTCGCTGCGGGTTCGTGGGTCGCCGGAGTGGCGCTGACCGTGCTCGCCGTCGGCGGTGCGGTGTACTTCGGGCCCCGCTGGCATCGACTGTCGCAGCGATGGCTGGTGTTGGTGCCCGCCGGAGTGGTGGTCCACGACCCGGTCGTGTTGGCCGACACCGTCACGCTGCGCACCTCGCAGGTCGCCGGGATTCGCCTTGCTCCCGCCGACACCGGCGCCGCAGATCTGACCGGTCCGGCGAGCGGCTACGCCGTCGAAATCGGTCTCACCGAGTCGATCACGGCGGTGTACGCGTTCACCCCGAGCGCGCCCAACGGCACGGCGATTCACCTCACGGCAATGCTGGTTGCGCCCAGCCGCCCGGGCGAGACGCTCACCGCGGCCGACCGCCGCGGCCTGCCTGTGCGCTAACGGAGCACCGACGGCGGACCCACCGCGATCTACGTCGTGGAGTGCGTCGTGGAGTGCGGTGATGGCGCGTCGACGCGCCCGCCGCCGAGGACGCAGCGGTCGTCCTCGTCGTAGAACACCACGCTCTGACCGGGAGCGATCCGGCGTTGCCCGTCGACCCAGATGATCTCGCCGACGGCGCCGTCCACCATGGTCAGCTCGGCGCGGTGAGTGGCTCCGTGAGCGCTGGCTTGCACGCGCACTGGTCCCTCGATCGGCGCATCGATCCACGTCACGTCACGCACGCGTTCACCAGCGCGTGTGAGGTCGGCATCACCACCGACGGTCACCGTGGCCTCGCCAACGTCGACATCGACCACGTAGCGCTTCGGTCCGCCACCAGGGAGCCCGAGGCCCTTGCGCTGACCGATGGTGACCATCTCGACGGCCGGCACCGTGCCGACCTCGGCTCCCGCAGTGTCGACGACGCGCGCCGGACGCATCTGGATGCGATCGCCGAGGAACGCCGTACGACCACCGGTGCTCGTGATGAAGCACACGTCCTGACTGTCGGGCTTGGCCGCCGTGCGCAGGTCGAGCTCGGCGGCGATCGCCCGCACCTCGGTCTTCGACATCGCCCCAACGGGAAACACCGTGCGCGCCAGCTGCGCCTGGTCGAGCATGTGCACCACGTAGCTCTGGTCCTTGGCCGGATCGGCGCCGCGTTCGAGCGTGAGTCGACCGTTGTCCGCGTGACCGATGCGGGCGTGGTGCCCCGTGGCCACGGCGTCGAACCCGAGCGCATCGGCTCGTTCCGCGAGGCGGGCGAACTTCACCGTGCGATTGCACTCGATGCACGGGTTGGGTGTCTGCCCGTCGGCGTGCGACTGCACATAGGGAGCCACCACGCCTCGATCGAAGTCGTCGCCGAAGTTGAACACGAGGTGATCGATGTCGAGCTGCTGGGCGACCCGACGAGCATCGTCGACGTCGCTGACCGAACAGCAACCGGTGTCGCTGGCGCCACCCCACAGCTTCATCGTGACCCCGACGACGTCGTGACCATCACGCCGCAGCAGGTGCGCCGCCACCGATGAATCGACACCGCCGCTCATTGCGCACAGCACCTTCATCGCGCCGCTCCAGCCCGCAAGCGCTCGACCGCCGGAACGATGACCTCGATCGCCCGATCGACGTCGTCGGCCGTCGTGGTGTGACCGAGCGTCAGTCGGAGTGCTCCGAGTGCGACGTCGCGGTCGAAACCCATGGCGGCGAGCACGTGCGACGGGTCCATCGCCCCGCTCGCGCAGGCGGAGGCGGCTGATGCGCACACTCCGCCTTCGTCGAGGAGAAACAACAAGGCCTCGGACTCGACGTCGCCGACGCATACGTGCGCTGCGCCGGCCACCTTGCGTTCGGGAGAAACCGTCTCGGTCACGTCCACAAGCGCCGACTGCAGTCCCTTCACCAGACGGCTACTCAGCTCGCGCAGCCGCACCGCCTCGGTGTCGCGCTCGGCATCGGTGATCTCCAGCGCTACCGCGGCGCCAACGATGCCACCGGTGTTGTGCGTACCGCTGCGGCGGTCGCGCTCTTGCCCGCCGCCGACCATCAGCGGCGCCACCCGTGGGCCACCGATCTCCGCGAGCACCCCGACGCCCTTCGGTCCACCAAACTTGTGGGCACTGAGCGACAGCAGGTCGACATGCGGCGTCACCGTGCGTAGGTCGAGCCAACACGCAGCCTGCACTGCATCGGTGTGCAGCAACGCATTGGGTGCGTGCCGGCGGACCACCGTGGACACCGCTTCGATGTCGCTGATCGTGCCGACCTCGTTGTTCACCGCCATCACACTGACGACCGACACGTCGTCGGTGGTCGCCAGCACATGGGCGAGTTGCTCGAGGTCGATTGCTCCAGCCGCATCGACGCCGACGACGACACCGCCGAGCTGCTCGACCGGATGGAGCACCGCATGGTGCTCGGCCGCAGAACATACGGCGGTCCCGCCCATGGCGCGGATGGCCCCGAAGATCGCCGTGTTGTCGCTCTCGGTGCCACACCCGGTGAACACGATCTCGTTCGGGCGGCAGCCGAGCACGGCGGCGACGCGGTCGCGCGACTCGTCGACCGCTTTGCGCGACTGACGTGCGAAGCGGTGCGCCCCCGACGCGTTCGCATACTGCTCGGCGAAGTACGGCATCATCGCGTCGATTGCCGGTGCCCTCATCGGCGCCGACGCGGCGTGGTCGAGGTAGGTCAACGGGGTGGCTTCCGCCATCCGATCAGGCTACGGGGCGTACCGTGCTCCCATGGACGCAGATGCGCGCGCCGCCGACTCGATTCCCGCCGAGGCGTACGGCGAGGCGTTCGCCGATGTGTACGACGAGTGGTACCACGACGTCAGCGACGTGGCGGCAACGGTGGCATTCCTCGACGCGCTGCGCTCCGGCCGCGACGAGCTGTTGGAACTCGGCGTCGGCACTGGTCGGTTGGCGCTCCCCCTCGCCGAAGCTGGCTTCGCCGTGACCGGAGTGGACGCCAGCGTCTCGATGCTCGATCGGCTGCGCCTCGCCGACCCGCACGGCGCGGTGTCGGTGGTGCGTGGCGACATGGTCGACGATTTGCCACCCGGGCCGTTTCATATCGCGCTGATCGCGTTCAACACCTTGTTCAACCTGCTCACTCCGGCGCGCCAACAACAGTTGTTCACTGCGGTCGCCGAGCGGTTGCGTCCCGACGGTCGATTCGTCGTCGAGGCGTTTGTCCCCGACACCGAGCACTACGCCGGCGAGCGCGTCGACGTGCGTTCGATGGAACCCGGACGCGTGGTGCTCTCGGTGTCGCGCCACGACAACGACACCCAGCGCGCCGATGGACAGTTCGTCGAACTCACCGATGGCGCCCCGGTGAAGCTGCGGCCGTGGTCGATTCGCTGGGCGACGCCGACGCAACTCGACGACATGGCGACCCGGGCCGGGCTGAGCCTCGATCAGCGGTTCGCCGACATGCGTGGCGCACAGTTCGACGACGACTCGGCCGCCCACGTGTCGATCTACCGCCGGCGCTGAGCAGTTCTCCTGTCGAAATCGCGCGCGTGACGCGCGATTTCGACAGAATTTCGGCCATCGACGGGGGGCGTTAGAACGAGTGATAGCCGCCGTCGATGGTGATCACGTCGCCGGTGTGGTAGCCCGACGCAGCGCTGGCCAAGTAGACGGCCAGGCCACCGAAGTCGGCGGGCGTGCCCCACCGGCGCATCGGTACGCGCGGCAACACCTTCTCGACGAAGCGGTCCCACCCGAACGCGCCTGCGGTCATGTCGCTCTCGATCCAGCCCGGCAACACCGAGTTGCAGCGAATGCCGTGTCGGGCGTGTTGCACGGCGATCGCCTTCATCATCGAGTTCACCCCCGCCTTCGATGCGCCGTAGTGCTGTCCCGATTGTTGGCCGAAGAACGCCGAGCCCGACGTGGTGAACACCACCGAGCCGCCGCGCTCGTCGCCGTCGTCGAACCGGCCGACCATGTGGCGCACCGCCTCGCGCGCGGTGAAGAACGCGCCGTCGAGGTTGACGCGCATCACGCGCCGCCACTCGTCGGAGGTCATGTCGACGAAGCTGGGCGCCTGCCCGCCGACGCCGGCGTTGACGAACACCGAGTCGACCCGTCCGAGGTCGGCAACGGTGTCGGACATCGCCGCCACGACCGCATCTTCGTCGCCGACGTCGCACACCAACGATCGCACCACACCGCCATGCGCCACGAGCGCCTCGACGGCTCGCTCGTTCTTGCCGGCGTTGGTCCCCCAGATCGATACGTCGGCACCGTGGGCAGCCAACGCCTCGGCCATCCCCAGACCGATCCCGCCGTTGCCGCCCGTGATCACGGCAACGTGTCCGGTGAGGTCGAACGGTGACGGGCGTGGCGATGCGACAGGGTCGACCGTGTCGTCGTTCATCTCGCCGATCGTACGAGCCGCGCGAAGCGCGCATCGAAGGAGCCGGGCGGTGCGCGCTTCGACGCAGCGCAACGCAGGCACCCCGAGCGCCAGATAGCGTCGTGGACCGCATGTATCTCGAGCGCATCACCGAGCCGTCCGACCTCCAGGGTCTGTCCTACGAACAGCTCGACGATCTGGCCGGCGAGATCCGCGACTTCATCGTGTCGGCCGTCGCCGACAACAGCGGTCACCTCGGTTCGAACCTCGGCGCGGTCGAGTTGACGCTGGCGTTGCACCGCGTGTTCGACTCACCGCTCGACGCCGTGTTGTGGGACACCGGGCACCAGGCCTACGTGCACAAGATCGTCACCGGTCGCCAAGCGCAGTTCGAAGAGTTGCGCCAAGCGGGCGGGTTGTCGGGGTACCCGAGCCGCGAGGAATCGTCGCACGACTACATCGAGAACAGCCACGCCTCCACCGTGTTGTCGTACGCCTACGGGATGTGCGTGGCCCGCGACGCGGGCACCGACCCGCACCGGCACATCGTGGCCGTCATCGGCGACGGTTCGATGACCGGCGGCATGGCCTACGAGGCGCTGAACAACATCGGCCATGGCGGCCGCAACGTGATCATGGTGCTCAACGACAACGGCCGGTCGTACGCGCCAACCGTGTCGAACCTGTCGGCCAACACGCAGGGGCAAGACCCGCGTGGCAACCATCCGAGCCTCCCCGACCGGATGACCGACCGATTGTCGCACGCGCTCACCGACGTCCGTCTCAACCCGGTGTACGTGCGTCGTCAAAGGCGATTGGAAGAGTTTCTGCAGAACCTGCCGGTGGTCGGGCATCAAGCCGGTTCGGCGATGGACGCGTTCAAGGCGGGCGTTCGTGAGTTCCTACAGCCACCGTCGTTCTTCGAGGCGCTCGGGGTGCGCTACGTCGGTCCATTCAACGGGCACAACGTCGAGGAGATCGAGCATGCGCTGCACAACGCAATCGAGCTGAGCGACGAGGGCCCGATTCTGGTGCACGTGCTGACCCAGAAGGGTCGTGGCTACTCACCCGCCGAAGACGACGACGAGAAGCACCTCCACGATGCACCGGTGTTCGACCCGGCCGTCGGGCCGCCCAAGGCGGTCGCCACCGGGTACACCCAGGCCTTCGCCGAGTCGGTCGTCAAGGCCGCCGAGCACGACGAGCGAATCGTGGCGATCACGGCGGCGATGCCCGGCCCGACAGGACTGCTGCCGTTTCAAGAGCGGTTCCCCGACCGATTCTTCGACGTCGGCATCGCCGAGCAACACGCGGTCACCGCTGCCGCTGGGATGGCCATGGGTGGCCTCCGGCCGGTGGTCGCGATCTACTCGACGTTCCTCAATCGCGCCTGGGACCAGGTGGTGTACGACGTTGCGTTGCACCGCTTGCCGGTGGTCTTCTGCCTCGACCGCGCCGGCGTGACCGGTCCTGATGGGGCAAGCCACCACGGCGTGTACGACATGGCGCTGCTCGCCAAGGTGCCCGGGATGCGCGTGCTGGCGCCATCGAGCGCACAAGAGCTCGCCCAGATGCTGCACGATGCGGTCACCCTCGTCGATGCCGGCCCGATCGCCATTCGGTACCCGCGCGGTGCGGCCAGGCAGGTCGCCGAGCACGAGGTGGGCGAGGGGCTGCGAGCCCGACGCGTACGTCATGGCTCCGACGGCTGCATCATCGCCATCGGCAAGATGCTCGAGGTGGCCGAACGCGCGGCCGACGAGCTGGCCTCGACCGGCTGCGACGTCACGGTATGGGACGCTCGTTGCTGCGCGCCGCTCGACCCCGACATGATCGCCGACGCTGCGGGGTACCCGCACGTGGTGACGATCGAAGACGGCATCCGCGCCGGCGGCATCGGAATGACGATCACCGACGAGGTGTGTGCACTCGACCCGACCACGCCGGTGTCGGTGCTCGGCTTGCCGACGCAGTTCATCGCCCACGACCCCAAACCCGCCAACATCCACGCCCGCGCCGGTCTCGATGTCGACGGCGTCGTGGCGGCGATGCGCGCCCGCTGAACCCTCGGTGTCGTTCGCGCCGCTCCACACCGAACGGCTCCTGCTCCGCCCGGCCCGCGCCGACGACCTCGATGCGTTGGTCGAACGGCGCAACGAACCCGAAGTCGCCGCCCTCCAGGCATGGTCGCTGCCCTACACCCGCGCCCGCGGCGAGCAACTGTTCGAAGGACTCCTCACTATGGACGGTCCGCAGACCGACGAGTGGTGGATGCTGACGATCGCCGACCACGACGACGCCGCCGTGTACGGCGACCTCGCGCTACGGCTGACGTGGGATGGTCGCACCGCCGAGATCGGGTACACACTGGCCCGCCAACACTGGGGACAGGGCTACGCCACCGAGGCGGCGACGACGCTCGTCCAGCATCTCTTCGAGCAACTCGACGTGCGCCGCGTCGAAGCCATGTTGCACCCGGCGAACACCGCGTCCGCTCGAGTCATCGAACGGTGCGGCCTGCTGTACGAGGGGCGCACCCGCGGCTCGTACTGGGTGGGCGACGAACAGACCGACGACCTGCTCTACGGCATGTTGCGCAGCGACTGGGACGCATGGCGCTCGCGACCGCGCACGCCGGCTCGGCTGGTCGAACTCGTCGAGATCACACCGGATAACGCCGGAGAGGTCGAGCGACTCCGCACACATCGCAGCCAACGGGCATTCGTCTCGTCGGTCACCGAGTCGCTTGCCGACGCGCTGATCCCCGAGGTGGTCGATGGCGCGCCGGTCGTCCCGTGGTATCGGGCGGTGCGTGCCGACGATGAGCTCGTCGGCTTCGTGATGGTCACCGAGCCGACCGCCCACCATCCCGACCCGTACCTGTGGCGGCTGTTGGTCGATCGGTTGCAGCAACGACGGGGGATCGGCACACGCGTGCTCGACCTCGTCGTCGAGCAGTGCCGATCGTGGGGCTCGACTGCGCTCGACACCTCGTGGGAAGAGGGCGGTGGTTCTCCCGCACCGCTGTATCTGGAGTACGGCTTCGTCCCCACCGGACGGATCATCGACGGCGAGACGGAGGGCCGGCTCGAGCTGACGTAGCCTCCGCTCGTGACCGACACCACTCCCCCGCCCGACGACTCGCTCGCCCGCTACGCCGAGTTCACTCACCTGCGGATCGAGCGCCGCGGCGACGGCGTCTTGCTGATCACACTCGACGATCCCGACCGCCTGAACGCGACCGGCGAACACATGCACGCCCAACTGTCCCGGGTGTTCCGCACCGTCGACGACGACCCCGCAACGCGCGCCGTGGTGGTGACCGGTGCTGGACGCGCCTTCTCGGCGGGCGGCGACCTCGACTGGGTCGAGCAGCAGATCGGCGACTACGACCAGACGGTCGCCGTGATGCGCGAGGCGAGCGAGCTCGTCCGGTCGATGATCGATTGCGACACACCGATCGTCTCGGCGATCAACGGCATTGCCGTCGGTGCCGGACTGGCCGTCGCACTGCTCGCCGACATCAGCGTGATCAACGAGTCGGCGCGGCTCACCGACGGGCACATTCGACTCGGTGTGGCCGCCGGCGATCATGCGGCGGTGATCTGGCCGCTGCTGTGCGGTATGGCCAAGGCGAAGTACTACCTCATGACGGCGGAGTTCATCGACGGCGCCGAGGCGGAGCGGATCGGCCTCGTCACGATGGCGCTTCCCGCCGACGAAGTGCTGCCGAAGGCGCTCGCCATCGCCGACTCGCTGGCCGCCGGCCCGACGACCGCCATTCAGTTCACCAAGCGGGCCCTCAACCATTGGCTCCGCGATGCGTTGCCGGCCTTCGAGACGTCGCTGGCCTACGAGATGCTCAACTTCCTCGGACCCGACGTGGTCGAGGGGCGGACGGCACTGCGCGAGAAGCGCGCACCGGACTTCCACGGGGCGCGGTCGCAGTGAGCGCCGCCGCCCTGCCATCGCTCGCCGACGACCTCGAGCTGGGGTTGGCGATCGTCGACGAGGTCGACGCGTTCACGCTGCCGCGGTTCGTCGCCCGCGACTTCGACGTCGATTGGAAGCACAACCAGACCGAGGTGACGGCGATCGACCGTCAGGCCGAATCGATGATCGCCGCGGCAGTTCGTGCCGAACGCCCGGACCACGCGGTCTTCGGCGAAGAGCACGGCCTCGATGGCGCGGACGATGCGCCGTGGCGGTGGATCATCGACCCCATCGACGGCACATCGGGCTTCGTGCGCGGGATCCCGATCTGGGGCACGCTGATCGCCCTGACGCACGTGGATCACGGTGCAGTGCTGGGCATCGTCTCGGCCCCAGCGTTGGGCCGTCGATGGCACGGCGGGGTGGGCGTAGGTGCGCACCTCACTGCGCTCGGTGCCACCCGACCGATCGCCGTGTCGACGGTCGACGATCTCGCCGACGCCCAGGTCAGCGTGACGCACAGCTCCGGCTGGGATCGTCTCGGTCGCAGTGCGGCGCTCGTCGAGTTTCAGAATCGGGCGCGCCGCAGCCGCGGCATCGGCGACTTCTGGCAGCACCTGATGGTTGCGGAAGGAACGCTCGACGTAGCCATCGATGCGGTCGGCGTGGCGTCATACGACATCGCGGCGCTGGCGCCGATCGTCGAGGCTGCCGGTGGTCGCCTCACCGATCGATCAGGAGTGGCGACATACGAGCACGACACGGCGATCACGTCGAACGGCCTGCTTCACGACGCAGCCTTGGCAGCCGTGGCAACCGACTGATCTGCTCGTTGCTGGTACCACTCCACTGTGCGAGTGGCCACCTCGGGCAGTGGGGTCGCGTGGAGCCCGAACCGTTCGGTCGTCTCCGCACTGTCGACGACGAAGTCGTCGGTGAACTCGTACAGCATCTCGACGGTCTCGCGCGCCGCGGGCATGAACAGACCGGCGGCGCGTAGTTGCCATGCACGCATCCGCCGTGTGCGCGGCTCGACGCCCGCTGCGGTGGCGATCAGTTGCACCAGTTCAGCCACGGTCGGCGCAGGTGCGCACGGCGCCAGCCAGGCCTGACCGAGGGCGTCGTCGCGCACTCCGATCTCGACCATCGCGTTCGCCAGGTCGGGGACGTAGGTCACGCTGTGACGGACGTCGAGCGGGCCGAGGACCTCGGCCGCTTTGCCAGCGACGAGGGGACCCATGAAGCGCTCCCCGAACATCGAGGCAGTGACGCGCGGTCCGATGAAGTCGCTGCCGCGCACCGCCACCACCTCGACCACCCCTGCTCGGTAGGCCTGCTCGAGCGAGGTCCACATCGCGGCGCGCACCTGTCCCTTCTTGGTGGTGGCGGCAAGCGGGAGGCCGCGGGTGATCGGCCCGTCGACGTGCCCGTAGCCGTACAGGTTCTCGACCACGACGAGGCGAGCACCCACGCGGCTGCACGCATCGACCACCGCACGCTGCATCGTGGGGAACTCCTCGGCCCAGCGGTGGTACGCGGGTTGGGCGCACTGATACACGACGGCTGCGCCGGCCAGCTGACCCGCCAGCGCGTCGACGTCGGTCACGTCGACCGCCACGGCCCGGGCGCCCGGCACGCCACGGCCCGAACGGCTGAGCACGACGGCCTCGCCGCCACGGGCCGTGACGGCGTCCACGACTGCCGCGCCGACCGGGCCCGCGCCGAGGACGACGTGTCGATTTCCAAACAGTGTTTGATCGCTCATGCCTCCAGTAAACCAAACACTGTTCGTTTTTCAAGTGTCGTTTGACACAGCGCTCGTCGGCCGTACACTGGCGCCGTGACGGGCACCGAGTCGCGTCGAGCGCGACAGCGACGTGAGCTGGTTGCCGAGATCAAGTCGATCGCTCGACGACAGCTGGAAACAGGTGGACGGGCCGGTGTGTCGTGGCGAGCCATCGCCCGCGAGGTGGGGCTCAATCCGGCGTCGTTGTACACCTACTTCCCCAGTCTCGACGATCTCTTCACCGCACTCCTGCTCGACAGCTACGGCGATCTCGCCGCCGCCACCGAACGCGCCGCAACCACATCCCCTGGGGTATCTCCGACGGAGCGCACGATCGACATCGCGCTGGCCTACCGCGCCTGGGCCCGTGCCCATCCCGCGCAGTACAACCTGCTGTTCACCGACCAGATCCCTGGATACGCGGCGCCACCCGGCGGGCCGACCGTTGCCGCCCAAACCGCCGTGTTCGAACCGCTGGTGGCCGAGTTCCGAAGGCTCCACGGCGCAGACCCGTCGGAGGCATTCATGGTGGCCGTGTTCGCCACGCTGCACGGCCTGGTGTCGCTAGAGATCAACCATCATCTCGATTGGATCGACAGCGATCACGAGCTGCTGATGCGCGAGCGCATCGAGCTGCTGTTGGCCGAGGGCGCGTCGACGACGGGCTAGTCGCCGCGCGACAGCGACCGGCGAATGCGTCGTTGGCGGGCGTGCACGCCCGCTGGGTGCTCATCGCCTGCCACAGCGTCGAGCAAGCGGGCTACTTCGTGGTCGACGCGTTCGGCTGCCACGCGACCGCGCCGGGCGACGACGACGCCGCCCAACGTCACCGGCGCCGCGACGATCGCAATCGGTGCGGCAAACGCTGCGCCAACGACCGCCAGCCCGATGCCAGCCGCACCCACACCGACCATTGCGGTGCCGCTGGTGAGGTAGCTCGCGCGTTCATCGGAGCGATCGACCGTGACGCGTACGAGTGTTGCATCGTCGGCGACCGGGGCGGCGCGCACGGTGACGCTTCGCCGACCACCCAACCGGCCTTCGCCGCGCAGGCCCCGCACCCGCCGCCATAGTCCCGTCGCGACATCGCGGCGGCGCACCCACCGCACCTCGACGGCGCCCGGCGACCGGTCGCGCCGCTCACGACGAAGGTGATGACCGGTGGTCAACCACTCGTCGAGCAATTCGATCGTCGCATCGCCATCGATGGGCACCGTACGCTCACTGCTCACCGCACGCGGGCCCGCCACGCGGTCGCCGAGACGCCGTGCGGGCGGTGGGCCGAGTCGTTCGATGGCGATCGACTGGCGAGTCAACTCCGGGGCGATACCCACCTCTGCGGCGGCAGCGACAACGGTGTCGGCATCGAGCCGGTCGTCGTCGATCGACCCGTCGTGATCGGCGGGTGAACCGCCGTCGAGCGCGGCGGCGCGGCTGACGATGCGTTGCACACCGGCTCGATCGAACTCCCCGGTCACACATTCAGGATAGGGGGTCGCAGGAGGGGCAGGGGCAGGAGACCGGCGACAGCGATGGTGACGCAGCCCAGTAGCGTTGCCTCGATGTCCGAACCGACCGAGCAGCCCGATGGGCGGGCCACCGCAACGCCCGACACGGTGGCGGTGCAGGCCGGGCGACGGGCCAGCGGGACGTCGCTGGCGCCGGCGTTGTGGGCATCGAGCACCTGGCAGTCCGAGGACCTCGCCGACGCTCACCGCCGCGCCACCTCGACCCGCCACGACGCGTTCTACAGCCGGTACTCCAACCCCACCGTGCGCTCGTTCGAGGAAGCCGTCGCCGAGTTGGAGCACGCCGACGACGCCCTCGCCGCGGCATCGGGAATGGGCGCGCTTGCCTCGGTGGTGTTCGCACTCTGCTCGGCGGGGAGCCACATCGTCGCCCAGCGCCAGCTGTACGCCGGAACGCTGGCGCTGCTGCAAGGCCCGTGCCGCCGACTGGGCATCGACGTGACCTTCGTCGACGTCGCCGAACCGGGAGCATTCAGCGCAGCCGTGGTACCCGGCCGCACGATGCTGGTGATCGCCGAGTCGCCGTCGAACCCGCGCCTCGAGCTCGCCGACCTCGACGAGCTCGGTTCGATTCAGGGACCGTTCACGCTCGTCGACTCGACCTTCGCCACCCCGCTCGGCCAGCAGCCACTCCAGCACGGCGTCGACCTCGTGGTGCACTCGGCGACGAAAGGGATTGCCGGCCACAACGACGCGACCCTCGGCGTGGTGGCTGGCGAGCGTGAGTTGCTCGACGAGATCTGGGGATACGCCGTGCTGCACGGTGCGACCCCGTCGCCGTTCGATGCGTTGAACGCGCTGCGCGGACTGCGCACGCTCGGCGTCCGCACCCGTCACCAGACCGATGCGGCGCGTTCGCTCGCAGTGGCGCTCGCCGATCACCCTGCAGTTGGCACGGTGTGTTATCCCGGTCTCAGCGAGCACCCTCAACACGGGTTGGCGATGAAACAGATGACGAGCTTCGGCACCGTGTTGGCGTTCGAGCTCGCCGATCGAGCCACCGTGTCGGCGTTCTTCGACCGGCTGCAGTTGGCCAGAGTGGCGACATCGCTCGGCGGGCCCGAGACGTTGGTGTGCCATCCGGCCACATCGACCCATGCCGGCCTCACCGCCGACGAGCAGCAACGGACCGGCGTCAGCGACGGGCTGGTGCGCGTGTCGGTCGGGTTGGAAGATCCGCACGACATCGTCGGCGACATCGAACGCGCCCTCTTCGCACCCACCGGCACAGGGTGAGAGACTCGCGGCATGGCCCGCGTCTCCGTCACCAACAACACCGAGCAATCACGCTACGAGATGCATCGCGATGGCGAGTTGTGCTCGTTCGGCGACTACCGGAAGTCTGACAACGTGGTCGCCGTGTACCACGTAGAGACTCTCCCGGAGCACCGCGGCCAGGGCAACGCCGACATCTTGATGGCTGGAATCCTCGACGACCTACGAGCGTGGGGCGCCACGATCCGCCCGAGCTGTCCGTTCGCGGCGAGCTACGTATCGGAGCATCCCGAACACCACGACCTAGTTGCGGGCTGACGATGTGTCGCAACATCACCGCCCTGCGCGGACTCGAGCCGGCGGCGACCACCGAGGAGATCGAGGCGGCTGCGCTGCAGTTCGTCCGCAAGGTTGGGGCGATTCAGCAAGTGTCGGCAACGACGCAGGCCGCCGTCGACGAGGCCGTCGCCGACATCGCCATGGCAACCACCAAGCTCCTCGATCAGCTCCCGCCGCGTCGCTCACCGCCACGCACCGAGCCGCCGTTGCGACGGATCGCCCGGCGCGGGGAGTAACCCGTCCGCAGCCGACGGAAGTTGCGCGCTACGAGTAGTACGGGTTCTCGCCGGTGGAGTGATCGGTGAGGTCACGCACCCGCTCGACCTCTTCGATGGCATCGACGAGCATGGTCTGCACGCCTTCGAGCATGGTCATCTTGCTCATCGAACAGCCGTGGCAGCCGCCGCCCATCGTGAGGTACGCAGTGCCCTCGCCGTCGTGACCGACGTAGGTGACGAAGCCACCGTGGGCGGCCAGCGCCGGGTTGACATCGCCAGCGATCATCGCCTCGATCGTGGCCGACAACTCGTCGCCAACGGTGAGCCCATCGACCGAAGGGGCCGACGGCCGATTCGGGTTACGGATCACCAGACCCTGCGTGGTCGTGTAGTCGAGGGTGGCACCGGTGAGCAGCTCGACGTCGTCGCCGGGGATGATCACCTTGAGCCCATCGTGCGTGCGCACCTCGTCGGTGAACGCAGCGGTGAGGTACTCGTCGAACGCCAAGTCGTAGCGAAACTCTTCGCCGGGTTGGCTGGCGATGGCCAGACGCAGGCCGAGCTTGTCGGCGTCTGGCTCGTCGTCGCGCAACTCGCGCAGGTGGTCGAGCGCGTCCGGCGTGACCGTGATGATCGGTTCGCTGCCGGTGCTGTCAGACGACGTCTTCGCAGCCATCGCTTCGAGTGGGCTCATACGTCGAGACTACCTCTGCGACTTGCGAAACACGATTCGTATGTTGGCGCGCACCTTCACAACAGACACCACAACAGACCCGACGCGCGTTGCGGCGTCGTGACAGGATGCGCCCATGCGGATCCTCGTGACCAACGACGACGGAATCGACTCGCTGGGGCTCCACGAGTTGGCCCGGGCGATGACCGAGCTCGCCGGGGATCACGAGATCGTCGTCGCCGCGCCCGACCGCGAGTACTCCGGTGCCGCGGCGTCGGTGGGCGCACTGCACTTGATCCAACCCGAGGTTCATGTCAGCTCGATCGACGGGCTCGATGTCGACTCGGTGTGGTCGGTCACCGGGCCGCCTGCGCTCTGCGTGTTCTTCGCTCGGCTCGGCGCCTTCGGCGACCCGTTCGACCTCGTGGTGTCCGGGATCAACCCCGGCGCCAACGTCGGCCGAGCGGTGTACCACTCGGGCACGGTCGGCGCCGCGTTGACGGCGCGCAACGGTGCGGTGACCGGCGTGGCGGTGAGCCAAGCCGTCAGCGGCTTCGGCGTCGAAGGTCAGGGTTGGGACGACGCGCTCGCCAACCAGAAATGGCGCACCGCCGCGGTCGTTGGCCGGCAGGTGGTCCAGAGCGTGATCGACGAGCCGCCGAGCAGTGCGCTGGTGATCAACGTCAACGTCCCGAACCTCGAGGTCGACGAGATCAAGGGGTGGCGCCACGCCACCGTCGGGATGCAGCCGCCGCGATCGATGGCCAAGGCACGGCTCGATCCCATCGTGGGCAAGCAGGGCGCGTACACCGTCGAGATGGGATGGGGCGACGAGCGTGATCTCGCGCCCGAAACCGATGGCGGAGCGGTCGAACGGGGCCAGGTCGCCGTGACCTACCTCTCGCGATACGACCACGTCCCCGAAGAGGAACATTCGGCCACGAGCAAGGCTCTCGACGCACTGCTCGACTGAACTGGCCGCTACCGTCGCAGCGTGCGCGGCGGGGAACGCTCCATCGAGATCGTGACGGGCTACCTCCAGGCGTTCGCGACCGGCGATCCCGATCGCATCGCCGGGTTCGTCGCCGAGGGCTTCCACAACGAACACCTCAGTGCACTCGGGTCGGGTTGCGTCGGACGCGACGAGTACCGGCGCCGACTCCCCCACTTCCTGGAATCGTTCGCCGACCGCTCCTACCAGGTGATCGACGTGGTCGAGCAGCAGCGCGAATCGATCGACTCGATCGTGGTGCGCTACCGCTTCTTGGCCACCTACGAGGGCGTACGTATCGACATCCCCGGCGTGATGTGGTTCGCCGTCCGCGATGGGGCGATCACGCGCCGCACCGACGTATGGGATTCGATGACGTTCCTCGAACAGACCGGCCAAACCGACTAGCGCAGCTCAGCCGGTCCACAGTTCGGTGTCGGGGTGAAACTGACTCCAGGCGAACCAGAACGCCTCGTGAGCGGCGAGCTCGTCGCCGGTATCGGCATCGACGGCGACCAGGCCATCACCGGCTGTCTCGAGACGTACACCAGCGAGTTCCACTTCGCCGCCTGCCGTGAGGGTGTCAGTGGCGAGTTCGGACGGAAACGCCACCGGGGTGCCGTCGGCGGCGATCACACCGACCACGAAGTCCTGCACGCCCAACTGTTGATCGACGTCACCGATGGGGAAGATCGGGCCGTTGTCGTCGCGCCCGCGCAGCGGGTCGAGGTCGTAGGTGCGGTTGATCCCGCCGTCCTCGGCGATGATCATCGTGTCGGGGTGCTCGGCCTTCCACTCACCCCACGTGGAACGCACCACCGTGGTTTCTTCGAGCGTGATGCCCTGATCTTGCAACGGGCCCGACACGGCGTCACCGGTGAACGTGTCGAACACCGATTGGGTACGCAGGTCGTACATCACCTTGTTCGACCTCGACAGCAGCCCCGAGGTACGCAGCACCGGCTGCTCTTCCGCGCCGGTGTTGTCGGTGAAGTAGGCCTGAGCCGAGCCGCACAACGTGCAGTACGGGATGCCCAGGCGACGATCGCCGAGGGTGAGGTTGAACATTTCGTGGATCTCGGCCATGTTCAACGGGATCGCCAGCGCCTCGTCGCCGACAACGATCCCGAACACGGTGGCGTCGTCGGGGTACCAGTCGCCGCCGGCCGCATCGGTTGTAGCCGGATCGTCAAGTGCCGGGATGCAGCCTCCTGGGCAGCCATTCGGATCGCCCAGTTCGCGATCGTCGATGAACACCCCGCCCCAGCTGAGGTACCGCCAGTCGATGTCGGCATCAGGATCGGCGAAGAACGGCGCCCAGGCCGGCTCGATCAACTCGAACAACTCGCCCTTCTGCTCCTGGTAGCCGGGGTAGTCCGGCGTGTCCCAGGCGATGAGGTGGTTGGTCACGCTGAGCCACGGCGTGCGCTCGGCGTCGGGGTCGTCGGCGATCGATACACCCGTCAGCGTCTCGAACGTGTCGACGAGCTGGTCGGCGTCGTTGGGTCCGGCAAAGCGCAAAAGGTCGGCGGCGTACCACGCGTGGCGGACGTCGCCGGTGTCCGCCAGCTCGTCGATGGCCAACGTGTTGAACGCGCCGCCGCGGATGCCCTCGTTGATCTCGGCGATCGTGGCGGCGGCCGCCGAGTTCTCCACCGTTGCGTCGGGGCTCGCCGGAGCGTCCGGATAGTCGAACGGCGCGAACGGCAACGGCGTCGCTGGTTCGGCATCGGCATCGTCGTCGTCGCTCCCACCGCACGCGGCCAGCGTGAGGGCGGCGCACATGCCGAGCGCACCGGCTCGGCGCGCCCGCCGCAGGGCCGAAGGTCGCGCCGCGCCGGTGATGGAGGGGGTCATGGATCGGAGGCTACGGAGCGACGCGATCCGCACCCCGGCAGGACTGCGGAACATGTTCGAAAACCGTGCTCCGATGCGCCGATTCGCTCGTTGCTCCGGCACCCTTGGGGCATGACCGATCAAGCCCGCAGGCAGATGCCCACCGACGAAGAGCTCCGGGCCCGGCTGACGCCGCTGCAGTACGAGGTCACCCAGCGCGCTGGAACCGAGCGCGCCTTCACCGGCATCTATCACGACTTCAAAGACGACGGCATGTACCACTGCGTGGTCTGCGACGAGCCGTTGTTCTCCTCCGATGCGAAGTACGACTCGGGCTCGGGATGGCCGAGCTTCTACGAGGCGATCGACGACCACAAGGTCGTGTTGAAAGAAGACCGGTCGCACGGCATGGTGCGGGTCGAGGTGGTGTGTGCAACCTGTGGCGCACATCTCGGGCACGTGTTTCCCGATGGCCCCCACCCGACGGGCGATCGCTACTGCATGAACTCGGCGTCGCTGCAGCATCGGCCTGGCGACACTGCATCGTCGTCGACCGATTCGTAGACTCCTCGGCCGTGTCTGCCACGGTGGTCGATTGGGGAACCGACGAACGTGCGCTGACCGCTTCGGTGAGCGCACTGGTGGGCCCGAAGAACGGTGCGTATCCCGCGGTCAACAGCTTGTTGGTACGCGGGGCCGGCGAAGCCGTAATCATCGACCCGGGCATCACCGTGGTCGAGCGAGGCGGCGCACCGGCACCGATCGACGCGGTGATCAACAGCCACAGCCACGAGGATCATCTCGCCGGCAACGGTTTGTTCGACGACGCCCGGGTGCACATCCACCACGACGACCTCCCCGGCGCACAAAGCCTCGACGGCCTGATGGCCGTGTACGGGTTGCCCGCCGATGCGCGCGCCGCATTCGAGCCGGCAATCGTCGACGAGTTCCACTACTCACCGCGGCCCGACGCCCACGGCTTCAGCGATGGGCACGTGTTCGACCTGGGCGGCGTGTCGATCGAAGCAGTGCATCTCCCCGGGCACACGAGGGGGCACAGCGGCTTCCGCGTCGACGGCGTGTTCTACCTCTCCGACATCGACCTCACCGGGTTCGGTCCGTACTACGGCGACGCCTGGAGCGACCTCGACGACTTCATCGACAGCCTGGCGAAGGTGCGTGCCGAAGACGCGCACGCCTACGTCACCTCGCACCACAAGGGGATCATCGAAGAGCGGACGACGTTCATCGAGTTGGTCGACGCCTTCAGTGCGGTGATCGATCGTCGCGATGCCGAGATGCACGCGTTCCTCGCCGAGCCACACACCATTGCCGAGATGGCCACCCGCCGATTCATCTACCGACCGCACGTGGAGATGCCGTTCGTCGAGTCGGTCGAACGGCGCAGCGCACAGCTGCACGTCGACCGGATGCTGCGGCGCGGTGAGGCGACCGAGGTCGAACCCGGCCGCTTCCAGGCGGCGTGACCTGCGCTGCGGACGACTGCGCCCGCGCCAGGTAGACCAGGGGCCATGACTCCCGAGTTCGTCACGGTCGAGGCAACCATCGATGGCGACGATGACGGCCGCATCGGTCGGCTCACCCTCAACCAGCCCGACCGGCTCAACCCCCTCGGCAATGATGCGATGACCGAGCTGATCGCCGCGGCCCAGTGGTTCGACACCACGGGCGCCAGCGTGGTCGTGGTACGCGGCGCCGGTCGAGCATTCTCGGCTGGATTCGATCTCCGTCAGTTCACCGGTGGCGAGCCGGCGATCGCGGTCGACGAGCGATCGGCGCACGAGTTGGGCTGGCGAATGGCCGAGGCGATCGAACGAATGCGTGCGGTGACCATCGCGGCGATCGCCGGTCCGTGCATCGGCGGTGGCGTGGTGCTGGCCTCGGCGTGCGACCTGCGCATCGCCACGAGCGATTCGGTGTTCGCCATTCCCGAGGTCGATCTGGGGATCCCGCTCACGTGGGGTGGGATCCCCCGGCTCGTGCGCGACATCGGACCGACGATGACCCGCGAGCTCGTGTTGACATGCCGTCGTTTCGGCGCGGAAGAAGCCCATCGCATCGGATTCCTCAACCGCGTCGTCGAGTCGCTCGACCCGACGGTGGACGAACTCGTCGAGTCGCTCAGCGTCAAGGCACCGTCGGTGGTCGCCGCAACAAAACGTCAGGTACGCGACACCCTCGAGCGAATGGCCCCCACCAGCGACGCCTGGGCCGGCGCCGACCTGCTCGACGCCGCACGCCACGATCCCGAGGCGCGCGCCGCCGCCGAGGCCTACCTCAACCGCCGCACGAGCAACTGAGGCTTGAACACCGCCAGTTGACATTCGTACTATGTACGGCTAGATTCGTACTTAGTACGACCTCAAAGGAACCCACCATGCTTGCCGCCACCGACGCTCCCCGATCCAGCACGACCACCGCGCCGACCTCAACGGCCAGCACAGCGCCGAGCACGCCGGCCACCATGCGCGCCGTGACTCGTCATCGATACGGCGGCCCCGAGGTCGCGTCGACCGAGACCATCGCGACGCCGACACCGGGGGACGGCGAGGTGCTGCTCGAGGTCCGTGCTGCCGGGATCGACCGCGGCGTGTGGCACGTGATGACCGGGCTGCCGCTCATCGCTCGTGCGTCGTTTGGCCTCGTCCGGCCGAAGCAACCCGTGCTCGGTCTCGACGTCGCCGGAACCGTCGTCGCCCTCGGCGAAGGAGTCACCGAGTTCGCCATCGGCGACGAGGTGATGGGCATCGCCGACGGGGCCTACGCCGACTACGCCACCGCATCGGTCGACAAACTGGTTCGTCGACCTGCGAGCGTCGATCCGCTCGTGGCCGCGGCGAGCACCGTGTCGGGGATCACCGCGCTACAGGCACTCACCACCGTCGGACGGGTCGAAGCCGGCCAGCAGGTGCTGGTGCTCGGTGCGTCGGGCGGCGTCGGATCGTTCGCCGTCCAGATCGCCGCGGCTCACGGCGCCCACGTGACCGGCGTGGCCAGCGCCGCCAAGCTCGAGGCAGTGCGCTCCATGGGCGCCGAGCAGGTCGTCGACTATCGCACCGATGACCTTGCCGACCATGCAGGCCGATACGACCTCGTCCTCGACATCGGTGGGCGGCGCAGCGTGCGCGCGCTACGCCGCCTGCTCACGCCGACCGGCACGCTCGTGATCGTCGGGGGCGAAGACGGTGGGCGGGTCACCGGCGGCATCGGACGGCAGCTCCGAGCTGCCGCACTCTCGCCGTTCGTGAAACATCGCCTGGTGTTCTTCATCAGCGAGGAGAGCCGGACCTACATCGAGCCGCTGGTCGACCACTTGGAGCGTGGGACCGTCACACCGCTGATCGGCGATCGCGTCGACCTCGACGGTGTGCCGGCAGCGATCGAGAAGATGACCGATGGCCGCGCCGTCGGCAAGACCGTCGTGGTCATCGGCGACGACGAGCAGGCAGTGCCTCAGTCGACCGGTCGTGGGTGACGGGTCGAGTACTCGACTGACTCCCTGAGGAACGCGGCGATCAGCTCATCGACAGTCGACGACGACGAGAGCTCGTGTACACGCGCTGGTTCTTCATCCGCGGTGGGTGCGGGAGGCGCGGCGATCTTCTCGGCGAGTTCATCGATGCTGTCGGCGAGCACGTATGCAGCAGCGCCGCTGCGCAGGATTCGCTTGACCGGGCCCGCGATCTCGACGCCGAACTCCCAGTCGTCGAGTTCGACCACCACCACTCGAGCGCCGTTGTACTTCCGGCCGAGCGCAGCAATCAGCTGCGGGCTGCACGCCGGCGTCAACACGAGATCTGGGTGCTCACAGGGCTCTCGTACGTCGAGCACGCGAGCGTCGAGTCGTTCGGCCAAGCGCTCACGGGCCGGGCGCTTCAACGGCAGCGCGGTGACGATCGTGCGCCGCGACGACAGGACCTCGACATCGTCGGTTGTGCGTTCGATCTCCATCACGTCTCCCTACGGGCCAAGAGTAGAGCGACGTCGGTCGCCGGCGTCAGCGTCCCAAGCCGAAGAACTCGTCGTTCGGACGAATGCCCGCGAAGTTGGCGTAGCGATTCGAGAGGGCAAAGAGCGCGGTGATCGCACCGATGTCCCAGATCTCATCGTCGGTGAAGCCGTTGCTGCGCATCTGGTCGAGATCGCCGTCGCTGACCGAGGCCGAGTCATGCGCAACCTTGAGCGCGAAGTCGACGATGTGGCGCTCGCGGTCGGACAGATCGGCCTTGGCCGGATTGACCGCCACCTGATCTGCCAAGAGTGGGTTCTTGGCCCGAATGCGCAAGATCGCGCCGTGCGCCACCACGCAGTAGAGACACCGGTTGGTGGCCGACGTGGCGACCACGATCAGTTCACGCTCGGCTTTCGAAAGGCCGTCGCTGCGGTCCATGAGCGCGTCGTGGAACGCAAAGAACGCTCGAAACTCCGCCGGCCGGTTGGCGAAGGCAAGGAACACGTTGGGCACGAACCCCGACTTCTCCTGCACCGCAAGGATGGTGTCGCGGATGTCGTCGGGGAGAGCCTCGAGATCGGGCACGTCGAACCGGGAGATCGGTTGCTCGCTCATCGCAGCGAGCCTCGCGCAACCAGCTGCGTTCGGTGCATGTCGCATCGGCCCGGCACAACGCACCGCGCGCGTTGTCACTGGTGGCGACGTCAGTGGTGGAAGTGGGCGCGCTGGCCGGCGTGGTCGAAGGTCATCACGACCTCGGCTGGTGCACCGAGGGCCGTGATGGCGTGCGGCGTCATCGTGCTGTACTCGGCGGCTTCGCCTGTCTCGATGTCGATCTGCCGATCACCGAGCCATAGGCGGACGGCGCCGTCGACCACTACGAACCACACGTGGCCGGCATGCACACGCAGTTCAGGCGGCTCGGTGGTCGGCTCGAAGCGGATCTTCAGCGCAACCGTGCGCCCGTCGGCACGACTCAGCAACCATGTGGTCATCGTGCCGTCACGCGCCGGTGTCGGACGGATCACGACGTCGTCGTCGTCATCGGTGGCGAGCAAGGTGTCGAGGCTCACCTGCAAGGCCTCGGCGAGCGACTTCAACACGTCGAGACTGAGGGTCCGCTTTCCGGTCTCGACCCGGCTGATCGTCGACGGGTTGAGCCCGGTCTTCTCAGCCAACTCGTCGAGCGAGTAGCCCATCGTGGTGCGCAAGCTGCGCAGACGCGTGCGCACGGTTTCCTCGACATCGTCCGCGGCCGCCACTTTCGCTCTTGCCAGTCCTTTCCCGATTCTGCTGTCTTGCCAATTTAGCAAGAAGGTTTGCCTAATTGCAGATCGACCTTATCGTCGTCGCATGGCCCACTCTGCACACGACGAGCACCGGCACCACACCGACGAGACACCCGCCACCCTCGAGCGGCACTGTGATGTCGCCGTGGTCGGCGGATCGGCGGCGGGACTCGCGGCCGCGCTGCAGCTGGTGCGGCAGCGGAGGTCGGTGATCGTCGTCGACGACGGCACACCGCGCAACGCACCGGCCGCGCACATGCACGGGTACCTCGGTTGGGACGGCGCGCCACCGGCCGATCTGACCGAACGAGGACGCGCCGAGGTCCGTTCATACGGCGGGGAGATCCTCACGGGACGGGTGCTGACCGTGGAGCGCCGCGATGACGGCTCGTTCCAGGTGGAGGTCGGCGGCGGACACCGTGTGGTTGCCCGCCGGGTGTTGGCGGCAACCGGGCTCGTGGACGTGCTGCCCGACGTCGAGGGCCTCGCTCAGCACTGGGGCCGCGATGTGATCCACTGCCCGTTCTGTCACGGCTACGAAGTGCGCGACCGACGCGTGGTGCAGATCATCACGCATCCGCTCGGGTTCCACCCCTCAGCGGTGTTCCACCACCTCGCCGGCCAACTGACCATCGTGGTGCACGCTGCCGACAGCGCCGCCGACGTACCGATCGACGAGCTCACGGCAGGTGGTGTCGAGGTCGTGACGTCGACCGTGCGCCGCATCGTCGCCGACGAGCAATTCGAGGAGCGTGTCGTCGGAGTCGAACTCGACGACGGTCGACTCCTGCCGGCCGACGCCGTGGTCGTGACCCCGACGTTTCGGCCGCGCGCCGACGTGTTCGCCGCGACAGGGCTGGCGACGGCACCGCACGAGTCGGGTGCTGGCGAGGTGGTCGAGGTCGATCCAACCGGCCAGACCGCCGTGCCGGGCTTGTATGCCGCCGGCAATGTCGCCGATCCGACGATGCAGGTACTCCAGGCCGCAGCGCACGGCAGCCGGGTCGGCGCCATGATCGCCTTCGATCTCGCGGGCGACGATCTGCGCGCAGTGGCGCGCACCTCGGGCGACCAGGCCGACTGGGACCACCGCTATGGCGGCGACGCCCATGTGTGGAGCGGCAATCCCAACGGAACCCTCGTCGCCGAGCTTGCCGACCTCTCCCCCGGCCGGGTGCTCGACGTCGGCGCCGGAGAGGGCGGCGACGCCGTGTGGCTGGCCGAACACGGCTGGACGGTCACCGCCAGCGACATCTCGCAACGAGGGTTGGCACGCGCGGCTGCGGAAGCTGAACGACGCGGTCTGGCCGTCGAGTGCGTGCACGTCGACGCCAACGAACTCGATGCGTTCGCCGGCGGCCAGTTCGATCTGGTGTCGATGCAGTACGGCTCGATCCACCGCACGCCCGAACAGCGAGCGCTGGCGAACGTGCTCGGCGCAGTCGCCCCGGGGGGCACGCTGCTGGTGGTCGGCCACGACCTCACCCCGTGGAATCAGCCGGTCGACGTCGATGTGAAGACGCGCATGTTCGACCCCGCCGCCTTCCTCGGCATCGAGGAGATCGCTGCGGCCGTCGTCGCCAACGACGAGTGGGAGCTCGAGCGCCACGAAACCCGGCCACGGCCACCCGGGGCGGCGTCCGCACACCACCATGTCGACGACGTCGTCCTGCGCGCCCGCCGTCGCACGGCCGACTGACCACCACGATCGACCGGCGATCGACGGCGATCGACGGACTCCTCCCCTCGTTGCGTCGCCGTCAGCGATCGAGCGTGGTGAGGAACTCCTGCGCCGCTGTTCGTGAGCGGAGTTCGACGACGTCGAGGTGTGGGTGCCGGCTGATGGCGGCATCCAATCGCGGGCGGCTGTCGCGGTCGTAGTTCCAGATCCATCTGTAGAACTCGAGCGAGAACCGTTCGGGACAGCCCGGCGCCTGTACGTCGTCGCCATAGTTGCGGATCGTCCGCCGCACAGCGCCGACCACGCAGCGCACTCGGCCCGGGACGAACACCACCACGGTGTCGGCCCGTTCGAAGCGCACGTCGAACGTGCCGCCGTAGTTGCCGTCGGCGATCCAACGATCGGCGGCGAACAGTGCTCGCTGATGGGCCGCGAATTCGTCTCGTGGGGTCTCTACCCATCCGGGTTTCCAGAAGTGCTCATCGAGGTGCACCACCGGGCTGCCGATCCGCTCCCCCAGCCCGCGCGTGAACGTCGACTTTCCGGCGCCTCCTGGACCGACCACGACCACCCGTTCCATGATCGCTCAGCTCTCAGCGGGCACGAACAGGTAGTGCCATCGCTCGATGGGGTCGTCGTCGACGAGCACGTAGCACCCGCCGTCGGCCGCGAGTTCGAGCGGCGGCGGATACGTGACGAGGCGGGAGAGCGCAGTGCCGCCCACGACGGGGATGAGCATTCGTTCGCCGCGCTCCATGTCGCCATCGTGCCGAGTCATGTCGGCACCGTGAGCCTGCGCACGAAATAGGTCGCCTCCTCGCCGCGCACCATCAAGGTGCGTTCGGCGACGGTCTCGGCAACCAGGCCGCCGGCGGCGGTGAGTTCGTCGAGGTAGTCGACGTCGCCGCTCGTTCCGAAGAACAACAGCACCTCGCCCCCGGGCCGTAGGCGCGACGACACCTGGCTCATGAACCGGCGCAGCGCTGCGTAGTTCTCGTCGGCGAAGGCCTGCTCGAGGAGGTCGCGTGGGCGGAACCAGCGGAACGGCGGGTCGATCACGATCACATCGAAGTCGCCATCGACATCGTCGAACATGTCGCTGCGATGGGCGTGGACACGATCGCCGACGCCGTTGCGTACCGCGTTCGCTGCGGTCGCCTCGACCGCCACCGGATTGATGTCGACCGCGACGACGTCGTGTGCGGTCTGCGCGGCGAGGATGGCATTGGCCCCCGCACCGCTGCCCATGTCGAGCACCCGGTGGTCCGCAGCCACGCGCGCCTGCACCTGGCGGCCGAGGAGATCGGATGTGGGGGTCGGCGGGAACACCTGATCGGGGATGTGCAACTCGAGGCCCAGGTAGGTCGCCGAGTGGGCACCGAGCGCATGCAGTTCCTCCGACGCCTCTTCATGCCACTGTTGCAAGCGCTCCACCCGTGCGAGCGACATCCGCGGCTGGTACTCCTCCATGGACCCAACGTAGAACGACCGGCCGCGCCGACGGGTGCCGATTGCACGACGGCGCGTCCGCTGCTCAGATCACGTCGGCGTCGACCGGCGCACGGTCGAAGGTCCGCCAGGCCGTCGCGAGGCGCACCATGCTCTCGGCGAGCACGGGCGCAGAGGCCGTGAACGGAATGCGCAGATGCGGGCCGTCGGTGTGCCGCGAACTGAACGCTTTGCCGGAAGCGATCGACACGCCGTGTCGGGCGGCGTGCTGGGCGAACGCACCGGCCGAGGTGTTGTCGGGCAACGTGGCCCACACCGAGAGTCCGCCGCGCACCGGGGTGTAGGTCCACTCGTCGAGATCGGAGTGCAACGCGCTGATGACGATGTCGGCCAGCGGGCGGAGCTGCTCGAGTCGCTCCTCCACCAGTTCCTCGTACCGGTCGACGATCGTGATGCCGAGCAGTTGGCTGAGCGCCGGCGTGTGCATATCGGCAACGGCCTTGTGCGACCGGAGTTGGTTGATGACCTGCGCGTCGCCGCGGATCCATCCGAGACGGAGCCCTGGCCACGCCACTTTGCAGATCGAGCCCGCCGTGAGCCCGTAGCCGCCGGTGTCGTACTGGTCGATGGCGGGCAACAACCGGCGGTCGAAACCGAGGTCGGCAGCGACGCGGTCTTCCATGATTGCCACCCGGTGGCGTCGCGCGATCTCGGCGACCGCGGCAACGCGGTCCGCCGCGAGGCGGGTGCCGGTGGGGTTCTGATGCTGCGGGTTGATCGCGATCAGACTCGGGCGGTAGCGGGCGACCTTGGCCGTCAGATCGTCGACGACGAGGCCGCCGGCGTCGAGCAGCACCGGCTCGAAACGAGCGCCGAGCTGGAGCACCGCATCGACAAGACCTGGCCACGTGGTCTCTTCGCCGAGCACCACGTCGCCCGGCTTGACCATTGCGGAGATGGTCAGCGAGATCGCTTGCTGGGCACCTGCGGTGACCAAGATCTGGTGCGGCGACGTCGGCAAACCCTGTCGGCTGTGCAGGTCAGCGATGCCCTGGCGAAGTCGCCACCACCCGAGCGGCTCGGCTTCGTCGAGGTCGTCGGTGTGCTGTGTCAGGTCGATCGACGTCACCAACTCCGCCACCGACGGGAGCATGCGCGGCACGGCCTTGAGCAGATCGATCGATGTGCGCTGCGACTCCCACAGCTCTTCGCCGATGAAGTCGTGCAGCCCCGTGGACCGATGTGTTCCTTCCACGGTGGTGCCGCTGCCCTGCACGCGCCGGACCGCCCCGGCGTCGGCGAGCGCGTCGTAGGCCCGCACGACGGTCCCCCGCGACACCCCGAGCGCCGTCGCCAACCCGCGCTCGGGAGGAAGCTGTTCACCCGCCCGCAGCGTGCCCTCGGCCATCAGCGACACCAGGCGGTCACCGAGCGCGCGGTATAGCGGCCCACCATCGGTGGACCATTGGCCCAACAAATGGACCAGTCGATTGGTACCCACCGATCCGGAATTGGATCTCGATAGGACGCTCACGGGTGCAGAGACTACGAGCATGACTGCGCCGACGACAGATCCAATCTGCGAGCAGTGGCCCACTTCGGGCACAGAAGGTCCGTTCGTGACCGCACGCGAGGTGAACGCTCGTCTGGCCCGACGCGAGGTTCACGAAATCGACGATTCGATGCTGCCGTTCCTCGCCGCAAGCGGCGCAGAGTTGGCCTCGGTGGCGGGAATCTCGTGGCGCTTCTCGCCCGACGACCCTGCTGTGGCGTTACTGCGGCTGATCAGCCGCGTGGCCATCACTCACCCCGGGGCAGCCGGGCCGCACACGACGCGCTTGGCCCATCAGCTCGATGCCGGCGCGCGCTGGTCGACCCCTGCGGGCGGGTTCACGTCGTCGCGTGGATCGCGGCGGCGGGGCTCCACCAGTAGTCGTACAACGGGGTCACGGAGGTGTGGGTGAACCCTGCCGCCCGCAGATCGGACTCCCAGTCGACGATGGGCTGCTCATAGGTGTGCCGCGGGAGCGTTGGATCGAGCAACCCGAGCAACACCGGGAGAAGGAAGCCGGTCACGGCTTCGGGATGCTCCCGGTACTCGCGTACGCCCGCGTCGTAGCGCATCGCCAAGAACGCGAGGAACGCCTCCCCATCGGCGAGCACGCCTTCACCTGGCACATCGAACTCGACCAGCACGAGGTGCGGCGTGCGCGACGACAACATCTGCAGCACAAGACGTCGGTCGTCCGGCGGCAGCGAGTGAACGGCGAACGTGCTCTGCACGAGGCCCCATTGGGCCTGCTCGTCGGCGGCCGCAAGGAACTCGACTGCCCCAGTGGCGTGCGTCGCCACTTCGGCCGGCCCCATGGCCAGCCGGTCGGCGGCGTGTCGAAGCATCGTCTCCGACGGCTCCACCAGGTCGATGTGCTCGGTCGATGCACCGACCACTCCGGCGGTGACGCGACCGTCGCCACATCCGACGTCGAGCAGGCTGCGCGGCTGCACCTGCGCATGGAGCGATACGAGGTGTCGAGTCGTTGCGGCGTAGAGGGCGGGATTGGTCCCGTTGGAGATGAACACATCGAACGCCGTGGGTTCTTGATACACGCCGCCGGCGGGACCTTCGCCCAAGCCGTCGACGAGCGCCGACGCCAATCCCCCGGGTGACCGCTTCGCCGCAACCGAGGCATGCGATTGGGCGGCGTTCCAGTCCTGGTCGCCGATCGCCTGCAGTGCGGCGACGAGATCCGGGTCAGCGGCCGCGCTCACCGGCGGCACGGTACCGCACGCTGACCGCGACGCTCCTCGGCGGCGCTCGACGGCACAGCAACTCGGAGATGTCGCTCCATGGAGTCGGTCGCAATGTCCTCGCTGCGGCTGGCGCAGGTGTGCTTTCGTTCTTCGATGCCGGATCTCGATCCCGACGTCAGGGCCTACCACGAACGGGGTGAGGAGGCGGCGCGTCTCACCGAGAAGAATCCGATCGAGTTCGTGCGGACCACGCAGATCCTGAGCCGCGTGCTGCCACCGGCGCCTGCCCACATCGTCGACGTTGGCGGAGGGCCCGGCGCGTACGCCCGCTGGCTATGCGCGCGGGACTACGAAGTCGAACTCGTCGACCCGGTTGCGCTGCACATCGAACAGGCGAACGAACCCGGCACACCGGGCCTGACTGCACGCATCGGCGACGGTCGCCACCTCGACATCGGCAACGAGGCGACAGATGCGGTGCTGCTGATGGGCCCGCTCTATCACCTCACCGACACCGATGACCGGGTGACGACGCTCCCGCGAGTGCTGGCGAATCCTCCGACCTGGGGGTGTGGTGGTCGCCGCCGCGATCAACCGGTGGGCCCCGCTGTTCGACGTGGTCATCCGCGAGGCGTTGGATCCGGCGGCGTTCGGCGCGTGGTGGGAGACGCCCGGGGAGACCGGGAATCAACGCGCCGCCGATGCGCCGGGGTTCACTACAGCGCACTTCCACCGGCCCTGCGGACCTGCGCAGCGAGGTGGCGCGGGCAGGGTTCCGCGATATCGATCTAGTTGGCGTAGAAGGCTGCACGCTGTTCTTGCGCGATCACGTCGAGCGCATGGCCGATCCACCTCGACGTGACCTCCTGCTCGCAGCGGCATCGGCGATCGAAGACGAGCCCGACCTGGCCGGTCTGTCGGCGCACATCCTGGCCATCGGCCGCAAGGAGCCGCGGGCCACCATCAGCTGACCCGGCCGAACCGCCGACGCGATACCTATGCGGCGGGCGGAACGTGCACGCTCGACACTGTTCACGTGAGTGTCCAGGTCCGACGTGCGCAGCGCGAAGACGCGGACGCGATTGCCGCGGCTCACACTGCCGCGTGGAGTGTCGGGTATCGCGGGTTGGTGCCTTCGTCATTCCTGGACAGCGCGTCGGTCGCGGCAGCGCGCCGCACGTCGTGGCGTCGCCGTCTCCTCGACGGGGTTCGCCCCGACGGGTTCGATACCGACGACCGGCTGTTCGTCGGCGTACTCGACGATCGGGTCGTTGGGTTCGGCCACGTCGGGGCCGTGCATTCCGAAGACCCCGATGATGCGCCCGCGGTGCTGGCTGACCCTTCGGCACTCGGCGAGCTCTACGGCTTCTACGTCCACCCGAGGGCGTGGGGAACCGGGGTTGCCGACGCGCTGATCGCGCGTTGCCACACCGCCCTCGACGAACGCTTCGCGGCTGCCGTCTTGTGGGTGCTCGCCAAGAACCCGCGGGCGCGCCGGTTCTACGAACGCAGCGGATGGTCGTGCGACGTGGACGGGCGAACCGTCACCGCCTTGTGGCCTGGTCCGCAAGCTCCGGGGGTGCCGCAATTGGAGGCACCGCTCCCAGAGGTTCGATACCAGCGCCGATCGACACCAGTTCAGAACTAGCTTCCGCCCCATGACGCGGGCGGAGTGGGATCACCAAACCCGACACTTTGACCTCGAGCCCGACCACGGACTGCGGGATCCGAAGACGCGAGACGCGTGGCGCACGCTGCTGCTGGGCGCGATGCCGGAACCACCAGCGCGAGTGGCTGACATCGGCTGCGGCACCGGCACGCTGACGACGCTCCTCACGAACAGCGGATTCACTGTGGACGGCGTTGACTACTCGCGTTCGATGATCGACCGCGCTCGACGGAAGGCGCCCTCGGCCAGCTTTCTGATCGGAGACGCCTCCCAACCGAGTCTGCGGCGTGCGTCATCCGACGTCGTGTTCTCCCGACACGTGTTGTGGGCTGTTCCGGATCCCGAAGCGGCGGTCGCGCAGTGGGTCGAGCTACTGAAACCCTCTGGAACCATGGTCCTGATCGAGGGACGCTGGCACACCGGTGCCGGGTTGGCGCGTGACGAAGCTGAGCGCATCGTCCGCACCGTTCGAACCAACGCAGCGGTGACGCCGCTGACGGATCCCATCTACTGGGGTGGCGAGATCGATGATGAGCGCTACCTCCTCGTGAGTGCAGCTCGATGACCCACTCGTCGCGGTCTCGCCGATTGCCGGGTCGGGCCGAAGAAGTACTGAAGGCCGATCCAACGCGTCCGGTTGTCCGTATCGACGACACCGTCCGCCGAACCGTCGGTTGGTGGACACCGGCTGTCCACCAGCTTCTCGGCGGTTTGCACGCGGCGGGCTTCGACTCCCTGCCGCAGGTTCTCGGCATCGACGAACGGGGCCGCGAGGTGTTGAGCTACAACGAAGGAGACAGCGGAGCAGCCAGGTTCGCCATGATCACCTCCGATGACGGGCTGCGACGGTTCGCCGGGTTGTTGCGCGCCTACCACGACGTCAGTCGCACGCTCTCCTTCGGCGACGACACCCAGTGGGCGCTGGGCGTACTCCCGTCGAAGGCCGGTGAAGTGATCTGCCATTCGGACTTCGCACCGTGGAACCTCGTGTGGCGATACGGCGAACCAGTTGGAATCCTCGACTGGGACTTCGCCGTGCCAAGTCCTGCCATCAACGACGTGGCGTATGCGCTCGACTACGCAGTTCCGTTTCGCGGTGACGACACCTGCGTACGGTTGCACGGCTTCGCACACCCTCCCGATCGAAGGCGGCGTCTCTCGATCTTCGCCGACGGGTACGGACTTGCCGACACGACCGGGCTGGTGGACGCAGTGATCGATCGGCTCCGTCTCGACGATCAACACGTTCGAGCACTCGCCGGCCGCGGACTCGAACCACAGGCGTCGTGGGTTCGCACCGGTCGAGGAAACGAAAGCAGCCGGCGAATCCCCTGGATCCGAGAACACCGCCAGCTGTTCGAGTGACCCGCAGCGGTGCGCAGTCGATCGGGACAGCGATCGGGCGTGATGGGAACCATCGGCGACAGCCCTACTCGCGCTCGAGCAGCCGGCCGAGTTGATCGAGATGTGCGGCGGTCCCACTGCGACGCGACTCGGGAGTATCGAGTCCGTTGAGATAGATGCCGTGTTCGGTGTAGATGATCGTCGAGCCGTCGGGACTACTGGCGAACTCCGCGCAAGCCAAAGAGACCGAGATCCGCTGCTGGTTGATGGTCATCTCGTAGTCGGTGATGATCCGTTCGTCGGCGACGATGTCGCGGTACGTCGCGTGGTAGGTGAAGTGATCTCCGTTTGGCATCGCTCCGGCCAGTCGTTCGGAACCGCCGACGACGAAGTCACTCGTCAAACCATCTGCAGGTCGGCCGTCGGCGTCCACGAACCAACGCCGCTTGATGTCAACGTCGGCCCACGCAGCGAACAGACGCGACCGATCCACCGGATAGGTGCGTTCGATGCTCCAGGTCCCATGTTCCACTCTGCTCATGTCTCGTCCTCCAACACCTCGCCGAGCCGATCGAAGCGACCCTCCCAGAGTTCCCGTCGTTCGTGCATCCACTGCTCCGCGGCACCGAGCGTGGCGACCTGCAGCCGACACCGACGAACACGTCCTCGTTTCTCGGTGCGGACCAGACCGCAACGCGTGAACGGTCTCCAGTTGGAGCTACCAGTAGCTGGCCATGAGCTCAGCACTCCACGCAGGTTGGGCGACCGGTGTACGTGGAAGGAACTCGATCATCGTCGGCTTGAGGTCGAGCACGGGGGTGCCGTCGATGGCGTCGAGCCCGCGCACACTGAGGCGGCGGCCGTCAACGTCGATCAGCTCGGCCGTGGTCAGACCGATTCGGTTGGGGCGCGCCTTTGCGCGCTGGGCGAAGATGCCGACTGCTGGCCAGTCGGTGTTGTTGCGAGGGTGTCGTGCTCCGACGTGAATCTTGTTGGCGTCGACGCGGTCGAACACGAAGATCACCTCGATGTGACTGAATGCCTCGAGCCCGGCGGTTGCGTCGTCGGGGAATCGGTTGTCGAGCACGATCTCCGCTTCGACATCGGCCCAGTTGTCATCGAGGGCCTCGGTGCGGCCGCCGAGCACGACGCCGATCGGCTGCACGCTGATGGAGCGTGGGCTCATGGCTGTCCTTTCACGACAGCGTCGACCGGAGCCGGCTCGGCGGCGAGCCGTTCTGACACGTCTGTCCCACACGGGCGCTGATTGGTGATTGCGATCCCGCAAGGTACGGGCATGTCGAGCTCCTCGGTTGCGGATCGGACGGGACTAGTACGATCATACTAGTGAACGCTCAGCGCTCGCAAGTACGTACGTCCTACACTTGCGGAATGGCCACCGACACCACGCCATCCAGCACGAGGGATCGCATGGTGCTGGCGGCCAAGGACAGCTTCCGTCGGCGCGGCGTCACCGCCACAGGCTTCACCCAGGTACTCGAGTCCGCTGGCGCTGCGCGGGGCGCGATCTACCACCACTTTCCTGGTGGCAAAGCCGAGATGACCCGAGCGGTGATGCACAGCACCGGAGATGACGTGCGGGCAGCCATCGAAGTGATGTTCGAGAACTCGACGAGCCCGGTCGACGCGGTCCTGGCGATGATCGATCTGTGCATCGATGCGTCCGACGCCAACGACGGGAACTTCGGCTGCCCGGTGACCCCAGCCGTGCTCGAAGCAGACAACGATCTCGACACGCTCGCAGTCGGCAGCAAGGTCTTCTCCTCTTGGCAAGAAGCGCTCGCCAAGGGACTCGCCCCGAGCGTCGGTGACGTAGAGGAAGCGCGTGCGCTCGCCACCGTGATCGTCAGTTCCATCGAGGGCGCACTTGTGCTCTCACGCGCCGAACGATCAGCGCGGCCGTTGCGACGCACACGCGTCGCGCTCGAGCAACTCCTGACTTCCTCCACGTCAGCCACCTGAATCGGTGAAGCTTGGCGCTGCGCGGCGACAGCGCTGCGCAGCGAGAATGGCCGGGACTCGTCGTCAGCGGGAGTCTTCAGGACGCAATCGTCGGTTCATGAGGTGCTCCATTGCCCCCGTCGTTTCGCTGAGCAGCACCAGATCTTCGACGAGACTCCGCATCGAGTCGGCGCCCATGTCGGCGACGAGTTGCCGCGCGATCGACGCGCGCGCCCGCCGGCCAGCTTCGATCACCCCGAGACCGCGATCGCTGAGCGACACGAGCCAAGCCCGTCCGTCTTTCGGATCGCGGTGCTTCACCACCAGTTCCCGACGGAGCAGGTCTCCAACCTGTTTCGACATGGCTTGCTGGGTCACCCCGAGTCGATCGGCGAGCTCGCTGATCGACTTGGGGCCGTCGAGCAGGTGCTGGAAGACGTAGCCATCGCGAAACCGAACGTCATCGCCATGGTCGGCTCGAACTTGCGCCAACACGTCATCACCGAGGCGTGCTGCGCACGCCTCGAGCAGCAGCACGACGTCGTGATCGCCGGGAACATCGGAAGCCGACACGTTCCGAAGGTACACAACCCGTGTTGTGCATCGATTGATGCACAACTATGGTTGTGGAAATGAGCGAGCGCGCAACGTTGCCGTCGGTGGAGGCCGTCGCCCGGCCGATCATCGAGCGCGTGGTCTGGGCGACCATCGCAACCGTCGGACCCGACGGCCACCCGCGAACGAGGCTGATGCACCCGGTGTGGTTTTGGGACGCCGATACCCCGACGGCGCTGGTGTCAGCCCGACCGACGCCGTTGAAGATTCGGCACCTTGCAACGCAGCCAATCGTTAGCTGCCACTACTGGGATCCAGCTCACGACACCGTCGCCATCGACGCCGAAGCCCGGTGGGTTCCGTCCGCCGAGCGAACCGCAGCGTGGGAGCGGGTGAAGGCCGTCCCCGAACCCGTGGGGTTCGACCCCGCGATCATCTGGCCCGGCGGCAGCGAGTCCGACGACTGCGCGTTTCTCACTCTCGTCGCGCATCGGATCGTCGCCCGTCCCGCTCGTGAAGCCGCGGCCTACTGGCAGCGTTGAGGTTCGAGGTGGCGGAGTGACGCAGCAAGGACAATGCCTGCGATCACAGTGATGGCAGCTGCGCTGAGGTTGGCAATGCGGACGTTTGTGGCTTGCGTGATGAAGCCGCCGAGGAGCGCTCCAAGTGGCGCAACGCCCAATGCAAACATGCGGAAGGCGGTGACGACGCGGCCGAGGAGATGCTCGGGCGTTGCCTGTTGACGGATCGACTGGCCGGGGATGTTGAAGCACACGATTGCGAAGCTCGAAGCGAAGAACGATGCAGCGACGACCCACGCCGACTGCGCTGCGGCGTTGACCACGTAGCTGGCTGCGAGGATCGCAGGAAGGCTGAGCATCACCGGTCGCCGGCCGAACCGCCGGACAAGTGAGGCCGCCACCAGCGAGCCGATGACGCCGCCACCCGCACCCACCGCCAAGACGAGTCCAAAGACGGCGTCGGTGGTGCCGATGTCGTCGACGAGCAAGATGACGAAGACACCGAACGCGATGTTGCCAGCGAAGTTGGCAAGTCCGACCGACAGCATCAGCCCGCGCAGCAGGCGGTGGCGCAGCAGGTAGCGAAGTCCTTCGGCGATGTCCGTGCGCACCGTCGAGTCGCGCGTTCGGGCACCCTGGAGAGGACGCTCGATCCTGCTCAGAACCATGGCACCGATGACGAACGTCGCAGCGTCGACCGCGAAGGGCAGTCCCGCTGCGACCGCAAACAGCGCGGCACCGATCGCGACCCCGACCACCTGATCGAACAGTGAGATCGTGGCGATGAGCCGGCCATTGGCGCGATCGAGCTGATCCGGCGCCACGAGCAGTGGGGTCGCCGACTGCGCCGAGCCGTCCACCAGGATTTCGCCGATTCCGAGGCCGAACACCAAGGCAACGAGGGCCCACACGGTGATCGCGTCAGCAGTGACCAGAGCGGTCACCGCCACGGCGAGTACCGCACGGCCGACCTGTCCGACGATCATCAGTCGGCGCCGGTCGACTCGGTCGACGATCACGCCGCCGACCGGACCGAACACGAGCCACGGCAACAGCGTTGCGGCCGATACCAGGCCAATCAGGCGCGCATCCTCGGTGATCGACAGCGCGACAAGCGGCAGTGCGCCGCGCTGGATGCCGTCACCGAGATTGGAGATCGCCGCTGCCGACCAGAATCGATCGAAGTCGGCACCGAGCGACCATCGCTCGGCAAGATTGGAGAACCTTCCAACCATCCGCCGAGTCTCGCGCGCGGTTGGACTTTCTTCCAATCACTTTCGGTACGGTGATCAACGTGGCTGATCGCACCGATGCAACCGCCAGCCAGGTGAAAGCCGTCGCCAACCCGCTCCGGCTGCGGATTCTGCGGCGCTGCCTCCTCGAGCCGATGACGAACAAGCAACTCGCCGATTGGCTCGAGTGCGACCCATCGACATCGCTGTACCACGTGCGTCTGCTCGTGGCGGCGGGGTTCCTCGAACCCGTCGACTCCGATGAGGTATCGGCGAAGAACAAGCCCTATCGCACCACCACGTTGTCGTGGACGCTGAACCTCGGCCCCAACCCCGATACCACGCTGGCCATGCTGGACGCGTTCCGCGCCGAAGTAGTGGCTGCCGGTCCCGAGTCTGTCGACACCTCATCACGCTTCGTTCTCCACCTCGGCGAGAACGAAGCACGACAACTCGCGGCGCGGCTTCAAGACCTCCTCGACGAGTACGTCGCCACAGACGAGCAACGTCGCACGAACGGACAACCGCCACACGGCGGCATGTTCATGCTGCACCCACTCGCCGACATCTGAGCCGAGCTGTCAGGGCTTGCCGGCTGGGCAGACCGATGACAGGGTCGCGCTGTGAACCTGACGTGGCTCGAGTCGGGGGGCGGCCCCGTCTGCGCCGAGATACTGGCGACAGTGCCGCACTGGTTCGGCATCGATGAGGCCAATGAGCACTACCGAGTGCACGCCGACCAGCACCCGACGGTCGTCGCGCTCGACGGCGATCGAGCGGTCGGGTTCGCCACCATCGTTCGACACTCCCCACATGCCGCAGAACTGGACGTCATGGCGGTGCGTCCCGAGATGCACCGCCACGGGGTCGGCCGACTGCTCGTCGCCGCGGCCGAGGAGCGCCTGCGAGCCGACGGTGTCGAGTTCCTGCAGGTCAAGACGCTCTCCGCGTCGGCCGGTGACGAGCGGTACTTGGCGACCCTCGCCTTCTACTCCGCGTTGGACTTCCGCGTCTTGGAGGAGATGCCGTCGCTGTGGGGCGCGGAGAACCCCGCCGTGCTGCTGGTGAAGCACCTCTAACGACGACACGATCGAGATCCGAGCAGGCCCACTCACGTCGACTCGACGGTCGGTCCGGGCTCGATGCTGTTGTCGTTGAGAAACAACCACTGGCCTTCGGTGTTGCCGACACGCCGACGGCGCACGCCGAACAGCGTCCCCGCAACGCGGAACACGCCCGCGTGAGCGACCGCCAGCACTGATCGCCCGTGGCGGATGTGTTCGTCGATGCTGCCGAACACACGCGCCTGGAACGGCTGCCACGGCTCGCTCCCCGGCGGGAGTTTGTGCGATTCGCCGCTACGCCAGGCGTCCAGCATTCCGGGGTATGCGGCCTCGATCTCGTCGATGGTCATCCCAGACCACACCGCAGCTCGTTCTCGCAGCCGCGCGTCTTCGATGGGATCGGGTGCGCCCAGAGCACGCGCAAGCAGTAAGGCCGTCTCGCTGGCGCGACGCAGATCGCTCGATACGACTCGGTCGAATTCGATGCCGGCGAGACGTTGCGCGAGTAGCCGAGCCTCGCTCCGGCCACGGTCGGTCAGCGGCGGGTCGGCCTGACCTGCCCACCGACGATCTCGGTTCCACGTCGATTGACCGTGGCGCACGAGCAGCAACCGTTGTCCGGTGCTCGAGTTGGCGCCACTGGCGGCGGCAGTGGTCGGTCTCATCTATCAATCCTGAGGGGCTCCACCACAATGGCTCGCGTACGGTCACGTCGTGCGTACGGGAGACGACGAAGCAATTCAGCGAGTGGTTCAGTCGCCGCTGTTTCCATTCGACGGCGACATGACGATCAAGCCGCTCTTGCCGCTGATGCACACCGAAGCGGTCCGCGAGGGCGAGGGTGACAAGCCGTGCCGATCGTGCGACACACCGGAGCGAGTGCTCTGGAGCAACGATCGTTGGAAACTCACTCCGATGAGCCCGTCCCCGAACCCGGTCGGAGTGTTCCTGGAAACGGTGGAGCACATCGACCTCGAGCACTTCGACGACGATCTCGCAGCCGAGATGGGTGTGTTAATCGTCCGCCTTGAAGCTGCCATCAGATCACTCGACACCGTCGGGCGCGTGCACGTGCACCGCTGGGGTGACGGAGCGATGCACTTCCACATGTGGTTCCAGGGACGGCCCGCGCGACAGCTCGAGCTCTACGGCTGGGGCAACGTGCTCTGGTCGCAGGTGCTCGAGCCACTGGCGGCCGACGCTGTCGACGCCAACCACTCACTCGTTGTCGAGCACCTCCACGCACACCACGGAGGCACCGTTGCAGCGTTCGGTTCTCAGGACGCACCGGGTTGTTAATACTTTCCATTATTTCTGGTTGGAGCACATTAGAACCGTCGCTAGCGTCGCCGCACAGGTCCACGACACGAGAGGCGACAGCAGCACATGAAGTACCTCCTGAAGTTCCATCAATGGTTGTACGAAGCGAGCGGCGGACGGGTCGGCCATGGTTGGCTCGGCCGTCCGGTGTTGTTGCTGCGCACCACCGGAGCGCGCTCGGGGCAACAACGCACCTCGGCGCTGGTGTACGCAGAGCACGAAGGAGTGCTGGCGGTCGTGGCATCTGCTGGCGGCGCCGACCGCAACCCAGCGTGGTACCACAACCTCGTGAAGCACCCTGTCGTGGAGGTCCAGCGCGGCACGGATGTCGAGCGCCGGCGGGCCGCCATCGCCGAGGGTGACGAGCGGGCGGTGTGGTGGCAGCGCTGCAACGAGATCAACGGCGACCGCTACGACTCGTACCAGAGTCAGACCAGCCGTGAGATCCCCGTCGTGCTCCTGCGCGCCGAATAGCCGTTCACCGACGGAGCGTCACACCAGCGGTGAGATAGGCCTGCGTCACGACGAGCGAGTCCTCGACGAACTCATCGAACTCGAGGGCGAATCGATGGCCCGGCGACGCCGAGCGGGCAACTCGATCCGACATCAGGTTCAACACGTTGAACGTGGTCTGGAACGACCGGTGCACCCTCTGCGAGAAGCCCGGCTCGTCGGCGTCGCCGATGTACGCGCTGAACATCGACATCATGATCGGCTCGCCGACCAACGCCGAGAACTCCTCACGTGGCACCGACAGGTCACGCGACAGTTGCGAGGCAACGCGCAGGTAAGCACGTTCACCACACGACCCGTTGACGAACTCGCTCAACGGCAACACGAGGACGTGAACCAACCTCTCGATGGCGTCGTGTCGGCCTTGCGTGTCGAGTTCGGCGAGCAACTCGGCGCGTTGTGCGGTCAGCGTGACCTCGTGGCGCCGCAGCAGCGCGAGCAAGAAGTCTCGCTGCGTACCGAAGTGGTACTGCACCGCCGAACGATTGCGGTGCCCGGCAGCGTCGATGATCTCGGCAACGGTCACCTCACCGAAGGGGCGCTCGGCGTACAGGGACTCCGCTGCATCGATCAGCAACTCCTGCGTTCGTCCGGTCGCCACCTTCGTGACGCTATCCAGCACACAACGATGGACGTCGACACACCGTTGCGGAACTCCGAGCCAGCCGGGCGACCACCACGCGAGCCACGCACAAGGGTGTGCGAGACTCCCTCGATGAGCGACCGCCGCGAACATGTTGCCGCCGTGGTGGCGGAACTGTTCGACGACGTCAACTGGTACTCGCCAGATGGCGCGACCGCACGCTTCGAAGGTGTCGACGTAGTCGTCCGCCCCAGCATCGCCGGCGGCCAAGGGCACGTCGGGCAACACCGAGAGGTGCGCGGCATCGACGTGGACGTACCGATCGGCCACCGAGCGATGGCCATGCGCCTGGATCTGCGTTCGCGGACGTCGTCGAGCTGGCCCAAGGTGACCACCGGCGATGCCGAGTTCGATGATCGCTTCCTCACTCAGGGATTCCCCTCCGAGGCCGTGCGCGCGGCGCTCACCGACGACATGCGTCGATGGATCGAGCGGACGTATCCGAACGGCTGGCCGAACATCGAGGTGAGCAACGGCACCGCGTCGATCATGATTCGGCTGATTCCGCCGCGTGACCATCGTCGCAACGATCCGTGGACCGAGGCCGACGACGTGCGCGGCCACGTTGCGGCCATCGTCGCCATCGCTCAGGGGATGGCATCGGGGTACGACCAAGCGCGCGAAGATGCTCGCCAACGCGGGGGCGACGCCGAAGCTGCGCGATGGGAAGCCGCGCAAGCCGATGTCATGGCTGCGATGGCTGCGCGACGGACGCGGATTCGTGTGGTGGTGCTGCTCGTGCTCGTCGGCATCGTGCTCGGCTCGATGGCCGCCGTCGCCGCCTCGAGCGGCTTGCTCTAGCGAGCTCGGTCGCGGACCCTTGTTGCTCGCCGAGAGGATCGAGACCGGATGCAGCGCGGATGTGCCCGTTCCGATCGGTTGTGATCGACCAAGTCAGCGAACCGACAGCAGCGCGCCACTCGACAGCAGAAGGCACATGGGCCCGTAGTACCGCTTGTCGAGGTCGTTGAATCGAGCCGACGGGGTCCACGGAACGATCGATCCCGTGCGCCCGGTGACGCCCACTGCGCCGCGACCAGCCAGCACGAGCGCGACGCCGAGCACACCAACGCGTCGTGTCGTTGGACCGAGCGGCAACACGTCGCCGACCAGGCCGGCGGCACAGGCCAGTAGCCCGGCAACTGCGACACACTCCCGGCGCTTTGGCATCACGCTTGAACCTGCTACCGAGTCAGCCAACTCCTCGCGGTCGCGGAACGGGAACGATGCACCCCACCCCCATCCGAGATGGAGCGCCGCGATCGCAGCCAGCGTCGAAGACGTGGCCATGCCGGCACTTCGCATTCGACGAGCATCCCACACAGCCGTCGGCGTCTACAGCGCAGCGATGCGCTCTTGCAGCCGAGCCACACTCGTGGTGCGACCACGCACGGTCAGCGGTTCGGCGAACGTCGCCACCCGCAGCTCTTCGATCTCCCAGCGCAACGACACCACCTCGGGCGACAACGCGCCGGCCCGTGAGCGGGCGACAACCGCGTCGAACTGCGACTCGACGGCGCGCACCGTTGCCATTCGTCGGCGGTCACGCTCGACAGCGCCTGCGAGATGATCGAGCCGGTAGGTGATCGCCCGCACATAGCGCTCGACGTCGTCGAGCCGGTCGATGCCCGACGACGCGACGAAACCCGGCCGCACCAGACGCCCGAGGTGGGCGTTGGCATCGTCGACCGACTCGCGCACCGATGCGGCATGCAGCCGAGCGAGACGCTCGTGCACCTCGACCGACGCGGCGGTGACGGCGGCCGCGGCGACGAGCGCACGTCCGGCCAGGACGTCGGCGCGATCGCGCACCAGCCGGCGAAGCGCACCGAAGTCAGACTCGGTCCACGGCAATCCCCCGTGCTCGGCAATCACTGCGTCGACTGCGGCAGTCACACAATCAGCGGCGACGTCGTCGAGCGGTAGGTCGCCGCGGGCGATCGTCAACCGGACGTCGTTGGAAGCCGCCCGCACGACGGCCAACGGGGCGGGCGCACCGTTCAGCAACAGGAGCCGGCGCACCCCGCCGCGCATCGCCCGCTCCTGCAGCTCGGGCGTCGACACCACGCGCAGGGCCACACTGTCGCCAACGTCGAGCAACGTCGGGTACCCGAGCACGTCGAGGGCGCGGTCGCTCGACTCGACGCTGCGCGGCAGATCACCAACGTCCCACGACGTGATCCCCCGCCGTTCCTCGATCGGGGCGGCGGCGGCGATCGACTGGCGCACCTCGTCGCGCAGACGATCGCGTAACGCATCGAGGTCGTCGCCGACCGCCAGCACCTCGCCGTCGTCGTCGGCCACCACGATGTGCAGCCGTAGGTGGTCCGGTACCGCCGCCCCGTCGAACGAATCGGCCTCGATTCGCCGACCGGCGCGCGCCGACAGTTGCCGGGCCAGCTCTTCCGCAAGGGGCCGCGCTGGCTCGTCCAGCGCGGCACACACATCGTCGATGGTGTCGCCGAGCGGGATCAGCTCGCGGCGGATCGCTTTGGGCAACGACCGCACGAGCGTCTCCACGAGTGCCCGCCGGTGACCCGGTACCTGCCAATCGAAGTGCGGGCGACGGAGCTGGTTGAGCGACGACACCGGAATGTGGACCGTCACCCCGTCGAGCGGCTCATCGGGCGCATAGCGGTACGTCAGCGGCAACTCGATCGCCTGGGTGTCCGAGACATCGTGGCGCCACAGGTCGGGAAACTCCTCGAGCGTCGGCAGCGGGTCGCGGTTGCCCATCGCGGCGCGCAGTGCTCCGTCGGACAGATCGAGCAGATCGGGCTCGTCGTGACGTAGGTCCTTCCACCAGCGATCGAAGCTGCGAGTCGACACGACGTCGTCGCCGATTCGACGGGAGTAGAACTCGTAGATCGCCTCGTCGTCGACGAGCGATGAGCGACGAGCTCGGTCAGCGCGCCGCTGCATGGCGTCGAGGTACCGACGATTGCGTGTCAGGAACTGCTGCCGCTCGCGCCACGCGGCATCGGCTTCACCGGCGACGAGCGCCCGGCTGATGAACCAGGCCCGTGCCGCATCCCGGTCGAGGCGATCGAGACCGACCACGCGGTCCGTCACGATCGGCAGCCCGTAGAGCGTGACCCGTTCTGTCGTCACCGAGCGGCCGCCGCGCTCGTCCCAGCGAGCCTCGCCGTAGGAGCGTTTGGTGAGGTGCTTGGCGGCGGGTTCGATCCACGACGGATCGATCGTCGCCACGCGTCGTGCGTACAGCTGGTTGGTCTCGACCAGCTCGGCGGCCATCACCCACGGGGGCGGGCGGCGAGTGAGGACCGACCCGGGAGCGATGACGAACCTCGACTGTCGAGCGCCGATGAACTCCCGCCGCTCACCGTCGCGCATCCCCACATGCGACAACAGTCCGGCGAGCACCGCGCGATGCACCCTGTCGGGGTGCCCCTCGTCGGTACCGGGGCGAATGCCCAAGCTGCCGGCGACACGGCGCAACTGGCTGAACAGGTCCATCCACTCGCGGACGCGCACGTAATGCAGGAACTCGGCACGACAACGCCGACGGAACGCATTGCCCGACAGCTCGCGCTGCAACCCGCGGAGGTAGTCCCACAGGGCGACCATCGACAGCAGGTCGGAACCCGGCGTGCGGAACCGGTTGTGCATCTCGGCGGCCTGCTCCCGGCGCTCCTCGGGACGCTCGCGCGGATCCTGAATCGACAGGCCCGCGGCGATCACCAGTACCTCGCGTACGCAGTTGTGGCGATCGGCTTCGAGGATCATCCGCCCGAGTCGCGGATCGATCGGGAGGCGCGCCAGCCGACGGCCGATGCGCGTCAAGCCCCGCCGTTCACCGCGTAACGCACCGAGTTCTTCGAGCAGCCGATAGCCGTCGCGGATCGAGGCCGCATCGGGCGGCTCGAGGAAAGGAAACCCCTCGAGGTCATCGATCCCGATCGACGACATCTGCAGGATCACCGCGGCCAGGGAGGTGCGCAGGATCTCCGGCTCGGTGAACTCGGGGCGCTCGGCGAAGTCGTCCTCGGCATAGAGCCGAAGGCACACACCCGGGCCGAGTCGACCGCACCGCCCGGCGCGTTGGTTGGCCGATGCCTGCGACACCCGCTCGATCGGCAGCCGCTGCACCTTCAGTCGACGCGAGTACCGGGAGATGCGCGCCGTGCCGGTGTCGATCACGAACCGGATCCCCGGCACGGTGAGCGACGTCTCGGCGATGTTCGTCGCCAGCACCACACGACGATGCGCGCTTGCCGGCCGGTCGAAGATTCGATGCTGCTCGGCCGCCGACAAGCGGGCATACAGCGGCAACACGTCGACCTCGGCACGCCCACCACCGCGGCGACGGATGGCGTCGGCCGTGTCGTGGATCTCGCGTTCGCCGGAGAGGAAGACCAGTACATCGCCCGGCCCATCGCGCTCGATCTCCTCGAGCGCGTGCAAGACCCCGTCGACCTGGTCGCGCTGCGCGACCACATCGCCAGTGGGGCCGACCTCCACGAGCGGCCGATACCGCACCTCCACCGGATACGAACGGCCCGACACCGCGATCACGGGGACCGGAGGGCCGTCGTCGGTCGTGAAGTGCCGGGCGAACCGCTCGGTGTCGATGGTCGCCGACGTGATGATCACCCGCAGGTCGGGGCGCTCCGGCAACAGGCGGGCGAGGTATCCGATGATCACATCGATGTTCAGGCTGCGCTCGTGCGCCTCGTCGACGATGATCGTGTCGTACCGCGTCAGTTGAGGATCCCGCTGGATGTCGGTGAGCAGGATCCCGTCGGTCATCACGCGCACGAGCGTGTCGTCGCCGACCTCGTCAGCGAAGCGCACCGAGTAGCCGATGGTGGTGCCCAGCTTGGCGCCGACCTCGTGGGCCACACGTTCGGCCACCGCACGCGCAGCGACGCGCCGCGGTTGGGTGTGGCCGATGATCCCGGCGACGCCACGCCCCGCTTCGATACACAGTTTCGGGAGCTGGGTGCTTTTGCCCGAGCCGGTCTCGCCGGCGATCACCACCACTTGGTGATCACGGATGACCTCGACGATCTCTGCGCGGTGCGCGTGGATCGGAAGGTCCGTCGGCGGGGCGAGCCGACCGGATGCGGTCAGGGACTCGGCTGCTGCTGCACGAGCACGCGCATCACCGCCCATGTCGGCATCCTGGCACTCGCCGATTGTGGCACCCGCGAAGCGGGTGTGGTCAGCCGATTCGCTCGATGACGGCGAAGCCGAACGGGTTCTGGCCGGCCGCTGCTTGGAACGAGGGATCGCGGGGCCCGGAGATGGGCTCGCGTGGCTGGGTGTCGATGTCGCCCGATGTGAAGTTCGGACCGCTGTCGGTTCCGGCGTCGTAGCTGCCCAAGTCGAGCACGATTCGCTGCTCCCACCCGTTGGTGCCGAAGACCGACACGTCGTTGAATCCGATGAACCAGTCGGGGCTGGGAGCGAGCATTGTGACCAGCGAGAGGTAGGCGTTCTGCTGGCTCACGTTGACTTCGAGCGAGTCGTTGTTCGGGGTGGTGTCGGTGTCGATGCCGCGCCCGTTGTCGATGTCGCTCACCGTCGGGTTGGCGTTCAGCTCGGCGCGCAGCGTGCTGATTCCCCCGGTCTCGGCCATCTGCTCGATGCCGGCCGACGCAAACGTGCCGGTGGCGAACAGGTCGCCGGTCTGGCCGTGGGCGGCGAGCACGGCGGGCGAGGTATGCGGGTTGGGCGGCAGAGTTCCCGGATGGGTCGAACCGTCCCACTCCTGCACGATCGTGACGCGATAACGAGCGGTTGGCGGCTGCGGCGACGGCAGCGGACGAATCTGCTCTGAGTCACCGCGCACGGCGGTCTCCAGCACGGTTGCCGGCGACTCGATCAACACGAGATCGTCGGCCACAACGGTCGACGCCGACATCACTACGGCGGCAGCGCCGACGGCCAACGCAGGAACGACATACCTCGCACGAATCACGAAGAGCACGGTACCCCTGGCGACTCGGTCGTCGAGGGCGAATGCGGTGAACGATCGCGAACGATTCACAAGCCGACCGCGAACGCCGACCTGCGCCCGGCCGCTCGGAACCCCTATCCAGACGGAGCGGCGTCGGTCCAGTCGGGGGAGAACGCGGCCTGGCCGGTTTCGATGAACCGGGTGTGTGAAGCGACGTTGGGCGCCTCGGCCGGCCCGCCGACACGGTGGATCTGGTAGCCCACCGGATCGAGGATCAGCGACACACCGGCTTCGGGAGCCAGGTCGAGGTCGATCTGCTGGACGGTCGACAAGCACACCTGCGCGGTGACGCCCGCGATCGACGAGGTGATCGGCCGATGAAGATGCCCACACATCACCCGCAGCACGGGAAACTCGATGAGCACAGCGGTGAGCCGGTCGAGGCCGACGAACCCGGCGGCATCCATCCACGAGATTCCGGTGGAGAACGGCGGGTGGTGCATCGCCAACACCGTCGGTAGCTGACGATCGATCGCAAGCACCGACCGCAACCACGACTCCCGCTCGGCGTCGAACTCGGCGCCCGGCTCGCCGGGGATCGTCGAGTCGAGTCCGACCACGCGAATGGTGCGCGGCGCGCCGTCGACCCGACCGCCGCTCACGGTGGTGACCCAGCTGGCGTGTTCGGCGTCGACCCACGGCATGTCGGGGAACGTTGCCCGCAACAGGTCGCGATCGTCGTGGTTGCCCGGGATCGGCAGGAACGGCATCGAGAGCGGCTCGACCAGCCGACGCAAGGTGTCGTACTCGGCGGCGAAGGCGTCGTTGACCAGATCCCCCGTACCGAGCACTGCGTCCATCGTCGGGCGCTCGCCCATCAGGCTTGCGACGGCTGCTTCGAGGCGGCCGTTGTTGTCGACGTACAAGGGTTCACGCGTCTCGGGCGAGACGATGTGCGTGTCGGTCACTTGCGCCAGCAGCAGTGGCGTACGTACGCCCACGGTCGACACGCCTCCATCCTCCCACAGCGGCCCGCGAAGCGCTCCCTACCCGCGGGTAGTGGGACCTCTTCCCCTTGTGACCATGTGCCCCCATCACAAGTCTGAGAGGAAAACCGTCAGTCCCCGAACGGAGCCGCCATGACCTCTTCCCCCACCCCAACCGCCGGCGTGGATCTCGAGACGTTCGAGATGGTGATCGACGCGATCACTGCCTTCGCCGAGGGGGAACTCACCGACCAAACGCTGCTCGATATCGACGAAGCAGACGAGTTTCCCGAGGAGATCGTGCGCGGGATGTGCGGCGATCAGCTCGGCATCTCGCTGCTGTTCATCCGCGAAGAACTCGGCGGCATGGGCGGCAGCTCGTTCGACGTCTACCGAGTGTGCGAGTTGATGGCGGCGGTCGACGTCGGCATCGCCACCGGCGTGCTGGCGACGTTCCTCGGCGCCGACCCGATCATGTTCGGCGGCACCGAGGAACAGCAGAAGCGGTGGTTGACGCCCGTGGCCGAGGGGGCACTGATGGCCTACGGCGCCACCGAACCCGAGGCGGGGAGCGACCTGGCTTCGATGCGCACCGTGGCCGAGCGGGTGATGGATGGCGACGACATCGTCGGCTACAAGATCACCGGCAACAAGCAGTGGATCAGCAATGGCGGGTACGCCGACCTTTACACGATCCTGGCGATGGCCCCGGACGGACCGAGTTGGTTCGTGGTCGACAAGGGCGTCCCTGGCTTCGACCACGGCAAGCCCGAGGACAAGCACGGCATCCGGGCGAGTAACACCGCGGCACTCTCGCTCCAAGACGTGGAGGTCGGCGTCGACAGGTTGGTCGGCGACGCCGAGGGCCTCGGCCTGCAACAGGCGCAGGCGGTGTTCGGCTACACCCGGTTGATGGTCGCCGCGTTCGGGCTCGGTGCCGGCTGGGCAGCGATGGACCGCGCCATCCAGTACTCCAGCGAACGCATCCAGGCCGGCAGTCCGCTGTCGGAGAAGCAGGGCTTCACCCACAAGCTGATCGTGCCGCACGTCGTTCGTCTCGAGGCTGGTCGCGCATACATCGAAGAGACCGCCTCGCGCCTCGACGCCGGCGAGGAGATGCTCAACACCGAAGGAGCGATCGCCAAGTACGTGTCGACCGAGGCCGGCAACGCCGCCGCCGAGGCGGCGATCCAGGCCCACGGCGGGTACGGCTACACCAAGGAGTACATGGTCGAGAAGATCAAGCGTGACGTGAAGATCACCACGATCTACGAGGGCACCTCCGAGATCATGGAGATGACGATCAGCCGCGACCGTTGGCAGCAACACCTGAAGACCCGCGGCCAGCACTACCGCGACGCCGCAGCAGCGATGGACGCGCTGCACACCACCGACCCTGCGGTGGGCGCCGACGTGGTCGCCCTCGCCAACCGGGCGTTGGCGACGATCATGGAGACCGCCCGCGAGCACCGACTGACACGCAACCAGCACCTGCTATTCCGGCTGGGTTCGCTGATCGCCGATGTGGAGGCTGCGGGTGCGCTCGCCCGACGAGCCGTTGCGATGGGCGCCGGGAAGCTGCCGCCCAAGGCGGTGGAACGACTCGACCTCGGGGGGTATCAGGCCGCCAGCCGAGTGTTCGCCCGAGAAGCCGCGAACCGCGTGGCCGTCGAAGGCATGCGGTGGGTGCTCGGCTCGGCCGAGCCCGGCACGCTCGACGCCGCAGCTTTGGCCCACAACGCCGAACTCGATGCCATCGAGCGAGCCCAGCCGGGCCTGCTCTCCGACATGGATGCCGTGTCCGCTGCGACCTACGCACGGGTGCAGTCATGAGCGCGGCAACGAGCCCCGGCACAGTGGAGCGCGCCATCGCCATCGTCGGCGTCGGCGCGGTTCTCCCCGACGCCCCGAACGTCGACGCGTTCTGGAACAACCTCACCGGCGGGCGCTACAGCATCAGCGACGTCGACCCGGCCCGCTGGAACCCCGACTTCTACTTCGACCCCGATCGCCAGGCCACCGACAAGACCTACTCGAAGATCGGCGGTTGGGTGCGCGACTGGGACTGGTCGCCGCTCGAGTGGCGCCTTCCGATCCCACCCAAGGTCGCTGCAGCGATGGACCGCACCCAGCAGTGGGCGGTGTCCGCAGCCCGGCAGGCCCTGGCCGACTACGGCCATCCCGACAAGCCGCTCGATCACGACCGCACCGCCGTGGTGCTCGGCAACGCGATGGGCGGCGACCTGCACTACCTCACCGCGCTCAGCGTGTACTTCCCCGAGTACGCCGACGAGCTACAGAAGTCACCTTCGTTCGCCGCGTTGCCGCCCGACGTGCAGGCGACGATCGTCGACGAGATGCGTACGGGGATGCAAGGACGGTTCCCCGACATCACCGAAGACACCATGCCGGGGGAACTGGCCAACATCATCGCCGGACGGTTGGCCAACCTGTTCGACTTCCACGGCCCGAACTTCATCGTCGACGCCGCCTGCGCGTCGGCCATGGCGGCGATCGATGCCGCCGTCGAGGGGCTGGAAGAAGGCGCCTACGACGCCGTACTCACAGGCGGCGTCGACGCCAACATGAGCGCGTCCACGTTCGTAAAGTTCTGCAAGATCGGCGCACTGTCGGCCACTGGCACGCGCCCGTTCGGCGAGGGCGCCGACGGCTTCGTGATGGGCGAAGGGGCAGCCTTGTTCCTGCTCAAGCGCCTCGCCGACGCGGAAGCGGCCGGTGACCACATCTACGCAGTGCTGCGCGGCATCGGCGGAGCCAGCGACGGCAAGGGCAAGGGCATCACCGCGCCCAACCCCGTAGGGCAGCGCCTCGCCGTGATACGCGCCTGGCGCAACGCCGGCACCGCCCCCGACACGGCCACGATGATCGAGGCGCACGGCACGTCGACCAAGGTCGGCGACGTCGTCGAAAGCCAGAGCATCGCCGATGCGTTCGGCGACTTCGACCTGCCGGTCGGCAGCCTGGCGCTGGGCTCGGTGAAGTCGAACATCGGCCACCTCAAGGGCGCCGCCGGCGCAGCCGGCATGCTCAAGGCCGCCCTGTCGCTCGACAACAAGATCATGCCCCCGTCGCTCAATGCGACCACCCCGAACCCCAACATCGACTTCGGTTCGTCGCCCCTGCGAGTGAACACGGAGCTGCGCGATTGGGAGGCCAACGGTCACCTGCGCACAGCTGGAGTGAGCGCCTTCGGGTTCGGCGGCACCAACTTCCACATGGTGCTCGAAGAGCACGTACCGGGACGACTGACTGCCCAGCGATCGACTTTCGCCGTCGGGGCCGAGGTCACCACCGCCGCGCCACCAGCGGCCACCGCACAGGCGAACGCCGACCTCAAGGCACCGATGCGCGGCCTGGCCGTGGTCGGCGGCGCCTCGTCCGCTGACGTGGTCGGCAAGCTGACCAGCATTCGCGATGCCGCAGCCAAGGGCAACGCGCCAAGCCCGGCCCCACCGGCCGACGCCGACCTGCGCGCCGACGTGCGCGTGGCGATCGACTACGCCGACGCCGCCGATCTCGCCGCGAAGGCGGGCAAGGCGATCTCCGCCCTCGAGAGCAACAACTCGGCGGCGTGGAAGCTGCTGCGCAACCAAGGCGTGTTCCATGGCGAAGGACCAGCGCATCAACTGGCGATGCTGTACACCGGCCAGGGATCGCAGTACGTCAACATGCTCGCCGAGCTGCGCGCCACCGAACCCATCGTCGGCGCCACCTTCGACGAAGCCGATCGCATCATGGAACCGCTGATCGGGCGGCCGCTGACCGACATCATCTTCGTCGACCCCGACGACGAGGCCGCCGTGGCCGAAGCCAATCAGCAGCTGATGCAGACCGAGATCACCCAGCCTGCGGTGCTTACGGTTGATCTCGCGTTGACCCGGCTGTTCCAGGCCTACGGCGTCGAGCCCGACATGGTGATGGGCCACAGCCTCGGCGAATACGGAGCGCTCGTGGCCTCCGGTGCGCTGCCCTTTGCCGACGCGCTCGAAGCGGTGTCGGCACGCGGCCGCGAGATGGCCAACGTGTCGGTCGACGACAACGGGCTGATGGCGGCGGTGTTCGCGCCGATGACCACCATCGAAGAGACCATCGCTGCGGTTGACGACTATGTCGTCGTCGCCAACATCAACAGCGGAAGCCAAGCCGTGATCGGCGGGTCGACTCCCGGGGTGGAAGCCGCCGCAGAACGGCTCGTCGCCGACGGCCACCAGGTGGTGATGCTCCCGGTGAGCCACGCATTCCACACCTCGATCGTGGCGCCGGCGGCCGAGCCGCTCGGCGACGTACTTCGTCGTCTCGACGTGCAGCCCCCGACCGTGCCCACCGTGGCCAACGTGAGCGGCGAGTTCTACCCGATGGGCCCCGCAGTCGTTCCCGACATGATCAACATCCTGCGTCAGCAGATCGCATCACCGGTGCAGTTCATCAAGGGCCTCGAGACGCTGTACGACGCCGGCGCCCGCGTGTTCGTGGAGGTGGGGCCGAAGCGCGCCCTGCACGGGTTCGTCGACGAGGTCTTGGCCAACGACGACAGCACCGTGCTGCCACTGTTTTCCAACCACCCGAAGAACGGTGACGTCGCCTCGTTCAACCAGGCCCTCGCCGGCCTGTACGCCTCCGGCCACGGCGTGGGAACTCTTCCTGCTGCGACCGCTGGTGCCGCCATCGGTGGGGCCGCTCCTGGGGCCCCTGCGCAGACTCCAGCACCCGCTACAGCAGAAGCGGCCCCTCCTGTCGCCACGCCAGCGGCTGCGACAGCAGCAGCGGCCCCTGCTGCTCCTGCGCCAGCGGGCGCAGCGGGAACCGACCGCTACATGGAGCTCGGGCGGTTGTTCGCCGATGTGCTCGAGCGGGGGTACGAAGTGCTCGGCGGAGCCGCGCCTTCGGCCGCGACGTCGTCACGCGGCGACGGGGTCGTCACCAGCGAACCGGTCGTGGTCACCGGCGCGGCGCTCGGCCTGCCGGGCACCGAGCAGGTCTTCGACGACGGAAACCTGGCTCGTCTGCTCGATGGAGAATCGTTCATCGACGCCATCCCCGTCGCTTGCCGCCAAGCGATCGTCGACAAGAAGATCACGCGGCTCGTCAAGAACGAGTCCGGCGGTGGCAGCTGGGAAGTCATCCAGTCGCAGCACGACGTCGTCAAGCTCGCCGGCCAACGCGGCGAACTCGACCTCGTCGAAGACTTCGGCATGTCGGCCGAACGCGTCGCCGCGCTCGACTCGTCATCCGAGCTGGCGATCGGCGCGGGCATCGATGCCCTGCGCGACGCCGGCATCCCGCTGACGATGCACTACAAGGCCACGACCACGGGCGGCACGCTGCCCGATCGGTGGGGGCTGCCCGACTCGATGCGCGACGACACCGGCATCATCTTCGCCTCGGCGTTCCCTGGCCTCGACAACATGACACGCGAGGTCACGGCGTATCAGCGCGACCTGTCGCGGCGCGAACGACTCGCCGATCTCGAACACCTTCGCGACCGGATCAGCGACGACGACCCGGCGATGCCCGAGCTGGAGCACATGATCCAGAAGGTTCACGCCGAGATGGACGCCGAGCCGTACGAGTTCAACCGGCGCTTCCTGTTCCGCATCCTGTCGATGGGCCATTCGCAGTTCGCCGAGCACATTGGCGCTCGTGGCCCGAACACCCAGGTCAACGCGGCTTGCGCGTCGACCACGCAGGCGGTGTCGATGGCCGAAGACTGGATTCGGCTCGGCCGCTGCCGCCGTGTGCTCATCATCTCCGGCGACGAAGCGACGAACGAGTCGCTGATGGAGTGGATCGGCGCCGGGTTCCTCGCCAGCGGTGCAGCTGCGACCGACGAGGTCGTCGAAGAAGCGGCGCTGCCGTTCGACAAGCGGCGCCACGGGATGCTGATCGGCATGGGCGCGGCGGCGATCGTCGTCGAGCGCGCCGACTCGGCCCGCGAGCGCGGCATTCGCCCGATCGCCGACGTACTCGGCGGCGTCACCGCCAACAGCGCATTCCACGGCAGCCGCCTCGACGTCGACCACATCTGCCAGGTGATGGAAGGGCTCGTCGCCGATGTTGAACGGCGCTGGGGTGTGAGCCGCAGCGAGATCGCTCGCAACGGCGTGTTCGTCTCGCACGAGACGTACACCCCCGCACGGGGCGGCTCGGCGCAAGCCGAGGTCAACGCGTTGCGCACCGTGTTCGGTGCCGACGCCGACCGTCTGGTGGTAGCCAACACGAAGGGCTTCACCGGGCACGCGATGGGCGTGGGTGTTGAAGACGTCCTCGCCGTCAAAGCGCTCGAGACGGGCGTCGTCCCGCCGATCGCCAACGTGAAGGAGATCGACCCCGACCTGGGGCACCTCAACCTGTCGAAGGGCGGGGCCTATCCGGTGCGCTATGCCCTCAGGCTCGGCGCGGGATTCGGCTCGCAGATCTCGATGTCGCTGATGCGCTGGACGCCGCCAGCCGACGGCCGCCATCGCGAGCCAGCCGAACTCGGATTCGGCTACCGCATCGACGACCCGGCCGCATGGCAACGGTTCCTTGAAGAGTCGTCGGGCTACGACGACCCACAGCTCGAGGTCGTGTCGCGCGCCCTGCGCGTCCGAGACGACGGCCCACCCGCGAAGCGCCCAGTGCGCGCCGAGAAGCCGGTCGCGAAGGCCCCCGAAGTGGTGAATGCGCCGCCGATCGAGCCGCCGATCCGTACTGCGGCCGTCCCTGCTGCGGCCGCTGGCGTGAACACCGGTGGGGCCGCTCCTGCGGCTGTTCCCGCTGCGACCGCTGGCGCGCCAACCAGTGGGGCCGCTCCTGCCGCTCCTCCTGCGCCTGCGTCTGACCCGGTTGTAGACCAGGTGTTGGAGATCGTGGCGGAGCAGACGGGCTATCCGTCGGACATGCTCGATCTCGACCTCGATCTGGAGGCCGACCTCGGCATCGACACCGTCAAGCAAGCCGAGACCTTCGCCGCGATCCGCGAGCACTACGACATCGAACGCGACGACAACCTCTCCCTGCGCGACTACCCCACCCTGGCCAGCGTCGTCGGCTTCGTCCGCGACCGCGCAGTAGGCCTGCCCGAAGTTGCCACAGCAACGGCCCCTCCGGTTGCGACGCCAGCGGTCGCGGCAGGAGGAGCGGCCCCAGCGACGCCCGCGCCAGCGGCCGCGGATGAAGTGGTGGATCAGGTGATGGCGGTTGTGGCCGAGCAGACGGGGTATCCGGCTGACATGTTGGAGCTCGACCTCGACTTGGAGGCCGACCTCGGCATCGACACCGTCAAGCAGGCTGAGACGTTCGCCGCGATCCGCGAGCACTACGGCATCGAACGCGACGACAACCTCTCCCTGCGCGACTACCCAACGTTGGGTCACGTCGTCGGCTTCGTCAGAGAGAGAGCAGTAGGACTGCCCGACGTTGCACCCGCAGCCGCTCCCGCCGGAGCAACAGGAGCGGCCCCAGCGACCCCCGCGCCAGCGGCCGCGGATGAAGTTGTCGACCAAGTGCTGTCGGTCGTGGCCGAGCAGACCGGCTACCCCGCCGACATGCTCGAACTCGACCTCGATCTGGAGGCCGACCTCGGCATCGACACGGTCAAGCAAGCCGAGACGTTCGCGGCGATCCGCGAGCACTACGGCATCGAACGCGACGACAACCTCTCCCTTCGCGACTACCCAACACTCGGCCACGTCGTCGGCTTCGTCCGAGAAAGAGCCAAGGACCTGCCGAGCGCGCCAGCGGCGGCGCCCGCAGCTGCGCCAGCTCCTGCCGCACCGGCGGCCCCCGCGGCAGCTCCGACATCCTCGGACCCAGTCGTGGATCAAGTGTTGGCGGTTGTGGCCGAGCAGACCGGCTATCCCGCTGACATGTTGGAGCTCGACCTCGACTTGGAGGCCGACCTCGGCATCGACACCGTCAAGCAAGCCGAAACCTTCGCGGCGATCCGCGAGCACTACGACATCGAACGCGACGACAACCTCTCCCTGCGCGACTACCCCACCCTGGCCAGCGTCGTCGGCTTCGTCCGAGAGAGGGCTGCCGGGTTGCCAGAGGCAGCACCCGCAGCCGCTCCCACCGGAACAACAGGAGCGGCCTCAGCGACTCCCGCGCCAGCGGCCGCAGATGAAGTCGTCGACCAGGTGTTGGCCGTCGTGGCCGAGCAGACCGGCTACCCCGCCGACATGCTCGAGCTCGACCTCGACTTGGAGGCTGACCTCGGCATCGACACGGTCAAGCAGGCTGAGACGTTCGCGGCGATCCGCGAGCACTACGACATCGAACGCGACGACAACCTCTCCCTCCGCGACTACCCCACCCTGGGCCACGTCGTCGGCTTCGTCCGAGAGAGAGCCCCTCACATCGCGACCGCTGGCGAAGCCACAGGAGGGGCCGCTCCTGCTGCAACGCCAGCGAGCGCGACAGAAACGGCCGCTCCTGCTGCTCCGGGTGCTCCTGCTGCGGCTGCCCCTGCGGCGAGCGCCAGCACGGGCCTCTCCTTGTATGCCGGCGACGATGCGGCGACCGACGCGCTGCGGCGACGACTGCCGGCGGCGGTCGTGCGGCCGCCGCTCGACTGGTGCATCGAGACCGGCATCGCGCTCGACGAGGGTGCGCCGGTCGTGGTGATGGCCGACGAGGGCGGCGTGGCTGCGGCGCTCGTCGGACGACTCGAGTCGCGCGGCGTCGACGTGTTGTTCGTCGAGGATCACCCCGACACCGAGGCGTTCCTCGAACGCATCGACGAGTGGCTCGACGATCGAACACTGCGCGGCGTGTACTGGTTGCCGGCGCTCGACGCCGACACTCCGATCGCCGATCAGTCGATCGACGAGTGGCGGGAGGGCCTGCGAATCCGCGTGAAGATGCTGTTCCGCCTGTTGCGCCACCGCTACGACGACTTCGTCGAGGGCACGTTCCTCGTGTCGGCAACGCGGCTTGGCGGCCGCCACGGCTACGAACCGGGCGGCGCCAGCAACCCGATGGGCGGTGGTGTCGTCGGCCTGACCAAGTCGTTCCGCCGGGAGCGGCCCGACGTGATGGCCAAGGCGGTCGACTTTGCGCCCAGCCGCAAGACCGCAGCACTCGCCGACCTGCTGATCGACGAGACGCTGCGTGACCCGGGTGCGATCGAGATCGGATGGCGCGACGAGGAACGGTGCGCGATCGCGCTCGTCGACCGACCCGTACCGACCGACGAAGACAACTCGATCGAGTTCGGCTCGGATACGACCTTCGTGATCACCGGCGCCGCCGGGAGCATCGTCTCGGCGATCATCGGCGACCTCGCGGGAGCATCGGGCGGCACGTTCCATCTGCTCGACCTGGCGCCGGCGCCGGATCCTGACGATGCCGACGTGCTCGCCTTCGAGGCCGATCGAGATGCGCTGAAGATGACGATCTTCGAGCGGATGAAGGCGGCCGGCGAGCGGGCCACCCCGGCGATCGTCGAAAAGGAGCTGAGCGGCATCGAACGGCGCCATGCGGCGCTCGCTGCACTGCAGGCGATCGAACACAACGGCGGCACGGCCCACTATCACCAGGTCGACCTGCGCGATCCCGTGGCGATGGCCGCGGTGATGGCCGACGTGGTCGACACCAGTGGCTCGGTCGATGCACTGATCCACGCCGGCGGCTTGGAGATCTCCAAGTCGATGCCCGACAAGTCGCCCGAGGAGTATGACCTCGTGTTCGACGTGAAGGCCGATGGCTGGTTCAACCTCATCCATGGGTTGGCTGGCACCGACCTCGGTTCCGCAGTGGTGTTCTCGTCGATCGCCGGACGCTTCGGCAATGCCGGACAGCCCGACTACAGCGCAGCCAACGACCTGCTGTGCAAGCAGAGCTCGTCGATCGGCGCCCTGTACGACGGGGCCTTCGGCGTGGCAATCGACTGGACCGCCTGGGGCGATATCGGCATGGCCACTCGCGGCTCGATTCCGCAGATCATGGCTGCGGCGGGGATCGACATGCTTCCGGCTGCCGCGGGAATTCCGGTCGTTCGTCACGAGCTCACCGCAGGCGGCGCCAGCCGCGAGCTGGTGGTCGCCGGGCGTCTCGGGGTGATGGCCGCCGAGCTCGCCCCCGACGGTGGCCTGGCGACAAGCGAGGATTCACCGGTCGGCGAGCGGCTCGCCGGACTGGCCACGCTCGACACTGCCAAGGCGATCTCGCTCGACGACGGGCTCGTCGCCAGCGGCACGCTCGACCCGATGGAGCAGCCGTTCCTCAACGATCACCGCATCGACGGCACCGCCGTACTGCCAGGTGTGATGGGGGTCGAGTCGTTCGCGGCTGCCGCCACCCTGCTCGCACCCGACCATCACGTGGTGGCGATCGACGACGTCGACTTCTTGGCGCCGTTCAAGTTCTTCCGCGACGAATCGCGAGAGATCGTGGTGACCGCCCAGCTGGTACCGGGAGACGATGGCGAGATCACGGCGCACTGCGCCCTGATCGGACAGCGCATCCTGGCCAACCAACCCGAGCCACAGACCACGGTGCACTTCACCGGTGCCGTGCGCCTGCGACAGGGCGACGGCGCAGCCGACTTGGGCTCAGCCCCGGTTCCCGACGACGGCGATGTCGAGGTCGAGGCCGACGACATCTACCGCATCTACTTCCATGGGCCGGCCTACCAGGTCCTCGACGAAGCGTGGATCGCAGGCACCCAGATGTGCGGCGAGTGGGACGACGACGTCCCGGCGGCAACCGACCCGGCTGATGCCCGGCTCGTCACAGCACCACGCTGGCTCGAACTGTGCTTCCAAACCGCTGGGGTATGGGAGATCGGCACGAGCGGCGAAATGGCGCTCCCGAACCGCATCGATCACGTCGAGTTCGGACAGCCCGAGACGACGATCGACGGCGCAGTCGCCGTGGTCGATCCGGCCACCGGGGACGATGGCGCCGGTCACGACGCCGTCGTCGTCGACGCCGACGGCAACGTGCTCGTACGGATGACCGGGTACCGAACGATTCGCCTGCCCGGCGCGCTCGACGACGACCTCGTCGCTCCGCTCCGTCGTGCGACGACCCCCGGAGACCAGACATGAACGCCGACGTACCCGCCGGTTCACCACAATTGCAGCGCATCGCCATCATCAACCGCGGTGAACCCGCGATGCGGTTCATCAACGCTGCCCGCGAGCACTCGCTCGAGACCGGACACGCGCTGACCACCATCGCCCTCTACACCGACACCGATCGTCACTCGATGTTCGTGCGTGAAGCGGACGAGGCGCACCACCTCGGCCCGGCGACGACCGCCGATGCTGACGGCAATCGGCGCGTGACCTACCTCGATCTCGATCGGCTCGAACACGCCCTGCGAACCACCCGCGCCGACGCGGCGTGGGCCGGCTGGGGGTTCGTCGCCGAGGATCCGCGCTTCGTCGAACTGTGCGACTCGCTCGGCGTCACGTTCATCGGCCCCACCGCCGAGGTGATGCGCCTGCTGGGCGACAAGATCACCTCGAAGCAGATCGCGGAGGCATCCGACGTACCGGTCGCGCCGTGGAGCGGCGGCCCGGTCGAGTCGGTGGAAGAGGCGCGCGAACATGCGACGCGCATCGGTTACCCACTCCTCGTGAAGGCCACCGCCGGCGGCGGCGGTCGAGGGATCCGCAAGGTCGACAGCGCGGACGGGCTCACCGAAGCCCTTGAATCAGCGCGTGCCGAGGCCCGCCTCGCGTTCGGCGACGACCGCGTCTTCCTCGAGTCGCTCGTACCCGGTGCGCACCACATCGAGGTGCAGATCATCGGCGACGATGCGGGAACCGTGTGGCCCGTCGGGCTACGCGACTGCAGCACGCAGCGCCGCAACCAGAAGCTGCTCGAGGAGTCACCCTCGCCGGCACTCACTCCCGAGCAGCATCGTGAGGTGCTCGACGCCGCAGCACGTCTCGGCCGGGCGGCCGGCTATCGCAGCGCCGGCACGGTGGAGTTCCTCTACCAACCGGCCGAGCAATCGCTGGCCTTCATGGAGGTCAACGCCCGACTCCAGGTGGAGCACCCGATCACCGAGCTGACCACCGGCCTCGACCTCGTCAAACTGCAGCTGCACATCGCCGCAGGCGGACACCTCGACGGCGACCCACCGCCGCCGAGCGGCTGGGCGATCGAGGCGCGGGTCAACGCTGAAGATCCCGAGCAGGGATTCACCCCGGCACCCGGACGCATCGAGATCCTGCGCTTTCCCACCGGACCCGGTCTGCGGATCGACACCGGCGTCGAGGAGGGTGACGACATCCCGCCGGAGTTCGACTCGATGATCGCCAAGGTCATGGCGCACGGCCGCGATCGTGGTGAGGCGACGGCTCGGCTGCACCGCGCGCTCGCCGACCTGGAGGTTGTGGTCCGCGACGGCACCACGAACGCCGCGCTGCTCCGTCGCATCCTCGAGACAGAGGCTTGGCGAGACGCGCAGATCGACGTCGCCTGGGTCGACCGCCTCGCCGCCGACGGCGGCATCGCCTCCGATCTCGGAGAGATCGCAGTGCTGGCGGCGGCGATCGACGCGCACCGCACCGAACGGGCGGTGGAGATCGCCGCGTTCCGCGCATCGGCGGTCCGCGGACGCCCCGAAATCGAGGACCGGCTCGGCCGACTGATCGAGTTGCGCCACCGCGGCCGCACGTTGCAACTCGATGTACGCCGCCTCGGCCCCGGCGACTACCGCATCACCGTCGACGACCAGCACATCACCGTCCATCGAGAGCAGATGGGTCCGGCGCGAACGGTCCTGACGGTCGCTGGTCGCCGGTATCGCATCGTCTCCGCAGTGCACGGTGTGACCCACTTCGTGGAGGTCGACGGTGAGCCGCACCGCATCGTCCACGACGAAGGCGGCGTGGTGCGGTCGCCCGCGCCTGCCGTGGTCGTGCTCATCGACGTCGGCGTGGGCGACCACGTCGAGGCCGGCGATCGCCTCGCCGTGATCGAAGCGATGAAGATGGAAACTGCGCTCACCGCCGAGTTCGCCGGCACGGTGCGGTCGATCGACGTACGACAGAACGACCAGGTCGACACCGGCGACCGGCTCGTGGTGATCGAACCAGATACCGACGCAGGCGCCCAGGCGTCGGCGGTGCCCGGCCTGGCCTTCGATGCACTCGCGGGCGACGACATTGGCGACGCCGATCCGTGCGCACGGTGGCTCCACGCCGTTCGCCAGATGCTGCTGGGCTACGACCTCGACCCTGGCGAAGTGCGTCAGCTCGGATCGCACGCCGACGACCCATGTGCCGATCCGATGTCGCCCGCCGACCAGCGCCGACGCGAGAACGAGGTGCTGCAGATCTTCGCCGACGTCGTGTCGCTGTTCGGCCACGAAGCCGATCCGGACGACGATCCGCTCCTGCGCCACGGCACCGAGGGGTACATGTTCGACTATCTGCGCAGGGTCGACGCGCAAGGTGCCGACCTACCCGAATCGTTCGTGACCCGCCTGGAACGGACGCTGAGCCACTTCGGTGTGACGGGACTCGACCCCGATCCCGACCTCGATACCGCACTGGCGCGGATCGTGCGGTCGCACCAGCGCATGGTGCAGCAAATCCCGCCGGTGTTGCAGCTCCTCGAACGCCGGCTGACGCGGCCCGCTCCCGCGCTCACCGCAGACGATGCCGACGCTCGTCGTCTCCTCCTCGACGACGTCGCCCGTACGACCCGCCGCGACTTTCCCGCCGTACACGATCTCGCCCGCGAAGTGGCCTACCGCGAGATCGACGAGCCGTTCCTCACCGAACGCCGTTGGCAGGTACTCGAGGAAGCCAGCGAGCACCTCGACGCGTTGGCGACCGTGACCGATGCTGCGGCACGCGACCCGCACATCGATGCGCTCGTCGATTGCCCGCAGCCGCTGCGCGGCTTGCTCTCGGCACGGTTTGCCGAAGGCGCCCCGCGCGTGCGCGCCGGTGTGCTCGAGGTGATGACCCGGCGGTACTACCGCATCCGCGACCTTCAGACGCTCGACATCGACACCGTCGACGGCGTGACACTGCTCGACGCCTCGTACGAGCACGACGGCAACCCGGTTCACCTGGTGGCGACCCAAGTCGACATCGACGAACTCGACCTCGCAGCACGCTTGATCGCCGACCGGCTGCCCGACGACGACGGGTCGGCCACCCACACCGTCCTCGACGTCTATCTGTGGTCGCCCGCCGCGATCGACGACGATGCGCTGACATCGATCGGCGAACGGCTCAACGAACACCTCGGTGCGCTCGAGCTCCGCCGCATCGCGGTCGCCGTGACCGAGCCATCCGCAACGGGGGCGACGGGGCCGATGGCCACGCCGTCGCGCACGCGCCACATCACATTGCGCCCCGCCGGCGACGGACGGTATGCCGAAGAGCCACTGGAGCGAGATCTCCACCCGATGATGGCCAAGCGGCTCGAGCTGTCGCGGCTCGACGCCTTCGATGTTCGTCGCGTCCCGACCCAAGACGGCGTGTACCTGTTCCACGGCACGGCCAAGGAGAACCGTCGAGACGAGCGGCTGTTCGCCGTTGCCGAAGTGCGCGATCTCGCCGCCGTGCGCGACGACGATGGCACGCTGTTGCGCCTTCCCGAAGTCGAGCGCGTGGTCCACGACGTGACAGGCGCGATGCGCCGGTTTCAAGCCCAACGGCCTGCACACAAGCGGTTGGAGTGGAACCGGATCCTGCTCTATCTCTGGCCACGCCTCGAACTGACGTCGGCCGAGATCGCCCGCGTGGTCGCCCGGCTGGCGCCAGCGGTGGACGGACTCGGACTCCAGAAGGTGCAGGTGTTGGCTCGAGTCGAGCTACCGACGGGACGCTCGGCACTCCGCGTGTTGGAGATGAGCAATCCGTCGGGGGGCGACGACCCCAACGTGTCGATGCACCCGCCGTCGGACCTGGCGATCCGTCCGCTCGCTCGTCACGAACAGAACGTCGTTCGCCTCCGCCAGCGCGGGTTGATGGACCCGTTCGACCTGTTGTCGACGCTGGCCCCGAGGGCCGAAGACGCCCGCCGCGGCATCCCGCCCGGTACCTGGTCGGAGTGGGACCTCGTTGGGCCGCCCGGCGACGATGGCCACCCGACCCTCGTCGCAGTGAACCGACCCGTTGGTGAGAACACCGCCAACATCGTGGTCGCAGTGGTCCGCAACGACAGCCCGAAGTACGAGGACGGCATGCATCGCGTGGCGATCGTCGGCGACCCTTCGCGAGGGATGGGCAACCTGGCCGAGGCCGAATGTCGACGGATCATCGCCGCCCTCGACCTCGCCGAGGAGCTCGGCGTACCCGCCGAGTGGCATGCCGTGTCGGCTGGGGCGAAGATCGCCATGGACAGCGGCACCGAGAACATGGACTGGATCTCCGCCGTGCTGCGCCGGATCATCGAGTTCACCCAGGCGGGCCATCACCTCAACGTGGTGGTCACCGGCATCAGCGTGGGCGCGCAGCCGTACTGGAATGCCGAAGCGACCATGTTGATGCACACCAAGGGCGTGTTGATCATGGTGCCGACGAGCACGATGGTGCTCACCGGAAAAGACGCCCTCGACTACTCCGGAGGCGTCTCGGCCGAGGACAACCTCGGCATCGGTGGGTACGAGCGGGTCATGGGCCCGAACGGGCAGGCGCAATACCTCGCCCACGACGTGCCCGACGCGTGCCGCCTGTTGCTGCAGCACTACGACTTCACCTGGTCGGCCCCCGGCGAGCGCTTCCCGCGCAACGCGCCGACCACCGACGCCGTCGACCGCGACATCTTGGCCATGCCTCATGGCGGTGAGTTCCCCACGCTGGCCGAACTGTTCTCGGAGGACACCAACCCCGGCCGCAAGAAGCCGTTCGAGATGCGCAAGGTGATGAAGGCCGTCGTCGACCAGGACCATCCGACGATGGAACGGTGGTTCGCCATGTCCGACGCCGAGATCCCGATCGTGTGGAGCGCCTACCTGGGCGGCCATCCGGTGTGCCTGCTCGGCTTCGAAGCACAGAACATGCCGCGTACCGGGATCGCCCCGGCCGACGGGCCGACGCGCTGGACATCGAGCACGTTGTTTCCACGTGGCTCGAAGAAGGTGGCGAGGGCGATCAACGCAGCGAGCGCCAACAGGCCGCTGGTCGTGCTCGCCAGCTTGTCTGGCTTCGACGGATCGCCCGAGTCGATGCGTACCTGGCAGCTCGAGTTCGGCGCCGAGATCGGACGGGCAATCGTCAACTTCGACGGCCCGATCGTGTTCTGCGTGGTGTCGCGCTACCACGGTGGCGCGTTCGTCGTGTTCTCCGGAGCGCTCAACGACCACATGGAGGTCGTTGCTCTCGAGGGTTCGCACGCGTCGGTGATCGGCGGTGCGCCGGCCGCAGCGGTGGTCTTCGCTCGCGATGTCAACCAGCGCACCGACGCCGACCCGCGCGTGATCGAAGCGCGCGATCGGCGGTACCGCACCCTGAGCGACATTCGCGAGCAGGTGCGCGCAGAGAAGCTCGGCGAGGTGGCCGCCGAGTTCGACGGCATTCACAACGTGCACCGTGCGCTCGAGGTCGGGTCGATCGATCGGATCATCGCCCCACGCGACCTGCGGCCGTACCTGATCGACGCAGTCGAGCGCGGCATGGCGTCGACCGGTGGCTGACCCGGGCGACACACCGCACTGGACCTTCCACGCGTGCGGCCTCGACGAGGTCGCCGACGGTGACGAGTGGATGTCGCCGTGGGAGCGGCGGCGCATCTCACCGATGCGCTACCCCAAACGACGATTGGAATCTCGCCTCGGACGATGGACCGCCAAGCAGACGATCGGCGCCACGCTCGGCTTGCCCGTGGCCGACTGGACGACGACGAACGCCGCGACACTTGCCCGTATCTCGATCGAGAACCAGCCCAGCGGCGCGCCGGCGGCACTGGTCGACGGCAGCGCGGCAGGGGTGGAGATCTCGATGACCGACCGCGCCGACTGGGCCGTCTGCATGACGACCAGCCCCGGTTCGGGCGCGGGCCCGATCGGCTGCGACCTCGAGCTGGTCGAACCGCGCAGCGACCGTTTCGTCGCCGACTGGTTCACCGCCGCTGAGCGAACGGCGATCGGCGGCGACCGAGCACTGCGGCCCAACCTCATGTGGTCGGCCAAGGAAAGTGCGCTCAAGGTCCTCCAAACCGGGCTCCGCCGCGACACCCGATCGGTGGAGATCGAGCTGACCGCCGACCGCTCCAACGGGTGGTCGGCGTTCGTCGCACACATTGCACCGGTCGGCGACACCGACGTCGCCAGCGTCGCTCCCGGCTGGTGGCGCCGCTTCGGAGCGTTTGTGCTGACGTGCGCGGCGAGCGACCACGTCCCACCGCCGGCGCCACTGCACGGAGCGTCACCGCTGGCCACCGCCTTACCCAGCCATCGCTGGCTCGACGCCGACTGACCCACATCCGCTCGCCTGCAGCGAGGGCGCGCCGCACGTACGCTCGTACTGATGCCCACGACCCAACGCGCCACGCTCGGCAGCGGTGCTACGACGTGGCCGTTCACCGGCCGGGCTGAACTGGTGGCTGCGTTGCGGACGAGCATCGCCGATGGGCGTGCAGGGGGCATCGTGGTGGTCGGGCCGGCTGGCACGGGGAAGACACGCCTGGTCGGCGAGGTGATCGCCAGCCTCGATGACGAGTACCGAGTACTCCAGGCCGTCGGCCATGCGGCGGCCGCCGAGATTCCACTCGGAGCCCTCGCCCACCTGCTGCCCCCGTCGTTGTTCGAACGAAGCGGCGTGAGCGTGGACGAACGCACGGCACTGTTCCACACGGCGCGGGCGTTCCTGGCCGGCGATGCCCAGGCTGCGTCCACCAGCGCGTCGACCAGCACGTCCCCCGACAGTTCGACCGCTCCATCGCCCGACACATCGCCTGGCCGTGCCACGGTGCTGGCGATCGACGACATCGACCTCCTCGACGACACGTCGTTGGCGTTGCTCGTGCCCTCGATCGTCGCCCGCGACGTGTTCGTGATCGGCACCGTGCGCAGCGGACGCACTCCTTCGTCGCGACTGTCGAGGCTGCAGCGCGACGGTCACCTGCAGCGCGTCGACCTCGGCCCGCTCCCCGCCTCCGACGTCGGGCGGTTGATCCGTCACGCATTGGGTGGTCCGGTCGACGAGCACGCCGTCGAGCGGCTGACCGAGCTGTCCGGCGGCAACATGCAGATTCTCACCGAACTGGTGCGTGGCGGTCGGGAACGCGGATGGTTGACCATTGCCGCCGGCAAGTGGGTGATCGGCGGCCGTCCAACCACCACCGTCCAGCTCGACGAGTTGATCGCCGAACACCTCGCCGACGTCGACGAAGCGGGACGCGATGTGCTGGAACACCTCGCTCTGAGTGAACGGCTCGGTCTGGCCGACCTCGAAGCCGCGTTCGGTGCCGACGTGCTCACCTACCTCGAGCGCGAGGGCCTCATCGAAATGGTGCAGTCACGACGGCGCGCAGCGGTGCGCCTGGCACACCCGCTGTTCGGCGAGATACTCGATGCTCAGCTCCCCGCCCTACGGCGCCGCACGCTGCTGCGTCGGCTGGCCGACCTCGTGGAACAACATGGCGCCCGACGCCGCGACGACGAGCTGCGGGTGGTCTCGTGGCGGATCCGCAGCGGCGGCCAGGTGGCGTTGCCGCGGCGCATCCACGCGGCGCGCGTGGCGCTGTTGGGACACGATCCGGAGCTGACCATCGATCTGCTGCAGCACGCCGATGGCGACACCGACGAACCGACCGCCGACGTCGCCGCCGAGCGATTGCATCTCCTCGGCGAAGCCGCTGCATTGCTCGGGCGCGTCGACGAGGCGATCGACCATCTCGCGGCGGCGACCGAACTCGACATCGATGACACTGCGCGCGCTCGGGTTGCGGTGCGTCTGGCCGATGTGCAGTTCTTCTCCGCTCGCGATCTCGACGGTGCGATGGCCACGTGTGCACGCGTCCGCGGCCAGATCGACGACGAGTCGGCGCGCGCCACGATCGATGCACAGCGGGCGGTCACCTTGGCCAACGCAGGGCAACCGGGTGCGGCACTCGAAGCGCTCGACGCGCTGTCGGGTGCACTGGATCCGCGCACTTCCGTCGACGTGCTCGTGGCCCGGTCGGCGAGCCTGATCTCGGTGGGGCAGTGCGCAGCCGGAGTCGCGACCGCCCGCGAAGCGGCGACGGCGCAACAGGCGCTCCCAGAGTGGCTCGCCCGGCGCGGCAGCGCCCGTCACGTGATCAACGAAGCCCACGGACTCGGGTATGCCGGGCACTACGACGCGGCACGGGCGGTGCTCGAACCAGCGATCGAACGAGCGCGCGCCAGCGGCGCGGCGAGCGCGCTCGTATGGTTCGAGTTGGCACTCAGCGAGTTGACCCGCGACATCGGGCTCCCGGGCGAGTCGTTGGAGCACGCCACGACAGCCGCCGAACTCGCCGACTCGGCGGGACAGCAGGCGGCGCTCGTGTGGGCCTACGTCGGCGTGGCGCAAGCGCACCTGCTCGCCGGCCACGCCGACGAGGCGGCGCAGGCGATCGACATGGCGACCGACATCCCGAGTCCCGTCGCCACGTCGGCCGCCACGCTGCAACGCGCGAGCGCGTGGCTCGACGCATCCCGTGGCGAGCTGGCCACCGCGTGCGCTCAACTCCTCGACACCGCTGCGATGGTGCGCAGCGATGGCGTGACGATCTTCGAAATGGCGCTGCTCCACGATGTCGTCCGTTTCGGTGATCCAACAGCGGTCGCCGACCGTCTTGCCGAGTTGGCGCCAACCCTCGACGGACCGATCTTCGAGCTGTTCGCCGAGCACGCCATCGCCGCACGCGATCGCGACGGCGAGGCACTCGCGCGCTGCGCCGACCACTTCGAGCAGATCGGCAACCTCGCGTTCGCTGCCGAGACCGCGGCCGAGGCGGCCGACCAACTCGGCCGGGCGGGCGACCAGCGGGCCGCCACCGCGCAACGCGTGCGGGCGGCGGCGCTGGCGCAGTCCGCCGGAGGGCTCGACACACCGCCCTTGCGGCGCGGAACCGCCATCGATCCACTGACGTCGCGCGAGCGCGAGATCGCCTTGTTGGCCGCCGACGGCGAATCGAGCAAGGCGATCGCCGACCGGCTCGTGTTGTCGACGCGCACCGTCGACACGCATCTGGCCAGGGTGTACCGCAAACTCGGCATCGCGGGCCGGGGCGAGCTGAGCGAGGCACTCGCACTCGAGCGATAGGCGCACGGACGACCGCGCACTACGTACCGGTGGGCAACGGTGCGCACACAATTGCGTAGCGCCTACCGACGTCGGAACAGTCGCCGATCACGACGATGGCGACATGATCTCCGAATCGCCGACCACCCACCCCAACAACACCTGCCAGGCCACCGACACCGGCCACGTCACCGGCACCAACCAAGCCACCGATACCGGCAGCACGAGCGACCATCCGCTCCCGCTCGGCACGTTCGCTCGTCGCACCGACGGGATCGACATCGCTCGGTCCGACGCCGACTTCGCCGATGTCCGCCGCCTCTGGCTCGAGTACGCATCGTGGATGAGCGCCCGCGCCGGCGTTCGCCTCGCCGCCGCCGATCCGTCGTTCGCACCGCACGTGCTGAACCCCCGACGCTGCTTCGCCAGTCCCCATTCGGTGCTGATCGCCCGTCATCGGCGACGCACGGTGGCCACAATCGGCATCGAGGTCGTTGGCGACCACGCCGTGTTCCATCGCTTCTACGTGGCGCCGAAGGCACGCGGGCTCGGGTTCGGTCGACGGCTCCTCGATGCGGCGATCGGCGTGTGCGAAGCCACTGGCGTCGAACAGATCGATCTGCACACCGCGCCCGAGCACATGCCCACCGCGATCGCGCTCTACCTCGAGCGTGGCTTCGCCGTCGCCGGCGCCGACGAACGGATTCACGGCGTGGCCGTGCGTCCGATGCGCTGGCGGTCACCGGCAGCGCAATCCCACTCGTCAGCTTCCATCTGACAACTCATCCATTTGACAATTGTTTTTTTCTAATGGAGACTGCACCCATGCCGACGGCTGACCTGTCCGCCGATCCGCCGGCTGAAGTCCCAGCCGATCTCCCGGCCGATCTTGCGGTGATCGACGACGCCGCAGCGGCACGGGCGATCCTCGACCCCGCCCGCGCCGACGTGCTTTCGACCCTGCAACAACCTGGCTCGGCAACGAGCGTGGCGGAGTCGCTCGCCACGACCAGGCAACGCGCCAACTACCACGTACGAATGCTGGAAAAGTGCGGACTCCTCCGCCTCGTGGAAGAACGGCAACGGCGCGGCGCCCGCGAACGCATGTTGGTGGCCTCCGCCCGCTCATACGTGTTGTCACCGTCGTTGCTCGGCCGTCAGGCGGCCGATCCGACGCGCGTCGACCGCCTGTCGGCGCGTTATGCGATTGCCGTGGCCGCTCGACTCGTGCGCGAACTGTCGAGCTTGACGCGGCGGGCCGACGAAGCGGGCCAACCGCTGGCCTCGCTGACCATCGACACCGACATCCGCTTCGCGTCGGCCGCCGACCGCGCCCGATTCACCGCCGACCTCGCCGACACGGTGCAGCGCCTGGCGGCGACCTATCACGACGAGTCCACCCCACACGGACGATGGCACCGCCTTGCCGTACTCGCCCACCCCCGCCCCCAACAAGAGGAGCCCTCAGATGACCGATGAAGGACGTTCGATCGAGCTGTCGATCGAGGTGCCCGGCACCCCCGACACCGTGTGGCAGGCGATCGCCACCGGGCCCGGGATCACGTCGTGGTACGTGCCCCACGACGTGGAGCCCCGAGAAGGCGGCGCGATGTCGGCCTCGTTCGGACCCGGGATGGACGTGGCCGGGCGGGTCGGCGCGTGGGAGCCGCCCGAGCGGGTGCGCTTCGACCCGGGCGATAGCGGACCGGGCCTGGCCTTCGAGTGGACGGTCGAAGCGCACGACGATCGCGGCACCTGCACGGTTCGCCTCGTCAACAGCGGCTTCGGCAGCGGCGCCGACTGGGACGACCAGTACGACGGCATGAAGGATGGCTGGCAGCTGTTCCTCCAGAACCTGCAGGCCCACCTCACCCACTTCCCAGGTGAGACCGCCACCGCATCACTGCCGATGGCCATGTGGGCCGGATCGAGCGATGCTGCATGGACGCGGTTGATGAGCGACCTGGGGCTGCCCGCTCGTCCGACGGTGGGCGACCACGTCATCGCCGATGGCGGCGACGGCCTCACCCTCGGCGGCGACGTCCTCGCCGTTGGCGAGCACGAGGTGCTGCTGCTGGTCGACGCACCATGTCGAGGCACCGCATTTCTCGCTGTCGAAGGACGAGGCGAGGTGCGTTCGGTGTCGATGTGGACGTATCTCTACGGCGACGATGGCGCCGCGGTCTCCGCCGCCGATGGGCCCCGATGGGCGCAGTGGCTCACCGCCCGCGGGGTGGCCGGCTGATCAGAGGCTTGCTCGGAGCGCCCGGCGGTAGGCGTCGTAGCCCTTCTGGCTGGGGTGAAACGACGCCCCACTGATCGAGAGCACGCCGTCGTCGACGTGTTCGCGCACCTCGCCGTCGGCGGTCATGCTGCGAGTGACGGTGGCGCCGAACACCGCATCGTTGACGTAGCGGTCACGTTGCCAGAAACGGCACGACCCGTGATTGTCGAACTCGTCGACCACCGGAACGAACTGCAGGTCGGCGCGTGAGACGGCGCTCGCTCGATCGACGGCGGACTCGATCCGGGCGTTCAGTTCATCGACCTGGTCGTCGATCCACTTCGCCTCGTGACGGTTCATCCCCGTCACTCCGGCACACCCCCACCGATCGCGTTGCATCAGGCGTGGATAGGCCAGCACGCGCACGGTGGCGTCGCGAAACCGCCACCCGATCACCGTGTACAGGCGGGCCAAGTCGTTCTCGATCTCGTCGAGATTGGCCGGCTGGTTCTGGTCGGACTCGTTGCAGCCACCCGATGTGATGCACCGCAGGATCACGTCGGGCCACACCTCTCCGCGGTGGGTGCGCAGGTCGTTGCCACCGATCGTGATCGAGATCAACGTGCCCGCACCGCGATCGTCGATCGACGCCGCAGAGAGCTGGTTGCGCACATGTTCGATGCGCGCGCCTGCGCAGGCGACCATCTCGAACGAGGCGTCGAGTTCTTCTGCGATCTGCGGCCCTGGGGTGCTATCGAGCTCGCGCTGGCAGCCACTGCCACCGAGGCGGGTGTGCTCGGCGAAGTAGTGCCGTTCGGGGCCGTGGTCGTCGTAGTCGGTGGCGTCGGCATGGATGCCCGATCCCGAGCTGAACGAATCGCCGAGCGTGATCACCGTGTCGATGTCGTCGACACCGTCGCCGGCGGCGGCCACAGGGAGAACCGGCACCGCAATCGCCACCGCCACAGCAACTGCCGACACGGCAGCAACAGAGGTGGCAATCGACCGCACCAGGCCCATGCTACGGAGCTACGACGGTGATCGGTGGCGCACCAGCACCTGCTGGGCGATCGTCGCCACGTGCTCGTGCCCTCCACGGAACACGTCGGCCGATACCACCCCACGACCGCCGGAGAGCCCGTGCGGCCGCGTCTCGAACCAGTGCCAGTCGCTGGCCACGGTGGGCCGGTGAAACCAGACGGTGTGGTCGAGGCTGGCCAACTGGAATTGGTCACGGTTGCGCATGTCGCCGTCGAAGGCCGGATGGATCGAGCGCGCCGGCCACGCCGGTGCGCTGTCGGACATGAACGCCAGGCCGCACGCGTGCAACGTCGGATCGTCTCCGAGGTCGGCGTCGAGTCGGATCCAGAAACCGATTCGCCCGTCGTCGAGCCGAATCGAGCGACGTTGCAGTAGTGCACCCCACGACTGATCGTTCAATGCGCGGTCGTCCGGTTCGGGCACATCGCCGATCTCCGCATGCACGTCGGGCTGTTCCTCGGCGACCTGGAACGAAGCGGAGAGGTTGAGGATCGCTCCACTCGACTGCCGGGCCACCACTTGGCGAGTGCAGAACGAGCGACCATCACGCAACCGTTCGACCTCGAAGCGCACCGGCTCGTCGTGCGAGCCGGGACGGATGAAGTAGCTGTGCAGTGAGTGCACATGGCGCGCCGGGTCGACGGTGGCCATGCCGGCGCGCAACGCCTGAGCAACGACCTGACCACCGAACAGCCGCGTACCCCATGGGTAGCGGGCCGCCTCGGCCACGAACGTGTCGGGACCGTGCGGCTCGAGGGTCATCAGCTCGCCGAAGGCGATCTCGGTGATGGAGCGCGGCGTCACCACCGCAGTATGGGCCCAACCGGCCCGCAATCGGTGACCGGCACGACGTGACGCAACAACGTCACAGTTCGACGAACGACTCGAGCGCGTCGACGTCGACCACGGTGATCTTCCCCCGACCAGTTTCAACGCAGCCCTGTTTGCGGAACTCGCCGAGCGCTCGCGCGGTCGCCTCGCGAGTGGCACCGATCCACTCGGCGAGGTCGCTCTGGCGAATCGGGATCACCACCGACGTAGTGGCGTCGGCGTCGCCATGGCGACGGACGATGTCGACCAGCTCGAGCAACAGGTGGCCGGCGCGCACCACCGTGCGGTTGCTGTTGCGTGCCTGTAGTCGAACGTTGGCCCGCCGCAGCATCGTGCTCAGCTCGCGCAACACGGTGAGGGCCAGCTCGGGCACGTCGTCCAACGCATCGAGGAACTCCGCCGACGGCAACCGAGCGACGACGCTGTTGTCGTAGCTGTAGGCCGCGGCGGCGCGCGGTCGACCGTCGAGTGCCGATAGTTCACCGAACACCTCGCCCGGCAACTTCAAGCCGAGCAGCAGCTCGGCGCCGGTCACCAGAGTGACCACGATGCGCACGCGGCCCGACACGACGGCGAACACCGCGTCGGAACGGTCGCCTTCGAAGAACAACGGATCGCCGGCACGCAACTCGACGCGGCGGCCACGCGCCGCGATCAACTCGGCAACGGTGGTGGGCGCAACGGCCATTGATCGATCGTCCCTTCCACGATTTCGCCGTTCTGTGATCGAGATCACAGAACGTACCGCGGAGATGGCGCAACGTGTGCAACAACCCTCCTCCTCATTCGCATCGCTTGATCACGGGAGCCTCGATGTACCTCTTCAGCCGCACCGTCACCGCCGCCTCCGGCCAACTCATGCACGCTGTCGGGCCCTCGGTAGACATCGCCCAGCGCGTTGCGGAGGTCACCGGCACGCGGCTCGACGTGTTCCGCGTGATGTACGGGGCACCGCTCGGCACGCTGATGTGGGCGGGGCGTATCGACGGCGTCGCCACGGTGACGGCCAACGAAGAGAAGCTCGCCGCCGACGACCGGTTCCTCGCGCTGGAGCAGTCGCTCGCCGCGATGCTCCCCGTTCCCGGTGTCGACCGCATGGCCCGACTGATCGTCGATCCGGGCGACGGCCCGCCCAGCGCCTACTACGCCATCACCAGCGCCACGATGGCCGCCGGGAACTACCCCGCCGCCGTGGCCCACGGCACCCGCGCCGCCCAGTACATGGGTGACGAGTTCGGTACCAGGGTCGCCTTCATGACCCCGATCGCCGACGGGTTCGCCGATGTGACGTGGGCGGTGGAGCTCACGTCGTCCGAAGAGGTCGACCGGTTCAACGACTGGCTGCTCACCGACGCGGGTTATCAGGACATCGTGGGCGAGGCAGCCACGTTGTACGTCGAGTCGAGCGGCCACCGATCGCTACTGCAGAAGGTGTCGCCATAGTCGGCACCGACCAGGTCACCGGTCGCTGTGTGGACGGGCACAACGGCCGGGCTCGTGGAGAAGTGGAGGTCTCCGACGAGCACGACAGCTGGCACGTGCGCTTCGTCGATCGTCCCGTGAACGACGACGAAGCGCCGTGCCGGCTGCTCAGTTGACGATGTCGTCGAACGCAGATGCGACGGCGTCGCGGAAGTCGCCCGGGGCGTCGATCGCCACCGGGTCGAGAAAGATGCCGACTACAAAATGATCCTCGTACGACAACGCGGTGGCATTGCACGCCGTTCCCGCCACCGGACCCATGGCGATCAACCGATCGACCCGGGCGCCCGAGACGTACAGCGGGATGGGCGAACCGCGCAGGTTCGAGGTGGCGAAGTCGATCTTGGCGGCTTGCGCCCGAGCCATCGACGTGACCATCGATGTGGGGAACAGGTTGGCCACGCTGGACAGCGCCCCGAGCCCGCCGCCGTGCGACATCGCTTCGCGCTTGGCAGCGAGGCGTTGATGAATGTCGGCGATCCGCGCATCGATCGACTGCTGCTCGCCGGGCAACTGCACCGGCACCGGGGTGAACGAGTTGCCGCCCACCGCGTCGTCGTGGCGAGTGCTCAGGACGAAGCTCGAGTTGAACGCGTCGACTTCGACGCCGCGCTCGTGGTGATAGCGAGCCGCTCCCTCGGCCATCGCTGCGAGAAACAGGTCGTTGATCGTGGCGTCGGCCCGCTTGGATGCCTTCTTCAACCCGCTCAACGTGGAGGTCACCTCTTCGAGGTGGCGGTGGCGGGAGCGGTGTTTCCACAGCGGCGAGCCGCCCGCCACCTCGTCGCTGCTGCGCCGCAGCGAGTTGACGGTGGCCGATACCGATCCGGTCACGTCGTCGAGCCGTTGACGGGCACGCTCGGGGTCGGCCGGCCACATGGCCACCTCACCGAGCGCCCGACGAGCAACTCCCGCCTGTCGGCGAACGAGGTGGCCGACCGATTGGACCACGGTGGTCGGCAACCCTTCAGCGAGGTCGCCGCCCAGCTGCTTGGCGTCGTGCGCCTCGACCGCCGCTCCGATCACGGCATCGAGATCGACGGGGTCGGGCGGCGGCGCATCCGGGGCGAACTGCTGGAACATCTCGGCCATCCGCATCTGACCAATTCCGTCGGCGACCGCGTGGTGCAGGATCGACCACAGCGCGGCGCGCCCGCCTTCCAGACCCTCGATCACCACGAAGCGCCACAGCGGACGGGTGCGATCGAGCGGTTCGAGATACAACTGCGTGGCCAGATCGAACAGCTGCCGTGTCGTGCCAGGCGCCGGCAGCCGCAGGTAGCGAACGTGGTAGTCGAAGTCGAACTCGGCGTCGGGCACCCACGCCGGTGGGGCGATCCGCCCCAGGCCAGGCACCACACGTTCGTAGAGACGCGGCATCTTCGATGCAGCGACGCGCATCGTCTGCTCGAAGTGCTCGCGATCGGGCGGATGATCGAGCATCGTCAACGAGCCGCCGCTCGGGTTGAGCCACGGGTCCTTCTCGACGTTCCACATCAACGCCTCGGCGTCAGACATCCGATCGCTGAATCGCTGCTCGCGTTCGCGCTGACTCATCTACAACTCGCTCTCGTGTCGGATTCGGGGGTGCGTCACGTCGTCGCTCCGTCAGGTATCGGTGCCGGGCCGGCGATCGGCCTCGGCAGTGGGGTCGCCCTTGTACCCGGGCGGGAACGTCGACAGCAGTTCCTCTTCGGTGGGCGTGTGCTCGTCGCGCGACTCCGGCGGCAGCAGTTCGCTGATCGCCTTCATGATTCGCTTGGTGTCTTTGTCGGGGCTCTTGTACTTGAGGGCTACCGGCTCGCCGACGGTGGCACTGACCAGCGGGCGATCGCTCACCGACACCTTCGGCACACGGGCGCTGCGCGGCCACACCTTCTCGGTGCCCCACAGCCCAACCGGGATCACCGGGGCCTTGGTCGCCGCGGCAAGTCGTGCTGCGCCCCAGCGACCCTTCAGCACCGGATCGAAGAAGGCTGGTCCACGCGGAATGGTCCCCTGCGGCGCCAACATCAGCAGGTCGCCACCGCGCACCGCGTTGACAGCGGCGTCGAGTGGCTCGTCGGACCCCGTGCCGCGGTCGACGCGGATGCCGCCGGCCGCTTTCATGATCCGCCCGACGACCGGCACGTCGAACACCTCCTTCTTGCCGAGGCCGCGCACATTGCGTCCGGTCTTGGCCAGCAAGAGACCCATCACGAGCGGATCGAAGTACGAGCGGTGGTTGAACACCACGATCGCCGGACCCGAGCGCGGGATGTTGTCGATGCCGTCGAACTCGAGGCGCGCGTTCGGCGCCATCAACTCAGGACGCATGAACGGGCGCATCCAGTCCTGCAGCTCGAGCCCCGCCAACGACGCAACACCTTCGGGCCGATCGAAACTGCGCACGGGCCAACCGCGGATGGTGGCCAGCGCAAGCAGTTGTAGATCGGGGTTCACCGCCGCGGGGTGGCCGACCATGTCGAGCAGCGGCGCATCGAAGTAGCTGTCGCTGTAGGCATAACTCTTGCGCAGGTCGACGCGTGTGCCCTCGGCAGCGAGCGATGTCGCCCACTCGGCAACGGCATCGGCTTTGGCCCGGCCCCACAAGAACTCACCGTCGACGCGCCCGGTGAACTCTTTCCCGTCGCGCTCCCACTCGGTCGCCACGACGGCGTCGATCCCCAGGCGGTTGGCGAACGGTTCGACGAACGCCCGCGGCGACGTGGTGGCGAGCACGACCGGGCGACCAGCCGCCTGGTGCATCTCGATCTCTTGCCGGGCGAAGGGCAACACATGCCGTTCGAGTTCGACCGCGGCGTGGTCCATCGCCTCGGCGACGGCATCGACGTTCCATCCGGCGGCCCGCCGGCTGGCGAGCCGCGCCGGCTGCATCATCAGCCAGTTCTCGCCGAACGTCTCGTACACCCGAGCGAGGACGCCGGCCACCGCCGGCGGTTCACCCGTCAGCCCTGCGTCGACGAGCGCCGCGCCGAACACGGTGGCGGAACTCCCCGACACGAGCGTGCGATCGAGGTCGAACACGGCGATACCGACGCGGGCCATGACGGCCAGCGTAGATGCCCTGGCAGCAGCGGGGAACCGGCGGTACGGGAGATGGTCGCTACAGATAGCGGTGGCGCTGCATCCACTGGAACGCGATCCAGCCGGGCAGCACGGGCAGCCAGAACGTGAACAGGCGGAACAGGAACACCGCGGGCACGGCGACCACGTTCTCGAGCCCCGCAGCGACCAGTCCGGAGATCAACGCCGCCTCGACCGCGCCGAGCCCGCCCGGCGTCGGCGCGGCTTGGGCCACGGCCGACCCGACGAGATACACCGCACCGACGGTGGCGAACGGCAACCCTCCGCCGAACGCCTCGACGGCGATGTACAGGGTGACCAGGTTGGAGGCGGTGACGACGATCGACCCGCCGAGCAGGAGCGCCAATTTGCCGGGCCGGTGCACGACGGCGCTCACGCCGTCGAGGGCGCGGGCGACGACGGGCCACACCGCGCGCATGAACCAGCGGCGCGTCGGGCCGATCGCCGCACCGAGGCCGACGAACGCGGCGGCGCAGAGCAGCCCGACCAGGAACCACGTCGGGTCGGGGAGTTCGAAGCTCCCGAAGGCGCCGCGCCCAGCCCACAACAGGAACACCACGATCAGGGCCACGTGTCCCGCCACGCCGGCCACGGTGTTCAGGCCGACCCCCGAGACAGCGACGGCCTGATCGACGCCCCGCTTCTGCAGGAAACGGACATTGAGCGCCATCCCCCCGAGTCCGGCCGGTGCCAGCTTGTTGGCGAACTCGGCGGCGACCGACACCAACACCAGTGGACCGGCCGGAAGCCGCGTGGGTACCGCACCGCCCAGCGCGGCGCCGGCACCGACATACGTCAACGCCGACGACAGCACCAACAGCGGAGTCCACGACCAGTCGGCGTCCTGTACCTGCTGAATGATGCCGGGAACATCGGCCAACTGCGGCAGCAGGAAGTAGGTCGCGAGCACGAGGACGACCACCGTGACGATGGTGTTGCGACTCACTCGCTCCAGCGGCGCGTAGTGCACCTCGTCGACTGCGCACTGCTGTTGCACTTCGTGTTGCAACTCGTCGAGCAGGCCCTTGTGGGCGCGGAGTTCGTGGCGAGTGGCTGAGCTCAGTGCCGTCGACTGCAGTCGAGGGAGTGCGCCGCCGACGACGTCGGTACCCAGTGCGCCGACCGCTGCGCTCACGACGCGCTCGACGCCGACCACCGGAGCGAGCGAGGCGAGCAGCTCGGCGATGTCGGCGTCGAGGATGGCATCGGCGACGGCGACCTCGGAGAACCCGAAGTCGACGATCCACGCACGGCCTGCGTCGTCGACCAGCAGGTTGGCCCGGCGGAGATCGCGATGGGCGATCCGGTGCGTGCGCAACGTGGCCAGCTGCTGCCAGATGTCGGCAAGCAGGTCGTCGTCGATCTCGTCTCCGATGTCACCGTCGTTGTCGCGGTCGACGTCGTCGGCGACGTGGTGGCCGAGGCCGGCGAGCGAACGGCCGACCACGTCGTCGTAGGCGATGAGCATCGCATCGCCCACGTCGGCGACCACCCGCAGTCGCGGCGTTCGCACGTCGGCCTCACGCGCAAGCATCGACACCATCGCCTCGTGTTCGACCGTTCGTCGCAACGACGAGAACGGCCGAGCATCGCCGACATCTTTCAGCCGCGCGAAGCGATAGGCCCGAAACAGCAGATCGGCGGCACGCTCCTGCGCGCCGAGCACCTTGACGAACAACGTCGAACCCGTGGTCGTGGTGGCCACATACGGGCTCGACCCGCGGGCGTCGACCTTCGCCGGCACCACCGTGTCGACGGCGACGCCGGCCTCGGAGAGCGCCACGGCGAGCGCCGCGGGCGTCGGGTGACGGTCTGGACGGCCGAACGCCAGCAGCACGATGATGCCGCACACCGTCCCGACCGCAGGCGCCACCACCACCTGTGCCGGCAGCGTCGTCGACACGACAAGCCGGGCGATGACGAGCACGAAGATCGTGACCCACCCGGCTCGACGCCACGCCCGCGTGACGAAGGGACCGACCACGGCGAACATCGCCGTGACGCCCGCGAGCACCAACGTGCTCGCCAGCGTGTTGTCGGCGATACCCGCTCGCTCCGCCAGCGCATTCTCGAGCGCCTCGGATTCCGATCGGTCGAGCCACCACTCGACGGCGCCCATCAGCACGTTGCCGAAAACTGCGGCGATCGCCAGATAGCCCACGATGCGCAGGCGGCGCGTGAGCAACGGAACAGCGAACAGCCCGATGGCCACCCCGGCGGCAACCACGTTGGTGGTGCCGAGCAGTACGCGGGCGATCGCTGGCGACACGAAGCCGAAGAGTTCGACGACATCGTCTTCGACCGCCTCCACGGTCGACTCCGCCCACCGGGCGAGCGCAACGAGGATCAACGCAGTCGCAGCGGCGGCGAACAGACGAATCACGTCCTCGGGAGATCGGACGTAACGTCGAATCTCCTCTTGGTGCGCGCCGGCTCCGGTGATCTCCACCGGCGGCGGTGCATCGTGCGAGCTGACCGTCATGGCGTCACGATTCTGGCGGATGTAGCGTCCTGCACTCGTGAACTCGCCCGATCCCCTCGCCCCTGCCACGGGCCAGGGACCGCTGGAGGAGTTCCGCGCCCTGCGTGTGGAACTCGCGCTGGCGGCGGTCGGGCTCGGCGCGTCGTGGGTCATCGCCCTCCAGGATCCGGTCCCGACGTGGGAGCTCGACCTGACCAGCTCGATCAACGACGCGCCCGACGCGATCGCCGCGGTTCTCTGGCCAGTGATGCAACTCGGCTCGCTCGCCGGGCCGTTCATCGTCGGCGCGGCCCTTGCTATCCGCCGCGCCTGGCGGCCACTCGCCGCCGCCACGGTCGCCGCCGGGGTGACTGCATGGTTCGCCGCCAAGGGCCTCAAGGAGATCGTCGCCCGCGAACGCCCCGGTGTGTTTCTCGACACCATCGAGGTGCGCGATGGCAGCGGCGAGGGACTCGGATATCCCTCCGGCCACAGCGCGGTTGCCGCGGCGGTGGCCATCACCGCGATGGCTGCACTCCCCCGGCGGTGGCGCTGGCTCGCCCCCGCTGCGGCAGGGTTGGTCGGAGTGGCGCGCATCGTGTACGGGCAGCACCTGCCCGCCGACGTGGTCGGCGGGTGGTCGCTCGGCGCGTTGATCGGGTTCGGCGCGCTGTTCGTGCTGCAACGACTCGAGAAGCGGGCCCACTGACGATGCCGTGGCTCACCGCACTCATCTGGCTGGTGTTGCTCCCGCCGATCGGTCTGGCGGTCACGATCGTCGCCGGCCGTCTCCTCGGGGCCCGACGCGGGTGGCTGGCACTCCTCGTCGCCGGCGTTCTCGGCACCGTGCTCGGCGTGGTCACCGGCGGCCTGCTCAGCGATTGGGACTGGGCGTCGCTCGACATGGCGCTGTCGGCGACCGCGTTCGCGCTGGTGTACACGATGGTGCTGGCCCTGGCGTTCGACATCGTCCGTCCGGAAGGAACGCTGTCGCGCGGTCAAGCCTCGGGCCGGGTCACGGTCACCAATCCGTTGGCCAGCGTGCGCCGCCGACTACAGCCACTGCAGCGGTACCGCGAGGTGTTGCAGATCGCCGAGCGCAATGGAGTGCTCAGCCGTGACCTCGGGCACCGCGACCTCCCCGCAGAGGTACGGGCCACGCTCGAGCAAGCGGGAGGGATCTTCGTCAAGCTCGGTCAAGTCGCCTCGACGCGCACCGACGTGCTCCCGCCCGAGTGGTGTGACGAGCTCTCCCACCTGCGCAGTCACGTCGCCGCCGTGCCGAGCGAGACGATGCAGCCGTTCGTCGAGGCGCAATTGGGTCGCCCGGTCGACGACGAATTCACCTCGTTCGACTGGGAACCGATCGCCGCCGCCTCGATCGCCCAGGTGTACCGGGCACGGCACGCCGACCTTGGCGAGGTGGTGGTCAAGGTCCGCCGCCCGGGCTTGGAGGACACGTTCGCCCGCGATGCCGAGGCGATTCGTCAGCTCGCTGCACTGATCGAGCGACGCACGCTGCTCGGCCTCGAGATCCGACCGGTGGGCTTGGCCAACGAGTTCCTCGACGAGGTCGCCGAGGAACTCGACTTCCGCATCGAAGCGGCCAACGCCACCGAGCTCGACGTCGGACTGCCGGACGACGGCGGTGTGCGCATACCCCGGGTGTACAGCGATCTCAGCGGCGAATGCGTGTTGGTCGAGGAGTACGTGGATGCGCCGGGCATCGCCAGCCTCGCCGGCACCGGCCGCGCCCCCGAGGCCGTCGACCGGATCGTCGACTCGTTCCTCTTCCAGCTCTTCGAGCTCGGCGCGTTCCACGCCGATCCACACCCCGGCAACATCCTCATCGAGCCCGACGGAACGATCGTGCTGATCGACCTCGGCGCCCTCGGTCGCATCGGACCGCAACAGCGCAGCGCGGTGCTCGACATGCTGGTCGCCGCGTCGACTGGCGAGTCGAGCGCGTTCCGTCAGGCGCTCGAGCGCGTCACGGTGTTCGACGCACGGATCGACGGTCGCGAACTCGACGCTGCACTCGACGGATTTCTGGCCCGCAACATGCGCGCCGGCGGTGGGATCAGCGCGTCGACGCTCGAAGACCTGACGGTGCTCATCGGCCAGTTCGGCATTCACCTGCCGCGCTGGTTCGGAGTACTCATCCGCACGCTCGTGACCTTGGAAGGCACCTTGGTGGGGCTGCAGCCCGACTTCTCGCTCGTCGACGCCGCCCGAGCCCGGGCCGAGCACCGCGGGTTCCGGCCAACGGGAGGGAGCTGGCGCGAGGCGATCGGGCACGAGGCGCTCGTACAGTTGCCTCGGTTGCGACGTGTGCCCGCGCGGATCGACGAGTTGCTGGGGCAAGCGGTATCGGGAGGCCTCGCGGTGCGCGTGTCGGCATTCTCCGACGAACGCGACGAACGCGTCGTCACCCGCCTCGTCGACCGTGTGGTGTTGGCGATCATCGCCGCATCGACCGGCGTGGGCGCAGTGTTGTTGCTCGGCGTCGACGGTGGCCCGACGCTCGGCGGCTCGGTCGAGGTCAACGAGCTCATCGGGTATCTCGGCCTCGGCGCCAGTGCAGTGCTCGCCATGCGCGTGGTCGCCGGTGTGATCCGCGACGGCGAAACGTAGACCGCAACATCGACTGGGCGGCACCGGAGGTCTACGGCTCGTGCCCGAGATCGCCGTCGCCATACCGTCGATGGCGATGAGCAGTACTTCTCCGAGCCCCGAAGTAGAGGCGATGCACGCTCGCTACCGAGCCGAGCGCGACAAGCGGCTTCGTCCCGACGGCAACGACCAGTACATCGAGGTCACCGGCGTGTTCGAGCACTACGTCGACGACCCCTACGTGGAAGTCGCCGAGCGCGACCCGGTACACGACGAAGTGACCGTGGCGTTCATCGGCGGGGGCTTCGCCGGCTTGGTCAACGGTGCCCGGTTGAAAGAAGCCGGCATCGACGTGCGCATCGTCGAGAAGGGCGGCGACGTCGGCGGCACCTGGTACTGGAATCGGTACCCCGGCGCGCAATGCGACACGGCCGCGTTGGTGTATCTGCCGCTGCTCGAAGAGACCGGCCACATGCCGACCGAGAAGTACACGCATGCACCTGAGATCCTCGACCACTCGCGACGCATCGCGCAGCACTACGGCCTCTACGACAACGCGCTGTTGTCGACCACGGTGACCGGCCTCGAGTGGGACGACTCGGCGCACCGCTGGATCATCCGCACCAACCGTGGCGACGAGTTCCGCGCCCAGTTCGTAGCGATGGGTACCGGGCCGCTGCACCGTCCAAAGCTCCCCGGCATCCCGGGGATCACCAAGTTCGCCGGGCACAGCTTCCACACGAGCCGCTGGGACTACGACTACACCGGCGGCGATCCGGCCGGGGCGCCCATGGCGAACCTGGCCGACAAGCGAGTGGGCATCATCGGCACCGGCGCCACCGCGGTGCAGTGCATTCCGCACCTGGCCCGCAGCGCCGGCGAGCTGTTCGTATTCCAACGCACGCCCTCGTCGATCGACATCCGCAACAACCACGACATCGACCCGGAGTGGTTCGACACGCTCGAGCCGGGGTGGCAAGAGAAGTGGATCGAGAACTTCACCATCCTGCAGACCGGCGGGTTTGCCGAAGAGGACCTCGTGAAGGATGGCTGGACCGACCTCAGCCAGCGGATCCGCGATCGCGTGCTCTCGTACCAAGAGGGGTTCACACCCGAGTTGTTCTTGCGCGCGTATCACGACAGCGACGACGAGAAGATGGTCGAGATTCGGGAGCGGGTGGATGAACTCATCGAGGATCCCGAGGTGGCCGAAGCGCTGAAGCCGTGGTACCGCCAGTTGTGCAAGCGGCCGTGCTTCCACGACGAGTACCTGCAGTCGTACAACAACCCGAACGTGCACCTCATCGACACCGACGGCCAAGGGGTGCGGCTGATCGACGAGACCGGCGTGTGGGTCGGCGACACGCACTACGACCTCGACTGCATCATCTACGCATCGGGGTTCGAGGTCGGGACCGA
>CBDDKF010000016.1:0-119814 GCA_965230015.1 Ilumatobacteraceae bacterium | reverse complement strand
GAAGTCGAGCATCGCCTCGATGTCGTTCACGGCGATCGTCGAGTGGCTCAGCCTGAGTGCCGGTGCGGCGGTGCTGGTGCTGCTGGTGGACATGGTGCTCCTTCAGGGTTCGGGGCGGGGCGAGAACGTGAATTGAAGAGATAGTCAATATTGAAACAGATGTCAATACTGACTACGATGTAGATCGTGACGAACGCAGCCGCCGACGCACCCCCCACGCGGGGGCACAAGAAGAAGGAGCGAACGCGCCGTCAGCTGATTGCGGCGGCGATCGAAGTGATCGCCGAACGCGGTGAAGCGTTCACGGCGAGCGACGTCGCAGCCCATGCGGGCATGTCGAACGGCACCTTCTACAACTACTTCGACGACCGCGAGGCGCTGCTCGACGTGGTGGTGCCCGAAGTAGTCGACCGGTTCGCCACCGACAGCGACGTGCTGGTCGACAGCGATGACCCGGCGCTGCGGTTCGCCACGATCACCGCGCGGGCGTTGTACCAGGCGGCCCATGCGCCCGACGACGTGCGCGCCCTGCTCCGCCTCGATGCGGCGCAGCGCCTGATCGCCGACGGCGGGCCCATGCGGTTCATGCGCGCCGACCTGATCGAGGGTGCGGCGATCGGTCGGTTCGCTGCCGACGTCGATGTCGATTCGGCCGACGTGGTCGTCGGCTCGATCCTGTTCGCCTTTCGGCGCATCGTGAGCGAGCCGGTCGACGACCACTACGTGCAGCGAGTGCTGACGCAGCTCGTGCGATCGCTCGGCGTCGACCCGGACGAAGCAGCCGTGATCGCCGCCGATGCGGTCGCAGTCGCCGCCGCGCTCGACGCGGCGACCTGACTCAGCGCGCGCCGATGCGGTAGCGGTCGGGGTCGGTCACGAAGTCGGCGTGGCCGTACGAGTCGAGCAGGTGTGCGAGCTTGCGGTTGAGGCGAGCGTCGACCCAGTCGGCAGCGCCGGGCACCTTCGGGCCGAGGCGGTAGAACGCGGTGTTGCCCGCGATCGCCGCACCCGCGACCGCGGCCGCCACCTTGTGCTTGCCGTCGAAGTCGATCCCCAGCGAGCGGGCGAGTTCTTCGTTGCCGCCGAGGAACCGTTGGGTGAGCACGAACCGCGAGAACCCGTCCTCGAGCCAGCTGTGCATGCGGCCACGCACGGTGGATCGATCGAAGAGCTCGGCAGCGAGCGAGCCGCGCACGAGCGAGCCGCAGATGTCGTCGTCGAACCCCTCGCGTAGTGATACGTGCCGGGCGGTCATCAGGTCGACGACCTCCTGAGGTGTTTCGCCGAGGAGTGCTTCGGGGAGGCCGAGGAGGAAGCAGCGATAGCGGGACAGCTCGACAACGGCCCGCTGCTCGTCGGTGAACTCGGTCTGGCCGTTCGACAGTGCGTCCGACGACAGGAAGTACACGCCGATTTGGCCCGCCGGCATCTGATCGATCTGCGGAATCGGGACGCCGAACGTGGCCACGTCCCATTCGCCGGATTGCATGATGTGGAAGCGCACCATCGAGTGCATCAGCCGCACCTTGGCTGCCGCCAGGAATCCCTTCCCCTCGCGGCGCAATGCGCCCGGCAGGGTGGTGGCGGTGAAGAAGCTCGCCGTCTCGAAGACGCGCTTGGCCGCCGCGTCGTCCGACAGGGTGCCGGTCATCGTCATCGGGAGCGCGGCGTACTTGTTGAGGAAGGTGGCCAAGAACGCGCCGCGGATGGCGAACGGCGTCGCCGTAGCCATTGGGATGCGTTCGGCCGCCGCGCCCCGCTCGACGAGATCCATGTCGACCCACTCCGGGGTGTCCTCCATCGAGGCGATGAAGGCCGCGAGTTCGGGAGGCGCCTCCGCAACCGCGTCGGTGCCATGGGCACACGCTCGTTCGAGCATGTCGATGAGCGTGCGGAACCCGTACTCGGGGATCAACGCGGCGTAGGCATCGGCGACGCGATCTCCCTTCATCGTGTAGTTGCGCACGGTGCGCATCAGTGCCTCGTCGTCGATCACCCGGGCGACGCGGTCGCGGATGGGGGCGAAGCGTTCATCGTCGACGGATGCATCGACATCAAACCGCTCGGGGAGCAGCTCGAAGTCGACGTCGCCGTAGATCGTCGGGTTGTCGTCGGCCTGCTGTGCGATGTCGTCGGCGTACAGCTGCGTGATCATCGGTCCCCCCGCTCGTTCCGCCCGGCGGTCAACACGCTAGCCAGCGAACGATGCGAGGAGGTCGGCGAATGCGGGGGGCGCTGGCGTGATCGCCCGCACCGACGCCGGCAATTGGAGATCGGCGATGCTGTTGGCGGCCCGGTCGTACAGCAGCAGGTCGGTGCCGGCGTGGACGAGCGCGAATGTGCTGTCGTCGCTCCAGATCGCCGGTTGGTCGGCGCGGCGTGTGGGCAGGTACGTGGCGACATTGGTGTCGACGTCGACGAACGCCCACTGTGACCGAGCGTCGTCGCCTTGGCCGGTTTGCAACTCCACCAGGGCAACGGCGCCGTCGGGTGACGTCGAGGTGCCGGTGGTCGGACGATCGGGGGTTCGAGGGATCGCCACCGCCAGCGGCGATGTGGCGGCGAGGTTGGCGCGCGTGCCGGTGGTGCGGTCGATTCGTGCGAAGCCGCATTCGCCTCCTTCGTCGCACTCTTCGACGAATGCCCAGTCGGAACCGATCGCGAGCAATGCGCCGGAGGTGAGGCGCTCGACCGAGTCGGGACGGGCGACGTACACGTCGCCACCAATCTCCACGACGACATGGTCGCGGCCGTCGGAGCCGAGCAAGGCTCCGGTGGGGTGTTGGATCACCGCCGCGTCATCCGCGGGCCCGTCGACCGGGTCGACGATGCGCAGGTCGACGCCAATGTCGTCGTCGGTGCGTGACGACCAGTACGCGCCGTCGCCCGCAGGCAGCCGGAGCTGGCGCACGTTGTCGACGCCGTCGTACTGGGAGAACTCGGACGGACCGATGACGGCGCCGCCCGACCCGCGGAATGCCGCGGACACCACTTGCTCCTCGCCCGTGAGCAGGAATCCGGTGCCAGTCCCGCTCAGGCGGGGTGCGTCGAACAGGAAGCCGGTGCCCGCAGCGAGGTCCACGTAGGCCGCGCCGGACGGGCTGATGAGGGCGACGAATTCCAGCGGCAGTTTCCGCCCGATGCCGACCTCGAACGTCTCGATCGCCGGTGGCGGATCGAGCTCGGCGTCGGGCCAACGCGTGCCGATTTGGACGATCTGATCGAGTTCTCTTCCAAAGCTCACGACCTCGCCGCTGCCTCGATCGAGGAACCGCAACCCCGGCCCGCCTGTCTCGCTTTCGAAGGCGCCGGCGCCGTCGGCCGACCAGGCGGTCGGGCCACCCGATTCGAACAGGGGGGCCGACACGCGTGCCCCGGTGAGGAGATCGACGATGACGCGCTCGGGTGGCCCGGCGCCGTATGTCGCCGCGCCGACTGCGGTGCCGTCGGGCGACATCGTCATCGGAAACGACGGGGTCCCGTCGGGCTCCATTGGGAGGATGCTCTCATCGATGGGCCGACGTTCGCCCGATTGGAGCGTGAGCAATGACATGCCGCATTGCAGGTTGGCATCGCACTCGCGGACGAGCGCGACCTCGCCGTTCGACGCGTGAACCGTGCCGCCGGCGATGCGTTCGGCATTGCCGTCGAGTCCTACTCGATAGGCGCCGCCTGCCTCGTTGACGATGCGCTCGCCGGAGGGGAGCGTGACGTCGACCCACGGGGACATCGGGGCGGGTCCCGGCGGGAGCGGCTCGATGGTGCCGGCCTGGTCCATCAGGTAGTAGCCGATCCCGCCCTCCGCTCCGAACGTTGCGAGCAGAAACCGCGACCCGTCGGGACCCGGAGACCACCCGACGACCTCGAAGCCCTCATTGGAACTGCCACCGCCGGTGTCGACGTCGAGCACTCGGGGCAAACCGTCACGCGGGATGATCGTCACCGAATCCGAACCGACGCGCACCGCAGTGGCATCGGGCGCGACGATGAGCTGGCTGCCGAAGAACATCGTCCGGTTGTCGGTGTCTTCGATGGGCGTCGGCACGGTGCGCACACGCCCAGATGGCAGCGACAGCGTGTGCACCACCCCGCTGCTGGTGAGCAAAACGACTTCGGTCGGCGCCTCCAACGCAGCGACCTCGGGTGGGAGATCGATCTCGTCGGGGGCATCGAACCAGTCCGGCGCGTTGACGTCGGCGCCGGCTTCGCCTGGAGCGCCAAGTTGCTCGTCGCTCTGATCGTCGGTGTCGGACGACGCGCTCGGCAACGTCGGCGCGCTGGCGGGTGGGTCCGGCTCGGGGAGCGTCAGCTCGGTCGGCTCGTCGGACTCCTGAGCGCTCGTCGCCGACTCCGGCTCGTCGTTCGAGTTGGCAATGACGCCGACGACGGCCAGACCGAGCAGCAGTGCTGCAACGACGCCGAGGACGATCAGCTGACGTTGGCCGTTCCGCGACTCATCGTCTCGACCGTTCGCCGCGCCGTCGTCATCGACGGCGGGCGGCGTGCGCAGGACGATCGGGATGTCGCCGCTGTTGTCCTGCGCGGGATCAGAGGGGACCGCCGTCGGCTGTGGATCGTCCGATTGTTCGTCGACGCGTTGGCTGGGCCACTCCCAGTGATCCGGGGCGGCAGCGACCGGAACGTCGCCGGACGCCCACGGCGAGATGTCGGGATCGTCGGTGGCGGCGACGTCGCTCTCCGGCTCGATCTCGTCGTCGCGTGCCATTGGCCAATTCAAACACCGTCGGCTCGTCCGCGGTCCGCAGGGCCGGGGGAAGTACGCAAGGTGGCCGCACCTTCTGGAGCGGGGCCTTTCTCGGCGTGCTCAGCTGCGGAAGCCGCAACGGAGCACGCCGAGAACCCGCACGGAGGGTGGTTGCGCTGCGTTAGAGCGAGTAGAGCTTGGCGACGTTGGTGCGCGTGATCTTGTCGCGGGTCTCCGCGGAGATGTCTTCGAACATCTCGTCGAGTACCTGCGTCGAGCATGGCCACGTCGAGTCGGTGTGGGGGTAGTCGGAGCCCCACAGCAGCGTCTCCTCGCCGATCAGGTCGCGGGTGCGCAGCGCAGCGGTGTCGTCTTCGATCGTGGCGAAGAACTGGCGCTTCCAGATCTCGAGCACGTCGACCGGTGGGGTGCTCGACGCGTCCTTGGCGTACTCGCGGGCCCAGCCCTGTTGCACCTTCTCGATCCAGTGGGCGATCCAGCCCGCATTGAACTCGGCGAGCACGAACTTGAGGTTGGGATGCTTGGCGCACACGCCGCGCACCATCAGCTCGATCAGGGTGTCGTGGATGAGGCCAGGCGAGCCGGCGTACTGCACGATCGGGTCGCGGTCCTTCATCGCTTTCAGCCAGTCGGGAACGTGCGACATGCAGGCGACGTGGAAGGCGACGGGCAGACCGGCCTCTTCGGCGAGTGCCCACATCGGGTCGTAGTCGTCGTCGTTGTAGCGGCGGCCGCGTGGCGCGTTCGAGGGGATGACGATGCCCTTGTAGCCGAGGTCGATCACCCGCTTGAGCTCGGCGACGGCCTCTTCGGGCCGTTGCACCGGGAGCGCAGCGAGGCCGACGAGGCGGCCCCCCGAGGCCACCTGCTGGTGGTGCATCCAATCGTTGTAGTTGCGCTGTAGTGCCACCATCAGGTCGAGGTTCTGCAGGCTGAACATGGGAAACCACCCGGGGTACAACACCTCGGCCGAGATGCCGTCAATGTCCTGATCGTCGGGGCGCCGGGCACCGTCGGTGAGTCCCGGACGCATCGCGGCGTAACCGCCGGTGAAGTAGGCCTGGATCTCCGGATCGGTGATCGAGCCTGCGCTCGGCTTGGAGCCGTGCTCGCGGGGGAGTGGCGTCTCGTAGTCGAGCCGCGTTCCGGCGAGGGCCATCACGGCGACGTTGCGCGAGCGGCCGGGCATGTTCGGCGTGACGATCGAGTCGCCTTGGCCCTCGGTGTGGACCACGCGTGGCGCGTCGTCGCCGAAGTGATCGGCGAGCCCCTCGAATACTTCGGGGCCTTCGAGCGCGTGCGAGTCGGCCGAGATGGGGCGGGGGTCGTCGAGCAGGGTCATCGGGTCTCCTTGTTGGTGTGATCGGTGTTGGCGTGATCGGTCGTGCCGTCGGTGGTCGTTCGGGTGGTCGCGGTGGTCGTGGTCGTGTCGGTGGTGATGGAGCGAATGAGGCTGGTGATCATCTCGTGGGCGATCACGGGGCCGTCAGCGAGGTCGTAGGTGTCGATGTTGATGGGCAACGCGAGGGCCCCATGGACCCCTGACCACAGGGTTTGGGCCATCACTCGGGGGTCCCCCGTGCGGATCGAATCGTTGGCTTGGCCCTCTTCGATGGCCCGCCGCAGCGAGGCGAACAACATCAGCTCGTCGGGGTCGTCGTTGCGATCGGTGGTCGAGTTCGGCGGGCGCACCCACAGCAGCAGCCAGCGGTGCGTATCGCTGTGCGTGGCGGTGAAGGCGACGTACGTGTCGAGGAGCTGGCGGATCCGCTCGACTGGCTCGGCGCCGTCGCGCTCGACCTCGGCCAGCGATCGTCCGAGTTCGGCGATCGGGCCCATCCAGAGCGACCGGTTGAGGTCGGACAGGTTGGCGAAGTAGCTGTACAGCAGCCCGGTGGACACTCCGGCGCGGGCGGCGACAGCGCGCACGGACACCGCCGCCGGCCCGCCCTCACGGTGCAGCTCGGCAGCTGCACGGCGGAGCCGGCGCCGCTGGTCGGCGCGCTCCTCCTCGGTGGCCACCGGTCGAGCCATGGGACCACCGTAGCCCGTTACATGAACATGTTCAAATAACTCTCGGCCGACGTGTGGTCGAGGCCGACGCGAGGCCTCGGGAGGGAGTCGGAATAAATCACACTAAACGATGTTAAACACCGGTGATCCCGTTGAAAGGAAGTCACCATGCACCGTCTCCCCGTATCAACCCGCTTGAAACTGCCGTTCCTCATCGCCGGCTTCATGTCGTTCTTGTTCTCGGTGTGGCTCTACTTCGTCCAGGGAGAGACCACTGCAGGCATCTTCGTGGGACTCTGGGTTCCCTCGATCCACTCGCTGGGAACGCTGCTGCTCTCGCCGGTCGACACTCCCGTCCAACGTGCGCGCGAGGAGGTCATGTCATGAGCGTCGTGATCTTCGCCTTCGGCGTGTTGGTCTTCCTGATCACCGTGTATGGCACCGTCGTCAGCGGTGGCCTGCTGCTCACCGGCCGCCAGCTTGATGAGAACCCGCAACTCTCGCCCGACGAACCCGATCCGCAGAATGCGGAACCCGGCCTGGAGCGGGCGCGGGCGTTGGCGCGCACGAGGTTCTGAGCGGCGTTCTCAGCGTCGCCGACGCAACAAACGACCACCAGTCGACCGCCCAGGGTACGACGCGTAGGGTGGCCCGATGGCACGGGGCACCACCACGACGTTGATCGGCAAACTGGCACAAGCGGTTGCCGCGTTGTGGATCATCAACGTGTGGTTTCTCCGCTTCAACAAGGACACCGGATACCGCGGTGGCGACGCCACGAACATGAAAGAAGAGTTCGAGGTCTACGGGCTGTCGGAGAACCAGATGTACGGCGTCGGCGCGGCGAAGGTCGGGCTCGCCGGCACGATGCTCGTCGGGCTCGCAGTGCCGCGCCTGGTGCGGCCGGCGTCGATCGGTCTGGCCGGCTTCATGGTTGGTGCGGTCGCCATGCACGTGAAGGCCGGTGACCCGGTGAAGCGGTACCTGCCGGCGTTGTCGGTGCTGTCGCTGGCAACGACGTCGGCCGTATTGAACGACTGAACGTCGAGCGACCGAACAGTCGCGCATCGATCGTCGGGAAGGGCGAGACTGTCGCCATGGAGACGTCCGCGCCGAGGATCGAAGGCCCGATCCTCTCGGTTGCCCCCTTTCCCGATCAGCCGCCCCCGGGGTTCGTGCGCAACGTGTACGAGCACCGGTGGGAGATCGGGCGGTCGCGTGCCGCCGTGTGGGCCTGGTTGTGCGATCCGGCAACGTTCGTCGACGGGCAGATCCCGCCGTTTCGTGTCGAGTTTCTGCGCAACGCAGCCGGCGAGACCGGCTTCGCCGAGGGTGTGTACAACGCGCATGTCGGTCCGCTGATGTCGTTCTCTGGGGTGCTCGGCATCATCGAACCCGAGCGGTACCGGGATCTGCAGTACTGCTACGGCAGCTACGCCGTCAGCCATGCGTTGTTTCGGCCGACCCGGTTGCAGTTCTGGGTCGACGATGGGCCCCGCGACGGAACCACCGTGATGCAGCTCCAACTCGACACCGATGTTCGCCGGCGGGCCGAGGGCGCGTGGGTCGCGGCGATGGGTGTGTTCTGGAGGCGCTTCGGCAGCTGGTGCGAGCGGGGCATCCCGAACGATTGGCGCCGCTGACGCAAGGATCGTGGCGCCGCGCGGCGCGCTCGGGTTGACAGATCGGAATAGCCGACGGCTCGTGCGTGCTGCATGTGGGCATGGCCCGCTACGTCGTCCATGTCCGCACCTCGATGCCGCCTGCCGAGGCGTTTGCCTACATGGCCGACCTGCGGAACTTCGCCGAGTGGGACCCGGGCGTCGACCGCGTGGAGCAGGTCGATGGTGCCGGGGGCGGCCCGGGCGCGAGCTTCGATGTCGATGTGAAATTGCCGGTCGGCACGATGACTTTGCGCTACGACACGGTGGCCTTCGACGACGATGCGCGCACGATGACGGCGTTCGCCGAGAACGTGTGGTTGACGTCGGACGACACGGTCACCGTCGAGGCGGCCGACGACGGGTCGATCGTGACCTACGACGCCGAGCTGAAGATGAAGGGCGTGTTGGGTTTGTCCGATCCACTCCTCGGCCTGTCGTTCAAACAGATCGGTGATCGCGCGGCAGCCGGATTGATCGACGCCCTTGCCGGCGAACGGGTCGCTGCACCTGCCGCATGAGCAGCCGCTCGATCGCCGACAGCCTGATCGAGGCGCCGGTGGTCACCAGCTTCACCCGGTTCGGATACGAGGCGCGCCGCCGGCTGGCCAGCTGGCCGTCACTCGACCACTACGACCTCGACGGTCGGGTGATCGTGATCACCGGCGCCACCTCGGGCCTCGGATACGCCGCTGCCGAACAGTTGGCGCGCTGTGGCGGGACGCTCGTGGTGGTCGGACGCAGCGACGAGCGCAATGCGCGCGCCGTGGCCGACCTCGAAGCGTCGACGGGCAATTCGTCGATCACCCAGGTCGCTGCCGACATGGGTGATCTCGACCAGGTTCGCCACCTCGCCGAGCGGGTGCTCGCCGACCACGATCGGCTCGACGCGCTCATCCACAACGCCGGTGCACTCGACGCCGAGCGGCGCACCGCGCCGGACGGCACCGAGGCCACGGTAGCGAGTCACGTCGTCGGCCCGTTCCTGTTGACCAGTCTGTTGCTCGACCGCCTCGCTGCGTCGGCGCCGTCGCGAGTGCTCACGATGTCGTCGGGCGGGATGTACGCCTCGGGTCTACACGCCGACGATCTGGAGATGCCGGCCCGGCGTTACAACGGCACCGAGCAGTACGCCCGGGCCAAGCGGGCGCAGGTGACGCTCAACGAGATGTGGGCCGACCGCTTCGGCGATCGAGGGGTCGCGTTTCACGCGTTGCATCCGGGTTGGGCCGACACCCCTGGCGTCGATGCCGGGCTGCCCACCTTCGCCAAGGTGATGGGACCGTTCCTGCGCACACCAGAGCAAGGCGCCGACACGTTGATCTGGTTGGCGGCCGACGATGCCGCCCTCGAGTCGAACGGAGGTTTCTGGCTCGATCGTGCGCCGCGGCCCATCCACAAGCTGCCGACGACCAAGCGCACCGACACCCCCGAACGTCGCGCGGAGCTATGGGAGTGGGTCGCCAGCCGTGCCGGAGTTCAGGAGAGCCCGTAGGTGTTGCGCATCTGCGCAAGGAACGTTGCGTCGTCGGCGGCCTTGCGTCTCGCAATGATGTCCTCGGCGTCGGCATCGGCGACATACCGCAGCTGATCGGTGCCGTCGGTCGCGGCGTCGAAGATGACCTGTGCCACGAGCTCTGGCGGCGACGTTGCGCGATCGGCTTGCGAGGCGGCGATGAGCCCTTGCACGACCGGGCCGTACTCGGTGAGTTCCGGATCGACCGAAAGGTCCATGGACCGTCCGGAGAAGTCGGTGGTGATGATGCCGGGCTCGACGATCTTCATCGCCACTCCGATCGCGCCGAGCTCGAAGCTGAGTGCCTCCGACAGGCCCTCCACTGCGAACTTGGTGCCGTGGTACAACGAGCCAAGCGGCATCGTGATCTTCCCGCCCATCGACGACACGTTGACGATCGTCCCGCTGCCGCGCGTGCGTATTTGCGGGAGCACGGCCTTGGTGACGTCGAACAGACCGATCACATTGGTGTCGAACTGACGCACGATCTTCTCGCGCGGCGTTGACTCGAGCGGGCCGTATGCGCCGTAGCCCGCGTTGTTGACCAGCACGTCGATCGAACCGAAGCGCTCGGTGCCGGCGGCCACGGCGGCGTCGATGGAGTCGAGATCGGTCACGTCGAGCCGTGTGACCAACACCCCGGGGAGCGTGCTGAGCGGGTCGTCGCGTACGCGGTCGGCGTCGGGATCGCGCATGGTGGCAACGACGTTCCATCCATTGTTGGAGAAGTGCCGGGCGGTGGCTCGGCCGATCCCGGTCGATGTCCCGGTGATCAGTGCGGTCGACGTCATGGTCGAACCTGCCTTTCAAACTCTCATGTCGCTAACTATCTAACCAGTTAGTTAGAACGTAGACTCGTCATGGTTCGTCGTCAACCACTAGGCAGGTTCCCGTGGCTGCAATCCGAGATGCCGAGGCGACGCGCGGCCGCATCTTGGCGGCCGCGACCGCAGAGTTCGGAGCACATGGCCTCGCAGGCGCTCGGGTGGACCGCATCGCTGCCGCCGCCAACGCGAACAAGTCGCTGATCTACGCGTACTTCGGCAACAAGGACGAACTCTTCGACCAGGCGGTCGAAGCGTCGTTCGAACAGCTGCATGCTGCGGTGCCGTTCACCCCACGTGACCTCCCGGGGTACGCAACGGCGTTGTTCGACTACCTCGCCGAGCATCCGAACGTGTTGCGCATCGACGCCTGGCGGCGTCTCGAGCGGCCACGTGCGACCGAGGCAGAGCTCACCGCCTATGCCCTCATGGTGGCCGGTCTCTCCGAGGTGCGGCCACGCTTCGGAGCGACCGACCAGTTCCTTCCAGGCGACGTGCTCGCCATCGTGCTCGCCATCGCCGGCGCCTGGTCGGGTACTCCTGATGCGTTGCGTCCGCACGCCAGTTCCGATCATGAGCGTCAGCGAGCCCTGGTCGGCGGGGTCGTGGCGGTGCTCACCAAGTCGCAGCAGCGTCCAGCGAGGCAGAAGTAACGAAAGCGAGGTAGTGAGGTGTCGATGAGCGACGATCAGATCCCCGTGTTTGCCGCGCTCGGTGCGGGTTACTCGGTCGACACCGCGGGTCGGCAGTTGCCGACCGTGGCCATCGATGCATCGGATTCGCCCGAGATCGCCGACCTGGCGCGAGTGCATGCCGTGGAAGGGGTCGGCAACATCCGCACCGAGGCCGTGCGCGTCGACGACACGATCGTGCTCGGCATCCGCATGACGGTGCCGGTCGAGGCCACGTTCGCCATCGCCTTCGACGCCGAGCGCTACCGCGCCCTGTTTGACGACATCATCGACAAGGGGTCGCTCGTGATCGCGCACACCGATCCGGAGCGCGCCGCAACCGAGCACCCGCAGTGGCTGGCGATCGACATCGACGGGCCGGCACTTGCATCGCAGCTGGCGAAAGGACCACGACCGTGACTGATTACTCCATTGCCCGCTCGCTCGGCTCGGCACTCGAACCGGTGATCGGGCAGGTGTTCTTCTCTCCGGAAGCACATGCCAACTACGTCGCACTTGGTTTCGACGACAGCCCCGGCGATGCCGGTGGGGTGGCGCTCCCCGACGGCCCGGCGTACTTCACCAGTCGCGGCAGCCTGCTCGGTCAGGTGCCGGGTGAGGTCGTGGCGTCGGCGTTCGGTGTGTTCTCGTCGAAGGTCGTCGTGCCCTCGGTGGCGCTCGGGTGGTCACGCACCGACGCGCCGACGATTCGCCAGGCGCGTCACGACGGCGCGGTGGGCCAGCTGCGTCGACTGCTCGGTTCGGCGCCTGATGGACTCGATCGAGTCGTCGAGTTGCTCAGGCGGGCTGTCGAACCGTTGCGCGTCGAGGGGCGGCCGCTGTTCGCCGGGATCCGGTCCGTTTCGCTCGACGACGATCCCCTTGGTGCGCTCTTCCAGCTGGGCGACGCATTGCGCGAGTTTCGCGGCGATGCGCACGTTGCCGCATGGACCATCGCCGGCTACGACGCCACCGAGATCGGTCTCGCCACCGAGCTGTATTGGGGTCTGCCGATGCGCAGCTACGCCCGCACGCGCGGCTGGACCAACGAGGAGTTCGATGGCGCCGCCGATCGGCTCCGGGCACGGGGACACATCGACGGCGACGGGTTCACCGACGCGGGCCGGGCGGCGCGTGAACGCGTCGAGGTCGACACCGACGCAGCGATGCAGCCGGCGCTGGCCGCGCTCGGCGACGACATCGACGAGCTGATCTCCGCGCTGCGCCCGTGGGGGAAACGGATCCGCAAGGGCCACGGCTATCTCGCGGCCGGCCCGCACGATCTCGCCGCCGAGGCCGGCTGACACTCGCCGCTTCGCCCGGAACTGGCGGTTCTTGGTTCGGGCGCACTCGCCGGCTCCGAGCAGCTGTACCGACGGGAGGTCGGCCTGCAGCCTCGCCGCCTATGTACTCCGCCGGCCGATGAGTTGGTGACACAGGTCGATCACGGTCTGGGCGCGACGAGTGCGGGTCGATCCCGCTGGAGTGCACACGACCACCGGTACACCGTCGACCTCGTCGGCGAGCCGCGCCGCTGCGATCGGTCGACCCTCCTGACTCACGCCGGCAGTCGGTCGACCGATGAGCAGCGACCACCCCATGCCGCGTCCGACCATGGTTCTGACCGTCTCCATGTTGTCGGTCGTGCGAACGATCGTTGGCGTGAGGCCCAGGTCGCGGACGACCTGTTCGAAGTACGAGGCATCGCGGGCGCGTAACAACACCATCGGTTCGTCGATCAGGTCGTGGAGCGACACCGTGGGTCGACCCGCAAGCGGGTGCGATCCGGAGAGGATGACGAACGGATAGTGCCGGCGGATCTCTTCGGTCTCGAGCGCATCAGGGATCGCATGGTCGTAGACGAGCGCCAGATCCAGCAGGCCATGCGCGAGCTGTTCGAACAGGTGGTCGACCGGCGCTTCAACGACGTCCAACTCGATCGGTGGCTGCCGATCGCCGGCTGCAGTCACCAGATCGGGCACGTAGAACGGCGAGAACGGCGGGAAGCAGCCCATGCGGACACCACCTCCGGCGTCGGTACCGCCGGCCCGGGCACGCGCTTGGATCGTCGCCGCCATCTCGCCGATGTCCTCGGCATGCTCCAACGCACGCCGACCGGCGGCCGTGAGGCTGAGCTCGCGCCCCGCAGCTCGTACGACCAAGCGGACGCCGAGCGCCGATTCGAGGTCGCCGATGGCGGTCGAGATTGCCGATGCGGACACGCCGAGCCGCTTCCCCGCTGCGGCCATTGTCCCCTCATCGATCGCCGTCCGAAAGTAGGCGAGCTGACGCAACGTGACTTCAGTCGCCATCGCCGGTCTCCGGTGGCCGTGCTGGTTCGCGGTCGACGCTCGACACGGCTGCAACATCGGCGGAGGGGATGACGCGGTGGCAGAGTTCGATCACGCGCAGCGCTCGTGCGCTGACGTCGGATCCGGCCTGCCATGCGACGACGACCGGCATCGGCTCGATCTCGTTCGACACGGGCAGCGCCACGAGCGGCAGTCCCTGGTGGCTGAGACCGCCTCGTGGCGGGCCGATCAACAGCGACCAGCAACCACCACGTGCGACTACCGACCGAACCGTGTCGATGTTGTCGGTGCGATGCACGATGTGTGGGGTCAACGACAGCGAGGCGATCACGTCGTCGAAGTACAGCGTGGGCCGCGCATCGAGCATCACCATTGGCTCGCCGATGACGTCCTCGATACGCACGCTGGGTGCGGACGCGAGTGGGTGTTCGGCCGGGAGCAACACGTACGGGACGTGATGAGCCACGGGCTCGGTGACCAGGCTGTCTGGCGGGTGCAGCCCGTAGACCAGGCCCAGTTCGATGTGTCCGTCGGCAACCTCCTCGAAGAGCGGTTCGATGTCGAGCTCGGTGACCTCGATCGTCAACGCCGGATCGACCACCGCGGCAGCCGCGACGAGATCTGGTACGTAGCGCGGCCCAAGCGGGGCGAAACACGCGAGTCGAACGCGGCCCGAGCGTTCCGTTAGGTCCACTCGGATGTCACGCTCCATCTGCTCGACTCGGTCGAGCAGCGCACGAACGTCGTCGATCACCGTGCGGCCGACCGGTGTGAGGCGGAGTGGCTTGCGCGGCGCCCGGATCACCAGATCGGTCCTCACGGCGGCCTCGAGGTCGGCGATGCCCATCGAGACCGCAGATGTCGATGTCGCCAGCGCTGCTGCCGCCGCGGACATGGTCTCGCAGTCGATCGCCGCGACGAGGTACTCCAGTTGACGAAGCGTGATCTCCGTCGGCATACGTCGACACTATGCAGGCGACGCTCCGATGACCCGCGTGTAGCCACGCGGTGTTCCGTCGATCTGCCGCAGGACCGAGGACCTGCGGGCGACCGCGCTGAGTTGGCTCGCCGATGGTGCGCCGTGCAGCGGCTCAACGCATCTCAGACCGTGTCCGGCGTCGCGCACTCAGCAGCATCGCGCCGACGGCCACCAGGAGAAGCGCGCCGACAACGAGCCCCTGTGCGTTGGAGGCACCTGTTGCTGGAAGCCGAATGTCGATAGGCCGAACGGACTCTGTGGTTGGCGCTGCTGTGGGGCTCGGCGTCGCCACGGGAGCCGGCGACGGGACTGCCGTCGACGTCGTCGGTGGCATCGCTGGCTGTGGGGTTGTGCTGGCGGTGGTCAGTGGCGCCGCCCGCACGTCGATCACGAGCGTCTCCGACGAGCTGCCGCCGTCGTCGTCCTCCACGTGCAGGGTGATCGTGTACTCCCCGGGCGCCGTGTACCGGTGCTCAACGGCGAGGTCGGCCGAGAGTCGAGCGGCGGTGGCACGCGTGGTGATGACCTCGGCTGGCGTCGTGGTGCCATCCCCCCAGTCCCACGTGGCTGTCACAACGTCGTTCTCGCCCGCATCGAGCACTCGCGCTGTCATCGTCACCGCCTGGTCGACCTCGACGTCGCCGCCCGGTCCGCTCAGCGACTCGATCGACGGCGGTGCGTTGTCAACGTCGTGAGGCGCCGAGTTCACGCCGACACCAAAGTTGTCGTCGGTGACCTCGACCATCACGACGAACCCGACGCCGTCGTCGACGTACACATGCGGTGGGCCGGTACAGGTCAACCCGTCGACAACGCCATCCTGGACGCCGCTGCCGTCGCCGTAGTCGACGGTGCACGTGTGAGTGTCCTCGATACCTGCGTCGGTGAACGCGGCGACCGCTGCTACCGACTGGCCTTCGGAGGAGGGCGTCGGCGCAACGATCGGAGTGTCGACGATCGGGTCGACGTTGTCGACGAACACAAGCGCGGTTTGCTGCGCGGCGCCGCCATCGTCGTCGGTCACCCGGACGGTCACGTCGGGGTCGTTGATGTCGGGGAACACACACGTGGTCGTCGGCGATGCCTGCGGTCCGATTTCGAAGATGCCATCGCCCGCACAGTCGAATTCGAATGAGAGCGGATCGTCCGGGCCGGCCGGGTCGATCGCAACGACCTCGACGGACAGCGGTGCGCCTTCGTCGACGGTGTCGGCGACTCGGATCTCGGAGATGATCGGAGCCAGGTTGCGGACGACGGCCGTTGCGGTCCCGGTCGCCGAACCGCCGTCACCGTCGGTGATTCGCAAGCCGATCGTGAACTCGCCGTCGTCGTCGAACGAGCAGGTCGCGGTGCCGGCGAGCTGCGGCCCGACCTCGAAGCGACCATCGTTGTCGCAGTCGAACTCGTAGGACAGGATGTCGGCGTCACCAGCGGCGTCGTCCCCCGTCATCGAGATCTCGAAGATCGCCGGGTCACCCTCGTCGACGGGCTCGCCGACCACGCCGGTGATGATGGGAGCAACGTTGTCGACGATCACCTGCGTACGCGATCCCGCCATGGCTCCGTCGGCGTCGGTGACCCGAACGAAGACGGTGTACACGCCGTCGTCGCCGAATGTGCACTGGGTCGATGGATCCGGTTGCGCGCCGACTTCGTATGTGCCGTCGCCATCGCAGTCGAACTCGTACGCGAGTTCACCGCCCGCATCGCTGGCTTCGACGTCGATCGTGGCCGACTGACCCTCGTTCAGTGGTCGTGTGGCGGTCACCGCCGTGATCTGGGGCACGTCGTTGCGTACCTCGATCGTGGTCGTCGACTCATCGAGACCGCCGTCGCCGTCGCCGACTTGGACCGGGACGTCGTACGTGCCTTGCAGCGCATACCCGCACTGCACGGTTGTGGTCGTTCCGATCGTTTCATAGCTGCCGTCGCCATCGCAGTCCGCACTGGCGACCAGCGGGTCGTTCGCCCCGGCGGGGTCCAGCGCGGTGACGACGATGTTCACGCTGGCGCCTTGCGCAATCGGTCCGTCGTTGCCGACCGCAGTGATCGTCGGCGCGACGTTGGCCACCTCGACAGCGAACGATCCGGTATCGCATGTTGTCGGGTCGTCGCGCACGCACACGCGCGCGCCGACGGTGAACGACCCATCGTCGCCGAACGTGCACATGCCGGATCCGCTGACACCGCTCCCCACGCCCTGCTGTTCGAACGAGCCGTCGCCGTCGCAGTCGAACTCGTAGGCGAGCGCTTGTCCCGACGGCCCGGTGGCGACGGCGATGATCGAGATCGAGTCTCCTTCGTCGAGTGCCGTGCGGTTTGGCTGAACATGGAGAAGCCGCGGGAGGACTTCGCTCGAGGCCTCGACTGCGCCGCGGTCGCATGCGGTCGATGGGCGGACGGCGCCGCGCTGATCGAGTGCGGTGGTGGCCGCGCAGTCGGCGGTGTCTACAGCCGGCGCTGCGAGCGGCAGCATTGTCGGTGTCGGTCCGCCGTTCTGCGACAACGTACCGACGGGGAAAGCCGGGCTGTTCTCGATGTCGGTGGCGGCGTCGAACTGACATGTGGTGTCGTTGCTCAGATTGTCGCCGCCCGTCGCGATCGTCCAGTCCTCAACGCGCACCGAGCCGTCTTCCTGGGTGAACGAACGAATCTCCCGGAAGCAGTTGGCGGCGAGGGGAGCGATGTTGTGCGACACGATCGATGCGCGGCTGGCCACGCCGCCCGTTCGGGTGTAGATGCCACCGCCGTGATTGATGGCGGTGTTGCCGACGATCGTCGCGGCGACGATGTCGGTCAGCTCCGTCCAGCCGGTGTAGATGGCGCCGCCGTTCGTCGCGGCGTTGGCGACGAACGTGCTCGCACCGATCGAATTCGTCGACAGGATGTTGTCGGTCCAGATCGCACCGCCATCGCCGTCCGATCGGTTCTCCGTGAACGTGCTGCCGGTCACCGTAAAGCGGCCGGTGTTGTACAGAGCGCCGCCGGATCCGTTTGCGGTGTTCGTTGCGAACACGCTGTCGCTGATGTGCAGACCGCTTGTGGCGTTGACGATCGCGCCGCCGTTCCCGGCAGCCGAGTTTCCGACGAACGTGGTCGCGCGGATCGCCCGCGCGCCGGACTGGTGGTCGTAGATCGCCCCGCCGTCGCCTTCGGCGCGGTTGGTGGCGAACGTCGAGGCGATCGCGGTCAACCTCGCCCGTCCGGCCCAGATCGCACCACCGTCCTGGCTTGCGGTGTTGCCCGCCACGGTCGTACGGAGCAGCCGAGTCTCGCCACCATCGGCCCCGGCGGTGATCGCCCCGCCGTCGACGGCCGCCGAGTTACCGTCGATCAGCGAGTCAACGAAGGACAACTGGCCGTCGGAGAAGTTGTGCACCGCTCCGCCGACGTTCGTCGCAGTGTTCGAAGTCAGCCGACTCGACGTGATCTCGGCCCGTGTTGAGAACGCCATCATCACGGCGCCGCCGTTCCGTGCGTTGTTCGCGGTGATCGCGCTGTCGATCATCTCGAGTGACGAGTCGTTGTCGAGTGCAATCGCCCCGCCCTGCGATGCCTCGTTGCCGGTGAACGCGGTCGTCGCAACGTGGGCGGTGGCCGGTCGCTCGTCGCTACCCGAGAGGTAGATGGCGCCGCCCCAGCTCATTCCAGCGGTGTTGTCGATGAACTGGCTCGACCTCACCGAGAGATCGCCGCTGCTCGCGATCGCGCCGCCGCGCATGAACAGCTGCGCAGCGGCGTTGTCGCGCAGTGTCGACGACTCGATCTCGACGCGGCCGGTCGCGGTGTTCTGGATCGCGCCGCCGGAGGCGGCACGGTTGGACGAGAGCGTCGACTGGGTGATCTCGACGTTGCCATCGTTGAAGATCGCGCCGCCGTTACCCGAGGTTTCATGCGAGGTGAGGGTCGAGCCAACGACGCGAAGCGTGCCGTGGTTGCGGATCGCTCCGCCGTCGTCGTCGACGCCATTCACGCTCCCGTTGACCAGCTCCAGCCCGAGGAGTGTCAACGAGGCCGAGGGCTGCACGACGAAGAATCGGCTGCGGTTCTCGGCATCGAGGACGACTGAGCCATCCCCATCGATCGCTACGGCGGTGGTGATCGTGATCGCCGCGGTGATCGGAATGGTCCCGGAGCAGTCGAACCGAACGGTGCCGCCGCCGGACGACTGCACCGCATCGACGGCCGCTCTGAAGGCGGCCTCGTCACACGATGCGACGTCGACGTCATCGGCGTGGACGATCGAACCCGAGGGCGGTGTCGTCACCAGCACCGACAAGGCGGCCAGGCTGACGACGGCGACCGCTACGGACGCCGCGCGAAAGAGACCACTGCGCGCCGCGCTGGTGCGTCCGCTTGCCGCTCCTCGATCTGACCACATGGCTCTTGCCTCCCTGGGTCGCCGCCCATGCCGTCGCGTTGCGCAACGTCCACGTGGGTCGGCCGACGCTGACCACGTTGCGGCAGGAGCCGCCAGCAGTACAGCCAGAAGATCGCAACAGAGCGTTCAGGAAAGCGCACGGCGCCGATGGGCGGGCGAGGTCAGCGACGGTCGGACGTCGTGACGCCGCTGTTTTGGGGGCGTTCGTCGAGCGCTCCAGTGGACTGCTCCTGGGACGAGCCGCCTCGTGTTGCCCGCCGCTATGGCCGATGTTGACGAGCGGCAGGTGCGACAGGACGAGCCGGCCGGCTACTGATCACGACCGGTCCTCGATCCACAGCACGTCGCACGTGACATCGCTGCCGGCCGCCCATTCGGGGACGCCGATGAACGAGTCGTCAGTGAGCTCGGCCGACGCTCCCGGTCCGGAGAACTCGACGCCCGCGGAGGACGCCCCGAAGCGGACGTCGTCGCCGCGCACGCCGTATCGGATTCGTGCTTCATTCGCTCCGCCGAACGGGTTGGCGACGGCCAGGTTCACCTGAACCGATTCCTCGGTCGCAACGACGACACATGTGTCATCCGGTGTCGGTGCGACGGCGCTCGCCGCCGAGAACTGTTCTTCGATCGCCTCAACGCGACACGAGATGTCCGCGTCGTCGAGTCCGGGCGGCCGCGGATCGAGCGTGTCGGCGACGATGCGGAACTGCTCGTCGGCCAACGCCGGTGACTCGATCTCGGTGTTGGTGACGATCTCCACTCCCGCCGCGTCGACGAGGGTGTACGTCACGTCGAGCTGGAGCACGTCGCCCACCGGGTTGGTGAACGCGAGCTCCACCTGCATGTCCTCGAAGTCGTCGACACCCAGGTAGCGGCAGGTCGCGTCGCCCAGATCGGCGGAGACGACCTCTGTGGTCGGTGCAACGGTGGTCTCCGCAGCCGTCGTGGGCGCAGCGGTGGTCGGCGCAGCGGTGGTCTCCGCAGCCGTGGTCGCAGGCGCGATCGTCGTGTCCGGCGGCGCAGTCTCGGCAGAAGTCGTCACGGGAGCCGACGTCCCGGTTGTGGCCGACCCCTCGTCGTCGCCACTGCCGCATGCCGCTCCGAGCATCGACAACGCCGCCACACCCATGATCATCCGCCTCACGGCGGGGACCCTAGGCGACCTCGGGGAACGGCGCGGGTGTGAGCGACACGGCGGAGCCGGCGCCACGTTGGGAGATGCTGCATCATCGGACTTGCTCGATTCGGACGAGTTCAGCCAGCTCGGATAACTGATCTGCCGGGGCGGTGATCGTGATCATCAAGGTGTCGGTGAACGCCAATGCGATCGTGACTTCGCGTGCGCCGTTGGTCATGTCGACGAGCTGCCACTCGGTGCCGTCCACGGCGAAGCTGTCGTAGGACTCGAGTTGGAAGATCGGCATCCTGACTTCGTTCGACACAAAGTCAGAGACTTGTTCCACGGGCACCCCCTACGACAGCGTCGTGCCACACCCGACCGCCGTCGGCCCGACACTGCCAAGGCGTGCTCATGGAGGCCATCGACACAAATCAGGCGGTTCCGTAAATCAAAATGGAACCGGGCGCGTGACGTCGGGGTCGAAGGGAGTGTGTCTGAGTACATGGGTCGCCGCTCTGTGACCCGATCGCCGCGCCCAGGGGGGTTCACGGCGTTCTGCCGCGACGAGTACCCCGGCGCGGTTCGTCTGGCGCACCTGTTGACCGGGTCGAACGAAGCCGCCGACGACATCGCCCAGATCGCCATGACCCGCATGCACGACCGCTTCGGGCAACTCGAGCGGCCGGTCGCCTACCTCCGCACCACGGTCGTCAACCTATCCCGCAACTGGCATCGCTCCGAGTACCGCCGACGCCGAGCAACGCAGCGGCTCGCCACACCTGCCGACACCGCCGATCCGCACCTGTACCTGTTGGATCTGATCGACCAGCTGCCGTACCGGCAGAAGGCAGTGATCGTCATGCGGTACTGGCTCGAACTCCCCGAGCGGGAGATTGCCGACCACCTGGGGTGCCGTCCAGGGACCGTGAAGTCACTTGCGTCGCGAGCGATGGAACGAATGCGAAAGGAACTGCAATGACCACGCCGACCGAGGACCGCGTCCGCGCCGCGCTCCGCGCCCGTGCCGAGGACACCGACGTCCGCGAGTTCCAGTTCTCCAACACCGTGCTCGACACCACCCCATACGAGGATCGACCGAGGTGGTCCGAATCGATGCTGATCGTCGCTGCCGCCTGCGTCGTCGTCATCGGCGTGATCGGCCTACTCGTAGTGCTGCCGATCGACGACACCTCGCCCAGCGATACGGCGGCACCGCCGACGACCACCGGCGCCCAGCTACCCGACTCTGTCGATCTCCGGCCACCTCTGTTCACGGGGACCGACCCGGTTCGAGCGTTGCCATCAGATGAGTCCCAGGCCCTGGCTGACGCAGCCGATGCAGTCCTCGCCGACACCTTCGCTGACTATCGGGTCTTGGAACATGATTCACGCACGGTCGACGGCGTCACGCTGCACCGGGCAGTCGCCCGAGGGGACCAAGGCCGCCTGTACTTCGGGGACGCTGACCGTGCCGTTCTCGACGATGTCATCGACCGACTCGTCCTCGTGGAGTCCACGGAGAACGGGCAGGTGTATGCCTGGCCCGATCGCGGGTCGTCCAATCGCACTGTCGCGCTCGTGAGTGAGACGTCGGTCGTGATCGTCGACTCCGAAGCGTTCACGCTCGACGGCGAGGCACTCCCACAGTCGTCGTTGATCGAGCTCGTGGAGCGACTCGCCCCCCAGATCGGTAGAGCGTGACGCCGGTCGGCCGGCTGGACGGCGAGCACCGGGTGGGACCGTCGGAGGCCCACCCGGTGTCTCGTCGCCCAGCCATGCCATCAGGTCAGTCCTGGCCGATGTCGAACGTTCGCTCGCTGTCAGCGGATCGTGCCGTGATCCACTGTTGGAATGGCAGCTGCCGCCTGGTTCGCACCGAGAAGGATCAATCGAGTGGAGGTGACAGCGGGGGACCGGTCTTCGTCGGAAACAGCGCTGTCGGGATCCACAAGGGCAACAACTGGTGGCAGTGGGCGTACCGTGATCTCTACACCCGAGCGGACCTGTTCCATCCGGGAATGGGAGTCCATGTCGACACCTGAGAACACAGGCACCACAAGACAACCCGGAAGGGGGGTGGCCGCAGCTGCGGCTGCCCTCCTGGCGGGGCTCCTGGCGTTCAGTTCGTGTGGCCGGTCAGACCGTGATGTCCTGGCGGCGTCGATTTCGGACAACGACCGCCTCCTCGTCGTGGAGGTGGACACCTGCAATGAGCCAAGCACAGAAGTCGACGTCGTCGAGTCCGCCGACGACGTGCTCATAACGGCGAACAGCGACTCGTCGTTCGGGTGCGGCGGGCGGGACGACTGCCTCGACGTCATCGAGGTCACCTTGGACGAACCCCTGGGTGATCGGACAGTGACCGATGGCAACTCAGGAGAGGCCGTCGATGTCCAACGCCGTTGACGAAGAGGACGAAAACCACCCTCATCGCTGCCGGCTTCGACGCTCAAGGCTCGCCGACCACCACCGCCCACATGGACCCAGCCGTTGCGCCGTCTGCGACGAGCAAGCATCCGAGAAGGACTGATATGCCGAAACCCCGCCGAGTGTTGCCTGCCCTGATCATCACCATGGCGGCAGCGATCGCGTCGGCGTGCGGGGCCCGCACCGCAGACAGCGACGCACCGCTCGCGTATGCCGACTTGGAACGCCTGGCGGACCAGCTCAACGCCGAAGCGCTCGACTGCGCCCGCGAGGCCGGCGACCTCGACGCCTACATGGACAACGGCGGCATCGTTCACGAAGGCGATGCCGTGCCCGATTGCTTCGCCGCTCTGTTGCAAACCGAGGAGTACGCGGTGTTCGCCAACGAGTCTCCCGAGATGCCCCAAGCGATCTACGACGGGCTCGTCGAAATCCATAGATGCCTCACCACGGAAGGGTTCGACACCACACCGCCACCGAGTTTCGCCGACTGGGTTGAGTCGCAACGGGCGTGGGGGCCGTACAACGACCTGGCCTCAGCCGGCGACACTGACCGTCTCGAGGAAGCAACCGAGCGATGCGACCCCACCTGATCTGATCGCCGCTCCGCTCGGCGACTCTCGTCACGAGGTAGGCGAGTCTCGTCGGAGGTAGCGGGGAGCCCGCGGCCCAATCGAGCGGCCGCATACGCAGTGTCACGACACCACACGACAGGTACATGCCGCAGGCGGATGGAACCCTGCCGGGTGCTGCGGGGTCTAACGAGTCGTGTCGGTTATCTGGGGAGATCGGACTGTGGCGTGTGAACCATCACAACCCGGTGCGCCTACAGGAGCCGGCCATGTCGCAATCCGGCGGGGTGCGCCCCGCCCATCGCCAAACCCGGAGGTAGCTCGTGTCCACACACGTTCCGTCTGCGCACAGCGAGCAGACGAGTCTGCCACGTCGAAGAATCGTGCTCACTGTCGCCGTCGGCGTCGCACTGCTCGTCGGCCTGGCCGGCCTCGTCCTCGCACGCACCAATAGCGACACCGAACGCGCCACGGAAAGTCCGCCAGCCGCGGCGGCCGAGCCGGAACCACCGGGCGTCGAAACCAGTCCGGCGACGGACTCAGCAGAAGCTGCGCTCGACCAGCTCATGGATGAGCTGCTGCCAAGCACGGAGCACCTACAACTCATGTGGGACGCACGCGAAGTGGTGATCACCTCGTGCATGGCTGAGCAGGGCTACGAGTTCGTTCCGAGACCGAACGACGACTCGGTCGCTGCCTGGGACCGTTGGCACGAGTGGTACGACCCGCTCGCCGCGTCCGACTCAGCGTTCACGATCGCGCTCTTCGGAACCGACAACGAGACCGAAGCCAACTTCGGTGGCTGCCAACTCGCCGCCTACGAGGCACTGCACCAAGACGGGGTCCCCGCCGAGGCTGCTTCGGCCGACCTCTACAACGCTGCCGCAGCCGCAGTCCTCGTTGCGGCCCCAGACGGACGCGCCATCACCGCAAGCGACGCCAATCTCGCCGTCGAGGAGTGGCGAACCGCCAACGCACCAGCACTCGAAGGATTCAAGACAGCATTCGACTCGAATCCGCAGCAGCCCGCGCGACGACCGTCGTATCGTCAACATCGACGACGACCCCGGTCCCAGTGGAAGGCACTGCGAAGGCCGAGCCGATACTCGACATCCCGCCACAGCCAGCAGACGTGGTGTTCGAATCGTGCCAGGATCGCCGCCTGGTGCTCACCCCCCAGGAGCAGTTGCAAGAGTCCGGCAGGATCAGCGGCCAACTCACGTACACCGCCGACGAGAGTCCGCTGCTCGTGCTCCGAGCAGATGACCAGGTGTTCGGGACCGGGTGCGTGTCGCTCAAGTCGGGTGACGCCGCCGACCTCGCCGCGTTCCGGCTCGTCGCTGTCGCGCCACTCGGCGATGTCGTGTACGTCGCGGCAGGCACGCCCGACGGCTTCGAGGGAGCCGGGATTCCTGACTGGCTCGCTCCCCACGGCATCATCGAGCAGCAAGAGCTTGGCTACCGGCTTGATGTGTTCGCGATTGGGACCGAAGTTGAGTTGCCGCCCACCGATGACGTATCCGTCTCGTCGCACTTCGCCAGACTTGTCGCCGACGCGCGAAACGGAATCCCGACCTCGGGCGGCGTGTAGCCGCACTTCAGCGTGTACCCGAAGATTGCTCGCCGCGGTCTGAACAGGCTCGAGACAGCCGACGGAGGCCGATGATGGATCAAACCGACCGGCAGTGGTGGGAGCCCGGCCCGATGAACAAGTGGTTCATGAGCGGGTGGCGGCAACCGGTGGTCATCTTCTTCTTCTTCATCATCACGGTCGCCAACTTCTTCTTGATCGGCAGCATGGTCATCAACATCTTCTTGCTCGTGGTCCTCGCCGGCTTGTGCCTGACGTATCGGTTGAAGCATCGGCGATCGCCAGCGACCTAAGCCCGAGTTGACCTCGGTGGTCGAGTGTCCGGGTTAGTCGTCGGGCGGTTCGAGGCTCGCCGAGGACCGATCAAGCAGCAGGTGGAAATCGTCGGCACGCCACACCCGGTTGCGTTTCCGTCCAGCGATCGGGGACAGCACGCCGGCTTCCTCGAGCTTGTTCAGTCCGCGGCGAGCCACGTTCGGGTCCACGCCGAGACGCTCCGCGACGAGGTCGGCGTCGGTGAACGACATCGTCGGCAACGCGGCGATGAGCCTGTTCGCGATCGAGCCCGCTCTCGGCTTGCCGGCTCGTTCGAGCCACTCCTGTTGGAGTTCGACGATCTCGTCGGCGAGATTCCGCGCGGTGTTCGACGCGGCCTTCGTCGCCTCGCAGAACTGGGAAACCCACGGCCACGGGTTCGCTCGCTGCTGGAACTCTTGGAGCGCGTCGAAGTAGCGGCCGGTGTCCGCGGCGCACACCCCCGAGATCGGCGGGATCACATCGGTGTCAGCGCCGCGTCGCAACACGATGCTGATGAGACATCTCCCGACGCGACCGTTGCCGTCGGGAAACGGGTGGATCGCTTCGAATTGGGCGTGCCCGATCGCGGCGCGGATCGTGGCTGGAACGTCGTCGCGTTCGACGAACGCGCACAGGTCGTCGAGTAGCAGTTCGACGTCACCGACGGGCGGTGGGACGAATACGGCTTCGCGTGGGTCGTCGCTGGGGCCGATCCAGTTCTGCACGGTGCGGAGCTCGCCACCAGCGATGCCTGGCACGTCATCCATCAGGATGGTGTGAATGTCGCACAGATCCGAGGTGCTCAGCGGTCGACGTTCGGAACCGAGGCTGATCGCGTGTTGGAGTGCGTTGGTGTTGTTGGCGACCTCGCGTGTCAGGCGCTTGGCTGCGGCAGGGTCGTAGAACGCTTCGCTGAGCCGGCGGTGGCTGATCTCAAGACCTTCGATGCGGCTCGAACTGAGTGACTCGGCGCGCAGTAGCGATGTCGTGACCGCTTCGAGGACGTCGCTGGAGATCGCCGTTGCTTGTTGGTCGAGCCGAGCGAGGTCTCGTTCGGCCTCGACCGATGCGGTGATGATCGGTGAGGGGATGTCGATGGCGAGGTAGGCGAGTTGTGGTGGGACGGTCGCCTCGATGTCGACGAGGGTGGGGGTGTCGGAGACGCGGCGGGCGTAGTACGCCGATGAGGGCACTTGTTGGGATGGTGGCCAGCCGTGATCGGTTGAGGGCAGGAGGCCGCGGAGGGGTTGGCTGCCGGTGCGTGTGTCGTATTCTTCTCTGTGGTTGCGTGGCTGGTCGTCGCTCATCGAGTTCCCCGGTAACTGTCCGCAACAAACCCTATACGGACACTTAGCGAGGCAAGTGGACGTTTGGTTGAGGGTGCGGACACCCCTACGTAAGGCGCTGTCGGTTCGCCCCCACAGCGAGCTTGGTGGCGGCGACACCATGCTCTAGCTGGGATTTCACGTGGAGCGGACGACGGTGTTGTGTCTCAGGACATTGAGGACAGATGTCGCGCGTCATAGAGGACACATCGTTGGTGGGTGTCCAAGGCCCGTTTGGTGATCATTGCGGTTGTCGTTGAGGGAAGGTCGCCATCAGAGGTGGCCCGTACTTATGGCGTGGCTCGTTCGTGGGTGTACACCCTCGTTGCCCGGTCCGGACCCGCATCATCAGCTTTGAAAGCTGTCCATAGCCCAGATACGACAACGATGTAGGCGAGCCCAGCGAAGGCCATTCCGGCCAGAGCTCCCCCGAGGACGCTTCCGTACGTCACAACCCACGCAGCAGCGATGCATCCAATGATGCAGCAGATGGCTGCTCCCCAGTCCTCCAGAGCTTCGTTCACCATGGCTCCCCCACAACGCTCGTTCGTTGAATTCGCTGTCCCAGAGTCATCTGCAACGTCAGTGTTGCGCCCGCTCTTCGGCCTCCGCCCGACGGCTCTCCACCGCCATCCACGTGAGGGGTAAGTGAATGAATACGAGGAAGGCCGAGGCGGCAAGGATCCCAGCCCAGTTGACCTCAACGATCGACCGAATGATGAACGTCACACTGATGAACCAGACGAATCCGAGAATGCCGACCTGAAACCGGTCCCAGAAGCGATCCACGAGGTTTCAGAGTACGAACATCCGACGCCTAGCTTGGCACCTGGTGACCTTGCTTCTGCTGACCGCAATGGTTCTGTTGATCGCAGCGGGAGGCATCGCTCTCGCGACCCCGGGCGTGAGTCGGGGGTTTGCGATGGTGTCCCCATCCGTGCTTGCCATCGGCTTGGCAGGACGTGCTCCGGAGGGAATCGCCCGTATCGGCTTGGTTGTCGTGTCGATCGTCCTCTTACTGGTCTCGATCAGGTCGAATCTGCGCCGAGCGACCCGGGACGATGCGACCACCGGTGAGGCCAAAGCCCAGTAGGTGCCAGGGGTCAGAACACGAACACGACGACGCTTCATTGCATCCAATCGAGGGGTGCCCTCGGTGGCAGCGCGTCGTACCAGCACCTCTGCACCTGCGTGCATACCGGTACCGGAGGGGGCCAGGGACAGCTCAGTGGGCTTGACCTCTTCACGGGTGGTGACTGGTCTCCCAGCACTGTCGCGCTGCGAGGAGCGCAGCATAGACCCACCAAGTGACACGTCTCCGAACTCCTGGCCCATGTACTCCTCGTGGCCCTCATCGATGGTGGCCCTGAACAGCAATCGGTCAGGCTCGTGGATGAACTCAACCTCACCGACCTGGTCACCCTTGTGGAGGGAACGTCTTGGCCCCTCGACTCCGAGCCATCCCGTCTGGCTACCGGTCTTGATGTTCAAGCGGTAGAGGCTGAACGCTGCATCGGGCCAGAGCTTCTGAGCGGAGGCGATCGCCTCCTCGGGCAGCTTGCGGATGTTGCCGAAGGAACGGGCACGAGCGATGGAGGGCTCCTCGTGCTCGGTGCCAACTCGGCAGGCACGACGGCCCGTGGGACCCATCGGCGTTGCGCTCTCCAGGTCAGAAATCACTCCTGAGCTGGGGTCTCACATGGAGCGGACGACGGGAATCGAACCCGCATCATCAGCTTGGAAGGCTGAGGTTCTAGCCGTTGAACTACATCCGCAAGTAGGGACGTGATGCTACCGGGAGGCGGCGTTGCTCAACAGAACGTCGAGCGCCGTCGACCACGAGCGTCGAATCTGCTCGTCGTGGTGGCGGTAGACCCGTCGCGCCAGATCCCAGGCGTCGAAGCTGGTGAGCGTGATCACCGCATCGACCACTGCCACCTGCGTCGGCTCGTCCAGGCCCGACAGCTCGGCGGCGAAGTAGGCGAGCAGGTCGTTGCGGATTACGACCGCCAGGGCGGCCATCTCATCGTTGATCCGCGGATACCGGCCCGACTGATGCCGGGCGACGAGCGCGGCGTTGTTGGTGGCGCGATACAGCTGGAAGCGTGACTCGACGAGCGAGTCGATGCGCGCCGCCAGCGACGCGCTGGGGGGTTCGGGAATCGTCGCCAGCTGTGCGGCGGCGCCGAACTCGCGGCGAACGGCGGTTTCGGCGAGGTCGGTCATGTCGTCGAAGTACCGGAACACCGATCGATGCGACACACCAGCGCGCTCTGCGATCTGCTTCGCGCCTGGTTCGAGGTTCCCTTCCTGGATCAACTCGACGAGCGCATCGATCACCGCTTCCCGGTTGCGCTCTCGGCGCAGCGAGCGGCCATCGGCGTCGGGTTGAACTTCTGTAGCGATTGGCCCGTCGGCGTCCGCCATGAGTCGTACGCTACCCATGGCACCACGTCGGGGGGACGCGCTATCCGCCGTATCTCCGTTGTCGCCCACTACTCCACATGACCGTCAACACGCACCGTCCCACCGCCGACCCGCTCATCGAGCGCGTGCGCAAGCTGCTCGACAAGGCGGAGGGCACGACGAACCCGCACGAAGCCGAGATCTTCGCCCGCAAGGCCGCCGAGCTGGTGGCTGCGAACCGCATCGATGCCGATCGGATCGAGCGCGGCGACGTGACCGCAGAACTGGGCGTGCGTCGGATGGCGATGGGGCGCGGCGCCTACGTCCGGGCTCGGCTGTCGCTGTTGACCAATGTGGCCGACGCCCACGACGTGCAAGTGGCCTACCAGACCGGCCCCGAGGGGATGATCGCCTACGCCGCAGGGTTCGAGTCCGACCTCCAAGTGGTCGAGGCGATGTATGCGTCACTGCATCAGCAGGCCGCAGCGCAGATGAACGGCATTCGGCGATCCACGCCGGCGGCCACGCAGAAGTGGCGGCGATCGTTCTTGTTCGGGTTCGCCGCGCGCATCGGCGACGTGCTCGCCGACGTCCGCGCCGAGGTGGAGGAGGCACCTGCTGCCGCCTCGGCGCTCCCCGCATTGCGCGCCCGTCGGAAGCGAGTCGACGAACACGCCGCCGAGGCCTTCGGCCCGGTCCGTGCTGCTCGACCGGCGCGCGCCGCGCAGGCATCCGCGTGGAAGGCAGGCGTGGCTGCGGCCAACGGCGCCGACGTCGGCCGCGCACGCCTCGCCGGACGAACAGCGATCGGGCCCGCGTGACCGTCGATCGAGAGCGAACGGCGACCTATGCCGCCGAAGACGACGCGTTCGAGGGCACCGATCTCGCCGAGCGGGCGCGGTTGGCAGACCTCGCGGACCTCGCGCAACGAGTGGTGACCGATCCCTGGTGGCCCGGACCACCGGTCGTCGTTCGAGCCGCGCGCGCCGACTCGTCGACATCGTCGGCGCGCTGTGCTGCCGACAACGGCGCCGACGTCGAGATCCGGTTGGCTTCCACCGGGTGCACCGTGGCGACGCTCGTGCACGAGTTGGCCCACGCGGTGGCGGGCCCCGGTCGCGGGCACGATGAGGTCTTCCGCCGGGCGACGCTCGACGTGCTGGCCGTGACGACGAACGTCGATCTCACGAGCCGGCGCGGTGATCGGCACGTCGCCGCACTGCATGCCTCGTTCGCCTCCTACTCCTTGACAGTGGGGGAGCGGTCGTGGCCCGACCCGGTCGGCTTCGGCTCGCGACCGGGTGCGGGCGGCTCGCCGATCGCTCTGTGATCTGCGATTGCACCGGGGGAACCGCGGTCGTGGTCAGTAGCCTCGTCGGCTCCGGGGTGTAGCGCAGCTTGGTTAGCGCGCCTGCTTTGGGAGCAGGAGGCCGGGAGTTCGAATCTCCCCACCCCGACCACGCTGAGCTGGTGTTTTCCAGGTCAGCGGCTCGCTCGACGAGCGGTTGTATCACCGGTGTATCAGTCCTGGGGCGGCCGAGCATCGATGGGAGACGCCGATGGCGTGGAAGGCAACAGGCCAACCAGCAGTCCGCAAGCAACGCGGAAAGTGGGTCGTGCGCGTTGACGGGATCGACACCGTCACGGGGAAGCACAAGCCGAAACAGCTCGGCACGTACCAGTCTCAACGCTCTGCCAACGCAGCCGCTCGGGAGATGCGCGCCGAGGACGTGACGGTGACGAAGGGGACGGTGAGTTGGCTCGTCCGTCGCTACGTCGCCGGCCGGACCGACATCACGCCCAAGGCGCAAGAGCAGTATGCGTGGGCCATTCCACACATCGAAGCCGGACTCGGCGCGATCCCGCTGTCGATGCTCGACCGAGACGACGTGGCGGGCTGGATCGAAGCCCTGGCGAACGGCGGCCGGTTGTCGAGGCGTTCGGTGCAGATCTGCCGAACCGTGTTGCGAGCAGCGTTGAGCGAAGCTGTCGATGAGGGTCTTATCCAGCGGAGCCCGGCGGCGCGAGTTGGGCTCTCTCGGACCGTGGCGAAGCCGACGCGTGAGAAGGAGGTCGAGACCTGGACCGTCGACGAGGTCGAGGCGTTCCTCGAGGTGACGTCGTGGCACCGGTGGGCGATCGCATTCCGGCTGAACGTGCTCTACGGACTCCGCCGCAGCGAGCTCCTTGCGCTGCGCTGGGACGACTTCGATGACGAGGCCGGAACGCTTCGCATCGACGAGAGCCTCGTCGCCGTCCGCTACGGCGCCTCCTGGAGTAACGCAAAGAACGAACGGTCGCGCCGGACGATCCCGCTCGACGACGAGACGCTGAGGGTGCTCACTCGCCGTCGGGCGGAGCAGGCTGCCGAGCGACTCGCGGCCGGCGCCGAGTGGGAAGACAACGACCTCATCATCGCCACACGCCAGGGCGGGCTCGTCCTGCCGAGGTCGTACGACCGCGCGCTCGAACGATTCGTCCAACGGGCGGAGTTGCCGAGGCTGACCTCACATGACCTTCGTCATACGGCGGCGACCCACATGGTTCAACAGTCGAAGGACCTCGGTGAGCTGCGAGCAATAGCCGACATCCTCGGCCACAGCCCCGAGATGCTCATGAACACGTACGCACATGCGCTACCGAGTCGCCAATTGGCGGTGGTGGAGCGGATCGCACGGCGCTGATCCCTGGAATGACTGGCCCTCGTTACGGACCGAGAGCCACCAACTCAGCTAGTGGTCGACGGCCGTTCTCGAGATCGTCGAGCGCAGTATCGAACTCCGCTACCGACATCGCTCCCTGCACTCGCAGCTGCGCCTCTTGGCCAATCCTGGGTCCAACGACGCTGAGCACCCGGTTGAGCTCGGCGAGGATCGTCTCTCGGAGTTGCGCCTTGAAGCGACTGAACCGTAGCTGCCGCCATGTGACGTATGGATCTAGCTCCAGTTCTTTGCCGAGACCGCGTGCGTCCCAACCGATCGCTCGTGTCGCTCGGAGCACGGCTTCTCTTGTGGCGGCGGCGTGAGCCGTGACGTCGTATCCCTCGGTGTGTGCCGCTAGGAGTTCCATCCTCGATGTCTGTGTCTCGTTTGCGGCGGCGAGGAGGGCGACCGCGTCTCGTACCTCGGCTCTGATCTCGTCGTGAAGCGCGAAAGTTGCGATGGCCTCGGCCTCGAGCTCGACGTAGTGGAGACCGTCTCGGGTCGTTCTATCACTTAGTGAGGGAGGTACGAACTGGACCGGCTTGCCCTTGTGGAGTCCGTAGCTGCCTTGCCGAAGAGCGGCGAGTCGGAATCCAGTTGGCTCGGCCGGGGAGTCTTGGCTGAGGTACTCGATCTCGTATCGGGCCGCATCCCACCCGACCATCCGTTTTGCCGTGTCCTTGCAGAACCAACGAACTGCCTCTGCAAGCCTGTGCGCTCCATACTGCGTTGGCAGAGCTTCACAGAGGGTCTTGGCGGCAGCGTCCGGATTGTCGCCTTCCATTGAGGCAGTGAACCCATCGTCGAGACCGCGGCCCCACGGGAGGAGATGGCTGACATCTTCCAGCAGCATGAACCCGTAGAACCCGGGGCCGTTGCGGCTCGACAAGAGCCGGTCGTGAAGTGGCCCGTCCTCAAGCTCGGTCAGGTCCCAGAGTTCGTGTGACCGCCGAGAGCTGATTCGCGGGTCGCTCTGCGGGTAGCTCACCTGCGCCCCTCTCGAGGAAGCGGTAAGAGCCTCATGACCAGCGACCGAAGGCTAAGGACGGTGCTTCGCGAACGTCCGACGTAAATGTGGGCCTGATGGGCTTGTTGAGTCTCGGTTTCTCGACGCTGTGCATGCGTGTCAGCTCGGTCCCTATGGAGCCAGTCTCTCGCGCAGCGATTGCGCTCGAGCGGATAGCTGAAGGTCGTCTCCTCCGGGTCGCGCGATCAGGTAGTGGACGACGAATAGATCTGCGAGCTCAGCGAAACTCCCCATGTCGCTCGGCGCAAACGCCGACACGATTGCGCTTCGGTGTGGAATGCGTGGCTCAGTCTCGAACGGATCCAACATGTGCGTATCCACGATGCCGCGGGATTCGAGCACCCGATCAAGGTTCTGTTTGCGGCGCGTTCGTTCGATGTCGCCTGAGGTCATTTCGAAGACGCCTTCGCGCGCAGCGAGGGTTCCAGCGAGTAAGACCGGAAGACCGGTCGATGAGGGTTCGCTCAGGATGCCATCCCACGTACCACGCATCTGGTCCCAGACCCCGGTCTCATCCAGCTCTTGCATGAGGATTGCGCAGCCGCTGAGTTCCATCAGGTCGATGACGGGCTCGGAGGCTAATACGAACTGATTCCGCCAAGACTCGTCGTCGAGTGCAGAGCTCAACCGCGCGCGAGCTCGCTCGCTCGCAAAGAAGACGGGCGGTAAGAGACGCTCTGCAACGTCGGTCTGTCCGTCGACTATCGATCGGAAGCACTCCTCGAAAATCGTCCTGTAGGCATGTCCAAAGAGGTCCGGGCGGCCTCTGTCTAGCTCAGGGGCTAGGCGAACGCTCACCGTGGCAAGGTGCTCGACGATGCGACGCTCCATCTGTTCGATCTGTTCGAGCCAGTTTCGTGCGCCCGGCCAGTGATCGTCGGAGGCCTCGGTGCGCCGAGACTTCGCGAGTTGCTGAAGCGCGTCGTCTACGAGTGGGATGTGTGCCTTGAGCTTGGACGCGAGTTCAAGCGCGGCGAACACGGACACGGCCGCGGTATCGGCGTTCTGGTCCGTCGATGTCGATTCGAGCGGCTCGACAACCGCACTGGCTACCTCGTCGAGAATCTGATCGGTGTTCTCGACAATTGTGGTGGACATCGCCTTGGCGCCATGGTGCGCTACCCACCAGCCCGGGCTTACCCGTCGGCCTTCGGCTCGCACCTCGATCTCGATCCCAGCAGCAAGCCTCTCAAGGACTGACAAGACATGGTGCGGAGCCGAGACTGTGTACGGCCCAGCTGGCTTCTGGACAGCGGCCTCCCACAACGGCAGCAGGCGGCCCGCGGAGAAGTCTTGGAGAGGGCGAACGAACCCGAGCAATACTGCGACGAGCGTGAACACGGATCGTTCTGTCGATGCGAGCTCGCTCAGCTCGGACAGCGCACCTGCCTTCGTTGCGGTAGGCGAAACCCCTGCCGGAGCGGACAGCAGACTCCGTGCAACGACCCGATGCACGAGGAGTGCTTCTTCGATCTGCCAGCGCTCAGCCAAGGCCCCAGTCAGGCTGATCAATTCGTCCGTCGCATCGACGGCCGCTTCCCACTCGTGTTCTGACCAGAGCGTGGGGAGCAAGTCCTCCACGACCTGAGCGACTTCCTTCTCGACCCATAGGCGGTCGGGGACCAGCTCCGGCTGAATGCTTGTCCTCGTAGACAGCGCCAGACTCAGACGAGTGTGGTCCATGGTTAGCCAATCGCGGTGTTCGGGAACCCGGCGGAACCACCTGCTGTCGGTCGGGATGCTGCTCTTCACCCGAGAGTATCCATCCCACGTGTGGAGGGCTCTGCTCAACAGTCGGCGAGGTCCAGCGACCTCGGTTGTATTGCTTGTCGCAAGGAGTTTGGTCAGCTGCCGGTACAGCCGAAGCACCCGGGCCGCCTCGTCATGGGCTGCGAGCTGAGTCGTTTCGTCAGGCTTCGAGCTAGTCGACAGCGCCGCCCGCGACGCGCGACTGAATCGACGCGGTAGCTGCGTCGAGAGCGAGGTGAGATCGAAGAAGTTGAAGAGCCGTGTGCCAACCGCGACCAACGTGACCACGGTGAATGCCGCAAGCACTACGAGAACGGTGAGCGCGAGGGCGGATGGCTCGTGGCCGAGCTGGGCAACTCCGAGGATCAAGATCGCCAGAAGTAGCGTTCTGACAACACTGCGAGTGAAGAGCTGGCTGCTCCGCTCGCGAACGAAGAGCTGTCGGATCTCTGCGGGAACCTGCTGGTAGCTAGTCGATACGACGATGCCCATCGTCGCGTAGAACATCGCGAGTAGGAACCCCTCGACCCCGATGATGGCAGCGACGAGACTCTCATAGCTCCCGCTACTCGCTTGAGCAGCTAGGCGCTCGAGGAGTCCGGTGTCGAAGCGTCGCAACCACGTGGCTACCGATTCTGTGACTAGTAGGACCACTGCCGAACCAAGCAACGCGAGCGCCGCCTGCCAGGCGAGGGCCGGTAGGAGACGTACGTCCGCAGACTTCTCGCCTACCGCATCGCGTATCGAGGTTCGTACGTGGCTTCGCTGCGCCGCCCGGCGTTCGCTGCGCGCACGGGCGCTCCAGTAGCGCGGCCGGCTTTGCTGCTCGAGCGTTCGCACGAGGTTCGTCGTGCCTTTGCTTTCTCCGCGGCTTCGCCGTGATCGTGAGGTCATCCTGGGCCTGAACACAAGTTAACGACACCCGCCGAGATGGTTCGTGGTCCCGGTTCGACGCCCGGCGCCTAGCTGAGCACGCCGGTATCAGAGTCGACACCGCAACCAGCTGGCGGGAGGGTCGGGTGAAATCGCGAACCTTACGACTTCTCATTCCACGCCATGTCGAGCGGGGCCGTCGAGCACGCTTGCTTGCTAGAGGTCGATAGACATGCCTCGACCGGGCCATTGCGACGCCGGTTCGGTACAAATCAGTTCGGCGCTGCGCTCACGCTGAGCTTCTGTACGGTGCTTGACCGCAGGCACGTCCGCTCGATCGGCGGCGAGCGTGTACTCGAGGACATCGCGGGCGGCATCGGGGCTCGGGTCATCTGTGACAACGAGTGCGACGTTGTCGGCTCGCCCGCGGGTCACGCCTACGTAGAGGCCACGGCCGGTCGTGGACGCAGTGGAAAGCGTAACGCTGAGATCTGCAGTGATGCCTTGTGCCCATCGAGTCGCCGACTTTGATGCACGGAAGCCCGTCTTCGCCGTTGGTGTCGAGATAGAGGCGGGCTTGCTCCTAGGCCTTCGTGCGCCCGATTCGTAGAAGGTCCATCACCTCGGCGATCGTCAAGACCGCCGGTTGGCGACGGCGCTCGTCGGTGAGTTGCACTTCTGCCTCCTCGAGGTTGCCGACGTCGATTGCCGACACCCGAAGCCCCCACCCCATGAGGAAGGGCATCGTCGCGGGATCGAACGCAGCGGCTACCAAGCAGAAGGACCGGCAAAGCTGGCGTCGCTACAGACTTGTTCGTAGCGATATCATCTTTGGTGTCACGTGGTCGGTCGAGCTCGGCCGGAGATGGAGCAGTGGATCGACGATCGAACGAACAAGGAGTTCGCCGCGGTGATGACACTCGTAGAGCGACTCGCCGAGCGCGGCACCCAGTTGCGGATGCCCGCGTCACGCTCGTCGGGCGGCGGCCTGCTGGAACCGCGGTTCGATCTGCAACGCGTGGCGGGAATCACGTACTACTTCGCTGCGCACCGACGAGTCGTGCTGCCGACGGTGTCGCGCAAGCAGCGTCAGAGCGAGCGCGCCGATGTGCAGAGCGTGAGGGGAGCGATGGAGCGTTGCATCGCCGAGTGCCATGCGGCCGAGGAGGCGGCTGACTGATGGCTAGAGCAACGACCGACGAGCTGAAGCGCCGGCGACTGGCGGCGATGAGTGACCAGGAACGCGCTGAGTTCGACGACGCCTACGAGGCGACTCGCCTCGCACACGAGGTGGGCGAGCGAGTCCGCGACGCCCGCGAGTCCGCCGGGCTCACGCAGCGGGAGCTGGCCGCGAGGATGGGGACGAGTCAGGCGGCTGTTGCTCGCCTAGAAGCGGGTGGCACGGGCGCAACACTCACTACCTTGCAGAAGCTGGCGAGTGCACTGGAACTCACCGTGTCCATCGAATTCAGGGCGGCGGGCGGAGGCGAGAGCCGGTCCGCTCGGTGTGGCGCTGAGCAGCGTTCGTCGTCCGTCTCGTGATTGGCCGCCATACCAGCAGACGCCGCGCTGGAGTCGCGGGCAGCGTCTGCGGTTCAGAGCGTTACGAGGTAGACGACGGCGGTGAGTAGAGCACCCCAGACGGTGTACCGGGTGGCCATGCGGAACGCTGTGACGCGCGCCGCGACTGTGATCTCACCTCGCCTGACAGAGGAGGCGTAGTCGCGGGCGACGGCAGGGCGAATCGGTGGCTCAAGGTTCGAGATTCGTGTGGTATCGATCTGTTCAAAGTCGGCTCTAACGACAATTACGGCAGCGGCGAGACCTAGACCGATCACAGCCAACACAGTTGCACCCGTCGCGATAACGAGCGCAATGACGAACCTAGGCCCGCTGACGTCCGCAAGTCGAGCAATGCCACCGGTCGTGAACGCGAGAGCGACGAGCGACACCGTGAGAAGTGTCTGTGCCCGAGCCTGCACGTGCTCGAACTTGCTCGTCGCGTTGTCGAGTTGTCGACGGCCTTCGTCCACGATGAGTTGGGTGTCGTCGACGTCGTAGTCGTCCATCTCTCCGGGGCTGTTCGGGTTTGTCAGAGTGGGGGTCACCTGGCCGCCGAACACAAGCGCAAGCAGAAACGCTGGTGTCGTTGGCAGCTCGGAGGAGCGCCAGACGGCCTTCACTGCTGACCGCCGACAAGGTATGTTGCGACAGCTTCGGTCACTGGGCTCGCGACCGAATCCGGCAGAAACAGCCATTGACCACCCGGATTCAAGTCCAGGAAGACCGGCTCGGACCCAGAATCGCGAAGCCAGTCCTGGCTGCTGTAGCCAACGTTGAGAGCTTCCGCGACGCTCAATGCGCCAGCGCACACGTCAGTCGCATCGACAGGCTCCCACTCGCGGTGTGCGTTCTCTTGGGCGCGCCAGTCGAGTGGGCGACCAGCGGCGCCGAGAACGGCGGCCCAAGCCTGTCGGCCAACCGTAACCACGCGCAGGTGCTCGATCGTGTCGATTTGTTCTTGCGCAACAAAGGGCGCGTGGCTGAAGTCGGTGTGCAGAAGGTCAGCTTCGGTCAGCGAGGAAGTGAAGACTGCGCGAGGGCCCGAGTCGGAGTTGTAGTAGCCGTTCGCCAGAGGCTTCACGATGAAGCGATCGCCGAGCTGTCTGCGTGCAGTGGCACCATTGCTCGCGACTAACGACCTCGGTGTTCGGTACCCGCGAGCGGACACCACGTCGAGCTGGAACAGCCGATCCTCAGCAGCCAACATTGCGTCCAAGGTGGTAAGCCAGGACCGATTGCCGATCCGCGAGATAGATCCCACCAACGTCAGGAACGCGCGCTTGCGCACCGCCTCTAGAGATCCCGCCACGTTGCCCGCGCCCCACATGCTCGGCGCGTAGCGGCGCAGCCACCCGCGGCCACCGCTGTCAACGCGCACACTCATGTCGCCGACACTGAGAGAGGTCGAGTCGAGCGTGTACGGGCTCCGAGCCAGGGTGGGAGCATCAAGGATTAGGGGCTGCGGACCGCCCAGCGCCTCGACCGCGCCGAGCACAGCATCCACATGAGAGTCACGTGGATCACCAACGATCAGCGGGCGGTCACCCGATGCCGAATGGGTGCGTCCCGGCATCGTCGTCATAGGTCTCGTCGTCCGTGAACGTGTACCTGGTGCCGTGAGACTGCGGAGCGGAGAGCGGTGTTAAGCCTGGATCGTCGTCGTACGTTTCCGAATCGGCGCGCGTCTCCACCGTTGAGTCGTTCCTGGGCAGGCCAAGACCGTTCAAGGCGGCATCGTCGTCGTAGGTCTCGTGGTCCTGCTTGGTATCGCGCGTGCCTTCCATGCACATCGAACCGAAGCTGGCGGCACTGTCGTCGTCGTACGTTTCGTGGTCGGCCTCGGTGAATCTGGTGCCGTGATCATCCGACTGCTCGACCGGTCGGCTCAAATAGTCATATAGCCCTCGTCGCCCCATTGCTGCAACGATAGTGGGTACCTGCATCCCACTACAGGAGACCTTCGCGCACCTTGACGGCGTGTTCCCGCTGGGCTCGCTAGTGATTCAGGACACGCAGAATGAGTTCGGGCAGCTCATGGAGGGCTTGATCTAGTAGCGCCTCGATCGCCACAGCGTCACTTGATCCGTCGACGTCCCGGTGTCTGTCCCACATAGCCGGTTCGTACCGGGCAAGCATCGACAGCGCATGCAAGACCGCCCACCACACAAGCAAGGGGTGTAGCGGTCGGTTGTTACCGGCGACGGCCGGCGCTACCCAGAGGGCGCCGTCAATAGTCGGCTGACACATCCTGACTATCCGCTCGGCTCGGTGCTCCTCGAGAGTCCCGTCAGCAAGCCACGTCAATCGAGCACCGAGTTCACCGGCCACGGCAGTCGGACAGAGTTTGAGCGGCCGGTCCTCAGCAAGGTCCGACTCAAACCCCGACATCGTCGGGTAGTGAGCGAGGTGTTCCCGCAATGCGTGCTTGCCGTCATCCGCGAACTCGATCTCCGGGTCAAGGCCGTACACCCAAGCCTGAGACGCCTGCACTGCGGTGGGAAAGACGTCGGGTCCGCCAAATGTCTCCGGCCCGACCAGGATCTCGCGTTCCACTCGAAGGACGCGCGCGCGGTACGCGTCACTAGGCAAGCGTTGCGCAAGGCCCGGCAGGGTCGCCCACAAGTCGCCGAGCCGAGTCCGGGCGGGGAGCGATGGCGACTCCAACAAGCCTGCGACCTGAACGAAGCCGCCTGAACGCTGGTCCTTCTGCCCGATGTCCCAAATCCGCTGCGCGTCGAGTCCGACGGAGCCGATGCCGTGGCCCTTCAACCGCCAGCTGTTCCCCGAGGGCTCGAACGCAGCCGCTATCGCTCGACCGGCCTGACTTAGGGCGTAGTAGAGGGGCAACGGTCGTGCGGCGTAACCGACCCCCGCAGCTGCGAGAAAGAGCTGCTCGCATTGCTCAAGCGCTGCTGAGAACGTCGGTCTTCGGTTGTCGAGACCGCCTGCTCCTGGCGGGTTGGCACGTAGCGCTCGAATGTCCCACCACACGTATCGAGGGTCTCGGTTCGACGGCATAATCCGACGCTACGCGGCCAGTGCCGCCCAGGCAGCCGGACGCGCCGGGCGTCAGCCCGTCTTGAGACGGCTAGCGCGGGAGCTCCTGCGCCAGAATGATGTGGTGGCCGACGGCGCATCCGGTTCGACCCGGAACGAAATCCGTTGGAATGTGCTAGTCAGCTCGGACGCCGGTGGAATCGTTGGCTGGCGAGTATGGAGTGACCATCCACTTTGGCTACCGCTGGAAGCGCGGGGGCGAGCGAGCACGGAGGCGGAGGCCAGCGCCGCCGCTCAGCTACTGGCGGCGAGATGTACAGAAGCCGCACGCGTCTACATCGAAGGAACGGGACTAGCGGATGTCCGCTTTGCACTGATGAACGGCTTTCCAGGAGATCCCGCTGGTGGCGGGACTGCGCTCGGGAGAATGTCGGAGGGGCCTACCAACGAGTTCCGAGACCGATGGAGCGAGTTGGAGGAGCGAGCGGTTGATTGGCAAACCCGCGGCGGCCGCCAAGTGTTCGTCGCGATGGACTCAGGCGACGCCGAGTCCGGCTGGCGGTTGCGCGAGCTGTTCGGATGCATGGGGGCCCTTGGTGAGCAAGCGATGTTGGCTTGTGCCGCGGCTCGAGACCTATCAGCCGCAGCTGCGGCGCCTGACTCAGCACGGGCCGAGCTCATCCGTCGGGCGTGGGCTGAACACGTGATCCACTGGACGATGGCAGCGGGCCACATGTTCCAGAACGTCGTTGGACGGACGGTGGCCCTCGATCCGGCTGTGCGACCGCATCTACTTGGATATCGAGACCGCAATGGGGATCGTGGCAATACGCGTAGGAAGGCCCTCGGCACCGTGTTTCCGCAAGAGTCGGACGCGAACAGAGACTGGCCGACGCTCAACAAGACCAACGCCAATTTCTTGCGCAGGGCAGCTGCAGAGTCGGATGTGTCCGAGGTCAATGCCGTCGGAAGCCTGATCCACCTGGTCGCAACCGAACGCCGATGGCGCAGAATGACTGCACTGCGTGGCCAAGCGTTCCACCGATGGCGCGCTCAGACAGCCGGCGTGTCGACAATGACGCGGAGGATGCCGAGAGTGACTCAGGCCGACCGACTGCTTCCGGGAGGGGTGTTGCCTGATATCGGGGGCCCTGAGGGTTCGGCGGAGTCCATCGATCGCGCAGAAAGCGCGCTCGAACTGCTCGGCGAGTCACTCGCCAAGTACGACGCGCTTCTACGGCCGGTATTGCGGTCCCTTACTACGACCGTGATGCACGCCGATGGGCTGCTGTCGACCGTTGGTTCGGTCTCGTTCGTCGAGTCCTCGCGAGGTACCGGTGTGGCCATTCTGCCGGTGAGTCCCGAACGTGTCGAGGACTTCCTGAGATCGATCGCCGTTGAGGAGCACAGCACCGAGCACGGCCAGTCCTCGGAAGGCACCTGATCTGCCTTGAGGTCCAAGTCCGGATCCTCCTGTTGGAGCCGGTGCGCGGCGGCGAGCCCGAGTGCGAGGACGTGCGGTGCGCGAGGATCGGTCCGTGGCGTTGCTGTTCCACACCGACGAGTCCTTCGATACGAAGAACCACGTTCAGCTTGGGGTTCTTGCGAGCGGTGGCAGCGTCGCAGAAGCGCAGCTGGCGCTCGATGACATCGTTGAGTGGGCGTACGAGAAGGGCATGTGTCGATCCGGAGCAGAGCTACATGGAACTGAAGTGCACGGAGGTAGAGGGCAGTGGTCTAAAGCGACCAACATCGCTGATCGCGTTGATCTCTACGGCAAGGTCCTCGACGTCCTGTCGGATTGTGGTGTCGAAGTGATTCTTCACGGCGCCAAGATCAAGCATCTGAAGCACCGGTACGGGTTACGACATGACCCGTACCGCTGGGAGTTCATCAACGTGCTGGAGCGTTTGAACGAGCGCCTGCGCAGCCTGGACGACTACGCCGTAGTGATTGCTGATCAACAACACCAGCATCGCGGCAGAGTCCAACGTGATGTGATCGACTGCCGGGTTCACGGCACCCCGGGCTACAGGACACAGAAATTGGACCGGATTCTGGACACGGCGCACTTCGTCGACTCGGAGCTGAGCCGAATGATCCAGCTTGCCGACATGGTCGCATTCGTCGCTCGCCGCCGTTTGAGCGTTCCGAGGGAATCTGATCCGCGTGCCGAGGTCGCGATGGCCGATCTCGATGCGAAGGTCCGTAGCGCAGTGCCGGATCCGAAGGCAAAATACCTGACGATCCGAACGTAGCGCAGGTTCCAATATTGGGTATGGCCGATGTATCAGTCCGGCGTGCACCGGCCGGTGACGCCCGGTCCGGCCGTTACGGGCCGGTTCGGATATCCCCCCAGCTGGACCAACACAAATCGCCGAAAACCGGCACGACTCGGGATTCGCTGAGAACCCCCATTTTCCAGATTTGGGAGCAGGAGGCCGGGAGTTCGAATCTCCCCACCCCGACCACGCTGAGCTGGCAGCGAGCACACGCTTGCCGTGCTCAGCGCAGCGATTCGAGATTCGTGTCGACGATCGGCCTCACCGCGGCGTGCTCAACCGGCAACTGGGGCATCGCCGAACGCGCGGTATCGACGGCTCGCTTCATCGCGTGGGCCGAGGTGGCCCGGAACCTGGCCTGGGCGCTGCGGGCGATCGGTACGCCAGGCCAAGAGAACCACCGACCTGGTCGAGACATGGCCAACAGCGAGTAGACCACCTTGTTGTCGGGGCGGTGCTCGACGAGAAAGCGCTCTTCGCCGCACTCTGCGTGACCTTGGAGCGTGCCGTAGGTGAAGCCGAAACGGCGAGGTTGGTCGACGACGGAGAGGACTCTGCAGCCGTACCCCCACCAGCTCCGGAGAACTCGCGCGGCGTAGGCAACAACGGCCCCCTCTTGGATGGGGGCCGGCTCGTTCGAGAGCACGAGCCAGCCGCGGTCGAACTGTTCCCACCGGTGGAGCGCATCACGGGCGGCTGCGAAGTCGTCGGACCCCAGCCCGATGTGCGCGCTGAAACGGTCGACGAACCAGCCGTCGAGGTGGGGAGGCAGCCGGCGTTCGCAATCGATTCGAGTGAGTAGACCGGGCCGGTAGCTCAGCGGCATCTCGTCGAGCTGGCGAGCGAGGCGAGCGATCTCGTCAGGCTCGGGTTTGGTGAATGACATCATGATGGGAGTCCGGTGGGGGAGTGCTCCATGGCCGAGCGGCCGCCCGGCCGTGCGCGACTGCGGCCTCGGCCAGGATGAGTCCTGCAAGACCGCAGATCACGAGGCCGAAGGTCTGCACGGCTGCGTGGTAGCGGAGCATCGTCTGGAACGTCGTCACGACCGGCTCGGGGAGAAAGGGCCCGAGCGCCCACCCGAGGGCGAGTGCCATTGGCACCACCCACGCAACAGACGCAACGGACAGCAGTATCCGTGCCCTGCCGCTCAGTCCGTCCCTTGTCCACCGAGCCACGATCACTGCCCAGACACACAACGAAACGGTGATCGCCGCCGCTCCAACCACCTCGAGGTGGTCGTTGAACGTGATTCCGGCGGCCACGGTGAGCATGCCCATCTAGTGGAGCCAGAGGGCCAAGAACAGCGCAATGCCAGGTCGGTAGCGGTGCGTGACCGTGAGGAGGGCACTCAGGCCGAGGCCCGCAACATGAAAGTGGGCAACGGTCAGCAGGGTGATGGAACGATCGAAGCCAAGCGGCTCGACACCGAGGCGGTGCGCGGTCAGCCATCCTGCGCCAGCGGCCATCCAACACCATGTGGGGAGCGGGCCAAGCACCGCATCCTGTGGCCGGCGGAGCAACGCGGCGACGCCGATCGAGCGAAGCTCGTGCAGCATCAGCATCACGCCGACCGCGAGCCACGGCAGGGTCATCGCCGCTGCGACGGGACCTGCGTCGATCGTGAACGACAGCGATGCGACGGCACCGGCGGCGCAGAGCGCCGTTCGTTCGTGCGCGTTGCCGGCGAGTGAGCGATGGGCGAGCGGCGCGACGACGACAAGGGCGGTGGCGATGAGCGCCACGGTGGTCCAGAACGTCTCTGTATCCATAACTCTGTGAATAAATACTCACATAATGAATGGATAGAGTCAAGTGAACGATGAGGTACACCGTCGACGAACTGGCCCGAGCGGCGGGCACCATGACCACGACGGTCCGGATGTACCAGAACAAGGGCTTGCTCCACCCGCCCAAGAAAGACGGCCGCATTGCCATCTACGACGACGCGCACCTCAAGCGCATCGAACTCATCGTCGAACTCCAGCGCCGAGGTCACTCGCTTGCGGGGATCGCCGAACTCATCGACGGCTACGAGCGAGGAGCGCCGCTCACGGAACTGCTCGGTCTCAGCGCGCTGAGGGAGCCCGATCCGGTGACCATCTCAGTCGCGGATCTCGCGGGGCGGCTCGGTGGCCCCGCGCTCACTCCGGACGATGTGACGAGAGCCGTCGCTGCAGGCCTCGTCGAAATCGACGGAGACCAGGCAATGATCCCAGATCAGCGATTCCTCGACGTCGGGGCCGCACTGGTGGAACTGGGCATCCCGCCCGCGGTGGTTCTCGACGAATGGGAGTCGTTGAGCGCCGCAATGACGCAGATCGCTGCGCGATTCGCCGACGTATTCGAGACACAGCTTCTCCCACAGCTCGACTCGGCCCCGCTCGAAGTGGTCGCCGGCACGGTCGACCAGCTTGCTGGCTTGGCCCGAGAGGTCACCGTGACAGCGCTCGAAAAGGCGCTCCGCGACGCTGTCGCACGGTTCGTCTCGGAGTCCGACCCCGCCGTGTGACGAGCCCCGACTGGGGCCCAACCGCCGAGATCGGTATCGAGCTGGCGCGATGGGGGGCTTGCCGCTCGGAACCGGTGGTGCGCGGATCAGGCGATGCTGGCAGCGATGACGGCGACTGCCGGGAGTTCCAGTGCTCGCTCGTCGGTGGTCTCCCCGCCGGTGACGGCAGCGAACTCCTCGTCGCTCAACTCGCCGCCGTGCGAGGCCGGCAGGGCCTGGCTCACGTGCGTGAGCTTGACGTCGCCATAACCCTCGTCGGTGAGAATGGCGCGACGATCCTCCGTTGCGGCGTCGGTGAGGCGGGTGCGGAACTCGCCGTCGGTTTGCACCCGACGGACCAACGCGGCGGCTTGTTCGGTGCTCATGTGGTTCCTCTCATCGGCCGTATGAGGCCGTTGGGTGTTGAGTGGCGAGGGTCGCCACGCTAGACGTTGCGAACCTCGCCACCTTGACCGCTTCGTTGGTCGCTCGAGGGCCTCAGACCGGGCCAGCAACGATGAGGCTCGCCGAGGCACGGTCCGCCCAGTCGACGTTCAGCTAGCACGACGTGGCGGCGACGGGACCGCCGAACCAGTCTTGGACCGTGCTGACTCGGGCTCTCGCGTTGCTGGTGCCGGTGGGACTACTGCTCGCCGCATGCGGCGCGGAGGAAACCGCCGACTCGGCTGCTGATGCAGCCGACAACGGCGCTCCGGCTTCGGCCGCAACCGAGCCGCTTGCAACGATCGCGCCGACGACGGCCGGCGAATCGTCGAGCACGACGCCGCTTCCGACTACTGCGCCGAGTTTCGAGACTGCCCCCACCACCTCGAACGTCGTTGCACCGACTACCTCGACCGTTGTTGCACCGACCACCTCGACTGTCGTCGCGCCGACCGTGAGCAATGTGCCTGCCGACTGCCGACGGCTGGAGGACTTCGACGAGCCCGGCGACTGGTTCATCGTGAACGACGGCGTGATGGGTGGGCGGTCCCAAGGTCAGGCGGCGATCGAGGACTCGACCCTCCGATTCAGTGGCATGGTGGTGACCGCCGGCGGAGGGTTCACCTCGATTCGCCTCGGTCTCGATGAAGGAGCGCTCGCTGGGTCCGAATCGATCCGCGTGCGGGCTCGTCCGGACGCCCGCATGTATGGGCTGACGCTCGAGGACGATCAAGCGATCAATGGCCGCCGGATCTCCCACGGCGCCACGCTGTCCACTCCTGCCGAGGTCGACGACGACGGCTTCGTCATCGTCGAAGTGCCGCACACCGCGCTGGAGCCGACGGTGTTCGGTGAACTCGTGCTTGCGGAACCGTTCCGACCTGACACCGCATCGGAGATCGGCATCATCATCTCCGACGGCGTCGACGGTGAGTTTGCGTTGGACGTGGACTGGATCGACGTCTGCGGTTGAGCGCCGCGTGCGTCCGGGCGATCGACGTCAGGGGCCGTCAAACCCGGCGTCGAGCGCCTCGTGGTGATCGACGCCTGCCTCGCTGAGGATCGACCGGTGCTGATCGCTCGGCGCAGCGAGCACCTTGCTCCGGAGCTCTTCGTCGCCGGTGAGATGGGCGGTCAGTTGGCTGATGCGCTGTTCGGACAGAAAGGGCACGCAAGTGCTACCACCGAATCCGTGTGAGACGAACGAGGTCTCGAGTTGGGTTTGCATCGACAACGCCAGGGCGGCGGTGGTTCCATCGTTCTTGAACAGTTGGAAGAATCTCTGCAACCGGTCGCGCCCGTCGTGGCTCGTTGACAACATGACGCCATCGCACCGCACGACCCGTTCGCCGCTCATCTGGCCGCTTGCTGTGGCGATGACTCTGACGGTTGGCGCGGCCTGCGGGACCGACACTGACGGCGTAGCGGGTACGACCAACGACGGCGCCCTCGCCGCCGAGCCGTTGTCGACCGCCACTAGTGCTGAGCCCGCCGACGCCGCGGCCGCATCGTCGACCGTCGCAACCGCGCCAGCCGCCACGGTCCCCGCAGAACCGGTGCCGACCCGTGAGGGGCTCACCATGACCGCTGGCTGGCCCTACATGACGCAGAGCTTCGACATCGGGTTCGCCTTCGCAGCGCCCGACGACATAGTGCTCGGCCGCTGGAAGGTGCTGTTCGACACGACGAACTACTTGGTCTTGACGTTCAATCAACAGAGCGCGCCGGAGGCGAGCATCGACAGGGAGGAGCCGGGTGTGGTGTTCTTCGCACTTCCAGAGGGCCTCACCGCCGACGACTACGTCGCCGGGTGGCAGGCGTATGTGGCCGCGCAGGAGTCATTCACGGTGGAGCAGTCCGACGGTGAGTTCCTCGGAGCGCCCGCCCTGGTGCTGAGCGGCAGCTACGACCTCGAGGCCGAGGTAGGCGGTGCGCAGTTCGCCCGATTGAGCGATGAGATGAACGTCCCCATTGCACAGGGCGCACGCAGCTATCTCACGTATCTCATCCCCGTCGGGGAGCGGACCCTCGCGGTACAGATCAACGCCCACGAACTCGATGAGGATCTTGCCGTGACGTTGGTGAATCAGATCGTGAGTTCGATCGAGTTCTCGTGACGAGCGCCGGTGCGTGAGGTTCTCGAAGAGCTGTTCGAGCGCGAGTTCGACGCCATGGTCGGACTGGCGCGTCTGATGCTGGGACCTGGTCCCGACGCCGACGACGTAGTGATGACGGCGTTCGTGGCCACGGCCGCCCGCGTCGACACGCTCGACTCGCCCGGCGGCTACCTGCGGACATCGGTGGTCAACGGATGTCGCCGTCGAATCCGCGACACCACACGCCGGCAACGAATCTGGAGGGAGCGGCTCGTTCCCGACGCCGCGGCGGGACACGGCACGCCACCGACCGAGTACATCGCTGATCTGCTCGATCTGTTGTCGGATCGCGAGCGGACGGCGATCGTGTTGGTGTACTACCTCGATCTCACTACCGCACAGGCCGCCGAGGTGATCGGGTGCCGACAAGGAACGGTGAAGTCGCTCGTCTCGCGGGGGCTCACGAAGATGCGCAAGGCGACCCGATGAACGACGAACAACTGCGCCGCGACCTGCACGAGCTCGCCCGCTCGTTCGGCGACGCCGATACACTCAAGTCCGACGTCCGTCGACGTCTGGAAACGCTGGACGCGGCGCCCGATCTCTACCTGCCCGACGAACGCCACGCTGGGTCGCGCGGGAGATCGCGACAACTGGTGCTGGCGGCGGCCGCGGCGTGTGTGATGGTGCTGTTGGGGGGACTCGTGCTCGCCGCCCGCCAGCAGGAACCGACGCCGATCGCCGCCGACACGTCGCTTCCGAGCTCGTCGGTCGTCGACTCGTCGATCGGCGCGATCGGGACAGCGCCGGGCCCCCTCCGTTTCCAGAGCGCGTCGGTCGATCCACCTGTTGCGTTCGACCTGCCGATCGAGCCCATTGTGAGCCTGGAATCCGAGTCGGGACAGACGATCGAGTTCGGTATCCGCACCGCACTCGGCGCGCGCCTGCTCGTTGTGCTGCCACCCGCCGACGAGGTCGGCTCGGTCGACGAATCGGTCGAGTGGCTGACATCGTCGCTGTCCCAAACCACGGTCGACTCGATCGAGCCGATCGACGGCGTCGGCGTTGATGCGACCAGGGTCCGCCTGGAGCCGCAAGCCGGAATGGAACGTGTCGGATTCCGCTTCGGCCCGCGCACGTTCATCTCCGCGAGCGGACTCGACCGGCGATACGAAGCGTCGATCGCCGAACGAGCCGATGGCGGCATCGTGGTGGTGTGGGTCGACGCGTCCGATACCGAACTCGAGCTGGCCTCGGAGGTCGCAGACATCGTTCTCGGCTCGATCGAGATCTCCCCGTAGGCGCACTTCACGGGCAGCCCGTGCTTCTCGTGATCCCGCGCGACGGCCCCGAGCCGGGCGTCAGGGCTGTCGGTCGCGTGCGGCGGGACCACCCGGCCCCTCGGCAATCGATGCGGCGGTCTGCGCGAGGTAGGCCTGCGCCGCGGCGGGGTCGTCGGCGGCATCGAGGCCTCGGGCGACCATTGCGCCGATCCATTTCCCCGTGTCCATCTGGGTGCGTTCGGCGCCGGGCATCGAGTCGAGCGCGGGGCCGATGTGGCGGCGAACGGGCACATCGATGGTCAACCGTTCGGTGCGTGGCAGACGGCAGGCCTGATCGTCGCACGCTTGGTAGCGCACCTCGACTTCGAGGGTGACAGTGTCGGGTGCGTCGTCGCGCACGAGGCTGGTGAGTTCGTCGGTGGCCCACACCGGCATCACGAAATCGACCCGACCGCTCCACACCTGCAGCTGGCCCACCCCGGGCAGTTCGAGCGGATCCGTCGGTGGCGCCTCCACGGGTCCCTGACGCATGCCGTCCGGAGCGACGAGGGTGAACGTGGTTGCGACCATGCCATCGGGCACCGGGTGGTCGTAGATGTGCAGGCCCTCGGGGAGGTCGACACGCAGCACCAGCGAGCGCAACGCGCCACTGCGGATGACGCCGCTCCCGCCGTGATATGCGATCGAGAACCCGATGCCCGAGTCGCCGGTGAGCGCAGCTGAGGGTTCGTCGGGGCGCAGCAGGATCTCTCCGAGCGCGGCGTCGATCAGGCCGTCCGCGCCGATGCGCTGGGTGAGTCCCTCGTTGAACGACTTGGCGATCACGGTGCCGTCGGTGTCGACCAGGTACGTGCCCGGGAAGGGGATGCCGTGGAACGGCACCTGGTCGGACGAGACGTGATGGTTGAGAATCCCGTACTCCTTGATCACCCGCGACCCGGCGTCAGCCAACAGGTCGTAGGTGATCCCGTGGTGCTCGGCGAAGTCCTCGAGCGCACCGAGCTCGTCGTAGGAGATCGCGTAGAGCTTGATCCCCGCCTCGGCAAGTCGTTCGGTTGCTTCTTGCAGCTCGACCAGCTGCGACATGCAATGCGGTCACCACACCGCGGAGCGGAAGAACACCACCGCGGCCATGCTGTCGTCTCGATCGTCGTGGAACGACACCGTCCGCCCGGTCGAACTGGGGAGCGTGAAGTCGGGGAGTCGGGTGCCGATCTCGGGACCCGTCGGTGCGTCGGCGTCGAGCGGCTGGCGTTGCCCGTCGCTGGCGGGCAACGGACCAACCAGCCCGAACGTGTCGACCCAGTCGGGATGCGTGTCGCCAGTGGTCACGGTGTCAACGTAGTTGGGCCGCGTCAGCGGTTCTTCCACGTGATCGGCCGACGCTCGAGTGCGCCGCGCATCGCGTCGGCGGAGTCTTGCGTCATCGAGGTCATGATCTGGTTGCGGTTCTCGATGTCGATGCCCGCCGACAGGCTCGGGATCTCGAGGTTGGCCCACAACACCTCTTTCGTCATCCACGTGCCGAACGGGCTGTTGGCGGCGATCTCTGCGGCGACGGCAAGGCAGCGGTCCATCAGCTCGTCGTCGGGCACCGACCGGCTGACGATGCCGATGCGCTCGGCTTCGGCCGCATCGATAACGCGCCCGGTCAGGATCAGTTCCCACGCGCGCGACACGCCGATCAGCCGGGGGAGCAGCCAGCTCACCCCCATATCGCATCCCGACAGACCGAGCTTGATGAACGCCGTGCCGAACTTGGCCGACGTCGCGCAGTAGCGGATGTCGCAGGCCAGCGACCACGCCATGCCGCCGCCCGCTGCGGCCCCGTTGATCGCCGCGATCACCGGTTGGCGCACGGCTCGAAGGTGATGGATCACCTCGGCGATGTGCTGTTGCACGGCCATGCCCTGCTGCGCCCGCCCAAAGCCCTCGGTGCCGGGGATCGTGCCGTAGCCGTTCAGGTCGAGCCCGGCGCAGAACCCCTTGCCGGCGCCGGTCAGGATGACCGCCCGACACTCGTGGTCGGCGTCGACGGCGTCGAGCGCCTCGTGGAGCTGGTCGACCAACTCGCGAGTCAGCGCATTCAATCGATCCGGCCGGTTCAGAGTGAGCCGGGTCGCCCCTTCAACCGGATGGTCCACTTCGACGAGTTGTTCGGTCACAACGATTGATCGTTGCATACGGCCCTGCTCGCCAGCGGTGGGAGCCTACGGGTCGATGGTGGCGCAGCGTGCGCTGGGAAGTGCCGGCCTTGCCGGCGGGCGATCACGGGCCGGTGAAGCCGGCGCCGAAGCCGCCGTTGGCGTCCCTGACCTGCTGGATCTGTTGCTCGGTGAGCGTCATGCCGTCGGCCGTGACACCCCCGACGACGGCGGCAAGCTGCTCGTCGTCGAGTTGTTCGTGGTGGTCGAGCCCGGCTTCGCTGAGAACTGCGCGGTGCGTGTCGCTGTCGGCCTCGATCACTTTGGTACGCAGGTCGGCATCGGTTTGCAGTCGGGCCACCAGTTGGCTGACGGGATCGTTGGACATCTCACCGATCGTAGTTCGCCGACCACCCCTGGTGTGTTGGTGTGTCGCCAACGGCCGACACGGGCGCGGGTGATTGGCTGAACGAGGATCGGCCGACCAGCGACGTCAGTTACACCGTGCCGATCCCTCCGAACTCGTCGGGGCCGGTGTCGAGCGCCTGCCGCAGCTCCTCTTGCTGGAGTTGGACGTCGCCGATGCCACCGACCACCGCGGCAAGCTGCTCGTCGTCGAGCTGCTCGTGGTGGTCGACACCCGCCGCGCTGAGGATCGACCGGTGTTCTTCGCTCGGTGAGTCGACGACCTTCTGGCGCAGCTCAGAATCCGAGGTCAAGCGGGCGGTCAATTCGCTGATGTGCTGGTCTGACATGTGCGTACAGTACTCCGGGCTGCGCTGCTGCGTCTGCCCACATCGTGGTCGGTCAGTCGGCCCGGGAGCTGCCTGGAAGGCCTTGATGTCCACACTTCCGCGGCTCTCAGCTCTGGCACGTCGCGCTGTACGGTCGACGACGTGGACCGCATCGAGATCGAGATCAAGCTCAACCGTGACCGGGCGTGGTTGCTCGAGCGGCTCGGCGAGATGTCCGAGGAGGAGTTGTACGCGCCACGGACGTTCAGCGAGCACGACCCCGACAGTCGGTGGTCGTTCGCCGACCACTTCGTGCACACGACGTTGATCGAGCAGAACTGGAACGCGATGTTCCGTCGTCATGTGGCGGGGGAGCGCGGGCTCGAGGCGCGGGTCCGCGAGGACGGCTCCGCCCAGTCGATCGAAGAGATCATGGCGTCGATTCACTCGTGGACCGAGGAGTGGAAGGCGGAACACACCGGCAAGCCGTTCATCGAACTCGTGCGCATCGGCCAAGCGGTGCGCGCCGACACGTTGGCACTCCTGGCGGAGCTCTCCGACGACGACCCGCAGTCGAAGATCCCGGGAGCGCCGTGGGCCGATGGCACCGTGGGCGCCATCATGGCCGCCAACGCCGACCATGGCCGGATGCACTACGCCTGGGCCAAAGAAGATCCGGTCGGCGCAGCCTCGCCACGCTGACATCAGCGGTTCTGTTCGCGGAATCCGGCGCGAGGCGCCGGAAATCCCCGGTTTTTTGGTGAGGGCTCAAGGTCTGGGCGGGGTGTGCCGATATGCAGGCGTGCTGGGGTCGTCGACGGGCGTGCTGATTGTCGGGCTCGTGGTGGCAACCGGCGTGTCGATGTCGACAGTGGTCGCCGACGAGGTTGAACAGGTCGAGCAGATCCACACGGCCGCGCAGATCACCGAGCCGGCCGTGCGGATGGGGTATCGGGACAACCCGATTGCCGTGCCGTACGAGTTCCTCGCCGACGCCACGAACCCCGGCGAGGCGAAGTGCAAGTTCGTCGACCTGCACACCGTGGAGCCCCCGCCCAACCCCGGGTTCGTCGGTGAACGCCTCGACGACGAGTACGTCGACGGCCAGACGATGTGGGAAGTCGGCTTCTACCTGATGCTCTATGCCAACTGCGAGCGGCAGGCACGCGGCATCGAGCCGCTGCGCATGTGGAGCGACGAGCAGATGGTCGATCTGCAAGCAACGGTGCTGGGCATCGAGACCTCGCACGGCGGGTTTGGCGATCGCGGCGACATCGTCGGCGGGGGGACCGCCGAGCAACACGGCGGCACGCTGCTCGTGGGCATCGTCAGCCATCACGCCACCGCCGACGACGACGAGGACGGCTACTGGTCGCCCCACGAGGTGGCCCGGCGCACCGCCTCGGGCCGTCAACACAACAACAACGCAGGGCTCGTCGATCATGGGGGCGCGATGGTCGACCCGAAGAAGAAGTGCATCTTCGGCGCAGCCAGCCTCGGGGCGACGGCCAACAGTCGGATGGACGTGATCCTGTTCTACGGCACCACCTGCTGAGCGCACATCCCACGAGGGGTTGACTTCAAGTCTTGTTGAAGTCGTACCGTCCGGTGCATGACGACTTCCATCGCGCCCTCGCAGGACACTCGAAATGCCGTCGAGGGCATCGACGTGTCCGAGGTGCGCGACGAATACGCACGCCGCGATCTCGACGAATGGTCCGATGCTCGCCTCGCCGCCGCAGTCGCCGGAGTGGTGCGCGTGCCACGACGGGACCCCGCTGACTCGTTCGTGTTGCACGCACCGCTGGAACTCGAAGCGCGGCTGGCCGTGCTGCCGTTCGTTGCCCCGGCACAACGCACTCTCGCCCGTCAGCACATCGTGGCGATCGCCGCCCAGTACGAGGCGTTCGGCCCGCCCATCGACGAACTGGTCGGCACCGCCGCCGATCTTCCGCAGCGCGCCGACCCACAACAGTGGCTGTTCGACGCGGTGGCGGCCGGTGACCTCGACGACATCGACCGTGCGGCGACGGCGCTCTCCGATGATGCGCAGCCGGGCGAACTCGCGGCGGCCCTCATCGACGACGTGGCGCCACGAACCGCAGCCGCTGCGCACGCACCGATCTTCCTGTACCACCTTCGCCGCATCAGCGCGCGCGGCGAGCTCACGCCCTCGCTGTTGCGCCCCCTCGCCCGCTCGCTCGGACAGGCGCCGGACTGGCGCGTGCACTGGCTCGACGACCACCGGGCGGTATCGACGGGTTCGATCGAGTCGCTCGACGAATGCCTCCGTCACGTGCCCTTGCTCGGTCTTCCGGGAAGCAACTTCGTGCATCCTCTGCTGCAACAGGTGGACCACAACGCGGACGTCACCGGCGCACTCGGGGCGTCGGTGGGGCCGTACACCGTCGACGCCGCGCGCGCCGTGCTGCGGGTGGCCGCCGCATCGATGCTCGCCGAACCTCCCGACCATGCCCCGTATGGATGGACCCACTGCTTGACGCTGCCGCAGGCCCTGCTCGGACTGGCGCCGGTGAGTCGCAACCCCGATCGTCTCCTGGCGATGGCCGCGACGCACGTCGCCGCGTTCCGCGCCGCGCTCGCCAGCCGCCCCCTCGAGCGCATCGACATCGAACTCGAGCGTCGTCACTCCGCTCCAGAGGGTCTGGCCACCGCGGCAGCGACCAGCCACGACGCCCACGTGGTGAAGTACGTGCTGGCGACGTTGGATGCCGCGGCGTTCGACCCCGACGCCGCCAGCCTCTACCTCGCCGCCGCGCAACGATTGCTCGATGTGTGGGCCGAGAGCGGCGACCCGACGGACCCGCTCGCCGCGGGATAGTCACACGCGTCGCCGTCGGGCGCGTACGGTTGCCGCTCGTGCTGAGCGTCGCCCGTGTTGTTCCGTCCGCTGGTGCCCTCGCGGTGCTCCTCGTCGCGTGTAGCGGTGGCACCGACTCGGCGTCGGAAACGACCGAGTCGGCAACAACCGCGTCGACTACCGCCGCTACGGCTGAGGCGGGTACCGCTGCGACCACCACGCCGGAGACGACTGCGGCGGCGAGTACCACCACCGAGTCGACCCTGCCTCCACCGCCGCCGACCGAGCGACGCCTCGTGGTGACCGGTCCGGAAGAGATGGTGTTCGACTGGTCCGAGGACCGCTGCGACGACGGTACCTATCCCGACATCGCCCCGCGTGTGGTGCGCAACGCCGAGGGCCTGGTGCAGCTGTACATCGGTAACGACACCACGTATCGCATGACCGGTCCGGATCTCAACACGCTGACGATCGACTGCGCGGCCACCGTGATGACGTCGGACTACGAGTCCGATCCGGCGCAGTTCAACGACTGGGAGTGGATCTCCAGCACCTACACGCCCGACGGCCAGACCGTGTACGCCATCGTGCACAACGAGTATCTCGGTACCGAACACGCCGACGTGTTGCCCGACCAGTGTCCGTCGGGCGTCACGTTCGACTGCATCGACGTGTCGCTGACCATGGCCATCTCCACCGACGGCGGGGCCACCTACGACCATGCGTTCGAGCCGCCCAACCATCTGATCGCCACGATGCCGTATGTGTTCGACGACGAAGGGGTCGCCAGCGGCCTGTGGCAGACGAGCAACATCGTTGAGGGCCCCGACGGACTGTTCTACGTGCTGGTGAACATTGCGACCACCGAAGCGACCGCCCGCGATGTCGGCGTGCAGTGGGTGTGTGCGATGCGCACGGCCGACCTCACCGACCCCACGTCGTGGCGGTTCTGGGACGGTGAAGAGTTCGCCGGCCAGTTCGTCAACCCGTACACCCAGGACGCCTCCGACACCGAGGTGTGCGCACCGGTCGACTTCCCGGCACTGCAGGCCGAGATGAGCGAATCGATCCTGTGGGACGAGTCGATCGAGCGTTACGTGATCGTCGGCGGCACCCACGAGTTGGGTGCACAGACCACATGGGGCACCTACTACTCGACGTCGGAGGACCTCATCAACTGGACCCCGCGCCAACTCCTCGTGGAGAACGAAGTGCCGCGCACCGTCGCCGACCAGGCCGAGATGACGTTCATCGCCTACCCGACGCTGCTCGACCCCGATAGCCCGTCGGCGAACTTCGCCACCACCGACGGCTCGATGTACCTGTATCTGGTGCGGTTCAATGCAGGCGGGGTCAGCCTCGATCGCGACCTGGTGCGTATCCCGGTGGAGTGGCAGGAGGTGACGTACGAGCCAACCGTGTGGGAGTTCGCCACCGACGGCGACGCGGAAGGGTGGGAGCCGCTGTTCGACATCGGCGACTTCGAGGTGGCCGACGGAGCGTTGGCGATGACGTCGACCGGCAACGACCCGTACATGGCCAACTATGCGCTGCGCATTCCGGCGCAGTTCGACACCGTGTCGATCACGATGGCCGCCGATGCCGTCGATGCCGGAGGTGGGCAGACCGCCGCTGAGCTGTTCTTCTGGACCGACGGCGTCGATGTGTTCGACGAGTCGCGGCTGAAGGTGTTCGACGTGATTGCCGACGGCGAGATGCGCACGTACGACCTCGACATGTCGACCATCGACACGTGGGACGGCTTCATCACCGCGTTGCGTATCGATCCGGCTGGGCGCGAGGAGCTGCCGATCACGATCGAACGCATCGAGGTCAGCTGAGCCCTTCGGCCGCCCTCGCTTCCACTCGCTGATCGATCGGTCGGGGGCGCGTCAACCGGGTTCGGACATCGGCGGTTCGTCGACCAGCTCAGCAACCCGCGCTCGGAGTTCGTCGATGTCGGTCGATTCGCCGGCCATCGCAGTGATGTGCGACGTGACATGAAACGGCTGCGACAGATAGCGGTCGAGGGCATCCGTACCGTGGGCGCGCGCCCTGTCGGCCAGCTCCGCCATGTCCGGCGACGCAACAGTGCTCCACGAGCGTGAGCTGATCGCTGGCCAGCGGCCTCGCGCAGCTCGCTGCTCGTCGAACTCGATCGCCGCGAGGTAGGGCCCACCGCCGGGTGGCCGTGATGGCGGCGGTGGAGGATCCTCCAACGGGCCCACCACGATCGTGAGTCCCGGGCGTGAGGCCAGGGCAATCATCTGCTCGTCGACGACGTGCAGGTGGCCTGCCTCGGTGAACACCACCAAGAGGCCTCCCTCGTCGGCTGCGCGAACTCCCGCATGGAATGCTGCGCCGAGCTCCTCGTCGGTCGCGGTCGGGAGCGCCAGCGCCACGGTGACGTCGTCGCTGATCGCCGCATCGGCGAGGCCATGATGGACATCGCCCAGGTCGACCGGGCGCGGCAGGAAGCCGGTCCACACCACCCGCTCACCGCGGCGAGCTGCCAACCACGACAACTCGGTTAGCAGCACGATCGCGCCGAGCCGGTAGCCCGCGGCGAGATGGATGAGCCCGCGGGTCGGCAGCGGGCACCACAGGTCGACTGCTCGAATCCCCGTGGCGTTCGACACTGGGTTGGTCGATGGTTCGTTCGCTCCGGAAGGGGGCTGTGCGCCGGCCGCGCTCAGAAGGGTGACCACCTCGCCGTAGCCGCGCAGCGTGGCGACGTCGATCGGTGTCAATCCGGCGAAGGCCGGCCGGTCGGATTGCGCTCCGTTGCGAAGCAGCGAAGTGAGCACGCCGGAATCGTTCTGCGACGCAGCAACCCACACGGGGTTCTCGCCACCGGCACACGCACACGCCCCGTTGGGGTCAGCGCCGCGCGCCAGCAACAGATCGACCATCGGACGGTCACCCCGTTCGACGGCCCGGAGTAAGGGAGTGCCGCCGTCGCTCAGCGGCAGCCGGTAGGCCAGCGCGTCGTCGTGGGTCCACCCTTCACGGACGTCGACGAGATCGGGTCGGGCGTCGAGGATCGTGGTGACGAGCGACGTGTCGCCCGTGGGAGCGCGGCGAAGAGGCGCACCGCGTCAGTCGTTGGGGTCGTCGAAGACGGTTCCGTCGTCATCTCTGGGTCTCCTCGTAGTAGTCGAGCGCGGGCGACGCGCATCCGCTTCTTCACTGTGCTCAGCGGGACCTCGCACAGTTCGGCGATCTCGGACAGTCGATGACCGGCGAAACAGTGCAGCGCCATCGGGAGGCGTTCGGCCGGCGGCAGCGCCTCGACCGCCAGGCGAGCGCGACGGGCCTCGTCGGCGGCGATGACCGTGTCCTCCAGGGAGGCGGCGGCAGTGCTCGGTTCGACGGCGGCGGTCGATCGACGCGCGGCGCGGGCGCACGACCGGGTCACTGCCATCAGCCAGCCAGGGAGCGCGTCCGGATCGCGCACGGTGGCGAGCTTCAGATACGCGGTGGCGAAGACGTCCTGGGTGATGTCGGCTGCCAGCTCGTGATCACCGCAGAGTCCGAACGCGGCGCCGCGCACCGTCGGCGTGAACTCCTCGACGATCGACTCGTACGCATGCGGATCGCCGTTGATCGCTCGCACCACGGTGTCGCGCTCCATACCCATACAGAGTCACCGACGGCGCAAGTGGATACCCATGGGTCGCGCTGTCGCGCAGTGCGGGTGTGTTGTGGTGCGCTCAGTGGACTGCGGGCACCTCGTCGACCACCCACGGGCCAACCCCGCTGATCCGTTCGACGTTGACCCGCACGACCACGCTGGTCGGCGAGTCGCGCAGCGCCAACGGGTGACGTTGTAGCCCGAGGTACTTGTTAGCCAGCCGATCCATCAGCGCCGGATCGGGTCCGTGCTCGACCGTCGCTCGGCCACGGACCACGAGATGTCGCTGAAAGCCACGCTCGTTGCGCTCGGTGTCTTCGATCGACATTACGACGCGATCGTCGCGAGCCAGGTTCTTGGCCTTCTGACTGGCTGCGTCGGTACCGAACACGATCTCGTCGCCGTGGGCGATGACCCACACCACTGACACCTGCGGCGTGCCGTCGGCGTTGTTGGTCCACACGTGGGCGACCGCATCGGACCCGAGCAGCACGTCGGCTTGCGTAGAGAACTCGACCATGTCGTCCTCCTTTCCCCGCCGTCCAACATAGTTCACTTGTGAACGGTGCGGAAGGGGCGAAGTGACGGCGGGGAAGGAGACGGTGGGTCACTCAGTCGGCGGGCTGAACAGCCCGAACATGCTTCCGTCGGGGTCGGCCACGTAGGCGAACTGCAACCCGATGGGCGTCGCCTGCGTGGGCACGATCACGGAGCCGCCGGCGGCGGTGACCGCCGCGCACGAGGCGTCCACATCGGGCACCTGGACGTGGAAGATCGCCGCCGCGGGCGACTCGCCCTTGGTGTCGGCGATCCCGCCCGCATGGGGTGCATCGGCGCCCAGGTCGATCATCGAGTAGTCGGGCATGGAGTGGTCGAAGCGCCACCCGAACAGTTCGCCGTAGAACTTCTCGGCGCGTGCACGGTCGGCGGTGTGGATCTCGAACCACGTCACCGGTGCGGGTTGAGCGGACGAGGGAAGTGGTGCGGTGTTGGTGCTGGTGTTCGTCATGCGACCACCGTGGGCACCGTTGCCGACAGCGTCCTGTCGGTGTTTCGCGATTTCTGCGCAGATGCGTCGCGTCGAGGCGCTTAGTCGTCGCCCAGCAGGCTGCGACCTGCCGCGTACGGGTCCCGATCGACGGCCGGATCAAGATGGCGCATCGGTGCCACCTCGTCGTGCATCACCGCGCCGTTGATGCGATCGAGCCGGAACGCGCGCGGCGCGTCGCGCAGGCGGCACCAGGCCCAGAGGTACCAGTTGGGCGCCATGCCCAACACGCCGAGTGGTTCGACGATGCGATCGGTGGGGGCGCCGTGGCGATCGGTGTAGTCGAGGGTGAGCACCCGCCGGCTGACGATGGCGTGCTCCACCACCGAGGGAGGTCGTGGCCGCTGCGGAGCGAGGTCGTACAGGTGCACCCGCTCGGCGAGCTCGCGCGCCTGCTGCGCGTCGACGTCGCCGAGCGCGGCAAGGATCTTGCGCAAGGCGGAGCGGCCGGACGCGGTGAAGGGTCCATCGTGCTGGGCGGCGAGCGCGGTGGCGATCGCCGTCACCTCACCGGCCGAGAAGTTCAGCGGCGGGAGTGTGTGCGCCGTATCGAGCGCGTAGCCGCCGCGTCGGCCGGTCACCGCGTAGATCGGCACGCCCGACTGTTGGAGCGCCGACAGATCGCGTTCGATGGTGCGCGTCGACACCTCGAAGTGTTCGGCCAGCTGGGTTGCGCTGCGATAGCCGGGGGCCACGCCGCGCAGCTCCTCGTCCAGCGCGTACAGCCGATCGGTCCGATTCACGCCGCCGACCGTACTGGCCTCACGGCGAGGGCTCAGTTCGAGTCGACCTTGGGGGCGCGGCGACGGGTGAGGAAGCCGCCCATGTCGCCGATGACCTCTTCGCTCGCCTCCAGCGTTCCGCGGGTGCTGCCGGAGAGGATTCGCCGCCGCACCGCTCCGGAGGCGGTGTCGATGACGAGGACCATCACGATCACCATGATCAACACGGCCGACACGTTCTCCCAGTTGCGGAACTGCACCTGCGAAGAGATCTCGCCGCCGATTCCGCCTGCGCCGATCAACCCGAAGATCGCCGAGGCGCGCACGTTGATCTCGAAGCGGAACAACCAGTGGGCGACGATGGTCGGAAAGGCCTGCGGAAACAGTCCCCACCGCACCCCCGACAGATGGCCGCCGCCGGCCGCAGCGATCGCCTCGACCGGACCGTCGTCGACCTCTTCGATCGTCTCGCTCGACCACTTGCCGAGCGTGCCGACCGAGGAGATGCCGATCGCCAGGGCCCCGGCCCACGGCCCGAGTCCGACGACGGCGAGGAAGATCGTGGCCAGCACCAGCTCGGGGAAGGCGCGAATCACGATGAACAGCTGACGGATCGCCACCCGAAGCCATGTGGGCGCCACGTTGTTCGACGCCAGAAACGCCAGCGGCAACGACAACACGGCGGCGATCACCGTGCCGGTCCATGCGATGTACACCGACTCGAACACCTTGCCCAACGCGCCACGCTCGAGCACCGTCGCAAAGTCGGGTGGCCAAGAGAGCTTGATGATCGTCCACACGTTCCCCGGCGCTCGACGGAGGGCATCCATCCCGATGTCGAGGCCGTTGACGCCCCATACGAAGGCGATCGCCACGCCGATCGCGGCCAACGCCCACCACCAGCGGGCCCGCGGCGGAGTCGGCCGACCGGTCTCGTCGGTCGTCGGTGGCGGCGTGAGCGTTGCGGTCATCGCGCCCTCACAGCACCCGTCGCCTGATGGCGTCGCTGATCTGCTCGATGATCACCACGACGATGAAGATCACGATGAGGATGCCGAGGATCCGGTCGTAGCGGAAGAACTGCCGCTGGGCTTCGATGACCCGGCCGATACCGCCGCCGCCGACCAGGCCGATGACCACCGACGCGCGCACGTTGAGTTCGAACACGTACGCCGAGAACGCCACGTAGGCGGGAAACACCTCGGGTAACACACCGGTGCGCACCGCTGAGGTGTGCCGCCCGCCGGCGGCCATCGCCGCTTCGAGCGGTCGGGGGTCGGCTGCGTCGATGGTTTCGCTGAACAGCTTGACGAGCACGGCCGTGGAGAAGATCGTGAGCGCGATCGCGCCGCCGAAGGCTCCGATGCTGACAGCGGCGACGAGGATCACCGCCAACAGCAGGTCGGGGATCGCCCGCAGGACGTTCATTAGCGAGCGCACGACGATGAACGTCACACGGCCGGGGGTGGTCAGCGACGACATCAAGAACGCGATCGGCAGCGAGATGATGCAGCCGATCACGGTGGCGACGACGGCGATCTGGAACGTCTCGATCAGCGGGTCGATCACGTTCCGTCGATCGAACACCCACTCCCAGTCGATGGGCCAGAACCGTCCCCACAACGGGTCGGTCCAGACGGTGATGAACGACGCCCACTCCCAACCCGACTGGCGGGCGGCGTACACGGTGAATGCCGCGACCGCGATACCGATGAGGACCGACCGAACACGCAGGCGCGGCTTGCGTGGGCGCGCAGGCTTCGTCGGCTGCGTGGTGGCGGACGGCGCGACGTCAGTCATCGGCGTTCGCCGACGCCTCCATCGACAACAAGTCGTCGGGGGTGATCGCGCGGCCGTAGATCTCGCGGAACGTGTCGTCGTCGACATCGGCGATGTCGCCGTCGAAGACCAGGTCGCCGCCGCGCAGGCCGATCAGACGGCGACCGTAGGTGCGAGCCAGGTCGAGGAAGTGCAGGTTGATCAGCGTGGTGATGCCCAGCTCGCGATTGATCCGCTGCAGATCGCCCATCACCTGATGGCTGGTCACCGGATCGAGCGCGGCCACCGGCTCGTCGGCGAGCATCACCGACGGTTCCTGAGCGAGGGCGCGAGCGATCCCGACGCGCTGTTGCTGTCCGCCGGAGAGGTTCGACGCCCGCACGTAGGCCTTGTCGACGATGCCCACCCGCTCCAATGCCTCGAAGGCGATCTCTTTGTCGCTGGCCGGCCACAGTCCGAGCGTGGAACGCCACGTCGGTACCGTTGCCAGCCGACCCATCAACACGTTGTTCAGCACGGTGGTGCGCGTCGCCAGGTTGAACGTCTGGAAGATCATCCCGATCTGCCGACGGATGCGTCGCAGCTCGCGACCCGATGCGCCGACGACCTCGGAGCCGTTGACCTTGATCGATCCCGACGTGGCCGGCACCAGGCCGTTCATCGCCCGCAGCAGTGTCGACTTGCCGGCGCCCGACAGCCCCACGACCACGACGAACTCGCCGTCGTCGATCGTGAGGCTGACGTTGCGCAGTGCGGTGACGCCGCCTCGGTAGGTCACCGAGACGTCGTCGAACTCGATCACGTCACGACCATCGTGGCGTGAGCCGACATCACCCCGGCGGTTCGCTGATGCCGAGCGCCGCGGCGGCTTCGCGCACGATGTCGAAGTCCGCCTCTTCCGCTGGGCGGACGTCGGTCCAGCCGTAGATCTCGTCGAACACGGCTTGGCCTTCCTCGGTGGCCAAGTAGGCCTCGACGGTTGCGTACACCGCTTCCTTCAGGCTCTCGGGTAGATCGGTGCGCACGGCCACGACGTCGTTCGGCACCTCTTCGGTGATGGAGAAGACGATCACGTTCTCGCCCACGTCGGGCTGCTCGTCGCGGATGTTGCGGCGGGCGTCGTCGAACGACAGTCCGAATCGCGTGTCGCCGTTGTACACCGCGGTGACCGTGGCGTCGTGGCTCCCGGCGAACACCGGCGTGATGTCCGACTGCGGATCGATGCCTGCATTCGACAGCTCGAGTGCGGGGAACAGATACCCCGAGGTCGAGCTCTCCGACACGAAGGCCACTTCCTCGCCGGCCACCTGCGTGATGTCACCGATGCACGACAGGCCCGGCGAGATCGGCGTGCCGTCTTCGGCGACGTCGCTGAACTCTTTCTCGCCGTCGTCGTTGAAGGCGATGCCGACCTGCAAGGCGACGGCCTCGAGCGCATCGACCTGCACGATCTCGCCGTCCTGGTTGATCAGCGCAGTGCCCTCGACCGGCGGCTCGGTGCAGATCGACGGATCGTTGGTGAACCATTGGCCGTGGAACGTGGCCGATCCGAAGCGGATCGACTGGATCAGCGCCTCGATGTTGCCGAAGTTGTCCTTGCCGAGCACGTACCCGAACGGCCCGAACGCACCGAGGTCGGCTTCGTCGGAGCCCATCGCGGTGACCAGGCCGGTGTAGTCGGTGGTGACCACACCTTCGACCTCGATGCCCAGCCCTTCTTCGAGCACGTCGATGAACGGCTGGATGTCGTCTTGGAGTTGCTCTTGCTCCTGGCTCGGGACAAAACCGAACACGAGCGACTCGGGCCAGTCCTCGGGCACATCCGACATGTCGTCGTCGGACATGTCGTCACCGGCCATGTCATCGTCGGCCATGTCATCGTCCGACATGTCGTCGTCGGACATGTCGTCACCGTCGGTCGTGTCGGTGGCGTCCGGCGCATCGGTGGCGGCAGGCGCCGTGGTGTCGGCGGCGTCGTCATCGTCGTCGCCGCATGCGGCAGCGACCAGTCCCAGTGCGCAGCACACAGCGATCACTCTGCGGGCTTTCATGTGTCCTCCCCTTGTGTTCACGGTTGAGCGGGTCGCGGGACCGTAGCCCATCGGGCGTCGCCCGCTGAACGGACTCGGGGCCGAGTTCACGCGCCGTTCACGCGGCGGTTCACTACCTCAACGAAGTCGGTCCAACCGGCCACATCCACGATGTTGCTGCCGTCGTGGTGCTGGTTCCACGGTCGGACATACCGACACACCACGGCATCGGGATGGGCCGTGGCCAACGCCCGGACGTTGTGGTCGGCATCGTCGAGGTACACGTCGCAGCTCACGGTCGTCTTATCGTCGACGATGTGCACCTCGCTGGTCGGTACGCGGTGTTCGGACAGCCAGGCGTAGGTGTCGTGTATGGCGAAGCGGGGTTTGGTGGTGATGATCACCACGTGGTGGCGGCGGGCGAGTTGCCCGAGCGTGTCGATGGCGCCGTCGTAGGGAGCGAGCACCCGGAAGATGCTTGCTCCGTCGCCGCTGGTACGAGCCCACGACCAGAACGCACGCATCGTGTCGAAGTGGGTGAGGGCGAGCGGGGCGTTCCACTCGGTGACGTGATCGGGGTGCACGTCGGTGCCGAACTGCGCGTTGTAGCGGGAGATCCATCCGGAGTTGAAGTCGGCGACCACGCCGTCGAGATCAATCCCCAGACGGAGTCCGGGCGTTGCCATGGGGCGCAACTCTGGCAGTCTTCGACGGTGCGACGAAACCGGGTGCGCCAGTGACGGGTCGATCGTTCACGCTCGGCGTTGACCTCGACGGCGTGGTCGCCGATCACACACGGCGCTTTCGCGACATCCTCGCCGAGATCCGCGGCATCGACCCCGAAACGCTCACCTTGGAACGCTCGTGGGACTTTGGCGAGTGGGGATTGGACGCCGACGAGTACGCCAAGCTGCACCGGGTGGCCGTGTTGGAGCACGACATGTTTCGCACGATGGACGTGATCGAGGGTGCGGCAGACGCGCTGTGGCGGTTGTCCGACGCCGGCGTGTGGATCCGCATCATCACCCACCGCTTGTACGTGAATTGGGGCCACGAGAAGGCGGTCGCCGATACCGCCGCCTGGCTCGACGCCAACCGGATCCCGTATCGCGATCTGTGCTTCCTCGGAGCGAAACCCGAAGCGGAAGCCGACGCCTACGTCGACGATGCGCCGCACAACGTGGACCAGCTGCGCGCTCAGGGCAATACGACCATCGTGTTCGACCAGCCGTACAACCGGGGGCTCGCCGGACCGCGCGCCGGGTCGTGGGCCGAGGTCGAGGCGCTCGTCGCCGAGCTGGTCGCCGAGCACGAGGGCGTGTTCGAGTCGCAGCTCCCCGGCATCGACGCAGGCGCACAACGGCTCGACGACCGAGCCGGTCCGCGCTGAGCGCGCTCGTGTGCGAGCGACATGCGGGTCGGCGCGCGGTGATGTGCGATCCTTCTCCGATCAGTAGCGCACCTCGACAGCCGATTCTCGGGCGACGTCGGCCTTCGCCGGCGGCCCGTTGGGTGGGTGTCGTGTCGGTCGCTGCGGCGATCGCCGCCGGGGCCTGCAGCAGCGACACCGATCCGGTCGCCGAGCAGCGTGCGACGCAGCTCATCGCCGCCACGCAACAGGCCGGATTGGCGCCCGGGCTGACCATCGAGTCGGCCGAAGCCCTGTACGGCGCAGACGCGCCGGCATTCTGCGAGGCGCACCGCGCCGACCTCGACGGCGTCGCTGGTCTCGTGGTGCGGGGCAACACTGCCCAGGGTCGGCGGCCGACGGTCACCGACGAGGCCATCGCCTATGGCCGACTCGTCGCGGAGATCTACTGCCCCGACGTGCTCGATGACTTCGACAACTTGGTCGACGAGATCGAACCGTTCGAACGCACCGATCGAGTCGACTCGTGAACGAACCGAGTCGATCGTCAGAGCGCGCCGAACTGAAGGCGGGTCTGAAGGGCGAGCTCAAGGCGGTCGGGCTCGTCGCCTGGCCGGCCCTGGCGATGTTGATGGTGGCCAGCGTCGGGAGCATCGCCCAGCTCTCGGACTCGGCGAGCTTCGGCCTCGGTGCGATCACCGTGTACCTCCTCCCCGCGGTGCTGTTTCTCCTCCCGGTCGGACTGGTCTCGGCCGAGCTCGCCACGAGCCATCCCGGCGGCATCTTCGTGTGGGTACGTGACGCATTCGGCCCGCGGCTGGGCTTTCAGGCCACGTGGTTCTCGTTCATGAACAGCGTCACGCTGTATCCGTCCCTGCTTTCGTTCGGTGCCGCCGCGCTGGCCCACGCCCTCGGCAATCAGCACCTCGCCGACGACGGGTTGTACATGGGGACCGTGGTGCTGGTGGTGTTCTGGATCGCCACGTTCACCGTGAGTCGGGGCATGCAGCGGACCACGCTGGTCAGCAACCTGGGCCTCGGGTTCGGCACGATCGTTCCTGCGGTGACGCTGATCACGATGATGTTCATCTGGCTGGGGGAGGGGCGGACATCGCAGATCGCGCTCGAGGTCGCCGACGTCGTCCCGCCGTTCGATGGTCTGTCGAGCGTGGCGCTCGTCGTCGGCACATTCGTGGCGTTTGCCGGTCTTGAGGTCAACGCGGTGCACATCGCCCACATGAAGGGACCACCAACGGCCTACTTGAAAGCGGTGTTGCTCGCCGCGGGCACCGTCTTCACGTTGTACCTGCTCGGCTCGCTGGCGATCTCGGTGGTGGTGCCCGACAGCAGCCTCGAGCTCACGTCCGGCGCGTCGCAGGCGTTCGACGTGTACGCCGGTGTGTTCGGCGTCTCGTGGCTGGCCAACGTGCTGTCGACGCTGCTCGTGGCCGGCGCGTTCGCCGCCTCGATCGCCTGGATCGCCGGACCCAGCCGCAGTATGTGGCTGGTCGGGCGGGCCGGCTATCTCCCGCCAGTGCTCCAACGGACGAACCGCAACGACGTGCAGATGCCGCTGCTGCTCCTCCAGGGCGTGATCGTGACGGTCCTGGCGCTCGTGTTCGTGGTGTCACCATCGACATCGCAGGCGTTTGCCATCTTGCAAGACGTCTCGATCGCGCTCTACATGCTGATGTACCTGTGCATGTTCGCCAGCGCGATCCGGCTGCGCCGCATGGAGCCAGACCTCTACCGACCGATCCGCATTCGCGGGCTCGTGCCCATCGCAATCGTCGGCATGGTCGCTGCGACGGCCGCGCTCGTGCTGAGCATGACCCCGCCCGCCGGGTACTCGTCGGTGCCGCCGCTGGCGTACGCCGCCATCGTGCTTGGCGGGGTCGTGGTGCTGTCCCTGCCGCCGTCGATCATTCGGCGATTCCGCGCCCAGTCGTGGATCAACCCCACGGACCCGATCGCGGTGATGACCGAAGAAGAAACCGGCGGCGAGTTGTAGCCGGTCAGAGCGGGCGGACGTAGCGCACCTCGCGGAGGGGCGCATCGAGGTAGCGGCGCTCGCGAACGGTGCCGTCGGTGCGCCAGCCAGCCGCCTCGTACACCCGGCGCGGCCGATCGTTGCGCTCCTCGGTGTAGAGGAACGCGGTGTTGCATCCCGCGCACCGCAGCTGGTCGAGCGCCAGATCGAGCAGTCGGCGGCCACCGCCCGAACCCCAGGTGCGGGGGTGGGTGTAGAACGCACCGACCTCACCGGGCGTCCCGGGAACGTCGGCGTCTGGCGACGGCTGCGCCCACACGAACCCGCGCAGGCCTGCGGCATCCTCGGCGACGAGCAGCTCGGTGGGCGCTCGGCGGTCGGCGATTCGGCTGCGCCACGACGCAACTGGCGGCTCGAGGGCGGCGAACTGGGCAGCGTCGAGGAACGTCCATGCCGTGCGTCCTGCGGCGAGATAACACTCGGCGATCGGCGCGGCGTCGGCGTCGACAGCGGGACGGATGAGCTGGCCCGCCGTCGAGTGCACCTCCCAGTCGACGTCACGAATCACGACGACCTCGTCGTCGGTGATCGCCAACATGGGGTGGGCGCCGGCGTGCTTCTTGAGGGCTTGTTCGTGGAGCGCGCGGCGACCTTGGCGATCGTCGTGCGGCAGCACCACGACGTCGACGATGCCGAGCGCGTTCACGTCAAGGCCGTGTGGCCGCACGAACGGAGTGACATCGGCGACCGGTGCGAGCGACGGTCCGGCGACCAGTCCGCCAGCGCTGGCCCCGATGTAGGCGCCGCCCTTGCGGTGCGCAGCCCTCAACGAGCGGTCGAAGCCGGAGGTCCGCAGCGCGCGCAGCAGGTGGTAGGGGTTGCCGCCCGACATCACCACGGTGTCCACCGACTCGAGGGCGGCGACGTCGCTCGACCGACCGGGGCGTCGAGGTCGTACTCGAGCACATCGGCGCCGGCGAACTGGCTGCGGTACGCATCGACGACAGCCGCACGGTCCGTCAGCCCGTTGGCCGCCGTGGGCACGAACAACACCCGCTGCGGTGTCACCACGTGGAATGCAGCATCGAGGCGCAGCGATCCAAGAACGGTGGGCGAGCGATGCACGACCGCGACGCTAGGCCGCTCGCGGCGTGGCCGCGGTGTGCGCTTCACGCCGCACCGTGGCGGCACTTCCGCACTGTGCTGGCACACTGGCCTGGTGACGAGCACCGTGCAGCACACGATCCGCCTGACCTACTGCGTGCCCTGAAACTATTCGGACCGCGCCGTGGGCGCGGTGAACGACCTCCTCGGGCACTACCAACACGTCATCGAGTCGGTGCAGCTGGTCACCGGCACGAGCGGTGTGTTCGACGTGGAGGTGAACGGCGAAATGCTCTACTCGAAGCATGCCACCGGTCGTCACGCCGAGCCTGGTGAGGTGCTGGCGCTGTTCGCGGAGCGCTACGCGGCGGGCGTTGCGCGCTACGGCACCTGACGCGCAGCGGCCACGTCGAGGTCGACCATCATCTCGTCGCCGAGTTGCTCGAGCGCGGCGCGCACCACAGCGGGATCGGCGTCGTCGGGGACGCGCACGGTGGCCGACGCGTAGAACAGCTGCTCGCCCGACATCGACGCCGACTCCGAGCGGGTCTGCAACTCGTCGATGCTGACGCCGCTGGCGGCGAGGGTGCGCGCGATCTCGTGCACGATTCCTGGGCGGTCCTGGCCGACGAGTTCGAGCTGCAGCTCGTGTGCGCCGCGTGTCGCGTCGTCGTCGCCGGCGATCGCCACCCGCGCATCGAGCACTCCGGTGGCAGTGATCGCTTCGAGGTCAGCGATCAGCGCGTTGGCCTGGTCGGCGGGAACCTCGGCGACGACGATCCCGGCGAACTGGCCGGCCAGGCGTGCGAGGTGGCTTCGTTGCCAACTGCCGCCACGAGCCGCGATCGGCGTGGCCAGCGTGTCGACGAGACCGGCGCGGTCGTTCCCGATCACCGTGAGGACGAGGGTGGTCACCACGGCAGTCTCGCAGAGCGGTTCAGAGTGCGCCGGCCTCGTCGGCGGCAGCTTCCTCGGCTTCGCTCGTGTCGTAGCCGTCGCGATCGCGGAACATCATCGACGGCGGACCGCCGACGGCCAACACCACGACGAGCAGTCCCACGAGGCTGAGCAGCGCGTTGAACCCGAATCCCCAACGCATCCCCGTGATGAACGAGTCGCGCACGATCTCGGTGAGCTGATCCGCCTGGCCGGAGTACTGATCGAGGAGTTGCTGGCTGGTCTCGGTCCCGGCGAGTACGCCCTGAATGTCGTTGCTCTCTCCCGTGCTGAGCTGCACGCCGATCTCGGTCGCCGCATCGTCGATCTCGCGCGACGACGTGGCGAGGAACACGGTGGTGGTGAGCGCGAGGCCAACCGCGCCGCCGCCGACCTGGAACATGTAGAGCAGCCCACCAGCAAGGCTGGACTGCTCCGGCGGTAGTAGGTCGAGCGCGGCGTTGGTGATCGCGGAATAGAACAACCCGACGCCGATCCCCAACGCAACCATCCCGGGAACGATCGCCGCCCACTCGGCGTTGTCGTCGACGATCAGCACGGTCAGCAGCGCACCGATGAACAACGCGGCGGCGCCGGCCGACAGCACTGCTTTGGTGCCGATCCTGCCGACCAGCCACGGCTCGACGAATGACGTCGCGGCGAACACCATCACGAACGGCAGCAGCATCAGGCCGGCGACCAACGTGTCCTCGCCGAGGATCTTCTCGAAGAACTGCGGGAAATAGAACACCGCCGACAGGAACAGGCCGGACATCAGCAGCACCGCAAGGCAAGCGCGAATAAAGGGCCGGTTCTTGGCGACCGACGAGGGGATCAGGCCGGCCTCGCCGGCGCGGCGCTGCCACCACACGAACGCCGCCATGAACACCGCGAACACGACGAAGCCAGCGATCACACCCGGCTCGCCGTATCCGATGTTGGGCGCCAGCGTCAGCGTGGTGAGCAACGAGAGCAGGCTGATCGAGAGCAGACCCGTCCCCACGTAGTCGATGTGTTCGTCTACTCGTTCGCGAGGGAGCTTGATCAGCGTGAGCACGGCAACCATCGCAATCAATGCGATCGGCACGTTCATGAAGAACACGTAGCGCCAGTCGATCTCGCCGAGCGCCCCGGCGATGACCGGACCCGAGGCATTCCCGATGCCGGCGACGCCGATCACCATTGCGCCGGCGAGCGCCGTCTTGGTTCCGGGCAGCACCGCATAGACCAGGCCGAGGATTGCGGGCCACATCAGCGCACCGCCGACGCCCATCAGCATCCGGGCGACGATCAATACCCACACGTTCGGCGCGAGACCGCCGAGCAGGGAGAACACGGCGAACATCAAGGCGCCTGCGGCGAGCGCCTCGCGGCGTCCGTAGATGTCGGCGATCCGTCCGCCCGGCACGATGAGCACGCCGAAGATCAGCGCGTAGCCGTTGATCACCCATTGCACGGTCGACAGGTCGGTGTCGAGTTCCGACTCGATGGTCGGGAGCACGACGTTCATCGCCGTGAAGTCGTTGGCGATCACGAAGACGGCGAGCATCATGGCGCCGATCGCCAACCACGTCGAACCGGTGATCGATGTGTCGTCGCTGTCGTCGACAGCCTCGTCCGTCACGCGGGCACCGTACCGCGCGGCGATAGGGGCGCTGGTCGTTCCGAGGCGTGCGGTGCTGCGTCGCTACTGCGTGTGGCCGAGGTCTTCGAGCGCGCTGAGCGCACGCTCGGTGGCTGCTCGGAGATCGAGGCCGGCGCCGTGATCGAGGTCTTCGTCGACGCCATGACCGCGTTCGGCGAGGATCGCAGCAGCGCGTGCGGCGACCAGCTCTGATGCGCCGGCGTGGTAGTTGTTGGCGGCACGCACGCCGAGCAGCTGTGCGGCGATCGCGGTCTCGTTGCGTACAGCAAGAGCGAGGGCAGCAACGGTGAGGTCAGCGAGCAATGACACATTGCCGACGACGGCGACACGTTCGTGGGGGCCGAGGGCATTGCGCAAACTCGTCGTGAGTCGGTCGATGGCGGGCTGTTCCCCGATCATTGCTGCGAGGGCCATGGTGCGGAACGACGCGATGCCGCTGGCGAAGAGCATCTGACCACGCTCCGTTGCCGCGTCGACGCTGCGGTCGAACGGTTGCAGCGACTCATCGAACCGCGCGTCCCAGAATGCGTCGACGCCATCAGCGAACCGCGACAGCGGTGAGCCGCTGTCGCCGCTCGCTTGGGCCATGGACCGCAGGCGTCGCGTCGCCGACGCGTCAGGTTGACCTCCCGCAGTGATGGCAAACACGCGCAACGTCTGCACCGCCAAGGCAGTGAGCCCGGTGGTGCGTTCGAGCTGCGACTCGAGCAGAGCGAGCTGCTGCAGCGCACCGTCGACATCGCCGTCGTACCACCGGTTCCACAGACGCGCCAGGACGACATCGCTGGTTGCTGAGGCGTCTGCGATGCGCTCGACGAGGGCGGTGGCGCGGTCTCGGGTGCCCGTGTGCGCGAGGAGTCGGGCGGCGATCGCCAGCATCTCGATCGCCGCCGGGTCTGATCGGTCGGGGCCTGCGGCTGCGAGGGCCCACTCGGCCACCTCCACGTGCAGCCACACCTCGGCGTATGAGGCCAGGCTCGCCACGAGTTGACGGGCCGATCCGACGTCGCCGCTGTTGATGGCCACCTCGACCGCGCCTCGTACGTTGGGCCAACGGTCGGCCAGCTCGGCCGCGCCGCCATCGATGTCGCCCCGCTCCATTCGATCGCACGCTGTGGTGACCGACGCGACGAGGTGTGCGACAAACGCCGCCCGGTCGCCGTCGTCCTGCCGCTGTGCGGCGAAGAGTCGGATCGGCTCCAGCATCCGAAACCGACTTCGTGGTCCATCGACCGTGATCAGGAGCGAGCGTTCGACGAGGCGAACCACGAGTTCGAGCGCGTCGCGGCCGATGACGGCGCTTGCGTCGTCGAGGTCGAATGCTCCGCGCAGGTTCGCCAGCGCACAGAGCGCGGCCTGATCGTCGATCGTGAGCGACTCGAACGACCAGGCGATCGCCCGCTCCATGGTCGCGTGACGATCGCTCGACTCGATTGCGTCCGTGCGGAGGTGCTTGTCGAGGCGTGCCGTGATGTCGGTGACCGAGAGCATCCGAGCGCGAGCCGCGGTGAGCTGAATAGCCAGCGGCACTCCATCCAACCGTTGGCACAACGCAAGCAGTGCCGCGTCGTTCTCGTCGACGTCGACCGAGTGTGCCGCCGCACGCGCGGCGAACAATTTGATGGAGTGGTCGAGACCGAGCGGACCGAGTGGCAAGAGCCGTTCGCCGTCGACGCCCAACCGTTCCCGGCTGGTCACGGCGACGGTGATTCGCGGACAGCTCGCCAGGATCGCTGAGCACAACTCGGCCGTGCCGACGCGCACATGCTCGGCATTGTCGAGCACGAGGAGTCCGTGACGCGGCTGCAGGTGCGCGAGCAGCGCGTCGAGGACCGAGACGTCGGCGTACTGCGGTGCGCCGAGCTGCTGCACCGCCGTGGATGCGACGGCAGCGTCTTCGGCGACGTGGGCGAGTTCGACCAGCACGGCGCCATCGGTCCACTGCGTGGCGAGGGTGGCGCCGACATGCCGCACGAGATGGGTCTTGCCGATTCCTCCGGTGCCGACGACCGACACCAGCCGATGGTGCTCGAGCTGGGCGGTGAGACGGGCAACTGCGGCATCTCGCCCGATGAGGCGTTCGGGCGGTGGCGTCAGTTGCCCACGGTGCCGCTGCGGGAGTGCTGCAACCTCGGTCGGGTCGACTGCGTCGATGTCGTCGACGGTGCCAACAAATCGGTAGCCGACGCCGCGGATCGTACGGATCCAGACCTGCCGGTCGCCGTCATCGCCGAGCGCACGTCGCGCCTCTTTGATGCGGGTGGACAGCGCCGACTCGGACACGAAGCGGTCGCCCCAGATCGTGTCGAGGAGTTCAGTCTTTGGGACGACCCGGTCACGGTGTTCGACGAGACGGGTGAGGACCTCGAAGACTTGCCGCTCGGTCGGGATGACTCCGTCGGGCGATGCCAGCTCGCGCGACCCGGTATCGAGCTCGAACTCACCGAATCGGTAGCGCACGTGGTCCATGTCGACGTCGCCAGTGTTGCGTCGAAACAGACCGGACCCTCGCCGCCTCACACACCTCGGGCGCGTGAGCGCCGTGGTCAGCGGTTGGCTTTGGCCTCCGCTTTGGCGATGCGTTTCGCCGTGCGGCCGATCGGCTCGATGTTGCGATGATCGAGATCGCCGACCTCGGCGCCGTTCTCGAACAGCACGCGGTAGCGCCGCCAGTTGAACCCGTTGGCCAGGATCACCTTGCCCTCGGTGCCTTCGGGGACGCCGTGCAGCTCGACGGTCGAGCGCACCTTGTCGCCCATCCGCAACTCGATCTGCCCATCGTGGGGTGACGCCAGCTTGTGCGGCTTCCACATCTCCATCACGCTCCATCATGGCCGATGCCGGGGCGTTTGCGACAGTTCACGGACGAGGTGCGCTCCGGTGTTTCGCCCAGCAAGGGATCGAACACCCCACCGGTACACTGCCGGGCCTGTGAAAAGTTCGGTCGAGCCCCTCGAGGGCAACAAGGTCAAGCTCTACGTCGAGGTCGAAGAGGCCGAGTTCGAACGCGACATCGACCGGGCCTTCAAAGAGATCGCCAAAGAGGTGCGCCTGCCGGGATTTCGGAATGGCAAGGTGCCCCGCAAAGTGCTCGAAGCTCGAGTTGGGCTGGCTCCCGCCCGTGAACAGGCGCTGCGCAACGCGGTGCCCGAGTACCTGGCCAAGGCGGTGCGCGAGCACGACGTCGACCTCATCGCCACGCCCGAGGTGGAGATCACCGATGGCGAAGACGACGGGCCGGTCGAGTTCGACGCCACGTGCGAGATCCGCCCTGTCATCACCGTGCCCGGCTACGGCGGCCTGCGGGTCGAGCTGCCGTCGCTCGAGGTCGACGACGAAGAGCTCGCCGCTGCCCGCGACGAGGAGCTCGCCCGTTCGGCGGCACTGGTCGACGTCGACCGTCCGGCCGCCGAGGGTGATTTCGTCGACCTCGACATTGCGGCGACACGCGACGGCGAGGAGCTGACTGGCCTCAACGTCGACGGCTGGTCGTACGAGATCGGACAGGGCTGGGTGAGCGACGACTTCGACGAACACCTCACCGGTGCGAGCGCAGGTGACGAGCTGCGCTTCGAGTCGACCCCCAAGGGCACCGAGGAACCGGCCGACTTCGAGATCACGGTCAACGCAGTGCAGACGCGTGAGCTCCCCGAAGCGACCGACGAATGGGTGGCCGAGAACACCGGCGAGTACGAAACCGTCGACGAGTGGGAGGCGAGCATCCGCGAGCGTCTCTCCGATCAGAAGCTCGGCGCGGCCCGCCAACAACTCGTCCCCGGCGTGCGCGCCGCGCTCGCCGCACTGGTCGAGATCGACGTACCCGATGCCATGATCGACAGTGCGCTCAACCGGCGCATGCAAGGCGTGGTGCAGCAGTTCGCCGCCCAGGGCGTCGACCTGCAGCAGTGGCTGGAGATGACCGGCCAAGAGCCCGAGCAGTTCGTCGACCAGATGCGTGAGCCGGCCGAGGAAGACGTGCGCGTCGACTTGGCGCTGCGTGCCGTGGCCGAGGCCGAGGCGATCGACGTCGACGACGACGAGCTCGAGCAGGAGTACGCCCGGCTGGCGATGCAGTACCAGCAGAAGGCCAAAGAGATCCGCAAGGTGTACGAGCAGAACGACGCCGTTCCCGAGCTGCTCTCGCAGATCCGCACCGGCAAGGCGATGGACTGGTTGGTCGAGCACACCGAGTTCGTCGACGATGCCGGTGCCGTACTCGATCGCGATCATCTGCTCGGGCGCACCGACGACGACGCAGAAGATGCCGATGGCGCCGATGCCGATGGCGTCGACGCTGACACCGACAACGACACGACCGACACGGAGGACCCCTCATGAACCTCGACGCCGTCAACTACCTCGTTCCCAATGTCGTCGAGCAGACGAGCCGCGGTGAACGGGCCTACGACCTGTACAGCCGGCTGCTCAAGGAGAACATCATCTTCTTGCAGACGCCGGTCGACGATCAGATCGCCAGCTTGCTGTGTGCCCAGATGATCCACCTCGAGTCGGAGAACCCCGACAAGGACATCAACATCTACATCAACAGTCCCGGTGGCGACATCACGGCCTTGTTCGCCATCTACGACACGATGCAGTTCATCAAGAACGACATCGCCACGATCTGCCTGGGCCAAGCGGCGTCGGCCGCAGCGGTACTCCTCGCTGCCGGCACCAAGGGCAAGCGGCTGGCGCTGCCGCACAGCCGGGTGCTGCTGCACCAGCCCTACGGCCAGGTCGGTTACGGCCAGGTCACCGATCTCGAGCTGGCAGCCGCCGAAATCCTGCGGATGCGCGAGTTGCTCGACCAGATCCTCGCCGAGCACACCGGCCAGCCAATGGAGCGGATCAACGCCGACACCGATCGCGACTTCGTCATGGAGGCGAACGATGCGCTGGAATATGGCATCATCGACCGCGTGATCTCCTCGCGCGAGGCGGTCGACCGCACCGGTCCGATCCGCTGAGCTGAGGGAGTTGCGCACGAGCACATTGGGGAACGGTCCACGCGGCAGCATGGCGCGTCGGCCAAACTGACCGTCCCGACTTCGGGATAGTCACGAGCACAGCGGAGGGAGTGAGGACCATGGCCAAGTTCGGTGATACCGGTGAGCTGCTGAAGTGTTCCTTCTGCGGCAAGTCGCAGAAGCAAGTGAAGAAGCTGATCGCTGGTCCTGGCGTCTACATCTGCGACGAGTGCATCGATCTGTGCAACGAGATCATCGAAGAGGAACTCACCGAGACCTCTGAGCTGAGCTTCGAGAACCTGCCGAACCCTCGCGAGGTGCGTGCGTTCCTCGACGACTACGTCGTCGGGCAAGACGACGCCAAGAAGATCCTTGCCGTGGCGGTGTACAACCACTACCGGCGAATCCAGTACCAGAACCAGGCCACCACCGTCGGCCGGCGCGACGAGGTCGAGCTGGCGAAGTCGAACATCTTGTTGCTCGGCCCGACCGGCTGCGGCAAGACACACCTCGCGCAAACCCTCGCCCGCCAACTCAACGTTCCGTTCGCTGTCGCCGACGCCACGGCGCTCACCGAAGCGGGCTATGTCGGCGAAGACGTCGAGAACATCCTGCTCAAGCTCATCCAGGCTGCCGACTTCGACGTGAAGCGCGCCGAGACGGGCATCGTGTACATCGACGAGATCGACAAGGTGGCGCGCAAGAGCGAGAACCCCTCGATCACCCGCGACGTCTCCGGCGAGGGCGTGCAGCAGGCGCTCCTGAAGATTCTCGAAGGAACCCAGGCCTCGGTGCCGCCCCAGGGCGGGCGCAAGCACCCGCACCAAGAGTTCATCCAGATCGACACGACCAACGTGCTGTTCATCCTCGGCGGCGCGTTCGCCGGCCTCGAGGAAATCATCGAATCGCGCATCGGCCACAAGGGCGTCGGCTTTCACGGCACCGTCCGCAGTCACGTCGAACGCGACCCGGGCGATCTGTTCGCTCAGGTGCTCCCCGAAGACCTGGTGAAGTACGGCATGATTCCCGAGTTCATCGGGCGACTGCCCATGGTCGGTGCGGTCCGCAGCCTCGATCGCGAGGCGCTGGTGAAGATCCTCGTCGAACCCAAGAACAGCCTGGTCAAGCAGTACGAGAAGGTGTTCAGCTTCGAAGACGTCGAACTCGACTTCAAGCAAGACGGTCTCGAAGCGGTTGCCGATCAAGCGCTGCTGCGCGGCACCGGAGCCCGCGGGTTGCGGGCGATCATGGAAGAAGTACTGCTGAACACCATGTACGACCTGCCGGGACGTACCGACATCGGCAAAGTCGTGATCGACGCCGAGACGGTGAACGACAAGGTCAATCCCACGCTGGTACCGCGGTCGTCGGGCCGCCAGCGCAAAGCCGCCTCCTGACCGGGCGAACGCCCCGCCCACCCCCTCGTTTGCACCATGGACATCGACGCGGCGCTGGCCTATCTCAACGGTCGCGCCACCTACGCCACCACCGGACGAATCGACTCCCCGTCACTCGATCGCATCAGCGCGTTGTGCGCCGCGATGGGCGACCCGCAGCACGCCGCGCCGGTGATTCACGTCACCGGCACCAACGGCAAGGGCTCGACCGTGCAGATGATCGCTGCACTGCTGTCGGCCCAAGGCCTCACCGTCGGCACGTACACGAGTCCCCACCTCGAGCGGATCAACGAGCGCATCACGCGCAACGGCGAACCGATCAGTGATGAGGATCTCGCCGAACAGATCGCGGCGATCGCCGACCTCGAAGTGGTGCTCGGGATCGAGCCCAGCTACTTCGAGATCGTCACCGCCGCCGCGTTCCGTTGGTTTGCCGATGTGGCGGTCGATGCCCTGGTGGTCGAGGTCGGCCTACTCGGACGGTGGGACGCGACCAATGTGGTCGACGCCACGGTGGCCGTGATCACCAACATCGGACTTGACCACACCGAGTTCGCCGGACCCACCCTGGAACACATCGCCCGCGAGAAGTCGGGGATCATCAAGCCGCGCAGCGCGGCGATCGTCGGCGAGACCCGCCCGGAATTGGTCGAGCTCTTCCGTGCGGCTGGCGGTGCCACCACGCTGGTGCGCGGCGACGACTTCGACGTCGTCGCCAACTCGCTCGCCGTCGGCGGACGGCTGGTCGATCTGCGCACCCCGACCACGATCTATCCCGACGTGTTCGTGCCGCTCAACGGTTGGCATCAGGGCCAGAACGCAGCGGTGGCGTTGACCGCCGCCGAGACGTTCTTCGCCGCGCCGCTCGGCGACGACGTGGTCACCGAAGGCTTCGGCGAGGTCGCCGTTCCCGGCCGGTTCGAGATCCTCGGGCGCCAGCCGCTGGTGGTGATCGACGGAGCGCACAATCCAGCTGGCGCCGACGTCGCGGCCCAGGTGTTCTTCGACGACTTCCAACCGGAAGGTCGCCGCCTGCTGGTGGTCGGCACGCTGCGACCGCCCGACGACATGCTGGCCGCGCTGCGCGCGGACGAGTTCGACGTCGTGTTCGCCGCCACGGCTCCGTCGCCGCGGGGCGTACCAGCGGCCGACGTGGCCAAGGCCGCCCGCGACCTCGGTTGCGACAACGTGGTCGCCTTCGACACCGTCGAAGACGCCTGCCGCCGGGCCCTCGACTACGCCGATGGCGACGACGCCATCTTGGCCACCGGCAGCCTGTACACCGCCGGCGCCGCCCGCCCCGTCCTGATGTAACAATCGTCTCAGAGACAACCGTTACACGTGGTGAGACGCGCCACCCAGAGGTGTTGGTCGTTCTGGTGTAACGATCGTCTCTGGGGGGTCAGCGGATAGGGCGCCAGCTGGAGTGATGGGTGCTGCTGATTCGATGGACGATGAACAGCGCAACGGCGAGTGAGAACGCGGCGTGGCGGTGGTGTGTGTGCCGGTCGGTGTTGTAGGCGAGTTGGCGGTAGTTGCGGAGCCAGGCGTTGGTGGCTTCGACGATCCATCGTGGGCCCGATGGGCACCGTTTGACGCGTCCTTGGCCGGGTTGCTTGCGTGGTGGGGCGCGGAAGTCGTCGATGCCGTAGCGGTCGTTCAGTAGGCCTGGTGTTGAGGCGTAGTTGAAGCCGCGGTCAGCGTGCAGGGTGCCGACCAGGCGGGTCTTGTCACGGATGTGCAGTTCGTCGAGAACGGTGAACATCATTGGGTAGTCCTGACGGTTCGCTCCATCGATCGCGAACGACATCGGCACACCGGCAGCATCGACTGCGACGACGAACTTCCATCCCTGTTTACCTGGGTGTTTAGGATTGAAGCCGGTTCCCTGGCTGGATCTCGCGTCGTTGTTACAGCCGTCGACGAACACGTGGTTCATGTCGTAGCCAATGACCTGCTGGTAGGCGTTCATGGCATGCGCGACCAGCGCGGAGAAGATCCCTGCTTCGATCCACTCGTCGCGACGAGCGCGCAACGTCGTGTCGGACACCTCACCGTTCATGGCGACCTCGATGGTCTCCCACGACGCTCCGGTGATCAGTCGCATCAGCAGCCCACGAAGCACCACACGGTTCGGTGTGCGAGGTCGGTGGCATCCCAGCGGGTGTGGCCGCGGCGCAGGAATCAGCTCCTCGATGAAACTGAACACTGGGTCATGGACACGTGCTTGAAGGGCGTACATCATGGGCGGTGACCTCCCCGGTTGGGTGTGCTTGGGTGACACCCGCGAGAACACCACGGGCCAACCCTCAACCGGTGGATGGTCACCTAACCGCGCGGCCCCCAGAGACGAGCGTTACACCGATAGGTTGCGACCATATGGCTGATCGCACCCTCGTGTTGTTGAAACCCGATGCCGTGGAGCGCAAGCTCGTCGGCACGATCCTGGCGCGATTCGAGGCGAAGAACCTCGACATCGTGGCGATGGACCTGCGCACCCTCGACGCCGACCTGCTGGCCCGGCACTACGAGGAACACGTCGACAAGCCCTTCTATCCCGACCTCGTCGAGTTCATGAGCCGCGGCCCCGTCGTGGCGATGGTGGTCGAGGGCCCCGAGGACACCTGGGAAGTCGTGCGCGCGATGATGGGCGCAACCAACCCGCGTTCGGCTGCTCCGGGAACAATTCGTGGCGATCTCGGCATCTTGTTCACCGAGAACCTCGTCCACGGCAGCGATTCGTTGGCGTCTGCCGAGCGCGAGATCGGGATCTTCTTCCCCGATCTGTAACATTTCTGACTTCCCGTTCCTGGCACCGTTGGGAGTGTCGGACGGACCCGAACACAGCTCGCGAAAGGTGGCCACTACCCATGGCCCGCAACAATCCGCTCAGCCTGGGGCGGGATCTCGCCATCGACCTGGGCACTGCGAACACCTTGATCTACGTGCGCGGCCAAGGTGTCGTTCTCGACGAGCCCTCAGTGGTGGCGATCAACGCCAACGACGGCCGCCCCGTCGCGGTCGGACTCGAAGCGAAGCGGATGATGGGCCGTACGCCCAATCACATCAAGGCCATCCGCCCGCTGAAAGACGGCGTGATCGCCGACTTCGAGGTGTGCGAGAAGATGCTGCGCTACTTCATTCAGAAGGTGCACGGCTCCCGCTGGAACAAGCCGCGCATGGTCATTTGTGTGCCGTCCGGCATCACCGGCGTGGAGCAGCGCGCCGTGCAGGACGCCGCCGAGTACGCCGGCGCCCGGAAGCCGGTGCACATCATCGAAGAGCCGATGGCGGCGGCGATCGGCGCCGACCTGCCCGTCCACGAGCCGTCGGGCAACATGATCGTCGACATCGGCGGCGGCACCACGGAAGTCGCCGTGATCTCCCTCGGTGGGATCGTCACCGCTCAGTCGGTGCGGGTCGCCGGCGACGAACTCGACGACGCGGTGCTGCAGTACGTGAAGAAGGAGTTCTCCCTCGCGATCGGCAGTCGCACGGCTGAAGAGATCAAGATTCAGATGGGCTCCGCATGGCCGCCCGAAGCCGAGATCACCGCCGACATCCGAGGTCGCGACCTGATCTCCGGTTTGCCGCGAACGATCGAGCTCACCACCGAGCACGTGCGCGAGGCCCTTGCCGAGCCGATCTCTGCCATTGTCGATGCGGTGAAGACCACTCTCGACAAGACACCGCCCGAGCTGGCGGCCGACATCATGGAAGATGGGATCACGGTGACCGGTGGCGGTGCCCTGCTCGGAGGGCTCGAGCACCGCCTCAATCACGAAACGGGAATGCCCATCCGTATCGCCCCCGAGCCGCTGTACAGCGTGGTCATCGGGTCGGGCCGAGCGCTCGAGAACATCGACGCGATGCGCAGCCTGATGTCGCTGGGCGGCGAGGACTGACGTCCCGCCCCGCTCGTGGCCATCTACTCAGTCGGGCGACGACGCGTCATCATCGCCCTCCTGCTCACGTCTGCACTGCTGCTCACGCTCGATCTGCGTGGCAACCCGGTGCTCGACCGGATGCGCGACGTGGCCACCCGCGCCCTCGATCCGGTCGAGACGGCGATCGGCGTGGTCACCACGCCGGTGGCTCGGGCGTGGAACGGCATCGTCCACTACGACGACGTCCGTTCTGAGAACGAAGCGCTGCAGGAACAGCTCGACCGGCTGATCGGTACACAAGCCGCGGCGGAGGCTGCGGTGATCCGGAGCCAGGAGCTGTTGGCGCTGAACAACCTGCCGGCGTTGGCCGACATCAACACCGTGGTTGCCACCGTGATCGGTGAGGGGGCATCGAATTTCGATCAGGTCGTCGAGATCGACAAGGGTCGCAGCGCAGGCATCGTGATCGGTATGCCGGTGGTCAACCAGGCCGGCCTGATCGGCAAGGTCACCTCGGTGACCGAGAATTCGGCGCGGGTCATGCTGGTCACCGATCGGCAGTATGCGGTTGGCGTCAGCGTGACGTCGTCGAACGAACCGTTCGACGACGGCGTGACCGAGAACACCACGCCGTCGGGCATCTCTCCCGACGACGCGGCCGACGCGGTCACCACCACCACGACAACGACGACCACCGTCCCCGACGAGGCAGGCACACCCGGTGGGCAACTTCCCGTGCCCGACACCACACTGCCCGGCGGCGTGCCGGGGGTCGGCACGACGATCGCCCCCGAGGTGCAACAGGCGCTGGAAGAACTCGACGAGGCCGGGGTCACCGAAGACGAGCTGGCCGAACTAGAAGCCGAGCTCGAGGCACAGGCGTCGTCGACCACGACCACCACCACCGAACCAGAACCAGTGGTCGAGAAAGAGACCGGCGCCCTGGAAGGCCGCGGCGCCGGGTTGTTGCCGCAGATCCGGTTCGTGCAGGACTCGCCGCAGTTCGCAGTGCTGGGTCCCGGCGACCTCGTGGAGACCGCAGGCGGCATCGAGAGCCTCGCACCTCCCGGCATCCCGGTCGGGCGGGTGGCCAACCGAGCCAATCGCGCCGGCTCCGGTGGCCCACTGCTCGACGTGGAGCTCAACGCCGATCTCGACCGACTGAACTTCGTGCGCGTCGTGTTGTACCGCCCGCTGTCGGAAGTCGAGCAGTGACGGACCCACGCTCGCTCCGTCTGGCCAGGATGCGGCGCTGATGTTCGCGGCCATCGTGCAAGGCCCGATCATCCGCCTCGTACCCGTGGGCATCCTCTTGCTCGCCTTGCAGCGGACGATCTTCGTCGACGTGCGGATCGATGGCGTGATCATCCCGATCATGACGATCGCGGCGGCGGCCACCGGCGTCGCCGGGGGCAGCGAGGGTGGCGCCGTCGCCGGATTCGTCTTTGGGTTGATGTTCGATCTCGTCGAAGGCACCCCCATCGGCTCGTCCGCTGCGGCGATGACGATCGGTGGCGCCGTCGCCGGCCTGCTGGCACTGATCACGGCCGACCCGCAATGGTGGCTCGCTGCACTGTTCACCGCCGTGGGCACCGCCGCAGGGGTAGTGATGGTCCCGATCGTGCGAGTGTTCATCGGCGAGTCCGAACCGTTCGAGGCACGACTCGGCGAAATCGTCGCCATCTCGGCAGCCGCGGGTGCGGTGCTCAGCCCCTTGCTGGTTCCGGTTGGTCGATGGTGTCTACGGATCAAGCGGCCCGAGTGGAAAGGCGCCGCGGCCGAGTCGACACCCGCTGCATGAGTGCCGCGCACGAGTCCGAACGTCGACGTGCGCGCCGCGGCGGTGCACGAGCGGATTTCGCACACGTTCCGTGGCAGGTGACCACGCAACGTCGCAACACGTTTGTAACATGGATCAGTCGTGACGCGCCCTGAGTCTCCACCCGCGATCCTCCATCGAACCCATGGCTGTTGATCGTCGCGGCGCGCGCCTCGGTGTGCTGGCGATCGTCGGCGTGCTGCTGTTCGGGCTGATCGGTACCCGTCTGTGGTTCCTGCAGACCGTCGAACAAGAGTCGCTCCAGGAAGAGGTCGACTCGACCAAGCTGCGCACGGTCCCGCTGCTCCCCGAACGGGGTCGGATCTTCGATGCCGACGGGCGAATCCTCGCCGACAACGAACGCGTGCTCACCGTGGCGGTCGATCGCGAAGTGATCCGTCGCGAGAGCGACCGCACCGAACTGTTCCGCCGGCTGTCGGGGTGGATCGACCAACCGATCGAAGCGATGGAAGAGCGCTGGGACAGCGTGCTGTACAGCCAGTTGCTCCCGCTACCGCTCGCCGAAGACATCGACGAGCCCACGGCGCTGGCACTGCAGGAGCGAGTCGAGGATCTGCCTGGTGTGGAGATCATCGAGGAGTCGCGGCGGGTCTATCCGTATGCGCCGTTGGCATCACACATCGTCGGCTACATGGGCCGCATTACCGCCGAGACCAAAGACGCCTACACCGAAGCCGGATATCAGCTCAACGAGCGCGTCGGTCAGTTCGGCATCGAGCTGTCGATGGAGCGCGAGCTCCACGGCGAGTGGGGCAACGTGGTCTACGAGGTCGACAACGCCGGGCGCATCGTGCGTGAGGTGTCGCGCACGCCGGCGATCAACGGCAAAGACATCCAGCTGACCATCGACCTCGATCAGCAGCAGTACGCCGAACAGGCCCTGCAGAGCCAGTTGCGGTTCCGGCGCACGCAGACCGCCAACAACCCGCTCGACCGCGAGACGCAGTTCACCACGCGGGTGTTTCCCGAGTATCCCGAAGAAGTGCCATACAAGGCGCCAGCGGGCTCGGTCGTGGTGATGAACTACGAGACCGGTCAAGTGATCGCGCTGGCCAGCTACCCGACCTTCGACAATCGGTGGTTCGAGTCGGATCTGTCCGACGGTCGCTTCGAAGAGCTGTTCCCCGCGGTCGACGAGTTCGGCGAACCGATCAGTCCCGACGAGTCGATCCTCGTCAATCGCGCCATCCAGGGGCAGTACAACCTGGGCTCGACGTTCAAAGTGTTCCCCGCGTACGGGGCGATGAACACCGGCCTGATGGGGACGAACGACTACCACGTCGATCGCGGCACCTACCGCATGGAGTCGGTCGACCAGGACCTGTGCGCGGCCGGCCTGGTGCGGTGCGTGTACCGCAACGCGTTGTGCGGCAACGGACTGCCGTGCGTGTACGGCGCCGTCGACATGGAGACCTCGCTCGCGGTCTCGAGCGACACCTTCTATTACAGCCTCGGCGAGCGCTTCATGACCGAGAACGACTACCAGCCGGTGCTCCAAGAGCAGGTTCGTCAGTTCGGCTTCGACGAGCCGACCGGCATCGATCTTCCCTTCGAGTTCGGCGGAACGGTTCCCGACGAGGAACTCAAGGCGCGCTACGCCGAACTCGGCGTGATCTCCGAGGCCGAGGGCTCGGGGTACTTCACGGGCGACAACGTGCAGATGGCCATCGGGCAGGGTCTGCTGTCGGCCACCCCGCTGCAGTTGGCCGTCGGCTATGGCACGGTCGGCAATTATGGGTTCGTCATGAAGCCCGAGATCATCAAGGCGATCTACGAGCCCGGTGTGCCCGATGCCGCCGAGCCGGGTTACGCCGACGTGAGCCAAGGTCGACTCGCCGAGGAACCGAACCTCACGGGTGAAGTCGTGCGGCAACTGGAGATGCCCGAGGAAATCCACGGTGAGATCGAGCGTGGTCTGCGACGGGTGATCACCGGCCCCGGTCAGGTCAACCCGCAGGGCGCCTACCGGTCGACCACCGGCGAGAAGCTGTTCGCCACGTACCCCAGCGGCGCCATTCCGCTCGCCGGCAAGACCGGCACCGCCCAGGGCGCCGGCAACTATCCGTGGAACGACTCGTCGGCCTTTGCGGCATACAGCATCGATCGAGACCAGCCCTACGTGGCGACCGCCTATCTCGAGAAGGCCGGCTATGGCGCCCGTGCGGCGGCACCGGTCGTGAAGTGCGTGTTCACCCAGCTGTCGGGGCTCACCGAGGCCGATCCGGTGGTGCTGTCGGATCCGCTCGACGAGAACGACCTCACGCCGGCACCGCAGTTGTCGTTGCGTGACACGTCGTGCTTCGAAGGTCAGTTCACCAACTTCGTCCCCGCCGACTGACCCGTGACGTCATCGCTGCTGTCGCGTAAACCCGACTCGGGTCTCGGCAACATCCGCTCGAGTCCGGCCGATCCCAGCCGCAACATCGACTGGGTGTTGATGGCCGCGCAGTTCGCACTGACGATCATCGGCTGCTTCATCGTGTTCTCGGCGTCGCGCACCCGGGTCACCGAAGATCCCTACGCATTCGTCACCCGCCAGGTGGTGTTCGCCATCGTCGCCACCGTGGTGATGTTCGTCGTGATGGCCTTCGACTACGAGTGGTGGAAGGACCGGGCCAAGTTCCTCTACGGCCTCACGTTGGTGGTGCTCACGCTGCTGTTCTTGCTCGGGGTGGCATCGGGGGAAGACCGCATCGCCTTCGACCTCGGCCCGATCAACGTCCAGCCCGCCGAACTCGCCAAGTTCACGACCTTGTTGATGCTGGCGTCGTACCTCGCCGAAGAGCGCAGCGAGGAGGTGTCGTACCCGCGATTCCTCGGCGGCTTGATGATCGTCGGCGCCCCTGCCGTGCTCGTCATCATCCAACCCGACCTCGGGTCGGCGTCGGTGATCGTGTCGGTCGCCATGGGCGTGCTGCTCGTCGCTGGTGCGAAGGCCCGGTACATCGGGTTGATCACCGTGTTGGCGGTGGTCACCGTGTTCGCGGCGTTCCTCGGGCGATTGGTCAACGACTATCAGGCGGCGCGTATCCGGGCGCTGATCAACCCCGGCGCGGTCGGTGCCGACGACACGTATCAGGCCGAGAACGCAATGCGCGCCATCGGTACCGGCGGGCTCACCGGCAAGGGCTGGCTCGAAGGTCCGCTGACCAACGGCCGCGACATCCCGGTGATGTGGGCCGACTTCCCGTTCGCCGCCATCGGCGAGCAGTTCGGGTTACTCGGTTGCGCCGTGGTACTCGGTTTGTTGGCTGTGGTGCTCATGCGCGTGTGGCGTATCGCCCACCTGTCACGCGACCTCCTCGGCACCTATCTCTGCGCCGGTGTCTTCACCATGCTGCTCTGGCAGACGTTCCAGAACGTGGCGATGACGCTCAAGATCATGCCGGTCACCGGTTTGCCGCTGCCGTTCATCTCCTACGGCGGTTCAGGTCTGATCGTGTACTTCGCCATGCTCGGTCTGGTGCAGAGCGTGCACATGCGACGCATGCGCTAACCGTGTCCCGTCGCGGTCGCAGATAGCCTGGTCAGGTCATGGAAACGGTCTGGCCGGAGCTCGAGCGGATCTTGCCGCGCGTCCGCAAGCCCGGTCGCTACATCGGCGGTGAAGACGGCGCCGTCGTCGCCGCACGTGGTCCGGACGTGGTGTCGTGGCTGCTGGCCTACCCCGACGTGTACGAGGTGGGACTGCCGAACCAGGGTCTGCAGATCCTGTACGAGATCCTCAACGAGCGCAGCGATGCAGGCGCCGAGCGCACGTATGCACCCTGGACCGACCTCGAAGCGGAGATGCGCGCTCGCGGCATCCCGCTGTTTTCCGTCGACTCGCACCGGCCGGCCGGCGACTTCGACGTGCTCGCGTTCAACCTCTCGTCGGAGCTCGTGGCCACCAACGTGGTCAACATGATCGACCTCGCCGGTGTGCCGATCCACGCCGCGGAACGCAACGACGACGCACCGCTCGTGCTCGTCGGCGGCCACGCCGCGTTCAATCCCGAGCCGCTCGCCGACTTCATCGACGCCGCCGTACTCGGCGACGGCGAGGAGGTGGTCGGCGACATCACGGCGGTGATCGCCGAGTGGCAGCAGCGACGGCGCGGCGGCCAGGCTGATCGCCCGGCACTGTTGCACGCCCTCGCCGGCATCGAGGGGGTGTACGTCCCCAGCCTCTACGAGGTCGGGTACGCGCCGACCGGCCGCGACCACGACGGCCGCCCGGTGCCCGGCGGCATCGTCTCGCTGCACCCCCGAGGTCCTGGCGTCCCGCCGGTGGTCGACAAACGAACGGTGGCCGATCTCGCCGACTGGCCGTACCCCAAGCAGCAATTGCAGCCGCTGATCGAGGTCGTTCACGATCGCCTGAACGTCGAGGTGTTTCGCGGGTGCACTCGTGGATGCCGCTTCTGCCAGGCGGGGATGATCACCCGACCGGTGCGCGAACGGCCACCTGAACAGATCCGCACCATGGTCGCCGAAGGTCTCCGGCGCACCGGGCACGACGAGGTCAGCCTGACGTCGCTGTCGACCGCCGACCTGTCCGACATCGGGCCAGTGCTCGACGGCATCCTCGACGATCGCGCGGCAACGTCGCCCGACGGGGCCGATTCCGACACCCCCGCCGACTGCGGCGTGTCGATCAGCCTGCCGTCGCTGCGCGTCGACGCGTTCACCGTGGGCCTTGCCGAGCAGGTCACGTCGGGCCGGCGCAACGGCCTCACGTTTGCCCCCGAGGCCGGCACCTGGCGCCTCCGGCAGGTGATCAACAAGTTGATCAGCGACGACGACCTTGCCGACGCGGTCGACGCCGCATTCGCGGCCGGCTGGCGACGGCTCAAGCTGTATTTCCTGATCGGACTCCCGAGCGAGACCGACGACGACATCGCGGCGATCGCCGACCTGGCGGCGCGTTGCGTCGAGGTCGGCCGGCGGTCGCACGACCGCGCCTCGGTCACGGTGAGCGTCGGAGGTTTCGTGCCTAAGGCACACACGCCGTTCCAGTGGTTCGGGCAGAACACCGAGGCCGAGCTGCAGCGCAAGGTCGATCTGTTGCGCCGTGCGGCAAAGGCCCACCGCGGCGTACAGGTTAAGTGGCACGACCCGGCGGCGAGCACCGCCGAAGGCATCCTCAGCCGTGGCGACCGTCGTATCGGCGCCGTGATCGAGCGAGTGTGGCGCGCCGGCGGCGTGTTTCAGGAGTGGAGCGAGCACCTCGACCTGCAGCGGTGGATCGATGCGGTCGACGCCGAGGGGCTCTCGATCGAGCACCTGGTGTACCGGCATCGCCGTGCCGACGAAGTATTCGCCTGGACCCATCTCTCGGCCGGACTGTTTCACGACTTCCTGTGGGACGACTGGCAGGCGGCGCTCGCCGAGTCGGGACTCGACGATTGCCGATGGACCCATTGCTACGACTGCGGCGTGTGCACCGGCTACGACATCGATCACGTCGTCGCCTCGGCGACGCCGCCCGGACCTGATCACGTCGACGCAAGTGTCAGCGGCGCCGACGTGCCCGCGGTGGCGGTCGAGATCGGCGCCGCCCGGCCTCGGTCCGAGCAGCAGCCCGTGGGGGTCGGCGAGCGATGAGTGCAACGGCGTTGCGCATCCGCTACGAGATCGTCGGCAAGGTGCGGTTCGTGGGGAGCCGCGACCTGTCCCGGATCTGGGAGCGCACGCTGCGTAGAGTCGGCGTCCCAGTGGCGTATTCGCACGGCTTCACCCCTCGACCCCGGCTGAGTTTTGGGCTCGCGCTGCCCACGTGCGCAGCCTCGTCGGCCGAGTACGTCGACGTTCGTCTCCGTGATTCGCTCGATCCGTGGGGCGGACCAGACGGCATTGGTGCAGCGATCGACGACGCACTTCCGGAGGGCCTGGAGGTCCACGCCACCGACTGTGTCGATGCCTCCGGCCCGTCACTACAAGAATCCGTCTCATCGGTCACCTGGGAGATGACCGGCTTCGAGCACGCGCGTGAGCAGCTCGGCGCGGCGACCGCCGCAGCGCTGGCCGCCGATGTGCTGTTGCTCGAACGTGAGCGCAAAGGGAGCGCAACGGTCGACGACATCCGACCGGAAATCATCGACCTCGCAGTCGAGGATTCGGCCGGCGATTCGGTCGACGATCCAGGCCCCTCCCCACGGGTGATCGCCGACGTCGGGTCGGTTGGTCGCTCACTCCGGCCGGCAGAGCTGGCCCGCGCAGTGTTCGGCGTCGACGACGCCGCGACCCTGCGCATCCATCGAGTCGCCCAGTGGACCGATGGTGTCGATGGCCGGAGCGAGTTGCTCCCGCCGCCCGATCGCATCCGGAGTTTGTCCGCATGCTGACCGGGACCACCCACACGACCGACGTCCGCGGCGCCGAGCGCCCGACGTCGCACCGCGATGGCGCCGACTGCGCCTCCGTTGGAAGGAATCAACATGGACACCCCCGATACCAGCGACACCGGAACCGGCGCTGCCGACACTGGCTCGGCCAGCAGCGACTCCGATGGGTCGCGACCCAGCGGCTCCGGCGGGCGCCGCAATAGCGGCGGCGGGCAACGCAACCGACGTCGCCGTTCATCGCAGAGCACCGGTCAGCCGGCCGGTCAGTCGGCGAGTCAGTCGGCGAGTCAGTCGGCCAACGGTGCCGACGCGCAGGCCACCGACCGCAACGACATCGAGATCCCCGAACGAATTCGCGAAGGAAAGCCCTCCCGCGACGCCGCCGAGAAGGCACTCGTTCGCAAGCCGCAGATCGGCGACACCATGCCGGTCCCGACCGCGCCTCCGCCGGGCCCGGCCAAGACCGGCGACGAGCCGCCCGCAGAGTCTCGTTCGGGAGGACGGAAACGTCGGCGCGGCGGCCGCGGCCGCGGCCGCGGCGATGGAGGCGGCCGTGACGGAGGCGGCCGTGATGGGAGCGACAAAGAGTCGTCGAACCGCGACGGCTCGAAGGGCGGCCGCACGACGCAACAGCAGTCCGGCGACCAAGGGCGCGAGAAGAAGCGCAATCGTCGGGGGCGCGGCAAGGGCCGGGGGAGCGGTGGCAGCGAGCTCGATGCGGTCGCCATGGAGCAGCGGCGCGGCAAGGAGCGCAACGGCAAGCCGATCGGTCGGTACTTCATGGCGGTCCAGGTGCGTCCCGGGATGGCCCAGGTCGCAGTGCTCGAAGGACGCAACCTGATCGAGCACTACGTCAGCCGGCCCGCCGACGACATCAGCCAGATCCACGGAAACATCTACGTGGGCAAGGTGCAGAACGTGCTGCCCGGGATGGAGGCGGCCTTCGTCGACATCGCCACTCCGAAGAACGCCGTGCTGTACCGGGGCGACGTGCAGTACGACCCCGAAGACATCGAGGAGGCGGGCAAGAACCCGCGCATCGAAGACATCCTCAAGAACAAGCAGCTGATCATCTGCCAGGTCACCAAGAACCCGATCGGCCACAAAGGGGCGCGGCTCACCCAAGAGGTGTCGCTGCCCGGTCGATTCGTGGTGCTCATCCCGAACTCCAAGACCTACGGCATCTCCAAGCGCCTGCCCGACGATCAGCGCAAGCGGCTGCGCACGATCCTCGACCGGGTCAAGCCCGCCGAGCACGGTCTCATCGTGCGCACGGCAGCGGAAACCGCCACCGAAGAAGAGCTCACCGCCGACATGCAACTGCTGCTGCGCCAATGGGAAGAGATCGAGCGCAAGGCCGCCAAGGTGCAGCGCCCGACCTTGCTCTACCGCGAGCCCGAGCTGGCGGTGCGCGTCATCCGCGAAGAGTTCAATTCCGACTACCGCGGTGTGATCATCGACGACCATCGGCTGTTCGAAGAGGTGCGCGACTATGTCGCCGCGTTCAACCCCGAGCTGGCGTCGCGCATCGAGCACTACGACGCCGACGCCGAGGGCCTGTCGCTGTTCGAGCGCTACCACGTGCACGAACAGGTGCACAAGGCGCTCGACCGCAAGGTGTGGTTGCCATCTGGGGGCTCGCTGATCATCGAACACACCGAGGCGCTGTCGGTGATCGACGTCAACACCGGCAAGAACGTCGGCAAGTCGAACCTCGAAGAGACCGTGTTTCACAACAACATGGAGGCCGCCGAAGAAATCGCCAAGCAGCTGCGGCTACGCGACATCGGCGGCATCATCGTGATCGACTTCATCGACATGGAGATCAAGGGCAACCGCGCAAAGGTGGTCGAGGCGCTGCGCAACGCGCTCGCCCGCGACAAGACGCGCTCGCAGGTGTTCGACATCTCCGAGCTCGGTCTGGTGGAGATGACTCGCAAACGGATCGGCGAGGGCCTGCTCAACGAGTACTCCGAGGAGTGTCCCGACTGTCACGGCCGCGGCGTGATGGTCGACTACGGCATGCTCGAGTAGTCGCCGTACCTGTGCCCGCAGCGTGACCAACCCGTTCGTGGGTTGCGGTACGGTCCGTTGAGCCGCGCGGGGTGCTGGGCTCCCGCACAGAGCGAGGAGGGTTTGCCATGTCCGCACCACACCTGCCAGGCCGACTGGGCGACCCCGACATGACGATCGGCACCGACCCCCGCGCCGATCCGCGCATGGTGGCCGCCATGGCCCCGTTCGAATTGCACGAACATCCGCCCGACTCGCCCGTCGACGCCTCGTCGCACATCGACGAGATCCGCGAGGTGATGAACCTCACCGAGGAGGGATACGGCGCCGTGTGGGACGCGCTGTTCGCCTCGCTCCCACCGGTGGATGGTGTGACCTCGCGCACCGAGATCATCCGCGGTCCCGACGACAACGACCTCAGCCTGTACATCCACGAGCCCGTCGACCGCCACGGCGCACTTCCCGCCGTGGTGCACACCCACGGGGGCGGGATGGTGCTCGCCGCGGCTGCCGATCCGAACTACGTCCGGTGGCGCGAGGAACTGGCGGCCGCGAACCTCGTCGTCGTCGGCGTGGAGTTCCGCAACGGTGGCGGCAAGCTCGGGCCGTACCCGTTTCCCGCCGGATTGAACGACTGCGCGACCGCCGCCCGGTGGGTGATCGACAACCGCAATGCGCTCGGTGTGTCGGACGTGATCATGTCAGGCGAGTCCGGTGGGGGGAATCTCGCGCTGGCGACGACGCTGCAGGCCAAGCGCGACGGATGGCTCGACGGTGTCGCCGGGGTGTACGCGCAGTGCCCGTACATCTCCGGGGTGTACGCCGACCCGCCGTTAGCGTTGACCTCGCTGCACGAGAACGACGGCTACTTCCTGTCGAACAACATGATGACGCCGCTCGCCAAGGCCTACGACCCCGACGGTGAACACGCCGCCAACCCGCTGGCGTGGCCGTACCACGCCACGGTCGACGAACTCGCTGGTCTTCCGCCGCACGTGATCTCGGTGAACGAACTCGATCCGTTGCGTGATGAGGGCTTGGCCTACTACCGCAAGCTGCTCGCGGCGGGCGTCGATGCCACCAGCCGAACGGTCAACGGGACGTGTCACGCCGGCGACTGCATCTTCCGCGCCGCGATGCCCGAGGTGTATCTGTCGACGATCCGCGACATCTCGTCGTTTGCCCACTCGCGCTGAGTCTCCACTCCAGCGGCGTCGGGTCAACGACTACAGACGTACGTACTGCGCGATATCGGAGTGCTCGAAGATCATCGTCTGCTGCAGGTCGAGGGTGGTCCCGGCGCCGGCGTCGACCGCCCGGCGATACATCGCCAAGGCGATGGCTACATCGACGAAGGCCAGCCCGACCGCGTTGAAGTAGATCCGCTCGTCGGCCGACTCGCGACCTGGCTTGTCGCCGGCGACGACGTCGACGAGGTCGGCGTGGATGTCGGCGTCGGTGAGTTCCCCGTCGGCGTACATCCGGCTCAACGTCTGCGTGCGGTGCTTCACGTTCTCCCAATCGTCGGTGACGATCTTGTCCGACTGCTTGGCCACCGCGTACTCGTCTTCCCACCCGCCGATGTGGCTGTAGAACGCGCCCGGCTTCACCCAATCGGCTTTCAGTAGCGGTGCCTGCGCGCTCGTTGCGGTGACCACGATGTCGGCACCGTCGATCGCCCGGGCGTTGTCGGTGCCCGCCTCGACGAAGCTCATGTCGGGCAGGATCGGCGACATCTCGGCCACGAAACGATGCACTTCCTCGGCGGTCGCCGCGGTGACCCGACACTCGGCCAGGGCCGGGCGCACCGTCTTCATTGCCAACAGGTGCATCTTGGCCTGCTCACCCGCACCGATGAAGCCGATCGACGTGGCGTCGGGGGCGGCGAAGTGTTTCGCCGCCAGTGCGCCCATCGCCCCCACGCGCACGTTCGAGGCCATCGTGCCGTCCATCACGGCGATGGGAAATCCGTGTTCGATCTCGGACAGCACGAACAGCGCCGACAGATTCTGTAGGCCCGATGCAACGTTGGGTGGGAACACCGACACCCACTTCACGCCGCAGACCTTGTCGGGGCGCAGCGTCGCAGGCAGGCAGTTGATGCGCTCCTGGGTGCTCTCGTCGAAGATCTGCACGATCTTGTCCGGAAAGATCACGTCACCGCGACGGTGCGCCAGCAGCGCTTCCGCGGCGGCGTCAACGGCGAGGTGGAAGTCGAGACAACCCGCCTCGAGGAGGTCTTCTTGGGACAGATAGGTGAATCGGATCGCGTGCTCGTCGGTCACCCACTGCAACCTACTCGTCACGGTGACGCCGATTTCGGGCCACGATCGCGCCGTAGCCTGATGCCATGCAGATCGAGATCACCGATGAGGCCCGGTCGCTGCTCGAACGCAAGGGCGGCACGATGGCGATCGACTTCATCCGCCCCACCGGTTGAGGCAAAGTCGCTGAGGTGTCGGTCGACACCAACACGAACGGCAAGAACACCGGGGTCTACCGCAAGATTCGCCACGGCGGGGTGCAGATCCTGATCACCCCGAGCCTGGTCGGCATGGCCCGCTCGATGCGCGTCGTCACCTCCGGGCTGCGCGGCCGCAAGTTGGCGGTGGAGTTCCAGGCGGTCGACGACGCCGCCGATGGCGACGCCTGCTGCACCTGATCACCGCTTCTGTTCGCGTTATCCGGCGCGGGGCGCCTGAAATCCCCGGGATTTCTGTGAGGGCCCTACCATCGAGTGATGGCTGACCTGCTCGAGATCTCGTCGCGCATCATCGACTCCGGTGAGCTGAGCGAACCGACCAACCGGATCACCAACGAGCTGTCGGAGGTCGCCGACGGGCTGGCAATGGTCGAGAGCTTCAGCCACAGCGTGGTCGTCGACACCGGCGATGGGCTGCTCGCCGTCGACACGTCACACGATCGGACCGGAGCCGATGTCGTCGAGGCCATCAAGGGTTGGTCGACCAGTCCGGTGCGCCACGTGGTGTACACCCACGGTCACGCCGACCACGTCGGCGGTTACCGGCACTTCGCTGCCGAGTACGGCGAGCTCCCGGTGCTCGGTCATCGCAACGTGGCGGCACGGTTCGACCGCTACCGCGACATGAACGACTGGAACCTGCTGATCAACGCCCGTCAGTTCGGCGGGGTGCGGCAGGACTTCGGGATGGGCAACGAGGGTGGCGGGGGTGCCATTGGCCGGTTCATCCCCGACGACACCAAGGCGCCCGACGTCGTGGTCGACGACACCTCCACGCAGCACGTCGGCGACATCGACATCACCTGGCACCACGCCAACGCCGAGACCGACGACCACGTGTGGGGATGGGAACCGAATCGGCGCTGGCTGTTCACCGGCGACCTGATGACCTGGCTGTTCCCCAACGCCGGCAATCCGCAGAAGGTCCAGCGCTTCCCGGTCGAGTGGGCCACCGCGTTGCGCACGATGGTCGAGCTCGGCCCCGAACTGTTGCTGCCGGCACACGGCCTGCCGATCGAGGGCCGCGAACGGGTCGCCACCGTATTGACCGACGTGGCCTCGGCGCTCGAACAGCTCGTCGACGACGTGATCGCCATGATGAACGCAGGGGAGACCCTCGACACGATCATCCACACGGCCGCCGTTCCGGCAGCGACGTTGGCCAAGCCGTATCTCCAGCCGCTGTATGACGAACCGGAGTTCATGGTCCGTGCTGTGTGGCGGCAGAACGGGGGATGGTGGGACGGCGCCGCAAGCCGCTTGAAGCCCGCTCCGGACGCCCAGCTTGCGGCCGAATTGGCGGCGCTTGCCGGTGGGGCCGGCACGCTGGCCGAACGGGCCCGCGAGGTGGCGAACTCCGGCGACTTCCGGCTGGCCTCACACCTCGCTGACCTGGCCGGATGGGCGGCGCCCGACGACGCGGGCATTCATCGTGTGCGTGCCGGTATCTACCGTGACCGGCGAGCGGCCGAGTCGTCGCTGATGGCCAAGGGAATCTTCGCCGGCGCAGCCCGCGAGTCCGAGGCGATCGCCGGTGGCGACGCGGCGAACTCCCGTTAGCATCGGTCAACGCTATGTACGCAGTGATTGCTTCGGGCGGCAAGCAGGAAAAGGTCGCCGAAGGTCAGCAGGTGCGCGTCGAGTTGCTCGATGCCGACGAGGGTGCCGACGTGTCGCTCACGCCGGTGATGATCGTCGACGGCGACACCGTGCGGGCCACCCCCGACCAGCTCGCAGGCGCCACGGTCACCGGCCGTGTGGTCGGCCGCGAACTGGGCGACAAGATCGACGGATTCACCTACAAGCGGCGCACCAACAACCGTCGCCGCTACGGCCACCGTCAGCAGTACCACGTCGTCGAGATCACCTCGATCTCGGTCTGACCACGAGCACTACGGAGTAACGACGATGTCGAAGACCAAGGGCGGCGGCTCAACTCGCAACGGGCGCGATTCCAACGCGCAGCGCCTCGGCGTGAAGGTGTTCGCCGGCACGGAAATCACCGCCGGCACCATCATCGTGCGTCAGCGCGGCACCAAGTTCCATCCGGGCAAGAACGTGGGGATCGGCAAGGACGACACCCTGTTCAGCCTCGTCGACGGCTCGGTGCACTTTGCCCAGCGCAAGGGCCGCAAGACCGTCGACGTCGTCCCCGCCGACTGACCTCCAGCGCGCGCCAGCACCGGCGCACCACGCAGCAAAACGAAGAACGCCGCTCGGACCATCACCTCTGCTGAGGTGACCGCCCGAGCGGCGTTGTTTCGTTTTCGTCAGGCGTCGGCCAGCGCGGCTTCCAAGCTGTCGACCGCCACGTTGAGCGTGGCGGGCAGCTTGTCGCCGAAGCGGGCGTAGTGCTCGCGGATCTGCGGAATCGCATCACTCCAACCGGCAGCGTCGACGCTGAGGATTGCGTCGAGGTCGGACTCGTCGATGTCGAGGCCGTCGGTATCGAGCGCTTCCTTGGTCGGCAGCTTGCCGATCGGCGTGTCGACCGCACCAGCGGTGCCGTTGACGCGTTCGAAGATCCACTTCAGCACGCGGCTGTTCTCGCCGAAGCCGGGCCACAAGAAGCGACCTTCGTCGTCGCGGCGGAACCAGTTGACGTAGAAGATCTTCGGCAGCTTGGCCGGGTCGGTGTGCTTCTCCATCGACAGCCAATGCTCGAAGTAGTCGGCGTAGTTGTAGCCGCAGAACGGCAGCATCGCCATCGGGTCGAAGCGCAACTTGCCGACGGCGCCCATCTGCGCCGCAGTGGTCTCCGACGACATGATCGAGCCGAGGAACACGCCGTGCTCCCAGTCGTTGGCCTCGGTGACGAGCGGCACCGTGGTGCGGCGGCGCCCGCCGAACATGATCGCCGAGATCGGCACACCAGCCGGATCCTCCCATTCGGGAGCCATCGACGGGCACTGCGCCGCCGGTGTGGTGAAGCGGGCATTGGGATGCGCCGCCGGCGTGTCGATCTCAGGGTTCCACTGATTGCCCTTCCAGTCGGTCGCCCGAGCCGGTGGGTCGTCGGTCATCTCCTCCCACCACACGTCGCCGTCGGGGGTGAGAGCGGTATTGGTGAAGATCGAGTTGCCCCACAACGTTTCCATCGCGTTGTGGTTCGTCTTCTCGCCGGTACCGGGCGCCACGCCGAAGAACCCGGCTTCGGGGTTGATCGCATACAGCCGACCGTCGTCGCCGAACTTCATCCAGCAGATGTCGTCACCGACCGTTTCGGCCTTCCAGCCAGGGATCGTCGGCACGAGCATCGCCAAGTTGGTCTTGCCGCAGGCCGACGGGAACGCACCGGCGATGTACTTCGACTCGCCCTCGGGGTTGGTCAGCTTGAGGATCAGCATGTGCTCGGCGAGCCAGCCGTCGTCGCGCGCCATCACCGAGGCGATACGCAGAGCGAAGCACTTCTTGCCGAGCAGCGCGTTGCCGCCGTAGCCCGAGCCGTACGACCAGATCTCACGGGTCTCGGGGAAGTGCACGATGTACTTGTTCTCGGCATCGCAGGGCCACGGCACGTCAGCCTGGCCGGGCTCGAGCGGGGCGCCGACCGAATGCAGACACGGCACCCAGTCGCCATCGCCAAGCACGTCGAGCGCGCCTTGACCCATGCGGGTCATGATGCGCATGTTGGTGGCGACGTACGCCGAGTCGCTGAGCTGCACGCCGATGTGGGCGATCGGCGAGCCGAGCGGGCCCATCGAGAAGGGGATCACGTACATCGTGCGCCCCTTCATGGCGCCCATGTACAGGTCGCGCATCGTCGCCCGCATCTCGGTGGGGTCGGTCCAGTTGTTGTTCGGACCGGCTTCTTCCTGCGACGGCGTGCAGATGAACGTGCGGTCTTCGACGCGGGCCACGTCACCGGGGTCGGAGTGTGCCCAGTAGCTGTTCGGTCGCTTGGCCTCGTCGAGCTTGGTGAACGTGCCCGAATCGACGAGCGCTTGGCAGAGCTTGTCGTACTCTTCGGCCGATCCGTCGCACCAATAGATGTCGTCGGGCTGCATCACCTCCGCCCACTCGGCGACCCAGTCCTTCAGACGCTGGTTGCTCGTGGTTCCGCTCATGTTGCTCCTCGTTGAGTCGGCGGGTGATGTGCGTTACCCGATGGTAGGACGCCGGTGAACGAAAGCGAAAACGCCAGCCACCTGCGTTCGCGAACGCGACTATCGGAAAAACAGATAGTGAACCACGGGTTGATCGCCGAAGGTGAGGTGGAGGAGCCCGTCAGGGCAGCGCGCGGCGCGTTACTCGGCGTCGGGGGTGCCCATGTCGACCTCGGAGCCGAGGCGCAGCGTGGTCGCCCGCCCGGCATCGTCGACTTCGAACACCACGCGCTGGCCCTGGCGCAACATGCGGAAGATCGAGCCCGCCAGCGCACCTGGAGCGAGTTCGTAGTCGGCCAGATCGGTGTCGCACATCACGACACCGTGGCCGCTGACAGGGTCGTAGGCCTTGACGACGCCTTGCATGCTGCGGCGGCCTCAGCCGGCCTTGACCACTTTGCCGGACTTGATGCAGCCCGTGCACACGTTGACACGCTTGGTGCTGGCCCCGACCTTGGCGCGCACGCGCTGAATGTTGGGGTTCCAACGACGCTTGGTGCGACGGTGCGAGTGGGACACCGACATACCCCACGAGGGGCCTTTGCCGCACACTTCACACTTCGAGGACATGGGCTTCTCCGGATTCGACGAACGATGAATCGACGCCGGCGACACCGGCTCGACAACAGCCACGAAATGCTATCGGTCCGATCGCTGCCGCCCACCAGATTGCCGTTCGTGTACAACTCTGCGGTCGACACGTCGCCGCAGAGTTGCCCACAAACAACTCCCGATGGCCCACCCCTAGGATGATCGGCCGTGTCGACACCCGAGCGGCTGTCTGCCGCAGGGCTGCGCGCCCTGCTCGGCACGTACCGCGACCTCCTCCATCAACACTCCGCCAGGCTGAACCGTCTCAACGTGTACCCGGTGCCCGACGGCGACACCGGGACGAACATGTCGCGCACGCTCGATGCTGCGGTCGACGCGATGGCCGAGGTGGCCGAGTCAGATGACGGCGCAGCCGACGAGATGACCGCGATCTGCGACGCCATCGCCCACGGTTCATTGATGGGTGCGCGCGGCAACAGTGGCGTGATCCTCAGCCAGATCCTGCGCGGCATCGCCACGACGATGAAGGCCCACCCGACTGGCGATGCCGCGGCGTTCGCCACCGCGCTGCGCGCCGCGTCCGATGGTGCCGATCGGGCAGTGCTCAAGCCGATCGAGGGGACGATCCTGTCGGTCGCCCGTGCTGCGGCCGATGCCGCCGAAGCCGTCGATGGTTCGTCGTTGTCGCAAGTGATCGAGGCGGCGCACCACGCGAGCGGCGAGGCGCTCGAGCGTACACCCGAGCAACTGCCGGTGCTGGCCGAGGCCGGCGTGGTCGATGCCGGCGGCGCCGGCTTCGTGTTGCTCCTCGATGCCGCGCGGTACGTGGTCGACGGCGTTGCGCTCCCCGTGGCCGACGACGAGGCCGAGCACGCCCTGGTCGGCGAGCACTTCGATGCGGTCGCCCACCGTCATGCCGACGGCGACGAGCTCGACGTCAGCGAGTTCCGCTACGAGGTGATGTACCTCCTCGATCTCGTCGACGACCGGATCGACGAGTTCAAGTCGGCGTGGGGGGCGATCGGCGACTCGATCGTCGTCGTCGGTGGCGACGGCCTGTGGAACTGTCACATCCACACGAACGAGATCGGGGCATCGATCGAATCGGTGCTCGATCTCGGCGGGAGGCCTCGACAGATCCGCGTGACCGACCTGTTCGAAGAGGTCGACGAAGAACACGCCAAGCGCGAGGCCGAGTTGCTCGACGCCAGCCCCACCCACACCAGCGCCGACTGGGGGCAAGCTGGGGCAGGTCTGCCGCCGGTGACCACGGCGGTGGTTGCCGTGTGCGTCGGCGACGGTCTGGTCGAGCTGTTCGGCCAACTCGGCGTGCAAGGCGTGGTCACGGGTGGCCAGACGATGAACCCGTCCACGCAGGAGTTGCTCGACACCGTCGAACACGTCAATGCCGACCAGGTCGTGATCCTGCCGAACAACAGCAACATCATCCCCGTGGCCGAACAGGTCGATGCGCTCACCACCAAGCGCGTGGCGGTGGTGCCGACGCGCACCATGCCGCAGGCGCTCGCGGCGTTGGTGGTGTACGACCCCGAGGCGACGATCGATGCGGTCGAAGCTGGCATGGTCGAGGCCATTGCCGGCGTACGCAGCGGTGAGATCACCCAGGCAGTGCGCGGCACGACCACCTCGGTTGGGGAGGTCGCCATCGGCGACTGGATCGGCCTGATCGACCGCGAAGGCGTCGTGGCCGCGTCGGCCGAACTGTCGTCGACGGTGGTCGGCCTGCTCGAACGTGTGGTCGACGACGAGGTCGAGCTGGTCACCGTGATCACGGGCTCCGATGCCGATACCGCGACCACCGAGCTGATCACCACCTGGCTCGACGACCGCCGTGCCGACGTGGCGGTCGAGGTGCAACACGGCGGGCAACCGCTGTACCCGTACCTCGTCGGTGCCGAGTAGACCCAGATGAGCGCGCCGATCATGCTTCGTGAGCTGGCGGCAATCGATGTCGGCCGGCTGAACGGGGTAGGGGAGAAGCGGCGGCAGTCGCTCGCCGACGTGGGCGTCGACTCGTTGCTCGACCTGCTCACGACATATCCCCGTCGGTGGGTCGACCGATCGAACGAGGCGCGCATCGCCGACCTCGACGTCGGTGCCGAGGCGCTGGTGTTGGGCACGGTCCGTACCGTCCGCAAGCGCACCACCCGCAATCGGCGGACCATGGTCACGGCCAATGTCGGCGACGGCAGTGGACGTCTCGACGTGGTGTTCTTCAACCAGCCATGGCGAGCCAAGCAGCTCAAGGAAGGGTTGCAGGTGGCCTTGTTCGGCAAGGCCGACACCTACCGCGGTGGGCTCCAGATGACGAACCCGGTGGTCGATCTGATCGGTGACCGCACCGGGCGGATCGTGCCGATCTACCCGCAGAGCGAGAAGGCCCAGCTGAACACCTGGGAGATCGCGTCGTGGGTCGAGGAGGCATTGCGGCGTTGTGCCGATCGAGGCATCGCCGATCCGGTACCCGTGGCGGTCCGGGAACGCCTCGGGTTGATCGACCGCTACGACGCGCTCCGCAGCATCCACCTGCCCGACTCGATGCGCGCCAAGGACGAGGCTCGGCGACGGTTGGCGTTCGACGAACTGTTGCGGGTGCAACTCGTGCTCGTGGTGCGCAAGCGGGCCATGGAGCGACTGGCACGCGCGGTGCAGCACGACACCGGCGGTGCGCTCGTCGATCGGTTCGTCGATGCGTTGCCCTACCCACTCACCGCGGCACAGGCCCGCGCCATCGACGAGATCGCCGCCGACCTCGCCTCGAGCGCGTCGATGCACCGCCTCTTGCAAGGCGACGTCGGCGCCGGCAAGACCGTGGTCGCCGTCGCGTCGATGCTCACCGCGGTGCAGGGCGGCCACCAGGGGGTGCTCATGGCACCCACCGAGGTGCTCGCCGAGCAACACGCCGCCGGTGTGTCGGACCTGCTCGACGGGTTCGTCGTTCCCGACGCCAATCTGTTCGGCGAGCGCCCGTTGCGCATCGAGTTGCTCACCAACCGGGTCACGGGCAACGAGCGCAAGGAAGTGCTCGCCGGGCTGGCCGATGGTTCGGTCGACGTGGCGATCGGCACGCACGCGCTCATCCAGGATGCGGTCGACTTCGCCAGCCTCGGTGTGGTGGTGGTCGACGAGCAACACCGGTTCGGTGTGGAACAGCGCGCCGCCTTGCGCGACAAGAGTGCTGGCGAAGCGATTCCCGACACCCTGGTGATGACCGCAACGCCGATCCCGCGCACGGCAGCGATGACGGTGTACGGCGATCTCGACGTGAGCGTGCTCGACGAACTGCCGCCGGGGCGCACGCCGATCGTGACCCACTGGGCCAATGGTCCGCTCGAGGAGCACGGCGTCTGGGCTGAGGTGCGCGACGAGGTGGCCGCCGGGCGCCAGGCCTATGTGGTGTGTCCGTTGATCGAAGAGAGCGAGAAGCTCGAGGTGGCGTCGGCCGAGGAGACCTACGAGCGGCTCGCTCGTGACGAGCTGTCGGAGCTGCGACTCGGACTACTTCACGGGCGGATGACGTCGGCCGAGAAGGACGCCACGATGGGCGCGTTCCGGGCGCGCGACCTGGACGTGCTCGTCGCTACGACGGTGATCGAGGTGGGCGTCGACGTACCCAACGCCACCGTGATGGTGATCCTCGACGCCGACCGGTTCGGGATCGCCCAGCTCCACCAGCTCCGCGGGCGTGTCGGACGCGGCGAGCACGCGTCCACGTGTTGGCTTGTCACCCAACAGCTCGACGAACCGAATCCGCGCGTCGATGCCTTGGTCGCCACCACCGACGGATTCGAGTTGGCCGAGGTCGATCTGGAGCTGCGCGGCGAAGGCACGCTGATGTCGGGCGCGCAGAAGGGCAGGAGCGACCTCAAGCTGGCGTCGCTCCGCCGCGACCGGCCGATGGTCGAAACCGCTCGTGAAGTTGCGTTCGAGATCGTCGACGACGATCCAGAGCTCGCCGGCCATTCCGCCCTAGCCGACGAGCTCGACCTGTTGTTCAGCGATCGCGACGAGGCGTTCCTGTCACGCGGCTGAGCGGCCTCAGAATCCGCACCCCGAAACGTCAAGGCCGGAGGCGACGCTGATCTGGCTGCACGTGGCGTCGGCGAACGTAAGGTTCATCTTGACGCTGGTGTCGATGTGGGTGTGGAAGACGTCGATGGTCGTGTCGTCGTCCTCGTTCCGTTCGACGATGGCGGGGCCGCTACGCGACTCGAGCGTCGAGTGGAACACCCGAACGGTTCGACCGGTCGCGATCGCTCCGCTGAAGTCCACCGCCCCGAGATTGTTGGCGTTGGCAATCAGATGCGATTGCTCGACGCGCACCTCTGTGTTTGTGCCGAGAAGGAGGAGCGCATCATCGGTGATCGACTCGACGCGGCTATTGCGAATCGTCACGTCGGTGCTGCCGTTACTTACGGCGATGCCGATGTCGGCGTTCAGCACGTCGGCGTCATCGATCAGGACGTTGTCGCCGTTGCGGACGTTGATGCCACTCTCGGGAATGGTTGCGCTGCCGCGGGTGTGCACGCGTGACAGCGTGACGTTTGCTGCGTTCTTCACCGTGATGGCACCTCGATTGGTGTCCGTGCCCACCGCGTTCACGGTGAGATCGGCGATGAAGGACTCGTCCTGGACTCCGAGGACCTCAGTGTTGGACGAGGTTGCACCGTCGCCGACGATGGTGGTCACCTCCGGTCCGGAGCCGATCAGCGAGATGAAGTCCGGCAGCGTGAGGTTCCCGCCAATGTCGTACACCCCCGGTTCCAAGATGATCGTCCACGGGTCGCCCGCGACTGCCGCGGCCGCTGTCGACGCCGCCGCGCGGAGCGCATTGCCGTTAGCCGTATCGGAGCCGTCACCGTTCACGATGATCGTGCGTGTGTAGAGGTCGGTGCCGTCGGCCCCGTCGGCTCCCGGGTCGCCTTTGACGCCCTTCTCGCCCTGTTCGCCCTGTGGTCCGGCGGGACCCTGTGGACCGGCGGCTCCCGGCACCCCGCCGTTGGCGGCGATCAGGCTGTCGATCTCGGCTTGGGTGTAGTAGCGGTCGTCGTGGTTGTGGTCGGCGAGGTAGCCGTTCACGTCGATCACGACGTCGACGGTTCCATTGGCGTTGAAGATGCTGAACTCGCCGTCGTCGGAGAGGTTGGTGATCACGGCGTTGGGAATCGGTGCCGATCCGGGTGAGGGGTTGAGGCTCGAGGCGTTCGGTAGCTCTGCGTCTGCAGGGAACATGCGGATGTTCGTCTGCGCAGTGGCGCCGACCGGCGTGACGTTGAGCGACAAGCCGAGCGCGTTGTCGGGGATCTCGCAGTCGCCCGTCGCGCCACGACCGGCGATCGTGTACGTCTCACCTGCACCGATGGGCGTGTTGCGCGGCCCGATCTGGGTCGGTGGTCGCGTGTCGGTGACGCGACACGGCGTGATCGGGACGATCACGGGCCGGTTGCCGGTGTCGATTGTGGCGCCGGCGAGCTGATGAGTGGTCACGCCGACGACGGCGCCGGACGCCACCACCGCTACGGCGGTCAGAATCCCTGGAATGCGCATGCCGCTGTTGTCGCATGCGCCCGTGATCTGCGTGTGAACCGGGACGCGTGTTCAATCGCCGCGCTCGATGTCGTCGTCGTCTTCGAGCACCAGATCCCAACGGTCGAGGCAGTCTTCGCAGCGGTAGGCGACCACGTCACCCGGTTCCCAGATGCCGTCTTCGTCTGGCTGGGTGAGCAGAAAGCAGCGCCCACCGCAGTCGATGCACACGATCTGGGGTGCCGGCTGCAACATGTCAGCGACCCGATTCTTCGCGAATGCGCTTCTTGGTCGCCGCCCACCCGCAGATCGGGCATGCCGCCAGATCGTGTCGCCGGGCTGGGCAGCACTCGCGGCCGAAGAAGATGATCTGCAGGTGGCGGCGGTTCCACGTGTCGATCGGGAAGACCTTCTTCAGGTCGGCTTCGGTCCGCTCCACCGTCGTGCCGTTGGACAGACCCCAGCGATCGGCCAGACGATGGATGTGCGTGTCGACGGGAAAGGCCGGAACGTCGAAGGCCTGCGCCATCACCACGCTGGCCGTCTTGTGCCCGACGCCGGCGAGCGATTCGAGGAACTCCCAGTCCGGGATCACCTCGCCACCGCCGTCGATGATCTGGTTGGCCATCAGCCAAAGGTTCTTGGCCTTGGTCGGCGCCAACCCGATTTCGCGAATGAGCTCTAAGATCTGGTCTGGATCGAGCGCCGCCATCTTCTCTGGCGTATCGGCCACCGCGAACAACGCAGGAGTCACCTCGTTGACCTTCTTGTCGGTGGTCTGTGCCGACAAAGCCACTGCCACCAGCAGCGTGTACGGGTCGACGTGGTCGAGCGGCACCGGCGGGGCCGGATACAGCTCGTCGAGGATCTCGCCGATCCGGTTGGCCTTGTCTTGCCGACGCACGGGCGCCGACGTTAACGATTGCGCTCGAGAAACGTCACCCAGGTACGGCCGTAGCGCTTCGAGCGCCACGAGTCCCACCCGGCGATGTCCGTGAGCGGCTCGCCCGACTCGGCGACGACGATGTCGGCCCGGAGCACCGACAGCAGCTCGGGCCAGGCGGCGAAGTCGTATGGCGGGTCGGCCAGCACGAGGTCGACATCGAGGTGCGCGGCGGATGTCTGGGCGTTGCCAGCGATCACCCGGCTGCGGTCGTCGAGGTCCAGCGTGGCGAGGTTCTCGCGCAGCGCAGCGAGCGCGGCGCGGTCGCGTTCGACGAACGTGCAGTGTTCGGCGCCTCGCGAGAGCGCTTCGATGCCGAGCCCGCCGCTGCCGGCGAACAGATCGGCGACGAGCGCATCGTCGATCAGGCCGCGCGAGCCGAGGGCGTTGAAGATCGCCTCGCGCACGCGGTCGGTGGTCGGTCGGGTCGACGTGCCCTCCGGCGCAACGATCCGCCGCCCGCCCAACTCACCTGAGACCACGCGCATCGGGGTGACGATACGCCGGCGGTGAGCGAAGCGGCCCAGGGGTGGCTGGTTGGCTCACCGGTCGGGATGCTCGTTGCGGTGCGGTGCGGTGCGGTGAGGGAGGCGGCCCTGGGGTGGCTGGTTCGCTCACCGCTGTGGAAACCGGTCGCGGTGCGGCGAGGGAGGCGGCCCGGGGGTGGCTGGTTCGCTCACCGGTGGGGACACTCGTTGCGGTGCGGGGCTGCCCAGGTTGGTGGTTGCGAGGAACTACCGTGCCGAGACGATGTCGGCCCCCGATCTGCGCGTGCTCTATCCAGGAAGCTTCGACCCGCTGCACCTTGGTCATGTCGACGTGATCGAGCAGGCCCACGAGCTGTTCGGCGGCGTCGTGGTAATGGTGATGCACAACCACGCCAAGTCGGGCGGCATGTTCACGGTCGACGAGCGCATCGACCTCGCCCGGGCGGCGCTGGGGCACCTCGACGGTGTCACCGTGAGCGCCAGCGCAGGGCTCGCTGTGCAAGCGGCCGAACGCGCCGACGTCGACTTCATCGTGAAGGGTCTACGTACCTCTGGCGACTTCGAAATCGAACAGCAGATGGCGCACAACAACTTCCGCGTCACCGGGGTGCGCACGGTGTACCTGCCCTGCTCGCCGGCCCTCGGCTATGTCAGTAGCCGCTTCGTGAGGGAAATCGCCCAGTACGGTGGGGAGATCGACCACCTCGTTCCCGATGTCGTCGCCCGTGCACTGCACCAGCGATTCGCCGAGGAACGAGCGCGATGAAGCGGACACGATGAGCAGCGACGACCAGCACCCACGACAGGCCTACGACGAGTACGACGACGGCCAGGGCTACGCCGACGGCCACGACGACTACTCCGACATCGACGACGAGTATCCCGAGCCTGGCGTGCCTGGCGGCTACGTCGGCGATGCCGAGACCCTGCTCCGACGGGCGATCGACATCGTGGCCACCGCACCGACGATGCCGCTGTCGTCGTCGCCGCGGATCGACCGCGATGAGATCATCGAGCTGCTCGAAGAGTCGTTGCACCGCCTGCCCGACGAGCTGCGCCAGGCCCGGTGGATGCTCAAAGAACGCCAGGAGTTCGTGGCCAAGACCCGCCGCGAAGCCGACGAGCTGCTCGAGGTGGCCCGAGTTAAAGCGGAGCGGATGGTGCAACGTACCGAGGTCGTGCGCGCCGCTGAACAGCGTGCCCGCCAGGTGATGGAGACGGCCGAGACCGATGCCCGCCGGCTGCGCCACGAGACCGAGGACTTTCTTGATCAGCGGCTGGGCTCGTTCGAGATCCTTCTCGACAAGCTGCAAAAGACCGTGGGCGCCGGACGCCAGCGGCTCTCGATCGGCGCCGTACGCGACCAGATCGCGGCCGAGGTCGACGAAGAAGAAGACGACCCGACCAAGGGCTTCTTCGACCAAGACGGCTAACCATTCTCTGGCGTGCGGGGACGTCGTCTCCGTCGAGCGGCCCGCGACAGCGTCGCCGAACCGTCCGAATCTCTACGTCGGTAGCGTGAGAGGCGATGCCCGATCCACGACGACCGTTGCGCCTCGATGCCGTCGAGTTGCTGCGCCAGCCCGGAGCTGTGCGCGAGGTCGTTGCGCGCTTCGTTCCCATCGATCTCGACGTCGCCCACGACCACCTCGACGACCACATCGACGTCGAGCTCACCGCCACGTCGGGCGACGCATGGATCGATGTCGCCGGCACGGTGAGCAGCGCATGGTCGGCGGCGTGTCGCCGCTGTCTCACCGACATCGACGGCCGGCTCGTGATCGACATCGACGAGCGCTACCGCCGCGACGACGAGGATCCCGATGCGTTCGTGATCGACGGGCCACAACTCGACTTGGCGCCGATGGTGCGCGAAGTGGTGTTGCTCGAACTCGACGACGAACGCGTGTGCCGCGACGACTGCGCGGGACTCTGCCCGACCTGTGGTGTGGACCGCAACGGCGCGACCTGCGACTGCGTCAGCGACGTCACCGACGACCGCTGGGCGGCGCTCGCCGACCTCGTGCTCGATGACACGCCAGCAACTGGCGACTGAGGGACGGCCGGCGACGACGCTCGTCGCCGAAGCAGGTGGCGACCGAGCCGCGCGCCGATAACGTACAACGGCCCTGCCGCGTGGCCGGCAGTCCACTGACACACGACAGCCCATTGGCCGCACACAGGCGAGGAAGCAACCATGGCCGTTCCGAAGAAGAAGACCTCCAAGTCGAAGACGCGCAGCCGTCGCGCCAGCGCCTGGAAGCTCAACGCCCCGCCGCGCAGCATTTGCCCGCGCTGCGGTGCCGCCAAGGTCCCGCACACCGTGTGCCCCTCGTGCGGCTGGTACCGCGATCGCGTCGTTGTCGACGTCGGCTGATCCGATGCTTCCCGTCGCCGTCGATGCGATGGGCGGTGACGACGCCCCCGGCCCGATCGTTGCGGGCGCACACCTCGGCGTTGCCGACGGGATCCCCGTCGTGCTCGTCGGGCCAGACGACCTTCCGGGCCGCGAGCCCGAGAGCGGCGGCGATCCGCTCGACCTGATCGTCGCCACCGAGATCATCGGCATGCACGACGACCCCGCCCAGGGCGTGCGGCGCAAGAAGGACTCGACCCTGGTGCGCGCCGCCGAGGCCGTGCGCGATGGCAACGCCAGCGCGATGGTGTCGGCCGGCAACACCGGGGCAACGATGGCCTCGGCGCTGCTGCGGATGGGGCGTATCTCGGGAGTGAAACGGCCGGCGATCGCCACCCCGATCCCGGTTCCCGGCTCCACCCCAACGGTGCTGCTCGACGCCGGCGCCAACGCCGAGGTCCAAGCCGAGTGGCTGGCCCAGTTCGCCTTGATGGGTGAGGTGTACGCCCGCCATCGTTTCGACATCGATCGGCCGCGCGTCGGCCTGCTGTCGATCGGTGAAGAGCAGGGGAAAGGCGACACGCTGCGCAAAGAGGCCTACGACGTGCTCGCGGCCGTCGACGGCCTGAACTTCGTGGGCAACGTCGAAGGGCGCGATGTGATGAGCGACACCATCGACGTGTGCGTTACCGATGGGTTCACGGGCAACGTGGTGCTGAAGACGCTCGAAGGTGGAATGCGCACCGTGGTCGGGGCCCTGATGGACGCCTTCGGCGCCGAAGAGCACTACCAGCCACATGCCGAAGCACTGATGCCGGCACTGGTGCCCCTCTACACCTCACTGAGCCCCGATACCTACGGTGGGGCGATCCTCCTGGGAGTCGATGGCGTGTGCATCATCTCCCATGGTTCCTCGGGCGAAACGGCGATCCGCAACGCCATCGGGGTGGGCCGCGACATGGTCGCCGCCAACATGGTCGACGAGATCCGCACGGCGATCGCCGCCAGCACGGCCTGAGCCCGTCGACACGACGTCGATCGGCCGCCATCGTTGCGTCGGAGTCGACATAGACTGCGCGCTCGTGCCTGCAGAGACCCACGTTGAACAAGGTCCGCTCGGTCGTGACGAGATCTTCGAGATCGTCCGCGACCGCCTCGCCGACATTCTGGAGATCGAGCCCTCGACCATCACCGAAGGGCAGTCGTTCGTCGACGACCTCGACGCCGACTCGTTGGCGCTGATCGAGCTCGTCGAGGCGCTCGAAGAGGAACTGAGCGACCGCACCACCGGGTTCCGTATCGAAGACGAAGACCTCGAAGACCTGAAGACGGTGCGCGACGCCGTCGACTACGTCCACGAGCGCGCCAGCTGAGTCGACGTGGCCGGGGCTCGATGACGTCGCTCGACGATCTCGACGACCTCGCTGCGGCGCTCGGTCATCGGTTCGAACAGCCGGGACTGCTGCGGCAAGCGTTGGCCCATCGCTCGTGGGTCGCTGAACACGACGGAGAGCCCAGCAACGAGCGCCTCGAGTTCCTCGGCGACGCAGTACTGGGTTGGGCGATCGCCGACATCGTGTACCGCCGATACGGCCACTTCCACGAGGGGCAGCTCACCGACCTGCGCAAGAGCGTGGTCAACGCCGTCGCGCTCGCCGAGGTGGCCACCGAGATCGACCTCGGCGGCCACATCCTGCTCGGCAAGGGCGAAGCGGCCGCAGGCGGCGCCGACAAGCCGTCGATCTTGTCCGACGCGTTCGAAGCGGTGCTCGGCGCCGTGTATCTCGACGGCGGCGCTGAGGCCGCGTTCGGGGTGGTCGACCGGTGCTTCTCCGATCGGCTGCCCGAGTCGGCCGACGACCTCGACCACCTCGATCACAAGACGATGCTGCAAGAACTGCTCGCCAGTGCCGGGCGCAGCGCACCCGAGTACCGGGTGAGCGAGAGCGGCCCCGACCACGCCAAGACGTTTCACGCCCGTGTGGTGGTCGACGGCGATGTGATCGGCGCCGGCGACGGACGGTCGAAGAAGGCCGCCGAGCAGGCGGCGGCCACCGAAGCGTGCGCCACGATCGCCTGAACTGTGCCCGAGCTACCAGAAGTCGAGACCGTCCGCCGTGGCTTGGCCACGCGCGTGGTCGGCCGGCGAATCGAGCGCGTATGGGTCGGTCGCGAGCGGGTCGTGCGCCGGACCTCGCGCGACGAGCTGATCGCAGGGCTGACGGGGACCACGATCGAGCGCGCCGACCGCCGGGGGAAGTACCTGTTGCTCCCGCTCGACTCGGGCGACGAAGTGATGATCCACCTGCGGATGAGTGGCCAAGTGCTGCTCGTGCCCGCTGACACGCCACGCGCCGATCACACGCACGTGGTGGCGACGCTCGACGGCGGTGCCGACGAACTGCGGTTCGTCGATCCGCGGACGTTCGGCGAGGTCGTGGTGTTCGACCCGACGCGCGTCGGCGACGTGCTCCCCGAGCTGGCCCGCCTCGGTCCCGATCCCATCGCCGAGGACTTCCCTCGTGCGCTGCTGCGCGACATCGTCGCGAGCACTTCGCGTGGGCTCAAACCACTGCTTCTCGACCAGCACCGCATCGCCGGCATCGGCAACATCTACGCCGACGAGATCTTGCACGCCGCCCGGCTCCGACCGGACCGCCCGGCCAATTCTCTCGACTCGCGGGCGATCACCCGGCTGCACCGCTCGATTCTCGATGTCCTCGCACGCGCCGTGGAGGCCGGCGGCTCGACGCTGCCCGACAGTCGCTACGTCGACCTGCTCGGCGACGGCGGCTGGTTCCAGTTCGAGCACCGGGTCTACGGGCACACCGGGGAGCGCTGTACGACGTGTGGGAGAGGGTGGATTCGGCGCACTGTCGCGGCGGGCCGGAGCACACATTTCTGTCCGGTCTGTCAACGCTGATGGTCCCACTTCGCGCGGGCGCGCGACCGGTAGCTTGGCGCGCGCTGTGTATCTGAAACGCCTGACGTTGAAGGGATTCAAGTCGTTTGCCGAGGCAACGACGATGGATCTCGAGCCCGGAGTGACCGTCGTCGTCGGACCCAACGGGTCGGGCAAGTCGAACGTCGTCGATGCCATTGCCTGGGTGCTCGGCGCACAGGCGCCGAAGTCGGTGCGCAGTCAGAAGATGGACGACGTGATCTTCGCTGGTACTGCCAGCCGCCCGGCCCTCGGCCGCGCCGAAGTGTCGATCACCATCGACAACTCCGACGGCACGCTGGGGCTCGACCTCACCGAGATCACCGTCACCCGCATCCTGTTCCGCACGGGCGAGTCCGAATACGCGATCAACGGCGCACCGTGCCGCCTACTCGACGTGCAGGAGCTGCTGTCCGACGCCGGTGTGGGCCGTCAGCAGCACGTGATCGTCAGCCAGGGGCAGATCGATGCGGTGCTCAACGCCCGCCCCGAAGACCGCCGCTCGATCATCGAGGAGGCCGCAGGCGTTCTCAAGTTCCGCAAGCGCAAGGAGAAGGCGCAGCGTCGGCTCGACGCCACCGAGGCCAACCTGCTGCGCGTGCAAGACCTGCTGCGCGAAGTGCGCCGCCAGCTGCGCCCGCTGGAGCGGCAGGCCAAGGCGGCCGAGCGTCACGGCGAACTGGTCGGCGAGCTCACCGAGTTGAAGACGTTCGTGCTCGGCCGCGAGATCGCCTCGTGGCGGACCAAGCTCGAATCGCTCGCGGCAACCCGCCGCGACGGTGCCACCGAAGAGCAGCGCATCAAGTCGGAGTTGGCCACCCTCGACACCGCGATCGTCGCCCTCGAAGCGCAACTCGCGGCGACTGGGGCCAACGACGTCGGCGACCGCCTGGTGCGTGTGGAGCAACTCCGCGAACGCGCCCGCGGGATCGCGGCGGTCCTCGTCGAACGGCGCCGCTCGCTGGAACGCGATCGCGGTCAAGGACTCGACGCAGGGGTGGTTGCCTCGCTCGAAGCCGATGCGGCCCGCTTCCGCAACGAACTCGACGGCGTCGAAGTCGAACGGGCCGAGCTGGCGCCGTTGGCCGACGAGTTGGCGATCGACGAGGCGACGTTCGAAGAAGCGCTGGGTGCCGCCGACGACGAGTCGAACGAATCCACAGTTGGCAGCACTGCGGCCACGGCAGCTGCCGAGGTGCGCGGCGAGCTGCGCTCGATACGCGCGGCCATCGAACGGCTCACGGCGGAGCACCAGCGACTCGACACCCGGCGCACGCAGATGATCGAGCGGCGCGACGCGGCGAGCGCCGACGTCGAGCGGTTCCGTGCCGAGTGCGATGCAGCAAGTCGCGACGAAGCGCCGATCGCCGATCAAGCAGCGGCGGCTGAGGAGCGGCGTGTTGCGGCCACGGCTGATCACGAGACGAAGGTCGAGACACGGCAGCGACTGTCCGAAGAGGCGTCACGGTGGGCGGCGCGAGTCGAAGCCCTCGAGCAGGCCCTCGACGCAGCCCGCGCCCGTGCTGGCGCCGAACGGCTCGCCGAGGTCGACGGGGTGCTCGGCACGCTCCTCGAACTCGTCGAGATCGAGGGGGGCTGGGAGCCGGCCGTGGAGGCGGCGCTCGGCGACGCCCTCACTGCCGTGGTGGTCGACGACCCGGGCGCGGGGCGCCGGGCGCTCGACGAATTGCGTCGATCCGATACCAGCGGTGCCGTGTTGGCCATCGGCGCAGCCGAGTCCGCCAGCACCCCGCCCGCCGCAGGCGAGCACATCCGACCCCGCGTGCGCGGCCGCCGACCGGGGGTCGATGGGCTCCTCGATGCGCTCTTGGCCGGCGCAGTGCGCGCCCCCGACGTGCCGGCAGCGATCGACATTGCGCTCGCCCATCCCGAACTCGTCGTCGTGACGCCCACGGGCGACCGATTGGCGCGTGCCGGATGGCGGGTGGGCGCTGCCAGTGGCGGCGCCACTGCGGCTGCACTCGACGATGCCCGTGAGCAAGCAGCTGCCGCCGAGCGAGAACATGCCGCTGCCGCTCGAGCCGTCGATGAGGCGACGGCCGAACTCGCCGCAGCGCGCGCCGCGGAGGGCGAACTCACCCGCCAGCTCGACGCCAACGACGCCCGCCTGGCAGCAGCCGCCGAAGGGCTTGCTCAAGCGCAAGGCCAAGCGCGTGAGGCCGCAGCCGAGGTCGAAACGATCGAGCGCGCGCTCGCCGACGCCGACGGTGGCGCCGAACGAGAGCGGGCGCGAATCGTCGAACTCGAGGGGCTGCTGCCAGCGCTCGAGTCCGACGAGGCGGCCGAGTCCGAGGCCGCCCGACTGGCCCGTGAGCGCCGTGCCGAACTCGATGCCCGCAGGGCACTGCTCACCTCGCGCCGGTCCGATCTCGACGTGCGCGTCGCCGGGCTCGACGAACGCCAGCAGTTGTTGGCGACCCGCCTTGCCGAGACCGAGCAGCGCCTGGCCGACGATGCCGAGGCCCGACTCCAGGCTGAAGAGCGACGGGTGGCGATCGAACGGGCGCTCGTGGCGATCGAACGACTCGCCGAGCTGGTCGAGTCGCACAGGGTGGTCGTCGAGGCCCATCACGACCGGCTCGTCGAGGAGCGGCGTCGACAGAGCGACGAAGTGCGCGAGCTGACCACGCAGCTGGGGGAGCGCCGGGCGACCCGGCACGATGCAGAACGATCGCTCGAAGAGTGGCGCGAACGCGTGCGCCAGGCCGAGCTCGGCGAAGCCGAGGCCACGTTGCGCCTTGAGACGACGATCGAGACGCTGCGTCGCGATTTGGACATCGAGCCGGCCACGGCCGAGGCCGCGGAGATGCCTGAACTCCCCGATGGCGCCACGGCGGCGGGCCGGGTGCGCGAACTCGAACGTGAGCTCAAGTTGCTCGGGCCGATCAACCCGTTGGCCCTCGAAGAGTTCAACGAGCTCCAAACGCGCCACGGCTTCCTCGAAGAGCAACTCGAAGATGTGCGCTCGACGCGCCGCGAGTTGTCGCGGGTGATCCACGCCATCGACGCCGAGATCCAGAACGTGTTCGCCTCGGCGTTCGCCGACGTCAGCGAGAACTTCACCCAGCTGTTCGGGTTGCTGTTCCCGGGCGGCACCGGCCGCTTGGCGCTGACCGCACCCGACGATCTGCTCAATACCGGCATCGAGATCGAGGCCAAGCCCAGCGGCAAGAACGTGAAGAAGCTGTCGCTGCTGTCGGGCGGCGAACGAAGCCTCACGGCGCTGGCCTACCTGTTCGCCGTGTTCCGGTCGCGGCCGTCGCCGTTCTACGTGATGGACGAGGTCGAGGCGGCCCTCGACGACGTGAACCTGCACCGCTTCCTCGGGCTGGTCGCCGAGTTCCGCTCCGATGCGCAGCTGATCATCGTGTCGCACCAGAAGCGCACCATGGAGGCCGGTGACATCCTCCTCGGCGTCAGCATGCAGCCCGGCGGTTCCAGCAAGGTCGTTACGGAGAAGCGCGAACTCTCGTCGGTGTGACACGAAGGGTCTGACCCCCCCCCCCCCCCGGAGGCGAGGAAGAGGCCGCCAGGCCGACCGAGCCCGATCGGTACGGATAGCGTCGGATCTTGATGGGTTTTGAAGTCGTCTTTCTCATCCTGGCGGTGCTCGTCGTTGCCTTCGGCATCGGCGTCATCGTCGTCAGCCGCCGGAACGCAGCCAGCGATGCACAGCGGCCCGCTGCGCCGCCACGGCCAGCGGTGCCGCCTCCGGAGGGCGACACGCTGGTCGAACCCGACGCGCCGACGCTCGTCGAGCCGGAGCCAGAACCGGTTGTCGAGCCAGAACCCGTCGCGCCGCTGTCGCTACGCGATCGGCTGTCGAAGGCGCGGGCGACCTTTGCCGGTGCGTTCAGCGGAGTGCTCGGCCGCAGCGGTGTGGGCGAGGAGTCGTTCGAGGACCTCGAAGAGGCTCTGTTGCGCGCCGACGTGGGCATTGGCATCACCACCGAGTTGCTCGACGGGCTGCGCGAGCGGGTCGACGCCAAAGAGATCACCGAACCCGAGCAGCTCCTTGACGCACTGCAAGCCGAGATGGCCGGCCGCCTCGACGATGCCGACCGATCCCTCCACTTCGAGTCGATCGACGACGGACCCAACGTGTGGATGTTCGTGGGCGTCAACGGGGTCGGCAAGACCACCACGATCGGCAAGGTCGCCAACCAGCAGGTGGCCGACGGCCGCACGGTGCTGATGGCCGCGGGCGACACGTTCCGCGCCGCAGCCGCCGAGCAGCTGACCACGTGGGCCGAACGGTCCGGCGCCGACATCGTCCGCGGTGCCGAGGGTGGCGATCCCAGCTCGGTCGTGTTCGACGCCGTCGAACGAGCAACGGCGCGCGACGTCGACCTGGTGCTCGCCGACACCGCCGGGCGGCTCCACACCAAGACCAACCTGATGGAGGAGCTGCGCAAGGTGCGGCGTGTCGCCGAGAAGGCCACCGGCACCGTCACCGAGACGCTCCTGGTGATCGATGCGACCACCGGCCAGAACGGCCTCACCCAGGCACGTGAGTTCGGCGAGGCCACCGACGTCACAGGAGTGGTGCTGACCAAGCTCGACGGATCGGCCAAGGGCGGCATCGTGTTCGCGGTCGAAACCGAGCTGGGAATCCCCGTCAAGCTGGTCGGCGTCGGCGAAACGATCGGCGATCTGATCGCCTTCGACCCCGACGAATTCGTGTCGGCGCTGTTCGCCCGCTAACGCACACGCTCCCGCCGTTGCGCCGCAGCGGTACACTTGCATCCCTGATGTTCGACAACCTCTCCGGCCGTCTCGAAGGCATCGTCAAGAAGCTGCGGGGCAAGGGCCGGCTCACCCAAGCTGATGTCGACGAGGTGATGAAGGAGATCCGCACGGCGCTCCTCGAAGCCGACGTCAACGTCACCGTCGTCCGCTCGATCACCAATCGGATCCGCGAGAAGGCCGTCGGCGCCACGCGATCACAGGCGCTCGATCCCGCCCAGCAGGTGGTCAAGGCGGTCAACGACGAACTCACCCGCGCCCTCGGCGGCGAGACCCTGGCGATCACCTACGCCAGTAAGCCGCCCACCGTGGTGCTGATGGCCGGTCTGCAGGGTTCTGGTAAGACCACGAACTCGGCCAAGCTGGCCAACTGGTTCAAAGCACAGGGCCGTCAGCCGCTGCTGGTCGGCGCCGACCTGCAACGTCCCGCCGCCGTCGAACAGCTGCGCACGCTCGGTGGCCAGATCGACGTGCCGGTGTACTCCGATCCCTCCGATCCCGTGCGCACCGCCGAGCTCGGTCTCGAAGAGGCCAAGCGGCTCGGCCGCGACGTGCTGATCGTCGACACCGCCGGCCGGTTGTCGATCGACGCCGAGATGATGGAACAGGTCCGTCAGATCTCCGGCGCCGTGCAACCCGACTACACGTTCCTCGTCATCGACGCCATGACGGGTCAAGACGCCGTGCAAACCGCCGAGGCCTTCGACGCCACGCTGCGCATCGACGGGGTGATCCTGTCGAAGCTCGACGGCGACGCCCGCGGTGGTGCCGCGCTGTCGGTCAAAGAGGTGATCGGCCGGCCGATCGCCTTCGCCTCCACCGGCGAGAAGGTCACCGAGTTCGAGCAGTTCCATCCCGACCGCATGGCCGGGCGGATCCTCGGCATGGGCGACATGCTCACGCTGATCGAGCAGGCCGAGCAGGCGTTCGAGGCCGACCAGGCCGAGCAGGCCGCGGCGAAGTTGATGGAGGGTCAGTTCACCCTCGACGACTTCCTCGAGCAGATGCAGCAGATCAAGAAGATGGGCTCGCTCGGCAACCTCATGGGGATGATGCCGGGGATGCCCAAGGAGTTGAAGGGTGCCGAGATCGGCGATGACGATCTCAAGCCGATCGAGGCGATCATCCGCTCGATGACGCCCGAGGAGCGCGCCCAGCCCGTGATCATCAACGGCAGCCGTCGGCAGCGCATCGCTGCCGGGTCGGGGACCGAGGTCGGCGACGTCAACCGGCTCGTCAAGCAGTTCGGCGAGATGCAGAAGATGATGAAGAAGCTCGGCGGCGGGGGTGGCGGCGGCGGTGCCGGTGGCCGCAGTGCTCGCCGACAGGGCAAGAAGGGCAAGAAGGGCAAGCGGGCCAAGGGCAAAGCGCCAGCACGGGGGCTGCCGCCAGGGCTCGGCGGTCCGGGTGATCTCGACCTCTCGAACATGCCGGGAATGCCCAACGTGCCGGGGATGCCCGGCCTTCCCGGTCGCTGAGGGGATCGAGCGGCGCGCCGCTAGCCTTGCGACGTTCTCATTGCGATCCCAGGAGTGACGATTTCATGGCAGTCAAGCTGCGCCTGACGCGTGTCGGCAAGAAGAAGCAGCCCCAATACCGCATCGTGGCCGCCGACTCGCGGTCGCCCCGCGACGGCCGATTCATCGAGATTCTCGGCCACTACGACCCACGCCAGGACCCCTCGGCGCTGACCGTCGACAACGACAAGGTCGTCAAGTGGCTGAGCGAAGGTGCGCAGCCCACCGAGCGTGTCCGCAAGCTGCTGACGATCTCGGGTGCCTACGAGCAGTTCGAGACCGCCAAGGCCGCCAAGTGAGCGACGCCGATACCGCGGTCGACGAGTCGACCGACGACATCGCCCCCACGGCCGTCGCCGTGCTCCATCACATCGTCGCCTCGATCGTCGACGACCCCGACGCAGTGCGCGTCGACGTCGACGACACCGGGTCACGCCCGGCGCTCAACGTGCGCGTGGGCGACGGCGACCTGGGGCGAGTGATCGGCCGCCGCGGCCGCACCGCCGCCAGCATCCGCACCGTGGTTCGGGCGGCGGCGAGCAAGGACGATGTCGAAATCGACATCGAGTTCCTCGACGACTGACGAGCCCGAGCTGCTCGAGGTCGGCCACATTCGCCGACCCCACGGCGTCCGTGGCGACGTCTATGTCCAGTTGATCACCGACGTGGCCGCGCGCGCTGAGCCGGGCGCCGAACTCGTCGCCGGCGATCGAACGCTCACCATCGAACGTTCCCGCCGAGCCGGTAACGGCCGACTGATCGTGACCTTTCGCGAGGTGTCGACGCGCGAGGACGCCGCAGCGCTGACCAACCAGGCGTTGCTCGCTGCGCCGATCGACGACCCCGACCAGTTGTGGGTGCACGAGCTGATCGGCGCCGAGGTGGTCGACGCCGAGGGCGTTCGCCGCGGACGTTGCGTGGCAGTGGTCGACAATCCAGCTGCCGATCTCCTCGAACTCGACACGGGGGCGCTGGTGCCCGTGAACTTCGTGATCGAGCACGATCGCGATGCGGCGACCATCACCATCGACCCGCCAGACGGACTGTTCGACCTGTGAGCGGCGATGCGCCGCAGTCGGCATCGCTGCGGATCGACGTCCTGACACTGTTTCCCGACCTCGTCGACGAGTTCTGCCTGCACAGCCTGCTGGGCAAGGCGCGTCGAGACGGGCTGATCGACATCCGCCCCCACGATCTGCGCGACTTCACCCACGATGTGCATCGCACCGTCGACGATGCGCCCTTCGGGGGTGGCGCCGGCATGGTGATGCGTGCCGAGCCGATCCTCGACGCCGTCGAGCAGTTGGAGCCGCCGCGGCCGCTGTACCAGCTCGGGCCTGGCGGGCAACGGTTCGAGCAGCGCATGGCCGAGGAACTGGCCAGTGGCGACGGATTCAGCCTCTTGTGCGGGCGCTACGAAGGCATCGACCACCGGGTGCGCGAACACTGTGTCGACGGCGAGCTGAGCGTCGGCGACGTCGTGCTGAACGGCGGCGAGGTTGCGGCGTGCCTGGTGATCGAGGCGGTGGTCAGGCTGGTGCCCGGCGTGCTCGGCAATGCCGAGAGCGCCCGCACGGAGAGTTTCGGCGCCGACGGGCTGCTCGAAGAGCCCCAGTACACCCGCCCTGCCGAGCTGCGCGGGTGGCGGGTCCCCGACGTGCTGCGCAGCGGCGACCACGGCGCGATCGAGCGCTGGCGCATGGCTCAGCGGCTCCATCGCACCGTGCGCGACCGTCCGGACTTGATCGAGCAGCGTGGCGGACTTTCCGCCGACGAGCAGGGCCTGTTGGAAGAGTTCCCCGCGGTCCCGTATCCTTGACCGGCCCTCATCACCTACCCGCCTCGTGCGGACGAGCCAGGACGACGCCATGAAAGCCACCGATCTGATCGACGCCCCGTCGCTGCGCGACGACATCCCCGACTTCCAAGCCGGGGACGAGCTGAAGGTTCACGTGCGCGTCGTCGAGGGCGGCAAAGAGCGCATCCAGGTGTTCCAGGGTGATGTGATCGGCCGCCAGGGTGGTGGGCTGCAAGAGACCTACACCGTGCGCAAGCTGAGCTACGGCGTCGGCGTCGAGCACACCTTCCCGCTGCACACCCCAACCGTGCAGAAGATCGAGGTCGTCAAGCGCGGCGACGTTCGTCGGGCGAAGCTGTACTACCTGCGTGATCGCAAGGGCAAGGCTGCCAAGATCCGCGAAAAGCGCGAGTTCTAACCGCGCCAAGGCGGTTCTTCTGTCGAAATCGCGCGCCACGCGTGCGAGTTCGCCAGCATTTCGGTGGGGTCAGGGGCCGATGGCGTCAATCGTGACGCGCAGCTGGTCGCGTAGGTCGGTGCTGATCGGCGTCGAGCCGGCGAGTTCTTCGGCGATCTGTTGGCCGTCTTCCGAGCCGACGAACGTCATGAAGTCGCGCACCTGCGCAGCGGTGTCGGCATCGTCGTACTCGACACACACGATGTGGTACGCCACGAGCGACAACGGATACACATCGGCGGTGCTCGGGGTCCGGTTGAGCTCGTAGGCGAAGTCGAGCTCGTTGTTGCCGTTGAGTCGCTCCGACGCGGCGAACACCGCCGACGCACCATCGGCGGTCGGTGGCACGAATCCGTCGGCGACCTCGATCGCTGCTGCAGGCAGGTTGCCGATCTGGCCGAGGTCGGCGTACCCGATCGAGCCTTCGCCGGCGGCGACCGCGGCGACCACGCCCTCGGTGAACTGTGCGCTGCCGACGCCTGTCGGACCCTCCTCCGACCACTCGCCGAACACGCCACCGGTCCACACGTCAGGCGCCGCAGCGGCGAGATACTCGGTGAAGTTCTCGGTGGTGCCGCTGTCGTCGTTGCGCACGATCGCCTCGAGGGCGATGTCGGGGAGCTCGAGGTCCGGGTTTGCGGCCGCGATCTCGTCGTCGGACCAGCTGGTGATGTCGCCCTGGAAGATCCCGGCCAGCACGTCGTTGGGCAGGTTGAGTTGTTCACCCTCGATTTGGGGGAGGTTGTAGAACACGCCGATCGCCGACACGAAGTGCGGGAGGTTCACCGCCCCCCGGTCGCCCGCGCACCGCTCGACCGAGTCGGCGTACTCGTCGTCATCCAAGGGCACGTCGGAGCCGGCGAACACGGTGGTTCCCTCCAAGAACTGGTCGCGTCCGCTGCCCGAGCCGATTGCGGCGTACTCGAACGACGCGTCGGCGACGCGGTTGTATTCCGCCGTCCAGGCCGCCATCGCGGCGCCCATCGCCGACGAACCCGATGCCTGGATTCCCTCCGAGCTGCTCTCGGAGCCCTCGTCGTCGTCATCGCCACACGCGGCGACCACGAGGGCGCCCGCCGCAAGTGCTGCGGCGCAGCGGCGCCAGTTCCGAAACGACTCACCCTTCATCAACCGATGTCCTCCTCA
>CBDDKF010000015.1:0-130577 GCA_965230015.1 Ilumatobacteraceae bacterium | reverse complement strand
GGGCAAGGTCAAGTCGGCAGTGCGTTGCCCTTCGACATCGGCGTCACGCTGATCGTGGTCGGCTTGATCTTGGCGCTCCTCGACGGGCTCGGTGCCACCGACCTGTCGCAAGACGCCCGCCGGACCACCCGCGCCCGACGCGCCGCCCATGCGCGCCGGCCGAGCCCAGCGATCAGCGGGAGGACCGCGCATGAGCGCGGCATTGATCCTCGGTGTCGCCGGGCTCGCCGCTGCGGGGACCTTTCTCATCACCGCGCGGTCGCTCAGTCGCATCGTCATCGGCTTCGCCGCTCATCGGCCACGCGACCGTGCTGGCGTTGATCGCTGCAGGTGGCCGCGCCGGCGATGCGCCGATCGCCGACGGCACCGACCGGCGGCGTCGCCAACCCGCTGCCCCAGGCGCTGGCGCTCACCGCCATCGTCATCTTCGTTCGGCTTGACGCTGTTCGTGTTGGCGCTCGCCCGGCGCCAGCAGCAGCTCACCGGCAACGACCTCGTTGAAGACGACATCGAAGACCGCCGCATCGCGGCGATCCACGGGCGGATGCACGACGACGGCGTCGAGCACGAACACGGCGAGTACGTCGACGAACGCGAGTGGACGATGCCCGACGACGAGGCAACGGATGACTCGGCTGGCGAGGAACCGCAGCGATGACCTCCATCGTCGGCCTCGTCGTCGTGCTCCCGTTGCTGGCCGCAGCGCTGGCGCTGGCCGCCGGATCGATCCCGCGCGTGCGCGACGGATTGACGATCGCCACGTTGGTCGGGGTCACCGTGTTGTCGTTCGTGTTGCTCGTGGCTGTCGAACGCGACGGCACGGTGGTGTTGCGCGTGGGCGGGTGGTCGCCCGAGTTGGGCATCGTCCTCGTCGCCGACCTGTTTGCCGCGCTGATCCTGTTCGTCGCCGTCGCCACGATCACCGTCGTCGAGGTGTTCGCCATCGGCCAGCGGCGCACCCCCGCCGGAGCCAATCCCGCGGTGGTCAGCCCCATCTTGTTGGTGCTCACGGGCGGCGTCAGCCTGGCCATCCTCACCGGCGACCTGTTCACCCTGTTCGTCGCGTTCGAGCTGATCCTCGTGTCGAGGCTACGTGTTGCTCACCCATCAGGGTCGGGCGGCGCAGATCCGGTCGGGCATGACCTACGTGGTGATCAACCTGTTCGCCTCCGCGCTGTTCTTGTTCGGCGTGGCGATCGTGTACTCGGCGACCGGCACAGTCAACATGGCCCTGCTCGGCGAGCGGATCCCCGAGCTGTCCGGCGGTGTGCAGCTCGGCATCGGGCTGTGGTTCCTCGTGGTGTTCGGCACCAAGGCGGCGATCTTCCCGCTGTTCTCCTGGCTGCCCGACAGCTACCCCACTGCGCCCACATCGATCACCGCAGTGTTCGCCGGCTTGCTCACCAAGATCGGCGTGTACGTGATCATCCGCTTCTTCACCATCACCGAGATGAACGACCTCGGACCGCTGCTGTTGGTGATCGCTGGCCTGACGATGATCGTCGGCGTTCTCGGCGCGTTGGCCCAAGACGACGTGAAGCGCATCCTGTCGTTCCACGTCGTCAGCCAGATCGGCTACATGATCATGGGCCTCGGGCTGTTCACCGTCGCGGGCGTGGCCGGCGCCGTGCTGTTCCTCATCCACCAGATCCCGGTGAAGACGGTGATGTTCTTGTCCGGCGGCCTCATCGAGGACGATCAGGGCACGTCCACGTTGAGCAAGGTCGGTGGCCTGGCCACGTCGAAGCCGGTCATCGCAGCGTTGTTCGCGCTTCCCGCACTCAGCCTTGCCGGCCTACCGCCGTTCTCCGGTTTCGTCGCCAAGCTGGCGCTGGTCGATGCCGGCATCGACAAGGGGGCGATCGCCATCGTCGTCGTGTCGCTCGTCGGCAGCGTGCTCACCCTGATGTCGATGACCAAGATCTGGCTCGGCGTGTTCTGGGGTGACGTCACCCCGCCCGCACTTCCCGCGTCGAGCCGCACGTCGAAACGATTCATGACCTCGGCCACGTCGATCGCTGTGCTCGGCACGCTGGTCGTCGCCGTCGTCGCCGGCCCGCTGTGGGACATGAGCGAGCGGGTGGCCAACGAGCTCCTCAATCGGGCGCCGTACATCGAGGAGGTGCTCGCCGAATGACGTTCGCCATCACGCCCCGCCGGATCGTCACCGTGCTCGCCCTCGTCGCCGTGTGGTGTGCCCTGTGGCGCACGATCAGCGTGGCCAACATTGCTTCGGGTCTGATCTTGGCGTTGATCGCCGTGTCGTTCACGCCGCCGCCGCCGGGATCGGGCGGCATCCGTCCGCTCCCGCTGTTGTCGTTTTTCTGGCTCGTCGCCGTCGACCTCGTGCGCTCCACCGTGAGCGTCGCCCGCGAGATCCTCACCCCGACCGACTACACCGACGAAGCGATCATCTCCGTCGATGCGCCGGTCGACGCGCGCTCGCACCTGTTGATGCTCGTGGTGGCGATCACGGTCACCCCGGGCACCGCCGTGGTCGATGCCGAACCCGACACCGGCACGTTGTATCTCCACGTGCTGCACGCCGAGCAGATCCCGGCGATCACCGAGCACGTCCGGCGACTGGCCGAGCTGGCCTGTGCGGCGCTGCCGATCGACCACTCCGCCGACAGTCCGATCGACGAGGTGGCGTCGTGATCGGCTCGATTGCCATCGCCGTCTTCACGGTCGCCGCGGTGCTCGCGCTCATTCGCCTGGTGCGCGGTCCGGCGCTGGTCCACCGAGTGATCTCGCTCGACGTGATCCTCGTGGCGCTGATGTGTGCCGTGGCCACCCGCGCAGCCGCTACTGGCGATCAGACCTATCTCGGCATTCTCGCCGTGATCGCCATCGTGGCGTTCACCGCCACCGTCGTGCTCAGCCGGTTCGTCGAGCGCAACGAGACAGGAGATCGGCCATGAACCGAGGTCAATCGTGAATGTCGCCTCGGCCATCCTGATCATGCTCGGCGCGGCGCTGCTGCTGCTGGCCGGTGTTGGCCTGCTGCGCTTCGAGTCGCCCTACGCCCGCTTCCACTCCGCAGGCAAGGCCAGCCCGATCGCCTTCCTGCTGGTGGCGATCGGGGGCGGCATCGAGCTCGGCTGGGCCGGCGCGGGCTTGCTCGCCGTGGCGGCCGGGGCGTTGGTGCTCACGCTGCCCGCCGGCACGCACCTGTTGTTCCGGGCCACCCATCGCACGACCGAGTCGACGCTCCCACGCGACGACCTGGCGCCGATCGAAGACCGCGACACCTGATCACCACGCTGACCAGCCAGTTCACGCCGGGATGACGCCCGTCGGCGATGGTCGCCGACATGAATAGCTGGAGTCCGCGCCATGTCGTCGGTCGCGTCGCCCGTGTTGTCGTTGCCACCCTGCTCGCCGCCACGGCCGTCGTGGTGAGCGGTGCCGCGCCCCAGCCGGTGTCGGCGGGCGTCGACGACGGCTGGGAGATGATCGATGTCGGCGACACCCACTCGTGCGGCCTGACGACGGTCGACGAGATCTTTTGCTGGGGTGGAGGAAACGAAGGACAACTCGGCGACGGCACCACGAACACGCTGCTGCGACAACTGGTCCCGTTGGAGGTCACCGCACCTTCTGGTGTCACGTGGGCGTCGGTCGACACCGGCGCCTACCACACGTGTGCCACCACCACCGGCGGTGACATTTACTGCTGGGGTATCGACGACGAGGGCCGGCTCGGCAACGGCAACGCTGCCGTCGACGACTTCTTTCCCTCGCCGACGCTCGTCGACCGTCCGGTTGGGGTGACGTGGGCATCGGTGACCGCAGCGGGTTCGCACACCTGCGCGCTGACCACGTCGGGCGATGTCTACTGCTTCGGCGACAACGACCGGGGCCAGCTCGGCGTCGGCGACGAGAACCCGCGCAACACCCCCACGCAGGTGACCCTGCCCGCCGGTGTCGTCGTCGAGTCGATCGAGGTCGGCGTTGGCGCGGCAGGGCTGTTCGACTCGCGCACCACGTGCGTGGTCTCCACCCTGGGCGCGGGGTATTGCTGGGGCAGCGACGAACTCGGCGCGCTCGGCGACGGGCCTGGCGCGGTCAACTCGAATGTGCCCGTTGCGGTCGGCGTGCCGGGCGGCGGGGCGTGGTCGACGATCAGGCCGGGTGGGCGCACGTCATGCGGCGTCACCACGACCGGCGACGGATACTGCTGGGGGCGCGACGATCGAGGCCAGCTCGGCAACGGTGGCGCAGGCAGCGGCGACCTCACACCGCAACCGGTCAGCACACCAGTTGGCACGAGTTGGTCGACGATCACGCCGTCGACCACCTTCACCTGCGGCGTCACCACAACCGGCGAACTGTTCTGCTGGGGGAACCAGGTGGCGGGCGGCCAGCTCGGCGACGGCACGCTGACTGCGTCCGACTACGACGAACCCAACGAGGTCGTCACGCCGGCGACGTTCCCGGTGGGTGCGGAGTGGGTCGATGTTCGCTCCAGCCGTTTCCACAGCTGTGCGGTCGACTCGACCGGCATCGGCTGGTGTTGGGGAGGCGACGGCAACGGGCGACTCGGCGACGATGCGCCGACGCTCAACAAGCCGGTGCCATCGCAGGTCGGCGACCGCACCGGCGGGCCTCAGGACATGGTGTTCGGTGAGCAGCGTGATCGGTCGCTGGCCGAGCCGCCATTTGGTCTGGTCGCCGAGGCCACGTCCGGCCTCCCGGTCGAGTTCGCGGCGATCGGTGGCTGCACGGTGGCGGGACGGGTGGTGACCCTGGTCGCCGCCGGCATCTGCGAGATCACGGCCACCCAACCCGGCGACGCCGACTGGGATCCGGCGACGCCGATCGTGCGGCAGTTCACGATCATCGACGCCAGCCCACCACCACAGTTCGGGGCCGGGTTTGCCCCGGCAACCGTGGCGCCGGGTGGCTCGTCGACCATCACCTTCGAGTTGTCCCACCCGATCGGGACGGCAACTGCGACCGACGTCGGCTTCACCGGAACATTCGGTGAGCTCACCGTCGGCAGCATCACCGCCAACACGTGCACCACCGGCACGGCGACACTCGTTGCCGACGTGCTCACGTACGCGGGCGGCGTGTTGAACGTCGGCGACGAGTGTGAGATCAGCGTCGGTGTCACGGCACCCGCATCCCCTCCGTCGCTCCCGACGTCGTATCCGGCGAGCGGCGGACGCCTGCAGAGCAGCCTCGGACAGAGCCCACTCGTGGGGGCGGCCAACCTGCTCGTCGAGCTGGCCACCGACCTTCCACAGTCGATCTCGATGCCGAACCTTGGGCCATGGCCGCTCGTCGACGGCCCACGCCCGCTGTCGGCCACCGCCACCTCGGGCCTCCCCGTGTCGTTCTCCGCCACCGGCGTGTGCACCGCCGTTGCCGACGAGCTGGTGTTCAGCGGCCTTGGTCAGTGCGAGGTGACGGCCAGCCAGGCCGGCGACAGCACGTACGCCGCCGCACCCGACCAGGTGCGCACGTTCGACGTCGTGCAGGCAGCCCAGACCATTGACTTTGCGGCGCTGTCGGACTGGCCGCTCGGTGGCGGCGTGCGCTCGCTCAGCGCAACCGCGTCGTCGGGTCTCGATGTGGCTTTCGCCGCTGCGGGCTCGTGCTCGGTCGCCGGGTCGGAACTCACCCCGACCGGGGTCGGCACCTGCACCGTCACCGCCCGCCAACCCGGCGACGCCAACTACCTCGCCGCGCCGGAGGTGGAGCGGAGCTTCGAAGTGCTCAGCAACTCGCAAACCATCGACTTCCCACCACTCAGCGACTGGGGCCGCTTCGACGGTGGGCGCACACTGACTGCTACGGCGACGTCCGGCCTCCCCGTCGAGTTCGCAGCGACGGGACCCTGTTCGGTGACCGGCGCCGAGCTCACGGTCACCGCCGTCGGTGAGTGCATCGTCACGGCGAGCCAGCCGGGCGATGCGACGTTCGGACCAGCACCCGACGTGGAGCAGCGCTTCGACGTCGTCCCCGCCGATCAGACGATCGACTTCCCGACCCTGTCGGAATGGTCGATCCTCGACGGACCACGCCCACTCTCGGCCACCGCGTCCTCGGGGCTCCCGGTGACCTTCGAAACACGGGGACCATGCTCGGTCAACGGAACCGCGCTGACGATCACCAGTCTCGGAGTGTGCGAAGTCACCGCCAGCCAAGCCGGCGACGCCGACTACAACCCGGCGCCCGACGAGATCCGCGGGTTCGAGATCGTCCAAGCCACGCAGACGATCGACTTCCCGCCGATTGACGACATCCGTCTCAACGAGACGGCAACCGTGTCGGCCACCGCATCGTCGGGGCTCGCGGTTGCGTTCGCCGCAGCTGGCCCCTGCTCGATCTCCGGCAGCACGGTGACGCCGAGTGCCGCCGGCTTGTGCTCGATCACGGCCACACAAGACGGCAACGCCGACTATGCCGCCGCAGCGCCGGTCGTGCGCCAGTTCACCGTGCAGCGGGCGCAGCCCCAGGTGCTCGTGGTGGGGCCCGCCGACGACACGCTCGTCGGCACCCCAGCGACATTCTCCGTCGACCTTCCGGACCTGCCCGGTGTGCCCGCACCGACCGGTACGTTCCGATTCGAGGTCGAGGGCGGCCAGACCACCGACGTCGACCTGGTCGGAGGCGTCGCCACGTTGACGATCGATGACCTGCCGGCGGGCCTCAACGAGGTCGGCGGTGAGTACCTCGGCGACGCCAACTTTGCTCCGTCGCCGGCGATCGCGGCCTTCCACGAGGTGGTCAGAGCGGCACTCGAGCTGACCGGTCTGCCGTCGACGGTGACCGTGGGAGAGCAGGTGACCGTGAACGCTGCCGGCTTCGACGCCGGCGAGACCATCACCTTCGTGTTCAACTCCGACCCGGTCACGGTGGGCACGGCGACGTCGACCGCCACCGGCGCCGCGACCTTGGCATTCGCCATTCCCGACGTCGACCCCGGGCCGCACACCCTGACGGCCACTGGGGAGAGGTCGGGTCTTCAGGCGAGCGCGACCACCACGGTGCAGGCGGCGCCCGCGACAACGCCGCCGTCGACGATGCCAGATGCGACGCCGCCGCCGTCGACGATGCCGACGCAACCGCCCGACGCGGTAACCACGCCGTCAGCTCCTGGCGCACCCGGTCCCGTATCGACCGACGCAGACCCCCCACCCACGCCGGTGTTGACCACCGAGCTCCCGGCAACGGGCGGAGCGGGGTTCATCGCCATGCTCGTGGCGGCGTTCGCGCTGTTCGCCGCGGGACTCGGGATCGTGCTGCTCAGCCGCCGGCCGGACCGCCGGGTGAATCAGACCGTGTAAAGGGGACGTTGTCCCCTCGTCGCGCCGACCCCTTGCGCGCGCACGATCGCCCTGATGAGCGTGGTGATCGATGGCAATGACGCAGCGGCCCAGGTCGCGTATGCACTGTCGGAGGTGATCGCGATCTATCCGATTACCCCGGCTTCGCCGATGGGCGAGTCGGCCGACGCGTGGTCGGCGGGCGAGCGCGAGAACCTCTGGGGAGCCGTACCCGAGGTGGTCGAGCTGCAGTCGGAAGCCGGTGCCGCGGGCACGCTCCACGGTGCGTTGCAGACGGGGGCGCTGGCGACGACCTTCACCGCGTCGCAAGGGCTCTTGTTGATGTTGCCCAACATGTTCAAGATCGCCGGGGAGCTCACGCCGACGGTGATTCATGTGGCGGCACGAGCGGTGGCCACGCACGCGTTGTCGATCTTCGGCGACCACAGCGACGTGATGGCGGCCCGCACCACCGGCTTCGCCATGCTCTGTGCCAGCTCGGTGCAGGAGGCCCACGACTTCGCCGCCGTGACCCATGCCGCCACGTTGCGCAGCCGGATTCCGTTCATCCACTTCTTCGACGGGTTCCGCACGTCGCACGAGGTCAACGTGGTCGACTTGCTCGACGACGACGACCTGCGGGCGCTGGTCCGCCCTGCCGACATCGACGCCCACGCACTCCGCCGGCTGCGACCCACCGCGCCGGTGGTGCGGGGGACCGCGCAGAACCCCGACGTGTTCTTCCAGTCGCGTGAAGCGGCCAACTCGCTCTACGACGCGCTCCCCGGTGTGGTCACGGAGGTGTTCGACGAGTTGGCCGCCCGCACCGGTCGCCGCTATCAGCTCGTCGACTACACCGGCGCCCCCGATGCCGAGCGGGTGATCGTGATGATGGGTTCGGGGAGCGGTGCGGCGACCGAAGCGGTCAACGCCATGGTGGCCACCGGCGAGCGGGTCGGTGTGGCCACGGTCAGGCTGTTTCGTCCCTTCCCGTCGAACGAGTTGCTCGCCGAATTGCCCGACACGGTGCGGTCGATCGTGGTGCTCGATCGCACCAAGGAGCCAGGGGCCACCGGAGAACCGCTGTTGCAGGATGTGATCACCACGCTGGCTGACAGCGACCGCGAGCCGATGCGCATCATCGGCGGGCGGTACGGACTGGGCAGCAAGGAGTTCACGCCAGCGATGGCCAAGGCCGCACTCGACGAACTCGACGCCGAGTCTCCCCAGCGCCGGTTCACGGTGGGTATCGTCGACGACGTCACCCACACCAGCCTGCGCGTCGACGAGTCGTTCCGTCCGAGCACGGCCGGGCGCTCCGCGGTGTTCTACGCACTCGGCAGCGACGGCACCGTCGGCGCCAACAAGGCCTCGGTGAAGATCATCGGTAGCCAACCCGATCGGTACGCCCAGGGATACTTCGTCTACGACTCGAAGAAGTCGGGATCGATGACGGTGTCGCACCTGCGGTTCGGCGACGAGCCGATCAACTCGACCTATCTCGTGCAAGACGCCGACCTCGTGGCGTGCCACCAGTTCGGCCTGCTCGACCGATTCCCCGTGCTGTCGACCGCCAAACCGGGTGGCACGTTCCTGCTCAACGCCCCCTACCCGGCCGAAGAAGTGTGGGAGCACCTCCCCGCTGCGGTGCAGCGGATCATCGTCGAACGCAACCTGTCGGTGTACACGATCGACGCGGCGCGTATCGCCCGCGAGCTGGGCATGCCCGGGCGTATCAACACCGTGATGCAGCCGTGCTTCTTCGCCCTCGCCGATGTGATGCCGGTCGACGACGCCGTGGCCGCCATCAAGGCCTCGATCGCCGAGGCCTACGGCCGGCGCGGCCGGCTGGTCGTGGAACGCAACGAAGCTGCAGTCGACCGCGCCCTCGAGGAGATGACGGCGGTGGCGATTCCCACGACCGACGTCGACGACGTGGCCGAGGTGCTCGCCGCCACCGCATCGGCGGCCGACGACGACTTCCTCGAGCGCGTCACGCAGCGACTGATCGCGGGCGAAGGCGATCTGCTCCCGGTGTCGGCGATGCCGATTGACGGCACGTTCCCGACCGGCACCACACAGCTCGAGAAGCGCAAGCTCGCCGCCGAGCTCCCGATCTGGGAACCCGATCTGTGCATCGACTGCGGCAAGTGCGCCATCGTCTGCCCCCACGCCACCATCCGGATGAAGGCGTACACCGACGAACAGCTCGACCACGCACCTTCGGGATTCCCGAGCAAGGCGTTCCGTTCGCGCGAACTCGCCAACCACAAGATGACGATCCAGGTCGCTCCCGACGACTGCACGGGCTGCGGGGTGTGTGTCGATGTGTGTCCGGCCAAGGACAAGTCCGAAGTCAAGCGCAAGGCGATCAACATGGCGCCAGCCAGCGAGCATCGCGACGTCGAACGCGCCCGGTGGGACTACTTCTTGTCGATCCCCGAACTCGACCGAACCGCGATCTCCAACGACTCGGTGAAGAACTCGCAGTTGCTGCAACCGTTGTTCGAGTTCTCCGGGGCGTGCTCGGGATGCGGCGAAACGCCGTACCTCAAACTGTTGACCCAACTGTTCGGCGACCGACTGGTGATTGCCAACGCCACCGGCTGCTCGTCGATCTACGGCGGCAACCTGCCGACGACGCCGTACTCGACCAACGCCGACGGCCTCGGCCCGGCGTGGTCGAACTCGTTGTTCGAGGACAACGCCGAGTTCGGCTATGGCATGCGGCTGGGTATCGAACATCACCAGCGCGAAGCCGCCCGACTGGCGCGGGAGCTGGCGGACCACGTCGGACACGACCTGGTCGATGCGCTTGCCGCCGTGCCGACGCCGACCGAGTCCGACATCGCCGAGCAACGCGAGGCGGTGGCGCTGTTGCGCACGCAACTCGACACGTTGCGCGGCGACGCCACCACGGCGCCGGACATTCGGGCGCGGGCCGACCGGCTCGATGCGATCGCCGACGAGCTGGTGCGCACGTCGACGTGGATCGTCGGCGGCGACGGATGGGCCTACGACATCGGGTTCGGCGGCGTCGACCACGTCCTCAGCAGTGGCCGCAACGTGAACCTGTTGGTGCTCGACACCGAGGTGTACTCGAACACCGGCGGGCAGTCGTCGAAGGCCACGCCACTCGGTGCGGTCGCCAAGTTCGCCATGGCCGGCAAGCCGACGGCCAAGAAGGACCTCGGCGTCGTCGCCCGGCGCTACGGCAACGTGTACGTCGCCCAGATCGCCATGGGGGCCAACGACCTGCAAACGGTGAAGGCGTTGATCGAAGCCGACGCATGGGACGGACCGTCGTTGATCATCGCCTACTCGACGTGCATCGCCCACGGCATCGACATGGAGACCTCGATGTCCCACCAGAAAGACGCGGTGAAGTCGGGTTACTGGCCGCTGTATCGCTACCAGCCGGGCTCCGACGAGCACGAGCATCCATTCCATCTCGACTCGCCCAAGCCAACGATCCCGTTGCGCGAGTTCGCGCTGAAAGAAGCTCGCTACGCGATGCTCGCCCGGTCGGATCCCGACCGTTCCGACCAGCTGCTCGATCTGGCCCAGACCGAGATCGACGAGCGCTGGCGCTACTACGAGCAACTGGCCGACGTGGAGCGAACGACCATGGCGCCCGAACCGCCGGTGCCGATCGTGGTCGGACCCGACGTCATCGGCGACGATCAACACACGAAGGGTGACGAGTGATGGCAGATCTGCACGTCGACTACTTGGGGTTGCCGCTGCGCTCGCCGTTCGTCGCGTCGCCGGGTCCGTTGACCGGTGATCTCGACCGCATCGCCGAGCTGGAGCGCGCCGGTGCCGCGGCGGTGGTGTTGCCGTCGTTGTTCGAAGAACAGATCGAACACGACACCGCCGAGATCGATCGGCTGTTCTCGATGAACCGCGACAGCTTCGTCGAGGCCGAGTCGTTCTTCCCCGAACTCGATGACTACAACAGCGGTGTCGACGCGTATCTCGAGCTGGTCGAGCAGGCCAAGACCCGCGTCGACATTCCGGTGATCGCCAGCCTCAACGGCACGAATCTCGGGGGATGGGTGCGCTACGCCCGACTGCTGGAACACGCCGGTGCCGACGCGCTCGAGCTCAACCTGTACACGGTGGCGGCCAACGTCGCCGTCAGTGGGGCGACGATCGAGTCCGAACACCTCGAGCTGGTGCACGTGGTGGCCGACGAGGCGCGCATTCCGGTGTCGGTGAAGATCTCGCCGTACTACTCGTCGCTCGGTGCGTTCGTGCTCGGCCTGCAGGAGGCTGGCGCCAACGGCGTCACGATGTTCAACCGGTTCTACTCACCCGACCTCGATCTGGAGACCCTCGATGTGCAGCCGCGCATCTCCCTCTCGACGCCGGAGGAAGTACGGCTGCCGTTGCGGTGGATCGGCATCGTTCGTGAGTACCTGACGATGTCGATCGCAGCGTCGAGCGGAGTGCACAGCGGGTTCGACGCAGCGAAGCTGATCCTCGCCGGGGCCGACGTCACCATGGTCACCTCGGCGCTGCTGCGCCACGGCATCGACCACCTCGGCACGATCAAGGCGCAGCTCGTCGACTGGATGAACGAGCACGACTACGAGTCGGTGTCGCAGATGCGCGGCGCAGTTGCCAGCAATCGAGCGGCAGATCCCACCGCGTACGAGCGGGCCAACTACATCGGCAACCTGGCCACCTTCACCAGCCACTTCCTCGGCGGACAACCACTGGCGCTGCGCGACAGGTAGCGCGACGATCGTGTGATGAGCGCAGACGAACCGAACTCGTCGGCGCTCGGCGCCGAGCTGGACGTCGACGGTGTGCTGCTCGACATCGACGGCGTGCTCACCGTGTCGTGGCAGCCGATCGATGGTGCCGTCGACGCGCTCGGCGAGCTCCGGCGCATGGCCATTCCACTGCGGTTCGCCACCAACACCACCACGCGCACACGGGCCGACGTAGCTGCGCTGCTCGGCGCAGCCGGCTTCTCCGTCGACTCCTCGGAGATCCTCACGGCACCGGCGGCGACCGCTGCGTACCTTCGCCGGGTTCACCCGAATGCCCGTTGCTTCCTCCTCAACAGCGGGGACCTGTCGGCCGACCTGACCGGCATCGAGTGGGTCGCCGATGGCCCCGCCGATGTCGTGGTGATCGGCGGGGCCGGGCTGAACTTCACCCACGCCCAGCTCAATCGGGCGTTTCAGTTGTTGCTCGACGGCGCCGCGTTCATCGCGATGCACCGCAACATGTACTGGCGTACGAGTGACGGGCTCGAGCTCGACACAGGCGCCTACGTGCGGGCACTCGAGGAGGCCGCGGGCGTGTCGCCGGTGGTGCTCGGCAAGCCGTCGGCCGACTTCTTCGAATCCGCCGTGGCCGAGCTGGGTTGCGCGCCGAACCGGGCGGTGATGGTCGGCGACGACATCGACAACGACGTGCTCGGCGCGCAGCGCGCTGGGTTGCACGGCGTGTTGGTGCGCACCGGCAAGTATCGGCCCGAGGTCGAGGCGGCGGCCCGCAACTCCGGTGATGCGCCCGACGTGGTGCTCGACAGTCTTGCCGCACTGCCTGCTCTCCTTTCACTACGGTGACGGCCATGGGGGCGGCCATCGAGCTGCGGGGCGTGCGCAAGACGTTCGGCGACAAGGTTGCGGTTGAAGGCACCGATCTGACGGTTCCGACCGGCGCGTTCTTCGGTCTGGTCGGACGCAACGGCGCAGGCAAGTCGACCACCATGCGGATGACCACGGGTCTGCTCCGCCCCGACGCCGGCGAGATCCACGTCGCCGGCCACGACGTGTGGGCCGACCCGCAGGCGGCCAAAGCGGCGATGGGCGTGATGACCGACGACGTGCAGGTGTTCGATCACCTCACGGGAGCCGAGTTCCTGCTGTATGTCGGCATGTTGCGGGGCATGGACCGCGAGCTCGTCGTGGAGCGTGCGCGTGATCTGCTGTCGGTGATGGAGCTCGACGACGCCGCCTCGCGCTACGTCAACGACTACAGCCACGGCATGACCAAGAAGGTCATCTTGGCCTCGGCGCTGCTGCACACCCCGCCCGTGGTGTTTCTCGACGAGCCGTTCGAAGGCGTCGATCCGGTGTCGACGCAGACCCTCGAAACCGTATTGCAGCGTTACGCCGAAGGCGGCGGCACCGTGGTGTTCTCGAGCCACGTGCTCGACGTGGTCGAGCGCCTGTGCGATCACGTGGCGATGATGGACGCCGGCCGCATCGTGTCGTCGGGAACGATCGACGAGATCCGCGGCGAGGGGCGACTGCAGGACGCGTTCTTGGCCGCGCTCGGTGCGACTGGCGTCGACGAGGAAGCGCTGGCATGGTTGCAACCTTCGTCCGGCTGAAGCTGGCGATTCTCACCAATCGCGTGCGTCGCGCGTTGCAGCGCCCAGAACGAGTCGCGCTCAGTGTGGTGTTGCTCGGGTTCTTCGTCGTGACTCGCGTGCTCGCCGAGATCTCCACCGTCGACTGGATTCTCGCCGCCCCCGATGCGGTCGACGATGGGGCCGCCGTTGGTGTGGCCATCGCCTTGACGGCCGCGTCGTTGTGGCTGGTGTTCCCGCTGCTCGGGGGTCAACGGGCGACCCTACCGATCGGGCCGATGATCGTGTTGCCGCTCACCGCACGGCAGATCGCGGTTGGGTTGTTCGTGTCCGGTCTGTTCGGTATCGGCTTGGTGTTGACGCTGGCGGCCTTCGTGTTGTTCGCTGCGGCGTATCACGACGACGCTGGTGCGTTGCTCATCGGCGTGGTTGCCGCAGTCGCGGTGACCGTGCAGGTCGTCGTGCTCGGCCGGATGATGGCCACCTTGGCCGAGGTGATGCGCCGCGCCCGTCACCCGCGGCTCGCCGCGCTCGGCGGCACGCTGATGGTCGTTGTGGTTGGGGGCATCACGGCGATCGCTGCGCTCCGGGCGCTCGGCAACGGCACCGGAGGTGCGTTGTGGAACGTCGCCCGGTGGCTCCCCCCATCGATGATTGTCCGCGCTGCGCCGGAAGCCGCGATGGGCGACGGTGGGGTGGCCGTCTTGCTCATCGCCGCCGGCTCGGTGTTCACCGTCGTCGTCTGGGTGCTGTGGGTCAAGCTGATCGATGTCCGCGTGCAGATGGGCGCGCCCGCTGCCGCGGGCCACCGGACGCGCGACGATCCGTTCGCTCGATTCGGTCGCTGGGAACCGACGGGGCGGCTGGGGGCGATCGCTGCGCGCGAGCAGGCGATGATGTGGCGCTCGCCAGCGCTGATCGCCAGCAAGGTCATCTACGTCGGCTTCTTCGGCGGCATCCTCGCAGTGTTCGTCGCTTCGGCGGCGCCCGACGGTTACGCCCCGCTCGCGGCGTTGGCGTTGTCGTACCCGCTCCTCGTGCAGCGCACGAATCAGGTTGCGGCGCGCGCTCGTGGGCGGTGGATCTCCGTAGTGACACCCGGGCCGCGCTGGGCCGACGTCGCAGGGTACGACCTGGCGTATGCGCCGTCGGAAGCGGGACTCATCGTGGCGACCGCGCTCGTCATCGCCGGCGTGACGGATTCGTGGGCGATTGCCGCGCCAGCGGTGGTACTCGGGCTGAGCCTGTGGTTGATCGGTCAGGCGATCATTCACGTGATTCCGTACCGGCTGGCCACACCCCCGTCGTGGGACGTCACCGCCGACGACGACGCGTCACGTCCGAGCTTGCTCCAGGTCGCGACCACCTCGATGGCCTTCATCCTGGCGATACTGCCACCGGCGATCGTGATCATCTTTGGCGTGGCCGACGACGGGCTCGTGTCGTTGTGGATCGTGGTCCCGGTGGTCGTGAGCTACGGCCTGGCGCTGTGGGCCGGCACGTTGTGGTGGACCGCGTCGTGGCTCGAACGCCACGAGGCAGACCTCCAAGCCCAACTGCGCGCCTAACCGGCCGCCGCGGCTTTGCGCTGCTGGTAGCGCCGGTAGTACCCGGCGACGACGACGATCACGATCAGTGGCCAGAGCAGTACCGACACCACGGTGATCTCGTCACGCGTCGCGATGTCGAGCACTACCAGCGCCAGGACCACGATGTCGAGCAACCACCAGATCCAGTTCTTCTGCATGCGGGCATCCTCGCGCGCCCCGGGCTCCGCGATGGCGTGTCACCGCTGACGTAGCGTCGGATCGACACTCGGGAGGGAAAATGAGTGAAGCATCCGGCACGAACCTGCCACCGCCAGGGGGCGCGCCGCCGCCACCCGTTCCAGGGGGCACCCCGTATGCCGCCCGCGTCGACGTCGACTACGCCGACGACCGCAACCGGGTCACGGTGGCGTTCCGCATCATCTTGATCATTCCGATCGCCTTCATCTTGAACATCATCGCCGGCGGCGGCAGCCAGTGGGTACAGACCGCCAGCGGCGAGTGGGTGGTGACCACGTCGGCGGGTATCGGCGGGTCGCTGTTCTTCGCCACGTTGCTGATGCTGTTGTTCCGTCAGCGGTACCCGCGGTGGTGGTTCGACTTCTTGCTCGAGCTCAGCCGCTTCGGGTTCCGCGTCGGCGCGTACCTGGTGTTGCTCACCGACAAGTACCCGTCGACGGTCGACGCGCAGGACGTCGATCTCGAACTCGACTACCCGGACGCCGCACGCGACATCAGCCGGTGGATGCCACTGGTCAAGTGGTTCATCTTGATCCCGCACTACATCGTGCTGTTCTTCTTGTCGATCGGCGCGTTCTTCGTGGTGATCTTCAGCTGGTTCGCGATCTTGTTCACCGGCCGCATTCCTCAGGGTGCGTTCGACTTCATCCTTGGCGTGGGCCGATGGGGTCTCCGCGTCCACGCCTACGGCTTCTTGCTGATCACCGACGAATATCCGCCGTTCTCGCTGCGCTGAGCGCGGCGATCAACCGGGTACCAATACCGTCTTGCCGGCCACTCGGCCCTCGACCTGATCACGCAGCGCCGCAGCTGCGTCAGTGAGCGGTCGGGCGGTCGGCTCGGTGGGATGCAGTTCACCGCGGGCGATCCGCGCGATCACGTCGTCGAGCAGCGCACGGTTGTCGGCAGGATTGCTGACCGTCCAGCCGCCCCAGTCGACGCCCGTGACCCGACGGTTGCGCAACAAGATCTGGTTGGCCGGCAGGCGGGGGATCTCGCCCGCGGCGAACCCGAGCACCAACAGCTGCCCGTCGTCGGTGAGGGCGCGCAGCGCCTGCTCGCTCGCCGCGCCGCCGACCGGGTCGTAGGCCAGATCGACACCGCCGTCGGAGGCGGCGCGCACGGCGTTCTTCAGCTCCGGGTCGCGACTGTCGACCACTGCGTCGGCGCCGAGCTCGGCGGCCCGTTGACGCTTGTCGTCCGTCGAGGCGGCGGCGATCACCCGCAGCCCCATCGCGTGTCCCACATCCACGGCGGCCAACCCGATGCCGCCGCCTGCGCCCAACACCAACAGCTGCTGGCCGGCCTGGGCGCGAGCTCGCCGTTCGAGCGCGAATGCCGCGGTCATGTAGCTCTGGGTGAATGACGCCGCCTGGCCGTCGGTCATCGTGTCCGGCGTGCGATGTACCGCGAAGGCCGGCACGACGACCTCTCCGGCGAAGCCGCCGGTGAGCCCGGTGCTGGCGAACACGCGCTCACCGACGGTGAAGCCGTCGACATCGTCGCCGATCTCGGCGATCGTGCCGGCGATCTCGCTGCCCGGGATGTAGGGCACCGGTGGCTTGAGCTGGTATTGGCCTTGGGCCAGCAGCCCGTCGACGAAGTTCACACCGGCGGCGCCGACGGCGATGCGCAGCGCGCCAGGTGGACACTCGGGCGACGGGCGGTCTTCGATCACCAGATCGTCGAGCGGCCCGAACTGACGACACACCACCACCTGCATGGCGGGCACGGTACCGAGAGCCGTGCGCGCCCGACGAGACGGCGTCAGGACGGGTCAACGGGCGAAGAGCTCGAGCATCGTCGGCTCGAAGCGCGGGTCCTTCTCCCACGGGATCACATCGCTGGTTTCCAGCATCCACGCGAGAAGGTCGCTGCGCAACGTCGTCTCGACGTCGGCGACCTCGCTGTGTCCCGCCAGGTTGACCGTTTCGTACGGGTCGGCGACGAGGTCGTACAGCTCGGGCCCCTCGTAGAGCCGATGCACGTAACTGTGCGTTCGGTTGCGCACCGACATCGCCTTGCCGACCGATCCGGGATCCTCGTGCTGCTGATCGGCTTTGGGCGCGTACGCCCCGCGCGCCTGTTCCAGCAGATGGCGCTCGCCGAGCAGGAAGCCACCCTCGGCGAAGGCGCGGTCGCGGTGCTCGGCGGTCGGGTCGGCGAAGAGATCGACCAGTGACCGACCGAAGTGTGTGTGCTGGGCTTCGCCGCCGGCCAGGTCGAGCAATGTGGGCAGCAGGTCGACCATCTCCACGAGGGCATCACAGGTGCCGCCTTCGGCCACGCCGGGACCGGCCACGAGCATTGGGTTGCGCAGCAACACGTCGTGTTGTCCCGATGGCCACTTCTCGACGAGCCCATGATCGCCCAGGTATTCGCCGTGGTCGGTGAAGCACCACGTCATCGTGCGGTCGGCTTGGCCGGCCCGGTCGATCGCCGCAAGCACCCGTCCGAGCTGGTCGTCGGTACGGCTGACCATGCCGTGGTAGGTGGCGGCAACCTCGGCCCACCGCTCCTGGTCGAACGAACCGGTGCCGTAGCGGTCGCGCAGCGCGTCCATGTAGCGCGGCTTGCCCTCGGGTATCCACGGAGCTGGTGCCGGCATGTGGGCGCGATCGTGCATCGAGAACCACGGCTCTTCGGCCACGAACGGCGGGTGCGGGAAGATCAGCGCGATCAACAAACACCACGGTTCGGGCAGGCCCGCGGTGATCCACTCGATCGCCGTGCGGATCGAGGCCTCGTCGAAGTCGAGGGTCGGACCATCGGCGCCGCCGGCCCGGCGTCCGTGGTAGTGCGCGAGGAACCACGGGTCGTCTGGGGCGAATGGGCTCGGCTCCATCAACACGTCGGGCGTCACCTCGAAACCACGGCGGTCGGTGGAGGCATCCGCAACCCCGGGGGCAAACATGTCGCCGCGTTCGCCGGCCCACGCAACGTGGTAGCCGGCAGCGCGCAGCAGCGCGAACAGGTTCGGTTCGTACGGCTTCACCAGGTTGGTCAGCGTCCGGTGGCCGGCCACGTGTGGATACCAACCGGTGAGCATCGACACCCGGCTCGGGCCACACACCGAGTGTTGGCTGAACGCGTTGGTGAACCGCACGCCCCGCGCGGCGACCGCGTCGAAGTTGGGGGTACGGGCTACTGCCGATCCGTTGCACGCCAGCGCGTCGTAGCGCAGTTGGTCGGTCATGAACATCACGACGTTCGGACGAGAGTCGGTCATCGCCCGTACGATCGCACGATGACCAGCATCACGCAGAGTCGGCGATGAGCGAGCGTCGCCACTTCGAGATCGGCGGGGCGGACTACGCCCGGTTCCGGCCCACGTATCCCGACTCGCTGGCCGAGTGGTTGGCGTCGATCGCACCCGCACACGATCGGGCCCTCGATGTCGGGTGCGGGACCGGGCAGCTCGCCCGACTCCTCGCTGAGCGGTTCGACGAGGTGGTGGCGACCGACGTGAGCACCGATCAGATCGCCAACGCCGTGACGCACCCGCGCGTCACGTACCGCGTCGAGCCGGCGGAGGAGCCGCGCGAGGCGGACGACTCGTTCGCCCTCGTCGCCGCTGGTCAGGCGGCGCACTGGTTCGACCTCCCCGTGTTCTTCGACGCCGCGCGTCGTGTGGCGGTGCGCGATGGGATCGTTGCGGTGGTGACCTACGGAGTTGTCGAAGCGCCCGGCGAGCCGGGCGCCCTGATCAGCGAGTTCTACTGGGAGGGTTTGCGCGGCCTTTGGCCTGCCGAACGCGCCCTCGTCGAGACGGGCTATCGCGACATCGAGTTTCCGTTTCCCGAGGTGGCGATACCCGAGCTGTGGATCGAACGATCGTGGACCGCAGACGAGTTCCTCGGCTACGTCTCGACGTGGTCGGGCGTCAAACAGCTTCGAGACGCCGGTCGTGGCGACGAGTTCCAGAGCTTTGCGACCGCGCTGCGGTCCGCGGCAGGTGCCGAGCTGCTCGAGATTCGATTTCCGGTACTGGGTCGTGTCGGCCGCGTCGACTGATGGACGCTCCGTCTACGACGGTTGCGCAACCGCGTCGCTCGACTCGGTACGGACACCGCCGTCGCGTTTCGGCCACGACATCGCGATGAGCGCCAACGACGCCAAGGGGATCAGCGTCGACGTCCACAACGCCGGCCGATAGCTGTCGGTCAACGAGCGCGACAACGCAAACAACGCCGGGCCGATCGCGCTCCCAACGACCATCGCGCTCATCTGCACGCCGGCGATCGAGCCCAAGTGGCGGCGCCCGAACACACGCGGGATCGCAGCCGAGGTCAACGACGAGAAACACCCTTGGGCGATGCCCCATCCGGCGACCGCCAGGGCGAAGGTGATCGGTGCGTCGAGATGGCCGAAGGTGAGGTACATCACCAGCTGGGCAACCGCCATGGCGGCAGCGATTACCAACGGCGACACTCGGTCGATCATCCAACCGGTGAGCAACGTGATCGGCACGCTGACGAAGGCGATCGGCACGAACACCCGCACGATCGTTGCTTCATCGAGCCCCTGCTCGGTGCCGATGTCGACGATGTGGAACGTCAACGCCGTCGCCGTGGATGCCAGCGCAACCACCGGCAGCGACAGCGCCCAGAAGCGGACATCGCGCACCGCCTCGTCGCGCGTCGCATCGTCGTCGGTACCGATCACCGTCGGCCGATCGTCGTGCGAGTCGGGTGCGGCGCCACCGTCGATCACCAATCCCGACGCTTCGGGGCTCACCCGAAAGAGCACCACGATGATCGTTCCCACGATCAGCACCAGCCCGATGGCGATCAACCGCCACGCCGTGCGGAATCCGTCGATCTCGATCAATGCGAACAACAGCGCAGGTGACGCGGCAAACGAGAAGCTGACGATCGACGTCGAGATCGAGCTGACCAAACCGCGACGGCGATCGAACCACTGGGCGAGCATGGTGCGCGATGCCAGTGTCAACAGGCCCTGGCCCGTGAAGCGCAGCGCACCGAACCCCAGGCTCATCACCACCAGCCCGACAACGGTGCCCATCGGGCCGATGAAGCTGAGCGCCAAGGTGGTCGCCGCCAGCCCGATCGTGGCCACGAACGCGACCACGCGCGATCCGTAGCGATCGATCGCCGTGCCGCCATAGCCGAGCAGCAGCCCGCTCGAGCCGGTGCCCACGAGGTAGGCGATCGACAGTTGCAGGCGGGTCAACCCGGTGGTGTCGCTGAGGTCGTCGGTGAACACGCTGACCCCGGCGGTTTGGCCGGGGATCGAGGCGACCGCCCCGATCGTGGCGGCGACGAGGATCACCCACCCGTAGTAGAAGCCGACCCGTCGCGGATCGAACGGCCAACGTCCCGCCTGCACCCCGGCACCCTACGGCGGCACCCCTGACGTTTGCGTGCGACTTTGGGCGGACCGGTCCGCCCAAAAGTCACACACAAACAAGCACACAAACGAGGTGTTACGGGTGGAGGCGGTAGAAGCGGAACATGTCGTGCTCGATGGGCAGCACCTCAACCGAGGTGAAACCGGCGTCGCGGGCGTAACCCTCGAACGTCGGCAGGCGCATCACGGTGCCGGTGGCCACCGACTCGGGGGCGCTGCGCCCGTCGGGCAGGCAACAGATCAGGCTGAAGCCGTACATCAGTTGCTCGATCGGGTCGGGCTCACCGGTGAACACGTCGCCGACCTTCTCGTCCATCACGATGACGGCGCCGTCGTCGGCGGCCATCTTGCGCATCGTGGTGAGCACCGACACCGGATCGGGCATGTCGTGAATGCACTCCAGCGCGAGCACGAGGTCGTAGTCGCTAGCCGTCGCGTCGGCCGCGTCGCCGGCGAAGTACCGCACCCGTTCGTCGAGGCCATGGTTCACCGCCTCTTGGCGGGCCATGTCGATCGAGGGAACATCGATGTCGTAGCCGTCGACGGTGGTGTTGGGGTACGCCTGGGCGATGCCGATCGACGACCACCCGAGCCCGCAGCCAACGTCGGCGACGCGGGCACCCGCGTCGAGTGCGGCCGCAACGTCGGGAATCGATGCGAGGTACTCCGGTCCGAGTTGCTGGAGGAACATCGCCCGATTGCCGGCCGCTTGGCCACAGCGTGCGCCGTCGCCGTGGTCGTGCCAGCCGAACCCGTCGCCCGTGCGGTAGGCCTCGATCAGCTGGTCGAGGTGACTACCGAACGTCGACACCGCACTGGCGAACGGGGCCATGAAGGCGAGCGATTCGGTGTCGGCGAGCACCGCGGCGTGGGCCGCCGGGAGCCGGTACCTGCGGGCGGTCGGGGCGACCGTCGGATCGATCACCTCGAGGGTGCCGACGACCGTCTGCTGTTCGAGCCACTCGCGGGCGTACCGCTCGTCGGTATCGGTGGCAGATGCCAGCTCGGCGCTATTCAGCGTGTCGGCATCGGCGAGCGCGTCGTACCAGCCGAGGCGCGTCCCGATCGTGATCGCATAGGTGTTCATCGCGCCGAGGAAGTCGCCGAAGGCGCGGTCGGCGAAGGCGGCGATGACGTCGTCGGTGGGCGCTGTGTCGGTGGGGGTGCCGGTGGGGCCCGTGTTGTCGGTGGTGTCGATGGGATCGATCAGGGTGGTCATGGTGGTTCCTTTCGGGTGGATCTGCGTGGGACGTGGTGGCTCAGCTCGCGGGCGTGAACAGCTCGGCGGGGTCTTCGAAGTCGACGAGCCACAAGCGGCCGCCGTCGTTGGGCGCCGGGTTGTACTCGGCGAACCCGAGGAGCTCTTTGGCTCGACGGGGGAGCGCGGCCGCAGTGGCGTGAGGGATGGTGAAGGCGTGCGCCTCTTCGGCGCGCAGCCAGCCGAGCAGGTAGCTCAGGTGCAGTGCGCTGCGCCATTCGTCAGTCGTGTGGTTGGCGCCGCCACCGTGAATCGTCTTGCCGCTGAACAACAGCACCGAGCCGGCATTCATCTCGGCGGGAACGCTGTTGGCCGCCTCGAACAGCTCGGGATGGTCGGCCTGGCGGTGGCTACCCGGCACGACGCGCGTCGCGCCGTTGCGCTCGGTGCAGTCGGTCAACGCCACCATGGCGATCACGATGATCTCCGGCCCGTCGGGGAGCAGTTGGTTGAACCACGGCCATCCGCTCTGATCGCGGTGGAGGTACTGCGCCGGCTCGCCCGGGCCGATCGATATGACCTGGGTGTCGCTGATCTGGATCGACCCGCCGTCGGGGATCAACCGCCGATCGGCTGCGCCGAGGATCGACGGATGCAAGCCCACGGTGGTGAACTCGGCCGTCTTCGACGCGATGCCGTTCACGCGAATCGTGTTGTTGCCGTGGAACAGCTCCCACTCCGGGTCGCCGCTTCGACTGCCAGGCGCGGTCGCCGACATCCACGGCGTGAGGTCGTGATTGACGCGCTCGATGAGCGAGCGGTCGAACAATCGGTCGATCACGACCACGCCGTGTTCGTCGATGGCGGTGTTGATGTCGGCGGCGCTCGCCGACTTGGGGAGATGGGGAATCGAGTGTGTGATGGTGGTGGACATCGAGTGGGCTCCTGTGCTCGGTCGGCGATGCGCCGCCGATGTGGCCCGAGCGATCATGAGGATCCTCAGGTCGAGAAGCTTGAGGATCAGCTGCAGACTCCCTGAGGAACGCGCGGGAGGAACGCGGCGCAGGGTGAGGGCGCTGGGGCGGCAGACTGGAGCCGATGGTGCAGTTCGGCGCGGTGACGCTCGACATCGACGGTCGTCGGGTTCACCTCGACGGCGAGCCGCAGCACCTCGAACCGCAAGCGTTTGATCTCTTGGCCTTCTTGTTCGCCGAGCGGCAGCGGGTGGTGCCGAAGCACGAGATATTCGACGCGGTGTGGGGCGACCAGTTCGTGTCGGACGCGGCGCTGACCACGCGCATCAAAGAGGTGCGACGGGCGGTCGGCGACGATGGCTCCCGCCAGCAGGTGATCAAGAACGTACGCGGCCGTGGCTACCGCTTCATCGCCGAGTTGCAGCCTGATGCGGCGGCGCAACGTCGTGGCACTCCGGCTTCGTCGCTGGTCGGCCGCGGTGACGACCTCGCGGCGGCGGTGGCGCTGCTCGAAACCGACTGGTTGCTCACCCTCGTCGGTCCGGGCGGTGTCGGCAAGACCACGCTGGCATTGGAGATCGGGCGGGTGCGTGGTGACCGACACCGCGACGGCGTGTTCGTGGTGCGCTTGGGCCGACTGCGCGACCCGCACGAGGTCGTTCACGCCCTCCGCCTCGATCTCGAGCTCGCTCACGCGGGGACCGACGAGACGTCGTTGGTGTCGGCCGTCGCCGCGCTCGATGCGCTCGTGGTGCTCGACAACTGTGAGCATGTGATCGACGAAGTGGCGCGGCTCGTTGCGGCGATCGACGAGCGCGGCGGCGATGTGGCCATCGTGGCGACGAGCCGCGAGCGCCTCGGCGTCGCCAGCGAACGAGTACAGCCTGTCGCCCCACTCGCGGTCGCCCCGGCGGTCGAGCTGCTGCGGACGTCGGTCGAGCGCATCAACTCGGCCTACGTCTGGCCCGACGACGACGATTCGATACGACGGCTGCTCGAGATGGTCGACCATCTCCCGCTCGGGATCGAGATGGCTGCTGCCCGGCTGCCGATGTTCGGACCCCGCGAGCTCGTCGAGCATCTCGCCGATGGCCTCGACCTGCTGCAGTCGCCGACACGCGGTCGTGAGGCTCGCCACCAAACGCTGCGTGCCCTCGTCGAGTGGTCGTTGCCGTTGTTGAGCCCCGACGCGAACTCGCTGTTGGTCACGGTGTCGGCGTTCGCTGGACCCGCTCGTCTCGACGACATCGCTGCCGTCGCCCCGGTCGACCAACAGGTGCGCGGTCTGGGCTCGTTGGCCGAGCTGATCGAGCACTCGTTGATCGTCACCGACACGTCACACGTGCCGACGCGCTATCGGCTGCTCGACACGGTCCGCGCCGTTGTCGCTCCCCAACGGTCGGCCGACCTCGAGTCGCGCCATGCCGCATGGGTCGTCGAGGTGGCGGCCGAGGCCGATCGCGGCCTGCGCACGATCGACGAAGCAACGGCGGCCGTGCGCCTCGACGAACTTGTCGCCGATGCGCGTGTGGCACACCGGTGGGCACGGCAGCACCACCCCGAGCTGGCTACCGAGCTCACTGCCGCGTTGTTGCTGTACGCCCAGGAGCGGCAGTGGCCCGAGGTGGCCGAGTGGTCGACCGGGCTCGTCGCCGATCCGTCGTGCGCGTCAGCGCACCATGCCGCCGTCGCCGCCGACGCGGCGAATCGCGGCCGGCTCGTCGATGCCCGGGTGCACGCCGAACGGGCCGTGCACAGCACCGACCTGCGCGTGCGGGCGAGTGCGCTCGACACGCTCGCCAATCTCGGCCTGTACGAGGGCGACCTCGATGAGGTCCACGTCCATGGCGCGGCGCTCCGCGACCTCGGCCGCTCGCACGACGACCCGTTCATCTGGATGCTCGGCGCCAACTCGAGCTCGTTGGCGTGGGCCTACGCGGGCGACGTGGAGCGCGCTCGTGCGACGCTGCGCGACGACCGTCCCATCGGCGACCTGGCGCCAACCATTCGGGCGTGGCTCGACTATGCCGATGCCGAGGCGGCGTTGGCGGCCGGCGACGTCGACGATGCTCTCGTCGCCGTCGAGCGGGCGATCCGCGTCGGTGAGTCGGTGCGCTCGGGCTTCGTGGTCAGCGTGGCGCAAGTGACGCGCTTGTCAGCGCTGTCGAAGGCCGGCGACGTCGACGCTGCGGTTGCGGCGTTCGTGCCGGCGTTGCGCCAGTACCGATTCACCCACGACGTCACCCACGTCGTCACGGCGTTGCGCAACGTGGTGGTGCTCCTCGCACGTTTGGAACGCGATCAGGTGGCGTGCGAGCTGCTCGGAGCGCTCGACACCAGCGCCGGATCGGACTCCTACGGTGACGAGCTCGCCGACCTCGCCGAGGCGCGGCGCACCATGGAGCAGCGCAACGGTTCCGCGGCGGTGGCTACTTGGATCGCCACCGGTAGCGGCCAGAGCGTTCGATGGGCGGTGGAGCACGCCCTCGCCGCGCTCGACGCCGCGCACTAACCCCGTGCTCCGTCGTTTGTGTGCAACTCTGCGCGACCCGTCGCGCCGAGAGTTGTACGCAAACGATTACTGGGAGGGCGAGGTGATCCAGTCGACGACGGCGTCGACGCCTTCTCCCGTGCGTGCGGACGTGTGCAGCACCGGCACTCCTGGATGGACCGATTCGACGTGGTGCAAGAACAGATCGAGGTCGAAGTCGAGGTGGGGGAGGAGATCGGTCTTGTTGACCACGATGGCGTCGGCCGAGCGGAACATCACCGGGTACTTCAGCGGCTTCTCTTCACCCTCGGTGACCGAGAACACCATGAGGCGGGCGTGCTCGCCGACGTCGAACTCGGCGGGACACACGAGGTTGCCGACGTTCTCGATGATCACCACGTCGAGGTCGGGCAGCGACAGACGAGGCAGCGCCGAGCGGACCATCGTGGCATCGAGATGGCACTCGCCGCCGAAACCATTAGCGGTATTGACCAGCGACACCGCGACGCCGGTCTCGGCGAGTCGGTCGGCATCGATCGCTGTCTCGATGTCGCCCTCGACCACGCCGAAGCGCGTGCGCTCACCCGAGCGGATGAACACCTCACGCAACAGCGACGTCTTTCCGGCGCCGGGTGACGACATCACGTTGATCACGCGTACGCCGTGCGCCGCGAAGTCGTCACGGTTGGCAGCCGCCGTGCGCTCGTTCTCGCCGAGGATCTCTTCGAGCACCTCGACCCGTACACCACCGGTGGCGTAGCCGCTGTGATCGCCGACATCCCGGTGCTCGTGATCGTGGGCGTGTTCGTCGTGATGGTGATGGTCGTGATCGCCGTGTGGGTGAAATCGTCCCATCGCTACCTCCCTACCGGGGCGTCGTCGGCCAGTTCCAGTGAGCGCACCAGTAGCTCGCGACCACTCTGCACCTCGGTGTTGGTCGAGCCGCAACTGGCGCAGCGAAACACCGGGTGCTCGATGGTCGTCTCCGCGCCGCAGTCGTTGCACGCGAGCACCGCCGGGATGTGGTTGATCACCAGCTTCGACCCGGTGAGCGGCGGATCGGTGGCCACGATGTCCCACGAATAGCGCAACGTGTCGGGGATCACCTGGCGCAGGTGACCGATGTCGAGATGCACACGCTCCACGGGCCGGCCGTCGGCATGCTCGGCGACGATCGCTGCCAGCGACGTGCAGATCGACAGCTCGTGCATGCGGTCACCGTACTCAGATCCCTGTTCGAGGGTTCATCGGTGCGGGTCGTGCACCACGAACGCCGCGGCCTGGGTCTGACGCAGCTTGTCGTAGCCGATCAGGCGGATCACGTCGCCGGGATACGCCAGGCGACAGGTCTCGATCGCGCTCTCGATGGCGTCGACGTCGCGTTCGCCGAAGAACGGTAGATGCCACATCTGCCAAAACCGCTCACCGGCGCGGCCTGCCGCGTTGGGTTCGACGGAGGTGTGTTCGATGGCGGGGTCGAGATCGATCGTGACGAGATGTTGGATCTGGGCACGGAGCTGCTCCGAGTCCATGGCGGGCAGGTACGAGAAGGTGCCGAAGCGTTGGCCGTCGGCGTCGGCGGCAAGGTGGTCGGGAGCGGTGTTGATGGTCATTGCGCAACCTCCGGAAGCGGGACATGGGTGTCAATGGTCGGGGAGTGAGTGGTCAGGGTGGTCGGGCACAGAAGGTCTCAGGTGGGCGCCAACTTGTCGACGACGTCGAAGTCGAAGCGGACTTCTTTCCACGTCTCGAGCGCGGCGGCCAGCTCGGGGCTGTGGCGGGCGGCGTCGGTCATGATCTCGTGCGATTCGAGTTCGAGCTGGCGTCCCTCGTTGCGGGCCCGCACGCAGGCTTCGACCGCCACGCGGTTGGCCGTTGCGCCGGCCGCGTTGCCCCACGGGTGTCCGAGCGTGCCGCCGCCGAACTGCATCACCGCGTCGTCGCCGAAGATCGAGACCAGTGCGGGGACGTGCCAGACGTGGATACCGCCGGAGGCCACCGGGAACATCGCCGGCATGTGCCCGAAGTCCTGATCGAAGAAGATGCCGCGGCTGCGGTCTTCCGGCACGAAGCGTTCGCGCATTAGGTCGATCCACCCGAGTGTGGCCTGGCGGTCGCCTTCCAACTTGCCGACGACGGTGCCCGAGTGCAGGTGGTCGCCACCCGACAGGCGCAGACACTTGGTGAGCACGCGGAAGTGGATGCCGTGGTGCGGGTTGCGGTCGATCACCGCATGCATCGCCCGGTGGATGTGCAAGAGCATCCCGTTGCGGCGACACCAGTTGGCCAGCGACGTGTTCGCGCTGAACCCGGCGGTGAGGTAGTCGTGCATGATGATCGGCATGTCGAGCGACTTGGCGAACTCGGCGCGTTCGTACATGTCCTCGACGGTCGGCGCGGTCACGTTGAGGTAGTGGCCCTTGCGCTCGCCGGTCTCGGCCTCGGCCTGCTTCACCGCGGCAGCGACGAACTCGAACCGGTCGCGCCAACGCATGAACGGCTGGCTGTTGACGTTCTCGTCGTCCTTGGTGAAGTCGAGGCCACCGCGTAGGCACTCGTAGACCGCGCGGCCGTAGTTCTTCGCCGACAGTCCGAGCTTGGGTTTGATCGTGCACCCGAGCAGCGGACGTCCGTACTTGTCGAGCTTGTCGCGTTCCACCCGGATACCGTTGGGCGGTCCGCCACACGTCATCACGTAGTGCAGCGGGAAGCGGATGTCTTCCAGCCGGAGCGCGCGAATCGCCTTGAAGCCGAACACGTTGCCGACCAGCGACGTCAACACGTTGACGATCGACCCCTCTTCGAACAGGTCGATCGGGTAGGCGACGAAGGCGTAGAACCGTTCCTCGTCGCCAGGCACGTCCTCGATGCGGTACGCCCGACCCTTGTAGTAGTCGAGGTCGGTGAGCAGGTCGGTCCACACCGTGGTCCACGTGCCCGTGGAGCTCTCGGCGGCGACCGCGGCCGCGGCCTCTTCGCGATCGACGCCGGCTTGCGGCGTGATCTTGAAGCAGGCGAGCAGGTCGGTGTCGCGTGGCTCGTAGTCGGGGTCCCAGTAGGTCTGGCGGTACTCCTTGACCCCGGCGTCGTAACTCATCGGTTCGGTCCCTTCTGATGTTGTCGGTCTGGATTCGGTTGAGTGAAAGCGTTCAGCGGCTCGTGCGGGTAGGTGGTGCGGCGAAGACGTCTCAGGCAGCGCGGCGGCGTCGTTCGATCAGGCGGTCGATCATCGGCGTGAGGATCAGCTGCATCGCCAGGTCGAGCTTCCCGCCAGGGATGACGATCGAGTTGGCCCGCGACATGAAGCTGTCGTGGAGCATCGTCAAGAGGTACGAGAAGTCGATGCCCACGGCGTCGCGAAAGCGGATGACCACGAGCGACTCGTCGGCGGTCGGGATGTAGCGCGAGATGAACGGGTTCGAGGTATCGACCACCGGGACCCGCTGGAAGTTGATGTCGGTGCGCGTGAACTGCGGACAGATGTGGTTCACGTAGTCGGGCATCCGTCGCAGGATCGTGTCGGTGACCGCCTCGGCCGAGTAGCCGCGGGTGGCAGAGTCGCGGTGGACCTTCTGGATCCACTCGAGGTTGACCACCGGAACCACCCCGATCTTCAAGTCGACGTGGCCGGCGATGTCGGCGCTGGGCGTCACCGCGGCCCCGTGCAGCCCCTCGTAGAACAGCACATCGGTGTTGGGTGGCAACGGCTCCCAGTCGGTGAACGTTCCGGGCGAGCATCCGTAGCGTTCGGCTTCGGCGTCGTCGTGCACGTAGTGGCGCGTCCGTCCGCCGCCGTCGCGGCCGTAGGCGGCGAACGTGTGCTCGAGCTCGTCGAGCAAGTTGGCGTCGGGTCCGAAGTGGCTGAAGCTGTGCTGACCGTTTGCTTCCCGTTCGGCGATGGCCGCGCGCATGCCGGCGCGGTCGTAGCGGTGGAAGGCGTCGCCTTCGATCGCTGCAGCGCACACGCCCTCGCGTCGGAAGATCTGGTCGAAGGTGTGTTTGACGGTGGTGGTCCCCGCGCCGGACGAGCCGGTGACCGAGATGATCGGATGCGCGAGGGTCATGGCGCAGTTCCGGTGTGATCGTCGCGGAAGAGGCCGCGCCCACCGAACAGCGGAGCGGTTTCGGCGTTGCCGAACGAGTCGCCCGTGTAGCGGCTGAAACGCTCGACCTTGTCGGGAGATCCAAACACGAGTGGCGTGCGGGCGTGCAGGGTGCTGGGCGCACAGTCGAGGATGGGGCGGCCTCCATCGGTCGCGGTACCGCCGGCCTGCTCGACGAGCAGCGCCACGGGGTGCGCCTCGTAGACCAGCCGCAAGCTGCCCTGGCGGTGGGTGGCGCGGCGGTCGGCCGGATACAGATAGATGCCGCCCTGGCGGAGGATTCGGATCACCTCGCCCACCAGCGCACCGAGCCAGCGGGTGTTGAAGTTGCGCTCGCGCGGTCCGCTCGCGCCGGCGACGAGGTCGTTCACGTACTGCCGGACCTCGGGTGTCCAGTGGCGCCGGTTCGACGCGTTGATCGCGTACTCGGTCGTGCCGTGGGGGATGGCGAGATGTGTGTCGGCGGCGATGAACCGGCCTGTCGCCGGATCGAGGGCGAACAGATGGGTGCCCTCGCCGACGGTCAACGCCATCACGGTCGCCGGCCCGTACAGGACCAGACCGGCGGCGGTCTGCGTCGTTCCGTCGAGCATGAAGGCGGCAGCCGGATCGTCGCCGCCCGGATGGGGCCGAATGGAGAAGATCATCCCCACTGCCGAGTTGGTGGTGACGTTCTTCGAACCATCGATCGGGTCGTAGGCGACGGCGATGTCGCCAACGGGATCGAGGAATTCGGCGTCGCGCCGCTCCTCCGAGGCGATGGTGGCCACGCCGGCCCGGCCGAGGTGGCGGGCCATCACGGCGTCGCCGACGATGTCGAGCAGTTGCTGCCGATCGCCGGTGGCGTTGGTGCCCAGACGTAGACCGTCGCGGTCGTCGGGGTCGTGGTCGAAAGGATGCACGGCGATGCGCTCGCCGATCTCGATGGCGGCGGCCGCGCACGCCCGAACGGCCGAGGCGGTCGGTGCGTCGGTCGCAGCGAGCAACTCGTCAAGTGGGTCGCCACGGCGGATCGTCGTAGTGCTGGCCGGGTCACCCGTTGTGCGGCACGTCGTGCTCATGGCCGGCCAGCGTGCGGACTCAGCGAGCGAAAGTCCAGTTGAAGTTTCTTTCGCTTGACGAAAGGAAACATTTGCCTACTCTGGACCGATGGACGTCACGCTGAAGCAGCTGCGCGCCCTCGCAGCGACGGTCGATGCCGGGACCATCGTGGGTGCCGCCGAGCGCCTGCACGTGACCCCACCGGCGGTGTCGCAGCAGCTGCGCCTCCTCGAGCGGGCGAGTGGGTTGCCACTCATCGAGCGCACCGCCGACGGCGCGCGGGCCACCGATGCGGGACGTGAGTTGATCGAGGCCAGCGCGCGCATCGATGCCGAGCTGTCGCGCTGTTCGCGGGCGATCGAGGCGATCCGTAGCGGCACCGGTGGGCGAGTGGTGTTTGCGGCGGTCAGTACCGCCAAGTACGTCGCGCCGATCATCCTCGCTGCGTTCTGGGCCGAGCATCCCGATGTGGAGGTACAGCTGGCGATCGGCAATCGCACCGAAACGATCGAGCTGTTGCGCAGCGGCGATGTCGACTTGGCGATGATGGGTCGGCCGCCGGCCGACCTCGACCTCGTCACCGAGCGCATCGCCGAGCACCCGCACGTGATCATCGCCGCCCCCGATCATCCGCTCGTCGGTCGCCGCGACCTGTCGATCACCGAGTTGCTCGACCAGCGGTTCATGGTGCGCGAGCCCGGCTCGGGAACGCGCATGCTGCACGACGAGCTGTTCTGGCCACACGACATCGAGCCACCTGTTGGGTTGGAGATGTCGAGCAACGAAACGATCAAGCAGGCGGTGATCGCCGGGCTCGGCATCGCCGTGATCTCGGCTCATACGATCGCGGCCGAACTCGATGACCGGCGGCTGGCCGTACTCGACGTGAGTGGGCTCCCCGCGATGCGCTCGTGGCAGCTACTCCGGCGGAGCGATCACCAACCCTTGCCCACCGCCAACGCACTGTGGCGGTTCCTCGCCGACCGCGCGGCGGAATTCCTCCCGGCGGTGCCCGTCAGCTCCCCGTCCACGTGAGCCGATCGTCGGCGGCGACCATGTCGGCGGCGAACGAGCTGATGCGCCTGTCGTTGACGTCGTCACGGCGCGTGATCAGGTGCCACGGCCGGTCGAGGGGTGTCATCGGCGTGGGCACGGTGACCAGCGCACGCGAGCGCAGCGCCGACTCGACCGTGGAGTGAGGGAGCACGCCGACGCCGAGCCCGGCCTCGACCGACCCGAGCAGCGCGTCGTCTGAGCCGATCTCGATACGCGCCGGCTCGATGCCGAGGCTGGCGATGATCTCGTCGGCGACCGAACGCAAGGCGGCGCCGTCTTCGCGTACCAGCCACGTGGCGTGCTCGAGCCGACCGGCGAACACCGAGCCGGGTCGGCTCACGACCACGAACGAGTTCGGCATCGTGGCCAATGTCTCGAAGTCCTGATTCGTCGGCGGTTTGGTGGTGAGCGCCAGGTCGGTCTCCCGCCCGGCGAGCATCCGCCACACCGCGTTGCGGTTGCCGACCGCCAGCGAGAACGGGAGGTCGCCGCCCTCGCCGGCACGGCGTTCGCGCATCGTCCCCAGAATCGGGGCGACCACGCTCGACACCAGCGAACTCGACGTGGCGATCCGCACGGGGCGCTCTTCGTCGGTGGTCGCGCTGCGCACCTCTTCGACGGCTTCGTCGAGCAGGCCGAGCACCGTTTGGGCGTACTTGAACATCGTGCGGCCCGCGTCGGTGAGGGCGATCCCTCGGCCGTCTCGGGCCACCAGATCGACGCCGATCTCCTTGCGCAACGCGGCCAGTGTCGCCGACACCGCGGGCTGGCTTACGCACAGCCGGTCGGCAGCGCGGCTCACCGATGTTTCGTCGGCGACGACGGCGAACACCTGAAGTTGGTGCAAAGTGATCATGGACGCATCCCCCATGATGCGTTCCGGACGCGGCGAGCGCCCGACGCAGGTCATATTAGTTCGACCTGATGAATAGCGACGAAGGACTCATTTGACCCCTTCGGCGGCCTCTCGGATACTCGATCGACAGCGCAATGCGCACGGGGTGTGTGCCAGGCAGATCTGGCACGAGAACGAATCCGGAGAGGGGATCCATCGATGTCGGTCGACGCCGAACCGATCGAAGCGTTGAACGGCTTCGGTCACCATGCCCGGCCCGAAGCCGAGCGCCTCCTCGATCGCCTCGAGGATCCGAACACCGCCGCCGCGTTGAACTCACTGCTCGACAACATCGAGCTGCTCGCCGTGCTGATCGGCGGGTTGGATGGCCTGGCCCGCAAAGGTGAGGTGATCGGCGACACCCTCGCCGAGGTGTACACCGAAGCCAAAGCAGCGGTCGACGCGTCGGGGCTCAATCCCGCCGAGACGACCCAGCAGCTGTCGACGCTGATCCCGACACTGGCCGACGCGTCGCCGGCGATCAACCGCATCCTCGACTCGCCGATCGTCGAGCCCGAACCGATCGACGTACTCAGCGAAACGGCGGTCGCCCTGGTCCGTGGCCTCAAGGCGGCGCAAGCCAACGACACCCGCGTCGGCCTCACCGGCGCCTTGCGTTCGACCCGCGACCCCGACGTACAGCGTGGCCTCGGCTTCATCGTCGAGGTGGCGCGCGAGTTCGGCCGAGTCCTCGCCGACGACGAAGACCCGACCACCCTCACCACTCAGTCGTCCACTACCCAGCCGTCCACTTCGCCCACCGGCGGCTGAACTCCCACCGAAAGGACCACGCATGGCAACGATGCTCTGGCTGCAAGCAGGCGCCTGCAGCGGCAACACGATCTCGCTCCTGCAGGCCGAGGAGCCAACGGTCGTCGACCTGCTCACCGACTTCGGCGTCGAGCTGCTGTGGCACCCCTCGCTTGGTGCCGAGCTCGGCGAAGCGGTGCAGGAGCTGCTCAACGACCTGGTCACAGAGAAGCGCGAACTCGACATCTTCGTCGTTGAGGGCACCGTGATTCAGGGGCCCAACGGCAGCGGCCGGATGGACATGTTCGCCAACCGCCCGATGACCGAGTGGATCACGGATCTGTCGGCAGTCGCGTCGATCGTGGTGGGTGTGGGAGATTGCGCCACCTTCGGCGGGCTGCCGACCGTTCCGCCCAACCCCTCCGACTCGACGGGCTTGCAGTTCCACCGCAAGGAGAAGGGTGGCTACCTCGGCGCCGACTGGGTATCGAAGGCCGGTCTCCCGGTGATCAACATCCCTGGTTGTCCGTCGCACCCCGACTGGATCAGCCAGGTCGTGATGGCGGTGGCCACCGGACGTGCCGGCGATCTCGCCCTCGACGAGTACAACCGTCCCGCCACGCTGTTCACGACCTTCACCCACAACGGCTGCACGCGTAACGGTTTCTTCGAATACAAGCAGTCGTCGCCCGAGTTCGGTCAGGGCACACGCACGGGGTGCTTGTTCTACGAACTCGGCTGCCGGGGGCCGATGACCCGCAGCTCGTGCAACCGCATCCTGTGGAACCGGCAGTCGTCGAAGACCCGTGCCGGTCACCCGTGCCTCGGCTGTACCGAGCCCGACTTCCCGATCGACGATCTCATGCCCGGCACCGTGTTCAAGACAGTGAAGGTCTCCGGCGTGATCCCCCGCGACTTGCCGACCGACGCCGACCACCTGACCTACCTGGCCGCCGCCGCGGCTTCCCGCATCAGCGCCCCCGAGTGGGCCAAAGAGGACATGTTCGTCGTCTGAGCGACGCACACGATTGAACGGAGCACGACCAACATGACCGCCATCGACCTGGAAGTCAGCCCACTCGGACGAGTGGAGGGCGACCTCGACCTGCATTGCACCATCGAAGACGGTGTGGTCACCCAGGCGTACACCGAAGCGCTGATGTTCCGCGGGTTCGAGATGATCCTGCGCGGCAAGGACCCGCAGGCCGGCTTGATCATGACGCCGCGCATCTGCGGCATCTGTGGCGGCAGCCATCTCACCAAGGCCTGCTACGCCATCGACACCGCGTGGAAGACCGTGTTGCCACCGAACGCGGTGTTGCTGCGCAACATCGGTCAGGGCTGCGAGACGCTGCAGTCGATCCCCCGCTGGTTCTACGCCATCTTCGCCATCGACCTGGTGAACAAGAAGTACGCCAAGACGCCGAGCTACGGCGAGGCGATGCGCCGCTTCGCCCCGTTTGTGGGCGAGAGCTACGAGCCGGGCGTGGTGCTCGGCGCCAAGCCCGTCGAGGTGTACGCCATCTTCGGCGGCCAGTGGCCACACAGCTCGTTCATGATCCCCGGTGGCGTGATGGGTGCGCCCACGCTCACCGACATCACCCGGTCGATCGCCATCCTCGACTACTTCCGCCAGGAGTTCCTGGAGAACCAGCTGTTCGGGTGCTCGCTCGAGCGGTACATGGAGATCCAGACCTACGAGCAACTGATGGAGTACTGCGACGAGAACGAGTCGCAGCACAACAGCGACCTCGCCTTCTTCATCCGCTACTGCCAGGAGATCGGACTCGACAAGTACGGCGCCGGCTACGGCAACTACCTGTCGATGGGCACGTTCTTCGAGCCGAGCCAGTACGCCACGCCGACCATCGAGGGTCGCAACAACGCGCTGATCACCCGCTCGGGGATCTACTCCGACGGCGAGTACAGCGAGTTCGATCACCTCCGGGTCAGCGAAGACGTCAGCCACTCGTTCTTCGAAGGCACCGGATCGCTCCATCCGTGGGACGGTGTGACCGCGCCGATCGACCCGGCAGTGGGCAAGGACCAGGGCAAGTACACCTGGGCCAAGGCCCCTCGCTACGACGTCGAGGGCAAGGGCCACGTGCCACTCGAGGTCGGGCCGCTCGCCCGCCAGATGGTGGCCGGCAACCCCGACCGTCAGCCGTGGCAGACCTACGACCCGCTCGTACGCGACATGTACGACAAGATCGGCCCGAGCATCATGCTGCGCACCTTCGCCCGCCTGCACGAGGCGGCGAAGTACTACCAGCTGGTGCGCAGCTGGATCGACCAGGTCGACCTGCACGACCGTTTCTACATCAAGCCGGTCGAACGCGAATCGGGCAAGGGCTTCGGTGCCACCGAGGCGGCCCGCGGTGCCCTCGCCGACTGGATCGTGCTCGAAGACAACAAGATCGCCAACTACCAGGTGATCACGCCGACGGCCTGGAACATCGGGCCCAAGGACGGCCAGGAGCAGAACGGTCCGATGGAAGAGTCGTTCATCGGTGCGCCCGTCGAAGACGTGCACGATCCGATCGAACTCGGCCACGTGGCCCGCAGCTTCGACAGCTGCATCGTGTGCACGGTGCACGCCTACGACGGCAAGACCGGCAAGGAGATGTCGCGCTTCGTCGTCGATGGGATGTGATTCAGGCGCAGTGAGATACGTCGGCCGCCGGGTCGGCGTGAACTGAAAGGGGAGACGAGTGAACCTCGTCATCGGGTGTGGGAACCTGCTTCGTGGAGATGATGCTGTCGGGCCGGTGCTGGTGCGCCGCTTGCTCGACGCGGGATTGCCGGACGGCACCGAAGTCGCCGACGGCGGTACGAGCGGCATGGACGTCGCCTTCCGCATGCGCGGCGCCGACCGGGTGATCCTGCTCGACGCCGCCGACACCGGCGGCACTCCCGGCGCGCTGTATCGGATGCTCGGGGCCGACGTCGAAGAGCTTCCCGACCTCTCGACCATCAACCTGCACAGCTTCCGCTGGGACCATGCGCTGGCGTTCGCCCGCTGGCTGCTGAAAGACGACTACCCCGACGAGATCATCGTGTATCTCATCGAGGCCGAGTCGTTCGGCTTCGGCGATCCGCTGAGCGAGCCGGTCGATGCGGCCGCCGATCGCCTCGTCGACCGTCTCGTCGTCGAACTGGCCGAGCTCGGCGACGCCGACATCGAGCCCGCGGCTGAGACGGTCGGGTGAGCGATGAACCGTTTGCATCGACCGAAGTGGTCGAAGAGTCGGGGAGGTTCGTCGTGATCCTCGACGTGGTGTTTCCCGACGGCGCCGTGCGCCACCGCGTTGGCGAGTACCACTCGCGCGCCAAAGCCGAAGTCGCCGCCAAGTTCATTCAGGCCACCGCCGAACGCGATGCCGGACCGGGATGGGGAATGTGACATGACCGACACCGACCGAACCGAGGAACCGATGACTCAACCGCTCGTTCGTCCACAACCGTTGGGCGTGCTCGACGGCACCGCCGGACTACTGCTCGTACCCCCCGGCGACGGGGCGGCGGAGCTGCTCACGGCGATGGCCGAGCTCGGCCGTCCCGACGAGTGGGGCGCCGCCGGTTCCGTGCTGGCTGCAACTGAACGAGACGACATCGATGCCGCCCTCGCCATGCTCGGCGACAGCGTCGACGACGTCATCAACCGCCTGGTGCTCCTTCCCACACCCGAGCACCTGGAGGCAGCGTTGGCCGCTGCCGCCGGCGACCGACTGCGCACTGCGGTCGTCGCGGCAGCGGCTTACGTGAGCAACTTGAGCGACGACCCGCCGAGCGCCGAGGGACTCGACGCCGAGTTCGCCGTGCTCGCCCACACCGTACGGGCGGCCCGAGCGATGGAGTTCTCGGACGCGCCCGGCGCGTTGCGCATCCTCATCGAGGCCGCCGAGGTTGCCGAATCGGTCGGCCCGGCGCTGCATGGCCGGCTGCTCGGCATGGTCGCCGAGCATCGCTTCCGCACGCAGCAGGCGGTTGAGGCATCGCTCGAGTGGTACGACCGGGCGATCGATGTGCTCGCCGCCACGAACCTCGACGATCTGCGGGCGGGCCTCCAGCTGGAGCGAGGCATCGCTCTCCATCAGATGGCCGATGTACAACCGCATCGCCTGATGCCAGCGGTGCGCTCCTACCAATCGGCGCTGATTCACATCACCGAAGAGGCCGATCCCGAGCGCTTCGCGGTCGCCAACATGCACATCGGTATCGCCTACCTGGCCATGCCGATGGCCGACGCCTCCGACCAGGTACGGCTCGGTGTGGCGGTGCAGTCGCTGCGCGCCGCACTGCGCGTGTTCGATCCGGCGACGCATCCCTGGGAGTGGTCGTCGTCCAAGATGAACCTGGCCAACGCCCTGCAGTACCTCCCCTCGACGCACCGCGAAGACAACCTCGCCGAAGCCGTCGAGATGTACGCCGACGTACTGCGCCACCGGTCGAAGGCCAGCGACCCGGCCGGCTACGGACGGGTACTCGCTAATCAGGCGAACGCCCTCGCTCACCTCGGGCGCTTCGAGCGCGCGGTCGAGGCGTACAACGAGGCGAAGGCGTTGTTCGACATCGCCGGAGAGCCGGAGATCATCGAGGTGATCGATGCCCAGCTCGGCGAGATCGAGGCCGCCCGGGGAACGACGACGCCGGAGGGAGCGACACCATGACCATCGCTGAGCCAGCCACACCGCTCACCGCCGAGGCTGCCCCACACCCGTTCGAGGTGCGCGCCAAGCGCATCGACGCCGCGACACATGCGATCGAACGGCTCACCGAGTCGGCCGATCGCGACACCGCGCGTGAGCTGGCCGACGCAATCGAGGACCTGCACGAGTCGGTGCTCCGTACGATCGTCGGCAGCCTGCGCGCCGACCCGCGCGGTCGCGAGCTGCTGTACGAGTTGGTCGACGACCCCGAGGTGTACGCCGCGTTCGTCAAAGCCGAGATCGTGAAGCCATCGCTGGCGATGCGGGCGATCCAAGTGCTCGACGGAGTTCGGCCGTACCTCACCAGCCACAACGGCGACGTCGAGCTGGTGAAGATCGACGAGGGCGTGGCCTACGTGCGTCTGCTCGGCGCCTGCGTGGGCTGCGGTTCGTCGACCGAGACGCTGCGCGACTCGGTGGCCACGGCACTGCTCGAGAATCTGCCCGAACTGCGTGAGGTGCAGGAGGCGCCGGCGGTCGATGCGCCAACCGAGACGATCATCCCGGTGAGCGCCATCAAGCGGCGCTCGTCGGCAGAAGGCGACGCGTGACCGATCTCCTCACGTCGACCGCTGGCGCCACGCAGTGGCCGGCCGACGGGCCGTACCGTCCGGTGCGCTGGCTCGGCGGGCCGAGTTCGATGGGTTTGGCCCTGCCCGACGCGTCGCCGAGTGCATCGACGATGTACGCGCCGCGTGCGGTGCTGCTCACCGGCGAGCGAGTGGTCGCCGCCGACACCGGCAACCACCGACTGCTCGTGTGGGACACGCCGGTGCCCCACGCGGATCACGCGGATGCCGATCATGTGATCGGCCAGCCGGACATGATCACGGAGGGGCCCAACCTGTTCCACCTGCCAACCGGGATGGTGGAGACGGCCGACGGTCGGTTCGTCGTGGCCGATGCGTGGCATCACCGGGTGTTGGTGTGGGACGACATCGACGCGGCGATCCAGGGTGTCGCGCCAACGGTGCTCGGACAGGAGCCGGCCCGCAGCCTCGACGGCACCGATGAGGGGTGTGGGCCGCAGCGTTTCTATTGGCCGTTTGGCATCGCCGAGATCGACGGTGTGTTCTGGGTGGCTGACACCGGCAACCGCCGGGTGCTCGGCTGGCGCGACGGTCTCCCGGAGCCGGGGCAGGGCGCCGACGTCGTGCTCGGTCAACCGAACCTCACCGCCCGCGGTGAGAACCGCGACGACGACGTGGCCGCCGACTCGATGCGCTGGCCGCATGCGCTCGCGTCGTCGGGCGACCTGTTCTTTGTGGCCGATGCCGGCAATCATCGAGTGCTCGGGTGGCGCGGCGCCGTCGACGCCGATCGTCCTGCCGACGTGGTGTTCGGTCAGCCCGACTTCACCAGCGCGTTCGAGAGCCCGTACCGGCCCCAGGGGCGCGCCGCGCTGCGCTTCCCGTACGCGATCGCCCACGCGCCCGACGGGCGCCTGTTCGTCGGTGACACCTCGAACAACCGGGTCGCGGTGATCGACGAACCGGCCACCACATTTGCCGCCCAGCCGTCCGGCGCCGGGTTCGACCGGGTGCTCGGTCAGCCCGACGAGAACGGCAACGGCGAGAACCGTTGGGATCGCGTCGAGCACGACACGTGTTGCTGGCCGTACGGCATGTCGTTCCGCGCCGGCGGCAACGCCGCGTCCGATCACCTGGCGATCGCCGACTCGGGCAACAACCGCGTCATGGTGTGGAGCGCGTCGTGAGTTTGCTCGACGTCGCAGCTCACGGTGCACCCCTAGGTGCGTCGGCCGCGCGGCGTCGACTGACGGTGACCGGCATCGTGCAGGGAGTCGGCTTTCGTCCGTTCGTGTGGTCGCTGGCCACCGAGCTCGGTCTCGTCGGCCACGTGGGCAACGATGCGCACGGCGTGTTCATCGAGATCGAAGGGGCAACGGTGCAGCTCGACGAGTTCGCCGCGCGGCTCCGTCGCGAGCAGCCGCCGCTGGCGCGCATCGACGAGGTGGTGGTGCACGACGTCGACCGGTGTGGCGACAGCTCGTTCACCATCGTCGAGTCGGCCGCGACCGATGGTCCACGCACCCTCGTTCCCCCCGACGTGGCGACCTGTGACGACTGCCTCAGCGAGCTCTTCGACTCGGCTGACCGTCGCCACCGGTACCCCTTCATCAACTGCACCAACTGTGGCCCCCGGTTCACGATCATTCGCGATCTGCCCTACGACCGTCCGGCCACCACGATGGCCGACTTCGACCTCTGTCCGGCGTGTGCCGACGAGTACGCCGACCCGCTCGATCGCCGCTATCACGCTCAGCCGGTGGCCTGCCCCGAATGTGGACCGCAGCTCACGTTCGCCCGGCCCGGTGTGCGCGTGGGCGGAACCGATGCGGTCCTCGCCGCCGTCCACCGCGCCTTCGCCACGAGTCAGGTTGTGGCGGTGAAGGGGCTCGGTGGGTATCACCTCGCGTGCGACGCAGGTGATCCGCTCGCTGTTGCCGAGCTGCGTCGCCGCAAGGGACGTGTCGACAAGCCATTCGCCGTGATGGTCCCCGACCTGGCCGCCGCGCGGGTGGTCGCCGACGTCGACGACATCGCCGCCGAGGCCCTGACGAGCGCCGCACGGCCGATCGTGTTGTTGCCGCGCTGTACTGATGCCCCGATCGCTGACGGCGTCGCTCCCGGGAACCCGCTGATCGGCGTGATGCTCGCCTACACGCCGCTGCACCACTTGTTGTTCGCGCCGGTGCCCGATGGCGACGTCGATCCACCGGTCGCCCTGGTGATGACGTCGGGGAATCGGTCGAGTGAACCGATCTGCTTCCGCGACGACGAAGCACTCGCTCGGCTGGGCGATCTCGCCGACGCATTTTGCCTGCACGATCGGCCGATCGAGTTGCCCTGCGACGACTCGGTGGTGCGCGTGGTCGACGGCGAGGTGCAGCCGATCCGGCGAGCTCGGGGGTATGCGCCGGTGCCGGTCGCGCTGCCGTTCACGGCGCCGCCCGTGCTCGGCGTCGGCGGCGAATTGAAGAACACCTGCTGTGTGGCTTCGGGTCGTCATGCGTGGGTCGGCCAACACATCGGCGACATGGAGAACCTGGCCACGCTCGATGCGTTCGCCGCCAGCGTCGACGCGTTCACCACGATGTATCGAGTCACACCTGAGGTGCTCGGCGTCGATTGTCACCCGGGCTACCTCACCCGTCGGTGGGCGCTCGACAACGCAGACCAACTCGCCGCCACACAGGTCGACGTGCAACACCATCACGCCCACGTCGCGGCGGTGATGGTCGAGCACGGCGTCGGCCTCGACGCCGACGTGTTGGGTATCGCCTTCGACGGCACGGGGTACGGCATCGGCGCCGACGGCGCACCCGAGATCTGGGGCGGCGAGATCCTGCGCGCCGGCTACCGACGTTTCGAGCGCGTCGCCCATCTGCAACCGCTGCCGCTGCCCGGCGGCGACGAAACGGTGCGCAACCCGTGCCGGCTGGCGCTGGCCTATCTCACCGCGCTCGGTATCTCCATCGAGGCTGGCGATCCTGCCATGCAGGCCTGCGACGACGTCGAGCGGCGCATCGTGCCCCAGCAGGTCGAGCGCAACATCGGGTGCACGCCGACCACCAGCATGGGCCGCCTCTTCGACGTCGTCAGTTCGCTGCTCGACGTACGCCACCGCATCAGCTACGAGGCACAGGCGGCGATCGAACTCGAACACCTTGCCGAGCGGGGAGACGCCGGGCGCGTTTCACTGCGGTTCGATCTTCGGCACGAACCCGGTTCGTCCTTCGTGATCGACCCGCGGCCAGTGCTGGTCGGCATCGTCGAGGGGTGTCGCCGCGGTGTCGATCGCGCCGATCTCGCCGCGGCCTTCCACCACGCGGTGGCCGATGTGGTCGCCCGGCTGGCGGCCCGGTGTGCCGGCGATCTCCCGGTCGCGCTGACCGGCGGGGTGTTCCAGAACGCGTTGCTCGCCCGTTTGACGCACGAGCGACTCACCGGGTTCGAGGTGCTCACCCACCGCCTCGTCCCGCCGAACGATGGTGGGTTGTCACTCGGCCAGGCGGCGATTGCCGCGGCCACAACGCTCGATCGCTCGTGCACGCGAGTGGTCGATGAAGGGAGCACCTGATGTGTCTCGGAGTCCCCGGGAAGGTCACCGACATCCGCGATGAACGCGGGACCAAGATGGCCACCGTCGATTTCGGCGGCGTGCAAAAGGACATCTGCTTGGCTTACGTCCCCGACGCCGACGTCGGCGACTACACGATCATTCACGCCGGCTTTGCGATCACGCTGCTCGACAAGGCGTCGGCGCTCGAGACGTTGAAGATGATGCGCGACGTCGGGCTCCTCGACGACGAGCTGGGGCTCGACGACTCGATGATGGCTCAGGTCGAAACGGCACGAAGCGAGCCCGCACGAATCGAGCCGGCTTCGTGAAGTATCTCGACGAGTTTCACGACCCCGAGCTGGCCGCCGGACTGTTCGCCGACATCGAGCGCACCGCTACGCAACAGTGGGCGATCATGGAGGTGTGCGGTGGGCAGACCCACTCGATCATCCGCAACGGCATCGACCAGTTGCTCCCCGAGCAGATCGAGCTGATCCACGGACCCGGTTGTCCGGTGTGTGTCACGCCGCTCGAGATGATCGATCGTGCGCTGGCGATCGCCGCCCGGCCCGGTGTGATCTTCTGCTCGTTCGGCGACATGTTGCGCGTGCCGGGCAGTACCCACGACCTGTTCTCGGTGAAGGCCCGCGGAGGCGACGTGCGCGTCGTGTACTCGCCACTCGACGCGGTTGAAGTCGCCAGCGACCACCCCGACAAACAGGTCGTGTTCTTCGGCGTCGGATTCGAAACCACCGCGCCTGCCAACGCAATGGCCGTGTTCCAGGCCCGGCAACGCAACCTCGACAACTTCTCGATGCTCGTCAGCCACGTGCTGGTGCCACCGGCGATCGAGGCGCTGATGACCTCTGGGACCTCACGGGTCAACGGCTTCCTCGCCGCCGGACACGTGTGCACGGTGATGGGCACCGCGCAATACGAACCGTTGGCTGAACGGTTCGGCGTGCCGATCGTGGTCACCGGCTTCGAGCCGCTCGATGTGCTCGACGGGATCCGCCGGACGGTCGCCCAGCTCGAAGAGGGCCGAGGTGAGGTAGAGAACGCCTACGCCCGCGCCGTCCGCGCCGAAGGCAATCCGGCAGCCCAAGAGATGTTGGCCGACGTGTTCGACGTGTGCGATCGACAGTGGCGGGGTATCGGCATGATCCCCGCGAGTGGATGGCGGTTGTTGAGCGACTACGCCGAGTTCGACGCCGAACGCCGATTCGACGTGGGCGAGTTGCACGTCGACGAGCCGGCCGCCTGTCGTGCCGGCGAGGTGCTCCAAGGCTTGATCAAACCCGACGAGTGTGAGTGCTTCGGTACGAGCTGCACGCCGCGCACCCCGATGGGCGCCACGATGGTCTCGAGCGAGGGTGCCTGTGCGGCGTACTTCCAGTACCGCCGGATCGACACGCCGGTCACGGTGGGAGCACGATCCTGATGTCCGACGTTGATGCGACGGTTGACGCAACGGTGTCGGCTTCGTCCGAGGCGGCGACCACGGCCGATATCGAAGGCTGGTCGTGTCCGATGCCGCTCCGTGATCAGGAACGCATCGTGCTCGGCCACGGCGGCGGAGGCCAGCTCTCGGGCGAGTTGATCGAGCACCTCTTCCTCCCCGCGTTTGGATCGGCCGCATCGACGGCGCAAGCAACCGACGCCGCGATGCTCGATCTCGTCGTTGGTGGGTCGGCGGGCGGTCGGCTGGCATTCACCACCGACAGCTATGTCGTACAGCCGCTGTTCTTTCCCGGCGGCAACATCGGCGAGCTGGCGGTCAACGGCACGGTCAACGACCTCGCCACCAGCGGCGCCCGACCGGTTGCCTTGTCGACCGGCTTCATCCTCGAGGAAGGGCTCGAACTCGAGGTCTTGCAGCAGGTCGCCGCGGCGATGGGTCGCGCTGCCGAGCGGGCGGGGGTGCAGCTGGTCACCGGCGACACCAAAGTGGTCGAGCAGGGGCACGGCGACGGCGTGTACATCAATACCGCCGGCGTCGGCGTGATCCCCGACGGTGTCGACCTTGCCCCGTCGCGTATTCGACCAGGCGACGCGATCATCGTGTCGGGCGACATCGGCGCGCACGGCGTCGCGGTACTCAGCGTTCGTGAGGGTCTGGAGTTCGGGACCGAGATCGCGTCCGACACCGCCCCGCTGGCCGATCTCGTTGCCGCCTCACTCGCCGCGTGCCCCGACATCCACGCAGTGCGCGACTGCACTCGAGGCGGCCTCGCCGCCAGCCTGTGTGAACTCGCCGAGACCGCGGGCGTCGGCGTCGAGTACGACGAGCGGGCGGTGCCGATCCCCGAGTCGGTGCGGTCGGCGTGTGGCTTCCTCGGACTCGATCCGATCCACGTGGCCAACGAAGGACGACTCGTCGCCTTCGTGCCGGCCGAGCACGCCGATGCCGTCGTCGAGGCGATGCGCACCGATCCCGCCGGTAGCGGCGCCGTGCGCATCGGCACGGTCGTCGACGAGCATCCCGGAGTGGTCGTCGCCCGCACGGGTTTGGGCGCTACCCGCGTGATCGATCGCCCGCTCGGCGAACAACTCCCGCGCATCTGCTGAACTCGTTTGTTCGTTTGCGTGCAACTCTGCGACCGACAGGTCGACGCGAAGTTGCACGCAAACGGTCGTTTCGTTACTGGCGCTCGATGATCATCTTCATCGACGGCTCGGCCAGTGCGTCAGGTGCGTCCTCCCAGGTCACGACGTCGGTGGTCACGATGTCGGGATCGAATCCGTTGTCGATCGCCTCGAACACGGCGGGGATGTCGCGTCGTGCGTGCGCTCGTCCGGTCTGGAACGTGCAGCAGCGCGAGTACATCGCCACGAGCGGCATCGTCGGGTCGTTGAGGTACACCGACGGCGACGTGCAGGTGCCGTCGGACGCGGTGCTCTGCAATGCGCAGTGCAGCCGCCGTTCGTCACCACTGGCATCGACCGTCACTGGGAACGATCCGATCCGCCGATCGTCGGCCCACTCGCGCGTGTCGGCGCCGAGCGCGGCGGCCCGTGCGAGTCGATCGGGGTCGTCGTCGACGTAGACCACGCCTCCTGCTCCTGCGGCGACGGCCAAGCCAACGGCGTACAGGCCGATCGAGTTCGGACCGCTGGGCCCGGCCATGATCAGCACGTCGGCGCCCGGCCACGCGGCGAGTGGCGGGCCGACGGTGCGCCACGCGTCGGGCATGTTGTCGCTGCAGCTCGCCGCGGTGCGTGGGGCGACGCCGTCGGGGAGCGGTACCAACATCGCATCGGCGTGGGGTACGTCGACCAGGTCGGCGACGTGGCCGCCCCATGCGGTGCCGCCCATCTCCCCGAGGCCGTAGGTGGACATCGGCGGATGCGCCGCGCAGTTGCCGGTACGTCCCGCGCGGCATCGATCGCAGTCGCCGCACGAGATCTGAAACGGGACGACGACGCGGTCGCCGGGCGCGACCGAACGGACGCCGTCGCCGACCTCGACCACCTCGGCGACCGATTCGTGGCCGAACGGATACGCCGCTCCGAGCAGCGGATAGCGACCCGAGATCACGGCGACGTCGAGGTCGCACGTGGCCACGGCGAGGGGGCGCACGATCGCCTGGTTGTCGTGCTCGATGTGCGGCTCGGCGACCTCGTCCCAGCGCAGTGACCCGTGATCGACAACGACGAGTTGGCGCATCTGATTCTCCTCTTCACCTGCTGGTCGAGCCTGGGGGTGCGGACACGACCACACGAATAAGACGACTGTCTTAGTCGCGCGCTTGATGCCTCGTCAAGCTGCCCAGGGACGTGACTCATCTGCTCTGCCCCGGGCGTACGCTCGGCGCGTGGCGAGCGAACGATCGAGTCGTGAACGCATGGTGGCTGCGGCCGCGAAGTGTCTCCAGCGCGACGGCTACGCCGCGACGAGCTGGCGGCGTGTGGTCGACGAGGCCGATGCGCCGTGGGGCTCTCAGGCCCATCACTTTCCGCAGGGCAAGGTCCAGCTCGTCGACGAGGCGCTCGACCTCAGCGGCGGTCGGTTCCACGCGTTGTTGTCGGCGTTGCTCGCCGACCACGATCCGGCGGCCGCCCTCGAAACGTGGGGTGAGGTCGCCGCCCAGGCGCTCGAGGAGAGCAGCTACGCCAATGGGTGTCCGATCGCCACGACCATGCTCGAGCAGGCCCACCACTCGGAGGCGCTCGCCCGCCGAGGCCGCGACGTGTTCAACGGTTGGTCGCAGGAGTGGGCCGACGCGCTCAGCAGTTACGGCGTCGACGAGCCCGCCGCCGAACGACTCGCCACGTTGATCCTGGCGGGTATGGAAGGCGGTCTGTTGCTGGCCCGCACGGCACGCGATGGTGCACCGCTGCGCAGCGTGGCTCACTCGCTCGCCGAAGTGGTCCGCGCCGCGGCGTAGCCCACCGCGGTTCTGTTCGCGGTTTCCGGCGCGAGGCGCCTGGAATCCCCGGGATTTCCGTGCGGCGTTACTCGCTGACCTCGGTCTCGGGTGCAGACCGGGTGCCCAGGAGCAGTCGGCGCAAGGGCGGCGGTGACGTGGTGTTCGCCGCCGACAAGTCGATGTGGCCGAGCGCGTCGATCCCGTCCTTCAGCGACGCCGCCGCGGCGTCGTTCCATGCGCTGCGGTAGGGCAGGTACGTGAGCTCGCGGGCCCGCTCGGTGAGGTCGTCGTAGGTGTAGTCGTTGGCGTGTGTGTCGCCTGCTTGCGGTACCGCCTGCTTCACCCGACCTGCCGTCATCGATTGGAGATAGTCGCCGACACCGCGCGCGGTCGACCGCAGGCGGGTCCAGCGGTGCCGCGTCCATTGGGCACCGGCGATGTCGTCGTCGTGCTCCGCGGCGGTGGAGAACGGCGGACGTTCGCCGCGCACCATCCAGGCAAGGTTCTGTCCGGCGGCCAGACCGCGCGGCCCCAGCCCCTCGATGGTCGCGGTCGGCATGTCGAGGTTCATCCCGCCCTCGGTGGGTCCGAGGCGAATGGTGCAGATCCGGTCGCGCACCCCGAGCGCCCGCGTCATCGAGTTGTCGGACCAGTTCTGCATCGTGTTCAACACCTCGCCGAGCAGACCGATCGTCGAGTCGATCTCGCTGACGGGCACGGACCGTCCCGATCCCGTGCCGATCGGCCGCCACACGTTCTCGTGGGCGTACGACATCACCACCGCCTCGTCGTCGGAGGTCGGGAGTGGACCGCTCGTCCCCGACGACAGGTTGATGCCGTACGTCGGCCGTGACGGGAGCGGTGCGTCGAACAGGTGCACCGGGAGGTTCGAACAGATCCCGCCGTCGCTCAGCCACACCTTCTGATACTCGGTGTCCCACGACTCGCCGTGGCGAACCGGGGTGAGGCGCCACAGCGGGATCGCCGACAGCAGCACCGGAAACGACAGGCTGATGCGGGCGCCGAGCAGGATCGGGAGTTCGTCGGCAGGCGGAAGCTGCAAGAGGCCTTGGCCCTCGAGTTGCTCCCGTTGGCGAGAGGTGCTGGTGGCCACGCGACCCCGGTCGATGATGTGGCCGGCCACAGCGGCCGGGAACAACGCCGTGATGTCGTCGGCAGCGAACGCCCAGGTGTTGTCGTCGAAGGGGAAGTTCTCGCTCGAACTCTGCGACAGGTTGGTAGTGAGGGTGACCAGCCCGATCTCGTAGACGCGCAGGTCGCCGTACGTGAGCGGTCGACGCTCGCCAGCGGGTTCCGCGACCCGTGTCGGGCCGGCCATCTGCTCGATGCGCTCGTGGAGCCACTCCGTCAAGCCGACGTGGTCGCCCACGGACGCCCCCGAACACAACCCGTGCCGGTTCTCCTTCAGCTGCGCAGGTGCGCTCGCTAGCAGCGCGCGGGCCCCGGCGACGAGGCGGGCAACGAAGTAGACCACTGCGCCGACCAACAGGGCGAGTACGGCGAAGGCGATGGTCGCAGGGGCCGGATCGAGGATCAACCACACGAGCGCGGCGATCGGCAGCACGAAAGCTGCGAGGGCGACGATCGGGGACGGCACCACCGACGAGCGGGCGAGCACGGTCGGCACGAGCGAACGCAGCCGGGCGAACGCGCCCGCATCGCCGAGCTTGCGTTGCTCCCAGATCAGGTCGAAGTACGTGCGCGTGTTGTCCTGCGGGACGAACAGTCCCTGCAGCTTCGTCTCGCCCGTTGTGGGATCGGTCGTCGCCAGCTCGTCGGGGATACCTGCCAACACATCGAACCCACCGCCGCCGGTTTGCCGCCCGTACTCGGCCGCCGCTGCGGCGACCGCAGCGATCGCTCCCGCCGACGCCCCTCCGATGTTGTACAGCCGATGGTCGCGGGCCAGCTCCACGATCGCCGGCGGGTAGACGACGCCGCTCGTGATGCCCCCCTTCATCACCAGGTCGCAGGCGAACGGCGGTGGCTCGGAGGTGGTGGTCGAGGTGGTCATGGCGGGCCTCCCGTGGTCGTCCCACCATGTTCCCACGACACGTGGACCGCCCGAACTGGTTCTGTTCGCGAAATCCAGCGCCTGGCGCCTGGAATCCCCGGTGTTTCAGGAACCCCGGTACTTCAGGATGGAGTGAGCGCGTGGGCGAGTTCGGAGCGGTCGTTGATGCCGAGTTTGGTGTACACGCTCTGCAGGTGGTTGTCGACGGTGCGCACCGACACGGTGAGCGTCTCGGCGATCTGCTTGCTGCGCATCCCGTTGGCGGCCAGCAAGGCGATCTCCCGTTCGCGCTTGGTCAACGGCGTCGGCTCGTCGCCGGTCATCAGCACCGGGTTGATCGATCCCTCGCATGCGTCGGCCAGTGCCCGCGATCGCGCGGTGAGTCCCGTCGCCCGGCGCACCTCGCCGGCCGCTCGGGCGTGGTGGGCAGCCGCGGCGAGCGCCTCGGCCGCGGCGAACGTCGCGCCGTATGCGTCGTACTCGGCAGCGACTGCCTCGAGTGCATCGACATCGCCGGCCGACGCGGCTGCCGCATGGGCCGCGGGAACGGTGATCGAGGCGGCGTCGCTCTGCTGGGCCAGCGCGGCGAGCCGTTCGCTGGCCAGCTGCGGTTCACCGATCGAGATCAACTCGTGGAGGGCCTGAGCTTCGTTGATCGCATGGCCGGCAGCTCGCCACCGAGCAGCGTGAGCGACCAACTCGGCCGCCGCACCGCTCACGTCGCCTCGGTTCACGCGCAACATGGCGGTGGCGCGCTGCATGTCGATGTCGGCAAGGCGGGCGAGCCCGTCGAGGTCGGCGGCTTCCGCCAACGCATCGTTGCCACCTTCGTCGTCGCCGACTCGGGCCAGCGCCAGGGCGAGGCCACCGAGACACCATCGCAGCGGATCGCGATACAGCGCCGAGCGGGCGTTCGCCGCGCCTTCGCGGAACCACCGGGCTGCCGTGGCCGGTCTGCCCTGGGCCAGCGCAGTGCGGCCGTTGGTGTAGCACACGATCACGATCGCCAGGGGCTGCCACGAGCGGCGGACGGCGTCGTACATCGCCGCACCCAGCTCTTCCGCCTCTGCGAGCAGCCCGCCATTCGACTGCACGCTCAACGTCGTCAACACGTGATTGCCCGATGCGCCCAGGCCGACCTGTTCGCCGAGCTGCGCGTGCTCGGCGAAGCCGCGCGCGGCGATCTCCAGTGCCTCACCGACCTGCCCTTTCTGACCCAGTGCTGGCGCGGTGACGAACGCAACCTCCACGCGTGCGCGTTGGTCGCTGCGTCGACGCAGACCATCGAGTCGTGCCAGCGCGGCGTCGGGTTCGCCGTTGAACATGCACTGGCTGGCAACCAGCCCTTCGAGGTCGTCGGCCCAATCGCTCTGCGGATGCCGGCGGCGGAAGTCGTCGACCAGGGCGGTGCATGCCTCCCAGTCGGCGAGGCCCCAGTACACCGTCGAGAGTTGATTGATCACCACCAGCGCTTCCTCGTCGGGACCGCTGGCGATATCGGCCGCTCGCCGCAGCCACGTTTCGCTGGCCGCGAAGTCGCCCAGTTGATAGGCCATCTCGCCGGCCAGCACGGTCGCCTCGAGGTGTTCGCCATTGGCCACGATCGCCTCGGCGAAGCGCAGCCCGAGCGCGTAGTTGTCGGCGAACCGGGCGAACTTGGTGGCCGCCGCGAAGAGTTCGCGGTCGACGACTTCGGACTCGAGCACCCACAGCGCGTGCTGCATCATCCCGATGTCGTCGTCGGTGTCTGGATCGGAGTGTGCGGCCAACGTCGCGTAGAGCCGCTTGCGGCGGGTGACGGCGATGCTCGACCGCACCACCTCGCCGACGAGTGGGTGACGGATCTCGACGCGCCCGTCTTTGATGGCGATGAGGTCGGCCATCTCCAGCGCCTCCAGCGTGGCCGGCTCGACCAAGCGTTCGGCGCGGTCGAGGTCCACGGGCTCCGACAGCGCCAGCAGTTCCAGGCGCTCGCGTTCGTCGTCGGTGAGCTCGTCGAGTCGGGCGCGCACGAGGTCGGCGACGCGCCCACCGTGGATGGCGGGCCGCCACTCGTCGACCAGACGCCATACGCCGTCGGATTGGACGAGCGCATGGTCGCGTCGTGCGCTGGCAATGAGTTCCTCGAGGTACAGCGGGTTTCCCAACCCGAGCGAGTACAGGCGGTGGGATGCGCCCCCGTCGAGGGGGCCGCCGAGCAGCGCTGCGGCGAGTGTGCCGCTCTGGACTTCGTCGAGCGGATCGAGGTCGATGCGTATCGTCGAGCCGCTCCTGCTGAGCGCGGTGATCGGCTCGGGCGTGGCGTCGCCGCTGCGCATCGTGAGGATGGTGGTGACCTGGCCGTCGACGCTGAGCTGTGACACGACGATCGCCGACGTCGGGTCGAGGTGCTGCGCGTCGTCGATGATCAGCACGCGCCGGTGGCCGTCGTTGTCGCCGGTCAAGCTGCCGATCGCATGTTGCAGCATCATCAGCGTGCCGGCACCCGCAGCCGCGTTCTCGATGTCGGGGTTTGCCGGCATCGTCGGCAGCAATGGCGCGAGTGCGCCGAGGGGCACCGATGCTGCGGTGCGCGTGCCGACCACACGCGACACGGAGTGGCCTTGGGAGGCGAGTTGCGCCCCGATCGCGCCAGCGAGGTGGGTCTTGCCGACACCTGCTGTTCCGGTGAGCACGAGACATCCGGGTGCTGCCGTCAGCGCGGCCAATGCCCTCGTCAGCTCCTCGTCTCGACCGATGACCCCCACCGCTCGTCGATGCTACGGGACCTGCCGACGGGTGGATTTCACACATTGAGTAACGGTTGCTCAGGCGTCTGAGCAGTCGCTCCGTTTCCCTGGCACCGGCGCCGATCGGCGGCGCCGTGACGTGGAGGGAGCGGGGATGTCCGCAGCAGTAGTTCGAGTGCGGTCGGTGGTCTGGTTGGTCACCGCAGCGATGATCGGGGCCGTTGTTGCGGCGGTCGTGTTGGCGGCGTGGCGGGTGGATGCGGCGCCGGGTGATTCGGATGCGACGTTTGTGCCGACGGCGGGGTGTCGAGCGTTCGATTATCGGCCGGCGCCGAATCAGGTGGGTCCGCGGTCTGAGCCGTTGGGTGCTGGTGAGGTGTTTGTGCAGCAGATCACCGGTGGTGTTGGTGAGTGTGTGGGGGAGTTGGCGATCCCGGGCGATGCGGTGGGGGTGGCGATGAATGTCACTGCGGTGGGTCCGACGGCGCAGTCGAATCTGCGGTTGTTTCCGGCGGATCTGACCGAGGTGCCGTTGATCTCCAACTTGAACTTCTCGGCGGGTCAGGCGCCGTTTCCGAACAAGGTGGATGTGTCGTTGTCGCCGTCGGGGGCGATCAAGTTGTTCAACCAGAACGGTCAGGTGTCGGTGGTGGGTGATGTGGTCGGCTACTACTCCACGGCCAGCCTCAGCGAACTCCACACCCGGCTCAACGCTGTGGAGGCCGAGCTCGACACCTTGCTCGGCCGGCTCGAAGGTGTCAGCCGACTCGAGGTCGACGGCATCGACACGCTCCGGTTCTCGGGAGTAAACGTGCAAGTCGTCGATGGAAGGGGATCCACGCCGTGTGGCGGAACCTTCCCGGAGAGCTGCACAAGTGTTGGCAACCTGATCATCGGCTACAACGAAGACGCGAACCTGCCCGCTGTGCGAAGCGGTAGTCACAACCTCGTGGTCGGGACTCATAACAGCTGGGTCAGCTACGGCGGGATCGTCGCCGGATCGTTCAACACGATCGAGGGCCCGTATTCGAACGTGCTCGGCGGTAACAGCAACACCGCCGGCGGCACCGCAACGGTCGTGACGGGTGGCGCGGTCAACGCAACCGAGGGGAGCTACGCGAGTGTCCTCGGCGGTTACGGGAACACCGCCACGTCGCAGGCGTCGTCGATCTCGGGAGGTCGCGACAACGAGGCGAACGCCTTTTGGTCGTCGGTGAGCGGCGGACGTGACAACACCGCTGGGAGCAACGGCGCTTCGGTGTCGGGAGGGAATGGCAACGCCGCGTCAGGTGTGCATTCCTCGGTGTCCGGCGGCCTGAACAACGAGGCGACGAGCACCGGAGCGTCGGTGTCGGGTGGATCGAACAACGACGCGGTCAACACCGCATCGTCGGTCTCCGGTGGTGCCAACAACACAGCCGGCGGTGAGCGCACCTCGGTGTCCGGTGGATTCATGAACCAGGCAACCGGCGAGAACGACTCGGTCGCCGGTGGCGACGGCGTCACGTGCAGCTTCGCCCTGGGTGCCCGCGTGTGCGGCGACGGGCTCGGAGGGCCGTTGTGATGGGCGCGGCGGTCTCGACCGTCGGCGTTCGACGGCTGTTGATCGGGCTCGTCGTGGCTTCTGGGATCGCCGCACTCGTTGCGTTGTTGGCGGCGTGGCGGGTGGATGCCGCGCCGGGTGATTCGGATGCGACGTTTGTGCCGACGGCGGGGTGTCGAGCGTTCGATTATCGGCCGGCGCCGAATCAGGTGGGTCCGCGGTCTGAGCCGTTGGGTGCTGGTGAGGTGTTTGTGCAGCAGATCACCGGTGGTGTTGGTGAGTGTGTGGGGGAGTTGGCGATCCCGGGCGATGCGGTGGGGGTGGCGATGAATGTCACTGCGGTGGGTCCGACGGCGCAGTCGAATCTGCGGTTGTTTCCGGCGGATCTGACCGAGGTGCCGTTGATCTCCAACTTGAACTTCTCGGCGGGTCAGGCGCCGTTTCCGAACAAGGTGGATGTGTCGTTGTCGCCGTCGGGGGCGATCAAGTTGTTCAACCAGAACGGTCAGGTGTCGGTGGTGGGTGATGTGGTCGGCTACTACTCCACGGCCAGCCTCAGCGAACTCCACACCCGACTCGCCGAACAAGACTCGAGGATCGCGGCGCTCGAAGCGAAGCTCGCCGACGTCACCGTGCTCGATGTCGAGGGCCACCGCACGGTCCGCTTCAGCGGTGTCAATGTGCAGGTCGTCGACGGCAGCAACAACACCGAGTGCAACGCAATCGGCTTCGAGGCGTGCAATGGCGTCGGAAATCTAATGATTGGCTACAACGAGGACCCGGGCACACCTGAAACGCGCAGTGGCAGCCACAACCTCGTGGTCGGCTTCGACCACGACTGGACCAGCTTCTCGGGTCTGCTCGGCGGCTCAGGGAACACGGTCAGCGGGCCGTATGCGAGTGTCGTTGGTGGGGTGGCGAATGCGGCGTCCGGAGATGGTGCGACCGTTGCCGGTGGGTTTGGCAACACCGCAGGCGATGCGCTCTCGTCGATCGCTGGTGGTCGCAACAATGCCGCGTCTGGTCTGTTTGCCGCGGTGTTCGGGGGCGTCAACAACGAAGCATCGCAGTCCGGAGCTGCCGTGGTTGGCGGCTCCTTCAACGCCGCGTCGGCTGAACATGCAACCGTGTCAGGTGGGATCGGAAACGCCGCTACCGGGCGCGGTGCATCGGTGTCTGGTGGCAATAGCAACATCGCCAGTGGCCAACAGTCATCGGTAGTGGGCGGCGATCACAACACGGCAGCCGGGGACTACGCGTCGGTGTCTGGCGGCAACTTCAGCGTGGCCTCGGGCGAGAGCGCGTCGGTGTCTGGTGGCAATGCCAATCAGGCCACCGGGACCGCGTCGTCGGTAGTCGGTGGTTCGAACAACACGGCCTCGGCTCAGAACTCGGCGGTCGCTGGCGGGTTGTTGAACGAGGCCAACGGTGGGAACGAGTCGATCGCCGGTGGCGACGGTGTCACGTGCTCGGTGGCCAACGTGGCTCGGGTCTGTGGCGAAGGCCCTGGGGGTCCGCTGTGAGCAACGATCCGTACGAGGGCCTCGACGCCGACGAGCGGGCCGAGGCCGAGGGAGTCGCTGCAGCAAGCGGCTCGGGAGGCGGTGGCGCCCATCCGAGTGCTCGACGTGCGATCTGGATTCTCGGCTTCTTCGTGATCGCGTACGTGCCGATCGTGCTCGGCGCGACGTGGGTCGTGAACAGGGTGGTCTACGAACCGTTGTGCGGACGGGAGGGCGACGTGGCCTCAATTCAGCAGGGCGACGGCAGCTTCACCACCGGTGGTCAACCTGCGGCGTGCGTATTCACCGACGGTCGTGAGGTCGAAGTTGCCGACGTGATCGGCTCAGGTCAGGACTTCGCGCTGACCTTGCTCGTCACGGCCTTTCGCTTCGGGTTGCCGTTCGTGGTGGTGTACCTCGTGGTGCGACTGTTCCCGCCGCGCCGACCAGCTGAGGGGCACGGTTAGCGACGCACTGGCCCGGTATCGACCACCTCGAACGCGGTGCCGGGCACGCTCTTCAGCTGGTTGAGGTCGTCGTCGTCCCAACCGGGGCTCGGGGCTCCTTGGAAGTACCAGTTCGATCCGTTGTCGGCCACGATCAACCCGTAGCGCTGCATTGCCGTGGCGATCACCCGTGCCTGGCCGGTGAGCTGGTCTATGTCGTAGCTCGACTTGAGCCGTAGGCGCAGCCCCATCGGTGGCAGATCGGGGTTGGTGTCGTTCGACGCGAAGTGCGTCGCCGGGAGGATGTAGCCGCGTTGGGTGCGACTGAAGGTCACGCGGATCGCATGGCGGATCTCGCCCGCGGCGACCTCCTCGTAGCGGACCAGTCCGGGGAAGATCGGGAGGCCCGCAGCGTCAGCACTGGTCCAACCGAGTGGGCGGAGATCGTTGGACCGGAGGTTGAACCGTGCGCCAGACGCGGCGGTCCATCCAGTGCTCGAGGGTCGAGCGACGTACAGCTCGAACAGTTCGCATGTGCCGCGTTGCACGGCGATGACGTGCCGATCCCCGCTCGTTGCGCCCGGCTCTCCTTCGATGGGCGCGTCGAGCGGGATGGGAAAGGGGCCCGGATCGCTCTCGCTGCCGTAGGCGTCGTAGGTGATCGGCACCGGTGTCTGCGACTCGGGGACCACCACGAACGGAATCCCGTAGTTGGGGTTCTCGCCGAAGTCAGGATGCAGGAAGTCGCCACCGTTGTCGTGGATCGTGGCGATCATCGAGTCGCTGCGCGGATGGAGCGGAGCGCCGTCGATCGGTGTGTTCCAGGCGTTGTCCGACGGGAACACTGGACAACCAGCGATCGTCGGTCCACCCTGCACGCCGAGGCGCACCGCTCGTTCGGTCACGCTCGCTGGACCGTCAACACGTGTCGGTGCGGCGACTGCGACAACCGAGATCATCAGCGCCGCGGCAGCAACCAGCACCGCGCCGACTCGCCCGCTTGTGCGATCTCCCATACATCTGTATCGGCACCGCACGGTCACCGGACAACCCCCCGTTCTGTTCGCGACATCATGCGCCAGGCGCATGAAATCCCCGGTTTTTCGGCGAGCGGGTGGATCAGGACCGGAGCTGGTTCGGGGGTGGTGTGTGGCGTGACAGGCTGTCGCTCGACGACAGCCGGCGTGGGGTCCGGCTGTCCGTACTGGAGGAGTCGACCATGGACCGTCTTTCCCGTATCCCGAGCATCGCCTGGATGGCGAGTACCGGAGTGTTGGCGCTGGTGTGCGCGCTGCTCGTCGTCGAGCCGTGGTCGGCGGGGGCCGCTCCCGGCGACGAGGATGCCACCCTGTTCCCGATCGAGCCGTGCCGCCTGTTCGACTTCCGGCCGGGTGCCGAGCCCGACGGCGACAAGAAGACACCGTTGGCCGCGGGCGAGTCGAACGTCCACGTGCAGCAGGTGACCGGCGATGTCGGCAACTGTTCGATCCCGTCGTCGGCCATCGCCGTCGCGATGAACGTGACCATCACCGATCCGACCGCGCAGTCGAACCTACGCATCTACCCGTCGGACGTGACCGAGGTGCCCACCGTGTCGAGCCTGAACTGGTTGCCGGGCCAATCGCCCACGCCGAACAAGGTCGATGTCAAGTTGTCGACCGACGGCCAGATCACCCTGTTCAACCAGAACGGCACCGTCAACGTGTTGGCCGACGTGGTCGGCTTCTACTCGGGATCGTCGCTCAGCGAGTTGTCGGCGACCGCTGGTGTCCCCGGCCCCGCTGGCCCCCCAGGACCTCCGGGTCCAGGCGCCGACGTGTTCGGGACGAATACCGAGGTGGCCGCCGCTGGTTCTGGCGGCGAATGCACGCTCGGAGAGATCATCCTGACCGCGGGAACGACCTCGCACGGACAAGTCCTGGCGAACGGACAGCTGCTCCCGATCAACAGCTACCAGGCGCTGTACGCGCTGCTCGGAACGCTCTACGGCGGTGATGCAATGACGGTGTTTGCCGTACCGGACCTGCGCGCGGCTGCGCCGAACGGGTTGACCTACACGATCTGCGCGGTGGGGATCTTCCCGTCGCGCCCGTGACGGGCGATCAGACGTCGAGGGTCTTGGGGTAGTAGTCGCCAGCCGGGGTGCTGCCGGCTTCGTCGGCGAAGTTGCCCTCGAACGGCCAGTCGTCCTCTTCGCCGGGGAGCGGACCCTGGTTGAACCGACCGAGTTCGCCGCCGCCGGCGCGTTCGTTGCCGACGAGCGACCACGCTTGGCGCTTGTAGGTCCAGTTGTCGGGTTGCAGCCGATGCGCGGCGTTGAAGTGGGGGATCGCCGCGTCTCGTTGGTCGCTGCGCCACAGGTCGTTGGCGAGCTCGAAGTGCGCGGCGGCTTCCGACACGGCAGCAGGACGTGGTTGCGACGCCGCGATCACCTCGTCGGGCGACAAGGCGAAGCGGCTGTCGGCACCGTTGGTCGCCCAGTCGCGGATCGCATCGGCGTACGACTGTTGATCCTGTCCGCCGCGCATCTTCGCCGCGAGCTCCGGATCGGTCGCTTCGATTTCTTTCGCCTTCGATTCCGCCGCTGCGTCGCGTTCATCGAGGTAGCTGCGCAGCCAGTCGGGGTAGTGGTCGCCGCCAGGGAACCCGGGCTCGGCGGGCCGCACGATCGTTCCTTGCTCGTCGATCCAGATCACGTTCGGGATGTTGACCACACCGAACAACGCACCCAGCTGATGTGTCGGGTCGAGCAACGACGGGTGCGTCGGCGACGCCGCGTCGATGAACGGGCGTGACACCTCTGGACCGCTCAGTTCGAGCGACACGGTGACGATCTCGACGCCCTGCGGGCTCAGCTCTTCGTGGAGTGCCTGCCACCCGGGCAGGTCATAGCGGCAACCTCAATACGGCGCCCACGCGACGAGCACCACCTTCTTGCCACGCAGCGACGACAGGCGGAACTCGTGGCCATCGATGTCGTCGAGTACCAGCTCCGGCGCCTCGGCGGTGACGAGGGCTTGACCATTGAGCGACTCCGGGCCCAGCGCCCAACGACCCGACGGTTCGTCGGCCACCACGGCCATGCCCAGTCGCTGCGCGGCGTACTCGAGCGAGAAACCGTCGGGCAGCGGGACGCACACTTCGCCCTTGCACGCTCCTTCGGGCTTGATCTGCCAGCCGGTTCCGGCGAAGAACGTGTCGGTGTTGATGTCGAGCGTGTCGAGGATCACGCCTCCCACATTGCCAGGTCGACCAATCGAACCCGGTGCCGAGGAGTGACGGTATGCGCCACGGCAGTGTGTGACGGCGCTTCGTTAGTCTCCGCGTCGGCCGCCGACAACGGCGCCGAACGAGCGACTGCCGAACGAACAACATCAGAACGAACAACAGCAGAACGGAGCGACATGGAGACCCCACGGGTGCTGGTGACGGGGTTCGAGCCCTACGGCACCACCACAACCAACCCAGCGCAGCTCACCGCCGAGGCACTCGACGGTGAGGTCATCGACGGTGTGCCCGTCGTCGGACGGATGGCGCCCAGTCGGTGGTTCCGTTGCATCGACGTGGTGACGGCCGCGATTGGTGAGTGCGCTCCTTCGCATGTCGTGATGCTCGGCGAGTACTTCGGTCGGTCGATGATCACCACCGAGCGAATCGCTCAGAATCTCAACGACTCGGCCCGCTACGGCATCGCCGACAACGACGGTGTGGTGCTGGAGGACGATGAGACGATTCCCGGTGGTCCGGTGGGGATCTACGCCACGTTGCCGATTCGCGCGATGGTGTTGGCCATGCGCAGAGCCGGCGTGCCGGCCGACATCTCCGATACCGGCGGCACGCTGATGTGCAACCACCTGATGTATGGAGTGCTCTACCACATCGCCTCCGAGGGCCTCGATATCAAAGCTGGTTGGGTGCACCTGCCGCAGCTCCCGGAGGTCGCTGCCGCCGACGAGAATCTCGGCAACCCGAGCATGTCGCTCGACACGTCTGTCGCAGGTGTCCGTGCGGCGATCGCCGCCGCGCTCGCCCATCCGACCGACGTCGACGAGCACGTGCATTCGCTGTTCCAAATCTGATGTCTCGGCGTGTGCTGATCACCGATGCGGGCGAGTTCGTCGGACCGGCTGCGGTGGAACGCTTCCGCACCGGCGGCGACGAGGTGCATGCCCACACGGAGCCGCTGCGGTCGGCCGACGACACTCGCCGGATCGTCGCCGAACACGGACCATTCGACGTGGTCGTCGCCAACCTCGAGGCGCCGATCACCGTTGCACCGATCACCGAGCACGCTGATGCCGTCGTCGGCGAACTCTTCGACCGATTGGTGCATCCATTGTTCTGGCTCTTCGCCGAGTGCCTCCCGCCGATGATCGCCGCAGGCCACGGGGCGATCGTGATCCCTACGTCGGCGACCGCCATCCGGTCGTCGTCGCATCCGATCGCGGGCTACGAGGCAGCTCGTGCTGCGCAACTCGCGCTGGTGCGCAGCGTCGGCCACGAGGTCGCCCGGCACGGCGTGCGGGTGAACGGGATCGCCCCGAACTTCATCGAGAACCCTTCGTACTTTCCACCCGAGACCGTCGCCGATCCTGCGTTTCAAGCGTCGTTGCGTGACGCCGTGCCCGCCCAACGCCTGGGCAAAGGGAAAGAGGCCGCCGACGTGTTGTGGTGGCTGGCCTCGGATGAGTCGTCGTACGTGTTCGGGGCGATCGTGCCGACCGACGGAGGATGGACCCTCTAGTGCACGGCCCGCCGGAACGGGCCATCGCGCGGCCGTTCCCGGTCGACGCGCCGCCGAGCGCATCGATCGGCGCGACGTTGTGGCGCTACGGCGCGGTGTTGGGCGTTGCCGACCCGGGTGCCGTCGAGGCGCGACTCAGTTTGGGAGAAGGTGGGACGCCGCTGCGTCCGTGGCGGCCGGGCTCCGACCTGTTGGTCAAAGTCGAGTACGCCAGCCCGACCCTGTCGTTCAAGGATCGGGGGGCGGTGGTCGTGATCGCACGGGCCATCGAGGCCGGCGCCGAACGGGTGGTGTGCGATTCCAGTGGCAACGCCGGAACGGCGATCGCCGCCTACGCCGCCCGCGCCGGACTCGATTGTCACGTGTACGTGCCGGCCAGCACGGGGAGCAGCAAGACGGTGCAGGCCGAGGCCCATGGCGCCACGGTGGTACGCGTCGATGGCGATCGCGCGGCGGCTGCTGCGGCGGCGCTCGACGCGGTCGCCCGGGGGGACGGCTTCTACGCCAGCCACGTGTGGGAACCGAGCTTCATCGCGGGCACGAAGACGTTCGCCTTCGAGATCTGGGAGCAGTTGGGGCGACGTGCCCCCGATCGGCTCGTGTTGCCGGTGGGCAACGGCACGTTGGTGCTGGGTGCGTGGCTCGGGTTCGAGGAACTGCGGTTGGCGGGGCTGGTCGACGCCGTGCCTCCCATCGTTGCCGTGCAAGCCGTCGGCTGTGCGCCGATCGTCGAGCGAGCGACTGGTCGGGCGATTCCTCGCGCATCGACGATCGCCGACGGCATCGCAGTCGCCGCTCCGCCGCGGATCGAAGAGATCGTCGACGCGGTGACCTCGTCGCACGGCGAGTTCGTCACGGTCGACGATGCCGAGGTGTCGAGTGCGCGCCGTCTGCTCGCGGCAGCCGGTTGGTTCGTCGAGCCGACCGGCGCGGTCGCCTTCGCAGCTGCGCATCGGTCAGCCGACCAGAGCCACGGCGTGCGTGTCGTGGTGCCCCTCTGTGGCGCCGGCCTCAAGTCGCCGTAGCTGGGTGGGCGCCTGTCACGCCGGTGCCGGCTACCCGCCGGGGATGAAGTAGTACGGGTTGGGCAACTTGTAGTTGCACTCGATCGGCGGCGCCACGGTTCCGTCGGCGTTGGTCAGGTCGCTGATCTGATCGCCGACGTTGCCGATCAGATCAAACTCCTCAGCGAGCTGAGCACGGGTGTCGGACTTGAAGGTCGCGACGCCGCTCGATCGGTCGCTCGGCTGGAAGAACAGCAGGTATCCGTCGTCGTCGGGATTGTTCGGGCCGCCGGTGACGAAGCCCGCACGCCGGAGGTTCACGATGGTCGCCGGGCCCACCGCCAAGGAGCTGGTGGAACCGTCGATCGGCGACGTCACGGTGACGGTCTCGGAGCGACCGGTGATCAGGATCGGCTGGACGCCCTGCTCGACGAGGTCGTTGAACCACTCGAGTGTGGGCTCGATCGCCGGATCGGCGGAGTACAGGTACATCGAGTTCTGTAGCCAGCGGTCGTAGCCGAACCCCTGGAGCTGGGTGAGCCAGAACGACGACAGCGTGGTGTCGTCGACGTCGAAAACCACGGCCGGCTGATCGGGCTGGTCGCGGGCCATCGCTTCGTCGACGCACCTGCGTGCCGCGTCGATCACTTCGAGTTGATCGTCGTAGTACGGGCTGGGGTCGTCGGCCTGCCCGTAGGTCTTCGACGTCACGCCGTCGGCGACGTCGAGGTCCTGGAGCGGCGCCGAGTACCACTCGATCGATGCGAACACGCTGTCCATCTGGAACTCGCCGACATCGGCGATCGTGTTCGTTCCGTCGTTCGGGAATGGAGCGACGACATCGGACGGGATGGGCGCAATCGTGTTGCTCGTCGTGCCGCTCGTGCTCGAAACGGTGGTGCTCGAACCAGTGGTGCTCGAACCAGTGGTGCTCGAACCAGTGGTGCTCGAACCAGTGGTGCTCGACACGGTGGTACTGGTCGATGACCCGTCCGAATCGATGGTGTTGCAGCCGGCGATCACCGTGCCCGCCACCGCCAGCGCCGCAGCCGCCCGCCACCGCCGCGCCATCTCCGGTCAGCCGACGTTCGGGACGAGCTTGAACACGCCGTCGTACAGCGACAACAGGTACAGCTCGCCATCGGGGTCCTCGCCCCAGCCGACGATGCCGTTCGGCGGATCGACCGAGAGCCGAGACACCCCTTCGGCGCCGATCGCCCACATCGCCCCGCCGAGATCGGCGAACAGATACGCGCCCTCCAGCTCAGGAAACGCCGACCCGCGGTACACGTGTCCACCCATCACGGCCACGCCATCGCTGCGCGGGTAGTCGAACACCGGTGGGATCACGCCCTCGGGTGCGCCCGATCGGCGGGTGTTCGTTCCCTCGAACCAGGGCCACCCGAAGTTGAGGCCTCGCTCGCCGCCGCGCATCACGCTCACCTCTTCTCGCTCGTCGTTCCCCACGTCGCCAACCCACATGTCGCCGGTCGGCCAGTCGATCGAGAAGCTCCACGGGTTGCGGAACCCGCGGGCCCAGACCTCGGGCCGATCCGCGGCACCATCCACGAACGGGTTGTCGGCGGGAATGGTGTAGCCGTCGCCGTCGAGGTTCGGGGTCAACCGCATGATCACCCCGAGCAGCTTCGACGTGTCGGCGGCGTCGCGTCCGTTGCTGCCGCCGCCGTCGCCCGAGCCGATGAACAAGTTGCCGTCGGGGTCGAACAGCAACCCGCCGCCGTTGTGTCCCACACCGGGCTGCTCGATGGCCAGCACCTCGCGGCGGGTGTCGAGGGCAATGGCCCCATCGACCATCTCGTACGACCACACGCGAGTGTTGTTGTCGAGGTCGGTCAGGTTCACGAACAGCCGCCCGTCGCGAGGGTCGAAGGCCAGCCCGAGCAGCCCGCGTTCGGAGCCAGCGAGCAGCTCGATCGTCTCCCCGGACAGGTCGCCGACCGGCGCCAACCCGTCGGGTGTGGTGCGTGAGATGAACCCGTCTTGGGTGGTGATGTACATCGACGGGTCGCCGTCGCGCCAGGCCACAGCGGTGGGGGCGTTCACATCGGCCACCTGCTCGAAGGCGATCTGCACCGCGTCGAAGTTGGCGTTCGGCGGCGGTGGTGCCGGCGGCAGGGTGGTGGTGGTCGGCGTTGCCGTCGTCGGAGGTGCGGTGGTCGGCGTGGCTGTGGTGGGCGTCGATTCGCCGGTGGCGGCGGGTGATGACGTCGCAGGTGTCGCCGACGTCGCCGGTGCGGTCGGACGCGGAATCGTGGTGACGACCGGCGCGGTGGTTACGGCCGTGGTGGTGTCGCCGGCGCTGTCGTCGCTCGATCCGCATGCGGCGATCGCCAGCGCCACCGCGACGGTGCCGGCACCTCGTCGACCGCTCCGGCGCGCATCCACCCCTCCAGTCTTTCACCGCCGACGGTGTGAGTTGTGGCAACCGGACGTTCGGGCGGGGCCGCGTTCGCCTCGGTACCATCGCGTCGTGGGTGTGGTGCGGGTTCGCCTGCTCGGTGACTTCTCGGTCGACATCGATGGCCTCAACGTGACCGCCGCGTCGTTCGAGCGTCGTAGTGGCGCCGACCTGGTGGCGTTGTTGGCGCTGAGTCCTCAGCGGCGACGACATCGTGAGCAGGTGCTCGACGCGTTGTGGCCCGACGCCGAACGCGGCGCCGCTATGAACCGGCTGAACAAGGCTGCCACGTACGCCCGCCAAGCTCTCGGTGTGCGCGAGGCCATCGTCGTGCGCGACGACGTGCTCGCCCTCCTCCCCGAGCACGACGTGTGGGTCGACGCCATCGCCGTGCGGCACCACGACTCCGACGACGACGCACTCGCTGCCGCAGCCGCCGGCGAGTTGCTTCCCGACCTGCCCTACGACGAGTGGACGGTCGAGGCGCGCAACGAGCTGTTGCTGCGCCAGATCGAGTTGCTGCGTGCCGCCGGCCGTTGGGAAGCGGTGCTCGTCCTCGACCCGACCGACGAATCGGCACACATCGCGCTGATGCGTCAGTCGTTGGCGCGCGGCGATGCCGACGCCGTGGCCCGTCGCTTCGCGGTACTCGAACGCACGCTCGACGAGCAGCTCGGCGTGGTCCCGAGCCCGGCCGCGGTCGCCATTCGGGATCAAGCGGCGGCGGGAGCCGAGGCTGGCTCGGCGATGCGCACCTTCGTCGTCACCGATCTGGCGGGCTCGACGGACCCCGCGTCGGCCGCACCCGATCAAGGGGCTGATCAACAGGCAGATCTCACGCTGCACGAGCAGTACGGCGAGATCGTGTCGTCGGCGATGATCGAGCATGGCGGAGTGCCGTTCACGGGTCCCGCCCACGGCGTGTGCGCCGCCTTCACCTCCGTTGCTGCTGCAGTGCGAGCCTCGGTCGAGGCGCAGCGGCGGTTGCAGACCACCGAGTGGCCTGGGGCACGACCGCGGATGCGCATCGGCATCGATACGGGTGAAGCACGTCAACGTGAGGGCGGCTGGTACGGCCGGCCGGTCGACCGAACCACACGCATCATGGATGCCGGCTCGGGGGATCAGATCCTGTGTTCGCCGGTGGTGGCCGAGATGGCCTCCGACGTCGGCGATGGTGTCGAGTTCGTCGATCTCGGTCTCTACCGGCTCGCCGATGTGGCACCGCTCACGCTGTGGCGTGTCACCGCCCCCGACCTCGAAGTTGCCGCTGCGCCGCCACGGTCGATGCGCGTCGGCGGACGACCGATTCCACCGCTGCGCACGCACACGTTCGGCCGTGAGGTTGAACGCGCTGAGTTGGGCGGCGAACTGCAACGTGCACGGATCGTCACGCTCGTCGGGCCCGGCGGCGCGGGCAAGACGCACTTGGCGCTGCACGTCGGCGCCGATCTCGCCGACCGGTTCACGGGTGGTGCATGGCTCTGCCAACTCGGCACGCTCGACAGCGATGGAGCCGCCGGGCAGGAGATCCTGACCGCCATCGGCGGCCTTCAGCACGCCACCGCCACGGTCGCCGACTCGATTGTCAGCACGCTCGGCGAGCGCGATGCGCTGCTCCTGGTGGACAACTGCGAACACGTTCGCGATGGGGTGGCCCCACTCATCGACCAGATACTCGCCGAGTGTCCCCGTGTGCGCGTCCTGGCGACGTCGCGGGCGCCGCTCGGCTCGGCTGGCGAGGTGGTGCGACGAATCCACCCCCTCGAGCGGGCCGCAGCGATCGAGCTGTTCGTCAGCGAAGCTCGCCGTCACGGACAGCCGATCGACGCCGCCGATCCGGCCGTGTCGCGTATCTGTGCCCGCCTCGACGACCTTCCTCTCGCCGTGCGCCTGGCAGCTGCCCGCGCCCGGTCGATCGATCTACCCACGCTCGAGTCGCTGCTCGCCGACCGGTTCGAGTTCCTCACCGACGCAGAGCCGGGCGGGCTCGAGCACCAACAGACGCTGCGCACCACGATCGCCTGGTCGGTGAACGCCCTCGATCGTCCCGTGCGCGAGTTCCTGACCGCGCTCAGCGTGTTCGCCGACCGGTTCGATATGAACGACATCGGCGCCATGAGCGATGCGTCGCCGCTCGAACGCATCGCCATGGTCGACGAGCTCACGCAGCGATCGTTGTTGATCGGCCCGGAGCCGTCCGAGCTTGGGCCTCGCTATCGGCTGCTCGAGAGCGTCCGGTTGTTCACCCGCGAACGATTGACCGACGCAGTGCGGCATCGATACGTCGACCACCTCGTCGCCTTGGTCGACGTGTGGCGGGAAACGATCGGCGCGCCCGACAACGACGGCGTGCGGCGCTTCGCCGATCGGTGGGACGATCTGCGTGCGGCCGTGTTCATGGCGGCACAACTCGAGCGGCGCACCGATGTGATCGAGTTGCTCTCCAGGTCTGGCTTGTACGGCAACGTGGCGATGCGCTTCGAGATGCTCGAGTGGTACGACCAACTGCTCGACGTTGGCACGACCAGCTACACCAGCGACCAGGAAGCTCGGGCGTATGCGGGCTGGGCCGTGTTGGCCAACTTCCATGGCGATTGGGCACTGAGCGACCGACTGTCGCACGCCGTTGCCGAGGCCGAGCCCGAACTTGCCGAGGCGGCGTGGGCGGTGGCCTGGCGCAGGTACACCGACGGCGACCTCGACGACGCGCGCATGTGGCTCGATCGGATCATCGACAACCCTGCCCCCGAGGCTGTGCAGGCGAAGTTCGGGGCGATGCACACGCGCTCGACGATGGACTTCGCCGACGATCACGATCTCCGCGATGTGGCCCATCTGCTCGACGTGTTGTCGGCCGATCTCGGCGCATCGGCGCGCTCACTGGCCCTGGGTACACGGGCGCTGAGTCGGATGTGGACCGACGGCGAAGGTGCCATCGCCGACGCCGATGCGTGCATCGAGCTGTCGGACCGGTTCGGCCTGGTCAACTCGTCGATGACCGGTCGCAGCATCCGGGCATTCGCCATGGTCGCCCACGGCACGCTCGATCGCGCCCTCGACGCGATGATCCAGGTCGAGGCGTTCGCTTCCGAACGAGGTCTGTGGCATTGGGCGCTGTCGGGTCTGGGCACCGCTGGTGCACTGTTCGAGCGAGCCGAGCGCCCCGATGCGGCGGTCACCGTGCTCGGCGCACGCGACGCCGCCGGGTATCGGGCAGGGTTCAGCGCCAAGTACGCACTGCTCCAAGCCGACCGCCTGCGCCGTGAGTATCCCGACGACTTCGCCCGCTGGTGGGACCACGGCCAGCGGCTGGGGCCGGCCGATGTTGCCGCCTACACGATCGCCACGGCCTCGGGCTTGCTCGACGCGCGCTCGCCTGTAGCCCTCTGAGCAGGTGATTCGCGCCCTTCCCCGCTGAATCGCGAAGGCGGAAGGATCGGGGAAGGGTCCTCGACGAACGTGTTCGCCATGACCGAACACGCCAACTTCAGCGCCTCGCCCGACGTCGTCGACGTGTGCGAACTGCGCACCGAGGTACAGGCCAAGTACGCCGCCGTCGCCATCGAACCCGCTGGTGACTTCCACTTCCACACCGGACGGTTCATCGCCGATCGGTGCCGGTACGCCGCGACCGACATCGAGATCCTGCCCGACGTGGCGGTCGAGTCGTTCGCCGGCGTGGCCAACCCGTTCGAGCTGCGTTGCCTCGAAGCAGGCGAACGTGTCGTCGACCTCGGTTCGGGCGCAGGAATGGATGCGTTCCTCGCTGCTCATGCCGTGGGCCCAACCGGGCAGGTCGTCGGCATCGACATGACGCCCGCAATGCTCACCAAGGCCCGTGACACGGCGCAGCATCTCGACCTCAACAACGTCGAGTTCCGCGAGGGCTACATCGAGGAACTGCCCTTCGATGACGCATCGGTCGATGTCGTGATCTCCAACGGCGTGATCAACCTGGCCCCCGACAAGCACGCGGTGTTCGCCGAGGTGTTCCGGGTGCTCCGGCCAGGTGGCGTCGTCCAGTTCGCCGACATCGCCAACGGCCGTCCAGTGCCCGAGGAAGCGTAGCGGCACATCGACTTGTGGACCGGTTGAATCGCCGGAGGCCTGCCGTGCGCAGGCTGGCAGTCACTGCTCGAAGCCGCCGGTTTCGTCGACGTGCGCATCGGAGCGCCAGTCGACACGTTCGGCGGTGCGGGAGGCGAAGCCAACGCCCGCAACTTCGACGTCCACGGCTATCCGTTCATCGCTCGCAAGCCGGGCTGAACACCCATCTCTCACACCCACCAATCCCCTGAAAGGAAACGACCAATGTTCACCACCACCGCCCCCACCCACATGAGCTACGACGCCGTCGTGCTCTCGGCTCCCTTCGGTGCCACCCGTGACTTCCATCGTGCCGTCGAGCACTCGTTCGACCACATGACCGATGGCGCCGTTCTCGCCGTGCCCTGCGACCGCGACAACCGGCGCAGCTTGATCGAGTGGTGCCGTGACGTCGGCCGCACCGTGCGCAACCCCGGCGCCTGGCGTCACCACTTGCTGATCCAGAACCGGCCCGCCGCAGCGTGATGACCACCGCAACCGATCAGAAGGTCCTCGTCGGACTGACCCACGGTGCCGACGAACCCGAGAGCGTGCTCATCGCCTACCTGATGAGCGTCGAAGCGTTGCGCGCGGGCAAGGACGCCGTGCTGTGGCTCACCAAGGACGGTGTGGACATCGCAGTCGATGGCGCCGCGGAGCAGATCGGTGTTCCCGGCGCGCCGGCGATCGCCGACCTGCACGCCGAGTTCGTCGAGCGTGGCGGCCGCTTCTTTGCCTGCCCCGTCTGCGTCAAGCTGCGCAATCTCACGGGCGCCACCTGGACGAAGAACGTCGAGGTGGTGGGCGCGCCGAGCGTGTACGAGTACACGCAAGGCGGCGCGCTGGTGTTCAACTACTGACGGGGGCGCTCACGCCGCGAGCGTGCGCGCCCGGTACTCGGTGGGGGTCAGGCCGTGCGCTCGCTTGAACGCAGTGCTCAGCGCGAACCCGCTGCCGTATCCCACCTGTGCGGCGACCGCCTGCACCGTGCTGTCGGGCTCGAGTAGCAGATCGGCCGCCAGGGCCAACCGCCACTCGGTGAGAAACTGCATCGGGGGCTGGCCGACCAACTCGTTGAAGCGCCGAGCGAGCAATGCACGGGAGACACCCACCTCCGACGCCACCTCGGCCACCGTCCAACCGTGTCCCGGATTGTGTTGCAGAAGCCGCAGCGCGGGTCCCACCACCGGATCGGTTGCGGCCCGCCACCAGCCGGGAGCATCGTCGCCGTGACGATCGAACCAGTAGCGGAGTACCGACACGGTCACCAGGTCGAGGAGCCGGTCGAGCACGAGCGTCTGTCCGGGAGCATCCCGGGTGAGTTCGGTGGCGAGCAGGTCGAGCGCTGCCGGCCCGACGTCGTTGCGATCGACGACCAGAAAGGGCGGAAGGGCGTCGAGCAGACGCCGTCCCGACTCGCCGAGGTGTTCGTAGGTCCCGATGATCATCTCGAGTTCGCCGTCGGGCGAGTTGCCCCAGGTGCGCACGCCACGCATGAAGGGCTCTTCGAGCGAACGGCCGGACCGGTCCTCGCAGCGCTGCCCCGGATGGACGATCACCTCGGGTGCAGTCTCGGGCCGATCGGCGAGGTCGTATGGGTCGGGGCCGCGGCAGACGGCGATCTCGCCCCGGCGCAGGGGGCGAGGCTCGCCAACGCTCGGCGACACCCATGCCTCGCCAGCGGTGACGGCGGCGATCGTGAGCGGTGCCCGATCGAGCACACGCACGCCCCACGGCGGTTCCATCACCATCCGGATCACGAACGCCCCACGCGCACGCGGGCTGTCGAGCAAACCGGTGAGCGGATCCATGAGAGCAATCGTAGACGATCAATTATGGAATTGAGCTTCTGAACTATTCCAAGTCTCTTCACCCGGTGTTTCGATGAGATCATGTCAACAACTACTGTTCCCCAGTCAGCAACCCTCCATCGCCCCGACGCCGCAGCGGTGATGCGGGCCATCGCCAAGCGGTCGTATGCCACGCTGGCCACCACGTCGAATGCCGGTCGCCCGCACGTCGCCGGCGTGCTGTACGAATACGTCGACGACGCGCTCTACGTGAGCACGCTGCGGACGAGCCGCAAGGCACGCAACGTGGCGGCGAATCCGTACGCCGCTGTAGTGGTGCCGATCCGCCGCGTACCGGTTGGTGCTCCACCCTCGGCTGTGCAGTTCCAAGGTCGCGCGGAGTTGCTCGATGCTGAAGGCCCCGAGATCACGACCCTCGTCGCTGCCGGCAGGCTCGGCTCGATCACCGGGCACGGTGAACTCGATCTGCCCGAGGGATGCTTCATCCGAGTGGAGGTGCCTGCACGGGTGCACACGTATGGGCTCGGTATGTCGCTGATGACGCTCGTTCGCGATCCGCTCGGGGCCGCCGGCGTGGTCGAGCGCGGCTGATCAGACGCCGAACCATCCGTCGAACGGATTCGAGCTGGGCGACGGGTTGGGATCCCAGTCGCCGTCGTGGTCCCACTCGCTCGTCCAGTCGTCGTCCGGAGCGGCCGGCGGATCCGGTGGCGATGGCGGATCCGGTGGTGATGGTGGTGACGGTGGGTCCGGTCGCGATGGCGGGTCCGGTCGTGCCGGCGGTGAGGGCGGTTCGGATGCGGACGGCGGCTCGGGTCGTGAGGGTGGCTCCGGTGCGGACGGGGGCTCGGGTCGTGAGGGCGGCTCCGGTGCGGACGGCGGGTCGGGTCGTGAGGGTGGTTCGGGTACGGACGGCGGGTCGTACCCACCGTCGTCATCGTCGCTGGCCGACCATCCGCTCGACGAGTCGACCGTCGGAGGCGACGGCGCCTGCGGCGGCTCGTCGTGCACGGTCGGTGGCTGGTTCGACGTCGGCGGGGGGCTCTGGGTGTCGTTGTTGGTGTGTTCGTCGCGTTCGTCGTCGCGATCGTCGTCATCATCATCGTCGTCGCGGTCGTCATCGTCGTCGCGGTCGTCATCGTCGTCGCGGTCGTCGTCGTCGGGCTTGACCACGTCGGGTACGTCGTTGGACACCGGCGGCGCCGGCGCCGGTGCCGGGAATGGTGTCGTTGACGGGGATGCAGGTGGTGACGTTGATGGTGGTGACGTTGATGGCGATGGCGGCGCCGGCGTTTCGTCGGTCGAGTCGGGGCCGTCCCAGTCGTCGTTCGATGGTTCGTCGGTCGGCGGCTCTGGGATGTCGTCGTCGACGTCGATCGCCGCGGGCCCTGTGGGACCGCTCGGCGCTGGCGCTTCGGGTGCGGGCATCACTGGCGAGGGTCCTGGTGGCGGGTCGGCTGGCGCGCCACTCCCCGGGTCGAAGCCGATCGGCGTCGGCGCCGGGTCGTCAGCCGGCGGTGCGGCCGGCTCGGCTGGTTCCGGCGGGTGTGGCGCCGGGGGAGCTGGCTCTGCCGGGTCGGGCGGTGGGTCGGCGGGTGCCGGGTCGGGCGGTGGGTCGGCGGGTGCCGCAGGCGGCGGTAGTTGCGGTGGCTGGTCGGGGGTTGGCGGGGGCGGAGCAGATGGCGCGTCGGGTTGGCTCGGCGGGTCGTCGGTTGCGGCGTTGATCGTGGGCGCCGCTGGCGCAGCATCCGGCGTCGTGGGTGCGTTGGGCGCGGTCGGCGACACCTCTGGCGCCGGCTGTTCGTCGAAGCGCGGGGGCAGTTCGATGCGCTCGGGCGGCACCATCTCTCGGTTCCACGGCCAGCCCTCGTAGGTTGGCGTCGGCGGCACGATCGGTTCCACGGGGTAGGCATCGAGGTCGTACGGCCCGTCGCCGGGTGGTTCCAAGCCGAGGCGCTCGGCAAGTACCGGTGCGAGGCGGCCAGCTTGCGCCATCGCGCCGTCGGCGTTGGGGTGCGCCGCTTCTTGCCGGTCGAGCTCGCGGTCGGCCGGGAACAGCAGATCGCGAACGTATGGATCTTCGGAGTACAGCTCGTGGCCCTCGAGCACCGTCGATTGGTCGACCCATGTGGCGCCCGCGCGCAGCGCGCCGACTCGTTGTTGTTCGTTGACCCGCGTGCCGAGCACCTCCATCTGCCGCAGCTCGGGCGGGTCCATCATCGCCCCGTCGTCGAACGGCTCGTCGTCGCCGATGAGCTGGTCGTCGACAGCCAGGGGGTACGAGTTGACCACGATGGGAACGTCGCCGACCACCTCGCGTAGGTCGCCGATCACCATCTCGATCCGCGCGGCAAGCGAGGCGGGCGGTGTTGGTGGGTCGCCGCTCGCGTCAGCCTCACGGATCTGTTCGGCGGCATCCAGGGCACCGACCGGCTCGGTCACATCGAGCGACCCGTGATCGCGCAGCACGCCTTCGGCGGCCTCGTCATCGGGATAGTCGTCGAAGGCGAAGTCGCCGACCACCGGCCCGAACTGTGCGTCGTTGCCGCCGAGCTGCACCACGACCATGTCGACGTCGGTGGGCAACGTCGAGATCTGCGCGTGATTGCGCGCCCGGTCTCCGTCCATTTGCGGCGCGTACACGTCGAGTGTGGTCGCGCCCGACGATCCGACCACCACCACCTCGAACACCACGTCGGGATTGGCCGCCATCAGTCCCGCCACCGCGGCCGGTACCGGTCCAACCTCGGAGATGTGGCGGGCGTCGTCACCGACGTAGCGTTCGGCGCCCTCGCCGACGCCGAACGAATCGGCGACCACGGCGATCCTGACCACCTGGCGCCCAGCCGAGTCGAACTGCGGAGCGGGCACGGGTGCCGTGTCGGTGGTTTCGGCGTGGGCCCCGAGCGGGGTGCCGGCGATGTCGGTGGGCCCTGCGTCGTCACCGAACACCACCGATGATGGGGCAATGGCGATCACCAACGCGGCGGCGAGCGACGATGCCCAACGGGCGACCGACACGCGCCGGCGGGTTAGCCGACGACGGGCTGCGAGCGTCGGCGCGCGGCCGGTGCCGTGCTCGAACGGAATCGCCCACCCCTCATCGTCGATCAGGAAGTAGCGCTCGTCCGGATGGTCCCAGCGGTCGGGGCTCCACCGCGCAGCGGCCGGCGATGAACGGTCACGGCTCGTCGAATTCTGGCGCTCGGCCATCCCAGCAGCTCTTCTCGATCAGCGCCCGCTGCGCCGACAGTAGCGAGCACGGCTGCGCCGTGCACGCTGTGGCGCGAGTTACGTCGAGCGGGCCGTCCACCCTCTGAGCAACGCTTCGATCGCCCGCTGCGACAGGCGGTCGGTCTCCGGCTCGGTGGCGAATCCAACGCGCTCCAGCACGATGAACCCGTGCAGCGACGACCACATCGAGCGCGCCAGGTCGATCGCGTTGATGCGGGTCGCATCGGGTTGGCCATGCGTGCGGAGCCAGTCGCCGGACATGGTGACGATCGGTTCGAACGAGCGCACGCTGGCCGCGGCGGTGTCGGTCCCTACGACGTAGTCGGGCACGGGACGCTCGAACACGAGTTGGTACAGCTCGGGCCATCGTCGCGCCGCGTGTCGGTAGCCGGCTGCGCCAGCGAGGAGGTACTCGGTGGTTCCCGGTGTGGCGTCGACGGCGTCCATCGCCTCGGTGAGTCGCCTCGACAGGCGCTCGTGCAGTGCATCGAGCAACCCGTTCATCCCGCCGAAGTGCGTGTACACGACTTGGCGCGACACGCCCACCGCATCGGCCAGTCGCCGAACCGAGATCCCGTCGAAACCGTCGTGGTCGAGCAGTGTCTCGGCGGCATCGAGCACGGTTCCGGCATCGACGGCCGGGCGTCGTCCTCTGGCCGGCGATGTGGCGCTCGTGTTCGTTGCGGCTCGGGTCACGTTGCAAGTATGACAGCGTCATGGTTGAATGCACTCATGCATGACAGCGTCATGGAACTGCCCACCACCGAGTCGCCAGCCGGTCCGCCCGCCCGCAATCGTCTTGCTGCGGAGTGGACGACGGCACTTCAGCCGTTCCGCTTGCTGCGCCAGAGCGTCGATCTGCGACGGGCGCCGCGCGGCGACGGACGGCTCGTCGTCGACATTCCTGGGTGGTTGACGGGGTCGGAGAGCCTGGCGCCGCTGCGCTGGTACCTCAATTCGCTGGGCCACACCGCGGTGCCGTGGCAACTCGGAAGGAATGGGAGCGACGTCGAGGCAACCGTCGAGCGCTTCGAACCGGTGCTCGAGGAACTCGTGGCGGGCGGCGATGGTCGACCCGCAGCATTGGTCGGCTGGTCGTTGGGCGGCGTCATCGCCCGCGAAACGGCGCGCAACCGCCCCGATCTCGTCGATCGGCTGGTGACGTTCGGTACTCCGGCGCAGGGCGGACCTAGCTTCACCGCAGGAGCGAGTCGGTTCGGTGCCGACGAGTGCGCCCGCATCGCCGAGATGCAAGACGATGCCAATCGCAACGATCCGTTGGCGCTCCCGACGACGGCGATCTACACCAAGGCCGACGGGGTGGTCGATTGGAAAGCGTGCGTCGACCCGTGGGCGACCAACATTCGCCATGTCGAGGTCGGCTCGTCGCACTTCGGGCTCGGCGTGGACCCCGACGTCTGGTCGATCATCGCCAGCGCCCTCGCGGCCGATTGATGGCCGGGCGGCGACGCTCGCCGGTCAGCCGCCGCTGATCTCGTCCCGCCACGCGAGCCACCGTTCCAGCCCGTCGAAGGAGTAGTCGGGGCCGTTCGTGCCGAACGTGAACTGGGTGAATCCCGCGACAGGTACTCGCCGGCGTGCTCGTCGAACACACGATTCGAGTCGCCCGGCTGAAGTCCGATGCCCCACTCGATATCGGCCGGGTCGCGATCGAACTCGTTGCACCAGCCGCGCAGCGCGTCGACCGCACTGCGCAGGTCGTCGGGCTGTTCCGGGAACAACGCGTGCCACATCGCCGCATGACGGGCGACGTGACGCAACGTCTTGCGTCGCCCGGTGCCGCCGATCAGGATCGGGATGTCGCGGGTCGGCGCCGGATTGAGCGCCGACCACCGCGCCTCGATGCGTGGCAGGTTCTCGCCGAGCGCGTCGAGACGTGAACCAGCCGTGCCGAACTCGTAGCCGTACTCGTCGTAGTCGCGCTGGAACCACCCCGAACCCATCCCGAGAATCAACCGACCGTCGCTGATGTGGTCGACCGTGCGGGCCATGTCGGCGAGCAGCTCTGGGTTGCGGTACGAGTTGCAGGTGACGAGGCAGCCGATCTCGATCGACGAGGTCTGCTCGGCCCACGCGGCGAGCATCGTCCACGCTTCGAAATGCTTGCCGTCGGCGTCGCCGTACAGCGGGAAGAAGTGGTCCCAGTTGTAGGCGACGTCGACACCCATCGACTCCGCACGCATCACGGCATCGCGTAGTGCGCTGTAGTCGGCGTGTTGGGGGTGCAACTGGACCGCGATCCGGACTGGACGGTTCGGCTTCAACTCGGCGTTCGACATGCTCGCGACCGTACGTGTTCATGGCGTGTTGACGTCAACGGCTGGTGAGCTGACGCCGAAGCCGTGGGGGGGGGGGGGGATCTATGTAAGCATTCGCTTACATTATGATGTCGGCGGGTTACCCCGGTGTCCGCACACTGTCCGATTGCTGTCCGAATGCAGGGAGTCTCACCATGACGTCCCATCCCGTGGTTGGCCGCGTCGAGTTCGACGAGGCGCGTCGCGCGCTGCTCGAGGCGGAGAAGCAGCTCACGGTGCAACTCGACGATCTCGCCCGACGGAGACGCGCGCTCCCGTGGGTGCGCGTGGAACGCGAGTACTCGTTCATCGGAGCCGATGGGTCACAGTCGTTGCGCGACCTGTTCGGTGCCCGCAGCCAACTCATCGTCTGGCACTTCATGTTTGGCGACGACTGGCCGGAGGGTTGTCCGAGTTGCTCGTTCTGGGCCGACGGGTACAACGGCGTGGTGCCCCACCTCGCCGCACGCGACGTTGCCGTCGTGGCGGTCTCGACCGCCTGCATCGAGACGCTGCTCGACTATCGCGCGCGCATGGGCTGGACGTTCCCGTGGGTGTCGTCGGGAGGCACCTCGTTCAACCGTGACTTCGAGGTCGCTGGATCGACTCGGTACAACTATCGCCACGTCGACGACCCGATCGACGAGATGCCCGGTTTCAGCGTCTTCGTGCGCGATGGCGACGAGGTGTTTCACACCTACTCGGCGTATGCGCGTGGTCTCGACCTCTTCAACAACGCCTACCAGATGCTCGACATGGTGCCGAAGGGTCGGGACGAGGACAGCCTCGATTGGTCGATGGCATGGCTACGGCGCCACGACCAGTACGACGACTAGGCCTGGCCCGGCAGCGGTGCGTCGTGCGTGCTGGGCGGGCCGGCGACGGCGGACTCGGCATCGAGCACGGTGCGCAGGCGGTGCTCGGGGGGAACCGGGTGCCGACCGCGTGGATCGATCAACAACGACTGCATCCCTACGGCGCGGGGCCCCGAGTAGTCCGGCTCGAAGCTGTCGCCGACGAACCATGACACGGCGGGGTCGGCGCCGAGTTGCGTGAGCGCAACGTCGTAGATCGATCGATGCGGTTTGATCCAGCCGTGGTCGACCGACAGCACGACGGTGTCGACCACGTCGTCGATGCCCATCGACTGCATCACGCTCGGCACGATCGATGTGCTGTGCGTGTTCGACACGATGGCGATCGACCAGGTGTTGGCAAGCCGTCGCAGCATGTCGCTCGCTCCCACGACCGGACGGATGTGGGCGGTCCACTCTTCGCTGAACCCGTCGGCCAACTGCTCCACTTCGGCCGCGCTCAGCGTGGGGAGGTGCGTGTCGGTGAACGAGGTGAAGGCCGTCGCCGCGTCGAACTCGCGCATCGTGCGCTGCGATTCGTCGGCCAGCCGGGTCCACGCCCGGTCGAGTTGGTCGACGAATTCGTCATGGCCGCCCGGGTAGCCCAACGCTCGGGCTGCGTCGTGGGTGGCAGGCGCGCCGAGGCGCGTGAGGTCGGGCTCGAAGTCGACCAACGTGCCGAAGAAGTCGAACAGCAGTGCCCCACGGCGGTCGTCACCCACGGCGCAATCGTCGCACGCGCGCCGCTGCTACAGCGGCGTGATCAGGCCCGCCGAGCTCTGCTCGACTGCGTCGACGACGTCGGCCCGATTGATGTCGTTGCCCGCGGCGAGGGCCATCGCCAAACACGATCGCAGCCCGCCGATGATCGCAGCTCCCGCCAAGCGGGGGTCGACCGACACCTCGATCTCGCCGCGACGCACGCCGTGGGCGATGTTGCGGGCCGCCATTTCGATGTGCCGGCCGAGGCGGCGCCCGTCGGCGAGCGCGGCCGCAGGCTCGGCGGGTGGTCCACCGATGATCGCTCGGCCGAGTGGATGGTCGAACACGAAGTCGACCTCGCGGGCGATGCGCGCCCGCTCGAACTCGGTCCAATGCACGTCGGCCGGCGGCGCTTCGGAGAAGACCACGGCCTCGTACTGGTCGTAGAACTCGTCGATCAGCGCCGTGACCAGCCCGTCCTTGTTGGCGAAGTAGCGATAGAGCAGCCCCACGCTGACGCTCGCTCGTTCGGCGACCGAGGTGACCTCGACGACGCCGTGATCGCGGAGTTCGAGGCCGGCGACCTCGAGGAGGCGATCGCGAGTTCGCCGACCCTTCTCGGTGAGATGGTCGCTGGGTGCGGCCGTCATCGGGCCATCATGCCGCGACACACGCTGCTCATGGGGTGATCACGTGTGACGGATCCGGTTGCTCGTCGGCAGGCGCCTGGCTGTAGTCGCCGAACAGGCCGTCGCGGTCGGTGATCACGGCGCGCACCCCTTCGGACTGCGCGCGCTCGATGAAGTCGATGGCGTCGGGCGTGTTGCGCATCAGACCGTCGAGGATCGGACCGAGCACCTGTGTGCTCGACACTCCCATGTTCTCGTACGCGTGATTGACGACGAGCTTCATCGCCGCCAACTGCGACGACGGGATCGATGCCAGCTGCATCGCTCGTTCGTGCACGGTCGCCTCCAACTGGTCGAAGGAAACCGACTCGTTGATCAGTCCGATGTCGGCCGCCTCCACTCCAGACAGCGGCTTGCCGGTGAGGGCGTACTCCTTGGCCTTGGTGAGGCCCAACCGATAGAGCCACATCCCGCTCAGGTAGGCGCCCCACATCCGCGAGTACGGCGTGCCGATGCGGGCGTCGTCGGCGGCGATCACGAGGTCGCCGCACAACGCCGTGTCGCTCGCCCCGCCGACACACCACCCGTGGATCTGCACGATGACCGGCTTGTGCGAATGCCAGATGGACATGAACTTCTGGGTCGGCGCGGTCAGTCGGTCGGTACTCCACGCGAAGTCCTTGCCCGGATCCCACTTCCCGTCGGTGCTGATCCGCTCGCCCCAGTGGTTGAACCCGCCGCCGAAGTTGTAGCCGCCGCAGAACGCCCTGCCGGCGCCGCGCACGACGATCACTTTGACGTCGTCGTCGACCGTGGCGCGGCGCACTGCCTCCTCGAACTCGTCGGGCATCGGCGGGACGATCGTGTTGAGTTCCTCCGGACGGTTCAGCGTGATCGTGGCGATCGGGGCGTCGACGGTGTACAGCACGGTCTCGAACTCCATGGTTCCTCCAAAAGTGAAGTGCTTTCATTAATTTATGTGAAAGAGATTCACTTTTCAACGGAATCCTGTCAAGATGCGGTGATGAGCGAATCACCACGTGCCGTCGACGACCCGGCCGGCTGGGCTGCCTTGGCGGAGCTGTACCACCGGCAACTCACCGGACTGTTGCTCGGGATGGTCACTCGCCTGGGAACCGCCCCGGCCGCTGACGTGATGTTTCGTGTGTTCCGCAACCAGCATCTCGGGGCGTTCTTGCCCGGTTTGGAGAAGCTCGGCCTGACCGACGAACCCGACGCGGTGGCGTGCGCCAAGTACCACGTGTTGTCGAACGCGCTCGGCGGTGTGCGCGTGGAGTGGATCCCCGAGTCGGACACGAAGTCGTGGGTGCGCTACCTCCCGCCTCGATGGATCTTCGACGGCACGGCGGTGTGCGGCATCCCCACCGAACTCAGCCGGGCGATGTTGCGCGGATGGCACGGGCACAACGGCGTATCGCTCGGCAACGACCGTCTCGGATTCGTCGCGACCTCACAAACCACCGACGGCCAACCGGGTCTCGTCGGGTACTACATCGAAGAACCCGAGCCGCTCGCCCCGGATGACCGCGTCCGGTTTCGTCCCGGCGAACAACCGCCCGGCCCCGCTCAGCCGCTCCCGGTGCCGAGCTGGGATCCGGTACGGCTCGCCAAGGTCGAGCGCAACTACTCGATGAACTACATCCACACGATCCTGCCGGCGATGACCGAAGTGCTCGGCCCCGCCGACACCCGCAGCGTGGCCACCGTGGTCGGGCATCAGATCGGCATGCAGTACCACCAAGCGGTGATGGCCACGTTGACGACGGATACGGCATCCGCGCCGGAGGACACACCCTTCGCCGCACGGTTCGCCCGCCTGCTCGGCGGACACGGACCCGACTGCGAACTCGACAGCGATGGCGACGTCCACCGGGTGCGCGTACGTGAGTGGCGCTTGTTCGACCCGGCGACGGTCCACTCGGTGGTCTTCGAGAGTTGGAACGCGTTGTGGGAAGGCCTGGCGATGATGGAGGACGTGCAACTCGTCGTGCAGCGGCGGCTCGACGTCGGCGATCCCTACTTCGAGTGGGAGGTCCGCGGCTGACGTGCCAGCCAACGGTCGACGACGAGGTCGAGGAACTCATCGCTGACGTCGTCGTGCAGTGTGACGTAGTGGTGGATCACCGCTCCCGCGAGCACGTTCGCTTCGACTTCGCAGTCGACGTCGGGGCCGATGTCGCCCCGCTCCTGGGCGTCACGGAGGACCTCGTAGGTGGGCGCACCGAGCTGGAGCGCAAAGCGTCGCTGACCATCGCTGAAGGTGGTGTCGTGTGCGGCGTGCGTCGCAAAGGCGGCGAACATCGATCGCACCGATCGCTTGACCATCCGCGTCCGCAGCTGAGCCAACGCGGATCGCACGTCGTCATCGAGACGACCGGTCGTCTCGATGTGATGATGCGGCACGGTCAGCTGGTCGATCGCCGCCAACAGCAGGCTGCGCTGGTCTGGCCAATGGCGGTAGATCGTGGTGCGGGCCACGTCGGCGCGCTCGGCGACCAACGCCACGGTGACGTGCTCCGGCCCGTGATCCCGTAGGAGCGCCGTTGCGCCGTCGAGGATTGCTGCACGGACCCGACGGGTCCGCGGGTTGACGCGCTCCATCTCGGTCGCCGGTTGAACGCTCACGTCAGCACCTTGTTGCTTTGCCTTGTCGCTTTCGACAACAACTTGTAGCTTAAACAACTCTGTGTAGCGGAACTGCATGGGAAGGGGAACGCCATGGCCGATCCGATCATCGCCGCCAACCACCCGAAGGCGGTAGATCTCGTTGCGGGCGACGAGTACTTGTGGTGTGCGTGCGGGCGTTCGCAGAACCAGCCGTTCTGCGACGGTTCGCACGTCGGGACCGAGTTCACCCCGGTGCCTTTTGTCGCCGACGACAACGGCGAGGCGTTCTTGTGCGCATGTAAGCGGACCGGCAATCGGCCCTTCTGCGATGGCACCCATGCGCAGTTCGACGACGCGCTCGTCGGTACCGACGGCGGAGGCGCCGCTCCGGTCGTGACGGCGGTGCAGGTTGGTGCAGGCGGCGCTCCTGAGCCGCGGGCGACCGCCGAAGAACCGACGGTCGAGTTCGTCCATCGGTTGGCGCGCGAAGGCTTGTCGACCCTTGGCCATCACGGCCCGATGACCTCGATGGGCGTGCCGCGCAAGGACCTGCCCCATTGGGACGACCTGCAGATGATGACGGCCCAGATGGCCACCAAGCCGTTGCTCGACGATCACCCGGTGGGTACCGAGCTGGTGATCGGGCCCGAGGCCGACCGGCCGCTGCGACTCGACATCCCGCTGTTCGTGTCCGACATGAGCTTCGGCGCGCTGTCGGAGGAAGCCAAGGTGTCGTTGGCGACTGGCGCTGAACTCGCCGGCACCGGAATCTGTTCGGGCGAGGGCGGCATGCTGCCCGAAGAACAGCAGGCCAACAGTCGGTACCTGTACGAGCTGGCGAGCGCGCGATTCGGCTACGACGAAGCGGTGTTGCCGCTCGTGCAAGCCTTCCACTTCAAGGGTGGCCAGGGGGCCAAGACCGGCACCGGAGGACATCTGCCCGGATCGAAGAACATCGGCAAGATCGCCGAGGTGCGCGGCATCCCGGAAGGACAGCCGGCGATCTCTCCGTCGCGCTTCGCCGATCTCGATACCGCGGATGACTTCCGCCGGTTTGGCGACCGCGTGCGTGAGGTCAGCGGTGGCATCCCCGTCGGGATGAAGCTCAGCGCGAACCACGTCGAAGCCGACATCGGGTTCGCGCTTGACGCGGGCATGGACTACATCATTCTCGATGGGCGCGGCGGCGGTACCGGCGCGGCGCCGGAGATCTTTCGCGACCACATCAGTGTTCCGACGATCCCGGCGTTGGCGCGGGCCCGTCGTTGCCTCGACGAGCGTGGGGCGAGCGGACGGGTCACGCTGATCGTGACGGGTGGCCTGCGCGTGCCGATCGACTTCGCCAAAGCGCTGGCCCTCGGCGCAGATGGAGTTGCCGTGTCGAACTCGGCGATGCAGGCGATCGGTTGTGTGGGGGCGCGCATGTGCAACTCGAACAACTGCCCCACCGGCGTCGCCACGCAGAAGCCCGAGCTGCGCGCCCGACTCGACGTCGAGGTCGCAAGCCAGCGACTGGCCAACTTCTTCGAGGCGTCGGTGGCCCTGATGAGCGTGATGGCCCGGGCGTGTGGCCACGACCATCTCGGCAAGTTCCACAAGGGCGACTTGGCGACGTGGGACGATCGGATGGCCAAGCTGAGCGGCGTGCGCTACTCCGGGTTCAGCGAGCCCTGACCGGTATCGACCAGCCAGCGCAATCGGTCGTCAGCGCGGATCGACGTCCACCCCCGGGTACCCGTTGGCAGCGAGGTCGTTGATCATCGCGTGATACCGGGGCGCACCGCCCCAGTACGCCATGTAACGCGCCGTACCCTGGCCGTGCCCGGCGACGTTGCGGTTGTAGCCCGTGTACCAGCCTTGGCTCCGGCGGATCAGCAAGCGATCCTGTCGAGCGACGACCTCGTCGACCCATTCCTGCTCGGCGGCTGTGGTCGCCTCGAAGCGGGTGATGCCGCGCTCGCGCACGTCGCTGACGAAGTCGGTGATCCAGTCGACGCCGCCTTCGATCGCGCGGGGAAAGTTGGTCGACCCCGACACGCTCTGCGGCCCGGCGACCATCAGCAGGTTGGGGAACCCGTGGGTCATGAGCCCGTAGTAGGTGCGCGGGCCGTCGCTCCAGGCATCGGCCAACGAACGTCCATCGACGCCGGTGATGTCCATCCGATCCCACGCGCCGGTGATCGCATCGAATCCGGTCGCCATCACGATGAGATCGAGCTCGTACTCGGCGTTGGCAGTGACGATGCCGCGCCCGCTCACGCGCTCGATCGGCGTTTCGGCGAGATTCACGAGGTGCACGTTGGGCCGGTTGTACGCCTCGTAGTAGTTGGTCTCCAGTGGGAGGCGTTGCATGGCGAAGCCGTGGTCCGTGGGGATCAGTTGCTCCGCGATCTCGGGGTCGTGTACCCGCTCGCGGATCCGGTCGGCGACGTAGTTCGACATCTCCCTGTTGGCGTCTTCGTCGAAGAAGATGTCGGGGAAGTTCGCCGCCATGATGGCGAATCCCGGCGAGGCATACAGCTCGTCCCAGTGGGCTCGGCGTTCTTCGGCCGTCGCTTCGTGGAACCGCCGCGGCTCGTGCTGATGGACGAATCCCTCGAACGTCGACGCGCACGCGGCGAAGATGTCGTCGTAGCGCGCCCTGATGTCGTCCATCTCCTTTGCGGAGATCGCCGAGTTGTTCAGCGGTGTTGCCCAGTTCGGCCGCCGCTGGAACACGAACAACTCGTCCACTTTGTCGGCGATCTCAGCGATCACTTGGATACCGGTTGCGCCGGTGCCGATCACTCCGACCCGGCGACCATCGAGGGCCACCGGTTCCTTCGGCCAGTAGTAGGTGTGAAACGCATCGCCCTCGAAGTCGTCGAGGCCGGGGTAGTCGGGAAGCGTCGGCGTCGACAACACCCCGATGCCGGTGATCACGAACCGCGCGGTCTACGCCTCGCCACTCGTCAGGGTGAGACGCCACTGCCGTTCGTCTTCGTTCCAGCGCATCGACTCGACCCGGGCGTTGAACCGCATGTGTCGCCGGAGGTCGAACATGTCGGCGACGAAGTTGAGGTAGCGGAGGTTCTCGGGTTGCGACGAGAACCGCTCCTTCCAATGCCAGGTGTCGAGGAGTTCCTTCGAGAACGAGTAGCCGTAGGAGTAGCTCTCGGAGTCGAACCGGCAGCCGGGATACCGGTTGCGGTACCAGGTGCCCCCGAGGTCGTCGTCGGCTTCGAGCACGATGGCGTCGATGTCCAGGTCGATCAGCCGCTTGATCTGGTAGATCCCCGACACCCCTGCGCCGAGCACGATGATCTCGTGATGCGTCGCAGCGTCGTGCTCGTGGCCGTCGGCGGTCATGTCGTCATGATGTCGTTCGCGCGCCGTCGGAGTGGCCTCGGCGCGACTACATCCGCCGGATGTCGGGATTGAACGCCCGTGGGGCCCGCCGCGGCGGGTTCACCCCGGCGGCGAAGAGCAGGCGGACGATGCGCTGGCGATGTCCGCGCCATGGCTCGAGATGGGCGCACATCACCTCGTCGCCACCGTCCTCCGGTGGCAGACGTGTCGCATCGCCCGTGAAGGCGTAGTTCACCTTGGTCGGCATGCCGTAGTCGCCGAGCATGATCACGTCGGGATCGCCGTGTGAGGCGATCAGCGTCGATGTCGCCGTCCACGCGCCGAAGCCGGGCAACGCGGTGAGCCGGGTGTATGCATCGGCAGTCGACATCGTCGCGGCCTCCTCGAGGCGTGCGCTGCGCTTGGCAGCGAGCAGCAATGCGTCGGCTCGTCGACGGTCGACATTCATCTGGTGGAGCTCTCGATAGGTGATCGACTGCACGGCGTCGGGGCTTGGCGGCATCCACAACTCGCACGGACCTGGCGCCGGCTCGGCGAGGGCCGAGCACATCCGACGCCAGCTCTTCACCGCCTCTTGGGTGGTCACCCGTTGCCCGAGCAACACCAACGCGAGTTCCTGCCACACGACGCCCACGGCCGTGATCCGAAAGTCGCCGTGTTCCTTCCACCATCGGTCGACCTTGCGGTGCAGTGTCGGGTCGAACCCGTCGAGCGCGTCGGTGAGTCCGACCCAGCGCGGCGCACGCTCGAGCAGCCAATCCGTCCCTGGACCCCAGGCTTCGGCGTCGATGTCGCCGTTGCCGTGCCACGTCACGCGCATCGTGCCCGCGCCGTCGGGGGTGATCACCGCCTTGGCGAATGAGTTCCCCGCCCAGCGGTGGGTGGGATCGGCCGCGTAGATCCCGATTGGTTGCAGCGTGTCGGGCACGTTGACACCGGGCGCCTGCAGCGTTCGGGTGCCCGTGGTCATGCCGCCATCGTCCGTGTGGCCGAGGGCGCCCGTCCAACCGTGAACTCGGTCATCGCGTCATCGCGTCATCGGGGTGGGCGATGCCCGCGGCGAGGTTTCCGAACCGCAGCAGGGCCATGCCCGGCTGCACGGCAGCGACGATCGCGTCGGCTGCCCGCCCGCTCGTCCAGTCGTCGGGGCTGAGCATCACCGAGTACTCGATCGAACGGAGTCGAACGTCGTCGGCGGCGGCGTGATCTGCAAGTTGTTCGAATCCTCGTGGCATGCGCGTCAGTCGATCGTCGGTGAGTCGATGGCCGGCGTCGTCGAGGTCGCGGCGGATCGCCGACCATTGGTCGAACGAGTCCACGATCTGAGTGCGTATCGGCGCCAGGAACGCGGCCGGTGGCCGATGGAATCCGACGCCGACGAACCCTCCAGTCGTGTTGATCTCGACGTGGACGCAGCCCTCGCGGGTCGGTTTCGTTCCCGACGAGGTGAGCAGCGCCCGGACCGATGTGGCGTACGGGACCTCCTTCGCGTAGCGCTGGTCGCGCAGTTGGCGGAAGATCGTGGAGCGATCACCGGTCACCGGCCACGGGCCCGATGAGAGCCGTTGCGACGCGGCGCGCAGCGTGTCAGCGAGTGGGTCGACGAGCAGCGAGGCGAACTCGTCGGCCCTCGGCGTGAACCACTCCCTGGTGTTGTTGGCCTCGAGCTCGGCGAGAAACTCGAACGCGGCCGGGTCCAGCCGCGTGATCTGACGTGGGTCTGGTGACGTCGGCGTCGTCATGGCAGCGGTGAGGTCGTGCGGCGTCAGCCGCGATCGGCGATGTCGTACTCGGCCATCACGTACGGATGGTCCGGGTCGTACACGGTGAGCGGCACCGCATTGTCGACCCGCCCGATCGGACGGATCTCGCTGCCAGCGCGTCCGAGTCGTTCGTCGCCGAGGGTCGCCCGAGCGCGCTCGGCGAGTGCCTCGAGCGCGGCGACGACCTCTGGGTGGTGGTCGATGACGTCGTTCGACTCACCGATGTCGGCGTCGAGGTCGAACAGCGCACGTTGCTCGTTGCCCTTCTTCGAGAAATGCAGCTTCCAACGGCCCGACCGGACGGCCTCGAGGTCGTTCATCCGGTAGTAGAAGAACGCGTCGTGCGGCGACGGGGCATCATCGAACCACAGGGCGCTGATGTCGCGACCGTCGATCACGCGATCGGCGGGCACCTGTGCACCGCACAGTGCGGCGAGCGTGGGGAAGAGGTCCATCGCCGTGACGATCTCGTTGGAGGTTCGGCCGGCCGCGACTCGTGCCGGCCACCGGACGATGCCGGGGACTCGCTGGCCGCCCTCCCAGGTGGAACCCTTGGCGCCGCGCAACGGGTCGTTGCTGCCGCCCAACGGCTCGCTCGAACCCCACGGAGGCGGGTTGTTGCCCAACGACCCGTTGTCGCTGGTGAAGATCACGATCGTGTCGTCGGCGATGCCCTGCGCGTCGAGTTCGTTGAGGATCACCGATGTGGCCCAATCGATCGATTCGACCGCCGCCCCATAGGCGCCGTTCTGCGAGGCCTCGGCGAACCGTTCCTGTACGTAGATCGGCAGGTGCACGTACATGTGCGCCAAGTACAAGAAGAACGGCCGATCCGTCGAGCGCATGAACTCGAGCGCATGTGCGACGTATCGCTCGGTGAGCGACGCCTGATCGGGCTGTTGCTCGACGACCTCGCCGTCGACGATCAGCGGCAGTGGTGGCATCTCGGGCATGAAGTCCGGTGCGCCGGCCTGGCGGCCCATGTCGTTGCTGTAGGGCAGTCCGAAGTAGCGGTCGAAGCCGTGGTTGGTCGGCAAGAAGTCCGGCTGATCGCCGCAGTGCCACTTGCCGATTGCCTGGGTGGCGTAGCCCGCGTCGGACAGCACTCGCGCCAGGCTGATCTCGCTGGGTGGAAGACCGACATCCATGCCGGGGAACAGCACCGGTATGCCGTGGAACGAGCCGAACCCGATGCGTGGCGGGTAGCAACCGGTGAGCAGCGCGGCACGTGCCGGCGAACACACCGGCGAGGCGGTGTAGAACGAATCGAAGCGCACGCCGTCGGCCGCGAGTCGGTCGAGGGTGGGCGTCCGGTTACGGGTCGAGCCGTAACAACCGAGGTCGCCGTACCCGAGGTCGTCGCAGTTGATCAAGACGACGTTCGGCTGGCGTGGGTCCAGTTGGTCGGCGATGGGTGCAGCGTACCCAGGCGGCGCTGGGCGAGTTCACCGGACGGCAGCGGCGCGCGTCGCGATCCCGGCCACGATGGCGTCGAGTCCGATCTCGAAAAGGCGGCGGAGATGCGCACGGTCGGGGCTGCGCTCGTCGAGGGCCGCGACCGCCAATGACGAGCCGTGGACGGCGTCGACGATGACGAAGGCATACGGTTCGCAGAGATCGTCCGGCACCCCGCTGCGGGCGATCGCCTCGATGAGGTCGGTCGCCGAGGCGAGTCCACCGGCGCCGACCTCGGGGTCGGACAGGCCGACAAGAATGAGGTCGCGATTGTCGGCCGCGATGTCCCAGTACCGCAGGGCCCAGAGACGCACCCACTCGTCCCACGCGGTTGCCGTGTCCGGTACGTCGACCCTGGCGACGGTGCGCGCCGTGGCGAGCGCGAGCAGCGCTGTCTTGTTCGGCACGTGGTGATAGATGGCCATCGGATCCACGGCGAGCTCACGGCCGAGCTTGCGCATGGACAGACCGGCGAGACCATCGCGCTCGATGATCGTGCACGCGGCGTCGACGATGCGCTCGACGTCGAGCGGCGTGCGTGGAACGCGCGTTGATCGCGTCGTTGCCGTCGTTGGTGGTGGTGGCGGTGTCATTTCTACGGCGTAGAGTACTGCGTTCTACGGCGTAGAGCCACGGAGGAGCCATCATGCACGAACGACCCGACGACATCGCCGATCTGCAGCGCGTCATCGATGCCAGCTACGACGCCGCTGGGTCACACCTGGCCGACATCTCGAGTCCCGAGCGGCGCCTCGACGCCACGCAACTGGCGGCGCAGCTCACCGGGATGCGCCTACTGACGCTGGCCACCTCGACCCGTGATGGTCGACCGATCAACGGACCGGTCGACGGCATCTTCTACCGAGGCCGATTCCACTTCGGATCGTCTCCGACATCGTTGCGCTACCGCCACATCTCCGAGCGTCCGGCGGTGAGCGCAACACACCTCCCGGGCGAGTCGTTCGCCGTCACGGTCCACGGCGATGCCGAGTTCCTCGACACCCGCGCGCCGGAGCATGCCGAGTTTCGCCAGAGCCTGCTCGACATCTACGTGCCCCGCTTCGGACAGCAATGGGCCGACATGCTCGACAACGGTGACGCCTGGTACGCCCGGATCAACCCGCGTCGCGTGTTCACGTTCTCGAAGCCCGAGCTCGACGACTGACGCACCGCGCAGCTCGGGCACGCCGTACCGCTCCGACGTGCAGCGTTTCACGAGCTCGTGGGAGACTTCGCCGATGACTGCGACCGACGATGTCCTCCGCGACTCCGACGAGCGCCTGCCCTTCTACCTGCGTGGCAACTACGCCCCCGTGACCACCGAGGTGGAGTCGTTCGACCTGCCCGTCCACGGCACGCTGCCGCCCGAACTCAACGGCCGCTTCTTCCGTAACGGCGCCAACCCACAAGGAAGCCGCCCGAGCCACTGGTTCGACGGCGATGGGATGCTGCACGGTATTCGGTTACGTGAGGGTGCGGCCGAGTGGTACCGCAACCGCTGGGTTCGCACGAAGCTGCTGGCCGGGGAGCCCCGCTTCAACCAGGAGACGATGTCGTTCGATCTCGCGGCCGGGCGAGCGAACACGCACGTGATCCGTCACGCCGGTTCGATCCTGGCGCTCGAGGAGGGCAGCTTTCCGATGGGCATCGGGCCCGATCTCGAGACACTCGGGCCAGTTGATTTCGACGGTCAGCTCAACACCCCCTGCACTGCCCACCCGCACGTCTGCGCCGAGACCGGCGAGATGCATTTCTTCGGCTACGAGCTCGTCAGCCAACCGTTCGTCACGTACCACGTGGCCGATGCGGCCGGTCAGCTGATCCACTCGCAGCCCATCGAGATCCCGTCACCGGTGATGATGCACGACTTCGCGATCAGCCGGCATCACGCCATCTTCCTCGACCTGCCGGTGGTGTTCGACCTCGACATCGCGCTCTCCGGGCGTGGCATGCCGTTCGTGTGGCGGCCTTCGAACGGCGCGCGCATCGGGCTCCTCGACCGTCGCAACGTCGGTGCCGATGCTCCTGCCCAACCCCGTTGGTTCGATGTCGATGACTGCTACGTGTTCCACATCGTCAACGCATGGGAAGAGGACGGCGGCGACGTCGTCGTGCTCGATGCCGGTCGCCATCCGTCGATGTGGTCGGGCGACGCCAATGCGTTCGAACCGTGTTACCTGTGGCGGTGGCGCTTCGACCTACGCACCGGGGCGGTGAGCGAACAGCAGCTCGACGATCGCGAGCATGGCTTCCCGCGCATCGACGATCGCCGGACCGGCCTCGCCAATCGGTACGCCTGGGCCACCACCGGTCGCCCGAACTCCAAGGTGATGACCGACGGCGCGACCAACGTGGTGAAGTACGACGTGACTACTGGCGAGGCTGCACTGCATGACTTCGGCGAGACCGTGTCGACCGCCGAGCCGGTGTTCGTGCCGCGCGACGAGTCGGCAGGGGAGGACGACGGCTGGCTGGTCACCTATCTCTACGACCGGGCCACCCAGTCGTCATCGTTCGTCGTGCTCGACGCAGCCGACATGTCCGCCGACCCGATCGCAGTGGTCCCGTTGCCGCAGCGCGTACCGCACGGGTTCCACGGCTCCTGGTTCCCCGACCCCTGACGCAGCGGGTCGTGGAACCGGTCCTCTGCGGTGAACGCATGGGGACTTGAACTACGGCGTCGGTCGGCTCAGTTGGTCGATGAAATCGGTGTTGAAACCCTGTGCGCCGAAGCGGATCGATTCGAGTCCGATCGTGGTGCCATCGTCGAAGGTCAACTCCACTTGATCGGTGACCGAACCGTCGACCGGCCGAGCGGTGAACGAGTCGCGTGGCCAGGCGAGCACGCGCTTCTTGATCTTCCAGGTCTTCGCTTTCGGCGTGCCATCGAGCACGTGCAACTCGGTGGCCGTGAGCGCATACACGGCTGTTTGTGGCACCCCGCCGGCGTTCGCCTTGGCCCGGCGACGCATGAGCGTGCCGACCAGCGGTGACGCTGCTTCGATCATGCCGACGGCGCCGGTCGTTCCGCGAGGGCTGAAGATCCCAATCGCGATGATGTCGTCGGCGACGTGTGTTGAACACGCGGCCGAGATCTTGTCTCGGTACTGCTGGTTGCGGTCGGACATCGAGGCACCTCCGTTGTCGATCGACGCGGATGTCGATCTGTCAGGTGCAGCGAACTCCCTCGCGGCCAGCACCACCTGAGCAATCGCTACTCAATGCAGCCTCGCAAACGTGGTCGACATGGACTCTGCCGCACATGCAGCGCTTGTTGCTCCGGAAGGCTGCGGAGCACGAGAGAGAGTCGTCGTAGGCACGGCGATGTGAACGCGTCGCTAGGGCGCGCGGAAGTCGGCGACGAGCTGCACGAGGTTCTCTGGGTACACGACCTCGCGCGTGGCCGAGAGGTCGACGACGTCCCACCAGCGATGGTCTTCGATCACGTTGCGCTCCACTGCGGTCCACCCACGAGTGCTGATCTCGAATCGGTCGACGCGGACGATGAAGTAGTCCTCCTCGGCTCGATACGACTTGCCCTCGAAGCTGAAGTGAGCGCTCCGGTGATGCACGATCGAACCGAGATCAGCCAACTCGAGACCCGTCTCTTCGACCACTTCGCGTCGACCAGCCTGCGCTGCGGTCTCGCCTGGCTCGATCCCACCGCCGGGCGTAAACCACCAGCTCCCCGCCTCGGGTCGGGCTGGATCGCCCCCTCGAAAGAGCAGGACATGATCGTCGGGATCGACGAGGACGACTTTCGCCGCCGGGCGCACGATCATCGCGCGGGCACACCGGGTCGGATGCCGACTCGACGTGCGTCGGGCGACGCCTCGCCCACCGCTCGCCGGCGCGCTGTCGTGACTGCTCCGCGCTCGTGCACCGGACCAGCCTGTCAGACCGTTCAGCGCTGAGCTCGCCGTATTCGCTATGCAGCCGGTCGGCGCATCGGTGCCTCGCGACCGGCACTGACGGCAATGTCGGCCTCCGGCGCCGTAGGTTCAACGCCATGGTCATGGCGTCGAGGGTCGCGATGGCGGCCCCTGTGGTCGCTGGGTTGCTGGCGCTGTCGGCGTGCGGCAGCGGCGACGAGGGCGCCACCCTGCCAACGTTGGATCAAAGCACCGCGTCGACGGAATTCATCGTCCGCCCGGCACCGACTACGACGACGACGTTGGCACCGGTCGTCGACGATGCGGAACCGTCGTCACCGTCCGACCCTCAGTCGTCGCCGGCTGGACCCGGGGAGTACACGGTGCAGTCCGGCGACTTTCCGCTGCAGGTGGCGAGCGACTTCGGAATCACCCTTGAGCAACTCGTGGCAGCGAACGGCTGGGCCAGTGCCGACAACTTCCCGACGCCCGGAACGGTCATCCAGATCCCATCACCGACCGCAGCTGATGACACCGATGAGGTCGCCGCCGCAGACGATGCCGACGAGCAGGAAGACACCGTCGCCACGAGCGGTGATGAATGCGCGGCACGCGCGTACACGATCGAGCCGAGCGACACGAGTCGACTTGCGGTGGCCAACAAGTTCGACGTGACCGTCGACGCCCTCGACGCGGCGAACGCAGCGACCGACGGCTACAACGCGTTCTACCCGGGGCTGCAGATCGTCATCCCGGCGAGCAGCGACTGCTGATCTCGGGCCCGCTCGTGCGGCTGCGTACCGACAGCGGCGCCGGTCAGATCTTCCGGTACCGGGCAACGGCCAGCGGTGCGGCCACGACGATGATCCCGATCGTCCATAGTGCGACGGGGGCAACAAGGCCAGCCCACGAGTCGCCGGGCAGGGTCTCGCCTTGGGCGAGCGCACGCAGCAGGTTGACCAGGTGAGTGATCGGGTTGTTGTTGGCGATCGCCTGCATCCACCCCGGCATGGTGTCCACGGGGGTGAAGGTCGACGACACGAAGATCAGCGGGAACATCCAGATGAATCCAGCGGACTGCGCCGTCTCGGCGTTCGGTACGGCGATGCCGATGATCGCTTGGACCCAGCAGATCGCGAACCCGAACGCCACGGCGACGAGCAACATCAGCGCGCCGAGTGCGATACCCCCTTCGAACCGGAATCCGATCAGCAGACCGACCAGGAGCAGCACGACGCCGACCGCAACGAGTCGCAGTGTGTCGGCGACGATGCGCCCCGAGAGCACGGCGGATCGCGAGATCGGCAGCGATCGGAAACGGTCGACGATGCCGGTCTGCAGATCGTCGGCCAGCCCCACCGACGTGCTCGATGCGGCGAACACCACGGCCTGCAGCATCACGCCGGGAATCAGGAACTGGGCATAGTCGACCCCTTCGGGCAGCGACGCTCCGATGGCGCCGCCGAACACGTAGTTGAACAACACCACGAACATCACGGGTTGCACGAGGATGAAGAACACGAGCGCGGGTGTGCGCGGGAGCACCGTCAGGTTCCGTTTGGCGATGATCCAGCTGTCGTAGACCACTGCGGCGAGCCCGCTCGGTCGTGTCGGCGGCGACCCTGTGGCATGAAGTTGTAGGTCGGCGGTGGTCATGAACGCGCTCCCTCTGGGTCGTGGCTGCGGTGCGCGCCGGCTGGCCCAGTCGTGACATCGTCCGCGTCGGTGGTGTGCCCGGTGACGGCGAGGAACACTTCGTCGAGAGTCGGGCGATGGAATCCGAAGTCTTCGAGCACGATCGATGCAGTGCGCAGGGAGCCGATGAGCTCTGTCGCCAGGTCGGTGTCGGACCCGATCGGCACCGAGAGCCGACGGCTGGCGACATCGACGTGCGGCAACTGCGCTGACCGATTCCGAATCAGGTTGGCTGCGGCGTCGAGCTGGGCCCGATCGAACAGCTCGATCTCGAGGCGACGGCCGCCAACGCGGTCTTTGAGTTCGATCCCGGTGCCGTCGGCGATCACTGCGCCGCGGTCGATCACCACGATGCGATCGGCGAGTTCGTCGGCCTCTTCGAGGTATTGCGTGGTCAGGAGCAGGGTGGTGCCGCCGTCGACGAGTTCGTTGACGATGTCCCACAACTGGAGTCGACTCGGTGGATCGAGCCCGGTGGTTGGTTCGTCGAGGAACAGCACCGTCGGTCGGCCGACGAGGCTGACCGCCAGGTCGACACGGCGTCGCATCCCACCCGAGTAGGTGCCGACCAGACGATCGCCGGCGTGGCTCAGGTCGAACCGCTCGAGGAGCTCGGCGGCACGAGCCGTGGCCGCTGGCTTGGTGCAGCCGAGGAGGCGGGCAACCATCTCGAGGTTCTCGAACCCGGTCAGCTTCTCGTCGACTGCGGCGTATTGGCCGGTGAGCCCGATCATCGACCGGACCCGATCTGGATCCGTGGCTGCGTCGACGCCGTCGATTCTGGCGGTACCGGCGTCTGGCGCGAGCAGCGTGGCAAGGATGCGGATGGTCGTGGTCTTGCCCGCGCCGTTCGGTCCGAGCAAGCCGAGCACGGTTCCTTCCTCGACGGCGAAGGTGACGTCGTCGAGGGCGACCGTGTCGTCGAATCGTTTGTAGAGGTGTTCGACCTCGATGAGTGACCGCATGGCGTCGCATACTAGGTGGACAACTTGCAGTATGACTACATGTAAGCCCATAGCTACACATGTAGTCACCCTCTAGGACGCCCCGTCGCCGGGTATCGTGCCAGCGCATGGCTGCGAGCGAGAGCACCTCCACGCCGCCGGCTCGGCCACCGCTGGCGATGGTGCTGATCGGGATCGGTGCAACACTGCGCGAGCAACTCGACGATCGACTCTCGACGCACGGCATCACCATGCGGCACTACGGCGCGCTCGGTCATCTGGCCAACAGTCCCGAACTCTCCACCAGCGACTTGGCCCGCCGCGCCAGGGTCACGCCGCAGAGCATGCGGGCCACGGTCGAGCACCTGGAGGAGATCGGTGCCGTGGAGCATCGCCGCCACGGCCAAGGGAAGGCATCACAGCTCGTGGTGACAGCCAGCGGCCGGCGGCTCCTCGAGCGGGCCCGCACCCTGGTGGCCGAACTCGATTCCGATGTGCTCGGTGATGTCGCAAACCGCGACGACATGCGCGACGTGCTGCTGACGACGATGTTCGAGCTGCGCCAGCCACCGCGCAGCAACGATCTCCCTTGACCGTGCGTGATCCGCGTCGCCGCTCGCGTGGCTGCAGCGGTGAGGGTCCGCTGGCTAGCCCACCGCGGTCACGCCGAGACTCGTGAGCCCAGCCAGCACCGCACTCCAGGTAATGGCGCCTGCGGTGAGCCACACCACGAGAGTCCTCTTGCTGAGGCCCATGGCCACGCCGATCGCGGCACCGGCGGGCGTGCCGATGAGTATCGGCGACAACAGGCCCAGTCCCGGCGCTCCGAACCGCTTCGCCTGGGTCTCCAACCAGCCGGCAGGTTTGGGATGTGCACGAACCTTGCGATGCGCGGCCCACAGACCGCGCAACGCGTCGCCGAGGTACACCACGACGACCGCCCCCGCCGTACCCCCGATCGCCATCGCGACGAATGTCTCGACGAATCCCGCTTTCGTCGCCACGGCGATCGGTATCGCCAAGAACAGGTCGAGTGCGGCGGCCACCGCGATCGAGAGAAACTGCACCACCTCGTCCGTTTACTGCTCGGGAGGACCTGCGCGCGAATTGAAGGGGTGTAAGGGTTCCGCGCAGGCGCCCTTGAAGGTCCCTGCGGTATCACAGGAGCAATGTGGACGTTGCGAGCTTGTACACGATGAAGCCGGGCGCACTGCCGTTGCTCGCGGTCACCGTTGCCGTTGCTGCCGTGGGGTGTGGAACGAGCGATCCGGGAGACAGCGATGACCCGGCGCCGACCGCAACGATCGCGCCTGACGGTCGATATGAAGTGAACCTGGAGGATTGTCCGGCGGACGTGAGCGAACCCGTCGAGGGGCCGCTGCGGATCGGCGCGTCCGCGCCGTTGTCGGGCACGCCGGCCACGCTGTTTGCCCCGTTTGCGACCGGCATGCGCGCGTACATCGACTACTACAACGCAAACTTCGGCGGGATCGACGGGCAAGAGGTCGAACTGATCGTGCGCGACGACCAGTACTCCTCCGACCTGACGGTGTCGAACGTCGACTCGCTGATCTTCGACGACGACGTCATTGCGTTGGCCGGCGTCGTCGGCCAGCCGAACAACCTCGCGATCCGCGACATCGCTAACGACGAATGTGTGCCGCAACTGTGGGCGATCAGCGGTGGCGTGGAGTGGGGCGAGTTGGACGACTACCCATGGACGACCGGGCTGTTGGTCAACTACGACGTCGAGGCGGCGGCTTGGGCCGACCACGTGGTCGACGAGCTCGGCGACGAGGCAACCGTGGGCCTCTACTACGTCAACAACGACTTCGGTCAGTCGTTGGCCAACTCGGTGACGGCTGCTGCAAACGAACGCGGACTCGAGGTGATCGCCACCGAGACGATCGATCCGGCGGCCACGATGGCGCCCAACGCCCAGTTGACGAACCTCGCCGTCGCCGATCCCGACGCGATCTTCGCGGTGCCGCTGGGATCCCAGTGCATCTCGTTCCTCAACGAATTGGGCAACACCCGCAGTGCCCGACCGGGCTTCGATCCGCTGGTCTACGTCTCTCACACATGCGCGACCTCGTCGGTGTTCGACGCGGCGAGCGACCGCGGTGCCGAGGGCGTGTTTTCGTCGAACAACCTGAAAGACGTGTACGACCCCGATGTGATCAGCGGCGATCCCGCCGTTGCCACGTACCTCGACGAGCTTGTGGCAACCGGTGCGCGTGTCGACCCCGGAGGTCTCACAGCCGTCGGGTGGATCGCTGGCGAGTTGACCATGCATGTTCTCGAAGAAGCTGCTGCGGCCGGCGACCTCAGCCGCAGCGGTGTGATGGACGCAACGCGCAACCTCGACTACGTACCCGGGCTGCTGCGCGAGGGGCTCACCTTCCAGATGGATGCCACCGACGGGTACGCCGCAGATCGAACCCAGATCGTGCAGTGGCAGAGCGGCCACTTCACGCCGGTCGGCGAACCCGCACCCGAGCTGTAGAGCGGGCGAACCGACGCGTGGGCGTCTGCGCGCGGCTGCCGCCAATCAGCGGATCGCGACGCCGAGCGTGGTGAACGATGCGCAGCGCGGTCGACCGCGGTATTCCTGATCGGCCCACTGCACGTCGAGCCCGTTGTATTCCAGGCCTGCGAGGATCGGACGGTCGAGGTTGCACCCGCCGGCGCACGCGTGCCACACCGGGTTGAGACGTCGCTGCCATCGCCGCACCGCGTCGTCGGGCGCAGACCCGTGCTCGCAGAACACGAACACGCCATCGGGGACGAGCACGCGGCGGATCTCGGTGAGCGCCGCGTGCCAGTCCGGAATCGAGCACAGCGTGTACGTGCTGACCACGGTGTCGACGGAGGCGTCGTCGAGTGGAATCTGTTCGGCCGAGCGGCCGATCCACTCGATGTCCACACCGGTCTGCGCGCTGCGCTCCGCAGCGCGGGCGCGCATTGCGCGGCTCGGCTCCACGCCCCACAGTCGATCGACCTTGCCAGGTTCGTAGTACCCGAGGTTGAGTCCCGTGCCGACCCCGAGCTCGAGTACCCGGCCGGCGGCGAGCGGCACCACGCGGCGCCGATGGGCAGCGACATCGTCCGGGCGACACGACCACTCGATGAGATGTGGCAGGACGTGCTCGTCGTACCACCGCTTCATGAGCCGACGATAACGAACGAGCGCCGACCGCCGGTCTCGGGGTCGACCTGCGATCGGCCGCACGTCGTCGTCGCTACGGTGCCACCCATGGGGTGGCGAGTCGGCGCCGACGTCGTGATGGTTACCCACCTCTGCTTCGTCGTGTTCGTCGTTGTCGGCGGCGCACTGGCCTTGAGATGGCGACGAGCGATGTGGATCCACCTGGCGACCGCGTTGTACGGCGTGACCATCCTCGTCGTGGGATTCACGTGCCCGCTGACGCCGATCGAGAAGGCGCTGCGGGCGCGCGCGGGTCAGGCCGGATACGACGGCGGTTTCGTTGAGCACTACGTCGTGGGCGTGTTGTATCCCGGTGAGTTCACGCCGATCATCTCGGCGATGCTCATCGTCGGGCTGATCGCCGCCAACGCTGGGATCTACGCCGCTGTCGTCCGCCGACACGCGACCGGCGCAGGGGAGCCCGAGGTCGTGAGCTCCACGGCTACATGAGCCGACTCGCGGCGGCGCGGCATCGACGGGGTCAGAGATTCATCCCACCGGAGATCTCGATCCGCTGGGCGGTGACCCAGTGGTTGTCACCGGTCAGCAAGCTGGCCACTGCGCCGCCGACATCGTCGGGTTGGCCCGCCCGACCCATCGCCGTCACGGATGCAACGAAGTCGTTGAGGTCTTGCACATCGCGGACGACGCCGCCGCCGAAGTCGGTCTCGATGGCGCCAGGGGCGACAACGTTCACGGAGATGTTGCGCTCGCCGAGCTCGGCTGCGAGGTAGCGGGTGAGCACCTCCACGGCGCCCTTCACCGAGCCGTACGCGCTGTAGCCGGGCATCGAGAAACGAGCGAGGCCGGTCGACATGTTGACGATGCGTCCGCCGTCTTCCATGAGCGGCACGAGCCGTTGGGTGAGGAAGAACACTCCCTTGAGATGGATGTTCATCAGTTGGTCGAACTGCTCCTCGGTCGTCTCGAGAAACGGTGCGTGGATACCGATTCCCGCGTTGTTGACGAGGTAGTCGAACGTGCGCCGGTTCCAGGTGTTGTCGAGCGCGGACGCAAACCGCTCGACGAAGTCGGCAAACTCCCCTGAGTTTCCGGTGTCGAGTTGGAGCGCAACTGCGCGTCCGCCGAGTTCTTCAACCGCGGCGACGACGTCTGCGGCTTCGTCGGCGCGCGACAGGTATGTGATCACGACGCCGACGCCGTTGGCCGCAAGCTTCAGCGCGGTCGCTCGGCCGAGCCCGCGGCTGCCGCCGGTGATGAGTGCGATCTTGGTGGTCATGGGATGCTCCAGTCGGTTGTTGAGCCATGTGGGGGACATCGGCGACGGTACGCATCAACACCGCGGTGAGCATGCCGATTCGTCCGAGAGAACTGCCTAATCCTCCGGAGCTTCGGATCGCGATGGATTGGCCTCGTGGACGGGCGTACGCTCGGCGTTATGGCGACGACCGCAGTGCGCGATCTGGCGAGGATGACCGAGGCTCTCCCTTCAGCACAGGTGGCAAGCGACGGCGACCGACTCGCGCCGACTGGCATCGATGGCTTCGGCGTGGTCCGTTCGGTAGCAAGGTCGACACTTGCAGCAACGCTGTACCGGCCAGTGATCTGCCTGATCCTCCAGGGCGCAAAGGAGCTCGAGCTGGGCACCCAACGCGTGGAGTGCGCTGCCGGGCAATCGATCGTGGTCAGTCACGACCTGCCCTTGCGCTCGCGGATCACCGTCGGATCACCGGAGGTTCCGTATCTCGCGCTCATCTTGGAACTCGACGTCGGACTCCTCCGTCGACTCGTCGACGACATCGACGGACTCGACATCAGCGAGTCAGATCATCCCGATCCGACGGCGCTCCGTGTCGGCGGTGCCGAGCCGCCGCTCATCGACGCCTTCGGCCGCCTGTTGTCGCTGGCCGACTCACCGGTCGAGGCCCGTGCGCTGGGACCGCTCGTGACGCACGAGATCCACTTCCGACTGCTCGCAGCCGATCACGGCGCTGCGTTGCGCCGACTGCTCAACCGAGACAGTCATGCGAGCCGGATCGCGAAGGCGATCGACCAGATCCGGGGTGATCTCGCCGAACCGCTGGTGATCGCTGACCTCGCCGGTGCGGTGGGGATGAGCCAATCGTCGTTCCACGAGCACTTCAAGGCGGTCACGTCGACAACACCGCTGCAGTACCAAAAGGACCTGCGGCTGCTCGAGGCTCGGCAGCTATTGGGTGTAGGAGATCGCACCGTGACCGAGGTCGCCTTCACGGTCGGATATCAGAGCCCGACACAGTTCAGCCGTGAGTACTCGCGCAAGTTCGGCAGCGCGCCCAGTGACGATCGTGGCCGAATCGTCCGGGTTGCGTGAACGATCCGGCAGGAAGCGACCACCGTGTTGTTCAGCGCCGACCTGCACGATCGGATCCGTTCCGGAGAGATCACGGTCGCGTTCAGGAACTGGAAACGACCCACCGTTGCCGAAGGCGGCACGCTTCGCTCACCGGTCGGCGTGCTCCGTATCGACGAGCTCTCGGTGATCGACGTGGACGAGATCACCACCGACGATGCTCGGGCTGCCGGCTTCTCCAGCTCGGCTGCGGCCATCGCGTCGCTCCGAGCTGGCGCTGATCGTCAGCTGTATCGGGTCCGCTTCCATCGGGAGGATGACGACCCCAGAGTCGAGCTTCGCCAGCGCACGAAGTTGACGGCCCAGGAGCGACATGACATCGCCGAGCAACTCGCCCGTTGGGACGCGGCCTCGCACTCGGGTGTGTGGACTCGAGCGCTCCTCGGCGCCATCGGGAACCATCCGGGTGAACGAAGCGTCGACCTCGCCGCTCGCCTCAACACGGACCAGCCCCGACTGAAACGACGCGTTCGCCAACTGAAAGAACTCGGCCTCACCGAAAGCCTCGGGACCGGCTACCGACTCGCGCCGCGCGGCCGCGCGTATGAGGAGGGCAGCCGAAGCATCGACGAGTGAGCGGCTGTGCCGCGCGCGATTCGAGGCGACAGAGGCGAACTGACGGGTCGTGTGACACGCTTGCAGCGGCGGTGAACACGTCGCACCGGCGGCGTGGAGCGAAAGATGAAACTGCAACTCCTCAACCCGAATACCTCGGAGGACATGACGGTGGTCATGGCCGACGCGGCGCGCAGCGCGGCGTCTCCGGGGACGGAGATCGTGCCCACCACGGCCCGCATCGGATTTCCGTACGTGTCGAGTCGTGTTGAAGCGGAGATCTGCGCTCCGCACATCTTCGAGATCATCGCCGAGCACCAGGCTGAGGTAGACGGCGTGATCATCTCGGCGTTCGGTGATCCCGGCCTGGTCGGCGCACGGCAATTGTTCGACACTCCGGTGATCGGGGTCGCCGAGGCGGCCATGCTGACGGCCTGCGCGCTCGGCGATCGCTTCTCCATCGTCACGTTCTCCGAGAACCTCTTGGACTTCTTTCACGACAGCATCGTGCGCACCGGTCTTGAAGGCCGGTTCACCGGCTTTCGGCGGCCGAGCGAAGGCTTTCAATCGATCGACAACGTGCAAGAGGAGCTCGCCGACCGCCTGGTCGAGCTGGTCGAGGAAGCGGTGCGCGTCGACCGTTGCGACGTTGCGATTCTCGGCGGAGGGCCGCTCGCGGGTTTGTCGGCGAAGGTCGCCGACCGCCTGCCCGTGCCGGTCGTCGACCCTGTCGCCGCCGCGGTTGTCTTCGCTGAGGGCATCGTTCGACAGCGGTACCGCAAAGCCGAGGTCGGCGGATATGCACGTCCCCCAGCGAAACCAACCGTTGGCCTTCCGGACGCGCTCGCCAAGAGAATCGAACGCAACGACGATCCCGCGTCCGAGGGCTAGGTGTGACGAGCGGTCCGTTCGATCTCCAAGCCCACTATGGGCGCCACGAGGCGCTGGTCGACGACATCCTCGGCGCGCTCGCTGCAGCGGGGTACGACATCGACGCGCTCGATCCCAGCGCACTGTCGGGCGCCGACGAGTTCCACCTCGGCGGCCGACTCGCAACGCGTGCCGTGATCGACGCGGTGAGAACTCCCGCTCCGGCATCTGTGCTCGATGTCGGGTGCGGAATTGGTGGACCGGCGCGAACGATGGCACTCGAGCTCGGCGCACGAACGGTGGGCATCGATCTCACTCCGTCGTTCGTCGCGGCCGCAACCGAGCTCACTTCTCGCGTCGGTCTAGCGGACAGGGTGTCGTTTCGGGTGGGCGACGCGCTGGCCCTCGACCAGGTCGAGGATCGGTTCGATCTCGTCACGTTGTTCCACGTCGGGATGAACATCGCCGACAAGGTCAGACTGTTCAACGGACTCGCAACTGTCGTGCAGCCGGGTGGCCGAGTGCTGGTGTACGACGTCATGCGCATCGCTCCCGGCAACGTGGATCTGCCGGTGCCGTGGGCGTCGTCAGACGATCACCAGCACCTCGCCGGCGTTGACGACTATCTCGACGCGCTCGACGCGGCCGGGCTGGAGCCGGAACAACCAGTCGACCACCGACCGATCGTTCGCACCGCACTCGAACATGCCGCCGACACGCCGCCACCAGTGACACTGTCGAACCTCATGGGACCGGGCTTCGGGGTGATGTTCACCAACCTCCGAGCCGCGATGACCGCAGGGATCGTCGCCCCCATTCAGATCGTCGCAACCACACGCGGGTGACGACGTGCCGTTGCGCAAGACGCAGCGGTGCGACGTCGACGAAGGTGCCAGCTGGTCGGTGGGATGGTGGGGGCCCAGAGTTGGTCGACCCGGGCGATCTGCCATTCGCCGAGCACGGCGGGTCGTGCATCCCTGGTCGCTCGGCGAGTGCTCTGATCAGGGTTTTCGCATGGAGCGGGTGATGGAGCGGGTGACGGGAATCGAACCCGCGTTCTCAGCTTGGGAAGCTGATGTTCTACCATTGAACTACACCCGCGAGCTGGGCCAACACTAGCGGCCTCCCTTGCGTATCGGCAGCTGCGGCCCGATGCCCGATGAGCGCAGCGAGCTCAGTCGTCGATCACGAACGTTGCGCCGTTGCGGCGTTGGTCGCCCACTCCCACGAGGGAGGAGGTGGACTCCAACCGTGCTGCATGCACGCCGCCGAAGTACAGGTCGGGCGCGTGCCACATTCGATGATCGGGGAACGCCGCACGTAGCTCGCTGAGGGCGATCGAGTCGTCGATCGGTTCCACGTCGAGATGATGCTCGTCGGCGTGCACGCGGGGTGCCGCGACTGCGGCGCTGAGGCTGTCGGCGTCGATGCACAGGCGGGCCACCACCTGGCTGATCGCGGATCGGATGCGGCTGGATCCGCCCGAGCCCATGGCAGTGATGGCGCCATCGTGATGCTCGATCAGTGTCGGACACATCATCGACGACAGCCGTGTATCGACGGGCCAGTCGTCGCCGGCCGGATTGACGTCGTCCTCGCCCAGGATGTTGTTGAGCATGAAGCCGAAGCCGTCGACGATCTCGCCGTTGCCTTCACCGTTCGACGTCGTGATCGAGCACGCCCTTCCTTCGGCGTCGACGACGGAGATGTGTGTGGTGCCACGCTGGCGCACCGGCGAGCCCGCCAACGCAGCGAGCATGTCCAGGTCGCGGTTGCCCTCGCGCAGGACTGCGCCGGTTGCGTCGATCGCACGAGCCAGGTCGACGAACGACGTGGTCGTCAGTTGCCCCAGCGTGTGGGCGATGAGCACTCCCCCTACCGCTGGCGGCGGGTTGAGCAGGACCCGGTCGTCGTCGATGTGCACCTCGAGCGGCGTGCGCTCGATCACCTCGAATGACACAAGGTCGTCGATGGTCAGGTGACCCCGCTGCTGCTGCTCGAGTACGGCCGCGCCGACGTCGCTTCCGGCGAGACCATCGCCGGCCAACACCTCGAGCGCGTCAGCCAAGCCCGGGTTGCGAAACTTTGCGCCGACGGGCATGAGGTCACCATCGATGAGGTACAGGTCTCGGGCGCTCGCCGTCGCGGTCGTGATCGCCCGCACCACGTTGAACAGATGGTGCTGAAACGGTGTGATCTCGATGCCCTCTCGCGCGGCCCGCACGGCGTGCGTGCTGAGCTGGGGAACCGACTCGGTGCCGTGCTGCGCGGCCAGCGCGGCGAGCCCGTCGAACAGGCCGGGCGTGGCAGCGGTGCCCGGCCCGATACGGAATGCCTGGTGCGCAGTTCCGAAGTCGGCATGAACCGTCCGCACGCTTCCGTCGGGAAGACCGGCGCGGCGGCGCGGGGTGTGGGCGAACGTATCGAGCACCGTCACTGCGCCGTCGGCCGGATCGCGCACCATGGCGAACGAGCCGCCCCCTGGCGAGCACAACACGGGCTCGCACACGCAGGCCATGGCCACTGCGGCAATGGCGGCATCAACAGCGTTTCCGCCTTCACGCAGCACATGAGCACCGGCTTCGGCCGTCAGCCGATGGCCGGCAGCGATCACTCCTCGGCGCAGCACCGGGCAAGTCTGCCCGAGCGGCGCCCGCCTGCGGCCATCCCACAACGGTGCCCAGGCGATCCTTCCAGTACCGTCATCGTTCAGCTATGGCCATCTTCGACCGGGCCGCATCGCTGTTCGACGCCGCACGCCGCACCGGCGGACTCGACCCTCGCCAGGCCGGGGCCAGTGCCGCAGCAGCGGCCCAATGGGGCGCCTCGCTGGCGACGCCATATGCCGCGGCGGCGCGCCGGTTCCCGGATCGGGCGGCGATCGTCGACGACGACGGAACCCTCAGCTACGGCGAACTCGACGAAGCGACGAGCACACTGGCAGCAGCGATACGCAACGCCGGGCTCGACGCCGGTGACCACCTCGGCGTGATGGCGCGCAACGGGCGGCTGTTCCTCACCGCATTGGTCGCGGCGGCGAAGTCTGGGGTGGTCCCCGTGCTGTTGAACACCGAATTCGCTCCCGAGCAACTGGCCGGAGTGCTCGAGCGCGAGCACGTCGTCGGCCTGATCCACGACGAGGCTGCGGCCGACACTGTGGCGGCGTCCGGCTTCGCTGGGATCGTCATCGACGGTGCTGTCGAACGCGAATCGGATCGGCTGCTTCGCTCGGTCGCCCGCCGGCCGGTGGTACCGATCCTGCTCACTTCCGGAACCACAGGCACCCCGAAAGGCGCGCGTCGATCGCTGGGTCTCGACCCACGTCCGGCGATCGGCATGCTCGAGCGGATCCCGATCCGCGCCGGCGACACGTTCTTCATCGCCTGCCCGTTGTTCCACGCATGGGGCTTCGCCCAACTGCTCACTGCGGGCGTGCTCGCCGGCACCGTGGTCGTCCGAGCGCGCTTCGACGTCGACGCAACGGTCGACCTCCTGCAACGCAGTGAAGCCGAGGTGCTGGTGCTCGTTCCGACGATGCTGCAACGCCTCTTGCAGTCGCCGACGTTGGATGTTGCCGACCTGTCGGCGCTCCGCGTTGTGGCCTGCAGCGGCTCGGCGCTACCGATGGCGGCGGCCGACGAATGGACCGCCCGCGTGGGCGACAACCTCTACAACCTGTACGGCTCGACCGAAGTCGGTCAGGCGACGCTGGCCACTCCGGACGACATGCGCTCGGCGCCCGGCACTGTCGGGCGCGTGATCTCGGGCACCACCGTGGCAATCCTCGATGCGGCGGGCCGACCGGTGCCAACGGGGGAGGTCGGTGGCATCTACGTCGGGAGCGGCTCGAACTTCCAGGGGTACACCGGCGGTGGATCGAAAGACGTCGTCGACGGGCTCATGGCGACCGGCGACGTCGGCTACCTCGACATCGAAGGACGACTGTTCGTCACCGGTCGCGCCGACGACATGATCGTCAGCGGCGGCGAGAACGTGTACCCGCTGGAGATCGAAGAGCTCCTCTTGAGCGACCCGGGGGTGGCCGATGCCGCAGTGGTCGGGGTCGCCGACGAGGCGTTCGGCGAGCGGCTCGTCGCCTACGTCGTGCGCGCGGAAGGAAGCGAGATCGACGAGGCGACCGTGAAGTCGATGGTGGCGGCCCGCCTCAGCAGGTTCAAGGTGCCGCGCACCGTGGAGTTCGTGGATGAGCTGCCGCGCACGGCAACCGGGAAGGTGCTGCGCCGCAGACTCGGCGAGAACTAGAGGGCCGCGGCTATGCGCCGCGGTTGTCGATCGCAGCCTGGTCGTAGGGCTCGATCATGATGCACTCGCCGGGGCACTCCTCGGCGGCCTCGACTGCGGTGTCGATCAGCGAGTCGGGGATACGCGCCACGCCCTTGCCCATGTCGGGGCCGTGCCCTGGGCCATCGGCGCCGTCGAACACAATCGACTCGCCGAAGTGTTCGGCCTCCTCTTTGACCACCCACAGGCCGTCGTCGCGCGGCGTGAACACGTCGGGACAGATCTCCGAGCAGATGCCGTCGCCCGTGCACAGGTCTTGGTCGATCCACACCATCAGTGCTGTCGCTGCCATGTCGAATGCCGTTCCTTCTTGCTAGGGGGTCACCTGAATATTAACGGCCCTCACCTGGTTTAGTCCGCAGATCCGCGCGGAACACGGGATCATCTGCGTCGACCCGCGGACGATCGCTAACGTCACCGGCGGTGAAGCTCTCGTGATCTTGTCGGACCGCACCATGCGTGAGCAGATTGCCGCCGGCCGGATCGTGATCGAACCCTTTGACGATGGGCTCATTCAGCCGTCGTCGATCGACGTGCGCATCTCACCGTTGTTTCGGGTGTTCCGCAACCACACCCGCGGTGTGATCGACGTGAAACAGGACATGGCCGATCTCACCGAGCTGGTCGAACTCGACCCCGACAGCGACGAGCCGTTCATCCTCCACCCCGGCGAGTTCGTGCTCGGCTCCACACTGGAACGGATCGGGATGCCTGACGACATCGTCGGTCGAGTCGACGGCAAGAGCTCACTGGGGCGGCTCGGGCTACTGATTCACTCCACCGCGGGGTTTGTCGACCCCGGCTTCGACGGCCACATCACCTTGGAACTGGCCAACGTGGCCAGTCTGCCGATCACCCTCTATCCGCAGATGAAGATCGGCCAGATCAGCTTCATGCAGATGACCACGCCCGCCGACGAGCCGTACGGCGCCGGCGCGGTGGGGTCGAAGTACCACGGCCAACGGGGACCGACCCCGAGCCGCTACTTCGAGAATTTCCGCTGACCGGCGCGTAAGCGACCGGCGGGTGGCCCGTCAGGACCGGTGAGCGCAGCTGCGCCCCGACCCGCCAGGAGCCCCCCAATGTGCACGATGTATCCCCGCCAGTTCGTCGACATCGCCCGTCGCCGTCGTTCTCGCCCGTGGTGGCGATCGCTGTTTGCCATCGTCGCTCTCGCCGTTGGCCTCACTGCCTTGGCGGTCGGTTCGCCCACCGCGGGGACGTACGTCGAGGCCGCGGGCGACCCAGCGATTCCTTCGGGGTGGGTCGAGGTTGCCCTCGGCACCGACCACTCCTGCGTGCTCAGCGCCCAAGGCGAGGTGAAGTGCTGGGGTCTCGGCTTGTTCGGCCGACTCGGCTACGGCGACAGCACCGATCGTGGCGACAACCCCGGCGAGATGGGCGACGACCTGCCCGCCGTCGACCTCGGCACCGGGCGTACCGCCACTGCCATCGCCGTCGGTGAGGGACACAGCTGCGCACTGCTCGACAACGGGCACGTCAAGTGCTGGGGTTTCAACCTGGCCGGCACGCTCGGCATCGGCGACACCGACGACCGCGGCGATGACCCGGGTGAGATGGGCGACAACCTTCCGACTGTCGATCTCGGCACGGGGCGGACCGCCACTGCGATCACCGCCGGCGGGATGCACACGTGCGCGCTGCTCGACAACAACGAGATGAAGTGTTGGGGCGGCAATCCGGTTGGCGCCTTGGGACTGGGCGACACGGTCCACCGCGGCGACGACCCGGGGGAGATGGGCGACAATCTTCCGGCGATCGATCTCGGGACCGACGTTGCGGCCGTGGCGATTTCCGCGGGCAACGGGCACACCTGTGCGCTGCTCGACAACGACCTGTTGAAGTGCTGGGGGTGGAACCTCTTCGGCCAGCTCGGCCTCGGCGACGACAGCACTCGCGGCGAAGCACCGGGCGAGATGGGCGACAACCTGCCGCGCATCGACCTCGGCACCGGCCGTTCGGCGGTGGCTGTCCAGGCGATGACCTTCGGCACGTGCGCGTTGCTCGACGACGCGTCGGTGAAGTGCTGGGGCGACGGCTCTGGCGGTCAGCTCGGCAACGAGAGCCCGCTGCGGCGCGGCGACGATCCCGGCGAGATGGGCGACGCGCTCCCCGTCGTGCAGCTTGGCACCGGCCGTTCGGCGAAGGCCATGTCCGCGGCTGGATTCCACGGGTGTGCGCAGCTCGATGATCGGTCCGTGAAGTGCTGGGGCGTGAACGAGCACGGTCAACTCGGTCAGGGCGACATCGTCCAACGTGGATCCGGGCCTGGCGAGATGGGCGACAACCTCGCACCGATCGATTTCGGCGTCGATCGGGTGGCGATCGCCGTCGTCGCTGGTGATCGGCACACGTGTGCGGTGCTCGACAACAACCTGCTCAAGTGTTGGGGCTACAACCTGACCGGTCAGCTCGGGCTGGACGACACCTCGAATCGCGGCAACGCTCCCAACGAGATGGGCGACGAGTTGCCGCGCGTCGACCTCGGCACGGGCTTCGTCCCCGACCCGGTCGGCGTCGACACGTTCCGTCCGGCGCGGCTGGTGGAGACCAGGCCGTCACGTCCCACCGCCGACGGCCAGCAACAGAGCATCGGCCGACGCACGGCCGGCCAGGTCACCGAAGTACAGGTCGCCGGCCGCGTGGGGATCGGCGAGCACGTCGACGCAGCGATCGTCAACGTGGGCATCGTGGCGCCTTCCGACCAGGGGTTCGCGGTCGCCTACCCGTGCGACCAACCGCGGCCGGCGGCGTCGACGATCAATCACCAGGCCGGTCAGACGATCGCCAACGCGGCCACGGTGGCGCTCTCGGCCAGCGGCAGTCTGTGCGTGTACACCCACCGTGCGACCGACCTCATCGTCGACGTATTGGGCGCGGTACCGAACGGCTCGACGCTCGATCCGATCAACCCGGCGCGGTTCATCGAGACGCGGGCGGGGCAGCCGACCACCGACGGCCAGTTCGCCGGCATCGGTCGACGCGCCGCAGGACAAGAGACCGTGGTCAAGGTCGCCGGTCGGAACGGGGTGCCGAACGATGCCAGTGCGGTCACGGTGAATGCGATCGCCATCGACCCCGAGCACAACGGCTTCCTCGCGGCGTATCCGTGTGGCGAGAGCAGGCCGGAGGCATCGATGCTCAACTACGCCGCCGGCGAAACCATCGCGGGCGGAGCGACCATCGAGATCGGAGATGGTGGTGCGATCTGCGTGTACTCCCATCGTGCGCTCGACTTGGTCGTCGATGTTGCGGCCTACACCTCACGTGGCTCCATCGTCGCCACCAACGTGCCCGCCCGTCTCGTGGAGACACGTCTCGACCGGTTGACGGTGGATGGGATCGCCCAAGGCATCGGCCGACGGGCGGCGGGTCAGGTCACCGAGATTCAGGTGGTCGGGCGCGCTGGGGTGAGCGCCGCAGCGACGGCCGGGGTGTTCAGCATCGCGGCGGTCGACCCTGCCCAGCAGGGCTACGTGGTCGCCTACCCGTGCGACGCTGATCGGCCAGAGGCGTCGAACCTCAACCACCGCGCGGGTCGAACGATCGCCAACAACGCGACGATCGAGCTGTCACGCGATGGTTCGATCTGCGTGTTCACCCAACGTGCAACCGACTTGGTCGTCGACCTCACGGCCGTGATCCGGTGAGGTCGTGACCGGGTCGCCGTTCACGGTTCGAGGTCGCCGCCCAAGTACCGCTCGACGGTGGGGGCGATGATGTCGACGAGCCGCTCGGTCGATACGTCGGCCAGTGGCTCGATCGCCAGAATCTCGCGTAGGAGCGCGAGCCCGATCACCTGTGACGCCGCGAGCGACGCCCGCAGTGCGGCGTCGTCGGGCTGCGCTGCGCGCTCGACCGCGCCGACGATGCGCGATGTGAACACCTCGCGCAACATCTCGGCTGCGAGCTCGTTGGTCAATGCTGCGCGTACCAACGCGGTCAGATGCTGGCGAACGTCTGGGTGGTCCCACGCTGCGAGCACGCCGGCCACCATCGCTCGGCCGGGCTCGTCGGCGTCGGCGATACCCGCCGCCACGTCGGCCGCGATGTCGGGCGGTCGAAGCGCAGCAGCGATCAGTTCGTCCTTGCCGTCGAAGAACCGATAGATCGCCGCGGGGTCGACGTCGGCTCGAGCGGCGATCTCGCGCATCGAGGCACGTTCCACACCCACCTCGGCAACGACCTCGCGCGTTGCGGCCAGGATCGCCGGCTCGGTCGTGCCCGGTCCGGGCCGTCGACCTCGCGGTTTGGTCATCGTGCTCGTTCGATCAGCAGCATCGCTTCCTCCAGCGTGCCGGCAACGACCTCGACGTGTGCGGTGACGTCTGCCGCCCGCAGCGCGTCGTCGACCTGGCTCGGCTCCACACCGACTGCGCGAACTCGCTGTCCGGTGAGCATGATCGGGATCTGCGCAGCGGCCAGCACCTCGAAGGTGGTCCGCCGGTTGTCGCTGGCGACCTCGATCGCCTGTACTCCCTGCAACACCTGGTCGAGTGTGCCGCGCGCGGCGATGTGCCCGCCGCTCATCAGCACCAAACGGTCGCATTGCTGGGCCTCTTGCATGTAATGCGTGGTCACCAGCACGCCCGCGCCCTGCTCGGCGGTGTCGTGGATGCGTTCCCACAAGTGGGCGCGGGCCAACGGGTCGACACCCGACGTCGGCTCGTCGAGCACGACCAAGTCGGGTTCGTGGGCGAGCGCGCACACGAATGCCAGTTGGCGCTGTTGTCCCAGGCTGAGCGAGCCGACCAGTGCATCGCCATCCAGTCCCTCCGGGAGTGCTGTCGATGGGGCCTGCGAACCGAACGCCGCTGAGGTGAACGCCAGGTTCTCGTCGACGGTGAGGTCGGGCCACAACCCGAGCCCCTGCGGTACGTAACCGAGACGGCGACGGGTGCGACGAGATGGCGCCTCCCCGAACACGGCCACCGTCCCGTCCGACACCGTGGTCAGCCCCAGCAGCATCCGGATCAGGGTCGTCTTTCCCGCGCCGTTCGCTCCGATCAACCCGACGATCTCACCGGCGTCGACCGAGAGATCCGCGTGGTCGACGGCGACGAATCGCCCAAACCGTTTCGTGGCACCGTGCGCACGCGCGAGCTGCGTCACGACGCCACCGCCCGCCGATTGAGCATCTCAATGATCACGGCGTCTTCCAGATCGGGTGTGATCGTGACGGCAGACGCGTTACCACCGTCGTCCACATCGTCGACATCGGGTGGCCGCCACTCGTGGAACTGCGTGCCACGACGCCATGACCGCACCCGGTGTGTGGGCGTCGCAGTGGCCACCAGCGTGCCGGGGACCGCCGCGGTGATCGATGCCGCGTCGCCCTCCACGAGTGGCTCGCCCTCGTCGAGCACGAGCAGGCGCGATGCTCGCTCGGCCTCGTCGATGTAGGTCGTCGCCAGGAGGACCGCAGCCCCTCCTGCGGCCGCCTCGCTGACCAGTCGCCACAACTCCACTCGGCTGACCGGGTCGACGCCGGTCGAGGGTTCGTCGAGCACGATGAGCGCGGGTTGGTGGAGCATCGCCATGACCACGCCGAGCTTCTGGCGCATCCCACCGGAGAGATCGCCGGCGAGGCGGTCGGTGAAGTCGTCGAGTCGTGCCGCGCGCAGCAGGGCCTGCGGATGGTCGGTGTCCGGGTCGATGCCGTAGGCCGTCGCCGCGAATGCCACGTTCTCGGCAACGCTCAGGTCACGCCAGACACCAGATGTCGACGGCATGTATCCGAGCTGGTGTTTGCCCGCTCGGCGCACCGTGCCACTGGTCGGACCGACCTCGCCGACCAGACATCGCAACAGCGTGGTCTTGCCCGCTCCGTCGCCGCCGACCACGGCGGTCACAGCACCGGCGGGGATATCGAGGGTGATGTCGGACAGCGCGCGGGTCGCGCCGAGTTCCGCCGTGAGTCGGTCGACACCGAACGTGTGCTGTTCGCTCATGTGGTCGCCGCGGCTTCGGTGCCGTCGTCAACGAGCGGTGTCGAGCCGGTGTCGGGGGCGAGGTCGCGTCGGAATCGGAGGATTGCGGCACCGAGGATGAGCACCGCCATCACCGCCAACACGGCGAACGGGATCCACAACGCAGGAAGGGCGGCGCCGCGCAGCATGATGCCTCCCGACAGGTCGACGAAGTAGGTGAGCGGCAGGAGATAGCCGATCCAGCGCACGCCCCACGGCATCGACTCGAGCGGGAAGATCATCCCCGACAACAAGATCTGCGGCAGCATCACGAACATCGCGGTCTGCACCGCTTGGCCTTGGTTCTGCGACACCGTCGAGATCAACACGCCGAGTCCCAACACCGCGAGCAGGAACACCGCGGCGCCCACACCGAACAGCACCACCGACCCTTGGAACGGCACGCCGAACAACAGTGCACCCAGCACGGTCACCACGATCATGTCGAGATAGGCGAGTACGAAGTAGGGGGCGATCTTGCCGACGATTACGTCGCTTGGTCGGAACGGCATCACGGCGAGCTGTTCGATCGTGCCGGCCTGTCGCTCACGGACGAGCCCGAGGCTCGTGATGAGCGTGCCGATGAACGCCATGATCAGACCGACGAGCGCGGGCACCATGACCCACGACGTCTTGAGGTCGGGATTGAACAAGATGTCGACGGTGATCGAGCCCGGCGCTTGCGCCAGAGCCGCCGCAGCGGTCTGTGCGGTGAACAGCGACGACCCATCGACGAACGCCGTGGTGCTGCCGCCGCTCGTCACGATCGCCACGTCGGCGTTGCCGTCGACGAGCTCTTGTTGTGCGGTCGATTCGTCGCCCGTCGCGTCGACGGTGTCGATCTGGAACAGGTCGGGGAGTTGGCCAGCGATCGTCTCGGCGCCCTCGCCGTACACGGTGGTGCGCACCTCGCTCACGTCGAAGTTTGCGGCGTACCCGAACACTACGAGCAGGATCAGTGGGAGTCCGATGAGCATTGCCACGGTCCGCCGATCGCGGCGCAGTTCGCGGACTTCTTTTTGCACCATTGGCCACATCGCCCCGCACCGTAGGCGTGTGCTTTCGTGAAGTCAACACTCGTTGACTTCAATGCCCGAAGTGCGCTTCGTAGGTGCTGATGAACGTCGCGTTTCAGCGTGAGGAAACGTGCGCGTCGCCCTCGCCGGCTGAGCTACGTTGCGCCGCATGGCGATCACGTCGGGGGAAGTGATCAGGCATCGCCGACCCGAAACGAGCACTGGGCAGTTCGGTGTGATCGTGTTTCTCGCGTCCGACGTGATGCTGTTCGCGCCGTTCTTTGCGGCGTACTTCTTGCTCCGCTCGACGAACTCGCCGTGGCCGCCCGAAGGCGCCGACATCGACCTTCCGCGGGCGCTCGTGTTCACGATCGTGCTCGTCAGCTCGTCGTTCACCCTGCTCGCTGCCGACAAGGCACAGGCGCGCGGCGACCGGCACATGATGCGCCGTTGGTTGATCGCCACCATCGGACTCGGATTGGCGTTCCTCGTCAACCAGTTGCTCGAGTACACCACGTTGCCGTTCCGCCCCGACGACCATCCGTACGGCTCGATCTACTACGGGCTCACCGGGTTGCACACGCTGCACGTGACCGGTGGCTTGTGCATCCTCGCCTTGCTGTACATCCGCGCCGTGCGGTCGCGCCACCTCGAAACCGTGCATCCATGGGCCGGCGGCACGTCGCTGTTCTGGCACCTGGTCGACATCATCTGGGTGTTCGTGTTCTTCACGATCTGGGTCATCCGATGAGGACACTCGGGGCGCGACTGCTGATCGCCGTTCCGGTGGCGGTCGCCGTTGCGTTCGCCGGGTTCGTCTTTCTCACGCCCGCCGGTGCGGGCCAAAGTGCGCCGGCGCCAACACCCGAGCTCGGATCCCAGCTCTACGACCTCCACTGCTCGGCATGCCACGGACCGGTCGGCGAAGGTATCGAGGGCCGCGGTCCCGACCTGTTGCAAGAGGGAGAAGCAGCCGCCGACTTCGTGCTGCGCACTGGACGGATGCCGCTCGCCAACCCGAGCGCGCAGGCGATCCGCGGGCCGGTGCGCTTCTCCGAAGAACAGATCGTTGCCCTGGTCGAACACGTTGGCACCCTCGGGACAGGACCCGACATCCCCGAGGTGAACATCGAGGGTGCCGACATCGGCAACGGCGCCAACCTCTATCTCCTCAACTGTGCGGCGTGCCACGTCGCCTCGGGCGCAGGGGCGCCGATTGGCGGCAACCGTCGCGCGCCCGCGTTGGCCCTCGCGACACCCACCGAGATCGGCGAAGCGATCCTCGTCGGCCCGGGGGCCATGCCGATCTTCTCGACGTTCAGCGAACAGGAGATCAACGACATCGCTGCGTACGTCGAAGACCTCAACCAACAAGGCACCACCGACGCCACCGCGTTCGGCGGTGCAGGACCCGCCGCCGAAGGACTCGCCGCCTGGCTGCTCGCACTCGTTCCGCTGATCGCCCTCACCCGTTGGATCGGTCATGCCAAGCCCGGGCGCAATCACCCGCGCGACGACACTGCGCCGGACGACGATGGGCCGTCGACCGAGCCGTCGGTGACCGACGAGCCGAGCGAGGAGGTGGCGCCGGCATGACCATCGACGAACGCCCCGCATCGGACGCCCCACCGGCCGTTCCCGAGGTGACCCAGGCGGCGATCGAAGCGCGCGCATTCAAGTTCGCCGTGGCGGCGTTCGTCATCGCCGTCGGCGGAGGTCTCGCCGCAGCGTGGGGCTATTGGAACGACGAGGACCGCGTGCTCGGGGTAGGGCTCGGCGTGGCGTTGCTCGGAATCGGCTTCGGCATGGTCTCGTGGTCGAAGTACCTCGACCTCGACGAGAACGTGGTGCAACAGCGCGAGCGGTTGCGCACCACCGTGGAAGAGCGCGACGACTTCGCCGAGGAGATCGAACTGACAAAACAGACCGTCGGTCGTCGGCGGCTGCTCACGGTGCTCTTCGCCGGATCGATCGCCAGCTTGGCGGTCGGTTTCATCGGCCCGATCGGTTCGCTCGGCCCCAAGCCACAGGGCGAGCGGCAACGCACCGGGTGGGGGATGGGCACCCGGCTGGTGACCAGCAACGGCGAGCCCATCAGCGCATCGTCGGAGATCTTCGACCAACTAGCCACGGTGTTCCCCGAAGGTTCGATCGGTCTCGACGACGGCCAGGTCGTGTTGCTCCGCGTGCAGCCGGGTCTGCTCACCGAGCGGACGATCGAGCGCGGCGCCATCGACGGGTGGGTCGCGTACTCCAAGATCTGTACCCACGCCGGCTGCTCGGTCGGTCTGTTCGGTATCGACGACCGAGCTCCCCGAAACGCTGCGCCAACTGGTGTGCCCCTGTCACCAGTCGGTGTTCGACCCGGTCGACTCGGCCCGGCCCATCGGTGGGCCCGCACCGCGCTCGTTGCCGCAGCTCGCATTGGCGATCGACGACGAGGGCTTTCTCGTGTCGCAGGCGGACTTCGACCGCACGGTCGGTCCGATCAGCTGGACGGACGGTGGCACGTGAGCGACGACACGCTGCCCCAGCAGTCGACCGCCGCGTCGGATACCGCCGCGGACACGGCCGACGCCGTCAGCGACGCCGATGGCAGCACGGTCGAACCGACCTTCAAAGAGGACCGCACGCTCGTGGAGCGATACGTCAACAACGTCACCGGCCGGCTCGGCGCGGGCGCGTGGTTGACCAAGACGCTGCGCAAGGTGTTTCCCTCGCACTTCTCGTTCCTGTGGGGCGAGTTGGCGCTGTACAGCTTCGTCATCCTCGTGCTCACCGGCGTGTACCTCACGCTGTTCTTCGCCGGGTCACAAGACACCCTCACGTACACCGGGTCGTACGTGCCGCTGCAAGGCCAAGAGGTGTCGTCGGCGTTCAACTCGGTGATGCGCATCAGTTTCGAAGTGAAGGGCGGACTGCTGATCCGCCAGATGCACCACTGGGCGGCGTTGGTGTTCATGGGGGCGATTGCCCTGCACATGGCGCGCATCTACTTCACCGGTGCGTACCGCCGGCCGCGCGACCTCAACTGGTACGTCGGCCTCACGCTGCTGGTGCTCGCCCTCGCCGCCGGGTTCACCGGCTATTCGCTGCCCGACGACCTGCTGTCGGGAACCGGACTACGCATCACCTACGCGATCATCTTGGCGATCCCGTTCGTCGGCGAACGGCTCGTCTACCTGATCTTCGGCGGCGAGTGGCCCGGTACCGAGATCATCGGCCGGTTGTATCCGGTGCACATCTTGATCATCCCCGGCTTGATCGCCGCGTTGCTCGCCCTGCACCTCGGCATGGTGTGGCACCAGAAGCACACCCAGTTCCGCGGTCCCGGCCGCACCGAAGACAACGTGGTCGGCGAGCGGGTGTGGCCGTCGTTCGCCCTCAAGTCGATCGGCCTGTTCTTCCTCGTCGCCGGGATGATCACGATGATGGGGGCGCTGTTCACCATCAACCCGATCTGGCTGTACGGCCCCTACGACATCGGCGCCGCCACATCGTTCTCGCAGCCCGACTGGTACATCGGATTCCTCGAGGGATCGCTGCGCCTGATGCCGCCGTGGGAGACGCGCATCGGCCCGATCGTGATCAACAACATCTTCTACTCGGGTGTGATCGTGTCGGGTCTGATCTTCGGCGGGCTGTATCTCGTGCCGTGGCTCGACCGCCGTCTCACCGGCGACTACGACGAACACAACCTCCTCGACCGGCCGCGCGATGCGCCCAACCGCACCGCCTTCGGGGTGGCCTGCATCACCTTCGTGTCGATCCTGTTCATCGGCGGCGCCCAAGACATCGTGGCCAAGACCTTCGACATCGCCGTCGGACGGGTCACCACCATCCTTCAGATCTCGATCCTGATCGCGCCGCCGTTGTCGTTCTTCATCGCCCGCCGTGTGTGCATCTCGCTGCGCGACCGGCCAGGACCCCGGCGCACCGAACGTGAGTCGCCGGTGGTGCGCACCTCGTCGGGCGGGTACGAGTTCCTCGAGCCGATCGACTCCGAGGGTGCGCCGGTCGACCAGCGGACCGCCACCAACGGCAGCAGCAACGGCAACGGTGCCTCCGCCGACGAGACCGACACGCAACGCGAGGTGGCCGAGCCATGATCCTCGCCGCGTTGCCTGCCGGCCTCGACCCCCCTGTCACGTCCGAAGCCGACGAAACCGAATGGGTGTGGGACATCTACCTGTACCTGGCGATCGCGGTCGCTGCGTTCGTCGCCATCTTGGTGCTGTACGTGATCATCCGCTTCCGTCGCCGCGACGGCGACGGGCTGCCGTCACAGAAGCAGTACAACGTCCCAGTCGAGCTGGCCTACACGATCATTCCGTTGTTGATCATCGCCGGGTTGTTCGCCATCACGGTGATCACGGTCGAAGCGATCGAGGAGATCGACGACGACCCCGATCTGGTCGTGCAGGTCACCGCCGCGCAATGGCAATGGCAGTTCGACTATCCCGACAGCGGCGTCAGCGTGACCGGCGCCGGCGAGGAGTTCCCCGAGCTGGTGCTGCCCGCGCGCTCGTCGGTCACGTTCGAACTGCAGTCGCTCGACGTGATCCACTCGTTCTGGATCACCGCGTTCCGCTTCAAGCGCGACATGATCCCCGGCTCGCCGGGACGGTTCTCGGTCGACATCGAAGACGTCGCCGGGTACTACCCCAACGCTGGTGTGTGCGCCGAGTACTGCGGCTTGGCCCACGGCAGGATGCGCTTCGAGGTGCGGATCCTCGAACCCGACGAGTTCGACGCCTGGATCGCCGAACAACAAACCGCTGACCAGACCGCCGCCGATCAGACAGACGATGGGGGTGGCGAGACATGACCGCGCTCGATCCGGACCGTTCCACCACGCCGCTCGGCGCCGACCACGAGGGCCAACTCGTCTCGGTCGACTCGATCCTTGGCGGCGACGACGGCGGCGATGGCGGCGATGGTGGTGACGATCACGGAGGCCACGAAGAGGGGCTACCGAAGACGATCACCGGATGGTTGACCACCACCGACCACAAAGCGCTCGGCGTGGCCTACGTGATCACCTCGATGATCTTCCTGGCGATCGGCGGCGCGCTGGCCGGTGTGATCCGCGCCGAGCTCGCCGAACCGGGCGAGCAGTTCATCTCCGAGCAGCTGTACAACGGCGTGTTCACCATTCACGGCAGCGTGATGGTGTACCTGTTCGCCGTCCCGTTCGGCTTCGGGCTGGCCAACTACCTCGTGCCGTTGCAGATCGGCGCCCCCGACTTGGCCTTCCCGCGACTCAACGCGTTCTCCTACTGGCTGTACGTGCTCGGTGGCATCGTGATGTTGCTCGGGTTCCTGGCCGATGGCGGCGCCGCGGCCTTCGGGTGGTTCGCCTATCCGCCGTTGTCGGGTGCCGGGGCATCACCAGGTCTCGGTGCCGACATGTGGATCGTGGCGATCATCCTCACGGGTACCTCGGGGACGCTCACTGCGGTCAACGTCATCGCGACCATCACCATGCTGCGCGCCCCGGGCATGACGCTGTTCCGCATGCCGATCATGACCTGGAACCTGCTGGTCACCTCGTTCATGGTGCTGCTGGCGTTCCCGGTGCTGTCGGGCGCGTTGTTCATGCTGCAACTCGACCGGTTGTTCGGGTTCCACTTCTACGACCCGACCGACGGCGGCTCGCCGATTCTGTGGCAGCACCTGTTCTGGTTCTTCGGTCACCCCGAGGTGTACATCGTGGCGCTGCCGTTCTTCGGCGTGGTCACCGAGATCTTCCCGGTGTTCGCCCGACGCCCGGTGTTCGGCTACAAGGGTCTCGTCCTCGCCACGTTGACCATCGGTGCGCTGTCCACGTCGGTGTGGGCGCACCACATGTTCGTCACCGGCGAGGTGTTGGTGGTGTTCTTCGCGTTGACCTCGGCGCTGATCGCCGTGCCCACCGGGGTGAAGGTGTTCAACTGGATCGGGTCGATGTGGGGTGGCTCGATCAGTTTCGAGGCGCCGATGAAGTTCTCGATCGGCTTCCTCGTGACCTTCGTGGTCGGTGGCGTCACCGGCGTGATCCTCGCCTCGCCGACGCTGGACTTCCACCTCTCCGACTCGTACTTCGTGGTCGCCCACTTCCACTACGTGATGGGCGGCACCGTGATCTTCGCCATGTTCGCGGCGCTCTACTTCTGGTGGCCGAAGGTCACCGGCAAGAAGCTGTCGGAACGGTTGGCCACGTGGCAGTTCTGGCTGCTGATGATCGGCTTCAACGTCACGTTCTTCTTCATGCACTTCCTCGGACGCGACGGCATGCCCCGCCGGGTGCCCGACTACGAGCCGGTCGAGAACTTCGAGTTGTGGAACCGCATCGCCTCGTTCGGCTACCTGATCTTGGCGGCCTCGGTGGTGCCGTTCGTGATCGCGATCGTCAAGTCGTTCCGCGCGCCGCGTACCGAAGGGGCCGACCCGTGGGAAGCCAACTCGCTCGAGTGGGCCACTTCGTCGCCGCCACCAGAGCACAACTTCGACTGGCTGCCACCGATCCGCTCGGAACGACCGGTGTTCGATCTGCGATGGATCAACCACGACGACGTCGGCAATCCCGAGGTGGCAGAGGCGTGGGGCGATCGCGAGGGTGTCGACGACAACTGGCGACCGCTCGTTGGTGACGCGGCGACGGCACACGCCGAGGGCGCGCCGGACGAACCGAGTTCGGATGACGGCGACGGCGGAGGAGATCAGTCGTGAAACCGGAAACGTGGTTGTGGGCCGGCGTCGGCATCTACTTCACGGTGATTGGCGTGACGTACATGTTGGTGGGCGGTGAACCGATCGGCGTCGCCCTCCTCCTCATGGCCACGGCAATCGGCGGGTTGATCGCCGGCTGGGCGTGGGAGTGGGGCCGCCGCTACGGCACCCGTGCCGAAGATCGCGACGACGCCGACGTCACCGACGTGCAAGGCGTGGTCGGCGTGTACTCCACCGCCAGCCTGCGCCCGATCACGATGGCCGTCGGCGTCACCGCCATCGTCCTCGGCTTGGCCGTCGGCTCGTGGATGACGATCGCCGGCGTGGCCATCGTCGCCTCCCAAGCGCTGCTCCTCGTCTACGACGCCGACACATGATCACGTCACCCCGAATTTCTGTCGAAATCGCGCGCCGTGCGCGCGTATCCGACAGAAATTCGGAGAGGGCCGGGACTACCGCGGAAATTCTGTCGATCGCGCGCGCCTCGCGCGCGATATCGACAGGAGAACGGGGGGAGGCGGCGTGATCGCGCACGCCAGCGTGGTCGAGCACGTGATCGTGCTCATCGGTGGACTCGTCGCCATCGGGGTCTATGGCGCTGCGTGGGTGCGGACGCGTGGGCCGAACTGGAGGTTGGCGTCGTGGTGCGGTGGTGTTGGCATGGTGCTGATCGCCACGTCGCCGCCAATCGAAGCGCTGGCGCTCGAGCGATTCAGCGGCCACATGATCCAGCACCTGCTGATGATCGTGGTGGCCGCCCCGCTGCTCGTGCTCGCCGCTCCGGTCACCACGGTGCTCATGGCATGGCCGAGCCTCCGCCGCACCTCGCCGACCGAACGACAGGTTGCCGGCTGGTGGCACCGGTGGGCGCCGATCGTTGCGCCCGTGTCGTTCATCGTCGTGCTCTTCGTCACTCACCTCACGGGCATCTACGACCTGGCGCTCGACAACCGACTGGTGCACGACCTCGAGCACATCGCCTATCTCGCATCCGCCGTCGCATTGTGGGCAGCGGTGCGCGGCGTCGGTCGCGCCGCAGCGGTGACGCGCGTCGGCTCTGTGTTCGCCGTGATCGCCGGCACCGCGATGCTGGGGATCGTGCTGCTCACGGCCAGTGCACCGCTCGTGCCCACGTACGCCGAGCAACTCGGTGATGCCGCTGCCGTCGACGACCAGCGCGTCGCTGCGTCCATCATGTGGGTCAGCGGAATGGCGATGACGTTGCCGCTGCTACTGCTGGCGGTGTGGCGCTGGGCGACCACCGAAGAACGAATCGCCATCGCCGCCGAGCGCTTGGAACGGGCACCGAGATCGTCGTAAGCCAGGAGCCGACGACGGCGCCGACGCGCGACCGGTACCCGAGGTTTGCGTTACCGCAAGAACGTGGTGAGCTGCTGGACCCCGCCGAGCGGGCCCCAGCCCTGGTAGAAGAACCGGTCCCACACCTCTTGCACCGGTTGGCGACTGGCCACGGTCCGCGTCTCGGTGGCATCGAGGCCCCCCGTCGTCGCTCCGATCGCCGTGCCGCTGCCGGTGACGAATGACTGCGTCCAGTCGCCGTGATTTCCCCAGGCTTGGGGCGCCGTATCGCGGTACACCCGCACCAGTTGGCCATCGCGCGACGTCACGGTCAGTCGCTTCCACGTGTAGCCCACGTCGGCACCGAAACCATCCGGCTGATCGATGTCCTTGAAGTGGGCCCATTCCGACTTCCACCATGGCTTGTTGTACACGCTGACCCTCCCGAGATCGGGCTGGCCGATGGCGAGGAACTCGCTGAAGTAGTCGAGTGAGATCGACGCCACCTCGCCGTCGACATCGATCGTGTCGGTGACGGCCCATCCACTCGTTGGTGTCCACTCGCGGATCGTCACCTCGTTGCCTGCACCGACGGCGAGGAATCGAGTAGGGCCATCGCGTCCGATCCCGACCGGGGTCGAGCCCGTCGACTGGACCAGCTCGAGGTCGAGCGCAAGGGGGACGTCACCGATCACCTTCCACGAGTCGTCACGGTCGTCGCGGTCGACGATCACCACGCGTGCCCCCGCACCGTCGGCGACGGGCTGCAGCACGGCGATCGTGTTGCCGTCCGGGGAGATGTGCACCGACTGGATGGCGTCGCTCTCTGTGCTCATCGCCGGACGCTCGAGTCCGGCGTCGTCGAGCAGCGTGTTGAGTTGCGTGATCTGGCGGTTGGTGGTGCTCCACGGTTGTTCGACGTCGCGTTTTTCGATGATCGCGACGTCGAACGCAGGCGCGTCGCCCGGCAGCACCTCCAACTCGAACGTGAGCACGGTCAGCGACGACAACATGTGGAAGAGGTCCTGCGATGTGTCGCTGAGGTTGATCGTGACGTGCCCGTTGGCAAGATCCAGCGTGGCGGCCTGGACCGTGTCGAGTTCGTAGACGACACCGTCCGTCGCGACGAGTCGACCCGCGGCGTGGCCCTCGGCCAAGCCGAAGTCGCGGTCGAAGGTCACCTCGAGGGCATCGACGGTGATCGGTTCCGAGAACTCTGGACCCTCGAGTACGAGTGGATCGGAGCGGAAGGAGTACCGGCCATCGACGATGGCCAGCGAGGAGTCGCCGCCGCCCATGATCGTGTCGATCGTCACGAGGCCATCGGGCAGGTTGTGTCCTGACGAGCCTGTCGTGTTGAGGCTGAGTCGGCCCCCGAACGCCTCGCTCGGCACGATCGCCGGACGATCCACGGCGGTCACGAGCGTGGCGCCCGCGTCGTCGATGGCCATCGTCTTCACGGTCGTGGGCGCCGGCTCGGTTGGCTCGATGTCGAGCGCGAGCACGACACGATTGTCGAGTCGACCGGGATGTGTGAGCCATGCGTCATCTTCGAGCACCACCTCGAGCGCTCCGGAGGTGACCGAGAGCGAACCGTCGGTGATCGTGTCGAGCACGATGCGCCCGTTCTCGTTCGGGCCGACGTAGACAAGCCCGTTCGGATCGGTTCGCTGCATCGGCGTCGAGCCATCGACAGTGCCAGAGATCAACGTCCCGTCACGGTCGAAGCGGACGTCGAGGTACTCGATGGTCGTCGGCTCCTGCACGGCGGGGTCGACCATCTCGACCGGTCCGCCGAACACGCGGAGTTCGCCGTCGACGAGTTCGCCGACGAGCTGGCCATTCGCCGACTCGAAGTGACGTTTGCCGGCTCCCGTCGACGCGCCTGCGTCGACGTCGTAGGGAGTCGTCGGCTGGATCACCGGCATCGCCGTGGCGATACCGGGCAGCGTGGCGACCTCCGTCCAGCCGTAGCCGCCGTCGCTGCTGCTGAAGTGCAGGTCGCCCTGTGCGTCGAGCACGGCGAGGGTGTCGCCGTGGCCGGAGATCGCAGCTGCGATGGCGCCGACGTCGGCGACGTCGGATCCCATCGTGCGATCGAAGTCGACGACTCCCGGTTGCGCGGGCGTCAGCCAGTCGAACGGCACCGGCGTGGTGCCGGTGATCTCGCTGTCGACGTGCAAGCCGATGTCGCCGGTGAGCGGTCCGACCCATCCGGTGAAGGCGAGTGGGTAGTTCACTCCCGCTTCGAGGTGCACCGGTTCCCCGTAGCGGACCTCGTCGGCACGCGGACCCGCGTTGCGCAGATCGTCGACGAGTCCGCGGACGAACGCTCCGTCGGGCTGGATCCAATCGGTGTCGTCGACGCCGTACTCGTACGTGCGCGACCGGTAGTTGTAGAGCGCGTCGCCGCTGGTCGACGACCCGTTCTCCTTGTTCTCGAAACGGAAGCGCTCGGTCCTTGCGGTGTAGGTCTCGCCGAGCGTGGTCGGTGACCAGGCGTCGGGATCGCTGATCAGGGTCTTGCCGAGATCGTCCTCGGTGGAGATGTAGATGAACGCTTCGGCGCCGCCCGGGCTCTGCGTACCGAAGAGGTACGTCCCGCTCTCGGGCACGCGGAGATAGCCCAGCGAGCGGAAGCCGAACTCGGTCTGCAGCGAGAACGTCGGCGAGATGCTGTACTCGCCGGTGGTGGACACGACGAACCCGTCGTCGACGGCCAGGTCGCGGTTGATGATCATCGAGTCGGACGGCACCACGTTGCGGCCGGCCACGTTGTGGGCTGCGGCCTCGCCGCCGTCGTCGATCACGGTTGCCTCGGCCTCGATCGTGAAGGCGACGTCGCACAGAATCGCTTCGGTGGGCTCGTAGATCAGTGGCGGCGGCGGGAACTCGCCGGGCGCCGGCTTGCGTGCACGCTCTTCGAGGGGGCACAGACCGAAGTGTTCGTCGTCGACGACAGTCCAGCCGGCCGTCGTCGAGACGACGTGGGATCCAGGGCTCGGTCGAAGCTTCGGTGAAATCTCCTCGACCGGGTTGCCGTCGTCGTCGAGCTCGACCTGGTCGGCGATGTCGTAGTGCGGAAAGAAGTCGGTGGCCAGTCCGTTGCTCTGCCCGGATGGGCCCGCGGTCGGATTGATGCTGAACGGCTCGAGCGGCTGCTCCTCGACGAACTCCACGATCTTGGCGCCGTACGTCATATCGCCACTGATCGTCCCGTCGCCGAGCACGTCCGGCGCGCCGACTGCCGCCGCGGTCGAGCCGGTCGTGGTGTAGGCCGACCACGCGTAGCTCTCACCCGGTTGCAGGACACCGTCGTGTACCTGCCACTGGTCATCGTCGATCGGACCCGACCCTGTGACCACACGACCTGACTGGTCGACGACCACGAAGTGCACATCGCCGGTCGGGTCGTCCACGCTGAGAACTGGGGTCGTCGTGTCGTAGATCGGGCCGTCGACCGGGGTGGCCGGCGATTCCGCCACGCCGAACCGATCACGCGGCGGCGGCTCCTCGGCGTCGATGCGCGTACCTGACGACAGGAGCGGAGCGAGCAGCGCAACAGCAGCGGCGCTCGCGGCGAGGGGAACGTGTTTGTTCATGTCGTGTCCTTGAAGAGGCGGCCGTGTCTGGTGGCGTCGTGAGAACGCATCACGCGCCGACCCAGAGGGGGGTGGTCGGATCGGCGCAATCGTCCGCGGTTGCGTCTGAAGGGGGCCTGTGCGCGACCTGCGCGTCGACTGCGACGATGTTCGGGACGCGTTCAGGTTGGCCACAGGTTGGGCTCCGTAGCGTCGCGCCGGACCTCGGGAAACCGCGTTTCCCCCGTTCCGCCCACGACTCGAGGAACCCCCCAAATGAATGCACGCCCAGCCGCCCCGGCACGTCGCCGTGGTCGCACGCTCCCGATCGCCGTTACCGGCGCGCTCCTCGCCACCGCCATTGCGGTCGCTGGTGGCGGCCGCATTGCGGCCACCGAACTCCCCGAAGGACTCGCCGACTGGGAGGCCGCGCGTTTCCTGACGCCCCTCGCCGGTACCGACGGTTCGACGGCCGACCTCGACGCCAACCTGGTGCGTGAGCCGGTGTGCACGACGAGTGGCTGCGTGGTCACCACGCTGCGCCCCGTGCTGGAAGCGCCGATGGACGCTGGCGACGACGGCTGGTCGTTCGCCGTGTTCGACCTCACGGGCGCCGGAGGGATGGAGACCGCCGTTGCGTCTGTTGCCAATCATCCCGAACCGACGTGGACGCCCGAGGCGGGACTCCTCCAGCATGGGCGCACCTATGCGTGGACGGTGACTGGCGACGACGAGGCTGAACAGGAACAGGGCGCATTCGTCGTGGACCTCCAGCGTTCTCGCGAGCAGCCCTTCGACGGCTTCGGTCCGTTCTCGGTTGGTGCAGCGACCGGTGAACTGGTCACCGGCGTCACGCTCGACATGGGCGACGGCGCGAGCGTGGTCAACCTCGAGTACCGCACGTCGGACGTGGCAGGCCGCCAGGCCGGCACGTCGCCGCTGCGCGTCGTCTCGGACGGATGGTCGCTCAGCGGGTCGGCCCTTGGTGGTGCCTCGTTCTACCGCATCGACAGCTATGCCACTGGCGACACACTCGTCGCCGTCGGCCTTGACGGGACCCAGATCCGCTACGACCGCAACGACGACGGACAGTACGCACCGCCAGGACACGAGGGCGTCGATACAACGTTGCTGTACCCGACGTTGACCGCCGACTCGGATGGCTCCGTCACCCTGTCGACTCTCGACGGCAGCGTGTCGACGTTCACGTCGAATGGTTCGTTGCAGAGCTACAGCCGTGATGCGGTGCAGGGTGCTGCTGCGGTGTCGTTCGACGTTGAATGGTCGAACGACGTGTTGCGTTCGGTGACCGACACGGTGACCAACCGAACGGCGACGTTCCGCTACATGGGCGACCGCGAGTGTCGATCGGGTCCTGGATTCGACGTCGGTACGGCCGAGACGTCGCTGTGTTCGATCACGACATTCGACGGTGATCTCATCGAGCTGTGGTACGTCGATGGCCGATTGGCGCGAGTGACCGGACCCGATGGTGCGGCGCACGACTACGCCTACAACGCGTCGGGGCAACTCGTCGCCGCACGCGAGCCCCTCGCGGCCGACACGATCGCCAACGGCCTCGCAGCCGATGACTCGGCGGCGACGTGGCGTGTCGACTACGACGGTGCAGGCAAAGTCGCTGGCATCACCTCGCCAGTTCCCGAACCCGGGCAGGCGCCGCTGCAGCGAACGTACGGCTTCGAAGCAGGCACGACCACCGTGTTCCAGAACGACACCGTCGAGGCACGGGTGACCTTTGACCCGATCGACTATCGACTCCTGTCGACGACCGCGCGTGGTCAATCAAGCCCGCTCTCCCTGCAGTACGACGACGACCTGCGTGTCATCGGCATGGTCGATGAGCTCGGTCGGCGCACCACGATGCAGTACGACGCCAATGGCAATCCGCAACAGTCGTGGGGCCCGGCACCGCAGGAGTGGTTTGCCGGTGATGGCCAACCCCATGCGGAGTACCGCGACCGAGTGCCGTCCAAGACGGTTGTTCGCGGTGGTGGCGCCGGAATGCTCGGCTTGTTCTACGACGGCAGCGACGCCGCCGCCGCGCACAGCGCCCAACAACTGATCACCTCAGGAGAGATCGAGACGCTTCCCTCGGCGGTCGATCCAGCTGCCGGCTGGCGGTTGGTGGCGCTTGGCCAGGCCAGCATCGACGTGCAGTCCGACTCGGTGTGGCGGCTCGTTGTCGATCCGGGCGCAGATGTCGACGCCTCCAACCTGGTCCTTGGCGGCGAGGCCTGCGCTGTCGACGACAGGTGCGAACTCGTTGCGCCCACCGACGTCGACGAGTCGGAGATCCTGGTCGACGTCGTCGCGACCTACGTCTCGCCGGACGCGACGCCAGGGTGGTTCGAGATCCAGTACAGCTTCGATGACGGCGACACCTGGCAGGGATACGACCCCGGCGAGATGCTCGGCAACGATCTGATCACCGCAGTCACGACGTACGACGTGTTCGAATCCGGGCAGACCCCGACCGCGGTGACTGAGGAAGCGACGTACAGTGATCCGCTCCTCGGCCTCGTGGAGACGTCGGTGCAGAACGGCGCGGGCGCACTGCACACGTCGTACGAGCCGTCCGATCCCTCGGCGGGCCTGTTCGCTCGTCCCACAGCGGTGACGACCGAGTCGGGTCTCACCACGACGTACGAGTATTGGGCCGCCGACGCCACCGCCACGCACCCGATTACCGGTGAAACACTTCCGCAGCTGGGCGTGTTGAGCACTTCGCAGATTGGCAGCGCAGCCGTCCGCGGACAGATTCTTGACGGTGCCGGCCGCCTCGTGGCGACCACCGAACACGGCGTGGTGACCAACGCTCGGTCGTACGACGATCGGGGACGGGTGGAGCGCATCGAGATCGCGAGCACTGGCCACGAACTCGCTCCCGCTCGCTCGACGCAGTATCACTATGGAGCTGGCGGCGATCCGCGGGTGACTGGCGTGACGCACCAGATCGGCGACGACACCTACGTCGAGTTGCTCACCGTGGACCTTCTCGGGCGGGGCAGGACGAGTGTCGACATCTGGGGCACGACCACCACGACGACCTATGACGACGATGGGCTCCTCGACCAGGTGACCTACACGTCGGCGGCTGGACAATCTGCCACTTCGACGTTCGTCGTTGATCCCGTGTCGCACCACCTGCAAGAGCTCGTGGTCAACGACATCTCTGGGAATACTCACCGCGCCACGATCACCGGCGTTGACACGGTTGGGCGCATCACCAGCATCGACTACAGCAACGGCATCAGCCTGATGATCGCCTACGACCCGGTGAGCGGGGGACCGCTCACCAACACCTGGATCGATGGCGACGGAGCAACCTGGATCGATCAACTCGATCGGGCGAGCGTGAGCGGACGGACCCTCGGACACGAGCTCAGCGGTCCGGGCGGCGGAGCGGTGTTCTCCTACGCCTTTGACCCGGTCACCCAGTTCTTGATGGAGGCTGCCGTCGAGGGCACCGGTGACGGCCCGGCCAGCACGACATGGTCGTACACGTACGATCCCGCTCGCGACGGTGCGCGCAGCTCGCGCACCTCAGCAACCGACGACACAACCGTGCTGCTCGAGTACGGGTACAACGAGCTGCTCGCGCCGGTCGAGCTCACTGAGACGATCATCGGTGACGGTGCCGGAACTCGTTCCGTCGAGATCGGCCTCGACGACAACGCGATCGTTCACTTCGACGGCGTCGACCTCGTGTACGACGTCGAACGGCAACTCGTCGGCGCCAGCGACGCGACCACCTCGGTCGAGCTCTTGCGGACCGCGACACAAGCGGTGATCGCGCAGGCGATTACCGAGGGCGGACAGACCACCGAGGTTCGTTACAGCGGACCGTTCGTCCTCGACGTTGACGGCGTGGTCACCGGTCAGCAGATCGGACTGCCCGGCGCAGTGTCGGTCGATGTCTCGCTCGACGGCGAGTCCGAGTGGCTCGTATTCACGCAGACCGGTGATCCGTGGTGGCGCGCCGACGGCACCGGCACCCCGACCGGGGCGCCGACGCACTACAGCCCCGACGGTGAGCTGATCGCCGGCGAGACGCGGTCGGCCGACGACCGCACCGCGGCCGCGGGATGGCGCGTGGGTCACGGCGGCTCGTCGCTTCCGCTCGAGAACGATCTCATCGTGTTCGGCGCACGGGTGTACATCCCGGCACTCGGCGCAGCGACCACGATGGATCCCACGCCAAACGCTGGACCCACTCCGTACTCGTTCTTCGACTACGACTCGGTGAACAACATCGATCCCACCGGGAACTCCTCGGAGGGCATGTTCGATTCTTGGACCAGCCCCGGCTCGGCCTACTTCATCACGCTCGGTCTGACGGTGCTGATCTTCGTCGGTTTGATCACGGGCCAGGTGTGGCTGGTCGCCCTCGCCTCCGGAGCGATGGCTGCGTACTTCGGTTTGTTGTCGTACGAAGCCTTCACCCAAGACGACTACGTGACTGGGAGTTTCTACGCGGTATATGCCGTACTCGCTCTGATCGGCGCGGGAACGGCGGCCTACAGGGTCGGCGCCCAGGTTGCGGCGGCGAAGGCGCGCGCCGCCGCAATGCGCACGCCGGTGCCGACGTCACCGATGGCCAGCTACGGAACTGCGAGTCGCGGCAGCATCTCCAACCCTGGTACCGGCGTGACCACCCGGAGCAACTCGGCCCAGTTCTCGGGTCACACCTCGAGAAAGTCGACCTCGGCCTGGTCGGACCAGAGTTTCAAGTCGATGGACCTCGAGCGCAGCTTCGTTGCGCGGACGCAGCGCACCGACACGGTGGGATCTGGTTATCACGCCGACGCCTCTCAACCGGTGACACCGCGACAGCGGCCCCAGGGGCTGGCGACCAACGGCAACCTCGGCGGCAGTACCCCGGGTACGGGGCAACGGTACATCGACGTGATGCGTGACCACAGGGGCATTGCCGTGCCCGAGAACTTGACCGCCTATCAGATGGATCTCTACATGGCGCGTCAGAACATCGGCACCGAGTTTGGCAACGCAGCTCCGCTGATGAGGCTCGGCTGAACTCGCTCCAGGGCTTGGCAGAGATGTGGTAATCAGCGTGGGTGGATCCGATCGTGGTCGTGCTGCAAGCGGGACGTCGGCCGATCTACCTCGCCCTTCGCGAACCCTTGGAGATCGGGCGAGATTGTGACGGCTTGGTCATTCCTGATGGTCAGGTGTCGCGGCGACATCTTGCGCTGCGAGTAGAGGGCAATGAGGTTCTCGCACTGGATCTCGGTTCCAGTAACGGCTCCTTCATCGACGGCGAACCGATCGATGGTCCGGCCGTACTGCGGCCGGGGCAGACGCTCACGTTGGGCGACACTGCTGTGCGCGTCGTTGCGCAGGCCGCAGGCTCGTCCGGAGGTGGCCGGGCGACCACGATCAGTGCACCGCGTCGGGCGGACGCCGAACGACGTCGGACCTCGATCGACGTTGTCGCCGACATGGCCGTGGCCGACCCGTTGCCCGAGCACGCTGGATCGGACACGGTGACGATCCTGTTCTCCGACATCGAGTCGCATACCGAGCGAGTTGCCAACCTTGGCGACGCACGGTGGTTCGAGGTACTGGGGCAACACAATCAGGCGTTCCGCACTGAGTTGTTGCGCGTCGGCGGAACGGAAGTGAAGGCGCAGGGCGACGGCTTCATGCTGACGTTCACCAGCGTGCGCCGCGCGCTGGCGTTCGCGGTGGCCGTGCGCAGCCGGCTCGCAGATCAGTGGGCGAGCGAACCCGACATCGAGCTGCAGGTGCGCATGGGGCTACACACCGGTGAGGCGATCGCCGATGCCTCGGGCGACCTCATCGGTCGTCACGTGATCAAGGCCGCGCGGATCGCGAACCTGGCAGCCGGGGGGCAGATTCTGGTGAGCGAAACGGTTCGCGAGATTGCTTCTGGTGATCATGGGCTGATGTTTGCAGGCGGGGTCGCTACCGAACTCAAGGGGCTCGATGGCGTGCACGTCGTTCACGAACTGCTCGATACCTACTGAGCGGCAGTGGCCCGTTGCCGCCTAGCTGGCGGCGGCGCAGATCGGGCGAGGGGCCTCATCGCCCGGCACGAGCGAGTTCCACTCATCGGCGGTGAGCTCGCGTCCGGCCAGCTCGCAGGCAAGGTCGCGCCATGCGATCGGCGACAAGGGGATCTCGACGATCGTGGCGGGCGTTGGTACATACACGACGTCACCCTCGACGCTGACCACCGGGTCGCCCGCGGTTGCGTCGGCTGCGCCGCCCTCCCAGATCAGTCCGATGCGTTCGCCCGCGTCGGTGTCGATGAGCCAGACGTCGCCGGGCGCAGTGATGGCGATCGCTCTGCCGGCGTCGACAAACGACAACGACGACACATCGACGGCGAATTCGGCGATCGCCCGTGCTGGGCCGCCGTTCATGTCGATCAGTTCCACCACGCCGTCGGGCGTGGTTCGCAGTAACCGGTCGCGTTCGGCGTCGACCCCCGTCTGAAAAGGACCTTCTGACGGATCGACCGCCCTCGCCGGCAGCGCTCGCGCTCCGCCGTCGGGAGTATGGACAGTGACGGCATCGCCGGTGTCGAGTACGAGCCCTTGAAGATCAGGGGGTTGGTGTTGCTCCGACGCAGGGGCACTCGCCGACGACGGAAAACACGACCTCGAAGGTGATCAGGTCGACCAAGAACACTTCTTCGCTGTCTGGACGGTCCAAGTCGCTGAGTCGGATCGCCACCCGGCTCCCGCCGTCGGGCGAGCCGTGACCTTCCGCGCCGCGGATCGACATGGTCGGCGAGTCGGCGAGGTACACCACCTCGGTCAGCTCTCCATCTTCGTACTCTGCGATCGCTCCGTCGAGGGTGAACGCGAGAAAGTCGCCGGTCGACTGGCGGGGCGAGATCCCGACAACAGGCCCTGCGTCGGGGATGGCGAGCGGGTGCGTCTCCGACTCCCCAGTTCGAAGGTTGATCAGCTCGCCTTCGGCCGCGGCGACCGCAGCCACGGCCGCAATCCCACCAGGCTCCAGGTACACCCGAGCGCCAGGTGGAACCGGCGCGAGCGGCAGGCCGAGCCCCGACCGTTCGAGATCCACGACCACCAGCTCGTCGCCGCCGCGCACGACGACGAAGCGTCCGGGGCCAAGCGCGCGCACGCCGACGGCCCCGCTGATGGGCATCTCATGTTCGGCCCCAGCGACGTTGTCGACGTTCCACACCTCGGCCCCCTCGGCGGTAGTGAGAACGAGGCGCTGATCGTCGAGGAACGACAGACTCTGAACGGCACCGCTACCAGGCGTGAGGCGCGTGATCAGGGCGCCCGTGGCGGTGTCGTAGACGTGGACCGTGCCGCCGAGGTCGGGGAAGGCAACCAGTGTCTCCGACGGGTTGAAACCGGCGTCCGTTATCTGTGCAGGCAACTCGACGCGCCATCGCGCTTCGCCTTGTGCGGTGTCGATCAACTGGACGACGTTGCCTTGCAGTTCGTTGACAGAAACGTCCCCTCGCGAAGCCCAGGTTGCCCGACCGGGAGAGGCCCACCACGAAGGGGGTCGGTGTCGAGGTCGAGCGGCGCGGCGATTGGTTCGTTGTCCCGCCCGAAGAGGTAGATGTCGCGGTCGCCGTTGGCCGTAGTGACCGTGGCGGCGACGACGCCGTCGCGTCCGGCCGAGGTCGTCGCCCACGTCACCTCAGCGCCGTCCGCGAGTTCGAGCAACTCGACGATGTCGCCGGACCCTGGCTGTCGCTCGACATGCAGGGCGTTGGCGAAGGTGTGCAAGATGGGACCGTCTGCGTACGCCCAGTCAACGGTGCCGCAACTGTCTGGTTGGGCAGTGTGTACACCGGTTGTACCTGAGACGGGGTCCAGTGCGCTCACGAGCCCGTCCTCGTACCACCCGATCCAGCCGTCGTTCGAGATCCGTAGATAGGACGCATTGGTGTCGTCACCGTCGGCACACGATCGGGGCGGTATCGGATCGAGCTCGATACGCGTGGTCTCACCAGTGCGGGCACCAAGCGCGGTTGCGAGGGCGGCCGTCGTCCGATTGCTGGGGTCGCGGTCGTAGGCCTCGGCGGCGAGGAGCAGCGATGCGGTCGGGTTCTCGTCGACGAGAGTTGCCGACCGGCTGATCAGGGTGACGATCTCGGCGTCGGCCAGCGCCGCTTCGGCACGCGCCGTCTGCTGTTCGGCCTGCTCCGCAGCCTCGTTCGCCCGGTCGGCCTCGGTCTCGGCGAGCTCGGTAGCGGCTCGAGCATCGCCCGCGCTGGCATCGGCTCGTTCGGCCTCAGCCTCGGCCTGCGCTGTGGCCTCACGGGCCTCAGCTGCGCTGTCGTCTGCACGGCGCTGCTGCCCGATCGCGACCAGGCCGGCGACGATGGCGACCCCAGCAACAGCAGCGGTCGCGGCGACCAAGCGCCGGAGCCGTCTGATACGCCGGCGTTCTCTCTCGACTTCCGCTGCGCTCGCCGCAACGCCTGCGTCG
>CBDDKF010000014.1:0-440895 GCA_965230015.1 Ilumatobacteraceae bacterium | reverse complement strand
GTGATGTTCGTCGGCGGATCGCCCACGAGCCCGCGGCTCGAGATCGCCCCGCTCGATGTGGGCCCCACACTCGATGCCGGCGTGTGGTCGCAGCGCACGGCGATCCTGACCAGCGCCACCATCCCCTCGTCGCTGGCCAGTCGGGTGGGTATCGACGGCGACTCGGTCACCGAAGCCGACGTCGGCAGCCCGTTCGACTACGACGCCAACGCCTTGCTGTACTGCGCCCTTCATCTCCCAAATCCGAACGACGCGGCCTTCCGCGATGCCGCCAACGACGAGCTCGAGGCGTTGATCGCCGCAGCGGGTGGTCGCACGCTGGCCCTGTTCACCAGCTATCGCGCGATGGACGAGGCCGCCGAGGCCCTCCGTGAACGAATCGACGTGCCGCTGCTCACCCAGCGTGACCTCCCCAAGCCGGCGCTGATCGAGAAGTTTGCGGCCGACGAGGCGACGTGCCTGTTCGCCACCGCCGGGTTGTTCCAAGGCGTCGACGTACCGGGACGCACGCTGTCGTTGGTGGTGATCGACCGAATCCCGTTCCCCCGCCCGGACGATCCGCTGCTCAGCGCACGGCGCGAACAGCTCGGACCGACCGCGTTCGCCAACATCGACCTCCCGCGGGCGTCGATGCTGTTGGCGCAAGCGGCAGGCCGCCTCATCCGCTCGCGCACCGACCGCGGTGCGGTCGCCGTGCTCGACAAACGGCTGGGAACGGCGCGCTACCGCTGGGACATCGTGAACGCGCTCCCCCCGATGCGCCGCACACGCCACCGCGCCGACGCCGAGGCGTTCCTGCGCGCCATCACGTCGTAGCCAAAATCCTGTCGAAATCCGGCGCGAGGCGCGCGGAAACGACAGGATTTCGGAAAGGGAGCGAGGGATCGACGCTTCAGGTGATCGAGGCGGCGAAGATCGAGCCGATCGCCTCGTCCATCTCGGCGTTGAACTCGGCGTCGGTTTGCTGCGCCGTCAGGCCCTCCGACAGCGCCCGGGAGAAGCTGGCGATCATGCCGTGGTTGCGCGCCAAACGCTCGTTGGCCTCGTCGCGCGCATACCCACCCGACAACGCGACCACGCGGACCACCTTGTCGTGCTCGATCAGCGGACGATAGAAGTCGTCGACCGAAGGGATCGACAGCTTCAGCATCACCTCGCGACTCGACGCGTCGAGATGCTCGATGATGCGATCGCGCAGGATCGCCTCGGCCTCGGCCTTGTCGGCGATGGTGATGTCGACCTCTGGTTCGAGGATCGGCACCAGACCGCCGTCGAGGATCTGCTCGCCCACGGCGAACTGCTGGTCGACGATCGCGGCGATCCCCGACTGGCTTGCGGCCTTGACCACCGAGCGCATCTTGGTGCCGAACACGCCCAGGCCCACGGCGCGCGCGACCAGTTCGTCGAGGCCGGGGATCGGCTTCATCAGCTGGACGCCGTCGTCTTCGTCGGCGAGGCCCTTGTCGACCTTGAGGAACGGCACGACCCGCTTCTCCGACCACAAGTACTCCGCCGACCCCTTGCCCTCGATCTGACGATCCATCGTTTGCTCGAAGAGGATCGCCGCCAGGATGCGCTCGCCGGTGAACGCAGGACAGGTGACGATGCGCGTCCGCATCTCGTGAATGAGATCGAACATCTCCTCTTCGGTCGACCACTGATCGTCGGCGATGCCGTACGCCCGCAACGCTTTGGGGGTCGAACCGCCGCTCTGGTCGAGCGCAGCGATGAATCCCTGCGCAGAGCGTGCCTTCTGGAGCATGTCCTCGTTCACATGGCCGACACTAGCGAGACTCCCCGTAGCACGTCACCGGCCGTTGGTCCCTGAGCCGCGGCCGGCGCCGCATGCGAGGATGCACGACGATGAATCACGTTGCACCACTCACCGCTCGCCGCCAGCTCGGGGCCGGCGGACCGCTGGTCGCCCCGCTCGCCCTGGGCACGATGACGTTCGGCGCAGAGACCGCCGAACCCGATGCACACGCGCAACTCGACATGTTCGTCGAGGCCGGCGGCAACCACATCGACACCGCCGACGTCTATGGACCGAACGGCGCGTCCGAAACGATCATCGGCCGATGGCTCGCCGCCCGAGGGCGAGCCGACGATCTGATCATCGCCACCAAAGGCCGGTTCGGCCCGCCGCCCGGCTCGCCCGGCGCGTCCCGCCGGTCGCTCGAGATGTCCATCGATGCCAGCCTGGCGCGTCTCGGAACCGACACCGTCGATCTGTACTACGTACACGGATGGGATCCGCACACGCCACTGATCGAAACGCTCGACACCCTGTCGACCATCGTTCGTTCGGGCCGGGCCCGCCATCTCGGATGGTCGAACTGCACCGGCTGGCAGCTGGCGCGGATCGTCACCCTCTGCGAAGCACACGGCTTCGTTCGGCCGGTCGCGTTTCAGCCGCAGTACAACCTGCTCGACCGAGGCATCGAATGGGAGGTGATGCCCTACGCCCTCGAAGCCGATCTCGGTCTTGCCCCGTGGTCACCGCTCGGCGGCGGTTGGCTCACCGGCAAGTACACGCGAGACGACCGCCCGAGCGGCGCCACCCGGCTCGGCGAAGACCCCGGGCGCGGGGTCGAGGCCTACGACGCGCGCAACACCGAGCGCACGTGGCGGGTACTCGACGCCGTCGGCGACATCGCCAGCGGGCACAGCGTGCCATGGTCGCACGTCGCGCTCGCCTGGGTTGCCGGGCGACCCGGGGTGGCCACGGTGCTGCTCGGGGCGCGCACCGCGGTCCAGCTCGCCGAGAACCTCGCAGCGACGGGCTTCGACCTCAGCCCCGCCGAACGGCAACGGCTCGACGACGTCTCGGCCCCCGGCCTGCCGCCGTACCCGTACGGCATGATCGAAGAGTTCTGCGACGTGCCCTACTGGGCGCGCCTCGGAACCCGGCCGACGAGCCCTGGAGGAGCGGCATGACCAACGGATCGGCAGACGAGGTCGTCCACCTGGCCATCGACGACGGGATCGCCACGATCACGCTCGATTCACAGTCGAATCGCAACGCGTTGTCACGTCAGCTGGTCGCCGAGTTGCACGAGCGGCTCGACGCTGCCGAGGCGGCCGACGCCCGCGCCATCGTGCTGACCCACGCGGGTCCCGCGTTCTGTGCCGGCGCCGACTTGAAGGAGCGACGCGATGGGCCTCCGGATTCGGGGCCGTTCGTCGATGCCCTCCGCCGGCTGATGGACACGCCACGCCCGACGATCGCTGCGATCGACGGCGCGGTGCGCGCCGGCGGCATCGGGCTGATGGCCGCGTGCGATCTCGTCGTAGTGGCACCCACCGTGACGTTCGCCCTCACCGAGGTGCGCATCGGCGTCGCTGCGGCGATCATCTCGGTGCCGATTCTGCGGCGGGTCGCGCCGTCGCAGATCGCCGCGGCGATGCTCACCGGTGAGGCGTTCGACGCCGCCGAGGCGCGGTCGATCGGTTTGATATCGCACGTCAGCGACGACGTCGCCGGCACGGTCAGCGCCCTGTGCGCAGGTGTACGAGCCGGCGCGCCGACCGCAGTTGCCGAGACGAAGGCGATGTTGCGGCGCGTGCCCGACCTGCCTCGCGACGATGCGTTCGACGAAATGCGTGAGCTCTCCGAGCGACTGTTCTCCGGGCCCGACGCCGCCGAGGGAATGGCCGCATTCGCCGAGAAGCGCCGCCCGAACTGGTCGTCAACTCACTGAGCTGTTGGCCCAGCGGGCGAGGGCGCGCATCCGGTCACGCTCGGCGTCGGTCGAATTCGCATCGGCCGACCGACGTTGTGCGGCGACGGGGATGACGGCACGCACTCGCTGGCGGTCGAACGACCGGAGGAAGCGCCACAAGAAGTAGCGCCGGGCCACTGGCGCAACGATGCGCTCGATGCCGGTCATCGGCGGGTCGGAGCAGGCGAGCAACACCCACGTGTCGGCGACATCGAAGTCGGCTGGACCGCGCATCGCATTGGCCCAATCGATTACCACCGGGCCATCCGGGCCGACGATCACATTCAACGGATGGAGGTCGCCGTGGACGATGCACTCGCCCGGCACTGGCGCGTCGCTCGGCAGCCAGCCGGGAGCCACGAGACGATGGAGCCGTTGGTGCAGGTCGGCAAGCAGCGCGGCCGATGCGCCGATGCGCCACGGAATCGCGTGGTCGAGCAACGTCGGCCCGTCGACGCGCTCCATCACCAGATACCCGTCACCAGCGTCGAACACCTCGGGCGTGGGGAACCCGTGGGTGCGCGCGAACGACATGATCTGCGCCTCGGCGACGAGCGAGCGGCCGTCGCGGGCGCGGCGGAGCACCCGACCTGGGCCATGGGCGTAGATCTCCGAGTCGCGGCCCTCGGCGATCTTGGGTCCGCGCGGCTGCACCCTCCCGACGCTACGCGCGGCGCTCGAGCGGCGAGCGCCGACGGCGCCGACCTGGCGTGTCATCGGTCACACGTGCGACACTGACGAGATGACCGACACGATCACCAGGGAAGAGCTCGACGCCCGCGTAGCTGGCCAGACGCTGCCAACTCGCTTCCTCGCCAACCTCGAACGCAATCGCGACGTGCCGGTGATTCGCTGGGTCGACGATCCGGCGGGAGGTTTGCCGCCCTACGAGGAGTTCGCATCGATGACCCTCGGCGAACTCGCCGAGTTGACCGCGCGACTTACGACCGGCCTCGAGTCGCTGGGCATCGGTCCGGGCGACACGGTCGTGATGATGATGCGCAACCGGCCCGAGTTCCATGCGCTCGATCTTGCAGTGCTGTTCCGCGGCGCCACGCCGGTGTCGATCTACAACTCTTCGGCACCAGAACAGATCGAGTACCTCGCCAACGACTGCTCGGCCAAGCTGGCCATCGTCGAGGACACTGGATTCCTCGAGCGCGTGCTGAAGGTGCGCGGCGAGTTGCCGGCCCTCGAGAACATCGTCATTCTCGAAGACGGCGAGGGTCTGAGCGACGACATCATCCGCTACTCCACGCTGGCCAGCAACGAGCCGGCCGACCTGGCCGCCTCAGCCGAGTTGGCCACGCCCGACAGCCTGGCGACGATCATCTACACGTCCGGCACGACCGGCCCTCCAAAGGGCGTCATGTTGTCGAACCACAACGTCGTCTGGACGCTCGAGTCGGTCGGCGAGAACATGAAGTTGCAGACCGACATCTCCAACTTCGCCGGCAAGCGGCACGTGTCGTACCTGCCGATGGCGCACATCATGGAGCGCCTCCTCGGCCATTACTACCTCGTCGACTTCGCCACCGAACTCACCTGCTGCCCCGAAACGTCGATGCTCGCGGGCTACACCGCGGCTGTGAAGCCGAACGTGATGATCGGTGTGCCGCGCGTGTGGGAAAAGTTCTACGCCGGCGTCAACGCCGCCCTCGGGGCTGACCCGGAGAAGGCAAAGGCGTTCGGCGAGGCGCTCGACGCCGCACTGCCGATCAAAGCCAAGATGGACCAGGGCACGGCGACCCAAGAGGAGATCGACACCTGGAACTTCCTCGATCAGGTGGCGTTCACCACGGTGCGCGGCCTGATCGGCCTCGACCAGACCGAGATCGGCATCACCGGCGCAGCACCACTCCCTGCCGAGATCCTCGCCTGGTTCCGCGCCATCGGCGTGCCGCTCACCGAGGGGTACGGCATGTCCGAGACCACTGCCGTACTGACGTGGTCGAACACCCCCAAGCCGGGGTGTGTCGGAACTGCGGGCCCCGGCGTGGAGATCACGATCGCCGACGACGGCGAGGTCCTGGCGCGCGGCGCCAACATGTTCGTCGGGTATCTCGGCCAACCGGAAAAGACCGCCGAGACACTCGACGACGACGGATGGGTGCATACCGGCGACATCGGCGTGCTCGACGACGACGGCTACCTCAAGATCGTCGACCGGAAGAAGGAGTTGATCATCACCGCCGGCGGCAAGAACATCAGCCCGGCCAACCTCGAGTCGGAGTTGAAGATGATTCCGCTCGTCGGTCAGGCGTGTGTGGTGGGCGACCAGAAGCCGTTCGTAGCGGCCCTGGTGGTGCTCGATCCAGACGCCGCCAAGAGCTGGGCTGCAAGCCACGGTCTCAGCGGCGCCGATGCCGAGCCCATCGCGCTCGCCGAGAACCCCGACGTGATCGCCGAGATCGACCAGGGCTTGACCGAAGTGATGGCCGGCTTCAACAACGCCGAGGCGGTCAAGAAGGTCAAGGTGCTCGGCGAGGAGTGGATGCCCGACTCGGACCTGCTCACACCGACCTCGAAGCTCAAGCGGCGCGGTGTGCTCACTCGATTCGCCGACGAGATCGAAGGGCTCTACGCCACCAATCGGTAACCGACACCGCGGGCGGTCACGATCAGTTTGGGATCGTCCGGGTGGTCCTCGATCTTCAGACGCAGTCGCCGCACGTGGGCGTCGACCAGCCGCGAGTCGCCGAGGTAGTCGTAGCCCCACACGCGTTCGAGCAACTGGTCGCGCGACAACACGGCGCCCGCGTGGTCGGCGAACTCACACAACAAGCGGTACTCGGTCTTGGTCAGGTTCAGTTCCAGGCCGTTCTTGAACACCAAGCCCTGCTCGCGACGCACCTCGATGTCGCCGAAGTGCATCGATGCGGGCGCACTGGGCGTGGCGTGCAAATGGACACGGCGCAGCAGGGCGCGGATCCGGGCGGCCAGCTCCTTTGGCACCACGGGCTTGGTCACGTAGTCGTCGGCCCCCGCCTCGAGCCCAGCGACCATGTCGACGGTGTCGGTCTGGGCCGTGATGATGATGATCGGCACGATGCTCGTCGAGCGGATCGCACGGCACACCTCGAACCCGCTCATGTCGGGCAGACGCAGATCGAGCAGCACGAGGTCGGGCGTGTGCCGCTCGAACGCCGCGAGTCCCGCCGCTCCGGTGCCGGCTTCGGCCACCGAATACCCCTCGTCTTCCAACGCCATCGACAGGGCAAGACGGATCCCGTCGTCGTCTTCGATGAACAGCAGCGACTCCATGGCACGTCTGATTCTGCCTGGTGAGTCCGCCCCGAATGTGTGGTTTGTTACCGAAATCGCACAATCCGAGCGTCGACCTGTCACATCCGACCAGCAACATGATGCCTGTTCACGCTGCCCCGGTGGGGTGCCTTCCTCCCCCTGGCGCCTCACCGGCAGCGCGTGGACCACTATTGGAGCGTCCACCGCCCGATCCCGATGATCCACCTCCCGGGCGGCCTGCGCCACCCCGGCGCCGCCGGTGTACCCCCATGCTGAGCCAGAATGCATCCGTGGCTCGACGGCGAACACTGCGACTGCGCACGCGCATCACGCTGTTCTTCGTGTTCATCGCGCTGCTGGCGGGAACGGTGTTGATCGGCGTGACGTACGGATTCGCTCGCAACAACCTGCTCGACGAGCGCTCCGACGACGCTCGCGACCAGGCGTTCACCAACGCCAACCAGGTCAGCCAGCGGCTGACCGACGACCCGGAATCGATCTTCAGCTTCTTCGAGAACGGACTCCGCACCGAATCGGATGGCTTCGCGGCGCTGCGCATCGCCGCCGACGGGCCCATCGCCGCCGACACCGCGGTGACCGACGTGCGCTATCAAGTCGATTCGTTCCCGACCCGGCTGATCGACGCTGTGAGCGCTGGCCGCTCCGGACAGCAGTACACCACCATCGATGGCGACGACTACCTCGCCGTCGGGGTCTACGTGGCGGCCCACGATGCGGGGTACTTCGAGGCGTTCTCGCTCGACTCCACCGAAAGCACGCTCACCGCGATCCTCACTGCGCTGGCCCTGGGCGCGGCGGGCACGCTGCTGCTCGCGTCGTTGTTCGGCCTCGCCACGAGCCGCCGACTGCTGGCACCGCTCAGCCAGGTGGCCGACGCCGCCGAAGACATCGCGTCCGGAGGCCTCGACACCCGACTGGCACCCGAGTCCGACCCCGACCTCGACCGGTTGGCGGGTTCGTTCAACGAAATGGCCGATGCCGTCCAGGCGCGCATCGAACGAGAAGCGCGCTTCGCATCCGACGTGAGCCACGAGCTGCGCTCGCCGATCACCGCCCTCACCGCGGCTGTCGAGGTGCTCGACGCCCGTCGCGACGACATCCCCGAACGCACCCAGCAGGCGCTCGACGTCGTGGTCAGCCAGGTGCGTCGATTCGACTCGATGGTCATCGACCTGTTGGAGCTGTCGCGACTCGACGCCGGCCCTCCGGAACTCAATGTCGACGATGTCGACCTCGTCGACCTCACCCGACGCATCGCCGCCCGCTACGGGGCGCCGGAGGTGCCGATCGATGCCGGCTCGACCGTCATTCAGCCGACTGCGCCGGAGGTGGGCACCCTGATGGTGACCATCGACCGGGTGCGCTACGAACGCATCCTCGGCAACCTCCTCGACAACGCGGCAACCCACGGCGGCGGCGCCGTCCGTATCGAGCTTCGGCCCACCGACGACCGAGTGCTGATCGCGGTGGAGGACGCCGGTCCCGGGGTCGCCGACAGCGAGCGCCACCGCATCTTCGAGCGCTTCGCGCGAGGCAGTGCGGCGCGCAGCCGCATCGGCACCGGGCTCGGGCTGGCGCTCGTTGCCGAACATGCGGCGGCGATGGGCGGATCGGCGCGCGTCGAAGACCGCATCGGTGGGGGCGCCCGATTCGTGGTCGAGCTCCCGCGCGAGGTGGTCGGACGTGCCGTCGTCAACCCGACCCCGCCCCACGGTGTCAGCCCTGTCGCTCCTCAACCCACGCCTGCTACGGCGCAACCGGCGCGCTCATGATCGGCCGTCAACGCTGTGGTGTTGTTGCCGTCGCGGCAGTGGTGACGGCGATCGTGGCGGGCTGTGGCGTCCCGACGGGCGACAGCAGCTTCGACGAGATCCCGCCGGCCGAGATCCCCTTCGGTCTCAACGAGGAACCGACCACCACGACCACCACCACCACGACAACCACGACCCTCCCGGACACGCCGCAAACCACGGTGCTGCCGACCACGACCACCATCGCGTTGTCGCCGGTGGAGCTGTATTTCCTGTCGGGTGGCAACCTGCAGTCGGTACAGCTCGAGCTCCCGCGCGGTTTCGGCGCGACGCAAGTGAAGGACCTCCTCGAAGCCGGTCCGCCGGTCGGGTCGGCAGGCGTCGGGCTCGACTCGCTGATCGAGGAAGGGCTGATCGTGTCGATCGACGAAGCCGGTGGCGTGTTGACGATCAACCTCGACGGCGACCTCTTCGACGACATCGCCAGCTTCAACCAAAGCGAGGCGTTCGGTCAGATCGTGTTGACCATGACCACCAACGTGGCGCGCATCGGATTGGTGCTGTTCACCATCGACGGCGAGCCAACGAGGGTCAGACTCGGCAACAGCGGGCTGTCACGCGAAGGCGAGCCGGTGAGCTACGACGACTACCGCGTCCTGATCGCCGGCGAGGTCGCGCCGGAGTCGACGACCACGGTCGAGACCGACACCGCCGAGACCACTGCGCCGGAGACGACGATCACGGAGTCGACCATTCCCGATGCGACCGACCCCGATGCAGACGACGAGGATGCCACCGACGGCACCGATCAGTAGCCGAGGCGCTCCACACGATCAGGGCGTCGTTGCCAGTTCTTGTCGACCTTCACCCGCAACTCGACGAAGGCTCCTTCCGGGAGCTGCTCGCGCACGCGTTGACCCACGCGTTTGAGCACCTGCCCACCCTTGCCGATGACCATTCCCTTCTGGCTCTCGCGTTCGACGATCACGTCGATGCGGATGCGCGGCCACTCCCACTCGACCACCTCGGTGGCGATCGAGTAGGGCAACTCCTGAGCCGTCTCGGCCAGCAGCTGCTCGCGCACGAGTTCCGCCACGCGTCGTTCCTCGCTGACGTCGCTGACGGCGTCGGGTGGGAAGTACAGCGGTCCGGATGGCAGGCGCGTCGTGATCTCGTCGACCAGCACGTCGAGCCCCTCGCCGGTACGCGCCGACACCGGTACGTAGGCGTCGGCGTCGAGTTCGGACGCGGCCTGCAGCATCGCCAGCACGTGCTCAGGGCGTGCCCGATCGAGCTTGTTCACGATGACGATCGAGATCGCACCGATCCGCTCGGCAACCCATCGATCTCCCTTGCCGAACGGCTGCGTCGCATCGAGCACCAGACAGGTCACGTCGACCCCGTCACTGCTGTCGAGTGCGGTGGCGTTGACCCGCTCCCCCAGCGCCGTCACCGGCTTGTGCAGGCCCGGAGTATCGACGAACACCAGTTGCGCGGGCGGTTCGCCGTCGAGGCGCGTCGACACACCCATCACCCGGTGGCGGGTGGTCTGCGGTTTGTCCGACACGATGCTGACCTTCGAGCCGCACAGGGCATTGATGATCGACGACTTGCCGACGTTGGGCCGACCGACGAGCACGACGAATCCACTGCGCAGATCGTCGGGCGCAGCTATCGGCGTGCTGGTCGAATCGTCGGCCACCGCCCAAGTTTGCCAAGCTCGCCGCCATGACCCGCATGATCGATGGCCTCAGCGAACTCAAGACGCTCGTCGGCGAGCACCTCGGATACTCGCCGTATGTCGAGGTCACCCAGGAGATGGTCAACACGTTCGCCGACGCCACCGGAGACCATCAGTGGATCCACGTCGACGTCGAGCGGGCCAAGTCCGGACCGTTCGGTGGGCCGATCGCTCACGGCTACCTCACCCTTTCGCTCGGTCCGATGCTCGCCCCGCAGGTGTTCGGCGTATCGGGCATCACGATGGGCGTGAACTACGGCGCCGGCAAGATCCGCTTCCCCTCGCCGGTACCCGTGGGCTCGAACCTGCGCCTCGGTGTGACCCTGAAGAGCGTCGACGACATTCCCGGCGGTGCGCAGGTGGTCACCGACTTCGTATTCGAGGTCGAAGGCGCAGAGAAGCCGAGCTGCGTCGCTGAGGTGATCACTCGCTACTACGAGTGATCGATCCACTCTGACGGCTACGACGATCACCACGCACGTCGGCTGAGAATCCTCGGCGTTACGAGATCCACTGCGCACCTTTCCGCATCATCGGGCAACATCGAGTGATGGCGCCCGTTTCGTTCACTGTGGCGTACCGCTTCGACGCTCCGCCCGGGCGCGTGTGGGACGAGCTCGTCGATTGGAAGGGGCACGAGCGCTGGATTCCGGCGACCCGTGTCGACGTCGGACCGGGCGAGCCGACCGACGTCGGCACCCAATTCGTGGCGACGACGGGCTTCGGGCCGCTTGCGCTGCCGGACCGGATGCGGGTGATCTCCTGCGACTGGGACGCGGAGACCGTGAGCGGCCGATGTGAGGTCGAGAAGCTCGGACCGGTGCTCACAGGCCGCGCAGGGTTCACTGTGTCTCCCGCGGATGCCGGGCGAACCGACATGGTGTGGTTCGAAGACGTCCAGGTGCGCTACGCCCCACGCTTCCTGGGCCGAGCCCTCGGCCGAGTCGGCGCGATTGGATTCCGCTCCGCGATGAAACGGCTGGCGAAGCTGCTGAGCCGGCCGGCGCCGATCCCTACGGCGTGACGAAGTCGACCAATTCGTCGAGTGGCGGCTCGGCGCCGTCGTTAGTCTCCACCCGCATCATCGGAACCTCGAAGGTGGTGCGCATCTCGCTCGCCACCGAGGTCATCCGCTCGACGACCGCCGCGGTGTGTTGAGTCACTGAATCGAAGCCGGTCGCCTCGAGCACTGCGGAATTGGCGATCAGTCGATCGGCGTTGTTCCGGTCTCGCACGCGACGCATGGGGTCGTCGCAGAACGTCTCGATCACCACCACATCGGCGAGTGCGGTCAACCGCTGGAAGTCGGCCGGTCGTCCGTTGCGCACCACGTATTCGAGCACGCAGCTCACACCCGCGCGGAGCATGGACTCGGCGAGGTGGAGGAATACGTCGACCGCCTCATCGGCGGGCGGGATGCGGCGCACCTCATCGGTCCAGCCGCCGGCGGTCATCAGCAAGCCACCACGCACGTCGTCGCGAGCCAGAAACGGCACCCGCAGTTCGCGTGCCAGCTGTGTTGCCAACGTGGTCTTGCCGCTCCCCGGTGCGCCGGTCACCAGTACGACGCGGGGGCGTTCGACGGCGGCGGACTGCGCAGTGTGGTGCACTCGTCGATGTTTGCACGCGGCGTCGATCGCGCTGACGATTCGCTCGATACCGCGCAGATTTCGTACGTTTCGACGATGTCATCGCTGGGGGCGATCACCATCCCACTCGCCGCGGTCCACGAAGCGATCGCCGCAACTCGCCCCAACGACGATTGCCTCGTGTTTCGCGACCAGCGGCTGAGCTGGGCCGATGTGACCGAGCGCACCCGCCGCCTGGCGAACCACTTCGTCGATCAGGGATTGGGCTGCCACACCGAGCGGGCTGCTCTCGCCAGCCATCAGAGCGGCCAGGACCATCTGGCGATCTACCTGCACAACGGCAACGAGTACCTCGAGTCGATGCTCGGTGCATTCAAGGCACGTGTCGTCCCGTTCAACGTCAACTACCGCTACGTCGCCGACGAGCTCACCTATCTCCTCAACGACGCCGACGCCCGAGCGGTGATCGTGCACTCCGCGTTCGCGCCGACGTTGTCGGAAGTCCTGCCCGCACTCCCCCGGCTGACGACGATCCTCCAGGTACCCGACGACTCGGACAACGACCTCTTGCCGGGCGCCGTGTGGTACGAGGACGCGCTCGCCGCGGCATCGCCGGAACTGCCGCCCGTCGAGTGGAGCGCCGACGATCTCTACATGCTCTACACCGGGGGCACGACCGGAATGCCCAAGGGTGTGATGTGGCGCAACGGCGATGCGATGGTCGAGTGCTTCGGCGGCTCGCAGACGGCCACCACGATCGACGAGTTCGTCGACGACGCCACCACCGGTCTGCGGGCCCTCCTGGCCCCGCCGTTCATGCACGGCGCGGGACATTGGATGAGCTTTCGCACATGGCTCGGCGGCGGCACCGTCTTCGTCCAATCGCATCCAGAGCGGTTGGTGCCCGACGACATCTGGTCGCTCGTCGAGCGCGAGGCTTTGAACTTCTTGCTCATCGTGGGCGATGCCTTCGCCCGCCCGTTACTCGACGAACTCGGTCGCGCTCGCTCCGCCGGGCGGCCGTACGACCTCGGATCGCTCAATGCGATCCTCTCGGGCGGCGCCGCGCTCTCCGAACCGCTCAAGCGGGAATTCCTCGACCACCTGCCGACCGCGTTGATCGTCGATGGCCTCGGCTCTTCAGAGGCCGGCGGCCAGGTGTCGCACGTGTCGACCGCCGGGTCGGCGTCGACGGGTACGTTCGAAATCAGCGAGGGCAACGTGGTGCTGTCGGCCGAGTTCGACCGTGTGCTGCAAACCGGCGATCAAGAGCTCGGGTGGCTGGCCAAGACCGGCCGACTCGCACTCGGCTATCTCGGCGACGCCGACAAGACAGCGCGCACGTATCCGGTGGTCGACGGCGTGCGCTACGCCGTTCCAGGCGACCGCGCCCGCCTCCTCGAGGGTGGACTCGTCGAGCTGCACGGCCGCGACTCGGTCACCATCAACTCCGGCGGTGAGAAGATCTTCGCCGAGGAAGTCGAGGGCGCCCTGCGCACGCACCCGGCGGTGTACGACTGCGTGGTGTCCGGCCGCCCGAGCGAACGCTGGGGCAACGAGGTGGTGGCCATCGTGCACCTGCGCGACAGCCACGACGTGACCGACGACGACCTGCGCGCCGCCGCCGAGTTGCGCATCGCCCGCTACAAGCTGCCCAAGGTGATCGTGCGCGTCGACCACATCCAGCGATCGCCGTCGGGCAAGGCCGACTATCGATGGGCCAAGGAGACCGCCGTGGCCTATGGTTCCGAGCATGGGGTTGATCGACAAACTCAAAGGTGAACTCGTCGACATCATCGAGTGGATCGACGACTCACGCTCGACACTCGCCTGGCGATTTCCCCGCTATCAGAACGAAATCAAGAACGGCGCCGAGCTCATCGTGCGCGAAGGCCAAGAGGCGGTCTTCGTGTATCGCGGCGCACTCGCCGACACGTTCACCCCCGGCCACTACGAGCTGACCAGCGAGAACCTGCCCATCCTGTCCACGCTGCAGGGTTGGAAGCACGGGTTCGACAGCCCGTTCCGTTCCGAGGTGTACTTCATCAACACCCGGCCAGTCACTGGCATTCGCTGGGGCACGCCCCAACCGGTGACGGTCCGCGACCCCGACTTCAAGATGGTCCAGGTGCGGGCCAACGGGTTGTGCGTGGTGAAGATCGACGACATCGAGATCTTCTTGAAAGAAGTGATCGGCACCGACTCGGCCGTGGAAGCTGAGGAGATCACCGAGCTGCTACGCCGCGTGATCTCGATGGCCTTCTCCGACATGGTGCTCGAGACGGGGCTGGGCGCGATCGACCTCCAAGGCCGCCAAGTCGAACTGTCCGAGAAGCTGCGCGAGTTCGTGATCGAACGGGTCGACGACGAATTCGGTCTGACGATCCCCGAGATCACGATGAACATCTCGTTGCCCGACGAGATCACCCAGGCGATGACCCGCGGTGTGGCCAAGGGTGTCGAAGCCTCCGGTTTCGTCGAGAACGTCGACCTCGGCAAATACCAGCAGGCACAGGCCGCCGATGCGATGGTCGCCGCCGCCGAAAACGAGGGCGGTTCGGTGATGGGCGACATGATGCAGATGGGCATGGGCGTGGCGATGGCTGGCCAAATGGCCAACCAGATGCCCGGGTTCGGTGCACCACAGCAACCGGCGCAACCCGCACCGGCGGCTGCTCCCGCTGCCCCGCCGCCACTACCGGGGCAGAAGATGTTCCACGTCGACCATGGCGGCACTCCCGGCGGCCCGTACAACATGGCGCAGATGCAGCAGGGCATTGCCGGCGGCCAGGTCACTGGCCAGACCCTGGTGTGGGCGCAGGGGATGGCGGGCTGGGTTCCGGCCCAAACCGTGCCCGAGCTGCAGGCGCTGTTCGCCACTCCCCCGCCGATGCCGCCGACGTCGCCGACGCCGCCGCCGGTCCCCGAATGAGCGATCCCAACCTTCCGCCGCCGCTTCCCGGTTCAGGCGGAACTGACGCCGACGCCGACGCGGCCACGCCGCCCGACCTGCCGACGCAGGGACCGGGCCCTGAGCAGCCTGAAGATCCCGAGTCGCTTGCGCTCACCCACGACACCGAAGCCAGCCGTACGTACCCCTGTCGGGCCTGCGGAGGCGAGCTGCACTACGACATCAAACTGCAGATGCTCAAGTGCGCACACTGCGGGGCGACGGAGGACTTGCGCGAGGTCGAAGGTGCCGTCGAGGAGAAGGACCTGCGCGAGGCGTTGGCACTCATTCGTGCTGGCGCTGTCACGCATTCCGCGGCGTTCCTCCCCGACGAGAAGGAAATCGTCTGCCAGAACTGCGGCGGACACACCACGTTCTCCGGAAGCCTGACGGCGACGATGTGCCCGTACTGCGCCACGCCAATCCAACGCGATGACGTGCATGCGGCGCCTGAGCGATTGCCCGTCGACGGCGTGCTGCCGTTCGAGGTGCCCGAGGATCGCGCCCGGGATCTGATCGAAGAGTGGATCAACAGTCGGTGGTTCGCGCCATCGGAGTTCAAGAAGTACAACCGCACGGGTTCGTTCGCCAGCGTGTACGCCGCCTACTTCACCTACGACGCCGACACCCTCACGACGTACCGGGGTCGGCGCGGCGACCACTACACCGTCACCGTCGGCTCAGGCGACAACCGCCGCACCGAGGTGCGTACCCGTTGGCGGCCGGCGGCCGGCCAGGTGCACAACCTGTTCGACGACGTCACCGTGTTCGCCAACACCGGACTCGACGGATCGCGCATTGCCAAGCTCGAGCCGTGGCCAACCGAGCGATCGAAGCCGTACTCGGCCGAGTACGTCGCCGGCCACCTGGCCCGTACGTACGACCACGACGTCGAGGAGTGCCTCCCGGAGGCGACATCGCGGATGGAGTCCGAGATCCGCTCCGACGTGCGCCGCGACATCGGCGGCGACGTGCAAGAGATCCATTCGATGAACGTCGACTGGCGCACGATGACGTACAAACATCTGTTGCTGCCGATCTGGCTGCTCACGGTGATCTACGAGCAGCGGCCGTTTCAGGTGTACATCAACGGTGTCACCGGCGAGGTCCACGGCGAACGGCCGTACAGCAAGCTCAAGATCGCTCTCGCCGTCGGCCTGGCACTGGCCATCCTCATCACGATCTTGGTCGTGTACACCGCGTCGGGAGGCGGGTAGCGGTGGGCACCGCCATCGCAATCGCCCTGGTCGTCGCCGTCGGCGCCATCGTGGCGTTCGGCGTCGCGCTCGCCGTACGCGGCAAGCGGGAGTACGACACGGCCAACGAGATCGTGCCCGGCGTGCCGTCCAACGCTCCCGACTCGTGGGCGGGCGCGCACTCTCCCGAGGCAAAGATGCACCGCCGTCTGCGCGACGCCGTTGCGGCGTTGCGCGCCAACCCGAACGTCGCCGAGCACGGGCTGACCGACTCGACCGCGGCGCTCGAACGCGAAGCGCTGGCGATCGACGAACGGCTGATCGCCGCAGCGGCGCTCCCCGAGCGCACCCGTGTTGATGCTGTGGCCGCGTTCGAGCCGTTGGTCGCCGGGTTCGAGGATGCCGTCACCGACCTCGTCACCAGCGTGCAGATCGCCGACAGTCGCGAGCTCGTGGAGCGCGCGGTGAGCGACGCCGACCTCCGGCTGCAGGCGCTCGCCGAGGCGCGCGCCGAGGTCGAGCGCATCGACCGTCGGCAATCGGGCCAGCTCGACGACCCACCTCCGGCATCTGCCCCGTAACCTCAGCGGTCGATGACCGGTCGCTCGTGGGACACCGATGCGTTGCCACAAGGTGATGCCAAGGTCGTCGCCGTACGCGACATGTTCGACGCCATCGCGCCGCGTTACGACCGCCTGAATCGCATCATCTCGTTCCGCCTCGACGTGCGCTGGCGACACCGCGCCGTGCGCGAGCTCGCGCTGCGTCCCGGGTCGCGGGTGATCGACCTCGCGAGCGGCACGGGCGACCTGTGCATCGACCTGCAATCCGCAGGTCTGGTTCCGTTCTCGTTCGACCTCAGCTTCGGCATGCTCTCGGCCGACCGCTCGGGTGCACCGTTGGTGCAGGCCGACATCCTCCGCCTGCCACTTCCCGAGGCCGCCGTCGACGGCGTCACGTGTGGGTTCGCCTTGCGCAACCTGGTCGATCTCGATGCGTTCTTCGGCGAGTTGGCCCGAGTCACCCGGCCGGGTGGACGGATCGCGCTGCTCGATGTGGGCATCCCGCACAACGCCGTGGTGCGTTGGGGCAACGACATCTACTTCGGGCGAGTCGTCCCACGCATCGGTGCCCTCTTGTCCGACGGGGCGGCATACCGCTACCTCCCCAAGAGCGTCGAGTACCTCCCGTCACCCGACGACATGGTCACCTCGTTGACGGCCGCCGGCTTCGACGACGTGCGCCACAGTCAATTGAGCGGCGGACTCACCCAGCTCCTCACCGGCACCCGCCGCTGATGCGCGCGGTCACCCGTCTCCTGTCCGAACTCGACGGCGCACCTGATGGCGTCGACCTCAACGACGTCGCCCGCGGTGACGGGATGCTCTTCGTGCAGAGCCGCGTCGGAGTCGCCGGACGCGGTGTCGCTGCCCGTGGCGATCGCACCACCATCGAAGCAGTCCTGGCCGGGATAGAACACGACACGTCCGTGCCCGAGGTCGTCCCGCTGGCGATTGGCGTGTTGGGCTTCGATCCGCGTGACGCCGGCGAGCTGGTGGTTCCAGCGGTCGTCGTACGCCGCCTCCCCGACGACCGAGTCACGGTCACCTCGATCGACGATGCCGATTGGCGCGAAGCCGTCGCCACGCCGCCGGACGCGCGCACCACCGCTGGCGCATTCACCGTCACTCCCGAGGCGGTCGACCGCTACCTCGACGCGGTGCGGGCGGCCCGCGATGCCGTACGCGTCGGTGAGCTGACCAAAGCCGTGATCGCCCGACCGATACATGTGGCCTGCGATGCGCCCGTCGACGTGCATGCCGTGCTGCGCCGCCTCCGTGCGGCGTTCGGATCGAGCTATCGGTACTCGTTCGACGGGCTGGTGGGCGCGTCGCCCGAGCTGCTCGTCGAGGTCGAACGCTCCGCCGATGACGACCCCGTTGCCATCGTGCGCTCGCACCCGCTCGCCGGCACGGCGCCGCGCACCGGCGACCCCAAGCGCGATGCGCGGGTCGCCGCAGAACTCATCGACAGCACGAAGAACCAGATCGAGCACCGGGTGGTGATCGACGTGGTCCACGACACGTTGCTGCCGTCGGCCAGTTACCTCGATTGGGAGCCCGACCCGTCGATCGTCACGGTCGCCAACGTGCAGCACCTCGGAACCCGAATGGAAGGTGTGCTCTCCGATCCTCCTCCATCCGTGCTCCCGCTGGCCCGCGCGCTCGCCCCGACACCGGCCCTCGGGGGCCACCCACGCGACGAGGCGCTCGAGCTGATCGCTGCACACGAAGGCTTCACCCGTGGCCGCTACGGCGGCGCGGTGGGCTGGGTCGACGCCGCCGGCAACGGCACCTGGGCGGTGACCATCCGCTGTGCCGAGTTTGCGCCTGACCGCCGCTCGGCACGGCTCGTCGCTGGTGGGGGCATCGTCGCCGACAGCGAGCCCGACGCCGAACTGGCCGAGACGCAAGCCAAGTTTCAGGCAATGCTCGGCGCCATCATCCGGCCGTAGCTCAGCGGGCGGAGCTGCTCGGGTCGATCGCGGCGGCGACGGCCTCGTGCAACTGCCGATGTACCTCCACGTTGGCCCGACGATCGGTGGCCACGCGGGCCACCCATGGGCCGGGCACCGTGAGCTGTTCGATGAGCGCACTCGGCGCCGAGATGTCGAGGGTGGGCAGGCCATGGGCTGCGGCGAGGGCCAGCACATCGGCGCCGTGAGGAGTCCCGAACAACTGCTCGAATCGCTCCTCCGGTAGCTGGCGGGCTTGCGGGAGGAACGAGAAGATTCCGCCACCGTCGTTGTCGACCACGATCACCCGCAGATCGGCGCTGCGCTCGGTGAGGGCGACGAGCGCGTTGGCATCGTGAATGAAGGCGATGTCACCGAGCAGCACGATCGACGGAAACCCGTTCAGGCAGCGGCCGAGTGCTGTGGACATCGTGCCGTCGATCCCGTTCGCCCCGCGATTGCACCATGCCGTTGCCGAAGGGCCGCCGAACCATTCCAGATCGCGTACGGGCATCGACGAGGCAACCGTGACCTGTGCCTCCGGCGGTCGATGCGCGGCGACGATGCGCGCGACGCCCGGCTCGGTCAGTTGGCCCGTGGCATCGAGGTCGTCGAGCAGGGCTCCGGCGGCAGCACGGGCCCGCTCCTCAGCGCGTCGCCAGCGCGCCGCCCATGGCGTCCCGGTCGCCCCCGTCTCGACCTCGGCGAGCACGTCGTCGAGCCCGCAGCGCGCGGTCACATCCAACCCGGGGTCGATCGTGCCCGGACCACCCACTTGTACGAGCGAGGCGCCCGCGGCCACCGCACGCGAGGTCCACTCGACGACCACGCGCGACGCAGCGGGCCGCCCGATCCGCACGATGCTGGTCGGCAGATGGTCGTCGGCGAATGGGCCGTGACGCAAGAGGGCGTCGACCATCGTGATCGCATCGTCGTCGCGCACGCCAGACAGCGGGTCGGCGATCAGGGGCCAGCCGGCGCGCGCCGCAAGCTCATGCACGCGCGATCCATCGACGAGGCTGCGGCCACCTGCGAGGATCACGCCGCGCGGGGTGTCGAAGCCCTCGGGAACCGGGTCGTGCGGCGTGGCGTCGCTCGTTGGGCTGGCGAGCGCACCCGCCGCGGGGAGCTCATCGGGGTCGGCCGCCAGCGGCTCACGAAACTGCAGGTTGACCTGGACCGGGCCGTCGGTGGCGTGGTGCCATGCATCGCTGGCCCGGCGGCGCCACGAGCCGGACTCGGCGATCGCCGCGTCGCCGAGATCGAGCATCGCCCGGGCGTACACGCCGAAGATCCCGGGTTGATCGATCGTTTGTGGCGCGCCCACGCCGCGCAGTTCCTCCGGGCGGTCGGCGGTGAGCACGATCATCGGGATCTGCGACAGGTGCGCTTCGATCACCGCCGGCAGGAAGTGCGCGACCGCGGTGCCGCTGGTGCACAACAGCAGCGCGGGGTGGCCGTCGATGCCCAGACCGAGGGCGACGAACGCGGCCGCACGTTCGTCGTGGACCACGTGCACCGCAACGTCGTCCCGACGCGCGACCGCCAGCGCCATGGGCGTCGAACGCGAGCCTGGGGCGACCACTGCGTGACGAACGCCGAGGCGGACCCACTCGTCGACCAGCGTGGCGGCGAACGTCGCCTGTGTGCGCGCATCGGTCATCGACGCCGACCATACGGCGCACATCGGCCTAGCGTGGTGCTGTGGACCACGCCGAGACCGATCCGTCCCGCACCGACGTCGCGGGAGAACGCCCGACCATCACGGTGGAGATCTACTCCGATGTGGTGTGTCCGTGGTGCTACATCGGCAAGCGCAAGTTCGAGAACGGGTTGGCCCAGTTCCGCGCCGAGTTCGGCGACGACATCGACATCGACGTGACCTACCTTCCCTTCCAGCTCGATCCGACCGCCAGTCCCGGACGTGCGGGTCCGGTGTTCGATGCCTACGCCAAGAAGTTCGGCGGCCCCGAGCGAGCGCGCGAGATCATCGACCACGTCACGTCGACCGCCGCCGACGCGGGCATCGAGTTCCGCATGGACCGCGCCCTGCGGGCCAACACCCTCCTCGCCCACCGGCTGTTGTGGCTGAGCGAGCAGCCCGACTCGCCGGTCCCGCAGAAGGCGATGAAGGAGCGCTTGCTGCGGGCCTACTTCTACGACGGCATCGACATCGGCGACCCCGAGGCGCTCGCCGACCTGGCCGCTGGCGAGGGCTTCGACGCCGACGACGTGCGGGCGTTCCTCGACAGCGATCGGGGTACTGCCGAGGTCGCCGCCGAGTTGCGCGGCGCCGCGGATCGCGGCGTGACCGCAGTGCCGACGTTCGTGTTCAACGACGCGTGGGCCGTGCCCGGCGCGCAGGAGCCAGAGACGTACGCCCGGGTGCTGGCCAAGATGGCCGCCAACGCCGGCTGACGTGCGCATCGCACTGGCCCACGGGTTCACGCAGACCGCCCGTTCGTGGGACATCGTCGTTCCCGCCTTGCGCCAGCATCTCGGTGACGCAGTCGAGCTGGCGGCCGTCGACCTGCCCGGCCACGGCACCGCCGGCGACGTGCGCGCCGAGTTGTGGGGGTGTGCGGACCACTTGGTGGCCCACGGCGGCGAAGCGGTGTACGTCGGTTACTCGATGGGCGGACGCGTCGCACTGCACGCAGCGCTCGCCCATCCGACCGCGGTGCAGGCGTTGGTACTGATCGGTGCCACGCCCGGTATCGACGACGAAGCCGAACGATTCGCTCGTCGCTCGGCCGACCGCGACCTGGCGGCGCGCATCGCGGAGATCGGCGTCGACGCGTTCATCGACGAGTGGCTCAGCCTCCCGCTGTTCGCGGGCCTCACGGACGACGCGGCGATGCGCGACGACCGCCGACGTAATCGGGCTGACAACCTGGCGTCGTCGCTGCTGCTCGCCGGGACGGGCACGCAGAGCCCGCTGTGGCCCCGCCTCGGCGACATCGCGGCGCCGACCCTCGTGATCGTCGGCGAACACGACGAGAAGTTCACCGAGATCGGCGAGCGGATGTGTGCCGGCCTGCCCGCGGCCGAGCTCGTGACGATCGACGGCGCGGGCCACAGCGCGCACCTCGAACAGCCCGACAGAACCGCGGCTGCGATCGGCGAGTGGATCGCCCGGGTCAGCCGCTGAGCGCCAGCCCGATCGTGGCTGCCGCGCCGTACACCAGCTGCACTCGCCCGGTTGCGCCGAGCACGGCGATGAGCTGACCCGCCCCGGCTCCACCGAGCACGGTACGTATCGGGCCGATCGCCGCGGGGAGCGCGACCAGACCGAGCAGCGCCCACGGCCGGTCGACCGCCACGATCGGCAATACGGCGAATGCGGCAACCAGAAGGGCGACATACAGCCATCGCGTGCGTCGGTCGCCGAGCCGGACGGCGAGCGTGCGCTTGCCGACCTCACGGTCGGTGGGGATGTCACGCAGGTTGTTGATCACCAACAGCGCACACGCCAACGCGCCCACTGCCACACCCATCCACACCGACAAGGCAGTGATCTGCTCGACGGCGGCATAGGTCGTGCCGGCGGTGGCCACGAGTCCGAAGAAGACGAACACGAAGACCTCGCCGAGGCCGAGGTACCCGTACGGCTTGGGGCCACCGGTGTAGAACCATCCGGCGGCGATCGCTGCGGCACCCACGGCGAGTAGCCACCACGATGTGGCAACTGCGATCGCCAGGCCCGCCACTGCCGCCACGGCGAAGGCGAGCAGGGCCGCACGCTTCACGCTGGCCGGCTCGGCGAGCCCACTGGCTACGAGACGCGCCGGGCCGACGCGGACGTCGTCGGTGCCGCGCACCCCGTCGCTGTAGTCGTTGGCGTAGTTCACGCCGACCTGGAGCGCAACGCTGACCACGAGGGCAGCCGCCACACGCCACCACACGATGCCGTCGGCGGAGATCCCGACTGCGCAGGCCGCGCCGACGGCCACGGGCACGACGGCTGCGGGCAGCGTGCGCGGGCGCGCTCCGGTCATCCAACGGTTCATCGGTGCGCCATGATGGGCCGATGAGCGAGCTCTGGCAACGTTCCGCACTCACATTGGCCGCCGACATCGCCGGCGGCGAGGTGTCGAGTCGAGAAGTGCTCGAGGCGCACCTCGACCGCGTCGAGGCGGTCAACGGCGATCTCAATGCGATCGTGCGGCTGCTGCCCGACGAAGCGCGGGCCGCCGCCGACGAGGCCGACGCTGCACTTGCCCGCGGCGACGATCTCGGTCCGTTGCACGGCGTGCCGTGCACCGTGAAAGAGAACATCGACCTCGCTGGCACGCCAACCACTCAGGCGGTCCCGGCGTTGGCAGAGGCGATCGCCCAGCACGACGCGCCGACCGTGACGCGCATCCGTGCCGCGGGCGCGATTCCGTTCGCCCGCACCAATCTGCCCGACTTCGGTCTGCGCGTGCACACCGATTCGTCGCTGCACGGCCTCACCCGCAACCCGTGGAATCCGCACGTCACCGCTGGCGGCTCGAGCGGTGGCGAGGGGTCGGCGATCGCTGCGGGGATGAGTCCGATCGGGCTGGGCAACGACATCGGTGGCTCGCTGCGCAACCCCGCGCACTGCTGCGGTATCTCCTCGCTCAAGCCGACGGTCGGCGTGATCCCGATGGCCACCGAGATCCCGCCCGAGAACATGGGCTTGGCGTCGCAGCTGATGGTCGTAGAGGGCCCGATGGCGCGCACCGTCGCCGACGTGCGTGCCGGGCTCGACGCACTCGCTGGGCAGCATTGGCGCGACCCGCGCAGTGTGAGCGCGGTCCTCGCCGACAACGCTCCTGGAGAGAGGATCCGGATCGCGCTGCTCGTTCCGCCCGACGGTCTGGCGATCGATCCCGGTATCGAGGCGACCATCCGCAGTGCGGCGGACCGTCTGGCCGACGCCGGGCACGACGTGGTCGAGGCGACTCCTCCCGACATCGAGCTCGTCGTGCAGCTCTGGCAGGCGTTGCTCGGTGCCGACATCGACAGCCAGCGCGAACTGCTCGACATGGTGATGGGGCCGAACGCCAAACAGCTTCTCGACATCTCCCAGGAGGACGGTCCGACCCCGTCGTATCCCGAGGTCACGACCATGCACGTCGAGCGGTATCGGATGTTGCGCGAGTGGGCCCAGTTCTTCCAGGAGTATCCGGTGCTGCTGTCGCCGACGTGGGCGCAACCGGCGTTCGAGCACGACGCCGACATCGATCCCAACACCGGATTTCAGACGATGCTCGCCACGATCTGGCCGGTGATCGCTGCCAACCTCCTCGGCATGCCCGCCGCGATCACTCCCGCCGGTATCGCCGATGGGCTGCCGGTCGGCGCGCAGGTGATGGGCGATCGGTTCAATGATCTGCGCTGCCTGACCATCGCCGCCGAGATCGAGGCCGGCGTCGATCCGATCACGCCGATCGATCCGGTGACCGCCTGACGCTGCGGCCGACGCTCGCCCTCGATCATGGCTCGTCTCGTCGCCATCGACCAGCCGGGCGGACCAGAGTTCGTCGACGAACTCCGCCGGATCTGGGATGCGGGCGATGCGGCATTTCCCGTCGATCAGCGACTCCCTCCGGCGGCCCGCGCCGACCTTTGTGCGGCGATGCGCGTCGGCGACGACGTCGAGCCCGGTGATGCGCTCGTGATGGCTACGAGCGGCTCGACCGGCGCGCCGAAGGGTGTGGTCCTCACTCACGATGCGGTCGCCGCGTCAGCAGCTGCGACCAGCGCGGCGCTTGAGGTGGGCCCCGACGACCATTGGCTGGCGTGCCTTCCGCTCTCGCACGTTGGCGGACTTGCCGTCGTGACGCGGGCACTGGTGACGTCGACGCCGTTCACCGTGCTCCCCGGTTTCGACGCCGCAGCGGTCGAGCACGCCGCAGGCGCCGGTGCCACGTTGGTCTCACTCGTTCCGACGGCGATGGCCCGGATCGAACCGAGCCTGTTTCGGGTGATCGTGCTCGGCGGATCGCGGCCACCTGCCGAACGACCGCGCAACAGCGTGACCACCTACGGCATGACCGAGACCGGCAGCGGCGTGGTGTACGACGGGCGCCCGCTCGAGGGCGTGGAGATCCGCATCGACGATGAGGGCGACATCGCGATCCGCGCGCCGATGTTGTTGCGCGCGTATCGCGACGGGTCGTCGCCGGTCGATGCCGACGGTTGGTTCGCCACCGGCGACGTGGGCCGGTGGGCTCGCGACGTGGACGGCACTCCCCGACTGCAGGTCGACGGCCGCCGCGGTGATCTGATCATCACCGGCGGCGAGAACGTGTGGCCTGAAGCCGTCGAGGCGATTCTCGCCACCCACGGCGACGTTGCCGAGGTGCTCGTCCGCGGCGTCGACGACCCCGAGTGGGGCCAACTCGTCGAGGCCGTGGTCGTCCCGACCGTTCCAGTCGCTCCCCCGTCGCTCGACGAACTGCGAGCGCATGTGAAAGCGACGCATGCCGCGTTCATGGCGCCGCGGCGACTGACGTTGTCGACCTCGCTGCCGCGGACCGCGTTGGGGAAACCTCGACGCCGCTAGGGCCTCACCACCTACGATCGGGCCGTGCCACGCGGGCGAACCAGAGACGAGGCGGCGCATCGGCGCATTCTCGAAGCGACCTACGAGCTCATCGGATCGGGCGATGCGAGCCACGCCAAGGTCGACGACATCGCCAAGGCGGCAGGTGTCGCCAAGCAGACGATCTACCGCTGGTGGCCGTCGCGTACGGCGGTGATCTTCGATGCGCTCCTCGACGGCACGGTGCAAGCGACGCCGTTGGCCCACACCGATGATCCACGCGCCGACTTCACCACCCACCTGCAAGGGGTGATTCGCGTGTTCAACTCGCCGACGGGTCAGTTGATTCGCGAGATGCTTGCGGCATCGGCACACGATCCGCAGACCGCCGAAGAGTTCCGGCAACGGTTCTGGGCGCCGCGTCGGTCACGATCGACGGCGCGGCTGCAGGCCGCGATCGAAGCGGGCCAGGTGCGCGGCGACATCGACGTCGAGCTGACCCTCGATGCGCTGTACGGGCCGCTGTGGCTCCGATTGACCGTCGGGCACGTGGCGTCCACGCGACGCCATGCGGCCGCGCTGGTCGACACGGTGTTCGACGGCATCGCTGCCTGAGCGAGCTGCAGCGACCGTTCGACTCAGTCAGAGGCGACGCCACCGCCGGCGACACCTGCGCCGCCATCGATCACATAGGTCTCACCGGTGATCCAGCTCGCGGCGTCGCTGGCCAAGAACAGGGCAAGATTGGCGATGTCCTCAGGCTCACCCACCCTGCCGAGCGGCAAACGGGCGGCCAATGACTCGCCGAAGTTGTCGATGAGCACCTTGGCGAAGTCGGTCTTCACCAGCCCCGGCGCGATACCCACCACACGTGTGGGGCCGAGTTCGTGGGCGAGTTGCCGGGTCAGGTGGATCAGCGCCGCCTTGGTCAGGTTGTACACACCGAGGGCGCCCTCGGCGCGCAGTCCGCCGACCGAGGCGATGTTGAGGATCACCCCAGGATCGTCTTTGAACGCCTGCTCCCACGCCGCCTGCGCGAAGAACAGCGGGCCCTTCAGGTTGACCTGGAAGGTCTTGTCGTACTGCCCCTCGCCGACCCCGAGTGTCGGGCCGTAGTAGGGGTTGGTCGCCGCGTTGTTCACCAGGATGTCGAGGCCACCGAACCGCTCGATCGTGGCCGCCACCACCCGTTCACCTGCTCCCTCGTCGCCGGCGTTGGCGGCGAGTACGTCGACCTGACCCGATGCGTCGGTCATTTCCGAGGCGGCTGCCTCAAGTTGGTCGAGCTTGCGGCTGCTGAGCATCACGTTGGCGCCTGCCGCGGCATACGACGCAGCGATCGCCTTGCCGATTCCCTTCGACGCGCCAGTCACGAGCGCGGTCTTGCCAGCCAGAGAGAGGTCCATGGCGGCGACGCTAGACGGTGGGTCCGTCCGGCGATGAGTCGCCGCCTTCAGCTCTGATCGTCGTGCTCGTGACGGAAGAGGGGCGGCGCGTCGCCGTCCCAGTGGAACTGTTCGAGCAGACGCCGCTCTGCTGCGCGCATCGCGGTGGCATCGACCTCGACCGCGTGGTCGTAGCCGAACACGTGCAACACGCCGTGCACCACGAGCAGTGCGAGCTCGTCGTCGAGTGTTCCGGCGTGCGTAACGAATTGGTCGGCGGCGACTGCGGGACAGACCACCACGTCGCCCAGCAACCGGGGCACCGAGGTGTCGGACGTGTCGCCGTTGTCGACGGCATCCATTGGCGCAGCCAGCACGTCGGTCGGACGCGCGGCTCCCATCCACTCGTCGTTGATCTCGGCCATCGCCGCCCGATCGACGAACGTCAGCGTCAGCTCGCCGCGCCCGCCGAGACCGCTCGCCGTGCGTGCTGCGAGGCGTTGCCACCGGGCGACATCGACGGGCGGATCGCTGCGATCCTCGCGGTCGTCCGTGGCGACTACCTCGACCATCTCGACCGGCTGGACCGGTTCGACCGGCTCGGTCATCGTGTCAGCGCTGGTTGCGCTCGTAGGCCGCAACGATGTCGGCGACGATCCGATGGCGCACCACATCTGCACCGGTGAGGTGAACGAACGCCAAGCTGTCGATCCCGGTCAGCGTGCGCTCCAACCCGGCCAGAGCGCTCTTGCCGTTGGGGATGTCGACCTGGGTGGTGTCGCCGGTGACCACGACGTGCGAGCCGAATCCGATGCGCGTGAGGAACATCTTCATCTGCTCGGGGGTGGCGTTCTGCGCCTCGTCGAGGATGATGAAGCTGTTGTTCAGCGTGCGCCCGCGCATGAACGCCAGCGGGGCCACTTCGACCACCTGCCGTTCGAGCAGCCGGGTCACGGCATCGGGGTCGAGCATGTCGTACAACGCGTCGTAGAGCGGCCGGAGGTACGGGTCGATCTTGGCCATCAGGTCGCCGGGTAGGAACCCCAGACGCTCGCCGGCTTCCACCGCCGGACGAGTGAGGATGATCCGCTGGACGTCTTTGGCCTGGAGGGCGCGCACCGCCATGGCTACGGCCAGCCACGACTTTCCGGTCCCGGCGGGGCCGAGGCCGAAGGTGATGACGTTCTCGGCGATCGTGTCGACATAGCGCTTCTGGCCAGCGGTCTTTGGCTTGACCTGCCGGCCCTTGGCGCCGCGCAGCACTTCGTGGCTCAGGATCTCGCTGGGCCGCTCCTCGGCGTCGACCATCGCCACGATCCGTCCGAGTGTGGTGTCGTCGAGTTGCTGGCCGCGTTGAAGCAGCATGATCAACTCTTCGAACAAGCGCGTCGCGTCGGCGACGCGTGTGGTGTCGTCGCCGTCGATCCGCACCTCGTTGCCGCGCACGCTGATCCGCACTGTCGGGAAGCGCTGCTCGATCTGCCGCAGGAACTGGTCGCGCGGACCGACGAGCGCCGTCATGAGGTGCATGCCGGGAACGACCACGGTGGCGTGGGTGTTTGCTGTGGTTCCGGTCATGTGCAGAATCCAGCGTACCCGCCGTTACCGGGCGCGAACGAGGGCGTTCGAAGGGGTCGCACCGTGCTGTTCTCGTCTCGGGAATACCCGATAAGACCGATCGGGTTTATGCTGGAGTGGTGTCGTCCAACGTGTCCTCCCCCACGCGCACCCGGTGGTCGACGGTGTTCTCGTTCCCGGATCCGGTGAACGAATCCGCAGCCCGGGTCGTCGCAGCCGGCGTCGTTGTCCTTGCGGTTGCCGTGATGGTCACGTCGAACCCGTGGCTCTTGGCCCTGCTCGTGGCGGGCTTCGCCGCCCGCGTCGCCACCGGCCCCACCTTGTCGCCGCTGGGGCAACTGTCGATGCGCGTGGCCACGCCATGGATCGAGCGACGGTTCGGCGTGCAGTCGCGGCACGTGCCTGGCCCGCCGAAGCGCTTCGCTCAGGGGATCGGGCTGGCATTCTCGGCCGGAGCGGCGCTCGCCGTTGCGCTCGGTGCGTCGACGGTCGCTGTGGCGCTGCTGCTGATGCTCGTGGTGGCCGCCTCGCTGGAAGCCGTGTTCTCGTTGTGTCTCGGATGCCGGGTGTATCAAGCGATCTGGGGATGCGACGAGTGCGCCGACATCAGCGAGCGCCTGCGGGCGCTCACCGCCAGTAGCGCACCCTGATTCCGGCGGCCCGACGTCGATGCGCCTCTGGGCGCTCGATCCCGGGTCGACGGCGAGGGTGCGGATTCGCGAGGGTGAAGACATGACCGACGTGATCGATGTGCTCGAGGTTCGCCGCGACGACCTGGGCGTCACCCGCCACACCACCGACCCGCTGCCACAACTGAGTGACGGCCAGGTGCTGTTGCGTGTCGACCGGGTCGGGCTCACCGCCAACAACGTCACGTACGGCGCGGCCGGCGACATGGTCGGCTACTGGAAGTTCTTCCCGTCAGCCGAAGACGGCTGGGGCCGCATCCCGGTGTGGGGGTTCGCCGACGTGATCGGTGGCGATGTCACCAGTGTGCCCATCGGTACTCGGGTGTTCGGCTACCTGCCGATGGCCACCCATCTCGTGGTCACGCCTGATCGCATCAGCCCGAGCGGATTCGCCGACGGATCGGCACATCGCGCCGAACTTCCGCCGGTGTACAACCAGTACCGGTTCACGTCGGCTGATCCGACCTATCAGCCCGACACCGAGGACATCCAGGCCATCTTCATTCCGCTGTTCGTCACCTCGTTCGTGCTCGACGACTACCTCGCCGACAACGACGACTTCGGCGCCGAGCAGATCGTGATCTCGAGTGCGTCGAGCAAGACGGCTGCCGGAACAGCGCTCTGCACCTCGGGACGCGAGGGCGACCGGCCGCGGGTGATCGGGCTGACCTCGCCGGGCCGCGTGGAACACGTCGAGCGCCTCGGCTGCTACGACGAGGTGCTGGCGTACGACCAGATCGGCGACCTGGCCAGCGTGCCGTCGGTATTCGTCGACATCGCCGGCAACGCCGGGGTACGTCACGAGGTGCACGCTCGGCTCGGTGATCAGCTCGGCGCCTCGGTCGCCGTCGGGCTCACCCACTGGGATGCGACCGCGACCGACGAAGTACTGCCCGGCCCGAGTCCGGAGTTCTTCTTCGCTCCGAGCCAAATTCAGAAGCGAGTCGCCGACTGGGCCAGGACGGCTATCAGGCTCGACTCGGCGTGGCGTGGGATCGGCTCCTCGAGGTCGCGCCGAGCTGGGCGACGATCGTCGAGCGCGAAGGCTTGGCCGGCTTGGAAGAGGCGTACCTGGCGATGGTCCAAGACGCGGCAGATCCGAGCGAAGCGAGCATCGCCGTACTCGCCTGAGAATTTCTCCAAGAAATTCGGCCGAGGGCCCGATTTCGGGGGTTCGGTGTGACACCCCCTCGTCATGATGGGAAGCGTGACGAACACCGCCATCGACGACACCGATACGGCCGCGGCGACCGCGGCAGCGGTCGAGTTGGTTGCCGATGCGGGGGCGGCGTTGGTGTCGGCGATCGCCAAACTGCAGGCGATCGATCCATCGGGGTTGCCCGATGCGGTTGCCGATGAGTGGGCGACGCATGTCGAACGAGCCCGGCGGATCAGTGAAGCCGCTGCAGTTGCGGTGGCTGCCGATGTCGATGCCCAGTCACGGTTCCGCGAGACCGATGGCGTGCTGTCGACCCATGCCTGGTTGCGGCACCGCCATCAGCTCTCGGGGGCCGAAGCGCACCGGCGGATGCAAGTGGCCCGCTTCTTGGACCGTGCCCCGCAATGGCGCACAGCCTTTGCTGACGGGTTCGTGCCGATCGCCCATGTCGAAGCGATGGCTCGTGCGGCCGCGAACCCGCAGATTGCTGATGAGGCGTTGGACAGTGCACTCGATGATTTGTTGGGTGACGCGTGCCGGAAGAGCTTTGATGACTTCGCTGGCTACGCGAAGACGTGGGAGCGGTTGGCGGCCGACGACCACGGAAACGACCGCACCGCAGCGTTGGCCGAGCAGCGCCATGTCACGTTGCGGCCACGTATGGCTGGTGGATGGAAGCTCACCGGGCTGCTCGACGACCTCGCCGGCGCGGAGTTGGCCGAGGTGTTGGCCTACTTCGCCGACGCCGAATGGCGCAACGATCACGAACTCGATCGCGACGACGCCCGGCGCCCGCACCTCCGCCCAACAACACGCCGACGCGCTGGTGGCGATGGCCAACGCCGCCGCGGTCGCCGATCCTGGTGCCCGGCGAGCCAACCCGACGGTGAACGTGTTGATCGATCAGGCCTCGTTCGAAGCCGGCCTCACCGGCGACCGAATTCACCCTGCCGCCTACCGCGACGTCGTCGTACGCACCCAGGGCGGTCACCGGTTGCATCCCGACGAGGCGATCAACGCCGCCCTGGTCGGTCACATCCGCCGCGTCGTTTACGACACCCAGGGTGTGGTCGTCGATTTTGGGGCGACGGGGACGGCTGTTCACCGGTGGCGCCCGTGACGCCGTGATGCTGCTCGAAACCACCTGCGCCTGGGCCGGCTGCGACCGACCCGTGGCCTGGTGCGTTGCCGACCACTCACAAAGCTGGGCCGCCCACGGAGCCACCGTGCCCACGCAACTGGGGCGCCGTTGTGCCGGGCGCACAACCTGCACAAAGAACGCGGCTACCGCGTCCACCGCGACGCCAACGGCCAGTGGCACACCCACCACCCCAACGGCACCGAAATCACCTGATCGAGTCCCAGGCAGTGGGGTCGACTCTTGCTGGCCCGCGATCTCGGGCGAACGAACGCGCTGGGCCCCGAACCCGATCGTGCCTGTGGTCGGCCGATGTCGGTTGGTGCGCGTATGTCCAGGCTCAACGCACCCTTCTCGTTGTTGTCGTAGGTTGTGCCGATTGTGTGTTCGACGTCGGGTCGGACAGCTCCCAATCGGAAGGGGTCCACGATGGTGGTCGCGGTTCGTGTTCGCTCGATTGTCTGGTTCGCAACCGGCGCACTGTTCGCGCTGATGGCGGGGTGGGTGGTGATGTCCGCCCTCGCAGTCAATGCGGCGCCAGGCGACGACGACGCAACATTCGTACCGACCGACGGATGTCGGGCGTTCGACTTTCGGCCGCCACCAGACCAGCGCGGCCCACGAGTCGGACCGCTCGGGCCCCAACGATGTGGCAACCGTGCAAGTCACCGGCGGCGCCGGCGACTGTGTCGGTCCACTGGAGATTCCCGACAGTGCGGTTGGTGTGGCGATGAACGTGACCATCGTCGGGCCAACCGCCCAGTCCAACCTACGGCTGTACCCCTCCGGTCTCCCCGACATCCCAACGGTGTCCAACCTCAACTTCTCGGCTGGGCAGGCACCGTTTCCGAACAAGGTTGATGTGAAACTCTCCGCAGGCGGGGCGATTGACATCTTCAACCAGAACGGCCAGGTCCTCGTGCTGGGCGATGTGGTCGGCTACTACACGCCCACCTCGCTCACCGAGTTGGATGATCGGGTGTCGGGCGTTGGAGACCGCCGGCGTCAACCAAGAGGTGTTGGCCCGCATCGAAGCACTCGAAGCCGACAAACACCGCATTGAGAGCACAAGTCGCCGCACTCGAAGCAGACACTGCTGCGTTGGAAACCAAGACGGCGCCGATGACCAACGAGACCGTGGACGGTCAGCCAACCATCCGTTTCACCGACGTCAACGTGCAGATCGTCGACGGCCAGCGGCGACAGCCAATGCGAACCGGCCAACTTCGGCAACTTCGAGGACTGCGACGGGCGCGGCAACCTCATCATCGGCTACAACGAAGACACCGAGGCCAATGGCGATGAGGTCCGCTCTGGGAGTCACAACATCGTCGTCGGCACCGACAACGACTACACCAGCCACTCCGGCATCGTCGCCGGGTGGTCCAACACCGTCAGCGGCGAATACGCCCACCATCACGGGCGGCGCCAGCAACACCGCCAGCAGCATCTGGTCGTCGGTGGTCCGGCGGTAACGGCAACACCGCCAGCGGCGTCTACTCGTCGGTGTCCGGGGGCGACGGCAACACCGCCAGCGCCGTGGCCACGTCGGTGTCCGGCGGCAGGCGCAACGAGGCGAGTGGCAACGGGCGCGTCGGTATCGGGCGGCCGTGACAACACCGCCGCCGGACCCGACGGTGTCGTGAGCCTCACCGACGATGTGGGTTGGGCGTTCACGTCGGTCTTGGGCGGCAACGACAACACCGCCAGCGGTGTGGATTCGTCGGTGGCCGGCGGTGTCGGGAACACCGCAAGTGGTGGTCAGGCAGGTGTCGCCGGAGGCGACCAGCTGACGTGTAGCGGCAACTCTCTCGTGTGCGGCGAAGGCTTCATCCTGACACCCGACTGACGGGCGACAACCAGGATGGAGCCGCAGCGGTTCGCCGCGGGCTCCACGGTGAGTCTGTGACCACCGCGTGGCCACGGCTGCAGTGCACCCCCGCTGAGCAGGGGTTTTGGAGGCGACGCCGGGAATCGAACCCCGGGTAGACGGCTTTGCAGGCCGTTGCCTAAGCCACTCGGCCACGTCGCCAGGGCGGAGACCCTACTGCGCTTCGGGCCAGTCCGGACAGCCCGGCGTCGAACCAGTCGCCGAGTCGGTCGAGCCCCTCGTCGATCGAGACGCGCGGCCGCCAGTGCAGGTCGGCGGCAGCGGGTCGCGGATCGAACCAGTGCGCGGTGCCGAGTTGCTCGGCGACAAACGCTGTAATCGGCGGCTCAGCCCGTGGCGCGACCGTCGCCCACACCCGCTCCACCAGCGCGCCCACCGGTCGAGCGACCCGCAGCGGGACATGCCGCGGAGCGAACGGTGCCCCGGCGGCAGCACAGATGCCGGCGATCAGCTCGATGATCGGTCGCGGCTCGCCGTTGGCGACCACGTACGCCCGCCCCGCACAGTCGGCGTCGGGTTCCAGTGCATCCAGCGCAGCCACGAGCGCATCGACCGCATTGTCGACGTAGGTCGTGTCGATCAGCGCCGCCCCGGTACCGACAACGGCGAGGCGTCCCGCTCGCGCGCGCTCGACGATGCGGCCGACGAGTTGCTCGTCGCCCGGCCCCCACACCAGATGAGGACGGATCGCCACGACGCGCGTGGCCGATGATGAAGGCGCCAACACCATCTGCTCGGCGAGTGCCTTCGATTCGGGATAGAACGGCCGCCGGCGTCCCGTGACCGGCGGACCGGCCCCCTCCCCCACCAACGAGTCGCCCTCGTGAGCCACCGACGGCGACGACACGTGTACGAACCGCTCCACATCGGCTCGCCGCGCCGCGTCGAGCACCACTGCGGTGCCATCAACGTTCACCGAATGGAAGTCGTCCCAGCTACCGACCACGCCGACACGCGCTGCGAGGTGGATCACCCCATCGCAGCCGTCGACCGCCTCGTCCACACGGTCCGCGTCGCGGATGTCGCCTGTGACCTGGCGGACGTCGAGCTCGTCGAGCGCCGGCACCGGTCGGCGCTGCAGGGTGACCACCTCGTCGCCTCGGCCACGCAATGCGGCAACCACGCCGAGTCCGATACGACTCGACGAGCCGGTCACCAGCGTGCGCATTGCTCCGAGTCGTCCTCAGTGCCGGCGCAGCGGCCGGACGCGCCGACCCGCGAGCACGCGTTCGGCCCAATCGGCCACCGCCGCGCGGTCGATCTTGGCCTCGTGACGGATGTCGACGGGAATCTCGGCGACAGCGAGCACCGCGGCGACCTCCACACCCAACGGCGACACGGCGTCGCGCACGGCTCGCGCGATGTCGGTGCTGGCCAGCCCATTGGCTCCGCCCTGCTCGATCACGACAGCGAGCTGCTGGCGTGCCACAGGACCGACGCCGACGGCAGCAACTCGAGTTCCTCGCAGCCGGCGCTCGACCGCGCGCTCGACCGGAACCGGTGTGATCGGACCCGATACCGCAGTGATCACGTGCACGCTGCGCCCCTCGACCCACAGACGGCCGGCGGCGTCGAGGTGTCCGACGTCGCCCGTGCGATGCCACCTTCGTCCATCGGCGTCGATCGGACGGGCGGCGGTTTCCGTCGCCCACAGGCCGTCGTAGCCAGCGCTGGTCCACGAAGAACGAACGAGGATTTCGCCCATACGCCCAACGGGCAACGCATCCACGGGTTGTCGGGCGTCGAACCCGAACGGGACGATCAGCACCTCGACGCCCTTCACTGGAGCCCCGACGCACACCCCGCCGTGGGGATCGTCGGCATCGGCGGTGTCGATCGCCGTCAATTCGATGTCGGCGACGGGCAGCGACTCGGTCATGCCGTAGGGGGTGTGCAGTGTCGCCGACGGCGTCAGTTGGGCCACGTCGTGCAACAGCTCCGACGGCACCGGCGCCCCGGCACTCATCACCACTCGGAGGCCACGGAGGCCGGCGGCGGCCGACGCGTTGGATTCAGCGGTGCGCACCACATTGGCCAGCGCAGCCGGTGACGCAAAGGCCATCGTCGCGTCGATCTCGGCGCACGCCGCCGACAACACCTCGGCGGTGAGTGTGCCCGGCCGAGTCACGTCGCTGTCGGGGGAGCGCGGTCGTGATGCCCAGTCCGGGCCCGTACAACGCGAACGGCGCAAACGCAGCTACGAGACGATCGGCGGGGGTGATCGCATAGGTCGCCTCGAGGGCGTCGCGTTGTGCGGCCAACTGCGCGTGGGTGTACCGCACGCCTTTGGCCGGCCCCGTCGCTCCGGAGGTGAACAGCACGGCAGCGAGATGGTCGGGGCTCGGCACCGGCAACTCATCGAGTTCGGGACCGTGCCACAGATCGCTCGGATCGAGCATCGTGGCACCAGGCGCCCAGCGCAGCACGCGGGCCGCACCGCGCGCCTGTCGAGGCCCCACCACGAAGCGTGGCCGCGAAGACCGAATGGCGGTACGCAACCCGGACAGCCCCAACCCGCGGTCAGCGACCACTGCCACGCCCCCGGCTCGGACGATCGCATACGCGACGACCAGTGCGTCGACACTGGGCGGGGTGAGCATGGCGACCCGGTCGCCGGCGGTCATCCCTTTGGCCCGCAGCGCTCGGGCCCCGTGTTCGATCCGTTCGCCCAACTCCGACCACGTCACCGTGTCGCCGCTGGCCACGTCGACGACGGCACGGCTGGCCCGTCGTGACGGATCGGAGGTGTTCTCGTCGATCGGCGCCCACAGCGGGCGATGACCGCCGCCCGCCGGCTCCGGCTCGTGCCCGACACCGTGCGGGGCACCGGCGCCGCGATCGCGGTCGAGGTGGTGGAGCCACTCGGCGATCACGTTGGCAGCCGATGGTGTCCCGATGTCTTCCAGCGGCAGGAGGTGACCGCCCCGTGGGAATCGGTGACGGTCCGCATGCGGCATCCGGCGCGCTAGATCGTCGAGGAAGTCGTCGTTGAACACCGGGTCGTCGGGCCCCCACGCCAACAGCACCGGTGCACTGATGTTCGCCAGACCTGCTGCGACGGCGTCGAGTACGTCGGCGCTCGGCGCGTCGTCGCGGAGCGGAATGTCGTCGACGAAGTCGGCGATCGCCGCACGCTGTGGTGCACCGCGGTAGGGAGCGTCGAGGGCCTCACGTTCGATCTTGGTCAATCGATCGCGCGACAGACGAGCGGCGCCGCGCACGAACACCGGGGTGCCCCGGCACACCGCATCGAGGAGGAACGGCGACGCAGCAAGCCGGATGATCGCCGGCGCAGATCGCCCTTCCGGCACGGCGATGCCGGTGTTGCACAGCACGAGCGCGGCGAGGTCGTCGCCGTGGGCAACCGCCCAGCCCATGGCGATCGCCCCACCCCAGTCGTGGCCGATGACCACGATCGGGCCGTCGGCGGTGAGGTCGAGGGCATCGACCAGGTCGGCGAGATCGGCTACTCGGTCGCCGTAGCGGCGGCGCGGCGTGCGCTCGCTGTACCCCATTCCGAGCTGGTCGACCGCCACCACGCGGTGACGTGGGGCCAGAGTGCGAGCGACCCGTGCCCACACGAAGCTCCATGTGGGATTGCCGTGCACGCACAACACGGTCGGCCCGGGCGACCCTTGCGCGGTGGCGTCAGGCGCACCGGTGTCGAGGACGTGCCACCGGCGGGACGCCCCACCGCGCTCGGGAACATCGACCAGGCGCGACCACTCGCTGGGCACGCCCCACCGGGCCCACTCCGCGGCCGTGGGGAGCGCGAGGGTCACCAGACGAGTTCGGTGATGCTCGTGTTCAAGCCCGAGCCGATCCCCATACACAACACGCGATCGCCAGGCTGGATCTGATCGGCGACGCTGACCAACGTGATCGGGATCGCTGCCGGACCGACGTTGCCGTAGCGCGGGAACGTCAGCGGCACCCGGTCGAGGTCGACGCCGAGACGGTCGGTGATCATCTTGGTGTGCACTTGGCTCACCTGGTGAATGACGTACCAATCGACTCCGAGCTCCCAGTCGAAGTCGTGACCAGCGTGCTTCCAGGCCGCCTCGGCCAGGTCGAGGCCCGCCACGAGCAAGCCGTGAGTATCGGTGGTCATGCGATCGAGGTCGCCGACGCACAACTGATGGTGTTCGGTGCCAGCGCGCGCGATGCCACCGACGAAGCGGTGCGCTTCGGGGTGCTCGGAGGCGCGGCACATGATCGCCGCCGCAGCCCCGGAGCCGAGGGTGAGCGAGGCGAACTCGGCGAACACATCGGCTGCGGTGGTCTCGGCGCGTTGCAGGCGCTCGATGGTGGCCAGCTGGGTGTGCCGGCTGCCTTCGCCGTCGACGATGATGGCGTAATCGATCATGCCGGCGTCGATCGACGCCGCTGCGATCTGCATGCCGTTGATGAATCCCAGGCAGGCGTTGCCCACATCGAAGTTGAGGCAGCTCGGCGACAGCTCGAGCTGATGGTGCACGGCGCACGACACCGAAGGTTCGAGGTGGTGCTTGCACACCGACGTGGAGATGAGCATGCCGATGCGCTCGGGATCGACTCCCGTCGCATCGAGCACCTTCCGACCGGCCATGGCAGCGGCTTGGTCGAAGGTGACGTCTTCTGGCCACCACCGCCGCTCCTCGATGCCGGCGAGATCCGCCAGCGTGCCGGCCTGCAGGCCGGTGCGCTCGTAGGTTGCGGCGAGTTGCTCGTCGATCCACGCCGACGTGACCACCTCGGGAGCCTCGACGGCTTCCACTCCGAGGACGGCGACGTCACGTGGACGGAAGACGGAGTTCCCGGTCATCGCGGTTCCTTTCGCATGCGTGCCCCGGAGCCTACGCCGGAATCCGCCCTGAGGTAGCGTCCCGGCTGGGGGAACTATCGAAAGGGCGCGTTACATGGAACTGGGGACCGACACCGTCGTCGTCATCACCGGAGCGGGGAGCGGGATCGGCTTGGCGATGGCCCACTCGTTCGGCGCCGCGGGCTGCAAGCTGGTACTGGCCGACGTGAACGCCGACGACCTGACCACCGCCGACGGCGAGGTGCGGGCGGCGCACGGTGTCGACACGATGACCTCGATCACCGACGTGAGTCAGGCCGATCAGGTCGAGGCGTTGGCAGCAGCGACCGTCGAGCGGTTCGGTGCCGTCCACGTGATCTGCAACAACGCAGGTGTGGCGGGCAAGGGTGACCCGTGGCTCGGTCCGATCGAAACGTGGGAGTGGACGCTCGGCGTCAACCTGTGGGGTGTCATCTACGGCGTGCGCGCCTTCCTCCCACGCATCCTGGAATCGGGCGGTGGCCACGTGGTGAACACCGCATCGATCGCCGGGCTGTACCCGGGCTTCGGCCCGGCGTACGACGCCAGCAAACACGCCGTCGTCGCCCTCACCGAGGGCCTGCACCATGCGATGGAGATGTCGCCGATCCCCGTCGGCGTCAGCTGTTTGTGTCCGGCCTGGGTGAAGACGGGCATCATCGACGCCGACCGCAACTGGCCCGACCACTTGGGCGAACGACCCGAGCTCGACGCCGGTCAAGAGGTGATGTTCAACTACGTCCGCACCGCGATCGACGAAGGGATGCCGGGCAGTCGCGACTGGTCGCGCAGTCGCCGACAGTCGCCGCAGTTCGCGAGAACCGCTACTGGGTGTTCCCGCACCCCGATTTCGTCGAGATCGCCATGGAACGGTTCCACTCGATCGGCGAGGGGACCAATCCCGTCCAACCGAACGAAACACCCGGCATGCCGCCGCGCGAGCAGATGATCGCCGAAACGATGGCGGCAGTGATGGCCGCCCTCGAGAACCAGTAGCGCGGAGGTTGCTCAGTCGAGCGACCGCAACACCGTGAGCCGGTCGACGTCGGTGCCGAGCAGCGTGCTCAACGTGTAGTTCGGGGCAACGCCGACGATTTCGAAGCCCAATCGGGTGAGCGCCCGCCCGCGACGACCGCGGCGCTCGTTCATCTCGCCGTACCAACGGTGTTCGCCGGCGGCGCAACACCGTCGATCGATGTGCTCCACGAGCGCCAGCGTGGTGGAGCCGCTCCGTCGTCCGGCCTGCACGTTCAGGTGGGCATGCACGGCTGCAGGCGGACGTCGGTGTGCGCGCGCCAGCGTGCGCGCATCGCGCAGCCGCAGTCGATAGAACGCCCGGCTCGATGCGTCGACTTGGCCGCGGGCAGCGAGTGCGCAGAGCTGTCGGGCGAGGATGAGCGCCGCCCGGCGCTCGTGACGACTCGCTGCACCGTGGTCGGTGCACACCAGTGCGTACCCGGTCATCTCGCCGCCGACGCGGGCGACGCCCGCATCGTCGCGCCCCTGTCCGAGATACCACGCGAGGCACAGCTCGCGGTAGGCGTCGAACCCGGCCAGCGGCGTCGACAAGGGGGCGCCGAGGAGCACGGTGTCGGTGAACAGCCGCTCGACCTCGACGATGTCGTCGTCGCACGGCGGGTCGACCGAGACGGCGACAGTCGCCGCGGGCAGCGACACCGTTAACCCGCCAGTTGCGCCGACCGCGCCATCTCGACCTGGTGAAACAGCGACAACATCGAATCGACCGTGCGCACCCAAGGGAATTCCGCGGCGCGAGCCCTCGCGGCCACGCGGTAATGCTCGCGGTCACCATCGAGCAATCTCACGCAGGCTGCGGCCAGCCCGTTGCCGCCAGCGTGACCGATCGCTCCTGCCCCCGGCACCACGATCTCGGCCACCGCGCCACCAGCAACCGCAACCACGGGAGTACCAGCGGCCATCGCTTCCAGTGCCGCCAGGCCGAACGTCTCGTTCGTGTGAGGGAGCGATCGCCACGTCGGCGCTCGCGATCAACGCGGCGATCACGCGCCGGTCGACGATATGGCCGAGAAACGTCACCGGCGAGCTGGCGGCGGCTCGTTCGAGCTCGTGGCGCAGTGGACCGTCACCCGCGATGACGAGTTCGACGTGGCGCCCCGGTCTCGTGCACGCGCTGCACTGCATCGAGCGCGTCGCCCGGGTGTTTCTCGGCCGAGAGCCGCCCGACGTACACGAATCGATGCACACCAGGACGACGAGGCGGGAGCTGCGCCATGGCCGCGCCGTCGTGACGGGCCTCGGGCGTGAAGCGCTCGAGATCGACGCCGAGCGGGATCAGGCGAACCGCGGGCACGCGCCGAGCGCTCGGCACCGCCGCCAAACGGTCGAACTCGCTCGACGCGAAGCGCGAAGCGCACACCAGCGCGTCGGCACCGTGCACCGCCCGACGCGTCCAGCGGTCGGTCAAGCTCGCCACCCGGCCCGCCGCCGACGATGGCACCGGCACATGCTGGGCAATCACCCGATCGAGACGCTCGTGAGAGAACACCACCACGGGCGGCCGGTCGGGCATCGTCGCAACGGCCCGGGCGAGTGTGGTCTTGTCCGAGAGTTCGATCACGTCGGGCTCGAGTCGCCGGACCACTTCGTGGACGGCGCGCTGGCCGACGATCGTGCGGTACCCACCCGAGCGCGGGAGGCGGGGTCCGCGCAAGGTCACGACGGTGCGGTCGTCGGTTGCGCCGCAGATCGCGAGCTGCACCCGGAACGACGAGCGACACGTCGTGGCCCGCCGCGGTGTAGCCCTTGGCGAGAGCATCGATCGCAGTGCGCAGTCCGCCCGAGCGCGGATGGTAGAAGTTGGCCAGCTGCAAGATCTTCATCCCGTGCCTCCAGTTCGGTGCGATGGTGCGTGCGCCGCACAACGCTCGACGTCGTGGATCGGTCCGATGGGGAGATTGGCCAGTAGCTCCGCATCGGGCGCTGGCGATCCCGTCGAGGCGATCGCGGTGCGCCGCGACCAGGCGGTCGTAGGTCAGCGCACACAACGTCGAGTCGCCGATCAGGTCGATCAGTCGTTCCGTAGCGGTCGCCAGGCGCACGTCGAGCACGTCGGGTGGGTGCAGCGCCAATCGCACCGGGTCACCGTGTCGACAACGGTGGGCGCCGATCGCCGTGATCGTGCGGGCGGCGACGCCCGCCAGCGGGCCGCTGGAGCGGTGCGAAAGTGCCGGGATCTCGATGCGCCGGTTGCGGACGAGATCGATCACCGCGGTGGCGGGTGGTGGTGTACTCGAAGCCGACTATCGCGAGTGCATGTTCGGCGTCGGGTGAGGCCAGCCATCCTGGGCGGGGTGAACCCGATCGGCGATGTCCCGAGTTCGGTCAGAGCCGAGAGGCCTGCAGCGCTGCGGCGCAACGCCTCGTCGCGACCGAGCGCGCCGAATTCTGCGCAGCCGCGGGCAATCAGACGATCACCGATCCGGCGCGCCCCGACCGATGCGACCAGCAGGATCGGCGACCGCCCGGTGCTCCCAGCCGTGCACGACGATCTCGTGGCCACGCGCCTCGGCGTTGCGCAGCCACGGCCCGAAGTGTGGGCTGTCCGCGATCGAGGGTCGCTGCCACGGTCCAGCGACCACCAGCAGCGATGCGGTGGCCTCGATCCCCTCGACGAGGTCGAGCAATCGCTGGCACGCCGGCAACGTCGACGGTGCCACGTCGTGGATGGAGATGACGGCGACACTCATGCCGCTCGCCGTCGCCGCGCAGGCGATGTTGCGCTCACCGACCGGTAGTGGTCGATCAACTCGTTGGCGAGCCGCGACCACGGTCGGGCCTCCACCGAGCTGCGACCTGCCGCCCCGAGCTGTCGACGAAGGGCTGGGTGGCGAGCGAGTTCGGCGATCGCCTCGGTGAACGACGCGGGGTCGGCCGGGTTCCACAGGTAGCCGTTTTGTCCGTGGCGCACGAGGTCGAGCGGGCCGCCCGAGGCGGGGGCCACCACGGGGAGTCCAGAGGCCAGCGCTTCCTGGACGGCTTGGCAGAAGGTTTCGTCGAGCCCGGCGTGGGCGAACACATCGAACGAGGCGTACAGCTCGCCGAGTTCCAACCCGTGGCGAACGCCGAGGAATTGGGCCCGCGGCATGGCCGCTTCGAGGCGCGCCCGTTCGGGGCCGTCGCCGATCACCACCACACGAACGTCGGGCCGTGCCGACGTCGCAACGAGTCGATCGACTTGTTTCTCGGGGGCCAGACGACCGACGAAGCCGACGATGGTCTCCCCCGGCCGGCGCAAGCGTGCGGCGCCAGGCGTCGGATCGACGTCGTGGATGAAAGCGTTCGAGATCGACGCCGCGCGCCCACAGCGCCACGTTGCGCACGCCGTCGGCTGCGGAGCGCCCACACCGCAGAGGTCGACGGCGCCAGCGTGAGATCGGCGCGCTGGTGGACCCAGGCAATCCACTTCCACAGTGGTCGATGGGCGACGCCGAGCCGCTGGCGGCGGGCGAAGCCGGCCAGGTCCGTTTGGTACACCGCAACCGACGGCACGCCAACGCGCCGAGCGGCTGAGTGCGCCTGCGGCGCCCAACACGGCTGGTGCGGCGAGGTGCACCACGTCGGGGTCGATGCGTTTGAACATCGCGGCCAGTCGGGCGGTCGGCAGCCCGATGCGCAAATCGCCGTAGCGCGGCAGGTCGAACGAACGCACACGCAACACGGGGGTGCCCTCGACAACAGCGGGCCCAGGGCCCGGAGCGATCACGACGCACTCATGGCCCTGCGCGGCCAGTTGCTCGGTGATGCGCAGCACCGAGTTGGTCACACCGTTCACGGCTGGCATGAACGATTCGGCGACGATGGCCACCCGGAGCACACCGGGTCGGCGGTACCGGCGGTGCCGGTCGATCGCCCGAACGATCTCGCTCACGGCGCGTACTGAACACGAGCCAGATGAACTACATCACTGTGATTCCGCAACGGACGGTGACGCGCGAGCAACCAACGCGCGAACAGTCAGACGATGCGGCAGTCGTAGATGTCCATCGCTTCCGCAACCGTTGGATCGGTCACCGTATGGACGACAACACATCGCTCCGCAAAGTCGTCGGCAGCGAGCAGCGTGGGAATGCCCGGTTGCAGCATCGCCACGAACTCCGGTTGGTACCGGTCCCACGCCTCCACCGCGATGGCGTCGAACCCTTGGTCGAGTTCGGCCTCGGTCGCCGCGTCGGGCTGCAACAGTCCGGCGAAGTCGACGATCGTGCGGCCCGAGAAGTACCCGATCAGACCGACCTCGAGCGTGCCGACGGCCGCATCGGCTGGCACGTTCGCCTCCATCCACTCCGCCGCCGGTTGATAGAGCACCGTGTGGATCGGATCACGGTCGGCGAAGTCTCTGGCTCCAAGGAGGAGTGGCACCACCACCGCCACGGCGACCACTGCGCCCAACAGCGTCGAGCCCGGGGCGCTCCAGCGCCGCGCCCGCGCCACCAGCCAGCCCGCACCAAGACTGGACAACACTCCCACGGTGACCACGAACGGCACGACGTACCAGCCATAGGCACTCACATCGAGTGCGACGTAGGCGAGGGCGATCAACAGGTTCCAGGCGAGAGCGAGTATCAACGTCGCCGCCGCCGGGGCGAACGTCGAGAGAGGGAACGGTGCAACCGGGCCCCTGGTGGTTTCCGTGGTCGTGTCGGCTGTTGCGTCTTCGTTGGTGCCGATCATCGCTGTGTCGTCGCCGTCGTCAGCCCGGGCAACACGTGCCCGCCGTACGTGGGCGCTGAGCGCGGCGATGCCTGCGATCAGTCCGACGATGACCACTCCGGCGGCGACGATCCAGCGGCCCTGGCTGAAGTAGAAGTCGAAGCGCTGATCGACCAATTCGACGAATGAGCGTCCATGGCCCGATTCGCGTTGTGCTTGTTTGGCGCGCAACGTCACCGGAACGGGAGAGCCGTAGTACCAGGTGGAGAAGACGAGCCACGGCGTGAGCACCGCAGCGACGGCCACCGACGACCGCACCAGCGGCTGCCAGCGTCGACCGGCCGGCTCGCTTCGCGCCTCGATCGATGCCGCGAGCGCGATCGCCAGGGCCATCACCACCACCAGTCCCCCGTCCGGCCTGGTCAAGGCGCACAGTCCCGCGAGCACGCCAGCCACTGCGAACCAGTGACGGGCAACGGCATGGAACGTGGCCAGGGCCAACGCCGTGTACACCAGCATCTCGTTCCACACGGCCGACACCGTGAACGGGTGGAGGATCACTACCGCAACGCCGATCAGCGCAGCGAGCGTTCCCACGTAGGGCCGCAGGTTGACCCACAAGAGCAGCGCAATCACACCGACGGCGACAGCGGAGACGACGATTCCGACGGATTGCAGCTCAAGACCGAGAAGACTCGGCCCCGCCATGACCACGGCGGTCAACGGGGTGGTCGTGCTCAGCGTGCGCTCACCTTGGTTGAAGACGAGCCCGACGCCGTCGGCGAGGTTCTTCGAATACGTGAACGTGATGTGGGAGTCGTCGCCCATGAATCCCCACGTGGCCCAGAGCAGCACCGCGCAGCAGCCCGCGATGGCGAGGGCCAACGCCACGATCGACCGATCTGTCGAGTTGTCAGCGGGGACGTCGTGCAAGACATCGACACTAACGATCGGATGCAGTGCACCCCCTGGACCACCGATCGGCGTCAACAATGTGAAACGCCCCGGTCAGGGCGACTGACCGGGGCGTTCGTGGAGCGGACGACCGGGATCGAACCGGCGACCTTCACCTTGGCAAGGTGACGCTCTACCAACTGAGCCACGTCCGCATTTGTTCTGTCGACGGCACGCCGCCGCAGAGGGAATCTGACTATATCAGCGCCGGAGCCAACCCCACAGTGGCTACGAGCGCTGGCTCGGGAGCTTGGGCGCCAGCCAGTCGATGAAGCTCTCGGGGCTGCGCGTCTGGATGTACGCCCGTCCTGGACCGGTGAGTTCGACGACGAAACCCTCGCCGCCGAGCACGGTCGACTTCCAGTTGCCCGCCTTGCGCACCTGGTAGCTCACGCCTTCTTGCCAGCCGACCATGTGCCCGGTGTCGACGGTGTACGTCTGCCCCGCGGCGAGCTCGAGCGTGTGAATTGCCCCGTAGCTCGACACCACCAGCTCGCCCTGACCGGTGCACTTCAGCATGAACAGGCCCTCTTTGCTGAAGAACGTCTTCGCCCCACCCCACTTCGAGTCGATGTCGACGCTGCCCGACGACGCCAGGTATGACCCCGACTGCAGGTACACCGGCGTCTCTGCGATGGGCCAGGTGATGATGTCGCCCGGAAGTGCCGGGGCAACCACGATGCTCTCGTTGGCGCCGGTGCTGGTGAAGGTGTTCATGAAGAACGATTCGCCTCCCAACACCGAACGGCGCAACCCCTTCAAGATCCCACCCTGCGTGCTCGTGGCGATGTCGACGCCGGGGGTCATCGCCATCATGGCGCCCGCCTCGGCCCGCACTGACTCGTTCGGGTCGAGATGCAGCGTGGCCATGGCGAAGGCCGGGCTATAGGTGATCTCGGTACGCACGTCAGCGTTGATCGTCGGGCCGCAGATCGATCCGCAGCGTGAGCACGCCGTCATCGATGCTGGCGTCGGCGTCGCCGACGATGGCGAAGTCCTGGAAGTCGAGTTGCGACTGGCGGATGAACTCCTGGCGTTCCTCGCCGGCCACGGGCGGCAACGGCCGCTTCTTCACCGCCGCCGCTCGCTCGCGGAAACGCTCCAACATTGCATCGACATCGAGGGAAGCCACGACGCCGACACTACTGCTGCGCAGCGATGATCAGCCCGGAACTCCGACGGGTTCGTCGCCGTCGCCGACATCGGTCTGCGCGTCGGTCTCGACGTCGTCCGGGGGCGCCAGCTCGGCATCGGCCGGAGCTGCCGGCTGGGCGTCAGCCGGGGGCGCCAGCTCGCTGTCGGGTGCCTCCGCCCCCGTGTCGGCCGGAGGAGCGAGCTCGGCATCGGGCTCAGGGGGTTCCGCCGCAGCCTCGGTCGCTTCCGCCGCAGCCTGTTCCGCCGAGTCGTCGGCGGCGCCATCGTCGCCGGTGTCTGGCTCGCTGGCCACTGCATCGGCGTCAGCCGCGCCGGCATCCTGGTCGGCGTCCTGCTCGACGTCCTGGTCGACCTCGGCCACAGCAGGGTCCTCGTCCGACTCGGCACTCTCGCTCACGTCGTCGGCGTCGCTCGGCTCCTTGCGCTCCGCATCGACCGCGTCGTCGCGCAGATCGTCGAAGCCCTCGGCGGCGGGTTTCTCGTCGAACTCCTCGTCGCGCTCGGGCTCGGGCTCGGCCCGCCACAGTGGGGTCGCTCCCTCGGGGCGGACCTCGTCGAGCAGTCGCTGCTGACTAGCAGGGTCCTGCTTGCGCCACGACCGCTCCCCCATCCGCTCCAGCGGTGCCAGCATCTCGGGGTCGACCTTGGTCGAGCGGAACAGGTACACGCCGAGTACCAGCAGTGCCACGCCGATCACCCCGAGCGCGATCACGAGCGCATACACGAGACGAGTCGAACTCGGGTCGCCGATCGTCGCCAGTAGGCCCGCCATCATCTCAGTTCAGCACCATCACAGGTCGGCCTTCGCAACGCGCCCAAGAAATCGCTCGAGCGGGCCGGCGAGCTGATCGCCGTTGATCAAGAAGGCGTCGTGACCGTGGGGCGAGTCGATCTCGACGTACTCGCTCGGGACGCCGTGCCCCGCGATGGTGTCGTGGATCTGCTGCTGCTGGTACGCGGGGTACAGCATGTCGCTCCAGATGCCGACCGCCATCGTCGGCGCAACGACACGGGCCATCGCCCGCTCGAGGCTGCCGCGGCCGCGCGCCAAATCGTGGAGATCCATCGCTTTCCCGATCGACAGGTAGCTGTTGGCGTCGAACCGTCGCACCAGCTTGTCGCCGTGGTGCTCGAGATAGCGCTCCACCTCGAAGCGTTGCCACATGTCGAGTGTGTCGCCCACCGCCGCGGTGTCGGCGAGCTCGCGGCCGAAGCGATCGGTGAACACGTTGTCGCTACGAAACGTGACCTGAGCGACCATGCGGGCGATCTCCAACCCTTCCGCAGGTCCGTCGCCGGGGGTCGCGTCGTAGTAGTCGCCACCACGCCACCGGGGGTCGAGGCGAATCGCCCGGCGACCGATCGCCCCCCACGCGATTTGTTGTGCGGTTGCTTGCATGCACGTGGCCACCGCCACGAGCGAACGCACTCGGCGTGGATACATCACCGCCCATTCCAGGGCTTGCATTCCGCCCATCGATCCGCCGATCACGGCCAACCAGCGGCGAATGCCGAGCGACTCCATCAGGCGAGCCTGACTGCGCACCATGTCGCGAATCGTCACCACGGGAAATCGTGAGCCGTACGGCTGGCCGTCGTCGGGATGCGGTGACGCCGGGCCCGTCGAGCCCTGGCACCCGCCGAGCACGTTCGCGCAGACCACGAAGTAGCGATCGGTGTCGACCGGCCGACCGGGTCCGACCATGTCGTCCCACCAGCCCTCGGTGGGATGCCCCCGGGCAGCCGGGCCGGCGGCATGGCTGTCGCCCGTCCAGGCATGGCACAGGAGCACCGCGTTGGACGCGTCGGCGTCGAGTCGCCCCCATGTTTCGTAGGCCACGACCACGTCGCGCAAGGCCACACCGGCGTCGAGTGCGAATCGGCGATCGGTGGCGAACGTGAAGAACTGGCGGTGGCCGGGTTCGTCACCGGGCTGCCAAGCACCGGTGACCGGGAGCAGGTCGGGTGACGTCATGAGCGATCGGGATGAACGGGCAAGGCGGCCGTTCCCGCTGGTGGCGAGCGTACCAGCGGGCGGATTAGCCCGATTGGACAGACCCGATGACCGGCTGCGCGAAGCGCATCCGTTGATCGAACCCGGCCTCGTAGGGCATGAACCCGTTGCGATCGGGGTACACCAGCTGGGCCATCGTGAACTCGTCGCCGCGATACCACGACGACGCGGTGGTGAACATCGGTCCCCACTCGCGCAGGTCGACGGGCGCGAACAGGCAGCGGAGGTCGTTGTCGAGCAGGCCCGTCAACTCGATGCCGAACGGGATCTCGGTGCCGCCGCGACACGCGTCGACCATAAGGCCGAGCAAACCCTTGGCCGCCACCGGCGTCAGGCCGAACACGGCGAGCTCGCTGAAGCCAACAGCAGCCGGCACACCGATCGTGTAGGCGTAGGCCGGTGTCGGCGGATCGGTCTCAGGATCGGCACCGACGGGTTCGAGCGCCCACCCGTCGGTCTCGATCATCCATTCGATCTTCTCCGCGTGCGGGATGTGAAAGTCGGGCAGCTCCACCCACCCGAAGGTAGTGCGCCGACCCGGTCGACCCTCGCTCAGGTGTTCGCCGCGAGGTACCGGTCCGCGATGGCCACCAGCTGCTCGCGACCGAAGCTTGCGTCGTGTCCGGCATGGACGACATCGGCAGGGGTGTCGCGCAGCCGCTTCATCGTCGACACGTAGGCCTGCACATCGCTCTCCGGAAGGAAGTCGATCAGCGGGCCGTCGTAGATCGCATCTCCCGAAAAGAGCGTCTTGGTCGCCGCCTCCCACAGCCCGATGCTGCCCGGCGTATGCCCTGGCAGGTGCAGCACCTCGAAGCGACGATCGCCGAGATCGATCACGTCGCCCTCATCGACGGTATTCGTCACGCTCACGCCTTCGGTGTGGAATGCGTCGATGTCGAAGCCGGAGTGCGGCAGTGCGTCAATCATCTCGTCGCGGTCGACGACGTAACCGATCGCCTGGGCCTCCTCGATCCACTCGTCGCCGAACGCCGACCAGCGCAGCGGCATCTGGGCGCGGTACGGGTTCATCAACGCTGCGGCCACAGGGTGCATCAGCCGATCGTCGAACTCGTGCAGGCAGCCCACGTGGTCGTAGTGGACATGGCTCGCCACGGCGACGACTGGCTTATCGAGCGTCGGGCGCAACGCATCCGCAACCGAGGAAACCCCGACGCTGGTGTCGACCACGAGGTCGCGGTGGCGACCGCGCACGTGCCACACGTTGCAGCGGATCACGCGATGCACATGCGGCTCGGTGAGGAGGGTGATGCCGTCGTCGAGCGGCGTCCTCGACCACCAGCGATCGGCAACCTCCAGCGCCTCGCTCACGTCAGCGCGCCGAGGAACTGCCTCCAACGGTCGGTGTCGACGAACCCGTAGTGTCCGGCGCCAGGCCACACGTGCGCGGTGCCGTTGGGTAGCCGTTCGGCAACGCGGGCGGGCATCGTCGGCGAGATGATGTCGTCGGCGTCGCCGTAGAACACGTCGAACGGCTGCTGGACGTCTTCGATCTCGAAGCCCCAGTGCCACAGCGCCATCGTCATCTCGTAGATGCCCTCTTCGGCCTGCGCGATCCCGGTGGAGAAGTTCTCCTCGAACATCTCCTTCTGCGCCGGGCTGGCGAGGAAGGTGTCGGCGTCGGACTTGTCATCCTCGGCCAGCGAGTCGACGTACGAGCCGATGTCGTTCTGCGCCTTCTTCAGATCGGACTTGTAGGCCCACCGGATCACGTGATGAAAGTGCCGCAGCTTCACCACCAGCTTGAGATCTTGATTCACGAGCATCTTGGCGAAGCCGTCCTCGTCGAACGGGCCGACGGGCGATGCGAGCACTCCACGCGTCACACGATCGGGCATGTGTACCGCGATCGACAGCGCGTGAGGACCGCCACCGGAGTGGCCAGCAACCGCGAAGGTGTCGAGGCCCAGCGCATCGGCAAGCTGTTCGATGTCGGGGCCCCAATCCACCATCTTCCGGTCTTTCAGCGGTGATGAGCCGCCGACACCTGGTTCGTCGGGGGCGATCACCCGCACGCCGAGCCCCGCCGTCAGTTGCTCGTCCGGGTTGCGAATGATGCGCGAATCAGCGAAGCCATGGCTGAAGATCACGGGAAGGCCATCGGGGTCGCCGTAGGTGTCGTAGGCGAGATCGCGTCCGTCGGCCAGCTGCAAGGTTTCCATCGGTACTCCCGGGTGGGTTGGTGTAGTGGGTGGGGTTGCTGCAACGTCGACGGTACGGATCGACGGCCCGCCGCCGTTGCACATGCGTCCCAACCTCGTCCGCCCGCCCACTCTGAACAACGCAGCTGTTCCTCGCCCCTGGGTACCCTTGCGAGCTGATGAAGTCCTCGAACGGGAGCGGCGCATGAGCGGCATTCCCGTGATGCAGTTCGACCCAGCGTCGGTGGCTCCAGAACAAGAGTTCGAGGTGTTCCACGACACGACAGCACCGCTCTTCGCCACGTCGCCCATCGATGACGCGTCGATGTTTCGGATGCGGGCAACCGACTACCTCGTCGATGACCTGCTGGTCTCCCGGATCGAGCCGGGACCGCACACGCTGCGCCGCTCGGCACAGCATCTCGCGGACGGCACGACCGACTGGATCAGCGTGCAGATCCACCACCGTGGCGGGATGCGCGGCGAAGCCGGCCGCAACAGCAGCCTCGACTTCGGCCCCGAACGGATCGGCATCGTCGACTTCTCGAAGCCGTTCGCCGCCTGGAGCAGCGGAGGCCCGTCTACCTGGGTGGGGCTCCCCCGCTCCCGTGTGGAACATGCCGACCGGCTCGGCGCGGTGCGTACCATCGACTGCTCATCGCTGCGCGGACAGGTGCTGCACGCCGCAATCGCCGACCTGTGGGCGCAATTGCCCAGCGCCGCGGCAACCGACGCTGGGGACCTGGCGGCCGGCATCGCCGACACGCTGAACCGGGCACTGGATCCCGACGGATACACCCCTTCGGACAACGACCTCCGGGTCGCCATGGAGACCTACATCCAGGATCACTTGAGCGATCTCGACCTCGGGGTCGATCAGCTGCGCGCGGGCTTCCACTGCTCACGTTCGTCGGTGTACCGCGCGTTCGAGCCGCACGGTGGCGTCGCCCACTACATCCGCGAACAACGGCTGTTGCGGTGTTTCCACGAGCTCAGTCGCCCAACCAAGATGCCGCGGCGCGTCGGCGACGTCGCCACCCGTTGGGGGTTCGAGAACCCCAGCCACTTCAACCGGATGTTCAAGTCGAAGTTCGGACTGCCGCCGTCGGCGCTGCTCGGCGCGGCCGGAGATCCGGTCGACGCCACCCATCAGCCGGATCTCGCCGACCAGATCGAGCACTTCCGCACCTGGGCCGGCGCCTGACCCGCGCGCTCAGCGACCGCTCCGAACCGCCGCTCGGACGTGCCGTTCGCGATCATCTGCTGCATGGAAACGCAGGGAACTGTCGCCGACGGCTTCGAGGCGGTACGTGACGCCTTCGTCGCCAACTTCGAGACGCAGAACGAGGTGGGCGCATCGGTCGCCGCCACGGTCAACGGCGAGCCGGTCGTCGACCTGTGGGGCGGCACCGCCACGTACGACCACGGCGACGGCCCGTGGGAGGAGAACACGATCATCAACGTGTGGTCGACGACAAAGACCATGGCGGCCTTGACATGCCTGGTCCTCGCTGACCGCGGCGAGCTCGACCTGTACGAGCCGATCGCCACGTATTGGCCGGAGTTCGCCGCGAACGGCAAAGACCAGATCGCCACCCGCCACGTGCTGGCGCATACCGCTGGACTCTCCGGCTGGGACGAGCCGCTGGTCGCCGACGACTACCTCGACCACGACAAGCTCGCCCGGCTCCATGCGGCGCAGGCCCCGTGGTGGGAGCCGGGGACGCAGTCCGGGTATCACGCCATCAGCCAGGGCTATCTGCTCGGCGAGATCGTCAAACGAGTCGACGGTCGTTCGCTCGGCACGTTCTTCGCCGAAGAGATCGCCGGACCACTCGGCGCCGACTTCCACATCGGCACGCCAGCCGAGCACGACCCGCGAATCGCCCACGTCATTCCCCCGCCGAGTGGCAAGCTCGACACGGCCGAGTCCGAAGACCCGGACAGCGTGGTCGTGCGCACCACCAGCAACCCGACCACGTCGGCCGACATGGCGCTGCGTCCCGAGTGGCGACGTGCGGAGTCACCGGCTGCCAACGGTCACGGCAACGCCCGCTCGGTGGCGCGTATCCACACCGCGACCGCCAACGGCGGCTCGGCGTTCGGTACCGAGATCCTCTCCGCCGAGGGGATCGAACGGATCTTCGACGAGCAGATCGAGGGCACCGACCTCGTCCTCGGCGTCCCCATGCGGCTGGGCATGGGCTTCGGCCTACCGAGCGAAACCGTGCCGCTCCCCAACCCACGCACCTGCTTCTGGGGCGGCTGGGGCGGGTCGCTGGCGGTGATCGACTGCGACGCACACATCAGCTTCAGCTACGTGATGAACCGCATGGACGACTCGACGCTGGGCGACGAGCGCGGCCTCAACCTGCTGATGGCCACGTACGGCGCACTTCTCGCCGCCAGCTGACCACCCCGATCTCGCCGTTCTCCTGTAGAAATCGCGCGCCTCGCGTGCGGCGTCCCCAGAAACTCGGGGAGGACTCTCACCGTTCTCCCGTAGAAATCGCGCGCCTCGCGCGCGGCGTCCCCAGAAATTCGGGGAGGACTCTCACCGTTCTCCTGTAGAAATCGCGCGCCTCGCGCCCGGCGTCCCCAGAAATTCGGATGGGCTCAGATCAGTGCGAGGGCGTCGAGGTCGAGGGCTTGGCGCAGATGGCGGGTGGCCATCGCCGCGAACATCGCCTCGCTGCGATCGGACGAGCCGACCACCTGCGAGGCGACCACGGCCATCACCACGCCGGCAAACGCGTCGCGCCGGTACGTGGTCCACAACCAGTCGCGGTCGACATCGACGTCGTAGTCGCCGAGCGCGTCGGCATACCGATCGACGAGCGCCGCTTCGTGCTCACGTCGATCCTCGGGGAGCAGTCCGGCGCCGATGAAGTAGCTCAGGTCGGTCACGCCGACGCCGTGGCCCGGCGTCTGCCAGTCGACCGTGGTCACCCGTGGCGCGCTGTCGCCATCGCCGAACAACATGTTGTCCAGCCGGAAGTCGCCGTGGGTCACCGTCCACGGACCCGTACGGCGGTTGACCCACTCGGCGACCTGCGGGCCGAATGCCACTGCAAGGTCGTACTCGTCGTCGGTGAGGTACTGCCGGTACGTCGCCTCGAACCCGGGGAAGAAGATCTGCCACAGCCCCGCGAGTTGAGCGCCATCGTCGTCGCCCGAGCGGCGTTGCAGCCAGTCCTCATCGAACAGCGACTCGTCGTCCCAGCGGGGGCCCTGTAGGCGGGCCAGTTCATGGATGACTGCCCCCGCGGTGTCGACGTCGCACCCGGTGAGCTGATCGCCCTGCCGGGCCGGCGCCATGTCTTCCATCACCAACACGAAGTCACCCGACGACTCGTTCCACTCGGCGTGATGACACCCAGGTACGCGGATGTCGACCGTGTCGGCGACCCGTTGGTAGAACTTCACCTCGCGCTCGTAGTTGCGCAGCGCGATCCCCGACGCCCGACTGGTCTCGTCGGGCGACGGCAGCTTGACCACCACGGTCGACGGGTCGCTGTTGGTCAGCACCAGCCGCAAGTTCATCCCGACCAGTCCGTCGCCGATGCGCTCGATGTGGTCGATCGTCGCCGCATTGCCCAACACCGAGCGCACCCACTCGTTGGTCAACCACTGCGGGACGTCAGACGTCGCCGCGATCCCTGCGGATTCCTCCCCCATCACTCGGACCGTAGCCCCACGGGCCGATACCGTCGTACTCGTCATGGCGACCCCTTCCTCCGACGCCACCGATCGGATCTCGTACCGCTTCCTCCTCGGGCCGCGGTGGATTGCGTTTCACGCGATCGTGATCTTCGGCGTCGTGCTGATGATCAACCTCGGGATGTGGCAACTCGATCGTCTCGATCAGCGCCAGTCGTTCAACGCCGACGTCGAAGCGCGCAGCGACGAACCGGTCGTACCGCTCGACGAGTTGCTGGCCGAACCCGACTTCGACGCCGACACCGCACAGTGGCGCATCGTGAGTGTCGAGGGCACCTGGATCGACGACCAGGTCCTGGTGTTCAACCGCACCCAGGGCGGCCGCGCCGGCGACAACGTCGTCACCGGTCTCCAGCTCGACAGCGGCAACGGCGTGGTGCTGGTCAACCGCGGCTTCATTCCCCTCACGGTCGACGCGCCGACACCGCCGGACGGCACCGTCGAGGTGATCGGTCGCGTCCGGCCCACCCAGCAACGCCAAACCGGCCCAACTCACCGACGCCGCCGACGGACCGCTCACCGAGATTCGGCGGATCGAGATCGAGCGGCTGGCCCCACAGTTCGGCGGCAACGTCGCCCCCGTGTATCTCGACCTGATCGAGTCGACGCCCCCGGTCGGCGACACCGATCCCACGCCGGTGCCGGCGCCCGACCTCGACGAGGGTCCACACCTGTCGTACGCCATGCAGTGGTTCATCTTCGCTGCCTGCGTCGTAGTTGGCTGGATGCTCGCAGTGCGGCGGTCGGTCACCAACCGACGCAAGGAGCTTCGGCGCAACGCGGCGACGACGGATCCGGCTACGTCCCCACGACAGCCCGTGCCAACGGGGCCGGGTTCCGCAGCGCCAACCGACGACGCAACGGCCACGGCGCCGCCCGAAACAGATCGAGCATCGACCTACTGACCTCGCCCGGGGTCGCGTCGACCCGGAGATACGCCGGCCAGTGTTCGGTGGTGAAGAAGCGGTCGAAGAACAGCCTCACGCCGGCCTGGTCGAGCTCGAGCAGTACCGACAGCCCCAGATCGTGGAGCGCCCGCGTGCGGCGCATCGAGCGTGGCCACACGGCGGCGGCTGCAGCGTCGACGATGCTGCTCCCGTCACCTCGCGCCGCGACCACCGCATCGGCCACACGACCGGCGGCGCGCAGCGACGCCGCGACCGAGAACCCAGTGGCGGGGTGCCCGTACCCAGCACCGGCGCCGACGGCGGACGATCGAACCCTCCCGTTCTGTCGTCGGCTCGACACCCATGGGAATGCGCACGTACTCGGTACGCACGGCACGATCGAGCAGCTGATCCGACGGCACCCCGAGCCGACGAGCGAGGCGCGGCAACAGGGCGATCGGCTCGATCGCCGGCTGGGCGGCCAACACGGTCTCCTCGACCAGCCACCCGTCGGCCACTTCGAGGGCGTAGCAGAACGTCGGGACGCGACCGATCGACGGATCACCGCCGGTCGCGTTGCGATCGCCGCCGGTGACGTTGCGAAAGTCCATGAACATCGGTTCGCCGAGCGCACCGCCCGGTCGTTCGGGGAGCACCACCCCGAACGCGGTTTGGAACGCGGGCTGCGCATCGGCGCTCGGTTGCCGGCGCAACGCCGACGGCCATCCGGTGGCGTCGATCACCAGGCCGGCCGTGCAGTGCTCGCCCGACGTGAGCCACAGCGTCGCGCCGCCATCGATCTCGTCGACTGCGCCAACCTCGGCAACACGCTGGGTCACAGCGCCCCGCGTGGCGATGCGCAGCCGCTCGTTGTCGAACACGCCGTAGCGACGCGGGAGCTGGTGGATCGACTCGGCGGCCACGGCAATCGTCGGTGTGGTCCACGCCAGCGCGTCCTCGAAGCCCGGAGGGAGCTCGTCGACCCACGTGGCATACGTCGCGGGCCACGGGCCGTCGGGTCCGATCAGGACGACGTCGACGCCGCGTCGATGCAACGCGCCGGCGACTGCGCTCCCTGCCGGACCGTCGCCGACGACGGCGACGTCGATCACGCCGATTCGAGGATGGCCATCCGCCGGAACTGCTCGACCACGTCGGGAGTCTCGTGCGCCGGATCGAGCGTGCGATAGACGGTCTCGACGTTCACGGCGATGCGACCGAACTCGGCCCAGTCGCCGTAGGTCTCGTGGACGCCGAGCGCCGCTCCGATCTCCTTTGCCGCTTCGAAGGCGTCGATGCCGGCGTCGTGCCGGGCGGTTGCTTCGTCGTCGACGAACTTGAGGTAGTCACGCACCTCGGTCACCCCTGCGGCGTCGGTCAATGGGCCGTGACCCGGCACGATCGTGGTCGCCCCCATATCGACGATCGCGTCGCATGCGGCCACCCAGTTCGACAGCGGCCCAGCCCACACGATCGGTGTGCCCTTGATGAACAGGATGTCGCCGGCGTACACCGTGTTCGCGTCGGGTACGTGGACCAGCACGTCGCCGGCGGTGTGGGCGGGACCGACCTCGATCAGCTCGACGGTCCGTCCGCCCACGTCGAGGTCGAGCCGTCCGTCGAACGTGCGCGTGGGCGGCTCCTGTTCGATGCCATCGAAGTGGAATTCACCGAAGAACGAGCGAAACAGGTCGCCGACCTCGCCGGGCGCCTGGTTGAGCGCGGCGAGCATCGCCGGGGGAACCTCGGGCATCTCAGCGGCAGCCGCAGTCGAGGCGACGATCTCGACATTGTCGAATCGCGCGGTCGCTTCGGCGTTGCCGTAGCAATGGTCGCCGTTGGCATGGGTGTTGACCACGGTGGCAATCGGCGCAGCGGTGGTCTGGGTGTCCATCGAGTCGAGCATGCGTGCGGTGAGCCGCAGGTCGAACAGCGTGTCGACCAGCAGCGACTGTCCGTCGCCCACGATCAGGCCGGCATTGCTCCAGCCCCATCCGCCGTCGGGTTGCAGGTACGCAAAGCAACCATCGCCCACGTCGTGGAGGCCAAGGGTGAAGTCGGTGGTCGTCATTCGTCCATGATGCCAGTCGCGATCCAGCGGTCGACCACCAGCTCGGCGAGCATCGTGACCGGGAGGTGGGTGTTCGCGTCGGGGATCACCGGAAACAGCGAGGCATCACACACGAAGAGTTCGTCGCAGCCGATCACGCGCCCGTCGGCCGTCGTCACGGCACCCACCGCACACGTGCCGACCGCGTGGACGTAGTCGCCAGCGCCGCTGCGCAGCCACGCGGCGAATCGATCGTCGTCGGCGGCGACCAGCTCGTCGACCGTCGTACCGAAGGCGTCGACGTACACCGCCGTCGCGATGTCGCGCATCGACGCCGTGCGGCTGACGTCGATGGCGAGGCGCGCCGCACGCGTCAGCCCCGCAAGGTCGCGAGCATCGCCCACCAGGTCGAACTCGACCACCGGCGGCGCATGTGGGTCGTTGGCGCGCTCCCCATGGAGCGCGACGCGGCCACGCCGTCCGACCGGGCGGAGCAGCGCGGCCAACAACGATCCCAGTCCGGTGGCATCGGGAGTGGCCTCGGTCGCGTGATCGAGACGATTCACCGACAGCACCTGCGTGCCGTCGCGCTCGACGAGTGCGCCAGCGGCGAGGTCGCCGCTCTCGCTCACCGCTTCAGGGACGAGGTCGAGCACGAGGCTCACCGAGGGGTGATCGCTGAGCCCGCGCCCGAGACCGTCGACGTCGACACCCGAACGCATCAGGATCGCCGGGCTGTGAATGGCGCCGGCACAGAGGGCCACACGGTCGGCCTCGATGTCGGTGCCATCGGCACATCGCACGCCGACCGCCGACCGCCCCTCGAACAGCACACGATCGACGGCGGTGTCGGTGATCGGAGTGAACTGCGCAGCGTCCAGGTGCGGCCACAGATACGCCTCGGCCGATGTCACCCGTTGTCCGTCGCGCTGGGTCAGTGGCGCGCGGCGGGCGTCGGGCACCGCGTCGAGCAGCGCACGGTCGACGGCTCCCAGTTGGTCGTCGGTCGCCTCGGCGACGGGAATCGCCACCCGGTCGTGCGCCTGCGACCATGCCGCAGCGTCACCGAAGGGTTCGCGCCACGCAGTGCCGCCGGGCAGGGCGATCATCGCGTTCACCGCGCTGGACCCGCCTTCGCCCCGGCCACGCACGTACGGCTGCGCCGCGCCCCCAGGAACGCGGACGGCGTCGAGTCCCGACTCGACTCGATCGGGCTCGACCATGGCGTGGAAGAAGTCGAGACCGGCGATCGACGCCGGTACGGCGCCTGGACGGAGCGCGGGCCCCGCTTCGACCAACGTCACCGCGGCACCCGCTTCGACGAGACGAGCAGCGACGACACAGCCTGCCGACCCGGCACCGACGACGACCCACCGCTGTGTCATGCCCCCGGCGCGCTCACCCGACGGCGCGCATCGTCGCGGCGGGCAGACCGGCCAGGTGCGCGGCATCGTTGTAGCGCACCAGTCGCCACGTTGCGCCGATCCCGTCGTCGCTCGAGCCGGTCGGCACGAACTCGGTGATCGACGTGTTCAGGGTCTGCAGCTCGAACGCGCCGGTCGGCGCTGTCCGCAGCAGCGCCCGGAACGCAGCATCGATCACACCGCCGTGGCAACACACGATCGTTCGACCGTCGTCCATCGACCGAACCAACGCAGACAGCGCAGCGCCGACCCGCAGGTGAAACGCTGCGGTCGTCTCGCCGCCGGGAAACACGTCGTGGTGCGGATCACCCGACCAATTGGGCCGACCGAACCGCTCGACATAGCCGTCGAAGCTCATCCCGTCGATCTCTGGTCCAGGGTCGTGTTCACCGAACCCGGCGATCGTCTCGATTTCGGCGGCGCCGACAGCCGGGGCGATGATCTCGGCCGTCTCACGTGCGCGCGGGAACTCGCTGGTCACCAGCCGTTCGGCGGAGAGCTCGTCGGTCGACGCCAACCGATCACGCAACCGCTCCGCTTGTTGCCGGCCGAGCGGCGACAGACCCGAACACGTGCGGTGACCACCGATCGTCCGCTGCACGGTCACGTTCGACTCTCCGTGACGAATCAACACGAGCGACTTCACGGTCGGCAGGGTACGCCGACGGAACGCCGCGGACGACTCAAGTTCGCCTCGAATCGGGCCGATGACCTGGTGCATGACCGCTCCGCCCGACGCCGCTGCGCCAACCGAGTCTGACCTCGACGCCGACCGCGCAGCCGAAGCGCGGGGTTTCTTCGAGGCGGCCAACTTCCCGCCACCGAGCGTGGCCACCGCAGCACCGAACCTGCCGCCTGCGGTGCCCGCCCAGATCGCTCCGCCCCCCGCTCCGGTCGCCGCAACGCCGCCGACGGCGACGTTCGGCGCACTTCCCGGCCTCGATGCACTCGAACCCTCGCCACCGGCGACCACACGCGGTCCGAGCGCACTGCGGCGCGGCGTGTCGTGGGTCATCCTGCTCGCCTTGCTCGCCGGGTTGGTGGTGGCGGGCGTGTACTTCGGGCCGCGCCTGCTCGAGCTGAGCAAGGCCGACACCAGCGACGCCCCCCGTCTGCCACTCGCCTACCCCATCCCGATCAGCGATCCGCCGCCGGTGCGCAGTGCTGCGTTCAGCCTGACGCGTGCCACGCCCGACGGCGAGGCGGTGCGCTACGACGCCAACGTCGACTTCGAGTCGGGGGTCAGTCAGGTGGTCGTCGATCGGCCGTCGAGCCCCACACTCGAGATACGCGCAGTGTTCGACGACGCGGTCGTCCGCCGCGTCGATCAGCCGACGTGGTATCGCACCGGCCGTGGTGCGTTCCCGTTCGACGGCGCTGCCGCGCCGGATCTGATCCCCACGCTCGACACCCTCGTACCGCTCCGGCTGCGCAGCACGGTCACGATCCTCGACGCAACCGAGGACACGCTCGGCGCGGTCATCGCCGACGACGACTCGGCAACCCAGGTACCGGCGGCGATGGCCAACGAGCCGCTGCAACGCCTGCGACTGGAGATCCCTCAGGCGCAGCTGGCGATGCTGGCAGATGCGCCGGCACCCGACGCCGCACTCGACGTGGACACCGCGACCGCCGCGCCTGCGCCTGATCCCGCACTCGCCCCCGACGCCGCGGCCGCTGCCAGCAGCGGACCCGCCGGCGAGCCGGCACCACCGGCTGATTCCTCGCCGACTGCGGAGCCGACGCCTCCGGCCGAGACCGCTCCCGCCGCAGAGAGCGCTCCGGCCGTCGAGACAGGGCCCCAGCTGATCGCGCTTCCTGTGGGCACGCCCGACCTGAGCGAGCTCGCCGACGGCGAGCCGGTGACCGTCGACGTGTGGGTCGATCAGACCGGCACGGTGCGCCATCTCCGCACCGACGACTCCCTCGGCAGCGAGACACTGACCATCGTGTCGACCAGTACCGAGCCGTGGATCCCCGTGTTCCCGGAGGAGGCGGCGGTGCAACCGCTGACCGCCGAGGCGCTGCTGGCGCTTGGTGAGTAGCACCACAGCGCGAAACATTTTGTTCAAGCGGTCGGGACTGGCCAGTCGCGCTCCCTAGGGTCGCCGCGGTGGCCGATCGGCACCGACTGACGATCCACTCGATCGACCCCGATCCCCGCGCCGCGGCGATCCTCGATGGCATCACCCACCTCGGCCTCGAGCCGGTCGGCGCCGTGGTCGTCGCCGACGTGGTGTTCATCGACGGAGACCTGCACAGCGACGACCAACACCGCCTGCATGGCGTGTTGGTCGACCCGTTGCTGCAACGCGGCTCGTGGGAAACGCCCACCAGCTGCGCCGTGGAGATCACCCCGCTTCCGGGGGTGACCGACGCCAACGCCCATGCGCTGGCACACGCAGCGGGCGTGCTCGGCATCCCGATTCGGGGCACGGCCACCGGGATTCGCATCGAGTTTCCCGACGAACCGCCGGCCGCAGCAATCGCCGCGGCCGTCGACCGGCTGGTGGCCAACGACGTCATCGAACGCTGGGAGCACGGCACCGTCGACCCGCTCGCCCAACGCCCGCCGTCCGACGCCGTCGGCGACGCCGAGATCGTCGCCGTGCGCTCGCTCGACGACGACGCCCTCGCTGCGCTGAACGCCGAGCGCGGTCTGTCACTCGACCCCGAAGAACTCGACACGATCCGCAGCCACTACGCACAACTCGGTCGCGACCCGACCGACGTCGAGTTGGAGACGCTCGCCCAGACGTGGAGCGAACACTGTGCGCACAAGACGTTCCGCGCCCGCATCGTGGTCACCGGCGGGCCCGCCGACCAGGTCGGCGTGACGCGTGAACCGATGCTCGCCCAGCTCCGGCACTCGACCGAAACGCTCGATGCGCCGTTCGTGGTGTCGTCGTTCGTCGGCAACGCCGGTGTGATCGAATTCGATCCTGGCACGACGTTGGCGGTCAAGGCCGAGACCCACAACCATCCCTCGGCAGTCGAACCGTTTGGTGGCGCCAACACCGGGGTCGGCGGAGTGATCCGCGACGTGCTCGGAATCGCCCACCGGCCGATTGCCGTCACCGACATCTTGTGCTTCGGGCCCGCTGCGCTGCCGCTCAAGGCATTGCCGACGGGCACGCTCCACCCCCGACGTATCCGTGCCGGCGTCGTCGACGGGATCGCCGACTACGGCAACAAGATCGGACTGCCGACGGTGGCGGGCGCCATCCTCTACGACGAGCGCTACACAGCCAACCCTCTGGTGTTCGCCGGCTGCATCGGGGCTGCGCCCACACGTCCGCTCCACGAGGGGCCGTTCGCCGACGATCGTGTGGTGGTGCTCGGTGGCGCCACCGGCCGCGACGGCATCCGCGGTGCCACCTTCTCGTCAGCCACCATGGACGCCACCACCGGCGACGTTGCCGGGGCGAGCGTGCAGATCGGCGATCCGATCACCGAGAAGCTCTTGATCGACGCGCTGGTTGGTGCCGAGCACCTGTATTCGGCGATCACCGACTGCGGTGCCGGCGGGTTGTCGTCGGCGGTCGGCGAGATGGCCGAAGGCGTCGGCGCCGACGTCGAGCTCGACGAGGTGCCGCGCAAGTACCCAGGTCTGGCGCCGTGGGAGGTGTGGCTGTCGGAAGCGCAGGAGCGCATGGTGGTGGCCGTGCCGGCCGAGCACCTCGACGAGCTGCGCGCCCGCTGCGTTCGTGTGGGCGTCGACGTCGCCGACATCGGCCGCTTCACGGGCGACGGCACGCTCATCGTGCGTTCGGGAGGCACCGTCGTCGCCGAACTCGACACCCACTTCCTGCACGACGGTCGGCCGCAACGCGAGATGGAAGCCGAGCTCCCCGACCCCGACCGATCGGCCGCGAAGCGACGAACCGTCGACGACCCGGTCGACGCGCTGCGGCTCCTGCTCCAGCACCCCAACGTCGCCTCGAAGGCCGCCACGATCCACCGCTACGACCACGAGATCGGCGGCGCCACGGTGGTCCGCCCGCTCGTCGGCGCTGCGTCCGACGCGCCGGCCGACGGCGTGGTGCTCGCCCCCATCGACGCCACCGCAGGCGTGGCCATCGGCATCGGCGTTAACCCGTGGTACGGGCTGCACGACCCCGAGTCGATGGCCCTCGCAGTGGTCGATGAAGCGATCCGCAACGTGGTCGCCGTCGGTGCCGATCCCGACAAAGTGGCGCTGCTCGACAACTTCTCGTGGGGCGATCCCCGCCGCCCGTCCACGCTGGGCGAGCTGGTGGCGGCCGTCGACGGCTGCTGTACGGCGGCGCACATGTACCGCGCCCCGTTCGTCTCGGGGAAGGACTCGCTGAACAACGAGTACATGGGAGCCGACGGCGAGCGGCACTCGGTGCCGCCCACGCTGGTGATCACGGCGATCGCCCATGTGCCCGATGCCGACCACTGCATCACCCCCGATCTCGTCGCAGCCGGCAACGTGTTGATGATGCTCGGCTCGACCGAGCCCGAGTTCGCCGGCTCGCATCTCGATCTCGTGCTCGGCGAACCCGACGACGTCGGAGTGGCCCCGGCCCCCGACCCCGACGCCCCCGACACGTATCGCAAGCTGCACGCCGCGATGCGCGCCGGTCTGGTCGAGGCGTGCCACGACGTGAGCGAAGGCGGCACGGCCGTGGCGCTTGCGGAGATGTGCATCGGTGGCCGCCTCGGCGCCGCCATCGACCAGTTGCCCGGCGACGACGCCGTGACGGCACTGTTCGCCGAGTCGACCGGCCGCCTGATCGTCGAGGTCGAGCCGCGGCGTGTGGCAGCCTTCATGCGGGTGATGGACGATGGCGCCCAGCGGATCGGAGTGGTCACCGATCGCCTCGACCTCCGACTGCCCGGGTTGCCGCCGATTCCCGTCAGCTCGCTGGTCGACTGGTTCCATCACGACCCCGATCATCACGATGCCGATCATCACGAGCCCGGGGACGCCACATGAGCCGGGTCGCCGCCGTCGTACTCGCCGGACCCGGCACCAACCGCGATCGCGACGTGGCCGCTGCGCTGGAGTTGGCCGGCGCCGACGCAACGATCGCCCTCACCAGCGACGTCCTCGACGATCGCGCACTGCTCTCTCGGGCGCAGTTGGCGGTGGTCGCCGGTGGCTTCAGCCACGCTGATGCACTGGGCGCGGGCCGGATGATGGCACTCGACCTGGCGGCGGTGGGCGACGAGTTGCGCGCCTTCGTCGAGCAGGGCAAGCCGGTGATCGGGATCTGCAACGGATTCCAGGTGCTCACTCGGGCGCGACTGCTCCCTGGAGCGCTCGGCCACAACGCCCAGGGGGAGTTCGACTGCCGCTGGGTGGTGCTCGATCCCGTGGCGTCGAGCCACTGCGTGTGGACCGAGGGGCTCACGCAACCCATCCACTGTCCGATCGCCCACGGCGAGGGTCGCTATGTGCATCCCGATCCCGAGTCACTCGCCGCCGCCGGCCAAGTCGCCTTGCGGTACCGCAGCACCAACCCGAACGGCTCGGTGGCCGACATCGCCGGAGTGTGCGACCACAGCGGCGTGGTGCTCGGCCTGATGCCCCACCCCGAGAACCACATCGTCGCCCGCCAACACCCGCACCACCGTCGCGGCGGTGGAGGCCCCGAGCACCTGGGGTTACGCATCTTCGAACGCGGCGTACGTCACGCCAAGTCCCGCTAGCGACCGATGACCACCGCACCCGCTCCGACGCTCGACGACATCGACCTCGATCTGCCCGACCGTCGCGACGGCAAGGTGCGCGTGTCGTACCGCTACGGCGCCGGCCAGCGCCTGTTCGTGACCACCGACCGGCTCTCGGCATTCGACCGCATCATCGCGCTCGTCCCACACAAGGGGCAGGTGCTCAACCAGCTCGCCGCATGGTGGTTCGAGCAGACCAGCGATGTGGTGGCCAACCACTTCGTCGCCGCGCCCGATCCGAACGTGACCATCGGGATCGAAGCCGCACCGCTTCCGGTGGAGGTGATCGTGCGCGGCGCCATCACGGGGGGTGACGTCGACCTCGCTGTGGCACCGTTACGACGCCGGCGACCGGCTCATCGACGGCCACCAGCTCCCCGATGGACTCAGCAAGAACGAGCGACTGGCCCAGCCGGTGATCACGCCGACGACCAAGGCCACCGACGGCGCCCACGACGAACCCTTGTCGTGCGACGACGTCGTGCAGCGTGGTCTCGTCGACCCAGACCTGTGGCAGCGTGTGCAAGACGCGGCACTCGCGCTGTTCGCCAAAGGCCGCGAGATCGGGGCGCAGGCGGGCCTGATCCTCGCCGACACGAAGTACGAGTTCGGCATGACACCAGACGGCGAGCTGCTGGTGATCGACGAGATCCACACGCCGGACTCGTCACGCTGGTGGCTCCTCGATTCCTACGACGCGCGGCGCGCGGCCGGCGCCGAGCCCGAGAACCTCGACAAGGAGTACGTGCGCCGAGCGCTCGACGCTGCGGGGTACCGCGGCGAGGGCGCCCCGCCCGAGCTCAGCGCAGAGTTCTGGTCGTCGGTGTCGGCGCGCTATGTCGACTGCTTCGAACGCCTCACGGGGACGACGTTCGTCCCCGGTCCATCCCCAATCGCCGAGCGCATCCGCGCGACGATCACCCCTGTGAACGGAGACTCATGACTCGGATCGACGTCAACCCCGTCGATGTTGATAGGCCCCGCGAAGAGTGCGGCGTACTCGGCGTGTCGACGCCACACGGCGACGGCGTCGCCCAACTGGCCTTCTTCGGTCTGTTCGCCCTGCAGCATCGCGGCCAGGAGGCAGCGGGGATCGCAGTCAGCGACGGCAACCGGGCGCGCGTGCACAAAGAGCCGGGACTGGTGGCGAACGTGTTCAGCCCCGAGACACTCGCTCCGCTCGCCGGCTATCACGCCATCGGCCACACGCGGTACTCCACCACCGGCGCCAACGCCGAACGCAACATCCAGCCGTTCCTCGTGGAGACCATGCACGGTCCGCTGGCCCTCGCTCACAACGGCAACTTGGTGAATGCGCCGTCGTTGCGCGACGAACTGCTCGCACGGGGCTTCGGACTCACCGCGACCAGCGACTCAGAGGTGATGACGCTGATGCTCGCCGCGGCCGGCGGACGCAGCTGGGAAGAGCGTCTCGAACGCACACTTCCGGCATGGAAGGGCGCGTTCTCGATGGTCCTGTTGGCCGCCGACCACGTGATCGCCGTTCGTGACCCGTGGGGCTTTCGTCCGTTGTCGATGGGCCGATTGCCGCATGGCGGCCACGCCGTTGCCAGCGAAACGTGCGCGCTCGAAACGCTCGGCTGCGTGGAGATCGAGGAGGTGCGACCCGGCGAGATGGTCACCTTGCGCGGCTCGGAGTTGCACCGCAGCCAGGTGCTCGCTCCCCAACCGCATCCGGCCCGCTGCACGTTCGAGTTCGTGTACTTCTCGCGCCCCGACTCGACCTGGGCGGGACACAACGTGCACCACGTACGCCAGCGGCTCGGCACCCAATTGGCGATCGAGTCGCCCGCCGCTGCCGACGTCGTCGTGCCGGTGCCCGATTCGTCGATTCCGGCGGCGATCGGGTTCGCCGCCCACTCAGGCCTGCCGTTCAACGACGGGCTGATCAAGAACCGCTACATCGGACGCACGTTCATCGAGCCGACCCAAGACATCCGCGAACGCGGTGTGGCCTTGAAGTTCAACGCCCTCGAAGCCAACCTCACGGGACAGCGGGTGGTGATGATCGACGACTCGCTGGTGCGCGGCACCACGGCTGGGCCACTGGTCAAGCTCGTGCGCGACGCCGGCGCCACCGAGGTGCACGTGCGCATCACCTGCCCTCCGATCACCCACGCATGCCACTTCGGCGTCGACATGGGCCACGACGGCGACCTGATGGCCGCCCGTCGGTCGGTCGACGAGATCACCGAGCACATCGGTGCCGACAGCCTGGCGTTCCTCTCTCTCGACGGCATGATGCAGGCGGTCGCCGGTCAGGCGGCCGGGCCCGACGATGGGTATTGCAACGCTTGCTTCACCGGCGACTACCCGATCGCGGTCGGCGACGCCCAAGCCAAGCTCTCGTTCGAGGGCGTGCTCGCCTGAGCGATGCGCGTCACGATCATCGGCGGCGGTGGACGCGAGCAGGCGCTGGCCTGGATCTGCCGACGTGACGGACACGACGTCGAGCTGCGCGCCGAGCTCGGCGACCTGACGTCTTCCGAGACCGACCTGGTTATCCCTGGGCCCGAGGCGCCGCTGGTGGCGGGCGTGGCCGACGTGTGCGCCACGCGGTCGATCCCGTGTTTCGGACCGGTCGCAGCGGCCGCTGCGCTCGAAGGCTCCAAGAGCATGGCCCGTCGCCTGGCGACCGACCTGGGGATCCCGGGCCCACGGTTCGCCACCTTCGAGGGCCCCGACGCCGCCGACGACGCGCTCGCCTGGTGGGGCGACGCGGCACATCCCGCGGTGGTCAAGCTCGACGGGCTCGCCGCCGGCAAGGGCGTGGCGGTGCCGACCTCTGACGACGAGACGCGTGCGGCGATCCGGTCGGCGGCAGCCAAGGGGCGGTTCGTGCTCGAGGAACGACTACGCGGTCCAGAGTGCTCGCTGTTGGCGCTGTGCGACGGCCATACCGCCGTCGCGTTGCCCCTCTCGCAGGACCACAAGCGCATCGGCGAAGGCGACACCGGCCCCAATACCGGCGGCATGGGCGCCTACGCCCCCGCGCCGGTTTCCTACTCGGCCGACGAGCTCCTGGCCACGTTCGTGCAGCCGGTGCTCGATCATCTGCGCGGTGCCGGTACGCCATACGTCGGCGTGTTGTACGCGGGCTTGATGCTCACGGCCGATGGGCCGAGGCTCATCGAGTACAACGTGCGCTTCGGCGACCCTGAGGCACAGGCGGTGCTCCCGCTCGTGGCCAGCGACCTTGCGGCGACGGCGTTGGCCTGCACGGCCGGCGACGTCGGTCGCGCGCCGTTGGTCATCCGACCCGGATCTGCAGTAGCGGTGGTTGCCGCGGCAGCCGGCTATCCCGAGGCACCCGAGTCCGGCGCCGTGATCACCGATCGTGGCGGCGACGTCGCCGATGATGGGGACGAAGCACTGCGCTTCGATGCGGGCGTCGCGTCGACCGACGACGGCGACACGGTGGCTGGTGGTCGGGTCCTCGCCGTGACCGGGCTCGGCGACGATCTCGGCGCGGCACGCGATGCCGCGTACCGCCGAATGAGCCTCATCTCCTTCGACGGCATGCAGGTGCGTCGTGACATCGCCTGGCGAGCGCCCGGCTCGAGCGTGCGCAGTTACGCATCGGCCGGCGTCGACATCGACGAAGGTGGCCGCGCCGTCGACCAGATGCGCGCAGCGGTCGAGTCGACCCACGACAACGGTGTACTCGGCGGCGTCGGCAGCTTCGGCGGCGTGTTCTCCGGCGCGGCGATCACTGCGCTCGACGAACCGGTGCTCGTCGCGTCCACCGACGGCGTCGGCACCAAAGTCGAGTTGGCGGCGCGTCTCGGTCGGGTGCGCGGCGTCGGCGAAGACATCGTCAACCACAGCATCGACGACGTGCTCGTACAGGGCGCTCGGCCGCTCTTCTTTCTCGACTACATCGCCGCCAGCACGCTCGACGCCGACATGGTTGCCGAGGTGGTCAGCGGCATGGCCGACGCGTGTCGGCGAGCCGGATGTGCGCTGCTCGGCGGCGAAACGGCCGAAATGCCAGGGGTGTACCAGCCGGGGGCCTTCGACATCGCCGGCACGCTGGTTGGCGTCGCCGACCGAGCCCGGCTCCTCCCGCGTGCCGACATCGCACCTGGCGACGTGCTCGTCGGTCTGGCCTCGAACGGTCCGCACACCAACGGCTACTCGTTGTTGCGCAAGATCTTCGACTGGATCCCGATGGATACGGTCCCCGATGGGTTCGACGTCACGTTGGCCGATGCCCTGCTCGCACCGCACCGCTCCTACCTCGACGTGCTTGCGCCGCTGCTCGATGGCGACATGGCCAAGGGCCTGGCGCACATCACCGGTGGTGGGCTGGTCGAGAACGTGCCGCGGGTGCTCCCGGAGGGCTGCGCCGTCACGATCGACCTGCGGTCGTGGCCGGTCCCGCCGCTGTTCGCCTTGGTGGCGGAACTGACGCCCGAGATGAGCACCGACGAGCGCTACCGCACGCTCAACATGGGTATCGGCATGGTCGTGGTGTGCGCCGCAGCGGACGTTGCGGCCGTGCAGGCTGCGATCGACGAGCCGACATGGGTGATCGGTGAGGTCACCGCCGGCGACGGCACCGTCACCCTGACGTCACCCTGACGTCCTGACGAGCTGGTCCAGATGTGTACCGAGGCGGCATCCGTCGGCTGGGATTTGTCAACTCTTGGTTGACGTTTGACGATGGTCGGGGCATCCTGATGCTCGTGAACAGCACCGGACCCGAACCGTCGGCCGAGATCCTCACTGACGCTGCGCAGGCAGCCGCCGTCTACGACTTGCAGCTTCGTGCGCCGTCGGCGCTGGCGCAGTCGTGTCGATGGCTGATCGTGTTGGTGTCGCACTGGTTCACTGCCGGCGCCGGCTTGGCCGGTGCGGGCGGGTACCGGGCGGTGGTTTCGGATCGGCAGACCGGACGGCAGCTTGCCGTGTACGTCGAGCAGATGGACGACATCGGAGCCGCTGAGTTCGCACAGCTCATCGACGACTACCGGCAACGGTCGGCAGAGGAGTTTCGGCGCGAGTGGCTGCCCACAGACGTCGCCATCGACGCCACGCGCTCACCTGTTGAGGCTGCGTGATCGACGACGTAGTGCGGGCGCAACGAGCGCTCGATGACGCGAAGAAGAACCTTGAAACGACGGTGCTCGAGGCACGCGCCAACGGGCACACCTGGCAACAGATCGGAGACACGCTCGGCATGAGCAGACAAGCCGCCTTCAAACGATTCGGACGACCCACCGACCCATCATCTGACGACACCACGATCGCCCGTCGATCCATCGGCGAGGTCGCTGCGGTCACCGAGCGAGTCTTTGCCTCGATCGCCGCGGGTGACTACGGAGCTGTTCATTCGGCGATGACCGACGACACGGCAGCAGCACTCAGCGCTGAACGAATCGCCGACACATGGCGTCAGGTGCTCGCCGAGGTCGGCGAGTTCGAGCGCTGCGAGCACACACGTGTGGAGTTCCCTGACGGCACGGTTGTGGAACACGGCGATGAAGTGCTCGGTGTCGTCATCGGCGCAACCGAAGTGGTCTGCGAGGCGGGGACGATGATCGGCCGAGTCGCAGTCGACAGCGACGACCGGATCATCGGCCTCCTGATCGTCCCCGAGGGCACCACCGACCTCCCGTTCTAGGGACGCGGGACCCGGCCCCGGCGACGGTCACCGTCGGCGATCGCCCGCTCAATCGTGCGGCTTGAGCTTGTCGAACGCCTTGTCGACCTGCTTCGGTTCGCCGACCACGACCAAGCCCGCCACTTTCATCTCGGTCTCGTCGGCACTGCCGAAGGCGGCCCGGTTGTCGGCGTCGTTCATGGTGGCGAACATCTCATCGACATAGACGGCAACCAGCAGGCCGCGGTCCTTGGCCCGGTCGGCGCTGCGACGAAGAGCGGCGACGTCCCCGGCAAACACCCGAACCGGCGACGCCAACATCGGTGGGTACTGCCGACCGTCACCGTCTACGTACGGCGCGCCAATCAGCTCCGGACGTACTGTGCCGAGTCCGCTGGCGAGAAACGCCGTGACGTTGAGGCGTTGCCACACTGCGAGGTCGTTGCGAACGGCGACGGCGATCTTCACGTCACTCACAGGCGATGACCAGTGGTGGAGTCGACGTGATCGGGGATGTCATCGGTGTCGGCATCGCCGGTGGTCGAGGTTCCCGTTGGCTCGAACATCAAGATCGCGCCACCAGGTGACGAGGGCCGGTGCTCGGTTCCCCTCGGCACGACGAACGTGTCGCCCTGGTGCAGCTCGACCACTGTCTCGGTCCCATCTGCGTGGCGAATTGCAAGGTCGAAGCGCCCGTCCAGGACGAGGAAGAACTCGTCGGTGTCATGGTGGGTGTGCCACACGTGCTCGCCCTCGGTCTTGGCAATACGCACGTCGTAGTCGTTCATGGTCGCGACGATGCGCGGGCTGTACACATCGTCGAACGACTCGAGCGCCTCGGTCAGGTTCACGGGATCACCAACGGTCATGGCGTTCATCCTCGCCGGGACGAACGGGCGGCGCTTGTACGATCTTGAGGTGGATCAACGACCGAGCGGTCGATGCTCGGTCAGAGCCTGGAAACCCTCGACCGCCGGGATCGCGGAGGTGTTCCACGCCCACATCACCGACTGGGGCTACCCCGCGCACAGCCACGACACCTGGACCGTGCTGATCGTCGACGAGGGCGCGATCGACTACTCGCTCGACACCCGACGGTGTGCTGCGGTTGCATCGACGGTTGCAGTGCTCCCTCCTGGAGTCGTTCACGACGGACGGCCGGCCTCCCGGGCCGTCGATGGGTTTCGCAAACGCAACCTCTACCTCGACGCCGACCAACTGCCTGAGCGTCTCATCGGCGCCGCCGTCGACAAGACCGTCGTGGAGGATCACGCACTGTGGCGATCGATCTCCCGGCTCCACGATGTCCTTGCGATCAACGATGAACCGATCCACGGCGAAGCCCACCTCGCCCTCATCACCGAGCGCATCATCCGACACCTCGACGTGAACACGAGCGTCGACGCACGCGACGAGACCCTCGCTGGTCGCCTACGAGACCTCATCGACGCGCACGCCACCGAACCGTTCACACTCGCCCGCGCCGGCGAACTCCTCGACCGCAGCGTCCCGCACATGGTCCGTAGCTTCACCACCGCCTTCGGAACCAGCCCGAACTCCTACCTCATCGCGCGCCGCATCGACGCAGCACGGCCCCTCCTGCTCCAAGGAATGCCCATCGCCCAGGTCGCGACGACGGTCGGCTTCTACGATCAGGCGCACTTCACTCGACACTTCAAACGCCACGTCGCCACCACCCCAGGGCGCTACGCCCTCAGAAGGAACCTCTGAGGCCGATCACGTCGCACAGTGAAAGGCTCGCCGTATGGACCGGTCGCCGCGCATGTATCTGGTGACTGGTGTGATGGCGGCCGGCAAATCGACCGTTGCGCAGGCGCTGTCAGAACGCTTCGAACGATCCGTGCACGTCCGTGGTGACACCTTCCGCCGGTTCATCATCTCGGGCCGTGTCGACATGACGCCTGATCCGAGGCCCGAGGCGCTGCATCAACTCCGCCTGCGTTATCAGCTCGCCGCGGCGACAGCGGACCGCTATGTCGACGCCGGGTTCATCACCGTGCTCCAAGACGTCGTGCTCGGCTCCTTGCTGAGCGAGATGGTGGCCATGATCGACACCCGACCCCTGGCCGTCGTCGTCCTGGCCCCGGACGCGGCCACGGTCGCCGAGCGGGATCGGCAGCGAACCAAGACCGGCTACACGGCATTCTCCGCGGCCGAGATGGACGACGGGTTCCGCGCACGAACGCCGCGGCTGGGGTTGTGGCTCGACAACAGTCGACTCACGGTCGCCGAAACCGTGGACTACATCATCGGTCATGCCGACGATGCGGTGGTCTGAGAGCAGACCGCTGTTCGACTCCTGGTTCGCCAAAAGATAGGGAGGTCGGCCGATGTCACGCGTGGACGGCCTGCGTACGTTCGCCCCATCCAAGGAGCGAGCAACGGCGCCGCCAGCGCAGACCGGCGCCTCGCCGTTGACGTCACCACCGACGGAGGAAACATGATGGAAGTCCGGGTAACTGTTCGTTCGCTGTTGTGGACGTTGATTGCGGTGGGTGTGACTGCGGTCGCGACGTTGGTGGCGTCGTCTGCGTGGCGAGCCGACGCTGCGCCCGGCGAGTCAGACGCCACATTCGTACCGTGGCCGGGGTGCCGCTTGACGGACACGCGCTCCACCTCGCAGGTCGGTCCGCGTGGCAGCACACTTGGGGCCGATGAGGTCATGACGGTCGATGTGTTCGGCGATCGCGGCGAGTGCACCGGAGGTCTGGCGATCCCGAACGACGCAGTGGGCCTGTCGACCAATGTCACCGTCGTCAATGCGACGGCGAACTCGAACGTTCGCGTCTATCGAGGCGACTTGCAGGAGCCGCCGCTGTTGTCGAATCTCAACGTGTTCCCTGGCGCACCTCCAACGCCGAACAAGGTCGATACCCAACTGGCGCCCGATGGGACGCTCAAGGTGTACAACTTCAACGGAACGGTCGACATCATCATCGACGTCGTCGGCTACTACAGCCCGCGAAGCCTGCTCGATCTCGCTGCCCAAAGTGGCGGCGCTGGCGCGGCCGGACCACAGGGCCCGGCAGGACCCCAAGGCCCAGAGGGTCCGGAAGGCCCGCCTGGATCCGCTTCGTTCGACAACACCCAGGTGGTCACCGCAGAGACGGAGTTCAGCGGTCTGAACAGCAAGGCGCTCGTGGTGGACTGTCCCGTTGGCTGGGTGGTGCTCGGCGGTGGCGCCGACATCTCGATCGACGACGGCGTGTCTCTGGTGGACTCCTACCCTGTTGGCACGAACGGATTGCCCACGTTCAGGTGGTTGGCACGTGCAGTCGAGGTCGACGACTTGGCTCCTTTCGTGTCGTGGAAGATCGTCGCCTACGCGGTGTGCACCAAGGTCTCCTAACCAAGGCTCCTCAGGGTCGGAGGCCTCTCGCACGGGGTTGCTTCTCGGCGCCGTGGCGCATCGAAACCGCACCTGAGCGCTCCGAGAAGCTGCACTAGGCGTCGCAACCGGCCCGAGACTCGCCACCGTGCGCCCCGGACGAGACAACTACGACGTCTGTGGTCACACTTTTCGTTCATTCTCCCCGCGCGTTGCCCGGTCGGTCGCTAGGTTCAACTCATGGACGCCACGGTCGAAGAGCAACGCTCATCAGGACCGCTCGAAGGCACGGCCACCCGCCGGGCGCGTCTCGTGGTACTTGCGTCCGGAGCAGGGTCGAACCTCCAGGCGATCATCGACGCGTGCGCGGCGAACCGCATCACCGCCGACGTGGTCGCAGTGGTGTCCAACAACGCCGACGCGGGGGCGCTCCCCCGCGCTGCTGCTGCCGGCATTCCCACGGTGCACGTAGGACGACACGACGGTGAAGCCCGCGCCGACTACGACGCCCGACTCGCCGATGTGGTGGCAGGGTTCGATCCAGATCGCGTCGTGCTCGCCGGCTGGATGCGCATTCTCACCATGAGCTTCCTCGGCTGGTTCCCGAACACGGTGGTCAACCTGCACCCGGCGCTGCCGGGCGAGCTCCCCGGGGTGAACGCGATCGAGCGCGCCTGGAACGAGGCGCAGGCCGGCGAGCGCACGCACACCGGCGTGATGATCCACCTCGTCCCCGACGAAGGCGTCGACGATGGACCGGTACTGGCCACGGCAACCGTGCCGATCGATCCCGCCACCTCGCTCGCCGACTTCGAAGCCGAGATGCACCGCACCGAACACGCCCTCCTCGTCGACACACTGGCCGACCTGTGCCGCCCGAACGAACGAAACGGAGTATCCGAATGAGCGACCGAACCAACGTCAACGACGACTTCTTCGACCGCTTCGACGCGCTGACCTTCGACGACGTGGTCGTCATCCCGGGCTACTCCGAGACGCTGCCCGACGCCGTCGACACCACCGCCACCTTCGCCGCCGACATCACCTTGGCCGTACCACTGATCTCCGCAGCGATGGACAAGGTCACCGAGGGGCGCATGGCGGTAGCCATGGCCCGCCACGGCGGCATCGGCGTGATCCATCGCAACATGTCGATCGCCGACCAGGCGGCCGAAGTGCAGAAGGTCAAGCGGTCGCAGTCGGGGATGATCACCGACCCCGTGACGCTGCCGCCGACGGCGATCCTCCACGAAGCCGAAGCGTTGATGCATCGCTTCAAGTTCTCCGGCGTACCGATCACCGATCCCGACGGACGGCTGGTGGGCATTCTCACCAACCGCGACATCCGCTTCTGCGAGGGCACCGACTTCGATCGTCCCGTGGCCGACTTCATGACCTCGTCGGATCTGGTCACCGCTGCCGTCGGCACCTCGCTCGACGAGGCCAAAGCGATCCTCCAACAGCACCGCATCGAGAAGCTGCCGCTCGTCGACGACGGTGGGCGGCTGGCCGGGCTGATCACGGTGAAGGACATCCAGAAGCGCCTCGACTTCCCCAACGCCTCCCGCGACGACCAGGGCCGCCTGCGGTGCGCCGCGGCGATCGGCGTCGGTGGCGATGTCGAAGAACGTGTCGACGCGCTGGTGGCGATGGGCGTCGACGCGGTGTCGATCGACACAGCACACGGCCACTCGGCCAACGTGGTCAAGGCGATCGAACGGATCAAAGGCTCGTGGCCCGACCTGCCGGTCACCGCTGGCAACGTGGTCACCGAAGAGGGCGTCGACGCACTGGCCGACGCTGGCGCCGACGCGGTCAAGGTCGGGGTCGGCGCCGGATCGATCTGCACCACCCGCGTCGTCTCCGGCGCAGGCATGCCGCAACTCTCGGCGATCTGGTTCAGCGCTCGCCACGCCCGCTCCAAGGGCATCCCGGTAATCGCCGACGGCGGCATCACGTTCTCGGGCGACATCGTCAAGGCAATCGCCGCTGGCGCCGAAACCGTGATGCTCGGCTCGCTCCTCGCCGGCACCGAAGAGAGCCCCGGCGAAATGGAGCTGTTCGAAGGCCGGCGCTACAAGAGCTACCGCGGGATGGGTTCGATGGGCGCGATGACCGGCGACTCGGCCGACCGATACGCCACGGCGCAGTCCACCGACACACCGAACGACGCCCCGGTGCGCGACGGCGCCCCGGTTGGCGCAGCGAGCAACAAGCTCGTGCCCGAAGGCATCGAAGGGCGCGTCCCCTACGCCGGCCCGCTCGGCGACGTCGTGTACCAGCTGGTGGGCGGCTTGCGCTCGGGTATGGGCTACGCCGGCGCGGCGACGCTGGCCGACCTGCGTCGTGCTCGCTTCATGCGGGTGACCACGGCGGGCCGCGAGGAGTCGCATCCCCACGACGTCACGATCACCAAAGAAGCGCCCAACTACCAGCGCTCTTGACGCTGTAACGATGGTGTCTGACACCATGTAACGCCGTGCGCCGCGTCGCCATCGTCGGATCACCAGGCTCGGGGAAGTCCACCCTCGCAGCGGTGATCGCCGCGCGGTGCGGGCTACGCCACGTCGAGCTCGATGCGATCAACCATCAGCCCGACTGGACCCCGTTGCCGGTGCCAGAGTTCCGCCGTCAAGTGGCCCATGCCACCGCCGACGACGGCTGGGTGGTCGACGGCAACTATCGGCCGGTACAAGACCTGGTGCAGGGCACAGCCGACACGATCGTATTCCTCGACCTGTCGCGGTGGCTGGTCACCACCCGTGTCGCCTGGCGCAGCCTCCGACGTCTGATCACCCGCGAAGAACTGTGGAACGGCAATCGCGAGTCGATGCGCAACCTCGTGAGCCGCGACCCCGAACGCAACATCATCGTGTGGGCCTGGCAGCACCAACCCAAGTACCGAGAGTTGTACGGCGGGTTCATGCGCGACGGGTACTGGGATCACGCCACTGTCCACCACCTGCAACATCGCTCCGACGTCGACGCCTTCGTCGCCACACTGCCCGCCGCGCGAGATTGAGCCCAGTGATCGAGGAGCATCACAGCCCAGCCGCCAGATGGCTCGAAGCGCGCTACGCCCGGCTGTGCAGCTGGTCGGCGCCCGCACTGTTCGGCGGCTTCCTCGCCTGGTTCGGCATCTGGACACTCGGCGCGGTGGCGTTCGTCGACCTCGTGATCTCGCGCCGCGATCGTGTGGGCATGTCCGAGTCGGCGGCCGCGCTGATGCCGGCAGTCGGAGTGCTGTTCTCGTTTCTCACCGGCTTCGTGATCGCCAACCAGTGGACCCGCAGCCGCACTGCAGAAACCACCGTCAGCGCAGAAGCCAATGCCGGCCTCCGCTTGGCGCTGTCGAGTGAGTCGGTGGGTGGCGAGGGGGCGCGCATCCGCACACAGCTCGCCGACTACGTCGACGCAGTGATCGACGACGAGTGGGCATCGATGAGCGATCCGGCGATGTCGGTACATCATGGCCACAACGCCGCGGCCACCGAGCTGCGCACGCTGGAGGTACTGGTGCGCAACACGGCCAACGACGCGGCGACCACACCCACGGTGTCAGCCGATCTGCTCACGTCGGTGGGCACCGTGGCCACGACCCGCCGCGACCGGCTCAACCTCGCCGGACACGGTTTGCCGGCACCGCTGTTCGTGCTCGCGTTTCTCAGCGGGGTCGTGTTGTGCCTCAACGCATCGGCGTTCGCCTCCGGCGTCGATCCGTGGGCGAGTATCCCCATCTTCGGCATGGTGGTGCTGATCGCGCTCGATCTGGCACTGATCCTGGCCATCAGTGCGCCGTTTACGGGCTACATCCGGGTACGTCCCGCTGCGTTGGGCCATCTACGCGAGGAACTCCGACGCGGCGACTACGGCCCGGTCGCGGTTCGCTGAGACGAACCGACCGCTGGGCGACTGCCGCGACCAACATCGACGACAAGGCGTGTACGGTCGCCGACGCGGGCATCGTGAACCGAAAGGAATCACCATGCTGAAGAGCGTGACCCGGACCGTCGTTGCGGTCCTTGCGTCCGGAACCCTGGCCGTTGCCGCCGTTGGTTGTGGCGACGACGATGACGATCCGAACGACCCCACGGACCAGCCGACCGACACCACCCAACCGGCAGGTGAGTCCGACTCCGAGGAGTAACTCGGCGCCTACGGTTGACCGACCAGCGACGGCGGCAGCAGCACGCCGTCGATCAGGTGCACAACTCCGTTGTCGGCAAACACATCCGCTCGGGCGATCGTCGCCTGCCCGCCATTGAGGACGACCACGCCGTCGACGACGTCGACGGTGATCGGCTCACCTTGAAACGGGATCAGGTCGCCGCCTGAGGCCACCGCATCGGCAAGCAGTTCGCCGTCGATGGTGTGGTACAGCAACACGAGGTCGACGAGCGTTCGATCGGATTGCAGCTCGGCAGCCAGCGCGGGCTCGTCAACGGCGAATTCACTGAACGCGACGTCGGTCGGCAACAACGCGGTGAACGGTCCGGGACCCGACACCAGTTCGCCCCACGCCGTTGCAAACGGAGCGAATTGGCCGACGGACGTGGCACCGGCCGCGACCGCTGCATCGACGATGGTGCCGTCTTGACCGTCGCCATCAGCAACTTCATCTCCATCGCCACCGGTGGCCACCGTCGGTGTGCCGGCGGCGGTCGTCTCCGCGGCCGTCGTCGGCGCCGCGGCGGTCGCCGGTGCGGCAGTCGTCGCTGGTGCAGCGGTCGTCGGCGCCGATGTCGCCGCGGTCGTCGGCGAGCTGTCGCCGTCACCACCGCACGCGCTCGCAACAACGAGGGCCACCGCGATCAACGCGGCAGATCGGGAACCGATCATGACACCTCCTCTTCGTGTGGGCGTGGCGTCGTATTGGCTGCGGCGATCGGCGCCAGGGCGACGGTCATCGGTCGCTCCTCGACCATCTCGGCGCGCTCGTGCGATCGACGATGCGACCGTCGGAGAGCTCGATGCGGTCGTCGGCGTCGGCGATCATCTCGACGTCGTGGGTGGCCACCAGTGCGGTCAGTTGCCCGTCGGCGACCAACTCGTGCAGCAACGCGGTGATCGACGCGCCGGTCTTCGAGTCGAGCTGACCGGTCGGTTCGTCGGCGATCAACAGTCGCGGCCGTCCGGCGAGGGCGCGGGCGATCCCCACCCGCTGCTGTTCGCCACCCGACAGTTCGGCCGGGCGATGCATCGCGCGCGACGTGAGGCCGACGCGGTCGAGCATCTCGGCGACCCGTGTGGTTCGTTCGGCGGCCGGCACGTCGAGCAGGCGCAACGGTACCTCGACATTCTCGGCGGCGGTGAGGTCCTCGAGCAGCCCGAAGCCTTGGAAGATGAACGACACGTCGCCGCGGCGCAGCTCGCCCAGCTCGGCATCGCTCGCCGCAACGAGGTCGCGATCGCAGACTCGCACGTGCCCGTCGTCCGCCCGATCGAGCCCGCCGATGATGTTCAGCAACGTGGTCTTGCCCGACCCGGATCGCCCGTGGACCACCACGAACCCGCCCTCGCCGATGTCCAGGTCCACCCCGGCCAGCGCGTGCACGGGGAGGCCGCCGGCGTCGAACACGCGGCCCACACCGCGCAGCGACACGAGCGTCGATGATGAGTCGTGGGGCGTGTTCATCGTCGCTCCTCATCGGGCCAGATCTCGATGTGGTCGTCGACCAGCCGCAGCCGAACCCGGTCGCGCAGCGACAGCGCGTCGACCAAGTGTTCCGGTAGTTGCAGGCGGCCAGCCGAGTCGAGCACCGCGTAGTCGCGACCGATCACGACGTCGTCATCGTCGCGACTGCGGAGCGTCTCGCTACTGATGCGGCCGTCGCGGATCGAGACGGTGCGCTCGACCTGCTCCGACACGAGAGGATCATGGGTAACGAGCAGCGCGGTCACGCCGAGCTCGCGGTTGACCTGCTGGATCACGGCGACGATCTCGTGTGCCGTGTGCGTGTCGAGCTCGCCCGTCGGTTCGTCGGCGAGCAACACGCTGGGATCGTTGGCCAGCGCAACGGCGATGGCCACTCGCTGCTGCTGGCCTCCCGACAACTGGGACGGACGGTGCCCCATCCTGTCGCCCAGCCCGACCAGGTCGAGCAACTCCGTCGCCCGCGCTCGCCGGGCGCGGCGCGGCAGACCCGCCAGCGACATCGGCAACTCGACATTGCCGATCGCATCGAGGTAACCGAGCAGATTCTGCGAGGTTTGCTGCCACAGGAACCCGATGATCGAACGACGAAACGCCGCACGTTCGGCGACACCCATCGCCAGAAGGTCTTGGCCAGCGACATAGGCCTGGCCGGCGGTGGGCGCATCCAGCCCACCGAGCAGGCGCAGCAACGTCGACTTGCCGGAACCCGAGGCCCCGATGATCGTCACCATCGAGCCCGGCTGCACGTCGAGATCGAGCCCTTGCAGCGCGACCACCTCGACGTCAGTCGTACGGAAGATCTGAACCAGACCGCGGCAGTGAATGCCCAGTTGGGGCGCACCGTCGGCGGTGGTGTGGTGATCGCTCATCGACGTCCTCCTTCGATCGACAACCCGGCACGGACGTGATCCAGCTGTCGCCTCGACGACACCGACAACGCCGTGCTCACCAGTACCGCAGCAACGACCGCCACCAAGAACACGGCGACCACGGCAGCCACCACCAGCGGCTCGATACGCAACACGCGCGACTGTCCCCCGCCCACGGTGAGGTCGGCGAGGTCGAACCGGCCGTCGAGCAGGCGGACCATCAGACCGCCGGCGACGGCGCCCACGGCGATCCCGAGGATCGTCCACGGCAACAGCTCGGCGCGCGTGCTCCTGCCAAGCTCGCGATGCGGTGATCCAAGTGCCAGCAGCACACCCAGCTGGCGCCGCCGACGGCGTGCAGAGACGACGATCGCCGCAACCACACCACCACAGGCGAGCAACAATACCGCGATAGCGGCTGCGACGAAACCGACCGACGCGATCTTCACGAGGCGGTCGTCGTGACGCGCGTCGGCCAGTTCCTGGCGAAACGTCACCTCGACGCCCACCTCCGCCAATTGCCGTCCGTCGTCGGCGTCGACCACGATCGTGTCGATCGGGACTTCCAATCCCGTCAGCTCCTCGGCTACACGCCGATCGGCGAGAAGCCCGGCGCCGCGTTCGACGAACGGTCCGTCATCGGTGGCGACGACCACGAACGTGGCCCCAGCAAAGCGCCCCTGGCCGGAAAGCTGGTCACCGGCCCGCACGGCGACACCATCGAGCCGCCGCGACGCAAGTACAGGGATGGCTCCTTCAGCGGTCGCATCCGTGAGCGCGATCGCGTTGGCCGACAGCGCGTCGAAGCCGGCCGGCGTACCGGCGGTGAGGCGGTCGAACTCGACGACGTCGAGCGCGGTCACGGAGATCGCGGCGGTGGTGCCGTCGACTCGCTCGACGGTGGTGCGTTGGGATCCGACGCGGGCACTGGCGACATCGCTCGGCGCGAGTGTTTGGTCGTCGAGGCCGTTGACGTCGCCGGTTCGCCGAACGTCGATACTCGCCGGGCCGCCAGCCTCTCGCCACGACCACTCGTCGATCGTCGAATCGATCTGGGTCCGCAGGTGGACCGATACGACCGACACCGATACTGCCAACGCCACGAGGATCAACGAGCTCCCGACACGCGGCGCGGCGAGCCGCCGCAGTCCGACGAGACGACCGACCCCGAGACGCAGCGAGCCGAGCCGCCGGCCGGCAACCAGGCCGACGAGCACGAGGGCGAGCAGGCCGATCGCCGTGGGTACGAGCACCGTGGCGGCGACCGCTCCCGGATCGAGCGCTTCGCCGACGCCCACGCCTTCGCGCCGGAGCAGCACGACCGACCCGATTGCCAGCGCGCCCACGAGCACCCTGGTGGCAACTCGCCAGCGGCTGCCGATCGGCCCGCGGCCGGCGACCTCACGAGTCTCCAAGAACTGGTCGATCATCATCGCGGCTGACGTGGCAACCACGACGAGACCCACCAGCACTGCGGCCTCGGACACACTGCGGCCCTCAGCACCGAGCGTGACGGCGACGCCACCGATCGTTCCGACGATCGCGCCGCCGACGATCATGGATGTGCTGGCGACCGACGATGCGGTCAGCAGTGTCGACGCGGTCGCGCCGCGGGCCCGCAGTTGCAGCAACGTCGCGCGTCGACGCGTCGCCGCCACCCGCTGCAGTGCAAGGAGCGCGGCGACTGCCACCGCGACGACGCCGACCGAGGCGATCGTGACGGCGTCGAGTGCCGTCGACCGCCGGTCGGCTTCACTGTCGAGCGTGGTCCCCAGCGCAACCGTGACCGCAGGAGCACCCGACGACCCGGCCCCTCCGGCCGACGCCTCCAGCGTGCGGATTCCGGCGCGCACGTCGTCGATGGTGTCGAGCGAAATCGTGCTGGGATCGAGCTGCCGGCGTTGTTCCACGCGCAGCCCGAGTGATGGCGCGAATGCGGCGGTCGCCGACGGGAGCTGCTCGGGGGTCAGCGCGGCATACACGCGACGCTCGGCGCCCGCTGGTGTGTCGTTGACGATCGGCCGGTGGAGGCGCTCGTCCCCGGCGAAGTACGGGTCCTGCGGATCGTCGAGCTCGATCAACCCGACGACGCGCAACCAGGCGGGTGCCGCCTCGTCGCCGTACGCCCGATACAGCGGGTCATCGAAGTCGACGTCGACCAGCAGCTCGGTGCCGACGCGCCAGCCGGCTTCGGCCGCACTCTCCGGCGTAACGGCGATCTCGACGACGGCGAGGTCGCCGAGTTGCTCGTCTGCCGGACGGGGTGCGCGACCCTCGACGACCTCGGAGTGGTCAACGAGATCGTCGTGCACTCGCAACACGACGCTGGTCGGTGTTGCCGGCTCGGCGTCGCCCACCGTGACCACGCCGAACGCGGGTGTGTCGACGACCAGCGTCGGCTCGGCGAACAAGGCGAGCACCTCGAAATCGAGTCGATCGACGAAGTCGGACAACGCCTCCTCCACGGTGGCCAACGGCGACTGCGGTGGTGCCGGCCGGAACCCGTCGGCGAGACCGATGCGCAACAGCTCACCGTTGCTGGCGGCCTCTTCGACGACCTCACGAACACTCTGTGCCTGTGCATCGGCAAGCGCGCGCTGCACGCCAACGAGCCCCGCAACGAGGACGGCCACGACCAACGCCAAGGTGACCAGCGCTCGTCGATCGGTGCGCCACATGGTGCGCAACACGGCGACGACCGGCACGGTCGATCCGGTCACGGGCGCTCTCCGATCCGCAACTGGTCGGCGACCCGGGTGTGCGCCAATAGGCGGCTCGTCGACAACGGAACCAGCGCAACGATCGCCACGCCGAGGACCGCAACGCCAACGACCAGCAGCCACGGGACGAGCAACTGCGGTTGCGGGATCGCGGCCGACCCGTCACGGTCCCGGGCGAACGCATCGAGTGACAGCCACGCCAGCGTCAACCCGGCAGCCACGCCCAACGCGACCGCCACGATCGCCACGGGCATGGTCTCGCGCAGTAGCCAGCTGCGCAGTTCACGGCGCGTCGAACCAAGCGAGCGAAGGACGGCATACGACGACCGGCGTCGTCGCGCTTCGGTGATCGACGTGAGCCCAAGACCGACGATGGCGACGACCGCGCTGGCGATCACCGCAACCAGCAAGCTGCCCGCTAGACCGACCAGTGCCGGATCGCTCGCCAGCGCTTGCGCGGCCGCGAACCGATTCTCGACAGCCACGGGCGCAAGGGTCGAGGCGCTCAACGCCGCCTGCACCGCATCGGCGTCCGTTTCAGTGGTGTCGATCGCCCACCGACGTTCGGGACTGGTTCTCCCGGTGGCGAGGTACTCGCGCGTGGTCAACGACTCGGCGTCGACGAGGATCGCACTGACTTCGTCGACTGCGAACGGCACGTGCTCAGCGACGCCGACGATGTCGAGGTCGAAGCGGAGTACGCCAGCGCGCACGCTGATGGTGTCGCCGACGGCGACCGAGTTCTCGGCCAACACCTCCGGCGTCACGATCCCGGCCAGCGCGGGGAGCTCCTGGCGCGCTGCGTTGGCCCGGATCGGAGCGCTGGTCAACTCGGCGGCAACCTCGTCGCGCGGGTTCCAGCCACGTCCGGTGGCGAATTGCACATGCAGTGCGGCGTCGGCGTCGCGGGCCGTCGACCGCAGCGACGCCGAGTCGCGAGTCGTACGGCTGCGCTCGATCGGTCGCGCCCGCCACTCGAGGTCGGACAGGACGTCGACTGGCTCACCATCGACCCGCACGTTGTCGAGTTCGACGTCGAACACCCACTCGGGTTCGGCGTCGGCCGGCGACGTCGCCAACGGCCATTCGCGAACCGGACCGACCAGGTCGATACCGACGAGGCGAGAGGTGCCACGCTCGGCTGCGGCGATGTCACCGAGATCGACCGTGCGGACTTCGCCGTCGGCGACGACGTCGCGCACGATGATCGGGGTGACGATGCCGAACTCGTCGGCGATGTGGAGTTGCAGCCGGAGTGGGCCAGCTCCGGCCGGGTCGGCCGGTTGTCCGCCCGCCTCGACGGCGACGCGCACATCGACCGATAGTTCGCCGGCGGGCAGTTCGATGCCACCGAGATCGACCGGATCGACGAGCGCCGGGAGTTGGGTCGGGTCAGGTCCGGCATCGGCGCGCAGTTCGCCGACGGCGGGGAGTTGGGTGGCATCGGTGGCGACGAGCGACACGGTGCGCGCCGCCGCACCGACGTCGGCCCGGCGCACCTCCACGGGCATCACGGCACCGACACCCGCAAACTCGCGGTAACCGGCGGCCCCGCGTGCAGCCACGACCCCGTCGGCCGACGTCGATGCCGGTTCCACGAGCAGGTCGGCGCCCACGCGTCCCGACGCCTGATCGCGTTGTGATGCCTCCCACGACAGCGAATGCACTGCAGCGAACACGGCGACCGCAACGGCGATCACGACGAGTGCCGCGCTCCGCCGACGCGCTGCCGGCCGTCGAACCGCAGTCCACGCGGCGAGCGCTGCCGCGACACCGCCACGGCGGGCGGGCACCGACAACCATCGGGCCGTCAGGTCACCGAGGCGCATCGCCAACAGGGCTGCAGCGGCCACCGCGAGCGCAGGGGCGAGCGCCAACAACGGGTCGAAGGCCAGGTCGCCCGTGGCGTCGACCCGCTCAGTGCCTGCGGTGCGCGCGATGTAGACGAGCCCCACGACCGCCAGTACGAACAACACGAGGTCGAGACCAGATCGAGTGATCCACGACCGCCGGTCGTCGTCGCGTTGTTCGCGGATCTGGGCGCGTATCGCCGACGCGCCCGCCACGGTTGCCACGACCACCACGATCAGGCCCGCCACGACACTTGCGATGACCGCCGTGGCGGTCACGGTGCCGCGCAGGTCGAGGCCGGACTGCTCGATCGGCGGCGTCATGGCGACGAGATCGACGGCGCGGGCTGCCAACCACGGCCCGAGCACCACCGCCGGCAGCGCGACCAGCAGCGCCTCGACCCCTGATGCCACGACGAGCTGGCGTGGGCGAATGCCGCGTGAGCTGAGGAGCGATGTCTCGGCGCGCCGTGTGAGGGCGAGCACAACGGCTGCCACGCCCACGCCGTACAGGGCGATCGCGGCGATCTGCACCAGCACGGAGCCGACCACGATTCCACTCGACCGGAGTGTGGTATCGACCTCGCTGAGGATCGGGGAGAACCGGTCGGCGACCTCGATCTGTCCGATACCCACCGCGTCGGCGAGGGCTCGGTCGACGCCGTCGAGGGCGACCAGGGCCGCCGCGACGTCGTTGCGGTCGAGTTCGTCGATCTGCGGGACGAGTAGGACCCGATAACTCACGCTGCCACCAAGTGCGGCGAACGTCGATTCGTCGACCCACAACGGGCCGACCTCAACGGTCGACCCGGCAGGAACGACACCCTGGCGACCGAATGGTTCGCCCGCCCACCGGACATCGGCCGGATCCGACGGCTCGACCAGCGCATCGACGACCACGTCGCGCCGATCGCCGGGCCGATCGAGCACGATCGATTCGCCGACCTGCACACCGATGCGATCGGCGGCGTCGACGTGCACGGCGACGCCCCCACCACCCAGTTCGCCGTCGACCACGGTGAACATCGACCAGTCGTCGAGCACGGCGACGTTGGTCGAGTCGCGGTCGTCGCCATCACCCCCGTTCGGTTCGCCGACTCGGTATGCGGGCCCGAGTCCGAACACGACGGTGGCTGCGGCATCGCCCAACGTCGCGCTCCCCGCCCGCGCAGCGCCGGCGGCCACCTCCGGCCAGTCGGCAGCCTCACCACGCAGCGATGCCGATACGAGCCGGTCGCCGGGGTCAGCGTCGGTCAGCGAGCGCCGCAGCCCACCGTCTTGAATCGCTGCGTCGTAGATCGGCACGAGCGACGCGAGCGTCGTCGACACCAAGGCCAGCACGGCGACCGCTGCCAAAACCCCCGCTGCGCTCCTCATTCGTGAGAACAGGGCACCGACGCTCACAGCACCAACGATCGTATTCACGGGCGCCCGCGACCGCCCAGCGGCCGGACCGCCCGGCGAGGCTTAGGCGAGCTTCTCGACGAAGGTCTCGAGCTGCCGCAGATTGCGACACTCGTAGACGCCGTCGGTGTAGGTGCCGTACTCGCCGACGATCGAGTCGCCGGTGTTCCAGTAGCTACGCGGCTCCGGGTTGAGCCAGTACACGTGGCGTGCCTTGTGCTGCATCTCTTTCACCACCCAGCTCTGGCTGGCGTGGTAGTTGTTGCGCGCGTCGCCGAGCAGCAGCACCGTCGACTTCGGGCCGACGTCTTTGCCGTAGCGCTCCCAGAACACCTCGAAGGCGTGGCCGTAGTCGCTGTGCCCGTCGACCCACACCACATCGGCTTCGGTGTTCACCCGGTGGATCGCCTCGGTGATGTCTTCGGTGGCCCGGAAGTAGTCGGTGACCTCGTCGATGCCGTCGATGAACACGAACGAACGCACCTTCGAGAACTGGTTCTGGATGGCGTACACGAGCATCAACGTGAACCTGGCAAAGGCGGCGACTGAACCGGAGATGTCGGCGACCACGATCAGCTCGGGCTTCGACGGGCGCGGATACTTGAACTTCGGTTCGGCCGGCACGCCGCCGTAGCTCAGCGAGTGGCGCACGGTGTTGCGGAAGTCGAGCGGCCCCTTGCGGCCGTGTTTGCGCTTGCGCGCCAGCCGAGCAGCGAGCTTGCGGGTCAGCGGCTGCAGCGCTTTGCGCAGCGAGACCATCTCGTCGCGCGACGCGTGCATGAACTCGACATCTTCGGGCAACGGCTTGCGCAGCGTCTTGGCCATCGCCTCGGCGCCCCGGTCGGCAACCAGCCTCCGCCGGATCTCGGCTTCGACCTCACCCTTGAACTTGTCGATGCGGTCCTCGTACTCCTCGCGCTCGAGACGCTCTTCGAGCGGGGTCAGCTCGCCACCGACCTCGTCGCGGGTGGCATCCATCAGCCGCTCGAGCATCCCGTCGAGGTCGAGGTTGCGCAGGGTGCGATACAGGTAGTACGTGCCGCCGACCGGCCGGCCGGGCTCCATGCCGGCGAAACGCTGCACCGACTGCCGGGCCATCGCCCGCATCATCCCCTGGTCGCCGTTCATCAACGCCGACATCAGCATCTGGGCGATCTCTTCGGGCGTCAGATTCTCCAACCCGCCGGCGCCACCCTGGCCTTCCTGGCCCTGCTGCTGCTCTTGCATCTCGCGCCACATCTCGTCGACGAGCGACTCCTCGTCGCCATCGACCAGCTTGTACTCCGGGCCGCGCAGGCTGAAGTACACCTCGAAGATCGTCTCGAAGCTGCGCCAGTGCGCCTGGTTCTTGATCAGCGTGGCCCCGAGCGCGTATTTGAACGCCTCGCGGTCGTCGATCGGGATGTGCTGGACCGCCTCCATCGCATCGAGGTTCTCGGTGAGCGACACCGGCAAGCCGGCGTTGCGCAACTCGACGACGAAACCGTTCAGCAGTTCGAGCATTACTCGTCGACCGAGAGTTCCTTCGCCGCCTTGGCGATGTCGGTCTGGTACTTGAGCAAGATGTTCAGCGTGTCCTTCGCCGTCTGCTCGTCGATCGTGTCGATGTTGAGCAGCAACAGCGTCCGCGCCCAGTCGAGCGTCTCGGACACACTCGGCGCCTTCTTCAGATCGAGCTGACGAATCGAACGCACGATGCGCGCCACCTGATCGGCGAGCTGCTCGGTGATGTCGGGCACCTTGGCCAGCACGATCTCACGCTCGCGTTCGAGCTGCGGGTAGTCGACGTGCAGGTACAGACACCGACGCTTGAGCGCCTCGGACAACTCGCGGGTGTTGTTCGAGGTGAGGAACACGAGCGGGATCTGCTTGGCCGCAATGGTTCCGAGCTCGGGGATCGACACCTGGTAATCCGACAGGATCTCGAGCAACAACGCTTCAGTTTCCACCTCGACGCGGTCGACCTCGTCGATCAGCAGCACGACCGGCTCGTCGGCGGTGATCGCCTCGAGCAGCGGACGGGTCAGCAAGAACTCGTCCGAGAAGATGTCGTCTTGGATCTCGGCCCAGTCGTGATCCGCCTCGTCGCCTTGCTCGGTCTGAATCCGCAGCAGCTGCTTCTTGTAGTTCCACTCGTAGAGCGCTTTGCTCTCGTCGAGGCCCTCGTAGCACTGCAGGCGGATCAGTCGCGATCCGGTGATCTCCGCCACCGACTTGGCGAGCTGTGTCTTGCCCGTGCCCGCCGGACCCTCGACGAGGATCGGCTTCCCGAGTCGGTCAGCGAGGTAGGCCACACCGGCGATGCCGTCGTCGGCCAGGTACTTCACCTCGCGGAGCGCGTCGCGCACCTGCTGGACACCGTCGAACCGCGGCTCGGTCACCTGTACGTCACCGTCGGTCGGCGAAGAAATCGTCATGGCGTGCCACGCTACTGGTCGCCTTGACCCCGCGGTCAATCAGAATGCGGTCAATCAGAATGCGGTCAATCAGAACGCGGTCGATCAGAACGGGATCACGGATACGCGATCACTCGGCGGTGACCTCGTAGTCGTCGCGCATCCGGGCGACGGCGTCGGTGACGATCCGCTCGAGCACGGCGAGGTCCACGTCGGCCAGTTTGTTGATGTACAGACAGCTCTTGCCGATCTTGTGCTTGCCCAGTTCCGCGAGGTCGTCGGAGATGTCGTCGTAGCCCGGCAACACGTACACGACCAGATTGGCCTTGCGCGGCGAGAACCCCGTGACCAGATACTCGCCTTCCCGGCCAGAGTCGTACCGATAGTGGTAGCGCCCGAACCCGACGATCGACGGGCCCCACATGCGCGCCGGGTACCCGGTGATGCGTTGGAACATCTCGAGCAGGACCTCGGCGTCGGCTCGCCGAGTCGGGTGGTCGACTGCGGCGACGAACTCGGCAGGGTCGACATCCGTCGTTTGGGTCTTGTTCTCCGCCATCACGTCCTCGGCCGCAACTCTACGCGTCGGGCATGGTGACGCTGGCCGACATCCGTGGGAAGCTGGCCACATGGCGACTTCGCAGCCCTCCGATCCGCACGCCGTCACGACAGCGAGCGAGTTGGAGGAACTCATCGGCTCGCCGAACGACCGCGTGAAGGTCAAGTTGCGCGCCGAGATCGACGACACGGCCCGCGAGTTCATCGAGCGGTCGCCGTTCATCGTGGTCGCCACATGTGATGCCGAGGGTCGACTCGACGCGTCGCCGAAAGGCGATCCTCCAGGGTTCGTTCACGTCGTCGACTCGACCACGCTGGCGATCCCCGAGCGCAAGGGCAACGCCCTCGGATTCGGCCCGCGCAACGTGTTGGAAACCGGTCGGATCGGACTGATCTTCATGATCCCCGGTCAGCGCGAGTCGTATCGCATCAACGGGACCGCCCGGTTGACCCGTGACCCCGAGTTGCTCAGCCAACTCGCCGTCGACGGCAAGCCAGCGCTCATGGCGACGATCGTCGGTGTCGAGGAGGCGTTCTTCCACTGCGGCAAGGCGATGATCCGCTCCAAGTTGTGGGCGGGAGCCGACGAAGCCGAAGCCGAACGACAGCCGATCGCCGAACAGATCGGCGGCTTGCTCGGCGACGAGAACCTCGTGCCCGCGATCGCCGCCGACCTCGAGAAGAACTACCGCACCGACCTGTACTAGTCCTGCAGGTCGAGGTCCAGGCGATGCGCTTCGATCGCCGCCTCGGCCCGAGTCGACGCGCCGAGCTTGGTGAGAATGCGCGACACGTGGTGACCGGCCGTCTTGGTGCTGATGTGCAGCGACTGGCCGATCTCGGCGTTCGTGCACCCAGACGGGAGCAGGGCGAGCACGTCGAGTTCGCGATCGGTCAGCCCGTGCGGATTCGAGCGCGTGGACCGGTTCGGCCCACGGGGCACACGAGCGCCCAGATCGCGGAGCTGCTTCGCGGTGCGCTCCACCATCGGTCGCGCACCGAGCCGCTCGAACGTGTCGAAGGCGGCGCGCACGCTGTCCGGGTCGCCCATGAGCGTGCGCGCAACCGCCGCTTCGTATGGGCAGCCACGCTCATCCCATGCCGTCGCAGCGAGGTCGGGGCGACCAGCTGCGCTGACGCCGAACGGAGTCGTTGCCGCATCCAACGTGATCGGTGGGCGCTCCTCGGCTACCGCCAGCCAGTGGGCGAGTTCCTCGATCGCGGGTCGATAGTCGTAGAGCTCCGCCACTTCGAGCGCCTCGCGTACGACGGGGAGTTCTTCCGCCAATCGACCCTGCATCCAGGCGTACTCGGCGCTCACTGCTGCTGCCGGCCACATTCGCTGGATGTGCTGTGCCTGGCGGGCGAAGTCGAGTGCCTCGTCGAGCACATCCTGCACCCCAGGATCACCGCGGCGCACGCGCAGCCAACCCGCGGTCACCAGCGCCACGAAGCGGCTCTTGCCGACGCAGCGCGGGTTCGACAGCAGCGCGCTCGCCCGCCGGCTGGCGCCCTGCCAGTCGCCGGTCTCCAACTCGCACCGGGCGAGCCACGCCGACAAGTAGTGGCCAGCCGCAACCAGCTCCTGAGCTGCGGTGAGATCGATTCCGGTCCGCAACGCATCGACGGCCACGTCGTAGCGGCGCAACTCTCCGTAGCCACTGCCGATCTGGGTGTACCCGTGGGCGACGACCGAGGCGTCGCCGACCTGCCGTGCGATGTCGATACCCCGCTGCACTCGATCCAAGCCGTCGTCGTCGCCAGCCATGCACCGCGAGATCCCGCTCTGGATCGCCGCTCTGGCGAACAGCGACAGCTCGGCGGTCGACGTCGCCTTCGCCATCGCCCGTTGACCGTGGGTCTCGGCAGGCTCAGGTTCCCTGGCGAGCATCGCCTCTGAACACCTCGCCAGCTCGAACAGCGCGGCCGCTCGGCTCGGCTCGGGGTCGTTGCCCAACACAGCATGTGCTCGCCGGAGCAACTCGAGGTTCTCTTCGTTGCGACCGAGCTGACCTGCAGCGGTCGCCTGCTCCACGAGTGCCTCGGCGTGTCGCTGCACGTCGCCGCACTGCTCGAAGACCTCCGCGGCGTTCGCCCACGCCTCGTGCGCAGCGAGGAAGTCGCCGACCACGTTGCGTGCCTGGCCGAGCCGGAGCAGGTGGCCACCGAGCTGTTCGGGGGCACAGAGGTGGGCGTAGCGGAGAGTGAGCTCGAGGAGCGCGACCTCATCGGGATGTGCACCGGTCGACGCTGCCTCGACTGCTGCTGCCGGCGCGAGCTCCAGCACTGCGGGTCCGTCGTCGGCACCAGCGGCGTGATGGGCGAGGCGGGCGCTCCCGACGGGCGCGGTCGACGTTCGCAGTGTGGCGAGCGCCAACGCGTGGAGTTGCTGGGCCCGCGCGATCGGGAGTGCACCCTCGACGGCGAGTCGACCGAGCTCGTGACGGAACTCGACGAAACCCTCATCTGACAGGCGAAGTAGGCCGAGCTCGCAACAGGTGTCGAGTGCCACATCGTGAGCCTCCGCCGTGAGCCCACTCAGCGCCGACAACAACCAACGCTCGGATCGGCCCGGCACGATCGACGCCGCGTCGAGCACCGATCGGGCATCGACACCGAGTCGTTCTGCGCGGGACACCACGGCCTCGCGCACGGTCGTCGGAACCTGCCGGTCGCTCGCGACACCGGTCGGCGCCGCAGCAAGCACCTCGGTGACGAAGAACGGATTGCCGCCCGTGATGCGATGAACGCCATCGACATCGCTGTCGGCTGCGTCGAGTTCGATCGCGAGCTCGGCGACGGCATCGGCCGTCAACGGTTGCAGCTCGATGCGGCCAACGACGTGGGCGCGCACGTCGCCGAGCCTGAGCTTGAGGGGATGGCGATCGTCGACTTCGTCGTTGCGATAGGTCGCCACCAACAGCGCCGGCCGATCGTCGAGACGGCGGGCCAGGAAGGTGAACAGATCCAGTGTGGCGTCGTCCGCCCAATGCAGGTCCTCGACGACGAAGACGACCGGTCCAGCGGCGTCGTCGATCAAGTCGAGCGCCGAAGCGAACGCTTCGGCACGCGGCACTCCCGCTGCGAGGCGTCGAGCGAGCCCGGGTGCAACATCGCGGGCGGCGTCGATCAGCGGGCCCAGTGGCCGAGGTGTCGAGATGGGGTCACAGATCCCGGCCAGTACCCGCGCGTCATCGATCGACGTGGCGACGAAGTCGCGCACAAACGTCGTCTTGCCGATGCCAGCCTCGCCGGCCACCAGCACCACCCCACCCGTCCCAGCCCGAGCGTTGGAAAGGCACTCACGCAGCCGCGCCGTGTCGCCTTCTCGCTCGAGCAGGAGCGGCATGCGGTCAATCATGTCACCCCGAGCGAACCATCCGGCAGGGAGGAGGCGTCCGTATGGCGCTGGGCGCCGAGGCCCCTACGAGCCGGCTGGCACGGGGTCGGGATGGACGACGACGGTGTCGGCGACCTCGATGATCTCGTCGATGGCCAGATCAGCTTCGCCCGCATGCGCACGGATCGCCTCCGGACCGGTCGCTTGATAGATGCACACGGTTCCGAGCCCGCCGTCGGTTTCGCTCAAGACGTAGCTGCGAAGCCACTTGACGTCGTCGCTCATCTGTTCGCCGACCTCGGTCGAGCGACCAGCTGCCGCTTCCAGATCGGGGCCCGTCGGCCATGCTCCGCGTCGAAGAATCACGTAGGTCTTCATCGGTACTGCTCCATTGTCCGGGTGTCGGTCATGAATGGAGCGAACGTACGCCGCATGCCTCATCCAGCACATCGGGCGACTTCCCCATCTTTCGGCGAGACCGTTTTGTGTCTCCGTTCGTGTCGCTGTTGACAGGCGAGAAAGGATGCTCACGTGGAAATCGGGGGCGACGAGCCGAACGCGGGCGCCAGCCCGTGGGCTCCAGGCGGCGCGATGTCGTCCCCCGACACCGCCGCGCCGTCGCCGGATCGACGCTCGGCCGAACGACAGGCCACGCCGTCGCCGGAGCACCTCGAGACGGGCGTCGTCGGTCCGGTGATCGATCAGCCGGGCGACGAACCAGCGAACGCGATGACAGTGCGGACGGACACGACCGCCGAGCGCTCGTTACCCCGCTGGCTGATTCCCGCCGTCACGATCGTGGCGGTCGCCCTCGGCACCGTGATCGTCGCCACGGCGACCGGTGGCGACGAGCAGCAGACGGCGCCGACCACCACCGAGACGCCTGCGCCAACAACCACCACAGCGGAGGCCGCAGCGCTCACGCCTCTCGCCGATGCGCGCACGTCGATTGGCGACGTGCGTTGGAATCGTGTGGTCGACGACGCGGCCGACCTGCCCCGCTCGGTGGTCGCGTCAGTCGACTCCGAGTTCATCGGTCGAGGCGACGATGGCAGCCTGTCGTGGGTCTCCACCACCGGTATCGAGTGGGCACCGCTCGACACTGCGCTCCCGACCGTGGTTGCAGGACGGACGTGGTCGATTGGGTCCGAGGGCACGGGGAGTGATCGTTTGGCGCTGTCGATCATCGACGGTGGCGACCGAACGGCTGTGGCCGTCACCCACTCCCCCGCCGCACGCGCCGGCATCGAACGGTCGTGGGCTGCTCCAGTCGATGGCGCGGGCCCCTACGCCATCGACGAGCAGGTCTTCGTGCAGCTCGACCGCCTCGAAGCGGTCCCGTGGGAAGCTGCGGCACTTGAGGTTCCCGACGACGGGTCGCCGTTCATGGTGCGCGTCAGCGTCGAAGGAGGCAGCTACCTGTCGTTCCAGTCGGCCATTGGCAACACCGATGCGGCAACCGACGTGTGGGCTGTACGCCGCGGCGACCGGGTCGACCTCGAAACCGAGTCGGGGATGGTCGTGTGGACAGTCGATGCCGATCCAACGATGCGTTCGCCGCTCGACGCAGTACGACCGCTGGAGGTGCCCGAGTGGCTGCGGTGGGACGGCTCGGGCTTCACTTCCATCGAGCGTCCGTGGCAGAGCTGGCAACGCGTGCGCGTGGTGCAGGTCGCCGATCGGCTGGTGGCGATCGCCATGGTGAGTCGCGGCGAAGGTGCGCGCGCATGGACGTCGACCGATGGCGTCGAGTGGGGCGAGCTCACCCTGCCAGTCGCACCGGCGTTGAACACCCCGATCGAGGTGCACGGCACTGCCGATGAGCTCATCGTGCGCATCTCCGATGGGGAACGGACCACCGACTGGACCAGCACCGACGGCGAACTCTTCGCCGAGCTGCCCGCCGTACCGGGCATCAACCGACGCACGCGCGGCGACTTCGGATGGGTTGCCCCCGACCCCGGCGGCGAACCACTGATCCGCGTGAGTGCCGATGGCGAGCAATGGAGCGAGATCGACCTCGGCGACGAACTCGGGTTCGAGAACGCTCGCTGGGACGGCAACGTGGAAGTGACCGCACTCGACTCATCGATCTTCGTAGTCGCCACCGTCGATGACCAACGGACGTTGCTGCACGGCCGAGTCGAGAGCGCGGTGGCTCCGGGCTAGTCGCCGACCTGCTTCTCGAACCAGTGATGGGCGAACGGCTCGTCGTTGAACGCCGGGATCTCGATGTAGCCCGACGAGCGGTACATGGCAATGGCCTCGCGCAGCGCGCGATTGGTGTCGAGACGTACCCGTGTGGCCCCACCCGCGTGCGCCGCCTGCTCGAGGTCGGTGAGCAACCGACGCCCGACGCCCAGACCGCGAGCACTCTGCGCGACCCACATCCGCTTGATCTCCGCGGCACCGTCGCCGACGAACTTCAGCCCGCCGCATCCGATGGATTCGCCGCGCAACGAGGCGACGAGGAACAGCCCAGCGGGCGGTCGGACCTCATCACCCGACGCGCTCCGCGTGATCGATGGATCGAACCCTCCCTCGAACCGCTCCGCCAACTCGCCGAAGTACTGCGCCACACAGAACCTGGCATCGTCACTGTCGGGGTCAACGATGGCGACCTTGACCAGGCCCGCGGTCAGCAACCGCTCGACGGTGGCAACGGCGTCGACCAGCGTCTCGCGCTGAGCAAGGTTCAATGGGGCAAGAAGTGCCTCGACAAGCTCGTCACTGCGCCCATCGAGCAGTTCTCGTTCCTCGCGCCCTGCCGCAGTGAGCTGGGCGGTTCGCACTCGGCCGTCGCGCTCGTCGACGTGCACCTCGATCAGACCGTCACTCTCGAGACGCCGCAGCAACCGAGCCAGATAGCCCGAGTCGAGATCGAGGCGAGCGCGCAAGGCCCGGACCTCGACACCGTCGCCGATCTCCCACAGCAGGCGCGAGGCGGCGAGCGGGCGAGGGCGAGCGAGGTACTCCTCGTGCAGCGCACCGACGCGCTCGGTCACCAACCGGTGGAAGCGGCGCATCGTGTCGACATCTCCCGACATTATCTCTGACCTTAGTCAGATAAATGCCGAGGAGTGCCGACATTGTTCAGCGAGTGTGGTCGAGGCGCTCGCTTCGGCGTTAGTGGCGCGTGACGCGTCGGTCAGTCGATGCTCGCCGGACGGTCGCGGTGCGCCACCCAGAGCATGAACAGGCCGCCGAGTGCCAAGGCCAGGGCGATCAGCATCACGGTGTTCGTGCCGCTCGAGCCCGTGGCCGGGAGTTCGGTGACCGGCGCCAGCGTTGGGGCGGGTGGTGTGGTCCCCCCGCCGGACGCAACGCCGGTCGGGATGGTCGACGCGGGCACCGTTGCGGCTGGCTCGGTCGTGCTCGTCGCCTCGGTCGTGCTCGTCGCTTCGGTCGTGCTCGTCGCTTCGGTCGTGCTCGTCGCTTCGGTCGTGCTCGTCGCCTCGGTCGTGCTCGTCGCTTCGGTCGTGCTCGTTGCCTCGGTCGTGCTCGTCGCTTCGGTCGTGCTCGTCGCCTCGGTCGTGCTCGTTGCCTCGGTCGTGCTCGTCGCTTCGGTCGTGCTCGTCGCTTCGGTCGTGCTCGTTGCCTCGGTCGTGCTCGTTGCCTCGGTCGTGCTCGTCGCTTCGGTCGTGCTCGTTGCCTCGGTCGTGCTCGTCGCTTCGGTCGTGCTCGTCGCTTCGGTCGTGCTCGTCGCCTCAGTCGTGTCAGTCGGCTCGTCGACGTAGCTCAACGAGTAGTGCGAGATCTCTTTGCCCGACGAGTGGTTGAAGGTAATACTCTCGGCCGGCGGTTCTACGTTGAATTGCTCGGGGCCCTCGCCCTGGTTCGCCGAGCCGGCTTTGACGCAGTAGCCGTCGATCAACTGACCGTCAGGTGCGGTGGCGGTCCACGTTTCCTCGTCGTTGGCGCTCAAGTGCCCGGTATCGAGATCCGGGCACACGCCAGCGTTGCCTGCACTGGTCACTGCAGGCAGCCCCAGCACGCCAGCTGCGGCCACGACGGCCCCCGCTGCCAACAAGGTCGCGCCAAGCGCGGCCGTCCGCCTCTTCAATCCGCCTGAATTCATGACCGGGGACGCTACCGAAGAACACCGAGTTCGCGCAGAAAGTGACACACAATCACTCTTTGTGGCCGATCTCGCGCCCGACGTCACGGATTGGCGCATACAGTCTCGCCGATGCCCGACGCCGTCCACGACCTCGCCCAACGGTTTGTCGACGCGACCGATGCCGTGTTGCGGACGATGGCTCCCGACAAGGACCACCGGCGGGAGTGTGTGATCGAGGCCGGCAACATCGTCGCCGCACTGATCGACGCCGACGGCCGGCACACCGACGACGAACTGCGCACTTGGGTGGGCGCAGTCGGTGAGCACCTCACCCCGCCGATGATCCTGACGCCGGCCGCCCTGCGCGGCGACGACACGCTGGGTGGGCGGGCTGCCTGGCTCGCACGGCCGAGCACGATGTTCGGGCTGTTCGTGGCCGCCGACCAGCGTGACGGCACCACACACGCACGCACGTACTACGACGCGGCCCTCGGCCTGGCACATGCCACTGCGGCGATCGACCTGGTGCCCTCCCCCGCTGAGCTCGACGCCATCGATGACTTCCGCACCATGCTGCTGCGCTCGATCGGCCCCGGACCTGCGTCGGGCACCCAGGCGTCGAGCAACGTCGCCGCAACCGGTTCGGCCGACGGCACGGAGGCCACCGCCGAGGACGCACACGAGATCGACAGTCCGCCGATGCGCCCGACCGAAGAGGTGCTCGCCGAACTCGACGCCCTCGTGGGACTGGAGACGGTGAAACACGAGGTGCGCCGACTGACCAGCCTGTTGCGCGTGCAGCGCTTGCGCGCCGAGCGCGACCTGCCGACGGTCGAGGTCGGCATGCACCTGGTGTTCACCGGGAACCCCGGCACGGGCAAGACGACGGTCGCCCGCCTGCTCAGCCAGATCATGCATTCGCTCGGCGTGGTGTCGCGCGGCCACCTCGTGGAGACCGATCGGTCGGGGCTGGTCGCCGGGTACGTCGGCCAGACCGCCACGACCACGCGTGCGGTGCTCGACTCGGCGCTCGGCGGCACCCTCTTGATCGACGAGGCCTACGCCCTCGCTCGTGGGGGCAAGAACGACTTCGGACTCGAGGCGATCGACACGATCGTCAAGTTCATGGAAGACCACCGCGACGACCTCTCGGTGATCGCCGCTGGCTACCCGAAGGAGATGGACGAGTTGATCAACGCCAACCCGGGACTGCAGAGCCGCTTCACCCGCACGGTCGAGTTCCCCGACTACACCACCGACGAACTGATCGCGATCTTCGAACTGATCAGTGGCGGCAAGGGCTACGAACTCGCCGATGACGGGCGCGACCGTCTCGCGGAGGTGATCGAGGCCGAACCGCGTGGCCGCGGCTTCGGCAACGGACGGTTCGCCCGCAACGTGTTCGAGGCATCGATCGGCGCCCACGCGATGCGCCTCGCCGACGTGGCCGACCCCACCGACGACGAGTTGATCACCCTCACCGCCGCCGACATCGTGCGCTGACCGTTGTCCGTACCCTCATCGATCCGCGTACGCTGCGACCGATGGCCAAAGCCCTGATGACGTGGATTCCCGTGGGGGTCGGCGTCGGAGTGGCGATGCTGGTGGCCGGACTGGCCTGGCCCGTGGCGATCGCCGCCGGCGCCGCGGTGAGCGGCGCAATGGTTGCGGCAAACGTTCGTCGCCCGGCCCGCAGGCCGCGCATCGATCCCTTCACCATCGGCGAGCCGTGGCGCCAACACGTGCAGGCGGCGCAGCGCTCGGCCAACCAGCTCCACCGCGCCGTGCGCGAGATGAGCGACGGACCGCTGCGCGAACGCATGTCGTCGATCGCCTCGCGGCTCGACGACGGCCTCGACGAAACATGGCGGATCGCCCGGCGCGGCAACGAGCTCGACGCCGCGGTGAAACGCCTCGATCCGACGGCACTGCGCGCCCGACAAGCCGAGCTGGAGGCGCGCGACCGCGAAGAGCCGAGCGCCGACGTGGCGAGCGCATTGGCATCGGTCGAGAGCCAACTGGCCGCCACGGAACGGCTCAAGGCCCGGGCCGCGCGCACGGCCGACCGCCTCCGACTGACCCAGGTGCGCTACGACGAACTCGTCGTCAGGGCCACCGAGGTGGGCGTGGGGCCATCCGACACCGACGACTACGCCCACGCGGTCGACGACCTGGTGATCGAACTCGAAGGGATGCGCCTGGCCCTCGACGAGGTCGCCGAAGCGGGGTCGTAGCTCGTGACGGTGAAACGAATCGGCGCCGTGGTTGCGGCCATCGCGCTCGTCGCCGGTGCCTGGGTGCTGCGCACCAACGTGCTCGACGACGATGGCGGCAACGCTGGCGGCGGCGGAAGCTCGACCGGACTCGATGTGCTCGTGTGCGCCGAGGAACTCGCCGACGCCTGCAACGCCGCGGCGAGCCGCGCAGGCGTCGACGTGCGCATCGAACCGGCCGACCGCACGCTCGACACCTGGGCGAGTGCCCCGACCGACGAGCTGGCCTCGGTTGGCTGGGCCACGCTGCAACCGCTCCCCGAGATGGCTGCGCTGAGTCGCAACCGAGCGGAAGAAGCGCTCGCCATCGAGACGGTCGAGATCGCCACCTCACCGCTGGTGCTCGTCGTTGATGCCAACCGTGCATCGCTACTGGTCGACGCCTGTGGCGACCCGGTCGAGTGGCGCTGCCTCGGCGAACTCGCCGAGACCTCGTGGACCGACATCGATGCCAGCGCATCGAACGGCACCGTCCGGCCAGGGTTCGCCCGCACACCCGACACGGCGATCGGCCAACTCGGAGTGGGCGCCGCGCTGCTCGGCGCATTCGACGGCGCACCGTCGGTCGGCAATCCCGACGTGATCGTGTGGGGCCAGCCACTCGTCGATGCGGTCCCCGCCCGCAACCTCGTGGCCGACACGGCGATCGGCACGATTCAGGTACGCCAGAGCGCGCTCGACATCGCGGTCGGAGCACAAGCCGAGCTGATCAACCCGGACGATCCGCGGTTCACCGTGCTCGCCACCGAGCAGCCGGTCGACGCGGTCGTGGTCATCGCCCGGCCCGTCGGTGGCGGCGTCCCCGATGCCCTGCGCTCGGCGCTCGCCGACCAGCTGACCGCAGCGGGATGGGACCCGCCCTCGGGTGGGGCCACCGTGCCTGCAGCGAATGACCTGCTCAACACCACTGCGGTGTGGGAAAGTCTGACGTCATGACCCTCCGCCGCCGCGCCGCCGCGCTGATCTCCCTCGCGCTCGTAGGAGGATTCGTGGCAGCGGCCTGCAGCACCACGGCCGACGACAACGGCGAGACGGGCCAACCCGACGACCTCGACGGCGATCCGGGCGACTGCATCGTCGTCGACATGGCGGTGAGCAGCGAGAAGATCACGCTGCTCACCGAGCTGGCCAACGAGTTCAACGACAGCGACGACGCCGACCTCGATGGCGACTGCATCTTCGTGAGGCCGCAACGCAAGGCGTCGGGTGCCGCCGCGCAGTTGATCGTCGACGGATGGCCCAACCCCGAGATCGAAGGCCCGCCTCCCGTGATCTGGTCGCCGGCTGCGTCCGGCTGGGCCGGCGTCGTCAACGAACGCGTCGGCCGCGAAGTCGCCCCGCCCGGTACCCCGTTCATGCTCACCCCATTGGTGATCGCCATGCCCGAGCCGATGGCCGAAGCGCTCGGCTACCCCGACGAGCCGATCGGCTTCAACGACATCATCGGCCTCGCCAACGACCCCGACGGGTGGGCGTCGTTCGGTCATCCCGAGTGGGGCGAGTTCCGATTGGGCAAGACCAACCCCAACTTCTCCACCAGCGGCCTCAACTTCACCACCGCCGAGTACTACGCGGCAACGGGAAAGACGAGCGGACTGACCACCGAAGACCTCGCCCAGCCGGCGGCCGAACAGTTCGCCCGCGACGTCGAGTCGGCCGTGGTGCACTACGGCGACACCACGCTGACGTTCCTCAACAACTGGTTCGCCGCTGATGCCCGTGGCACGTCACTCACCTACGCCTCGGCGGTGGCCGTCGAGGAGAAGAGCGTGATCGACTACAACCGGGGCGACCCCGACGGCGAACTCGGCCCCGGCGAGACGCCGCGCCCGCCACGCATCCCGCTGGTGGCGGTGTACCCCGAGGAGGGCACGCTGTTCTCCGACAACCCGTTCATCGTGCTCGACGCCGAATGGGTGAGCGACGAACAGCGGGCGGCCGCAGCGGTGTTCGAGGAGTACGTGCAGCGGCCCGAGAACCAGGAGAAGGTGCTCGAATTCGGCTTCCGCCCAAACAATCCCGCCGTGCCCGTCGGCGACCCGATCACCCTCGACAACGGTGTCGATCCGAACCAGCCGACCTCCGAGCTCGAGATCCCGTCGCCGAGCGTGGCGGTGGGCATCCTCGACGCCTGGGCCGAGCATCGCAAAGAGGCGCGCGTGCTGATGGTGCTCGACATCTCGGGCTCGATGGGCGACTTCGCCAGCACGGACGGCGAGACGAAGCTCGACTTGGCCAAAGCGGCGGCAATCGAAGCCCTCGATCAGTTCAAGCCCGCCGACGAGGTTGGCCTGTGGGTGTTCTCCACCGACATCGTGGGCAGTCCGAGCCCGTTCTATCGAGAGGTCGTGCCCGTGGCGCCGATCGGCGACCAACGGGCCGAACTCGAATCGGCGATCAACGACCAGTTCCCGCTCGCCGGCACGCCGCTCTACGACGTGACCGATGCGGCGTATCAGCAGATGCTGGCCGACTACGACGCCGAGAAGATCAACGCCATCGTGTTCCTCACCGACGGCGTGAACGACGACGGCAACCCCGCCGACGACAACACCCAGTTCGCCAACGTGATCCAGACGCTCCAAGCCGGCTCGGAAGGCGCCGCCTCACGGCCCGTGCGCGTGTTCACCATCTCCTACGGCGAGGGCGCCGACGAGGTCACGCTGCAGGCGATTTCGGCAGCAACCGCAGCGGCGCACTACGACGCCTCCGACCCTGCCACCATCGACCGTGTGTTCACCGAAGTGATCTCCAACTTCTGAGGGTGCGATGGCCCGGCGCCGACTGATCGATCGTCTGCGGACGCCGCCCGTCCCCCGGGCGATGATGTCGCCGCTCGGCATCCTCGCCGCTGGCGCGGGCGCGGCCGTCGGCATCGTCGTCGGGTTGCCGCTGGTCGCCGCCGCCGGAATCGGCGTCGCCGCCTGGGGGGCCCGCGTGGCCGTTGCTGTGCCACGCGACGAACCGACGCGCAAGATCGAACCGTTCTCGCTGCGCGATCCGTGGCGCTCGTACGTGGTCGCCACCCAGGTCGCCAAGACTCGCTTCGACGGGGTGGTCGACGACATGGACGCGGGCCCACTCCGCGACCGACTGGCGGCGTTCGACGACCGGCTGGCCGACGGAGTCGACGAGTCGTGGCGCATCGCCAAACGCGGCGACGACATCTCGACCGCACTCGACCGCCTCGACAGCGACCGCCCGCGCCGCGAACTCCAACGACGCATGGCCGCACTCGACGGCGCCGAGCCAGCGGCAGATGAGGCCACCGTGATCCAGGCGCTGCAGAGCCAGATCGATGCCGCCGAACGCCTCGAGACGACTCGTGACGACGCCCAACGCCGCCTGCAGGTGCTCGAGGCACAGTTCGAAGAGCTCGTCGCACGAGCCGTCGAGGTCAGTGTGGGGACCGCCGACAGCGATCGACTCGGCAACGACGTCGACGGACTCGTCACCGAGCTCGAGGCCGTGCGGGGTGGCGATCGAGGAGACCAGCGACGTCGACGCCCAGCGTGTCCACACGGAGCTGCCGCGGACGCTGCCAGCGCCGCGGACGCAGTGAGCGACACCCGGGCGGACAGCGCGGGCGGCACCGCCGACACGACCGATCTGTCGTCGAGAAGGCGGCCGACACGGTCGACGCCTCGGGTGATGCGCCGTCGGCCGGCGGGCTGCTGCGCAGCAACCTCGTGGTCGCAGCTGGCACCGCGCTGTCGCGACTGACGGGGCTTGCCCGCCTCATCGTCTTCGCGCTGGTCATCGGCAGAACGGCGTTAGGCGACGCCTACCTGCTGGCCAACGAGACGCCGAACATCGTGTACGACCTCCTCCTCGGGGGCCTGCTGTCGGCGACGCTCGTGCCCCTGTTCTCGACGTTCTTGGTGGAGAAGGACGACGAGTCGACCAACGTGATCATCGGCACCGCGGCAGCGTTGATGACCGGGCTCACGGCGATCGCCGTGCTCGCGTCGCCGCTGATCTTCGGGATCTACTCGGTCAACGTCGAAGACGCTGATCCCGCGGTGTTCCGCGAGGTCGGCACCACGCTCGCCCGCCTGTTCCTCATCCAGATCCTGTTCTACGGGCTCACCGGGCTGGCCAACGCGTTCTTGAACAGCCGTCGCCGGTTCTTCGCCGCGGCGTGGAGCCCGATCCTTCCGAACCTGATCATCATCGCCACGTTGCTGTCGCTCCCCGACCCGGGGCCCGACGGGTGGCAACTCGACGACGTGCTCACCGACGACCGACTGCGGTTCACGTTGGGCCTCGGCGCGACGCTGGGCATCGGCTCGATGCTGCTCGTGCTGATTCCGGCATGCCTGCGCACGGGATTCCGCTTTCGGCCGCAGGTGCGGTGGCGGCACCCTGCGGTTCGCAAGCTGCTCACGCTCAGCTTCTGGACCATCGGGTTCGTGTTCGCCAACCAGGTCGCAGTGGCGGTGGTACGCAACCTGGCGGGACCAGGCTCATCGGACGCCACCGCATATGTCCTGGCATTCACCTTCTTCGTGCTCCCACACGGACTACTCGCCGTGTCGATCGCCACCACGTTCCAGCCGGAGATGGCCAGGGCGGTGGCCCGACGCGCAAAGCCGGACTTCTTGTCGAGCGCGTCACTCGGCGTGCGGATGACGGCGTTGGTCACCATCCCCGCCGGGTTCGGCATGTTCGTGTTGCGTGAACCCTTGATCGGGCTGGCCTTTCAGCGCGGCGAGTTCGATGCCGCCGACGTGCTCGCCACCTCACGGGCGCTGGCCGGGTTTGCCCTCGGGCTCGGCGCGTTCTCGGTGTACCTCTTCGTGCTGCGCGGTTTCTACGCCCACAAAGACACCCGCACCCCCTTCACGGTGAACGTGATCGAGAACGCGATCAACGTGATCTTGGCGTTCGTGTTGGTCGATCGATACGGCGTGCTCGGGCTCGGCGCCGCCTTTGCATTGGCCTACGCGGTGTCGTCGGTGTGGACGCTGCAGATCCTCAACTACAAGGTGCCGGGGTTCCCGTTGCGCGAGGTGTTCGCCAGCTTGTGGCGTGTGGTGTTGGCGTCGGTGCTGATGGCCGAAGCGGTGTGGCTGGTGGCGCGCCAGGTCGGCGGCAATGCCGGGCTCGACGCGGCCGTGCGCGTCGGGGTCGGCACCGTGGTCGGGGTCGTCGTCTATGTCGCCGTGCTGCTCGCGCTGCAGGCTCCCGAGCTCGATGTGGTCCGTCGGCGGCTGCAAGTAGGCTCCACCTCATGATCAAGCTCTTCAAGCGGTGGTGGGCGTACCTGACGGCGAAGCTCACCGGCAAGTTCAACGAGAGCGCCGACCCCAAGGTGCAACTCGAGCAAGCGATCACCGAAGCGCACAATCAGCACAAGCGGCTGAAGGAACAAGCGGCCAACGTGATCGCCAACCAGAAGCAGGCCGAGATTCGGCTGAACAACAAGCTCGGCGAGCTCGAGAAGCTCAACGCCAACGCGCGTCAGGCGCTGCTGATGGCTGCCGACGCCGACAAGGCCGGTGATGCCGACAAGGCCACCGAGTACACGCACGCCGCCGAGACGATCGCCGACAAGCTGATCTCCGTCGAGTCCGACGTCGAGAGCCTGAAGCAACTGGTGCTCGAGTCGACCGAGGCATCGGATCAGGCCAAGGCCGCGGTCAAGCAGAACAGCCGACTCCTCCAAGAGAAGCTGTCGGAGAAGTCGAAGCTCCTCAGCCAGCTCGAGCAGGCGAAGATGCAAGAGGAGATGAACACGGCGATGTCCGAGCTCTCCGAGACGGTGGGCGACGATGTGCCGACTTTCGCTGAGGTCGAGCAAAAGATCCAGGCCCGCTACGCCAAGGCCACTGCGTCGGCTGAGCTGCAAGAGACCACGGTCGAGAGCCGGGTGCTGGAAGTGGAGCAGGCCACCGCCAACGTGGCTGCCCAGTCACGGCTGTCGGAGCTGCGTGCCGAACTCGGCCTGGCGTCGGCCCCCGAGGCCCCCGCTGTGGAGTCCGGCACCGGCGAAGAACAACAAGCCACCAGCTGATTTGTGACGCTGGTCTCTGGGGGGTCAGCGGATAGGGCGCCAGCTGGAGTGATGGGTGCTGCTGATTCGGTGGACGATGAACAGCGCGATGGCGAGTGAGAACGCGGCGTGGCGGTGGTGTGTGTGCCGGTCGGTGTTGTAGGCGAGTTGGCGGTAGTTGCGGAGCCAGGCGTTGGTGGCTTCGACGATCCATCGTGGGCCCGATGGGCACCGTTTGACGCGTCCTTGGCCGGGTTGCTTGCGTGGTGGGGCGCGGAAGTCGTCGATGCCGTAGCGGTCGTTCAGTAGGCCTGGTGTTGAGGCGTAGTTGAAGCCGCGGTCAGCGTGCAGGGTGCCGACCAGGCGGGTCTTGTCACGGATGTGCAGTTCGTCGAGAACGGTGAACATCATTGGGTAGTCCTGACGGTTCGCTCCATCGATCGCGAACGACATCGGCACACCGGCAGCATCGACTGCGACGACGAACTTCCATCCCTGTTTACCTGGGTGTTTAGGGTTGAAGCCGGTTCCCTGGCTGGATATGGCGTCGTTGTTGCAGCCGTCGACGAACACGTGGTTCATGTCGTAGCCAATGACCTGCTGGTAGGCGTTCATGGCATGCGCGACCAGCGCGGAGAAGATCCCTGCTTCGATCCACTCGTCGCGACGAGCGCGCAACGTCGTGTCGGACACCTCACCGTTCATGGCGACCTCGATGGTCTCCCACGACGCTCCGGTGATCAGTCGCATCAGCAGCCCACGAAGCACCACACGGTTTGGTGTGCGAGGTCGGTGGCATCCCAGCGGGTGTGGCCGTGGCGCAGGAATCAGCTCCTCGATGAAACTGAACACTGGGTCATGGACACGTGCTTGAAGGGCGTACATCATGGGCGGTGACCTCCCCGGTTGGGTGTGCTTGGGTGACACCCGCGAGAACACCACGGGCCAACCCTCAACCGGTGGATGGTCACCTAACCGCGCGGCCCCCTGAGACGGTTGTTACACCTCGCGTGTAACAACCGTCTCAGGAGGCCGCGCGGTTAGGTGACCATCCACCGGTCGGTGGGTTGGCCCGGTTTTGATACCGGGTGCGACCAATCACAACCGACCGGGGAGGTCACCCACATGATGCGCGCTCTTGACCGTGAAGTCCACGATGCGGTGTTCGACACCATCCGCGGACTGCTCCCAGAACCACCCACGCATCCGCTTGGTTGTCACCGTCCACGCATCGACGACCTGGTGTGTTTGCGTGGTCTCTTGATCCGATTGGTGACCGGGGTGTCGTGGGAGACCGTGGAGTACTTGATGTGCTACATCGTGTCGGACACCACGCTGCGGGCTCGCCGCAACGAATGGATCGATGCCGGCGTGTTCGATGAACTGCTGCATGAAGCACTCGCGGCCTATGACCGCATCATCGGTATCGACCCCGCCCACATCACCATTGACGGCAGCGAACACCTCGCCCCATGCGGAGGCGAGAACACCGCTGCGGGCCCTAAAACACACGGCCGTTTGGGTTGGAAGTGGTGTGTTGGGGTCGACGCCAACGGCATCCCGATCAGCTGGGTCCTCGATGGCGCCAACCGACAGGACTACCGGTTACTGCAACCGACCCTCGACGAGCTGACCGCACATCCCACCACCACACGGATCGGCACCCTGCACCTCGACCGCGGGTTCGGCTACAAGTCACTGCCCACCAAACTCGCCGGCTACCAGATCGACAACGTCAACGTGATCCCCCGCAACCAACCCGGCCAAGGACGCATCCCGCTCGTCGGGTTCGGACGCCGCTGGGTCGCTGAACGCACCCACTCCTGGTTCACCAACTACGGCCAACTCGCCCGCAACACCGACCGTCGAACAACCCACCGCCACGCCGCCCTCGCCCTCGCCACAGCGCTCCTAATCACCGCCAAACTCATCGACCACCGCAACACCAACTACCGCCCTATCCGCTGACCCTCCAGAGACCAGCGTCACAAATCCAAGACGACGAGATGGTCGCGGTGGATCACTTCGTGGACCATGCCCGCTGGGAGGTCGCCGGTGTGGCGGCCGAGCACGGCGCGCAGGGCGGTGGCATCGACCGCCACCATCCCGCGGGCGAACGTGGCTCCTCCGGGTCCGACGACTTCGACGGTGTCGCCGCTCACGAAGTTGCCGCGCACCTCGACCACCCCGGCAGGCAAGAGGCTGCTCGGCCGTTCGGTCAGCGCGCGTACTGCGCCGGCATCGACGTGGAGTGAGCCGGCCGCTTCGGCAGCGAACGCGATCCACAGTTTGCGCGCCGACAGGGCGCGGTCGTGCGATTCGAACGTGCTACCTACGAGCTCGTCGCTGACCGCGCCTGCGAGTACGTCGGGTCGGGCGGCGCGGGCGATGACACAGCGGATGCCCGACCACGACGCCATCCGCGCAGCGGCGAGCTTGCTGGCCATCCCTCCGCTCCCCCGCCCGCTGCCGCCTCCACCGGCACCGGCGGTCAGCGACAACAGCGGGTCGTCGGCCGCCACCAACGGCACCAGCGTGGCGTCGGTGTTGCGCCGCGGGTCGTCGGTGAACACGCCGTCGGTATCGGTGAGCAGCACGAGCACGTCGGCATGGAGGCTGTGCGCAACCAGTGCAGCGAGTCGGTCGTTGTCGCCGTATCGCAACTCTTCGTTGGCGATCGTGTCGTTCTCGTTCACGACGGGCACCGCACCCAGCTCGAGCAGCCGTTCGAGGGTGGAACGGGCGTGGAGGTATTGCCGGCGGTCGAAGAAGTCGTGCGGGTCGAGCAACACCTGCGCCCCGACGAGGCCGTGTCGATCGAGCTCGACGTTGTACGCCTCGACCAGGCGGCTTTGACCTGCGGCAGCCACCGCTTGCAGCGTGCCCATGTCGGAGGGACGTTGATCGAAGCCCAACGCGGCGATGCCCGCCGCCACTGCTCCCGACGACACGATCACCACCTCACTTCCCGCGGCGCGGAGATGGGCGACCTCGGTGGACAACTTGGCGATCGCCTCGGGGCGGATCCGGCCGGCATCGTCGGTGATCGAGGCAGTGCCGATTTTGGCGACGACACGCATCACGAATCAGGTTGATAGTCGAAGCTGAACTCGCCGATCCAGATCACATCGCCCTCTTCGGCACCGGCGCGCGCCAGCAGGCGCGGCACGCCGAGCTTCTCCAGCCGCTGATCGATGTAGGCCAGGGCCTCGGGTGTGGTCACGTCGTTCAATGCGACCACCCGCTCGACGTCGCGGCCCGCCACACGAAACTCGCCGTCGGCGACCTGTTCCACCAGCGCGCCGACCGGCTCGGGCCGCAGCACGATCAGGCTCGGGTCGGGCTGCTCCTCGGCGCGTCGCGTCTCGTCGACCAGCGACGCCAACCGTCCGACGACCGGACGCACACCGTCACCCGTCACCGACGACATCACCAGGCCGTCCCAGCCGAGCGCCGCGATCTCGTCGGGCTGCACCACGTCGGCCTTGGTGCCGACGGCCAATCGAGGTCGATCGAGCAGCTCCGGCTGGTACGCGCCCAGTTCGCGCAGCAGCACATCGAGCTGTTCTTGGGGAGGCGTGCCCTCGACCGGGGCGAGGTCGATCAACAAACACAGCACCCGAGCCCGCTCGACGTGTCGCAGGAACTGGTGACCGAGACCCTTGCCATCGCTCGCTCCCTCGATGAGACCAGGGATGTCGGCGACGACGAAGTCGGTGTCGTCGTCGAGCTTGACCACTCCCAGGTTCGGTTCGAGCGTGGTGAACGGGTAGTTGGCAATCTTCGGCTTGGCAGCGGAGATCACCGAGATGAACGTCGACTTGCCCACGTTGGGAAAGCCGACGAGCGCCACGTCGGCCATCAGCTTGAGTTCGAGCTTCAGCCAACGCTCTTCACCGTGCTCACCCTGCTCGGCGAACTTCGGGGCGCGTCGTTTGTTCGACAAGAACTTGTGGTTGCCGCGCCCACCGCGTCCGCCGGCCGCGGCCTTCCACCGGTCGCCATGTGCATTCAGTTCGGCCAGCCGTTCGCCTGAATACATGTCGTAGGCCACCGTTCCGATCGGTACACGGATGTCGAGCGACTCGCCGGTGCGGCCGTGCAAGTCCTTGCCCTTGCCGTGCGTGCCATTGGTCGCTCGCCGGTGCGGGTGATCACGAAAGGCGAGCAAGGACGACACGTTGTGGTCGGCCACGAGCCAAACGTCGCCGCCGTTGCCGCCGTCGCCGCCATTCGGTCCGCCCATCGCCACCGGACCCTCACGGCGAAAGCTCACACACCCTGCGCCACCGTCGCCGCCCTGCACGTTCAGCTGGCACTCGTCGACGAACTGCGACACGCCGGGGAGGCTAACCCGACCGCAGGCGGCCGCCCCGGGCCGGTTGGCCCAATCGAGTGATTCCCCTGCGGAATGCTCACCGGCCGGTCGGGAACCCTCGTAGCGTCTACGGCCATGGAGTCGCCGTCCGCCGAGTCTGCTGCCACCGAGCGGGCGCGCCGCTGGGCATCGACGATGGAGGGCCACGCTGCCGCCGACGACATCGTCGTCGCCCACGACGACTCGTATGCCCACACCGGCGAAGTGACTGCACTCGATCGTGAAGAACGCGAGTCGTGGGAAGCATCGGCGCTCGCGCCGAATGCCACACGTGCTCACGAGGCGGGTACACGCCGCAGCGAGGAAGCCCCTGACCCGTTCCGGACGTGTTTCGAACGAGATCGCGATCGGATTCTGCACGACTCGGCCTTTCGCCGGCTCGCCGGCAAGACCCAGGTGTTCGTGTTTCCCGACGACCACCAGCGCACGCGTATGAGCCACGCCCTCGAGGTGGCGCAGGTCGGCCGATCGATCGCCTCGGCGTTGCGCTTGAACGTTCCGCTCGTCGAGGCGATGGCGCTGGGTCACGACTGCGGTCATGGACCTGGCGGCCACGCCAGCGAGGACGCCCTGTCGCCGTTCATCGAAGAAGGCTTCGACCATGCCCCGTGGGGCGCCGACGTGACGCTGCGGCCGCTGAACCTGTGCGCAGAGACACTCGACGGGATCCGTAACCACTCGTGGAGCCTGCCCGCTCCGGCGACTCCCGAAGGCGAGGTGGTGTCGTGGGCGGATCGCATCGCCTACGTGTGTCACGACTTCGAAGATGCGGTCGCCGCTGGCATCGTCACCGCCGAGATGCTGCCGGAGATCGTCGTCGAACGATGTGGGCGCGATCGCTCCTCGCAGCTCGGCGCGTTCATTCGCGCCGTGATCTATGCCAGCGCCGGCACGTCGCGCATCGGCATGGCCCCCGATGACGCCGCGGCGCTGGCTGCGTTTCGCAAGTTCAACTACGACCACGTCTACCTGCGTCCGGCCAGTCGTCGACAAGCCGACTCCGTCATCACGATGCTCCGTGCGCTGGTCGAGTTCTACGCCGATCGCCCCCACGCCATCCCGCTGCCGACGATGGCGGCCGCACTCGACGTCGACGAGGGCACCATGGCGGTCGACATGATCGATGCCGACTCTGCCGACGCGTACCGCGTCGCCGTTGCCTGGGTGGGTGGGATGACCGATCGCTTCGCCTGCCAGCAAGCGTTGGCCCACCTCGACTGGGACCCGGCACGGCTCCCCAGAGGCATCGGCACCTAGCGCCTCCGACTCGGCCGTCAGCGACGCTCGTTAGTCTGCCGGCGTGCAACGCATCGAACGGCAACTGCGCGTGCCGGGCGGGACGGTGACGGCGTGGCATTCCGCTGCCGACTCCGCCGTCGACGAGACACCGCTGCTGTTTCTCCACGGCGGGCCCGGCGGCAGCTGTGACGGCTTCGCCGTGTTCGAACAACTCGCCAACGAACGGCCCGTGGTGATGTGGGATCAGCTCGGATCACGCCGCTCGACGTGGTCGGGTGCGCCTGAGGAACTGTGGACCCGCGATCGGTTCTGCGCCGAGGTCGACGCTGTCCGCGCGGCGTTTGATCTCGACGAGGTGATCACGTTCGGCCACTCGTGGGGCGGCTGGCTGTCGATGGACTATCTCAGCCGTCAGCCCGACGGCGTTGTCGCCGCGGTCTTGTCGAGTACCTCGGCGAGTTACTCGTCGTTTCAAGCGTCGATCGATCGGCGGGTCGCCGATCTGCCAGCCTCGATGCGCGCGGCCGTCGACCGCCAGCGTCGCGGTGGCTCAGTCGACGAGCCCGAGTATCACCACGCCGCGCTCGAGTTCTATCGGCGATTCGTCGTGCGCAATGTGCCGGGAGACGCCGTCGCCGAACAGGTCCTCGAGCGACAACGTTCGTCTGAGGTGTTTCAGTGGATGCAGGGGGCAGACGAGTTGCACGCCGACGGCTCGCTGGCGCCGTGGTCGAGGGTCGCCGACCTCCCGACCATCACCGCACCGGTGCTCGTCACCGTGGGACGGTTCGACCACCTCGACGAGCACTGCGCCGCCGAGATCGCCGACGGACTGACCAGCGCCGAACTCGTGCGATTCGAGGACAGCTCACACTGTCCGCATCTCGAGCAGCCCGACGAGGTCGTTGCGACCGTGCGCCAGTTCATCAACTCGGCGAGTTAGGCCCGTCGGACCAGACGTTCCACCACAACCGCGCCCACAATGTGGCGGGCAACGAGGTCGAACCCCGTTGGTTGATACCCGCCTGCGAACATCGGCCGACCGCCACCGAGCACCATCGGTTGGCGCTTGACGATCAGCTCGTCGATCTCGTCGATGAGGTGGCCGGCGACGACACCGCCACCGCACAGCCAGATCCCGAGCCCGTCGTCCGACTTCATCTCACGCACCGCGGCGAGCGGATCGGACACGAACTCGACGGGGAGGTCGTCAACCGATGGGTCGACCGATTCGCAACCCTGGCCCGTCACGACCACTTGGCGATCGAGGTGCGCATACGGACTGAGCAGTCCCTGCTGCGCACCGACGTCGTACGTCGCTCGTCCCATCACCACGGCGTCGAAGTGCTGCGGCGCGGCGTCGATACCGAAATGCGCCCGGGCCGGCGTGGGCAGAGTCTCCGGATAGTGCTCCGCCAGGTAGTCGATCAACTCCGGGCCCTGTTCGAAGCGATCGGTCTGGCCGTCAGGTCCGGCGATGTACCCGTCCTGGGTCACGGCGATGAAGTACGTCAATGCGCGCATGGGAACTCCTTGTCTCAAACCACTACAGCTGTCGTACACGCTAACCGAATGTAGCGATAACCACAACAGATGTAGTGCACCCCTTCTACAATGCTGGTCGTGCCAGAGAACGCCGCCCGTAGAGAGCTGCTCGCCGACGCCGGCCTACGAGTGCTGGCTGCGTCCGGCGCACGCGGCCTCACACATCGAGCGGTCGATGCCGAGGCCGGCGTCCCCACCGGAACGTGCTCGAACTATTTCCCGACACGTGATGCGTTGCTCGCCGCGCTCGCCGAGAGGGTGCTCGTGCGGATCGCACCGACGCCGGAGCGACTTGCCGAACTCCAAGATCGGCCCGTGGGGACCGAACTCATGGTCGACTACATCAAGTACATCGTCGAGCGAACGACCGAGGCTCCCGAACTCACGATGGCCCTGTTCGAGCTGCGTCTCGAGGCCAGTCGGCGGCCGGCGTTGGCCAGCGCGCTCGGCACCACGCTGCGGGACGCGTATCGCGACGACGTGGCCTTCAACGAGAACCGCGGGTTGCCCGGCGGACCGACCGAGATCGCGCTGTTGCACTTCGCGATCGACGGGCTGCTGCTCGACCAGCTCACCGTCCCGCTCGATCCCGAGCTCGACCAAGACGAGACCGTGCGGGCGATCGTCGAGCGGCTCGTCGGCCGCTGACCGTCAGCTGGTCGGGCGCGTACCGCGGGTGGTTGAGCGCGCACCGCAGGTGGTTGAGCGCGTACCGCAGGTGGTTGATAGGGCCACGTCGATCTCGACCGACTTGCTCGTCGGCGTCCCCGACACCTCGGCGGTCGAGCCGATCGGCACCAGCGAGTTCGCTTCTGGGAAGTAGGCCATTGCCGTGCCAGCCGGCATGTCGTAGGGAACGGCCACGAAACGCTCGGCTGTGCGCTCTTCGATGCGGCCACCGTCGCCGGTCCAGTACGACGTGAGATCGACCGCGTCCATCGCCTGGATGCCCCTGACGGCCATGTCCGCAGCGTTGAGATAGATCACGCGGCGGTTGCCGCGCAAACCGCGATATCGGTCGTCGAGCCCGTAGATCGTCGTGTTGAACTGGTCGTGGCTTCGGCTGGTCTGCAGGACCAACCGGCGCGGATCCGTGGGCTCGAACACCGACAACGCCGCAGCACCGAAGGTGGCCCGGCCCGTGGGGGTGCTCCAAGTGCGGTTCTTGGCACCGTTGGGCAGGGTGAAGCCGCCGTCGATCGCGGCTCGGTCCTCGTAGTTCTCGAATCCCGGCACCACCTGCTCGACGAGGTCGCGAATCTTCGAGTAGTCGTCGGCCAGCGACTGCCAGCGAATCGTCGGAGTATCCCCGAGCGTTGCGCTGGCGATCCCCGCGACGATCGCCACCTCGGAACGCAGATGTGGCGAGGCCGGGGCGAGCTTGCCCTGGGATCGTTCGACGATGCCCATCGAGTTCTCGGTGGTCACGAACTGCGGCCCGGTGCGACGTTCGTCGACCTCACTGCGACCCAGACACGGCAGGATGAGGGCCCGCTGCCCGGGCACGAGATGCGAGCGGTTCAGCTTGGTCGACACGTGCACGGTGAGCGCGCAGTTACGCAATGCCCGGGCGGTGAAGTCGGTATCCGGTGACGCTTGGGCGAAGTTGCCGCCGAGCGCCACGAACACCTTGCCCGGCGCGTCGTGCATGGCCACGATGGCGTCGGCGGTGTCGTGGCCAGGTGCCCGAGGCGACTCGAACGCGAACACCGCGTCGAGACGATCGTGGAAGTCGACCGGCATCCGCTCGAAGATGCCCATCGTCCGGTCGCCCTGGACGTTCGAATGCCCGCGCACCGGGCACAACCCCGCTCCGGGCCGTCCGATTGCGCCGAGTAACAGGTGCACGTTGACCAGTTCACGGATGGTGTCGACCGCGTTGTGGTGCTGGGTGAGGCCCATTGCCCAACACGTCACGAGCCGCCGCTGCCCTTGGATCACGGTGTCGGCGAGTTGTTCGATCTCGGGCTGGGTCACCCCCGACATCTCCTCGATGACGTTCCAGTCGGTCGCCGCAACCAGCGTGCGATAGTCCTCGACGCCGCTGGTGTGGTCGGTGACGAACTGCTCGTCGACGGCGCCGCGCTCGATGATCGCCTTGGCCAACCCGCGGAACAGCGCCATGTCGCCGTTGACGCGCACCTGCAGATACTGCCCGGCGAGGTCGGTCGTGCGGCCGAGCAACCCGCGTACCTTCTGAGGGTGCGCGAAGCCCATCAGACCCGCTTCCTTCAGCGGGTTGATCGCCACGATCGACGCACCGTTGTGCACGGCAGTTTCCAGCGCAGCGAGCATGCGTGGGTGGTTCGTGCCCGGGTTCTGGCCGACACAGATGATCGTGTCGGCGGCGTGGATGTCGTCGAGCGCGACCGTCCCCTTGCCGACGCCGATCGCCGCGCCCAGGGCCGCTCCTGACGACTCGTGGCACATGTTCGAACAGTCGGGAAGGTTGTTCGTGCCGAAGTGCCGAACGAACAGCTGGTAGAGGAACGCCGCCTCGTTCGAGGTCCGGCCCGACGTATAGAAGATCGCATCGTTGGGGTCGGCGAGCTGGTGGAGCTCGGCCGCGATCAACTCGAACGCGTCGTCCCACGACACCGGTCGGTAGTGGTCGTCTCCGTGATCGAGCAACATCGGCTCGGCGAGACGGCCCTGCCGATCGTGCCAGTGATCGCTTTGGGCCGCGAGGTCGGCGACGCTGTGCGCGGCGAAGAAGTCCGCCCCGATGGTTCGATGCATCGCTTCTGAGGCGGCGGCCTTGGCACCGTTCTCGCAGAACTCGGCGAACGAGCGGTGCCCTTCGGGGTCCGGCCACGCACACGACGGGCAGTCGAATCCATCGGGTTGGTTGAGCAGCTTCAGGGCGCGAGCACCGCGGATCGGGCCGCTGTCGCGCACCACGTGCTTCGCCGTAGCGATCACCGCAGGGAGGCCCGACGCCCACGTCTTCGGCGGGCCAACGTGTGGCGCACCACTGTCGACCGGGGGCCGGTCCCGATGGCGCTCGTCGTCGTCGGACGTCGCATCATCCGGCGTGGTGTCGTCGATCATCGGTCTGCTGCAGGGTCGCATCGATGCGGCCCGGCCGGTGTCGAGCGTAGTCGCATACGCTGCCGACCTGTGAGTCTCAAGTCGACCTCACGGGCCATGTTGGGCGCGTCGATCACGCCATCGACCGACGGCGAAATCGCGGGCTCGATGCGTTCGTCGATCATCTCCAGCTCGGTCGGCAAGGTCGTCGAACTGGTCACACTCGTTGCATTGGCCACGGTGGTGCCCCGGGTGCTCGGGCCGTCCGACTACGGACGCTTCGCCGTGGTGCTCACCGTGGTGACGATGGCGTCGCTCGCCTTGACACTCGGTGGCCCGACCTTGATGACCCGTTTTGTGCCGGCCGCGCCAGCGAACGAGCGTGTCTCGCTGGCGAGAACTCTCGGTCGTCGGCTGCTGATCACCCGGATGGCAGCGGTGCTCGTGATCGGTTGCGGCGCGTTCGTGGCGGCTGCGGCGACGTCGCTGTCGATGACCGACACGGCGATCGCAGTGCTCGCCACTGCGCTCCACGTGGTTGCAACGGTCGCGCTGCTGGTGCTCCTCGGACTCGGCGGCACGGCGGCGTGGGCGGCGCGATTTCCGCTGCACAATGCAGTGCTCGTCGTGAGCGCGCTGGTGTTGTACCCGATCGGCGGGGTCAGCGCCGCGCTCGTGGCGGTGCTGATCGCCGCCGCGGTCACCGCCGTCGCCGCGGTGACCGTCGCTGCGCCGGTGCTGCGCGCGCCGCGCTCGATGGACGTCGGTATCCCCGACGGCGCCCTGCGGTTCGGTGCCCTCCAGGCCGGAGGGGCGGCCTTGATGCAGTACACCCATCGTGCCGGGGTACTGGCGGTGGCGCTCCTCGCCGGCTCGTCGGTGCAGACCGGATACGCCGCCTTGGCGATCGGGCTCGCCCTCGGGGCGACCTACGCCGTGTTGCAGGTCTTTACGGTCTCGCTCCCCCACCTCACCGCGCGCGACGTCGATCGCCAGCTCGATCAACGGGCCTTCGAGCAGGCTGAAGCACCGCTGCGCAGACTGGCGCTGATCACCACTGGAGCGCTGGTTCCACCGCTCGTCGTGGGCGCCCTCTTGCTCGACCGGCTGGTGCCGCCGATCTTCGGTCACGACTTCGAAGGTGCATCGACCTCGTTCGTGCCAGCGCTGGCCCTCGTGGCGCTGGCACCGCTGTACTCGCTGTACGTACAGGTCGCAGCGATCCGCTACCGCCCGCGCGTGGCGCTCGAGTGCGGCATCGTTGCCGCACTGGTCTTCACCGTCGTCGCCGCAGCTACCGCCGCGCAGTGGGCGGCTGTCGGTGGAACGACTGCGGCCTTGGTCGGTTCGGCGGCGGCGGTGGCTGTGGCCCTCGTGCGGCTGCGACCGATGGCATCGATCAACCAAGTGCTCGCCACGTGCGGTGCAGTCGGGGCAACACTCGTCGCCGGAGTGCTTGGGACATGAATCGCTCCTCGATCTCCGTGGTGGTGCCGACCCGCGATCGACCGCGCCAGCTGGCGTCGTGCCTCGCGGCGCTGGCAGCACAGACGCAGCAACCGACCGAGGTCATCGTCGTCGACGACGCATCGCGTGATCCGGCAGCGATCGATGCAGTCGTCGGCAGCGTTGACGGCGCGCGTGTCATTCGGGGTGGCGGCAACGGCCCGGCCGCGGCACGCAACCTCGGTGTCGGCGAAGCGCGTGGCGAGGTCCTGTGCTTGACCGACGACGATTGCCAGCCGCGCCCGACATGGATCACCGAGCTCGCCGAGTCCGTCGCGACGGGCGCATCAGTCGTCGCCGGAGCAACGGTTCACGCTCCGCCCGAAGCGATCGCCACGCGGGCCTCCCAGATCATCACCAATCAACTCCTCGCTGCGTCGATGGGCGAACGCGGCACAACAGTGACCTTCGCGCCGACTTGCAACCTGGCGCTGACCGCCGCCACCGCAACCACGTTTCCGTTCGACGAGTCGTTCCCGCTCGCCGCTGGCGAAGACCGCGAGTGGTGCGACCGCGTCACGGAGGCCGGCATCGCGATCGCCTATGCGCCGGGTGCGATCGTTGCCCACCAGCCCGAGCTCACCGTGCGCTCGTTCTGGCGCCAACAGGTGCGCTACGGGCGCGGCGCGGCACACTGGCGACGCCGACGCGCCCACGACCCGAACTGGCAACCAGCTCGCTTCTACGTGGATCTGCTGCGCGCGGGGTTCGCCGGCGGCACGCGCTGCGGGCTCCTCGTGGCCGCCGCCCAGTTCGCCACTGCCTACGGCCTCGCCCGCGAGTCGGTGGTCACCCCGGGCTAGGGCACGAGGAGCGGTTCGCCGACCGTGTTGGAGCGGTCGCCTCCGGTGACCGCGGCGACGGTGGCGGCCACGTCTTCGAGCTGGGGCGGGCGACGCAGATCGGCGTGGCGCGACGAACCTGGCACCACGAGCGCCCAGGCATCACCTTCGGTGTGGTTCCCCGAGCGACCGCTGCCCACCCCGCGACGCTTGACCGTGCCGTAGCGCTCGGAGTGCACACCCTCGAGGTCGGTCGCCGGCGTGTCGGTCCACCGCACCACCAGGTCCGGAAGGAGGTCAGCTCGACTGCCGTGACCGAAGTGCTCCCCTACCCGCGCCACGCCGGCGACCGCTTCACCGCCGTCGAGATCGCGAAACGTCATGAGCCCCTCGGTGATCTCGTCCATGAGTGCGGGCGCGTCGCCCGGGTCAACGATGCCGTCGCGCTCGCGGCCGCGCATGTTGAGGCGGATGTATCCCTGATTCTCCGCGGGGTGAGCGAAGGCCCGAGTGGTCGACCAATCGACACCGCGCATCTCCAACCGAGCGGTCAGGTCGAGCGCCACTCCGGCGGGCAGCGCACCCGCCACCGCGGCGCGGAATCCTGGGGGCACGGAGGCCCGCAGCCACCAGATCGACGACGATTCGGACCGCTCGCGCTCAGGACTCAGGATCGCATCGAGCATCTCGGGGAGCATGTCGGCGCGGCTCGTGTTGATCTCCATCCCGACGGGCGAGATCACCATCAGGTCGGCAGCGGCCGGCTGGGCGTCGACGATGCGGCCGATGGCCCGGTCGACTTCTGCGTACACGTCGTCGAGCGCCGTTCCGAGCACGCGTACGGCGTCGTCGTCGAGCCCCGACGGGTCGATCTGTGAGAGATCCCAGAACTGATGACCGGCGACATGAGCCGCGCAGAACGTGCTCCACGCAAGATCGACTTCCTCATCGCCGAGGAGCAGCGTCGTAGCGTCGGCGACGCGGCCCGGTGCGGCGAGCAGGCGGCGTCGCAGACGCAACATCTCACCGGCCCGATGGAGCCCGAACACCTCATCGACGGGCTCTGGTGCACCGAATACCTTCTCGAGCCGCCTGAGCGAACCTGTCGGCCGATCCCAGCTGCGCAACACCACCCGATCGTTGAGCTGCCAGCCACACACGAGCGTGCCGGGCGGGTCCACCTTCGGGGGGCGGCTTTCGTATGGGTCGACGGCGAGCGTGCGCACGCCCTGCTTCCCGAGCTGCTCCCAGATCGTCGGCGGTGCCTCGAAGTGCTCCATGTAGTGCACCCGTTGGTCGGCGGGGTCCCATTGGAACGGGTAGAACAGGCCGTGCTCTTCGATCGGCACGCCGCTGTACAGCGTGTACTGCGCTCCCGCTGCGAACTGCGTCGCCGGCGCATCGAGGCGGTGCTCGACGCCGCGGGCGCGCAATGCGGTGAGATTGGGCAGGCGACCTTCGGCGGCGAGGCGCTCCAGCGTGGACGCGCTTGCTGCATCGAACTGCAGGACGGTGAGCATTACGTGTGGGTCCTCTCGTTGCTCGATTGGGCACGTACCGCGTCGGCGACATCCATCACGGCGATGCCGGCGGCAGGGGTACCGAGGCCGTGATCGGCGTGCTGCGGATCGGCGATCGCCGCCGCGAACGCGTCGAGCTGGCCTCTGAGCGAGTCGGCGAGGACGTCACCCCCGGAGCGCCGTGCGATGCGGCCCGCGACAGCAGCGGCAAGTCCGCCAACCTGGTGCGACGCGATCTGCTGCCCGTCGGCATTGGCGACCACGACGCGCTCTCGATACACGCTGTCGGCCGCGACCTCGACTCGCGCACGACCGCGCCGGAGGCGCAGCTCGAAGGTGGCGCACGTGGGCTGTACTTGTGCGTCGAGCACCTCCACCACCTCGTCGCCCGGCAGCCATTGCGCCAAGTCGATCACGTGGGGCCCGAGGTCGAGCAGTGCGTCGTCGGCGACGCTGACCGGCGACCAACTGTGTCGACGGTACGAGATCAGGAGGTTGCTGCGATACGCCTCGACGCCCGCCAGATGGCGACGCATCGCGGCGATGGCCGGAACGAAGCGGCGGTTGAAGCCGATCCACACCGTCCCGCCGAGCGAAGCCAGTCGTCGAGCACCTTCGCCGTCGCGTGCGGGCGGCTTCTCGACCAACACCGGATGGCCGGCAGCCACCATCACCTCGGCTACAGGGACGTGCGTGTCGACGGGCGAGGTGACTACGACTGCATCGAGGTCGACCGCGTCGCGCATCTCGCTGTGGCCGCCGAACACCGCCGGCGCGCAACGCCCAGATGTCGCCTCGATCACGGCTCGACGCACCGTTGCGGTCCGTTCCATCGACGGATCGGCCACGGCGACCACGTCGACACGCTGGCTCGCGGCGGCCGCACGCGCATAGCCCAGCTCGGCGAGGCGACCGCATCCGACGAGGCCGAGTCGAAGCCTGGGCGGTGTCACGCGGCCGACCGCACGTCGCCGCGCCGATGGTCTCCAGCCGCGAGCGCCGCGCCGACCCCGACCGGAACCGAGGCGATCGCCGTCAGATGGTGCACGGCGTGCAACCCGAGCCCGGATGCCGCACCGCGCCATCCAAGGCGCTGTCCGGCGAGCGCGTACAGCCGGTGGTTCACCGCAGCGAGGGCCGCGATCGCAGCCACCGCAAACGGCGGACGGCGCACGACGAGTGCAGCTACCGCTCCGGCGGTCAACAGCGCACTCAGCCTGTTGCGTGTGTCGAGGTTGAGCGTCGACGACACTCGGCGCTGACGAACCTGCAGTGCCACCCACGGGACACCGCGATGACGGAAGTCGGTGACGACCATCGACCGCAGGGTCCACCGCTTGAGATGCGTCCCTTGAATCGTCGGATCGAGCCGGATCGTTCCCCCTGCGTCACAGAGACGAACACCGAACTCGATGTCCTCGATCGACGGCCAGCGGTACCGACCTGCATCGAATCCGCCGAGCTGATCGAATCGCTCCCGACGAACCGCACCCAGACCGGTCCAGAACGTCTCGGCCGGGCCCTCGGCCTGATGATGGGTGTAGTGATGCAACAGGTTGCGGAACGACGACACATGGCTGCGATGGGCCGGTTGATCGTCGTATGCGCCGAACACCGCGTCGAGCTCGGGATCGTCGGAAAACGCTCGACCGAGCCGCTCGAGTGCCAGCACATCAACCAGCACGTCGGCGTCGACGAACACGAGCACCTCCCCAGTGGCCCGCTGGGCGCCGAGGTTGCGGGCGGCGGCCGGCGAGAGGCGGGCCGGGGCCTCCACCACGATCACTTCGTGCGGGGTCACGCTCGACGCAGCGATCGCCGCTCGGCACGACTCGAGCGTCGGTGGCTGATCGGTGGCGGGAACGATCACCGAAAGGCGGAGCGCGGGAGCCGGTCGTGAAGCAGGTGCCGGTCGTGAGGAGCGTGCCGGTCGTGAGGAAGGTGCCGATCGTGAGAGGGGTGCCACGGACATCGGCTGCGGACGTTAGTGAAGCCTGCTGGTTGTAGTCCAGTAAGCAGGCTTACCGCTGCCCCTGCGAGCCCCAGGTTCAACTGGTGGGCACCACTGCGACGTCGCCGTCGACCTGCAGATGCACGTGGTCGCCCTCTGCCCAACGCGTCCTCCCGGTGGCCCGCGCCGTGATCCGCTGGCCGCTCGGTAGCTCCAGCCCGAGGAGCACGTCGCCACCCTGAAACGAGCGCGACATCACGTGCGCGCCGGTGCCCACCGCCTCGGAGCCCGCCAGGGCGATGATCGCCTCGGGTCGGACGATCACATCGACCTCGCCGGACACGCCATCGGGCGGCGAGCCGACGGGCACTCGAACCGGAAGCCGCCCGAGTTCGCATTCCACGTATCCATTCGACACGTCGCCAGCAACCACGTTGGCCGCGCCGAGGAACTCGGCCACCCAGCGGGACGCCGGGGTGTCGTAGATCTCCTCGGGCGCGCCGCTCTGCTCGACGGCGCCGTCGTGCATCACCACGATGCGATCGGCAACGGCAAACGCTTCGTCCTGGTCGTGCGTGACGAGCAGTGCGCTCGTGCCGGCGGCGCGCAAGATGTCGGCGACGTCGGTGCGCAAGCTGACCCGCAGTGCGGCGTCGAGCGAGGCGAATGGCTCGTCGAGCAACACCACGTCGGGTTCGATCGCCATGGCTCGGGCCAGGGCGACGCGTTGTCGTTCACCACCCGACAGCTCGTGCGGATGGGAATCGGCGCGATCGACGAGTCCGACCAGCCGCAAACAGCGGTCGGCGCTTCCTTTAGCCGGCTTCCCGAATTCGACGTTCTCGAGCACGGTGAGGTGTGGAAAGAGCGCGCCGTCCTGAAACACCATGCCGACGCGACGTTGATCGGGTTCTACCCAGGTGCCGCGACCGGCGACCTGTCGCCCGGCGATCGAGACCACGCCATCGTCGGGCTGCTCGAACCCGGCCACCAGGCGAAGCAACGTGGTCTTGCCAGACCCACTCGGTCCGAGTAGAGCGACGATCTCTCCATCATCGACCTCGATCGACGCAGCGTCGACGGCGGTCGTGCGTCCGAATCGTTTGGTGACGTGCTCGGCGCGAATCGCCGCAGGCGATTCGCCCATCGCTGCGACGCTACCGCTCATCGCGTAGTGCTCATCACGTTCCCCGCGTGGATTGCGTGCACATTGGTAGCCGTATTGAGTTCAGTTCACCTCACAACTAGGTTTTGGATCTCCAAAACGCTCAGACATCACTCAGACCCTCCGGGAACACGGCACCCGACCCTCCAACGCCGCCCCCCACATGGCCTCCACTTCACCCTCCCGCTTCTTCGCTGCGCTCGCCCGTCGACCGTGGCTGATCCTGTTGATCCTCGTCGTCCCCATCGTGGTCGTGGTCGTCCTGGCGGTGAGTCGCGACGACTCCGATGCGCTGGTGATCTACAACGGGCGATCGCACTACGGCGACGAACAGATCTTCCGCGACTTCGAAGACGCCACCGGCATCACAGTGGAGATTCGCGGCGGCACCTCACCCGAGTTGCTCGAGCGGCTGCGCCGAGAAGGCGACGACACCTCGGCTGACGTGTTCGTCACCACAGATCTGCCGAGCTTGTGGCGCGCCGAGCAGTCCGACCTCCTGCAACAGGTCTCCACCCCAGCGCTGGTCGACAACGTGGCCCCCGAGCTCAGCAACGGCGGTGGCGCATGGTGGCCGCTGAGCACGCGTCTGCGCGTCCCGGTGATCTCGACCGAGCGCGTCGACGCCGGTGCGATCACGTCGTACGAAGACCTCGGCGACCCCCAGTACGCCGGCAGGACGTGTCTGCGCACGTCGAACAACGAATACAACCAGTCGCTGGTAGCCGACATGATCGCCAAGCGCGGCTACGACGAGACCGAAGCGCTGTTGCGGTCGTGGATGGCCAACGACCCAGAGATCCTCAACTCCGACGGTGAGTTGCTCGCCGTAATGGCCGGGGGTGGGTGCGACGTCGGGCTCACCAATCACTACTACCTCGGCCGAGCCATCGACGAGAACGCCGACTTCCCGGTTGCACCGGCATGGCCCGACCAAGACGGTGCCGGAGCCCACGCCAACATCTCGGGAGTCGCCGTCGTGAAGGGCACCGACAACGAAGCGGACGCCGTTGCGCTCATGGAGTTCCTCACGTCGGCTGGCGCCCAATCCGTGATCGTCGAGCAGAACAGCGAGTTCGCCGCGAACCCCGACGTGCCGCCCGCTGACCACATCAGCGAATGGGCCGACGTGGTCATCGACCCAGCATCGAACGAGGCCGGGACGCTGTTCGAAGATGCGATCGCCCTGATGGCCGAGGTCGGATGGCGGTAACCACCCCCGAGCGCACGGTCGACGCGCCATCGGAGGAACGCACACGATCGACCGGTCGCCGAACACCCGGCTGGACGATCGTGGGGGTGATCGTCGCAGCCGTCGTCGCCGGACCCTTGTTGGCCCTTCCGCTGAGCTTCGTCGGCGGGGAGTCGCTCGTCGAACCGCTTGCTCGCACGGTGCTGCCCGTCGGGTTACGCACCAGTCTGCTGCTCGGACTCGGTGTGGGCATCTGCACCTTCGTGATCGGGACCGCGCTGGCGATCCTCGTGTCGTTCTACGACTTCCCCGGCCGAAAGATCCTCGACTGGGCGCTCGTGCTGCCGCTCGCCATGCCGGCCTACGTGTTGGTGTTCGTCGTCCTGGCGCAATACGGGATCGCCACGCCGTTGCAATCGAACCTGCTCGGTGAGGGCCTGCAGATTCCCGGCGTGCGCACTCCGCTCGGCGCAGTGGTGATCCTGTCGATGGTGCTGTACCCGTACGTGTACATCCTCGGACGCAGCGCATTCATGGGGCAATCTCGTCAGTCGATCGAGGCCGCCCGCAGCCTCGGATGCTCGTACGGTCGTGCGCTGTGGCGGGTCGCCGTCCCGCTCGCCCGCCCCTCGCTGGCCGCGGGTGTCGTGCTCGCCGTGATGGAAGCGCTGGCCGACTTCGGTGCCGTCAATCTCCTCGGCGTGCAAGCGATGACCGCGGAGATCTACCGGCTCTGGTTCGGCGCCTTCAACGAAGCCGCGGCGCTCCAGCTGGCGACGGTGTTGGTCGGCCTGGCGCTCACCCTGGTGGCGATCGAACGTCTCCTGCGCGGCCGCGCCCGCTACCACCAACAGCTAGGACGCGGCGACGCGATCACCCCACGACGACTGCACGGATGGCGTTCGATCGCTGCGGCAGTGCCCGGCATCGCACTACTCCTGGTGGTGTTCGCCCTTCCAGTCGTGCAGCTGGTGGTGTGGTCGATCGAGTCGATCCTCGATGGTGGCGTAGCAAGCGGCTTGGTCACCCAGGCGCGCAACAGCCTGCTGCTGGCCCTCGCTGCGGCAGCGCTCACCGTCATCACCGCCACCATCGTCGTCTACGGCCAGCGCACCCGGCCCTCGCGGCTGGGTAACAGCGCCGCCCGCGTCGCCACCATCGGGTACGCCGTGCCGGGCACGGTGATCGCCGTTGCGGTCTTCGCACCGCTGATCTGGATCGATCGGCGTCTGGTCGACGTGGCCGACGGACTGTTCGGGACCTCGATCGGGTTGGTGTTCACCGGCTCGATCCTCGGACTGGTGATCGCCTACGTGATCCGCTTTCACACGCTCGCCTACTTCTCCGTCGAGTCGCGGATGGGCCGCATCGAACCGAACATCGACGACGCGGCACAGTCGCTCGGGGCCGACCGCAGCCGCATCCTCGCCGAGATCCACCTGCCACTGCTGTGGCCCGGAATCCTCACCGGGGCGCTGCTCGTGCTGGTCGATGTGATGAAGGAACTCCCCGCCACCGCGCTGCTGCGACCGCTCGGCGGCGACACGTTGGCGATCGGCGTATGGGAAGCGACCAAGGACTCGCGCTACGACGCGGCCGCGCTGCCCGCGTTGCTGATCGTGGCGGTCGGCTTGGTGCCGGTGATCTTGCTCGTGCGATTGCTGCGCGGTGAAGGCTGGTCGTCTGCGGCGGAGCGGATCTGACATGGGCGGCGGGGCACACGCGCCGGGCGCAGACGCGTTCGAGCGCCGGTCCAACCAGGGTGACGACATCGTGGTGATCGGTGCGGGGCCGGCGGGACTCACCGCAGCCCACGAGCTCGCCAAGGCGGGCCGCACCTGCGACGTGCTCGAGGCCGACGATGTGGTCGGGGGCATCAGCCGCACCGTGGTCGCCGACGGGAATCGGTTCGACATCGGCGGACACCGCTTCTTCACCAAGGTCGGTGCGGTCGAACAACGCTGGCACGAGCTGCTCCCGGACGACCTGATGATCCGTCAGCGTTCGAGCCGCATCTTCTACCGCGGCAAGTTCTACGAGTATCCGCTCAAGCCACTCAACGCGCTGGCCAACCTCGGTCCGACCGAGGCGGCGCGTTGTGTTGCGTCGTACCTCACTGCCCGTGCCGCCCGACTGACGACGCGACAGCAACCACGAACACTCGAGGAGTACGTCGTCGCCAACTATGGCCGGCGGTTGTACGAGCACTTCTTCCGGGCGTACACCACCAAGGTGTGGGGTGTCGATCCGTCGGCGCTCTCGGCCGACTGGGGGGCTCAGCGCATCAAAGGGATGTCGTTGTGGTCAGCTGTGTGGGAACCGGTGCGCGCCCGCCTCGCCGGACGCCGCGATCGCGATCGGCAGGTCACCAGCCTGATCGAGGAGTTCCTGTATCCCCGCCTCGGTCCCGGGATGATGTGGGAGCGCTGCACAGAACTGGTCGAGGCGGCGGGCAGCAAGGTGCACCTGGAGTCGCCCGTCACGCGTATCTGCCACGCTGCCGACGGCGCGCAGGCGGTCGAAACCACCGACGAGACCGGTGCCGTCACGAAGTACCGAGCCGACCATGTGATCTCGTCGATGCCGCTCGCCCAGCTCGTCGGCGTGATGGACCCGCCGGCACCCGATCACATCCTCGATGCCGCGGTACGGCTCGGCTTTCGCGACTACCTCCTCGTTGCCCTCGTCGTCCCCGACGACCGGGTCGAGTGGACCGACAATTGGGTGTACGTCCACGAGCCCGACATCGATGCGATGCGCATTCAGAACTTCGGCGCATGGTCACCCGAGATGGTGCGGACTGGCTGCGCAGTGCTCGGGTTGGAATACACCACCGACGCCAGCGATCCGTGGTGGAGCGCCCCCGACGACGCGCTGATCACCCGCGCCTCCGACGAACTCGCGCGCCTCGGCCTGGTCCCCCAGTCGAAGATCGAAGCCGGCCACGTGGTGCGCATGCCGAAGGCCTACCCGATCTACGACGAGCACTACGAACAGCATGTGACGACGCTGCGCAACTGGCTCGCCGAGGCAACACCCAACGTGCACCCGATCGGACGCAACGGGATGCACCGCTACAACAACCAAGACCACTCGATGTACACCGCCATGCTGACCGTCGAGAACATCGTGAACGGCACCAACCACGACGTGTGGGCAGTCAACGTCGAGGCCGACTACCACGAGTCGGGCAGCGGGCCGTCGGCGCGCACGGGTCGCGACGCGCCCATCGTGCCGACGAGCACCGCCGACTCGGCGACATGACCGGTCCCGGCGGGATGACCCGACTCGACGTTCCCGCCCCACCACCGGCAACCTCCAACCTCGACGACATCGACCACGTCACCGATCATCGACGGTCATATCGCACCGCGTGGATCGTGGTCGGCGGCTGCGCCCTCTTGGCGGCGCTGTCGTTGCTGCTGCCGGGCACCCTCTCGTACGACCCGACCGCGTGGGTGATCTGGGGTCGAGAGGTGGGCCGGTTCGAGCTCGACACGGTAACGGGACCGTCGTGGAAGCCGCTCCCGGTGATCGTGACCACGATCGTCGCCCCGCTCGGCGACGCGGCGCCTGAGCTCTGGATGTGGGTCGCGCGGACGGCCGGCCTGCTGGCGTTGGTTGGCGTCGTGCGACTCGGCGTGCGCCTCGCAGGGCCGGTGGCGGGCGGGCTGGCAGGCGCGCTGCTGATCCTGACTCCCGATGGCGAGCCGCGCTTCATCCGCACGTGGGCCGAGGGCCACGACGCTCCGGCGAGTGCCGCGCTTGCGGTGTGGGCGATCGACCGCCATCTCGCCGGTCGCCGGACGACGACCTTTGCCCTGCTCGTCGCCCTGGCACTGCTGCGCCCCGAGGCGTGGCCGTTCGTGCTGGTCTACGCCGGATGGCTGGCCATGACCACCGACGTCTCACTATGGGCACTCGGTGCCTCGTTGGCGGCGATCCCGGTGCTGTGGTTCGGCGGCGACTTGTGGGGAGCAGGCAGTCCGCTCCAGGGTGCATCGGCCGCCCAGGTGATCCCGCTCGATCTCGCCGAGCGGACGACGACCGCGCTCGGCAACGTCGGCGCGATGGTGATCATCCCCGCGTGGGTCGGCGCCGGGTTGGCGGTGGTGCTGGCGATCCGGAGGCGCGACCAGGTACCGCCTGCACTGGCCGCACTCGCGCTGGCGTGGTGCGTGATCGTGTCGGCGATGGCGATCGTCTTCGGGTACGCCGCACTCAGCCGCTTTCTGCTCCCCGCTGCGGCGGTGGTGTGTGCCCTTGCGGGAGCGGGTTTCGTGCAAGCCGCGAGGTCGATCACGTCGCCGCGAGCGCGCGTTGCGCTCGTTGCTGGCCTCGTCGTCGTGAGCGCCCCGTTCGTCGTGGTGCGCGCCGCAGGGCTGCCAACGGTGTGGGACGAGGTGCAGTTCCACGACGACCTTGGCCAAGACCTCGTGGCCACGATCGATCTGGTCGGCTTCGATCGCGCCTCGACCGCGTGCACGACGATCGCGGTCGAGCCCGTGAGCCAGTTGCATCCCGCGACCGCCTGGGAACTCGACGTACCGCTGCGCGATGTGCGCTTCGTGCCCGAGTCGGGCGACGTGTTCTTCCTGGTGATCGCCGACGGAGAGGCGGCCGCCGAACTCGCCGCCGATCCCGCAGTACAGGCGGTTGGCCAGGTCGGCACGATCGCGGCGTACGCCCGCGGCTGCCGCTAGCGCTGCGTCAGCGCGCGTGAGCTCCGCTTGGGTCTATTGACGCAGCACCTTGGTGAGCTTGATGTCCTCGTCGCGGTATCCGAGCTGGCGGTAGAAGCTCAGCGCCCGCTCGTTGGCGGCTCCAGTTGTCAGCGTGATGCAGCGGCGACCATCCAGACTCGCGTGACGCTCGGCGGCTGCGACCAACAAGCTGCCGATCCCGTGGCCTTCGGCTTCGTGGGCGACGACGAGTTCACCGATGTAGGCGTCGAGTTCTCCGGCGAAGTGGGTGGTGGTCGACAACGACACGAACCCGGCCACGTGCCCATTGGTGTCGATGGCGACGAACGCGACACCGTCGAACTCCGCGGATGAGGACTCTTCGACCCATGAGCGAACGGCTTCCGCAACGTCGTGGGCGTTGCGCCATGGAGCAACGCCTTTCGTGAGCCGATCGGCGAGTTGCATCACATCGGATCGATCTGATGACTCGATCCTCCGAATCTCTGTGCTCATGCCGCGAGCCTTGCACTGCAGCATCGATTGATAAATGGCCACTGTCGAGCCTGGCAACGCCTGGCGTAGGCCAATTCTCTGGTCTTCCCGGTGAGGCCTCGACTACGGGGTTTCGAGGAGCACGGTGACCGTGTCGCCTGGGCGTGGTTGGGCCCATGGTTCGATGTGTGCCGAACGGTTGCCATCGTCGTCGATGAAGGTGATTCTGCCGAGCGGGATTCCTACCGGGTAGCGCCCGCCGGAAGCTGTTGTTGCTGTCGGTGCGATTGGTTCGGCGAGGTTGGTCGGGTCGTCGCAGGTGACGGCGACGTGGCTTGTTGCCCCGCGGGCCGTGCATCGAACAGCAGGGTCGTCGGCGGACGCTTTCTGCACAGCAATCGGGGTCGTGAAGCGCGGATCGGTCATGGTGATGACGAGGCTGCTGTTGTCGGTGACCTGCACGATGATGCCGACGAGGCCTGCGCTGGTGACGACCGGCTGACCGACGGCGACACCGTGGTCGTTGCCCCTGTCGATGGTCAGCGTGGTCGACTCGTCGTCGGCGATGACGAACGTGTCGGCATTGTCGATCACGGTTGCGTTGGCGCGCGCACCGCATGTCCGTTCGTAGACGGTGATCACACGGCCCGGGAACGGGAACTCGTTGAGGCTGTTCCATTCGTTGAGCTCGGCGAGCTCGTCCACACTCATGCAGTACTGATCTGCCACCTTGAGCGGATAGTCGCCGGCCTGGACGACGTAGTCCACCGTCGGTTCCGCCGGTACTGCAGGGTCGGCAGTGGTCGGTTGTGGATTGTCGCTGCTCCAGGGCTGCAGCCATTGTGCGGGTGAGACTGCGACGAGCGCGTCGGCGGGTGGGTCGGGGTTGCCGTGTGCGGCGCGGGTTTCGAATCCACCGATCAGCACGGCTCCGTCTCGTCGAACAATCCACGCGGGCCGGGGTCGATCGATCGCCAACACGTAGGGGGCGACACCGTCGTCTGCGACTACGACGGCTTGTTGATCGAGAGCCATCGGTGCTTGTTGATTGATGCACTCGATGGTGTAGCTGGCCACTGCGATCGCATCGGTTGTGGCCTCCGCAACCAACTCCAAACCCTGAGGCTGTGTACTCGTGTTGTCGTAGTCGAACCCCGGAACCGGATGGTCGATCGGGCGCGGCTGCATGCCGGCAACGATCGACTCGATGCTCGCTTGGTCGAGGCCGCGTGCGCGCAGGTATCCCTGAGAACCATCGGCGAGGTTCCACTCGGCCTCCCCGTTTCCAATGCCACCAGTGCCGTCCGTTGTGTCGTACACGTCCACGAACACCTGCTGACCATTGATCTCGACTTCGTTCCCGGCGCCGGGCCGTGTCGGTGCGAAGTCGCGGATCACCACTGCGTACGGCCCGGCTGCGCCAGTCGCTGGGTCGGCGATGACCTGCACGGGCGCTCCGTCGGAGATTCCTCGGGCGAACGGACTCCACGCAAAGGTCTCTTCGGACTGGTCCCACCGGATCGCCTGCGACGCACACTCCCCCTCGACATACGCCAACAACGGCAGATCCTGCGGGACCGGCAACGCCTCCGTCGCCGGCGGCGTATCCGCTGCGCTCCCGGTCGGCGAGAGACCGGTGGTCGTGGTGGCCTCCAGGGGCGTCGACCCAGTGGCAAGCGTGGTATCGATATCGGCGATCGAAGTCGGCGGACTGGCACCGTCGACGCGTCCCGATCGAGCAGTGTCCGCTGGGGCCTGGCCGTCACCGCCCATGGCAACGACGAGCAGCGCTCCCATCCCGACAACAACGATCAATACCGCTGCGGCCGCCAACCAGCCCGACCGACTCGACCGCCGAGAAGCAGCATCCGTGCTGTCGCTGGCGGCCAGCTCGTCGGCTTGTTGTTGGACTCGCCGACCGGCCTCACGTGCGCGCCGATCGAACTCTTCGTCAGTCACTGATCGTCTCCTTCCATCGAGGAACGCAACTGGTGACGAGCCCGCGCCAAGTCGGACTTGATCGTCCCGATCGGCACACCCAACGTGTCTGCGATCTCCGCGACTGGAAGGTCGTGGACATACCGCAGCACCACCGCCCCACGTTGACGCTCCGGCAGTCCCGCCACATGCGCCCAGAACCGCTCATCCCACCCGAGCGGCTCTGCAACAACCGAACCGTCCGGGACGCGCTGGCCGAGGCGATCAGCCAGCCGCCGTCGGCGGCGGCGATCACGCAGCATGTCAGCGGCCAGGTTCAGTGCAACCCGACGACACCAGGCCCCAGGACGATCGAACGCTCCAACGCGATCCCACTGCTGCTGCAGCCGCAACATCGTCTCCTGCGCCAACTCGGCAGCATCATCAGGATCGCGAAGCAGGGCCAACCCAATCGACAACATCGAGGAGTACTCGGCGGCAACAACGACCCCCAGCTCGGCGACACCGTCCCCGCCAGACGTCGCCTCGCTCAACGCGTCCTCCAACACCACACCATCACACACGCACCACCCACCCAAAAGGTTGCAACCAACCGACGAGCGGCATCAACACGCCTCGATGTGAGTAGTGCGTACTCAAGAGTCGCGCAACCGGGCTATGGGACACTCCGCCGCATGGGCAACACCATCGAGATTCGCATCCGAACCGTGATCTGGACCGTCACCGTGGCGGTGCTGTCCATCGCGGCGACGTTGATCGTCACTGCGGCGTGGTCTGCTGACGCCGCACCAGGCGACACCGACGCCACCTACGTCCCAACAGCGGGATGTCGGGCGTTCGACCTCCGCCCGGCACCGAATCAGGTCGGGCCGCGTTCGACCCCACTGGGAGCTGGTGAGGTGTACACCCAGCAGATCACCGGCGATGTCGGTGAATGCACCGGGCCGCTGGCGATTCCCGCTGATGCAGTAGCCGTGGCGATGAACGTCACTGCGGTGAACCCGAGTGCGCAAACCAATCTTCGGCTGTTCCCGGCTGATCTGGCCGAGGTGCCGTTGTTGTCGAACCTCAACATGTCGGCCGGTCAAGCGCCGTTTCCGAACAAGGTCGACGTGACGTTGTCGCCGGGCGGGGCAATCAACATCTACAACTTCAAAGGCAACGTGTCCGTGGTCGGCGACATCGTCGGCTACTACACCAAATCCAGCCTCACCGAAATCGCCACCCGCCTCGCCGCCCTCGAAGCCAACGACAACACCCAAGACGGTGCCATCGCCGCCAACACCGCACGCGTCGCCGCAGTCGACGCGGCACTTCCGTTCACCAGCGTCAGCGACACCATTGGCACCGTGACCGCGGGATCTTCGCCGACGGAGATCCGCCGAGTGACCGTGACCGCACCCGTGGCCGGCCAGGTCGCCACGATCGCCACCGGCTACATGGAGGAGTCCGTCGACGGCCAGATGATCGAATGCGGGGTGGAGAGTTCGGTCACCGAAGTCTCATTGGGTAACCGAGCGATCTGGGTATCACCCTCCGTCGGCGATCTGTCGCACCTGTCGGCGTCGCGTGTGTTCGACATCGCCGCCGGCGAAACCGCCACCTACTACCTCGTCTGCAGCAACTTGAGCGTTGTGGGCGAGAGCTTCATCCGCTCGCCTCGACTGACCGCAATCTTCACGCCAGCTCAAGACACGCGCGCCTTGTAAGCAGCATCCTGAACACAGCACGCATCGCCTGCGAACTCTCATGCGAACGGCTAGCTGTTGGTAGTGGTCAGGTTCGTCCCGGTGATCCGGTTGCGTTCGATGCCGTCAATGCCGACCTCGATCCACTGCGTATCGGCGCTCTGGATCCACACGCTTCCAGTGACAGGAAGGGTTCGCAGCAGCCTCGGTTCGATCTCCAGTGAGGCGTCGATCTCGTCAGAGAGCCTGGCGTCTTGAATCTCGACTTCGACGAACTGATCGCCTACTTGATCGCGAATCGTGAGTGGCCCGCCGACGTCTTTGGAGACGAGAAACCCGCTCGGGTCGAAGGCCACGGCGCGGGTGTCTTGACCGAGCACGGACTGCTCGAAGAAGCTGGAGCGTTGCCCGTCGAGGTCAGCGAAGAAGGCGACCGGCTCGAATCCGTCGTAGAAGACGCCGCCGATCGCCGGGAGCGACTCGAAGTCACGTAGATCGACGTCGAGGAAGCCCTTTGGGAAGTAGCCCAGCGAGGCGTCAGGGAAGGTGGCCACTACTCGGCGGTCCTCGCTGGTTGCATCGACCGAGGCGAGTTCGAGTGCTCCATCGTCCTGGTTCTTCACCTGCAGCAGCAGTGTCGGGACGCCGTTGATGGTTGCGGCGTCTTCCACGTCGATCGAGACGGTGCCATCTGCGGGGATCGCGATTGGCCAGTACGGCAAAGGCTCGTTCTGTCCGGCGTCGGTGGGGTCGACAATGAACAGGCCGCTTGGATCCACGCTGTATCCGGTTTGCACCAGCACCCTCCCATCGGGCAGCCCGATGGCCTTGATCGCTGGCGTCGTGGTGAGCACGAGGGGCTCTTGTTCCCAACCGTCGAAGGCAACGACGCCGTCCGGCCCCGCCACGAGCACGCCGTGCGAGCTGATGGTCGGACCGAAGGGCGTCACCGCTGGGCGGAAGGCCTCTGGAACCGTTTCGTCGAGGTCGGAAACCATGTCAACGAGGCGGTCGATCGAGTGTTCTGCGCCGAGTTGCGTTCCTGGCCGTGCGGTCCACGTCACCGACACGTTGGTGTTGTCATCCCACTGCAGTCCGACCGAGCAGTAGTCGGGCACGCAGCCGACGCCTTCGTTGTCGTCGTAGACGGTTCGCCCGTTGACCGACCAGGTCTGGCGGTTGAGATCACGCAACGGGTCGAGGAAGTCGTCAGACACGCCTCGCACGATGAGCTCGATGGCGGGCGAGTCCGGTTGATCGCTGCGGTAGCGCACGAAGCGGAACTGCCCGATCGGCTCAGTCACCGCGAAGTCGAGCTCGTATCCCTCGATGTAGCTGTTCAGCAGCAGCGGAGTTGGGCCCCCGATGGCGCCTTGGTTTGGCGCCGTGGAAGACCCTGCGGCTTCGAGTGGGGAGTTGTCGGCGTACCACGCCCCGAGATAGCCGGTGCCGAGGATTGTCGGTTGGCCGTCGGCGGGCTGGTGCCAGAGCGTCTCATCCTGGATCCACAGCAGACCGACTCCGTCGGACGCAACACGCACGCTACGCGTCCCCGCTGGGAGCTCGCGGCGAGCAGCGGGGAGTTCTGTGAGCGCGTTTGGGTCGAGTGCGCGCAGCACGACGTTGTCAGCGGTCTCGATGGCCACGACGATCTCGTCGTCCGCTCCGGTGCCGGCGAATGCCACCCCGAACGACGTTGTCGGGTCGAACGCAACACCGAGCGGCTGCGGCGCCCCAATGACTTCGAGCGTGTCGCTCGCATACTTCTGCACGGCGTACCCGTTGTCGTCGAAGAACAGCACGACGAGGGTGTCGTTGTTCACCCAGGACACATCCCACACATTGATAGAGCCATCAGGACTCTGGTTGAGGGCGACGCTCTGGAGGAGGCCGGCTGCCGGTGTTGCTACGGCGAGGGAGTAGCTGTTCGCTGCGGCGAGGCGGGTTTGGTCGGGGCTCAGCTTCGGCGTGTAACCGTTGAACACCAGTTGGCGTGGGCTGTCGACGCCGGACGCTGCGAGGACGTTGCCGGCAACCGGCTCGCAACAATCGCTGTAGATCACGGACCCGCCGACGACTCCCGCAACGTGTTCGATCTGGTTCGGTCCAGGGCCCTCTCCGCCCGGTTCGGGATCGGCGATGTCGACCAGTCGCACCGGCTCGCTCGGTGAGGTGCCGAGCAATCCCGGATGCAACCACAGGTCACCGTTCCGATGTTGAACAAACACATCGTCTCGTTCGACAGCGACAACACCTGCAGGGAACTCAACAGGCGTCGCCGACGGCGTCGATGGCGGGCTGGTCGACACGGGAGTCGTCGTGGCTGGCGACGACGTGTTGGTTGTCGTCTCGGTGCTGCGTTCGGTTGTCGCTACGGGAGTGGTCGTCTGGGGTGCCGGAGTTGACGTCGGGCTGATCACTGTCGTCTGCTCCGAACGGCCAGCAACGACGGCGATACCGCCGACCAGTGCAACGCCGATCACCGCCGCGGCAGCAAGGACCCATCGCCGCGTGCCCCGAGCGGTCACTGGCGAGTCCAATACGGACGGGTTGTTCCATTCCCGACGTAGTTGGTCATGGAGTTCGTCACCGAACCCTGATCTCGGTGGTGCGTCGCCGGCTTGCCTCAACCGGTTGATCCATCGATCGGTCATCGTGCGTCCTCGCTTGCCTGTGCCTTGCGCTTGGCGCGCTGCAGCAGCGATTCAGTTGCGCGCACCGTCGAGTCCAGCGACGCGGCAACCTCGCGTACCGAGAGGCCATCGACATAGCGCAGTACGAGCGCGACTCGCTCACGTTCACTCAACCCGCTCAATAGATCGGCGCCATCCCCGACGGGCTCGTCGACCCGTTCATCTGCGACTGCGACCAGCTGCACACGGCGGCTCTCACGCGCCCTTGACCGCACGCGGTCGAGGTACCGGTGCCGAACCGCTGTGATCAACCAGCCCACACCAACCTCTAGCGACGCGTCGGCACGCGCTGCGCGAACCAGCGAGACGAAGGCGTCCTGAACAGCATCCTCTGCATCACTATGGACACCGCCCGACAACCGGAGCGCAGCCCGGTACACATCGGAGAACACGCGCTCATACATGTCGAAGAACTCGTCCTCGGACGACACCCGCCACCGGCGCCCAACCTCACTCACCCACGTTCACCCAAATCCTCCACCCCAACGACGCCGCCCAACAGCGAATCCCGTCGCGCACCCAACGAATCCTTGCCCAGTGCAACAGCGCGTCGGCTCTCGGCCTCCGAGAGTCATCACGAACACAGCATGGCCCGTCGAACAAGAACGAAGAGGGTCACCGCTCTCGGCGGCGTTGCACTCCGGAAGGTCGGGCAACCGTCAGGGCCTGTCAGACGAGTGGTGTAACTGGTCTGGCGGTGCTTGTTGGTTGTTGGGATCGTAGGCCTTAGAAGAGACGGCCCTCGAAGGTGATCGCGAATGCGTTGAGCGCCGGCTTCCAGCGGTTCATCCAACGTTCCTGGCCGGAGCCGGTCGGGTCGAGCGATCGCACGACCATGTAGAGGCATTTCATCGCGGCCTGCTCGTTGGGGAAGTGTCCGCGTGCTCGGGTCGCTCGCCGGAACCTGGCGTTCAGGCTCTCGATGGCGTTGGTCGAGTAGATCACCCGTCGGATCTCGGGTGAGTAGTCCAGGAACGGCACGAACTCGGGCCATGCGTTCGACCACAGGTTCCGGATCGCCGGGTAGCGGTCACCCCACTTGTCGTGGAACTCATCGAGGCGCCCCTCGGCGTCGGTCTCGTTGATCGCGGTGTAGACCGGTCGCAGGTCCTTGGCCATCGCGTCCCAGTCACGTCGGCTGGCAAGTCGGAAGGTGTTGCGGATCAGATGCAGCACACAGGTCTGAACGACCGCCAGCGGCCAGGTCGCTTCGATCGACTCCGGCAGGCCCTTGAGCCCGTCGCAGACGACGATGCAGACGTCGTCGACGCCACGGTTCTTGATCTCAGTGAGCACCTGCAGCCAGTACTTGGCGCCCTCACCGCCGGTCCCGATCCACAGTCCGAGGATGTCGCGTTTGCCGTCGACGGTGACGCCGATCGCGGTGTAAACGGGCCGGTTCGCGACTTGGCCGTCGCGAATCTTCACCACGATCGCGTCGATGAACACCACCGGATACACCCGATCCAGCGGCCGGTTCGCCCATTCGACCAGATCCTCGAGGACCCGGTCAGTGATCTTGGAGATCGTCTCCCGACTGACATCGGTGCCATAGGTCTCAGCCAGATGCGCCTGCACCTCGCCGGTCGTGAGCCCCTTCGCAGTGAGTGAGATGACCATCGAGTCGACCCCGTTCAGGCGGCGCTGCCGCTTCTTGACCGTGGCCGGTTCGAAACTGCTGTCCCGATCGCGGGGCACATCAACCTCGACCGGGCCGACCTCGGTGATCACCGTCTTGGACCGGGTGCCGTTGCGGGAGTTGCCGCCGTTGCGGCCAGCTGAGTCGTGCTTGGAATAACCGAGATGCTCATCCATCTCGACCTCCAAGCCGGTCTCGAGGATCTGCTTGGTGAGATCACCCAGCAGCCCATCGGGGCCGACCAGGTCGACCCCCTCGGCGCGCGCCTTCGCGACGAGCTCCTCGGCGACCGACTGATCAAGCCGGCCATCATCATCGGAGGGCGGTGTCGCCACCACCACATCATGGTCTGTCATCGTTGTCTGTCCTTCTCGCCGAGCGGGGTCGCTCAGCGTGTCAGGCCAGACCAGTTCCACCGTTCATCTGACAGTCCCAACCGTCAAGCGGAACGCGCTACGTGCACGGAACGATGTCGCTGTTGACGTCGACGGTGGTGAGGGGTTGCTCGGGAGGGATCTGCTGTGGGAGGCCGCTTGGGTCGGCGTTGGTGTCGGCTGGGAGGCATTCGTTGCCGGGCAGGACGAGGCGGACGGGACCTCTCGCCGGTTCGGGCGGAGGTGCCCAGTCGGTCGGGGGCACCCCGTCCAGCGCCGCGTCGGTGAACGCTTTCCAGATCTGTGTGGGGTATCGGCCTCCTTGGACCGCGCTAACTCCTTCGGCAACGAACTCGGTGATGTCGATCATTGGCGTGTATGCGTTGGGGTCGCCGACCCACACTGCAGTGGACAGTTCTTTGGTGGCGCCAACGAACCATGCGTTGGTGGAGTCGGCTTGGGTACCGGTGATCCCGAACGCAGGCCGCTCGCCGGCAAGGGGATAGTGGCGCCGTGCCGTGCCTTGGCTGAAGACGCCTTTGAGGATGTCGATCGTCTCGAGCGTTCCGACAGGATCGAGCACCAGTTGGTTGCTCGTCCTGTGGGTGTAGACACGGTTCCCGGCTGCGTCGTCGATGTACTCGACGAAGTACGGGTCGTGGTGGAGGCCCTCGTTGGCGACCGTCTGTATCCCCGATGCCATGTCCAGCGCGCTGAGTTCGTTGGCGCCGGTAGCGAACGACGCAAACGGTTGCAGGGGTGGACGCTCAGGGCTCTGCAGTGTGGGGTGCAGGTAGTCCGACGCCGCCATCTGGTACGTCATGTCGACGAGTCGGTCCAGACCGACGATCAGGCTGAGCCGTGCGAGCCCGCAGGCGACGTTCACTTGGACCACCTCGTGCAGTGTTCCCACCATGCCAGCGATGCCGCCGTCGATCACGAAGTCGGGGACGTCTGGATTGCTGGTCGGCAGGGTGCAGCCTCGTCTCGCGTCGATCACATCGTCGCCGTGTGCGCCGGCGTCGACAGCAGCCGCAGTGATGAACAGTCCGACTGCGCCGCCGGTCTGACGAGGGGTCATTGCCATGTTCGCGCCCTGATCGTTCACCGGTCCGGACAATGCGCGGACTGCGCCCGACCGGGTGTCGAGTGACACCACCGCCGCTCCGAAACCGCGAGAGTTGACGGGGAGCTCCGTGCGCGCTGCATCGGCAGCGACTTGGACGGCCGGATCGAGCGTCGTGTGGATCTGCAGACCTCCGGTGTCGAGCTGACGCTGTCGCTGCTCGACGGTGTCGCCGAGGATGTCGGAGTGGTTGAGGAGATGGTCGACGACGACGTCGTGGAATGCCGACCCTGCGGCGCCTGACTCGTTGATCGGCTCACCGTTCACGTCGAGCAACGTCGCGGGAGCCGCATTGATCCGAGTGGCGGTGGCGGTCGATGGTGTGGTGGCCGGTGGCGTGGTGGTGCTCGTCGACGGAAGGGGTGCCGGCCCTCTCTCAGGAAGTGCCGGTGAGTCGGTGGTCGCTCGATCGTTGGTGGTGTTGGCGACCACGACAAGCCCACCCACAAGGACGATCACCGCCGCCGCGGCGGCGACGAGACCGACGCGTCGGGGACGGCCGGTCGTGCTGTCGGTTCGAGCACGCACGGCGTGCAGGCCCATCTCGATCTCGTCGGGCTGCACCGAGCCCAGATGCTGATCGAGTGATGCTTGAGCCGTCGCCCGGAGTGCCCGATCCCTGCGCTCTTCGGAATGATTGATCACGTCCGCGCCTCCCCGTGATCGGATCGCTCCCGCAGATGAAGCGACACCTTGTGTCGGATGCGCGACAGCGTGGTTTTTACCGAGCCCTCTGTGAGCCCGAGATCGTGGGCGATGTCGGCGACGCTGACGTCTTCGGCATAGAACAGAGTGGCGACGCACCGCTGTCTGACCGTGAGCGGCGCCAGCATGCGTTGCCATGCGTCGGCGTCCGCCGGACCACCATCCGACGCGCCGTCAACCACGGCGTCGTCGACTGCCCGGGTCAGCCGGGAAAGCGCCGAGCGCTCCGCCGCAGCACTGCGATGTTGATCGATCAGCAGGTTGCTCATCACACGCCGACACCATCCATACGGGGCCTCCATCTGGGCCAACAGATCGCGGTGCTGATATGCACGGAACATCGTCTCCTGCGCCAACTCTTGGCCAACAGGCCGTGGCGTGGACATCGACAACGCAAACGCAACCAACCGCGGATACGCCTCACGGAACAGGTCGTCGTAGTCGTCCTCGGTCACCGCTGCGACGCTCCCACACCACCTACACGAATCACAGCCAGCTCAGGTTGACGACTGCGCTCAAGAATCACCCCCGACAGCGTTGTGGCATCGAACCTGAGCGCTCTCACCGTCCCCCACACACGGGCTTTCCCGGGCATGTCGGACGATGACGAGCGCAGGATCGGTGATGGTGGCGTCGGTGCAGTTCGAGAGTGTGACGCAGCGGTCGATGTCGACTAGCAGCTCACGCCGATCGGATACGCAATCATTGTGCCGACGGTCGCCGTGACGGTGCCATCGATACTTGCGGAGCCTGCGGTCGACAGGGTGTGTGTTCCAGCGTCCAGTTCGTAGACATGCGACGTCACCACTGTGTTGGCGAAGGCGAACCCGCTGGCGTCGAAGGTCTGCAACCGTGGTGTGCCATCGGTGTAGAACGTGCCGTCGGTAGTGAACCCGATCGTGCCGCTCGTGACGACACCAGAACCCTGAAGTTGGCCGTTCGCCTCCACGTGTACGCGCCACTTGTCGCTGCCCGGGCACACATCGGGCAGGTTCATCTCGACGGTCGCAATGGTCGTGATCAATCCGGTGACCAGGCCCTTTGTGGTCCATGCTGATTGCTTGTCGAGGGCGGCGAACTGCACGGCGTCGAGCCGGTCGACGCGCGCGTCGACGCGATCGATGTCGGAGTCGAGCTCCTTCAACGAACTGGCGGTGTAGTACCCGACGACGTCGCCGATCGTGTTGACCTCGCCTTTGAAGTTGGAGATCTTGATTGCACCGGTCGGTGACAACTTGACGTCGACCTTGTTCGGCGTCGGCGACTGGCCTGCCAACCAGTTGAGGTTCGACACGACGGGCAAGTCAGTGAGGTTCGCCGGGTACAGCCGCAGGTTCGACTGTGCTGTCGGGTTGGCGATCGTCACGTTCAAGGCCACGCCAACGGCATCGGCTGGCACCGCAAGCGGACCCGTGCAGTCACCCTGGTCGCCGGTTACCTGTTGGACCACGGTGCCGCCGGGGCCGATCGCACCGACCCGTCCACCCACGTTGTTGGGCGCCGGCCTGTCGTCCCACAGGCGGCAGGGATCGACCGCCACATACGTCGCGTCTTCATCGCCCGGTGCGGCGCTGGCGTTCCACGCAGTCGTCGCCGCCACGGTCGCGGCGACGCCAATCGCCACTGCACCGAGCGTGCCGGCAAAGGTTCCGATGCGGTTGTTCATGAATCTCCTCTGGGGTCATCGTGCGGTGGGTGGTGATCTGGCCCGGTCGCGTGGTCGCTGAACCATGCGGCGGCGGTTGGTGGCGAACCGGGCGACGCGAGGTCCGCCCGTTGGGTTGCGTATTCGTAGCCAGCGATGTCCACAGCACGATCGGCGGCTCGTCGAAATCGGTCTCGAAGTCCCATCGCTCGTCTCTCAGTCCTGGCCCAGCACGCGAGCCTTTTCAGCGGCGAACTCTTCGTTTGACAACACGCCGGCTGCGTGGAGCGCAGCGATTCGCTCGAGATCGGCAAGCCGGTCACTCCCGGTTCCCGGCGCCGGGACGGAGGCGCCGGCGGTGATCCCGCCGGCCTCGACGATTGCCTGCGCCTGGGCGTCCACCAGTTGCTGCCGACTCGGCGCGGAGTCCCAGTCGATCTGGAAGCGGTCGGGATCGGCCCGGTCGACGACGACCGGTACAACCATGCCTGCCTGCGGTAGGTGTTTGCGGTTGACCATCTTGGATGCGGTCACCTGGCGCGACGTCAGACCGGGCGCCTCGATCAGCAGCTGCAGACGGATTCTCATCACGCGACCTTGGCTCTCGGTCGGTACGCCGACGCCGAGGACCTTGGCGATCCCCTCGATCGGGTCTTTCAGCTTCTTGCGAAACATCGCTGGATTCGTCCTTCCCGGGCGCGGTCTCCGGTTGACCGGCACTACGTGCGTCGTACCTACGACGTCGGTTCGATGGTCGCAGAGCGTCCGGCGACCAGGCATGAGTAGCACTACTCAGACTCGGAGTAGGTCGGCGACCCGTCGTACGTGGTTCTAGGGCCGGGAGCCTTGCTGGTCGGCGCCGTTCGGACTCGGCTTTGTTGCAACGTTTTGGTCGGGTTGTGCGCCTACAGGTGTGAGATGGTGGACGACGCAGTGGTGAGCGGTGGCGTGTCGGGCGCGTTTGAAGAGTTCTTTGCGACGCGCTTTGCGGAGTTGTCCCGACTGGCGTTCTTACTCACGGGCTCGTCGGCGGTAAGCGACGAGATCGCTCAGGACGCGTGCGAAGAGGTGTTTCGGCGTTGGAACGAGGTTGACCACCCGCGTGCCTACGCGCGGCGGGCCGTGATCAGCGGGGCACGATCGTGGGGACGCCGCAAGGCGCGGCGGGCGTCGTTCGCATTCGCCGACACCGAGGCTGCCGTCGACCTTGACGCCGATGCGCTGGCCGTTCGGGGTGTGTTGGCTGATCTTCCAACAGCCGAACGCGAGGTGCTGGTGTTGCGGTTCTTCGCCGATCTGCGGGTGGACGACATCGCATCTGAGCTCGATATCCCTGCCGGCACAGTGAAGTCGCACATTCATCGTGGGTTGGCACGCATGAAGAAGGAGCTGTCGTGACTGACGACGAGTTCGTCGACACCGAGGAGCGGGTTCGTGCCGCGCTGTCGCAGATCGCAGCGACGCATGCGCCGCGACCGGTGTCTGAGATGGCGATCGACGAGGTTGCCGTGCCGCAGCGACCGGCTTCGAGGCAACGGTGGATGCTCGTTGCGGCATCGGTTGCTGTCGTGGTGGCCGGGTTTGTTGCGTTTGTGGTGGTTCGTGCCACGCAAGGCGACTCGGAGAGCGATCCGGCGACAACGGTCGTCGACAACACCGAGGTGGAGTTGCCGGCGACGACCAACGTCGACACTGCCCCCGAGACGACCACGGCGACGACTGATGCGGATGCCTCGGGCGAGGTGCGATTCCCGGTCGACACGTTCGGGCTGAACGCCTCGTGGCTCATGGAGTGGAGAGACGGTTTCCTGGCAAGCCACTGGCGCAACGAGGCAAGCGGCCGGCCCGAGTTCGCTGTTCAATTCTCCGTCGACGGCGCGATGTGGGAGCCGCTCGAGGTCTCGCAACCGCCCGGGCTTTCGAATCCTGCCCACGTGACCGCCGTTGGTGACCGGTTGATCGTGGCCGGCATGCTCGACGAAGGGAGCAGCGAGACCGTCGGCAGCAATGAAGTCGTGCGCGTGGCGTCGACGACCGATCTGGAGTCGTGGGAGACCCAGGACTTCGAGGTGACACTCCCGGCCACCGAGGGGGGTGACCTCGCCTGGATCACGTTCTTGACTCCTCGCAGCTTCGCTGCGAACGCCGACGGCTGGGTGTTCGAGATTCAACGCTTCTTCTCCAACCTCGATCCGTTGGAGTACCTGCCTGCCGAGTTCCCTGGCGACGTTGGTCGGGGCGGCTACCTCTTGAGGTCCGATGACGATGGCCTCCAGCTGACCACCACCGTGCCCAGCGGCGACATCCCGGCCGGCACCGTCTACTCCTTCACTTGGGAAGAGCTCGGGGTCACACCCGAGCAGGTGCCGTATCTCACCGAGGAGATCCCTTCCGTGGAGACGTGGGCCGCTCGCTGGGATGGCCAGCCCGTCCGCGCCGACACCACCGCTCCGACCGGCAGGACGGTGGCCTCCGACGACGGATTCATCCGTTGGGACCACCGCATCCATTTCTCTGCCGATGGCCTCACCTGGACAACCGGCGCTGCACCGGACCCGACAGGCGTAATCCAAGACGCGTTCGCGATCGACGACGGTTTCGTCGCCATCGTCGCCAACCAGAACGGAGAAACCGACCTGTACAGGCTCGACAGCACCGGCGCCAACCCCGCACGCGTCACCGCTGATGCTCCCATCTCACCGTCCCTCGCGCTCGGAAGCGGATTGTTGACATCCACTCCACCAGAACGCGCCACCTTCCTAAGGCTCGGCAGCCACCAGCTCATCCCAGCCGTCGTCGAAGTCGACGGCTACCGGCTCATCGAGACGGCCCGAGATAGCACCGTTGTCGAGATCGACACCGGCGACACGGTCTACTTCCGGCGATTCCGCGAGGGCGCACCGACCCGCGACACCAACTTCATGTACACCACTGACGCATTCATCGTCACCGACCCGGCAACGGGCGACACGATCGTCGAGATTCCGCAAGCGATCTATCACGCGGCACTCGACGACGCGTCGTCCCCGGCCGAATCAGCAGACGAGAGCGAACCCACCGAACCAGACATCATCGTCTTGGCCACCCGCGACGGCGTGGACTTCCTGACCGCACCATTCCCAAACGCCGAGGTGGACACCGTCCAAAGCACCGACCTGCTCGCCACAACCGACGCCTACGTCCTCACACGCAGCGGTGACCAGTGGATCCGGTACGACCTGCCGCGGTAGCGCGAACGTCTCGGTCTCGAAGTGGCATGCCACAAGTTGCGGCACGGCGCCTGTGCTGTCCGTTCGAGATCGAACGCATTGGGCCCGGTTGGGGTGAGCGTGCCGTGTCGTGCGTAGTGGATCGTTCCCCGCTGCTACATGACGGTCATGCCGCCGGTGTCGCAGGTGGGTTCGACCCTCGTGATGTTGCGTCCGACGTCGATGTCTTGGTACCGAGCGTCCCACTCCGATGTGGCCGTCAGGGTGAGCTCGTTGAGTACTCGCTCGACCTCGGGTGGGGCGAGGTTCTCTTTGGTTCCGATCATGAGTCCGCCAACGGCGCCGTTCCAGGCGGTGTAGTAGCGACCCGATGGATCGGGTTCGGTGGTCTGCCACCCGGCGCGTCCGTCAACCACGACGTCTCGAACACCGACGCCCGGTGCTGAGGCCATCAGCGACTCCGCGTTCGAGTTCAGCGACTGTGTGAGCAGTACAGGGGAGATACCTGGCAGGTCGAGATCGAACTCCACGACGTACTCGTCGCCCGCGGCGCCAACGCCGATGAGGTGCCAGCCGTTCGGCAACGTGATGGTGGTCTGCTCGTTGAGATCGATGGCCGCCAACAGCGGCTCGATCGCGGTGTCCCAACCTGACGGTTCGGTTCCACCGGCGTTCACGACGAGCAGTCGACACTCGTCAGCGGCGACGTAGGTGAATCCGCCGCCCTGGGGAACGCCTGCCCACGTCACCCCGCCGATCTCTCGTTGGTCCCACTCAGCGGCCAGCTCGCCGAAGCTGTTGAAGTCGAGGGTGACGGCAACCACTCGCCCGTTGGGTGCTTCGAGCACCGCTCGGGTGCGCTGTAGTGCGCCGGGGTTGTGCTGCGCGTAGGACGGCTCGACACTGGCTGACGGCAGCACGAGGCCGGACTGCGCCATTTCCGGAGACTGGGCGCTGTCGTCGACCGTCTCTCGCCCATCGTTCTGTTCGGGAGCGGGAGTCGTGCTGGCCGTCGGAGTCTCGCCAGGGTCTGGGGGGTCTGGGCGCGGGGCCACGTCGTAGCGCTTGGTCCAGGTTGCTTGGTCGACAAAGTCGACCGCTCGGGCGAAGGTGATGGCGTCGTCGATGCTCGAGGCACCAACGACCGCGGCGTAGGTGGTGTCGCTGACTTGCCAGAACACCGTGGGCACCGCGCCGTCGCCGGTCCGCCATGCATCGGCGCCGTTGATGTCGATTCGTTGAAGGTCGCCGACCGGCGCCCACCCGAACCGCGGGTCACGGACCCCGACGCGCAGTGCGATGCCGTCGCCGCCATCACCGTCGCTGGCACGCGTCCAGGCGTCAAGGTGGCGAGGAGCTCGCTGGGTTGGCGGCACGATGAGTTCGTACCCGTCGGGTAGCGCACCGACCGCGAAGCGCACTCCCCCATCGCCGTCTCGTGCGCCTTCAACCGGAAACCCACCTGCGGCCTCGAGGAACGCGACCGGATCGAACCCCGACACAGCAACTGCTGGCGAGCCCGGGAGCACGACAGTGGTGAGCGCCGGTGTTCCCGGTTCGGCGTACACCTCGACATCGAGTCCGGCCACGGTCTCCTGTCGTGGGTTGCCGATGTAGTGATCGGGCGAGTGAGTCGCGCTGACCGTCAGTGTGACGCCATCTCGCAACATGTCGCCGTCGGGCCGGGCGACGAGTGCCTCGGCAGCAGACGACTCCCAACCCAGCCACATCCCCCAGTCCCCGGTGGCAGGTCCAGCCACCGCCCAGGCATCGGTGACCACACCAAAGCGGTCCGGCTCCATCGGCCCGGCCGGCAGCGGCGGCGCCGAAGCCTCGGAGACGCCACCCGTCGTCGCCGGCGACGTCTGAGGTTCTTGCGTCGAGCCCGGTGCATCGGCTGACCGTTCGGCGATCACGAGCCCTCCCACCACGACGATGACTGCCGCCGATGCCGCTAGAAGGGTTGGCCACCGCCGCGGCCGCTCGGTGCTGTGCGGCGCGACTTCGACCAACCGGCCAAGCCCCTCGGCGCCTGCATGATCGTGACCCGCTTCGGTGATGTGGTCGCCGGTCGTGATGTGTCGAATCAGCTCCTCACGCTCGATTCGCTGCCACGACCGCGACGAGGGTGCCGCAGGGAGCAGCTTGCGGAGTTGCCGATCGAGTTGCTCGTCGCTCAGTTCATCGAGTCGCATCAGTTGCAACCTCCGCATCCGATCGGCTGGTGGAGTGTTCACGAAGTCGTTGGCGTGCTCTGCGCAAGCGGGTTCGAGCCGTTGCCGGAGGAATCCCGAGCACTGTTGCCGCGGCGGTCGGTGTGAGCTGCTCCCACGCCACCAGCAGCAGCACCTCGCGTTCGTCGACCGACAACGTGGCGACCGCGTCGCGGAGTTCGTCCAGCTCGGCCTGCGCGTCGATGCGTGACGCGGCGTCAACCAGCGGGTCTCCCAAGAGGTCTCGACGCGAACCGAGACGCTCCAGCGCTGCGTATCCCCGAGCTCGACTTCGCAGCTCGCGTCGCACCAAGTTCGCGGCGATGCCGTACAACCACGGCAACGCATCAGACACTGCCGTATCGAACGAAGCCCGCTGCTCGAAGGCGATACGAAACACCTCCGCAGCAACATCGTCGGCCGCGCTGGCGCCAACACGGGCGACCGCAAAGCGGCGGACCGTCTCGGCGTGCCGGTCGAAAATGTCAGCGAACCGGACCGGGTCCCCGGTCGATGCAGCAATGATCGCTGCGTCGGTTGCGCTCATATCGCATTGTTGCCCGAAGGACCGCCGAGCGTTTCAAGATTCGGCGCCATCGTCGAGCGACCGCACCGCCACGCAACGACGCCCCAACGCCCGGCTCGACCCGACCGGTCCTACGGTGGAACTTCGGGCCAACCTGGTGCGTCAAAGCGGCATGTTCTCGTGTGATGCGTCGTTCAGCCCGTTGCGTTCCGGCCGTCCTGCTCTCGACGCTCCTGCATCGCTCACCGGTCAGCCCAAGTGAGCGATGCGCGAACACACGAGGCATTCCCGGTCGAGTCAGACTCGATCGACACTGAGGTTGTTTGGTGGGCTACTGATCGTCGCGTGCCTCCTTGTTGGTGCGTGCGGAGCAAGGGTCGATCAGGGCGACGCTGCGAGCGAACCGGCGGCCACGACAACGACGAGCACGATCGTCGGTCAATTCGTTCCACCCCCAGGGGGAACCACCACCACCACCACCACCACCACCACCGACGGTCGCCGAGGGCAGCCCGCAGATCCAGCGGTCGCCGATGCCCGCAGTACCGCGTGACCCTCCGCCGTCGACATCATCGACGGCGCCACAAGGTCCGACCACGACTCGAGTTCCGCCAGGGTTCGCTGTCTTATTCAGCGGTCCGGGCCGCGTGGTCAACGCGGACATGATCGAGGTCAGCGGACGTCGCTACCAGCTGTATGGGATCGAGACCCCGGTCGAAGGCGCATGCGGATACGACGAGGCCACGTCATTCCTCGCCGACCTGATCGGCGAACGACCGGTGTCACTGTTGTTCCCGTACGGTTCCGAAGGCGAAGGGGCAACCTTCACCTACCTCGAAGTCGACCGCATCGACGCAGGGCTCGCAATGATCGAGGCCGGACTCGCCACCGCCATCGAGCCCGGCGACGATGAGCATCACGCGCATCCTCGCGAGAACCAATACCTTGCCGCCGACGAACGAACAGCGTTCAACCCGCGGTGCACCTGAACGCGCGGCACCGGCCCGAACGTTCGTGGCAACTCCGCTCACATGGATCCGTGTGGCGCACCGATTCCGATGACTGAGGTGTGCCGGCGGCTCGAGACGACAGGGGAACTACGGAAGAGCTGCAAGGACCGCTTCGGCGGCGACCCCTGGCGGCGTCACGGACGTGTCGACCGTGAGATCGGTGGTGTGTAGCGGTCGTGGGTCGTATCGCTCGGGGATCACGCTGAGCCGCTTGGGGTCGAGCAGCTTGCCGTTCGCCGCGCGAGACGCTGACTCGACCCGCTCCTCGAGGACCTCCACCGGCGCGAGAAGCTGCACAAACAGCGTCCGCCCGCCAGCGGACTCAAACACGCTTCCTCGCGTCGGTCGCAAACGAGGCGAACTGCTCGCGGCCATCGGGCACGTTCCAGACAGAGTTGTTCGTGAAGATCACGTCGATGCCGTGCTCTGCTGCGGTTTGGAACACATCGAGCCGGAGCCGCTTGAGCACAGCGTTGAACGCATCGCTTCCGAACCCGAGCACATCCCGCAGCGCATCGATCGTGAGGTGATTGTGGAACAGCCGGAAACCCGACAGCCGCCTGCAGCTCGGTTGCAACGGTGAGCTTGCCGACAGCAGGAGGGCCGTACACGTACACCAGGGTCGGGCCACTTCCCATCGGTGCTCATCTTCGCAGGTGCCGCATATCACCTCACCTCGTAGAGGATCTTGCGTGCCACCCGGGGCGGTTTGTTCGGTCTACGTATCACCAGCAGTGGTCCCGACCGGAGTTGCGTAGCGGCTACGGACGAAACCAGTAGCCGGCGCTGGTGACCATTGGGTGATGAACACCCTCGACATCCACATCCGTTCCATCATCGGCGTGGCGACCAGCGCGCCCTCCTCGGTGTCGCCGCGACGCTGATTGCGACCAACGCATGGTCCGCCACCGCAGCACCAGGCGACATCGACGCCACGTTCGTGCCGACCGCGGGGTGCCGCATCGTCGACACCCGCGGGCCTGACAACATCGGGACCGCGCTCCACCCCGCTCGGTCCCGACGAGACCTACGAGATCACGATCCACGGCGACAACGGTGAGTGCACCGGCCCACTCGCCATTCCAAGCGACGCCACGGGCGTCGCCGCCAACGTCACCGCCGTTGGCGCCACGACGTCATCCAACATCCGCCTCTTCCCAGCCAACCTCACCGAGGTACCGCTGCTGTCGAACCTCAACGTGAGCGCCGGGGCCCCGCCAACGCCGAACAAGGTCGACGTGCAACTCTCCCCCGACGGCAAGATCAAGGCTTACAACTTCCGAGGAAACGTCCACCTGATCATCGACATCGTCGGCTACTACACGGCCTCCAGTCTGAACGAGCTCGCCGCGACCGCCGGAACGCCCGGACCGCAAGGCCCAGCCGGGCCCGCCGGCCCGGCCGGTGTCGTCACGATGAACCACGGCTTCGGGCCCGTTTTGCCCGATCACGCCTCCCCAGCCGTACTCACGTTCTACGGCGACTCGACAAAAGTGACGACACCGTCAGTGAACGGCTCCGGACGCACTGCCCACATCACCCTCGACCGGCCGACATCGATCGCCGGCGTCGACTACGTGCTCGACGAGGTTCGCTACTGCATCATGACCTTCGTCAACGCCAACAGCAAGCTCACCCAGGTGCGGGTACGTACCAGCGACCCAACGAGCATCACCACGCTTGCCTTCGACCCAGTCGACGTCACCACAAAGGGCTGCTACGACATCCCCATCAACGACACCCAACCTCGAGAAGGCATCGGTGTGGCATTCACGGTCAGCGGCAGCAACGCGCGTGACGGTGTCACGTTCACCAGCGTCTCGAGCACCTGGTCACCGCTGCCCTAGCGTTGACCACCGCCTCGGTCACCGACGGGAAACCACTCCCCCACTCGCTGGGTCCGGGCCACGTACACCGGCGCATACAGGTCCCGGCCCGGTCGCGATTCAGAGGCAGGAGCGCGGGTCCGTCGCTTGTGCCGGACCTTCGTTGCAACCGATCGGTGGTTTCGGGCGCCTATGTATGTGAGATGGGACTACTCGGCAACGTTGCAGCGCGGTGGGGGCGATGTGGTGAATGACCCCTTGCTGATGTCGGGGTCTCTGCGTCGTGCCGGTGTCTCCTCGGCCGCGACGGACGTGCAGCGAGCGCAGAGCGATCTGTATGAGGCTCGCCGGGTGCCGATGTTGCGGCTCGGATTCCTGTTGACTGGGTCGAGCCGGGTCGCCGAGGAGTTGGTGCACGACGGCTTCGAGCAGCTGGTCCGACGATGGGACGAGATCGGCAGTCCGAACGCGTATCTACGGCTCGCAGTGATCAACGGTGCCCGTTCGTGGGGCCGGCGGCAGCGGCGAGTGTGGACCGAGCCGCTTGAGCATCATCCGGCGATCGATGCTGATGCCATTGCAGTCCGCACTGCGTTGGCCGCGTTGGGCCATGACGAGCGCGAGGCGTTGGTGTTGCGATACTACGCCGGTCTTTCTGACAGCCAGATCGCTGCTGCGCTTCGTCGTCCGGTTGGAACCGTGAAGTCCCAGATCCACCGTGGACTCGCCCGCATGCAGGAGGCGCTGCAATGACCGTTTCTCGTCAATCCAGCACTATCGAAGAGCGATTGAGCGCAGCGCTGCGTGTCCTTGCCGAGACCCAGGTCCCGGACACGCCGCGTGCGAGTGAAACCGGCTCATCCTCGCCCAAACGATGGAGACTGATGGTCGCCGCGGCCGTCGTCGTCGTGGCTGGAGTCGTGGGAGTGCTCCTCGTCAGCTCGAATCGCACCACCGACACCGACCAGCTCGCTGAGGTCGATACCTCGAACCAGGCGTCGTCGGCATCGCCATCGCAGCCAATTCCGACAGTCACCAGCGCGCCGTTTCCGCCGAGCGACAAGCCCTATGGCGTCGAGACCATCGGGATCCTCGACTCGACCGCAGGATTCGGGCCCGCCCAGACGCTCGGCGAGGTCGATCGCTGGCTGCGTGGCGGCGTCGCGAGCGAGCGCTTCGCCGTCCGCGGTAGTGACACCGAAAGCCCCGTCGTTCTGTCGTGGGTGGTCTTGCCCTCTACGGAGTGGTCGAAGACGTACGCAGACCAACCAGACGTCGAATTGGCGAACGGTCTCGTTGCGAAACGGCTCGTCCCCGTCTTCGTGGACAGAGTCAACTACGCCATCGAGACCGACGCTGGAGTGTTTTCTGCGTCGATCGACACAGAGTCCGAGGCCGAACTCGCCCAATGGTTCAGCACAGTCGCAGACCTCAACTTTCTCGACATCACTGCACCTCCAGGATTCGAAGCTGTCCCAGACGTCAATGGCACGATGCCGGTGCTGTACGACCAGGCCGCCCTCGAGACCATTGCATTCGACGGCACAATCACCCTTGACGAGTACATCGACACCCGTGCCGCGGCGTACACGTTCCAACCAGCCGGCGACCAAGGGGCTCTGATCGGCACGCCGCCGGAGAACGATGGCCGCGATCCCACGGTGATCTGGCAACCCCAACCCGACCTGATCGTGACGGCGACTGGCTCCGCCGACTCGATCACCCAGATCGCCGAGGCGCTCAGCATCAGCAACGCAGCGGCAGCAGATTTGGACGTGATGAGCAGTCAGATCAACCCCAACCTGACCGGCACGCCCGACCTCACCGTGCTCGATGAAACCCGCGAGGGCCGATTCGCATACACCGAGGCCACACAGCCCGACGGCTCGGTCTGCCGTTCGTTCGTCCACTTCGCCTACGGCGGAGACAGCGACTGCAGCAACGCCCCGTCGCCCCGACCGATCTGCACCTCAGGCTGGTCTGCTCCAGACGACGCCACCGCGAGCATCTTCGTCATCTCCGACGTCGAACCCGACATCGAGTTCACCCTCGACGGCCAACTCCTCAACCCGACAATCGAGACCGACATCGCCAACGGCGTCCAATGGTTCTTGGCGCATGCACACGCACCCAACCGAACAAGCACCGATCCTCCAATCACGACGCGCGTCAACCAGACCCGTTGCTGACGCGCACAGGGTCCGACCGAGGCTCCACAGCGCTGCACTGCGCTCAACCCCGCCGAGCCATCTGACGAACCGTTCGTCATGCGCTGCGATGCTTGTCACACCGTCGGCGGTGAGGTGCGCAGCGCGCGTCGAGGATCACGATCGCTATTGCGGCAGGGATGCCAACGAACCAGCCCAGCAAGAACACCAACGCCGATGTCGATGAGTCACTTGACGCGAACTGCCACCACATCACGACCATCGCCAAGGCGAAACTCGACGCCAGCATCGCAACCGCTACGCGCGGAAGGCGAGCGACAGCCACGATCAAGATGGCAGGGCCCACGCTGAGAACGGCCGGTAGCAGCCCGGCCGTCACCGGGTCTGCGTCGGCCCAGTCATCGGTGGTCCAGGTCCACATGCTCCCGATCGAGGAACCCACAACGGCGGAGCAGCCATAAGTCAGGACTCGGCTGACATAGGACTGCACGACGTTGCCGTTGTCGGCCATTGCTAGCGCTCCCACCTGTTGGGCGCGCACGGCGGGTCCGGCCGGCCGCGCCGGCACCAAGATCTGTCGGGATTGCCAGTCACATCAGCAGAGTGCAGTCACAATGCGCCGGCGTCCACCGGGGCTATCCCCTACGCAGGCTTGGGGCTCGTCCCTTGAAGCTTCCGACTGAACGGTCAGCGTCGCGGTCTTCGCCGCCGAGCCCATTCATCAATCGACGCACACGACCGCCTCGCCGCTGGCGATTGGGCGGTTGCGGTGACGACCGGTGGACCGTCGTCATGGGCGGTTGCGGAACCTCGTCGTTGTGCGGCCGGACAGGTGACTACCTTGGCCGACGTGTACGGGAACAGTTGCGCGTGGTGGCCGTCGTCCTGACGGCCGGTTGAGCGCACTGTTCGATATCGAGGCTGTCCGGAGTGACGGCCTCGATGCACATCGGGTTGTCCTTTGGTCGGCGTTGCCGAGAGGAACCCAATGACGACATCACTATCAGCGACGACCGGTTCGGCTGAGCTGCCCGACACCGCGTCGCTTGCTCGCACCACGGCGCGTTCACTTGCGCTCGAGCAGGAGATCGCCGCCGATCCGAGCTCGTTTCGCGTGCTGACCGGGGATCGACCGACAGGTCATCTCCACCTGGGCCACTACTTCGGCTCGCTGCTCGGCCGGGTGCGGTTGCAGGGAATGGGAGTGGAGACCTATGTCGTGATCGCCGACTATCAGGTGATCACCGATCGGGACGGTGTGGGACCGATACGCGAGAGGGTGTTGTCACTTCTTGCGGACTATCTCGCGGTGGGGCTCGATCCGGAGGAGACGACGATCTTCACCCACTCGGCCATCTCGGAGATCGGCCAGCTGATGCTGCCGTTTCTGGCTCTCGTCACCGACGCCGAGTTGCGACGCAATCCGACGGTCAAGGCCGAGCTTGCCGAGTCCGTCGGGCGAGCCCTGTCCGGACTGCTGTTGACGTACCCCGTCCACCAGGCTGCCGACATCCTGTTCTGCAAGGCGAATCTTGTACCGGTCGGCAAGGACCAGCTTCCGCATGTGGAGCAGACCCGTCAGATCGCACGGCGTTTCGATGACCGCTTCGGGCGAGTCGACCCGAAACGGCCTGTCTTCCCTCTGCCCGAAGCGCTGCTGTCGGATGCGCCGCTGCTACTCGGAACCGACGGGCGAAAGATGTCGAAGTCGTTGGGCAACGCGATCGAGCTGCGCGCGAGCGTGGATCAGACCGCAGCCGCCATCAAAGGAGCGGTGACCGACTCGGAGCGCACAGTGACGTACGAACCACAGCGTCGGCCCGAGGTGTCGAACCTGGTTCTGCTCGGCGCGCTCGCCCGAGGTGACTCACCTGAGCTGTTCGCTGACGAGATCGGCGACCGAGGAGCGGCCGCACTCAAAGCTGTCGTCACCGACGCGATCAATGAACGACTGACCAACCTCCGCCAGCGGCGAGCTGAGTTGGTCGACGACGAGGGTTACCTACTCTCGGTCCTGCACCGGGGGAACGTGCGCGCCGCGGACACAGCAGCGAAGACACTTGCCGAGGTACGCCGCGCGATGTCGATGACCTATTGACCGCGGCGACCACCCGGCCGGGGCAACTGGCCCCGGTGGCCGGACAGGCGCATCTGGCGAGGGGTACTCTGTCGACATGGCGATTCGTCGCCCCTACCGGTGCAAGACATGCGGCGTGGACATCCCGCCGTACGACTTCTATTGCGAGCGCCACCGTGACAACGACCACCGCGACGGTCAGAGCGGCTGGCTCGACCGGATGATGAACAAGCTGTTCGGGCGCGACAACCCAGATCCATAGCCCCGATCCGGGCGGATCTGGCCAACTGCCGCCGAACCGGCCCGAGGTCACCAACCGATCGATGTCGAGTTGCCGCCGAAGCGGTCAACCGTTCGACACAATCTTCTGCATCCAGAGCGAGTCGATCCATGCGCCGTTCTTGCGCGCGTACTCCCGGAAGATCCCGACATCAACGAATCCGAATCGGCGGTGCAACGCAACCGACGCCTCATTCGGCAGCGCAATGCCTGCGACAACGCAATGCACCGACTCCTCGTTCAACTCGTCCAGCAGCCTGCGATAGAGTCCGGACCCGACGCCCCGGCCGCGGGCGGCTCGGTCGAGGTACACCGTGAACTCCACCGTGGCGTCAAAGGCCGGGTGCCGGCGATACGGCATGCTGCCGGCGTAGCCGAGCACCCGACCACTAGCTGCGTCGGCCGCCACGAGCAGCCGGTGTGGGCCAACGGTGTCGAACTGGCCGAACCAGCGTCGCCGATCAGCGACCGACGAAGGTTGCTCGTCGAACGTTGCGATGCTGCTGACGACTGCGTCGTTGTAGATCGAGGTGATCGCGTCGATGTCTGCATCAACGGCATCCCTGACGTTCGTCACGCGAACAATCTCGCGCACTGAACCGCGCCTGCTCCGGTCAGTCATGCGAGTGCCGGCACGCTGTCATGCGTCGCCGCACCGCGGGCCGATTCTCTGCAGGTGAGCACTCGGGTCAGCTGTGACACTTGCCGAATGCCGTGTGTCTTCTGTTCGATCATTGCGGGCGAAGCGCCTGCGTACATCGTGAGAGAAGACGCCCACACGCTCGCGTTCTTGGATGTCGCTCCCGCTTCACCTGGGCACACGCTGGTCGTTCCGAAGACCCACGTCGAGGACGTCTGGACGGCCACCGAGGACACCTTCGCTGCAGTTGCGCGAGCGGCACATGCAGTGTGCGCACTCGTCGAACAACGGCTCGCGCCGCCGGGACTCACCCTGTTCCAGGCCAACCGAACTGCCGGTTGGCAAGACGTATTCCACCTTCACGTGCACGTGGTGCCTCGCGCTCACGATGACGGACTGGTTCAGCCATGGAGTGGCGCCCGACACGGAGGCTCACAACTCGTCGAGATCAGCGAGGCACTTGGCGCCCGCGTGCAGTAGCCGGAGACCCGTTGACCCTGAACCCGGTGGTGGGGTCGAGCCGTGATGATCGTTGCGCGTCTCCTCGACGTGTCAACAGGTCACGGTTTGCGGGCGCGGAACGCGAGAGTCACCGGCGTGGGTTCGGCTCCTTCAGCGAACCGCTCCAAGACGAAGCCTGTCGCAGTCACAGTGTTGAGCAGTTCGGCGAGTGGGAAATGGACGGCACCAACCTTGTCGCGTACTCCTTGGTCGGTCCACGAGTCGGTGGTCCACTCGCCATCGAGGTAGCCGGGCTTGACGACGACCGCATCAGGATCGGAGCGGTCTGCAAAGCCTCCACAGAAGCAGGGGTGCACACCGACATGGACAAGGATCCCACCGGGTGCAAGTACTCGGAAGGCCTCCTTGAGCACCGCCGGATAGTCGGGCATGTCGGTGTGCACCATCACTGCGACCACCGCGGGAACCGAAGTCGACGCGACGGGCAGCACGGTTGCATCGCTCAGCGCAGCCGGAAGCCGCGCTCTGGCGTGGTGCAGCATCCCGGCTGAGAGATCGACCCCGACGGGTGTCCTGCCGAGTTGTCGGACGCGCTCGGCGTAGATGCCAGTACCGCACCCGAGCTCGAGACATGTCCCCCCGCCAGCACCGAGCGGCTCTGTCAGCGACTTGTCGATACCCAACCGATCCGCGAAACCGTTGACGACGACAGCACGTTGCTGCGCGAGGAACTCCCGCTCATACCAATCCGCGATGTCGTCATAGGGCGCAGACCGAGCAGTCATCCCACCGCCACGCTACGCCCCGGTCACGCGCAGCGCCCGGCAGGTAGCCGAGCCGCTACCCCTCCTTCCACGGCGAGTTGCGGCCAACCCATCACAAGGCCAGCTCGTTACGTGTTCGCTATGGGGAGCCGTGCCCAAACTGCTTCCAAGGCGTCGGTCACCTCTCCACCCGCGTCGGCGATCGCACGAAGCGTGCCGTCGTAGGCGAGCTGGCCGGCGAGGCTCGCGATGTCAGGTGTCCGCTCCGTGGCCACTGCGATCGACCGGCTTTCCGACGACATCAACGCCTGCACGCTGAGCGGTAGGACCTTGGCGAAGCTGGAGAGCGGTCCATTGAGCGGGCCAACATGTGCTGGTCGCCATCGTTGCGCGTACGGGTGATGCTCCCACAGGTCTTCTACTCCTTCGAAGAACTCATCAGATGCAGCGAAATGAACACGGTCGACATGCATGAACACCGCAGCCGCTGAGCACATCAGGCACGGCTGCAACGTGGTGTAGAGATCGCATCCCTCGGCCTTGACCCCATCGAAGTGAGCCAGCGCGTTCATCTCCGCATGCGCCATGAAGTTGCCGCTCAACGTCCGCGACGGTCCGTCGGACTCGTTGACGCGATTTCGCCCAGCAGAAATGATCGACCCGGTCCCAGGATCAACCAGCGCAGCGCCGATACCGAGACTCCCCGCGCAGAACGACGACCATGCTTGCTCGTATGCCACGCGCCAGGGCGGTGCTATCGAAGTCCACACGCCGGTGAAGGTCCGCCCCACGCAGCCATGATGGCAGCCCGAGGCGGCACTGACGCGTGCGTTCGTCTGCGTGGAAGGGTGGTGTCGTGAGCCAGTCGCCGGAGGAGTTTCACGCGTCGCTTCCACGCAAGCGGATGGGCGCCGGGGTTGTCTTCATCAACGCCCGCCAACAGGTGCTGTTGGTGAACCCGACCTACAAGCCCACATGGGAGCTGCCCGGTGGAGCGGTCGAACACGACGAGTCGCCTCGCGATGCGGCTCGGCGCGAGGTGGGCGAGGAACTCGGGCTGAACATCGATGTCGGTCCGATGATCTGCATTGACTACAACGAGACCACCGATGGCTACCTGGAGAGCCTCATGTTCCTCTTCTCGGCGCCGCCACTGACAGCTCTCACAAGAGGCGACGATTCGACTCCCTCCCGAGGAGCTTTCGGAGTGGCGTTGGTGTGACCTTGCCGACGCGTACTCGAAACTCGGCGAGCGCACCGCCCGACGGCTCGCGGCCTGCATGACGGACGGACGGCGGGCAGTCGGTCTGTACCTGGAGAATCAAGCCGTCCCCCACTCCGCTTGATGTCGCTCGCCCCGTTGCGTTTCGGTGCTGACGCGGGGCTGCGGTCGGTCGTAGGTTGCGTGTTGTATGGGTGACGGCGGGTCGGACCGAGTCGAGCCGGTTGAGGGTTTGCTGCTCACTGGGACGTCGGGCGTGGGGAAGTCGACGGTGGCGTTGGAGGTATTCGAACAACTCGTTGCAGTCCAACGCGGGTCTGCGTTCGTCGACCTCGATGCCATCGCTCGTTGTGACGCAGACGACGACGACGGCTTCTTCGGCTCGGCGATCATGGCCGAGAACCTCCAATCAGTGTGGCCGAACTACCGACGGCGTGGCGTGGTCCGACTCGTTCTGGCCCGGGCCGTTCCAGATGCAGTCGAGTTGAACCGAATTCAGGCATCGCTCCCCGACGTACGGCTGACGGTTGCACTGCTCATTGCTGCTCCTGGACCTTTGGCCGTCCGGCTCGCTGGGCGGGACTCAGGTGCCCGACAGGGCCGCTACGCCACCACAGCAGTCGAGCTTCAGGAACAAATGAGTGCGGCGGGTATCGCCGACTTCACGGTCGACAACGGCGAGAGCCGTTCGGTGTCTGCAGTCGCAGCCGAGATCAGCGAGCAGTGGGCCGCGCGGGTGTCGCGCCACGCATCGGAGCGATCCTCAAGCCCACCTGGGGAGTGAATGAGGCGCCTCCAGTGGGGTGAACCGAGCCGAACGGTGCCGCCATCAGACGGACCCGGACCAGCGGCGGGAAGGTTGAAGTGCGCTGGCCTTCGGGAGTTCCTATGTGATGTCGGTTGCGCCGACAATCTGTTGCGGCCGCGCGGGACCCAGTAGCCGGAAGCAGATCGTCGAGGACCGTCGTCAGCTCGACGCCTCGCGCAGCCAGTCCACGAGCAGCGGGAGCTTGTCGTCAACGGTATGACCGCCCGGCATGATCTCGAGGTTCACGTCGGCGCCGGCTTCCCGAAGGCGCAGCTCGAGCAACTGAGCAGCGTCGACGTAGCTGATCACGCCGTCGGCGAGCCCGTCGAGTCGCTCGAGGTCCGAGCGGATCGATCCGGTCGGGTCGCGCTCGGTGAGCCAATCGGGATTGCTCGGGTCGTCGACGTCGCGTGGCGCAGTTCCCTCGGCGGCGGCCCAGACGAAGAACTCGGTCTCGAGGTTGAGTGGCCATCGGTCCGGGTCCGTCAGTGAGGCGACCGAGTCCTGCATTGCGTCGAGGTCCTCGCCGAACGCGCTGTCGAACGCAGCGGAGTGCCAGAAGGTCTCGCCATCGCCCAGTACGGCGCCGGCGATGGGCGCCCCAGTCGACGGAGATCGGCAACCGGGGATCTCACCCTCGGCGGGATCGAGCGCCGACATCAGGGCGGGACCCGTGCCGGCCGAGAAGCCGTATGCGACGATCCGGTCGGGGTCGCCGCCGTGCTCGCCGGCGTGCCCCCGTGCGAAGGCCACGGCGCAGCTCCCGGCGCGACGACGATGGGCGTCATCGTCGGCGCCGAGCGGGAACGGGTCGCCGACATACCAGGTGGGGGTGAACACCATCATCCCGGCGCTCGCGGCCGCGTCGGCGACGCTCCTCGCCGACGCCGAGTCCTTGCCATCATCGGACCGCGCGTGGAACACCACGGCCACCGGCCACGGCCCCGCACCGTCAGGGACGTAGACATCGACGAGATGGTCCACGCCATCGACCGTCATGAACGTGAGGTCCGTTGTCACCGTGAAGTCCCCGTCGTTCGAGGCGAGTCCACTCGACTCCGACGCAGACGAATTCGACGCACTGGTGCCGCCACACCCAACGGCAAGCACAACCAGCATCGTCGACCAGACGAACGGCGCAACACGACGCTGGAAACGAACTGCCGTCATTGGATCGGGCAGCCTCCACGCCTGTCGTCACAAGCGACGAAACTCACCCGCCTGAGGCGTGTCCCAACCACGGCCGCAATCAATAGCACCCCGTATCCGGGTTCAAACGTCGATCGGTCGCGCTCTCGACCCACCTCGAGGCCCCACAGTTGCGGAGGGCCGTGCGGTCACCGACGTGCCGATCTAGACGGCTCGATGAGTCACCGAGCGGCGACGAGCGTCGATCGCCTGCCAGCGTCTACGCACCGCCGCCGGTCGCGAGTTGGAGCTCCCAGAAGCCGACGTCATGCCACGCGCCGAACTTGCGGCCGACACGGTGGAAGATGCCGACGTGTTCGAACCCAATCCGCTCATGAAGCGCCACACTCGGTTCGTTCGGCAGCGTGATCCCCGCTATGGCAACGGCGATGCCGTCGACCCGAAGGCGGCCCACGAGATCGGTCATCAAGGCTCGTCCAACGCCTGACCCCTGGTGTCGCGGGCTCACGTACACGGTGGTCTCGCGCGTCGCGTTGTAGGCCGCCCGCTCGCGGAACTCCGTCGCGTAGGCGTACCCGAACACCTCACCGTGTTCGTGGAACACCAGCCAAGGGGCCGTGCGCAGACCCAGTTCGATCCGCGCCGAGAACTCGTCGTCGGTCGGTGTGGCGGTCTCAAAGGAGACGGCAGAGTCGGTCACGTACGGTGCGTAAATCGCCAGCATCGCCGACGCATCGTCAGGCGTCGCCAACCGAATGGCCATCACCGGACAGTACCGGTCGAATTGCTCACGCCGCGGAGAAGGCCGCGGTCGGATCTAGCCGACCGCAGTCGCAAGCTGCACGATGAGGTGGCGGTCGAGCTCGATCGGAGTCGACGTTCCGCTCGCGCCGCCGGGGTCGACGGCCAATAACAACACGAATGCCACGACCAGCACGGCCACAATCACCAGCAACACCACCATCCGAACGGGACGACGGCCCGACTCCTCACCATCGCGTGCCTTCGACTGATAGATCGCGTTTGGTCTCGTTGGCTGGCCGTCGCCCTCCGGATACAAGGACATGAGGCGAACGTACTATGCGCCGAGAGCCGGTGCTGCCGGCGAACCCGCTGGCCTGTGTCGATGGGCTATCCGAGCGCTCAACTACGAGAACGCAGCAATCGCAACACTCGACAACGTCCCGATCGGCGACATCATCACGCGGGCAGTGGCGTTCCACGGAAGAGCGGAACCAGCACAGCTCGATACGGGCGATTGAGCTACCAGCCCGCAGCGTGCCCAACCCATCGCAACCCGCAGGATGCTGACTGGATCCACGAAGGATCCCTCTCAACGACGCGCTCCGCGTTTCGGAGCACATTGCCGCACGCCGGCCGATCTTGTGGCATTACGACGGAGGTGTCGGCAGGTTCAGATGACTGGCGGGGGTTCGATGCCAGCGAGTCTCATCAACCTGGAGAAGGTGCTGCGTGCGACCCGCCAACGGCCATCCACGCGCACCGCTCGGCCGGTCATGCTGCCGGGCACTGGGCTGTCGTGGCGTGCGCTGATCGGGAACAACACGATTGCGCGCGTCGCGCTGAGGAACCTGATCTCCTGCACGCTGATCTCACTGCCGGCGTGTGGGCTGCGTCGTAGGTACTGGCGAGCAACCGAGGCCAGCTCATCGCCTGCTTCGACGTTGGGCAGCGAGTCGCCGTCCTCCTTGCTGATCCCCGCGTATGCCGCTCGGATGTCAGTCTCAGATTGAGCGATGTCGTCGGGCGGATCGCCGGTGGGCAGGTAGAGATCCAACGGCCCAGGTCTCCCCCGGTCCCCAATGGCTTCGTAGATCGCTGCGACGTCGGTGGTGTCGACGCCGCTCACGTCGACACCGGCATGGCGGGCGCGCTGCAACGCAACATCGGCCAACGACCTGACCTCGACGTCAGCCGGAATCCCCTGATCGAATACCGCGTCGCCGATCTCGCCAAGCGGCCAGAACGCAGTCCATGCGGTGGATGACAAGCTGTCGCCGTTGGTGGTTTCGACGCATCGCAGCACGATCCCGGTGTCTTCGTCGACCCACATCACGAACCGGTCGCCGGGAAGCAGCAACCGCATTGCCCGCGTTCGTGCCAGGTCCCGTCGTGCCTCGACCCTCCAGCACAACCGGTCGAACAGCGACGCCTCGGTGACGGATGTGATCTCCACCGCTGACATCAACGCCCGTGGCCGCCACCACAGCTCCGGAATCGACGGCCCTCGCAGCTCGCGCGGCTCCATCTTGGCGATCGCGCCGTAGTCGAAGCTGTAGGTGACAACGGTGGCACCGTCCTCGACGCGCACCCAGCCATCGCCGTCAGAGCTACGTCGATCAATGCGGCAACGATCGTTGCCGTCGCACCACACCTCGGTCTCCGACTCGACAACTCCGGCAGCGCCAGCACCCACGGCAGTCACGTCGGAGAGCTCGCGTGGGTGGAGTGCACGACGCCGTGCACCAAGGTTAAGTCGCTGCCGCAACACACCATGGAACGCCTGCCCGTGAGGCGCTCGATGCCACGCGATCAGCACATCCTCCACACAACGAATTGTCGCTCAGCACCAACCCACTGTGCGGAACACCTCCGTGGATCAGGTCGGAAATGCTCAGGGGGCCAGAACGCTCCGACGCTGGCTACCACGTCGACCGAAGTGTCATTTCGACTGACTTGTTCCCCGTGCGACCGGACGCTCGTTCGCGCAGACCGTACGGTGACCGGGAGCGGGCTCGTGAGCGGGCGAGAAACGAGATCATTGATGAGCCCCTCCCGCATCACTGCCGTTCTGGTCGCTGTTGCTGTGGCGGTTTCCACGGCAGCTGTGGCGTCTGCTGCCGACGAGCCCGTAGCGCCACCGCCGGACAGCGTCGCCGCCACGCTTGACGCTGTGGACGCCGTGCCGACCCCGGAGACACCGACCGTGCCGCTCGAGTGGACGCCCGACGGTTATCGGCCCGAACTGGGCGACGACATCGACGTGCGCCTCCCGACCCACTCGTCGGAGTCCATCTCGATCGTCGAGGGAGGCGACGACGTGGGCATCTCGATCCCCGGCCGTGAAGTCTCGGCCGAGATCGTCTCGGCAGGGGAGGTCGTGTATCCGGACGTCACGACCGACACGTCCGTGCTGACGCGAGCCCTCGACGACGGTGCTGTCCAGGTCGTGGCGGTGATGAAGAGTGCTGACGCGTCGCCCGAACAGCGCTACGACCTCGACCTTCCCGCTGGCGCGCTACTCGAGTCGACCACCGACGGAGGCGTTCGCGTCATCGTGGGCGATGCCGAGATCGGCAGCTTCGAGCAACCATGGGCGTTCGACGCAACTGGGCGCGAACTGCGAACGCGATACGAGATCGACGGCAACACACTCGTGCAGATCACAACGTTCGACAATGACGTGCAGTTCCCCGTGACGGCCGACCCTCGTTACAACGGCTACTTCGCCGACTGCGGGATCACCACCTGTACCCGGTGGGTCGATGTGTCGATCACGAAGAACATCCATGACAACCGCTTCAACTCGACGATCGCCAACTGGGGCCTGGTGATGGGTGCGAACTGTGCGCCCTTCCTCATTTTCACCGGACCGGGAGGCGTCGCGTGCTCGCTCCTCGGTGCGGCCCTCATTACCGATCTGGTGAACAATCTCGAACAGGCAGCACAGCGTGGACACTGCCTAAAGATCAAGTACAGCCGTCAGCTGGGATTCGGTGTACCGCTCGACTTCGACGACACCGACCCCTCGAGCTCGAAGTGCTACCTGTGAGCGCCGCTGTCGTCGCCGGGGTTGTCCGTGGCACCGTCGGTTTCGTCGCGATCGTGCTGTTCTTGCTGATCGTCGCCGACATCGCAGCGTCTCGGCAACTGTTCCCAATCGCCTGGCTCACCGTCGGCTTGGTGCTGTGCGTCGGCGTCGTGGTTGCCGTCCAACTGTGGGCACGAACGGCATCGGAGGAACACGCATGAACCCGGCCACGCCCACCCTGCTCGACCTACTCCGGAGCGCCGGCACCATCACAGCGATCCTCGCTGCGTTCGGTGGACTCGCCGGGTTCCTCGTCGTCCGGAGGCGCTCGTCACCGCCATCGATCACCGACGAGTAGAGCGCCCTCCACGCACCGCTGAAGCCTGGGCCGAAGAACCTCGCCTCGACGGGTGCCGCCTCCTCGAGCACGCACAACAGTCGAACCGGGTTGGAGACGACACCCTGTTCTGCGCGCCAGATACTGACACCGATCGTGGTCAGGCGTGGGACTTCAGTACGGCAACCTCAGGGAAGGTCTGCGGAGCCCCGTAGCCGTTCTCGGCGAGCCAGCGAACCGCGACGAGGCACCGCCACGACCACCACGCTCTGATCATGTCGACATCAACGCTGCGACGGTATCCGCTGAGGAGATCGTCGAGACGTTCCTCGTTGGCCAGCGTGAGCGAAGCGAGATCGAACAGCGGGTCTCCCTGGCGGGCTTCGGACCAATCGATAATCCCGCTGACCGTGTCGCCGTCGACGAAGACGTGCTCGATGTGTAGATCGCCGTGGATGAACACCGGCGTGAACGATCGGAGCACCTGCTCTGCACGGCGTTGATTCGCCTCCACTTCGTCGATCGAGAGGACGGCGTTGTCAACGAGCCAGCGACACTCCTCGGCGAGGCGAGACCCGAGCTCATCGAGAGTGGTGGCTCGCCGCGTCGGCAGCGGCGCATCATGCAACGTCCTGATGGCTGCACCGACCGCGGCCCAAGCAGCTGGCGACGCGGTGGACGGTTCGCCGAGTCGGCCCAGCGGCTGGCCGCGAAGCCGGGCGAGGGCCAGCACCGGCGGCTGTCGCCACAGGATCTGTGGTGTCGGGACCGGTGCAACTTCGATCGCTTCGACTTCGATGTCAGCTCGACGCTGATCGGAGTCGATCTTCAAGAAGGTGTCGCCGACGCGGACCGTCACGCGGTCGTTGTTCGCAAGAGCAACCTCGACGTCCATCGGCCCATCATCGCGGCGCACGGGCCAAGACCGCGACGTGCGTTTCCCCGAGCGCATCAGTGCCGAGGCCGAGCATTGTTGCGGGAGATCCGGTGCTCGCGGAACGCTCCTGCGTCCTTAGTTCGGCGCGCGTCCCACCCGGGCCGGGCGAAGAAATCCTCGAGCCATCGTGACCGTTCCGGCAAACTCTGTCGGCTCGCGCCACTCGTCGGGGGCCGTCGGCGTCCAATAGTCGACCGCTGCAAGGCCGATCTGATGGAGGCCTCGATCGAAGCGCTGCTCGTCGACGTTGCGGCGCATCGCTGTCGCAACAGCACTGATCGCATGGTCTGGCGCGTAGTTGTGCAGGGGCCGTAGTTGCTGCACCTCGGTTGTCATTGCCGCGCGGTCGAGGAACGGAACCGCCGGCTCGGTGGGATCCCAACCTGCGATGAATACAGCGCGGGCCACCGACGGGAGCACGTCGGCAAAGCGCGCAACATCGTGAACACCGAGTCGCTTGCGAAACGTCAGCAACACACCCTCGAGCATCGTGAACGACTGATTTCTCGTCGTTAGATCGGCGAGATCGCGAGCGTCGCGCAGCAGCTGTTGAAACTGCGGACCTGCGGCGTCGTACTGAAGTGGCACCGGCATCACCCCAGTTCACCACACTCGAACCAGCGCCGCGACTCTGAACACGGCGCTCGTGTCGCTCCCGAGATGCGCTCGCGGGCACCGAACGTTGCACGGGAACGCGGTGTGCTGACATCTGGCCGTTGCTCGTTTGTGGGCTGCGGGATTCGGATGGAACCAGATCGGTGCCGGTGAGGTCTTTGTACGTGTGGATCCGCTTACCGAGGTCAGTGACCGAACCGAGTCGGGCGGCGTCGACTACCGGTTCCAGCGGTTCTATGAGGAGCGGTACGAGTCGACCGTCCGTCTGGTGCGGTTGTTGACGGGTGAGTCGAACTCGGCTGAAGACATTGCACAGGACGCGTTCGTGAAGGTGTATCGATTCGCCGAGTCCTCTCAACAGCCGATCGAGAACCCCAGTGCGCTGCTGCGGACGACGACGGTCAACTTGTGTCGAACGTGGCACAGAAAGAGGAGGCAGGCAGAGCTGCGGATGACACGTCACGGCCCGGACCCGACGTCGTTGACGGTATGGGAACGAGAGCTCGACGCCAGTTTGCGTCGCCTCCCCGCCGGCCAGCGTGCCGTGATCGTGTTGCGCTACTGGCTTGGACTGTCTGAGGCAGAGATCTCCGACGCTCTCGGTTGCCGACCCGGAACGGTCAAATCCCGACACGCGCGAGCACTGCGCACCCTGCGGAAGGATCTGCCATGAAGACCGACGATCTGCTGGAGCACCCCGAGTCCTTCGAAAGGCGTCTTGGTGACGGCCTCGACCACATCGCCAACGCGAATCCCGTTGCGCGCCCGGGCCCTTTCGACCCCGATACCCGCCCAGTGGAACGACATGTTGATGCGCGGTCTGTCCGCTGGTTCGTCGGCGCCGCAGCGGCGGCCGTCGTGGTAGTGGGGGTTGGCGGCCTCGTCATTCTCGGTCGGGGCGACGATTCCTCGAACGCTCCAACCGACAAGCCTTCGAGCGACGTACCTTTGGTCGACTCCTCGGATCCCACTGTCTCAGTGGCGACAGCGCGTCCAAACACCTCGCCAGCAGACGGCCAGTTCGGGAACGGTCAACCGGTTCTCACGACCCCGCTCCCAGCGGACCAGACTCCGTTGGTCGCCCTCGACGGAGCCGTCACAACCTACGCCCAGAGCATGACTTACCCAGGACCATTCGACGGCACCTTCACCAACGCTGCGGTCCTCATCCCCGCCGATGATTCGTGGGACCTGCCGCGGATCGCCACTTACCGCACCGAGCGCTCACCGGCCAACGGCAACGAGACGCTCGATATCTCTCAATTCGGTGAGCCTGTCGAGGTGGGCGGCACGATCGGGTACCTAGCCACCGAAACAAGCGACGTCGAAGCAGACGTCGAGGGCCTCAGCCACCTGTTGTTCTTTGAGATCGACGAGAGCCACTACGTCAGCGTGAACGCTGCCGGCCTCGGGGCGGACGAGTTGGTGTCGATTGTCGACACCTACGACCCCGAGTCCGGCAAAATCGACGTGCCCGACGGGTACCGGATGCTGCCAATGCCGGGTCACCAGCTCAACAGCACCATCGAGTTCCGTTACGACCTCAACGGAAGCGAGATCGAGCTGCGAGGGTCCAATCGCGGCGCGGGGTATCTCCTCGGAATCTTCGGCAACTCGCGCACCGTAACCCAGAACATCGACGGCATCGAAGTCGCCGTGCGGTCGGGCGCCGATGGGCCAAACCGATACACCGCCTCTTGGATCAACGCCGACTGGGCGTTCCACGCGAACCTGACCGGCATCAACGACCCGGCCGAGATTCGTGACCTGCTGCGGACCTTCCGACTCGTGGACGACGCCACGTTTAGCGCCGACTTCGAAGGTCCCGGAGTCGTAACTGGCTCCACCAGGGCCGCCGAGGTGGAGGCGATGCTTGCCGATGTACCGCTCCCCTCATCGCTTGATGTCGGCGACCTGATCGACCGCCAAGGTGCAAACGTTCGATACCAGGAGATCGCTGCCGTCAGCGGCGCTGTTGCGTGTTCGTGGATGGACATCTACTTCGACAGTATCGAGTCCAACCCAGACGCAGCACGGGCCGCTGCAGACGCTCTCGCCACCTCAACGCAGTGGGACATGCTGCTCGAGATCGACGACCAAGGCGGGTGGTCCGGCGTCCTGTGGGACACCGCTGCGGCCATCAACGGCGACGGCCTCATCCCCACCGGCGCAGGCGGACAGGCGCCGACCAAGGAGAACACGTATCCAGGTCTGGGTTGCGACACCCGATGAGTCGGCAACCCCCCACTCCGCTCGACATGCGGCCTTGTGTTATGACGAACCGGCGCGACGCCTTCAGATCGCAGGCGGCTCCGGGAGGGTGTCAACGAATCGCCGCAGCGCGTCCGCGTTCGGGTGGCCCCATCCAATGCAGAACGGATGCCCGGCGGGGTCGGAGAGGACGTAGTGACCGTGCTCGTCAGCAAGGTTGCCGTCGGCACGCAAGAGCGTCGCTCCGAGCCGCATCGCGTGCTCGATCGCTGCCGCAGGGTCCTCCACGTGGAGGTCGACATGGACCTGTTGCGGTGCGCCGTCAGGCCAATCGGGTGGCGTGTGATTGGGAGCGCGCTGCACGCCGATCGTCCAGTTCCCGTCGCGGTCGATGACGCAGTGGAACCGGGGGTCGTCGTCGACGACGCGGCCGTCGAGCATCGATGCCCAGAAACGACTCTCAGCGTCGATGTCCTCTGCATCGAACACAACCACGTGGCGGATCATTCGCATGTCGAGGTCATCCTGACAGACCTGCTGCGTCGGCGGGCTCGAGAGTCGCCTTGCGCAGCTGGTCACGCGCCGGACGTGCCGTACTGGGCTGTCTTGACGGCAAGGAGCGCGCGACATGCGGGGCTCCGAACGGCGAACACCGAACCGTCCAACCGCGGCAAGATGTGATCGTGGGCCAACCGAGCGACATTCGGCTCTCGTTCAACGAGGCAGCGGAGATCTACGACTCGGTTCGTCCTTCGTATCCCCCCGGGTTGTTCGACGTGCTCTTCGAGATGCTGCCGAGCAATCCCAAGATTGTCGAGGTCGGCCCGGGCACTGGTCAGGCGACGCACGACCTCGTTGCCCGTGGTGCCGCGGTTCATGCAATTGAGATCGGCCCGGCGATGGCCGCGATGCTCCGCTCGAACTTCGCGTCGCGTCAGCTAGAGATCACTGTCGGCGACTTCGAGCACGCGACGATCACGCCGGGCTCGGCCGACGCGGTGTTCTCCGCGACGGCATATCACTGGATCTCGCGAGCAGCGCAAGCCGATCGTCCTGCGTCGATCCTGCGAACCGGCGGCGTCCTCGCCATCGTCGACCTCGTACAAGTCGACTCGCCTGACGACGCCGGCTTCTTCGAAGCCTGCCAGCCGATCTACGAACAGTACGGACAAGAACACACCGGCCCACCAGCGCCGACTCGCGACGCCGTCAACCCTGCGATACAACAGCTCCTCACCGCCGACAGCCGTTTCGACAACGTTCGGTTGCACCGATGGGACTGGAACCAGACATACACCGCTCACCAGTACCAGCAGCTGATGCTCTCCTACTCCGGCACCCAGATGATGGACGAGCGCACCCGGCGAGGGCTTGTTGACGACATGGCAGCGTTCATCGACGAGCACTTCGACGGCTTCGTCACCCGGCCGCTCGTCGTCGCGCTGACGACCGCCCTCCTCGCATGACCCCACGGTCGCCCCGGTTCGGTTGATGGCGAGTGGGTCAGCTCGGATCACCAGCTGCAGCCTGAGCAGCCCGCTCGATCATTCGTCGCCGCTCGGCCCAGAACTCTGGGTCTCTACGGTGAGCAGGCGGGTCATCGCGCTCGACTCCAACCGCACCATCAATCGACTCGCGCAAGATGTCGGCGTGTCCCGCATGGCGAGTCATGTCGGACAAGCAATGCAGCATCACATTGAAGAGCGGCACCTCTTCGTCCCACCAAGGCACATAGCCGAGATCATCGAGAGCGAGCGCGTCGATCGTGGCGTCGGAATGCAAGCACACCCGTTCATAGAGGCCAACGATGTCAGCGCGTGACTCGTCGGCAGTCGCCCAGTGCTCGACGCCGCGTGCAGCAACGTCATCCCACCTGGGGAGCTGCTCTTGGAAGGGCCTGTCGAAGACCTCTCCGAGGTACCGCGAGTTCGATATCGCGACGTGCTTGACCAGTCCGAGCAGGTTCGTTCCTGTGGGAGTCATCGGTCGACGGATCTCGTACTCGCTCAGGCCGTCGAGCTTCCAGAGCAACGCATCACGCACCCAGCGCAGGTGGTCATGCAGGTGGGCCTTGGCAGTCTCGTCGAGCATCTAGGACAGCGCGATGTCGGGCGGGTTCGTCTTCGGTGTTCGTGCAGCGATCTCTCGAACTGCGCTGATCATGTCGTTGCGGGCATCGACCGCCGCCAGAACGTGTTCTGACTGTCGGGTGCCACGGAGCTCGTCGTCGTCGAACTCACACGCCGAAGAAATCAGCGGGTGTATCCGCTCGGGATCGTGCTGTGTTGCCACGATGAGCGCTTCACCCATCCCGTAGCCCAAGTCCAACACACGTGAGAATCCGAGCCCCTCGACGAGGACCGCCATTCGTCGAGTGTCAGGGTCCAGCGGGTCGAGATCGAACTCGTCGATGCCTCGAGCGAGTTGGCGCCACGCTGCAGTCTGCGTTCTCACACGGCGGCGAAGTCGCCAGTTCCGCCGGTTCCGAATCCACGCTGATGTGGGCCCGGCGATTCGCTCCCATCGATCCTCCAGTCGACCAACGCGGCGGACCTCCATGCGGTGAGTCTCCCAGACAGCAGCAAGGGGTCGTGTGCAGCTCCACGCCGCCCGCTGTGTTGGCGCTACGCGTGGCCTTGTGGCGCAGGGTTTCGGCGTAGGGTCGACCGATGATCACCGTCGGCGAGGCCGAGCCCTCTCAGATCGGCGACCTGATCGAACTCGAGGCCGCACTCTTCGTCGAAGACGCAGGTCGACACGACCCGTTCAGCGACCCGACGTGGCCACAGCGGGAGGGCCGCGAGGACTTCGAGAACCTCATCGCCTCACCCGATGGCATCGTGCTCGCAGCATGCCGTGACAGCGACGCCGTCGGGTTGCTCGCTGGCTACGCGACGACGGCATCGCCGACACGCCAACCTGTGCAGTACGCAGTGCTTCGCACGATGTACGTCGCCGAAGACGTCCGGCGCCAAGGTGTGGCTGTGCGGCTCACTGAGCGATTCCTGGAGTGGGCTCGCGCGCGCGGATGCGCGGAAGCGCACGTCGACCACTATGCGGCCAACAGTGCCGCTGGCGCTCTCTACGAGCGCTGTGGCTTCAAAACGCGGAGCGTGTCCCGAGCGCTCAGGCTCTGATTGATCCGCTGCCGCGCGCGGCGGCGTGCAGGATGTGTTGCCGGCCCTGGATCGACTCGGTCGGTGGTCGAGCCCTCGATCTGTGCGGTCGGTGCTGAGCGGCTGGATCAACTAGCCCCACGATCCTCGCCTCGTGAAGCCGAGTCCGAGGAACAGCCGTTCCGACGCGGTGTTGCCGTCGGTGATCGTTGCGCCGACCTCGGCGACTCCAGCGTTCGCCAGCGACTCAAGCAGCATGCTTACTGCGTTGTGGCCCAACCCTTCCCGCTTGCGGTCGGCGGCCACGACGATTGGATCGACGTAGTGCACGCCATCGACGACGGTCACGAACGCCATGGCAACCACCTGGTCGTGTTCAGTCACCACAAAGGAGTGCTTGCGCTCCATGCCTGCGAGATACCGATCGACGGCAGTGAGCGCGTCGTCGAGGTCCTCGCCCTCGTCGTCGATCGTGCCGCGGTAAGCGTCGAGCATCAGTGCAGCCAGCTCGTCCCGGTCGGTGTCGAGCACGCGACGTTTCACAAGCTCTGCCGATGGCCGCTCAAGCGTCGGAAGCGACAGCCGGTACTCGCTGCGAGTTCTGGGCATGGACGGCAGGTGCGTCGATCAGGCGAACACTGCGCCGGCGGTGCTGTCGAGGTACTCGTCGATCCGGGTGATCTGATCGCCGCTCACCATGGCGATGATGCACGCCGGGATGTCGGCGCTGCGACCGTTGGGCAGCTCGACGTGGAGGTCGTGTTGCTGAACGAATCCGCCCTCGATCGCGTAGCGGCGAATGTTGCGATACTCGCGGCTGGTGGTGTTGCGCACGAGCCAGTCGAGGACGCGCAGATTCTGCTCCTTCGTCTGCTCGATCCCGTCGTTGCTGTGCCACACGGCGATGTCGTCGGAGTAGACCTCCGCCACCGTCGTGGCATCGCCCGCCTCGATCGCCGCGAAGACCCGGTCGGCGACGTCGAGGGCAGACATGGCGTCAACGTAGTCCTGATCAGGTGGACTGGCCGGCGAACTGGGCGTTGTAGAGACGCCAGTAGGCGCCGCGGGCCTCGAGCAGCGAGTCGTGGTTGCCCTGCTCGCAGATCCGGCCGTCCTCCATCACGAGGATCACGTCGGCGCCCCGGATCGTCGACAGGCGGTGGGCGATCACGAAGCTGGTGCGGTTCTGGCGCAGCGCGTTCATCGCCTCCTGGATCAGTACTTCGGTGCGGGTGTCGACCGAACTGGTCGCCTCGTCGAGGATCAGGATCGACGGGTCGTTGAGGAATGCCCGGGCGATCGTCATCAGCTGCTTCTCGCCGGTGGAGATGTTGTCGCCCTCGTCGTTGATCATCGTGTCGTAGCCGTCCGGGAGGGCCTGCACGAACCGGTCGACGTAGGTCACCCTGGCGGCTTCGAGCATCTGCTCCTCGGTGGCGTTCGGGTTGCCGTACATCAAGTTGTCGCGGATCGTGCCGCCAAACAGCCACGTGTCCTGCAACACCATCCCGATGTCGGCGCGCAGCTCGTGGCGCGGGAACGACGCGATGTCGCGACCGTCGAGCATGATCCGTCCGCCGTCGAGGTCGTAGAAGCGCATGATGAGGTTGACCAGCGTGGTCTTGCCGGCGCCCGTCGGCCCGACGATCGCCACGGTCTGACCCGGCTCGGCAACCACGTTCAACCCGGCGATCAACGGCTTCTCGGGGTCGTAGGAGAAGTGCACGTCGTCGAACACGACCCGGCCCTTCACCGGTACCGGGTCGGCGGTCGGATCCTGCTCGGGCGACTGCTCTTCGGCGTCGAGCAGCTCGAGCACCCGCTCGAGCGACGCGATGCCCGACTGGAACGTCGCCGCCATCGAGGCGAGGTGGGTCAACGGCTGGGAGAACTGTCGGGCGTACTGGATCATCGCCTGCATCCCGCCGATGCTCAGCGAGCCCGACGAGATCTGCAGGCCACCGAACACGGCGATCAGGATGTACTGCACGTTGCCCATGAACAGGATCGCCGGCTGAATCAGATTGGCCATGAACTGGGCGCTGAAACTCGCCTCGTAGAGCTGGTCGTTGTCCTCCTGGAAACGCTCCTCGGCCTCGCGCTGGCGCCCGAAGCTCTTGACGATCGTGTGCCCGGTGAACACCTCCTCCGCCTGGGCGTTGAGGTTGCCGGTGTGACGCCACTGCGCCATGAAGCGCGGCCGGGCTTTGCCGCCGATGATCTTCATCAGCCACACCGACACCGGAACCGTGATGAGTGCCACGACTGCGAGCAGCGGCGAGATCGTGAACATCATGATCGCCACGCCGAGCAGCGTGAGCAGCGACGTGAGGATCTGGCTGATCGTCTGCTGCAGACTCTGGCTGAGGTTGTCGATGTCGTTGGTCACTCGGCTGAGGAGGTCGCCGCGGGGCTGGCGATCGACGTAACTGAGCGGGAGGTGGTTGAGTTTGCGCTCGACAGCTCCGCGCAGCGCGAACATGGAGCGCTGCACGACGCCGGCGAGGACGTACGCCTGCGAGTACGACAGGATCCACGACGCCACGTACACACCGCTGACCATGAACAGCTGTCGGTGCAGCGCGTCGAAGTCGATGCCGTCGGGGCCGGTGACGCCGTCGACGATGATGTTGGTCGCCTCGCCGAGCAGACGGGGCCCGATCACCACGAGGCACACACTCAAGAACGTCGCCACGAACACGAAGGCCAACAGCGGCCGCTCTTTGCCGAGGATCTCCCCGAGGCGCTTCATGGTCTGGCCGAAGTTGTCGCTGCGCTCGGTGGGGATGCCGACGCCACCGCCGGGGCCGAAGCTGTTGCGCCGCGCCTCGGTCCCGGCCGTAGCGAGCAACTTCTTGTCGTCCACCGTTTGACCGGATCGCGCTGAACCAGCGTCGCCGTTCGTACCGTTCGCGCCGACTGGATATTCCGCTGGGCTCGGGGAACCGCCGTTGTTGGAAGTGTCGGCGCTCATGCCACCGCTCCCTGGCCGATCTGCGATTCGACGATCTCGACGTAGGTCGGGCACGTCTCGAGCAACTCGTCGTGGGTGCCGCGACCGATGATGCGGCCATCGTCGAGCACGAGGATCTGGTCGGCGTCGGTGATCGTCGACACGCGTTGGGCGACAATCAGCACGGCCGCATTGGCCGTGTGCGGTTGCAACGCCGCCCGCAGCCGGGCGTCGGTGGCGAGGTCGAGCGCCGAGAAGGAGTCGTCGAACACGTACAGCTCGGGTTTCACCACGAGCGCCCGGGCGATGCACAGCCGCTGACGCTGGCCGCCGGACACGTTGGTGCCGCCCTGGGTGATCGGTGCGTCCGGGCCCTCGGGCATCGTCTGCACGAAGCCGGCTGCCTGGGCCACCTCCAGCGCCTCCCACAGTTCCTCGTCGGTTGCGTCGGGTCGCCCGTAACGTAGGTTCGAGGCCACGGTGCCGGAGAACAGGAACGGCTTCTGCGGCACATAGCCGACCCGACTCCACAGCAGGTCGAGGTCCAGGCGGCGGACGTCGACGCCGTCGACGAGCACGGTCCCCTCGGTGGCATCGGCGAGACGCGACACCAGGTTGACCAGCGTGGTCTTGCCAGCACCGGTGCTCCCGATGATCGCCGTGGTGGTGCCGGCCTCGACGCGGAACGACAGATCGCACAGCACCGGCCGATCGGCGCCCGGGTAGGCGAACGCAACGTCGCGGAACTCGAGCGTGCCGTGTTCGGGCGTCTCGGTCACCGGGTCGTCGGGCTGGCGAACGGTCGACTCGGTCTCGAGCACCTCGACGACCCGCTCGGCGGCGACCGCCGCACGAGGGATCATCGACACCATGAAGGTGACCATCACGACAGCGAACAGGATCTGGATCAGGTAGGTGAGGTAGGCGACCATCGCGCCGATCTCCATGTCGCCGGCACCGATGCGATCGCCGCCGATCCAGATCACCGACACGCTCGAGATGTTGATGATCAGCATCACCGTCGGGAATGTCGCGGCCATCAGGCGTCCAGCCCGCAGTGCGGTCTGGGTGAGCTCGTCGTTGGCCTGCTCGAACCGCTCGGTCTCCAGCGGCTCGCGGACGAACGCCCGCACCACCCGCATGCCGGCGATCTGCTCGCGCAACACGAGGTTCACCCGGTCGATGCGCAACTGCATCGCCTGGAACGACGGGATCATCCGGTACACGATCGATCCGAGCGAGATCACCGCCGCGGGGATCGCGAACAGGATGATCACCGACAGCCCGAGGTCCTCACGGACGGCGAAGAAGATCCCGATCACCAGGTTGAGCGGGGCGGTGATCATCATCGTCACCGCCATCACCACGAGCATCTGGATCTGCTGGACGTCGTTGGTGGTACGGGTGATCAGCGACGGCGCGCCGAACTGGCCGACCTCGCGCGCCGAGAAGCCGGTCACGGTGTGGAACAGGTCGCGGCGTATGTCGCGCCCGAACGCCATCGCGGCCTGCGCGGCGTACCAGACGGCGGCCGCAGCGAACACGATCTGCACGAGCGTGAACACCATCATCACGCCGCCCATCGTGAGGATGTAGTCGTTGTCGCCGAGCAGCACGCCGTTGTCGATCAACAGGGCGTTGATGGTCGGGAGGGTGAGCGCCGCGAACGTCTGGATCGCCTGGAGGACGACCACCAGGGTGAGCAGCCGCCGGTAGGGCCCGAGGTGGCTCTTGAGGAGCTGCCAGAGCTTCATGCCGTCTCCTCGCCCGACGGCGTGCGGCCGACCCCGTGGAGGACGAGGTCGACGATGTCGACTGCGCTCGCTGCCTCGGCGGCGATCAGCGGATGGGTGAGCGACATCGTGAGCGCCCGGAGGTAGCGGGCGGCCGTTGCCGGTTCGGTGCGGATGCGGCTCGGGTGGGCGGCGAACAGTGCCGCCAGCTCCGGGCTATCGGTCATCGGACCGCGCACCTGCTCGTGGCGTTTCGGGCTGAGATGCGAGAGCAACGTCCACACGTCGACCACGCGCTTCTGCAGCAACACGGTGGCCTCCAGCAGTTGGTCCTCGAAGGGTTGATTCCGGTCGATCCCCCTCAAGGCCGCCTCCAACGGCGCCTGGTCGACGGTGGCGGCGAGGACCGCGTCGAGCAACTCGTCCTTGTCGGCGAAGACCCGGAAGATGGTCCCTTCGGCGATGCCGGCCGCGGTGGCGATCTGCTTGGTGGTGATCGCTTCACCGTGCTCGACGAGCAACGGCCGAACCGCCTCGACGATCGCGGCCCGACGCTCCTCCGGCGCCATAGCGGTGGCCCGTCTTGTCGGTGCGGCCGAGGGCGGGCGCGTCGCCGCGTGAGTCGTCACGGCGGCGCACTCTAGCGTGAGTGAGCGCTCACTCACGGGCGCACGCGTCTTCATTCCTCTCCAGCTGCCCGGCGAGATCGTTCGGGCTCCACTGCTTCTCCAACTGGTCTCCAAGCGTCAAACGCGAGGTCGATTCATCGTGGTTCGCATGAGCCCCCTCAATCCCCCCTCTTCTGTGGCCACCCGCAACAGTCACGTCGCCCGCAGACCGATCGACCGCTGGCGAGCCGTCGGTGCAGCAATCGCAATCGGAGCGATATCGATCGGCTCGATCTCGGCCTGGCGGGTCAGTGCTGCATCGCAGAGCGAGTCGTCGTTCGTACCGATTGCGCCATGCCGCGTGTTTGACACCCGACCCGGCAACGAACCCGAAGGCGGTAAGAAGTCGCCGCTTGGGTCGGGAGACGCCAACGTGCACATCCAGCAGATCGCCGGAACGGTCGGCAACTGCCAGATACCGCCGGACGCGACAGCGGTGTCGATGAACGTCACTGCGGTCAACCCAACCGCACAGTCGAACTTGCGGGTCTTCCCGGCAGATGTGTCAACGCCCACGGTTTCGAACCTCAACTGGGTCGCAGATCAAGCGCCGACGCCGAACAAGGTCGACGTCCAACTCTCACCAGGTGGCGCGATCAAGCTCTACAACCAGAATGGCACGGTCGACGTTGTGGCTGACGTTGTCGGCTACTACACACAGAACGGGCTCGACGAGATGCGTCGCCGACTTGACGACCTCGAGTCGCGCATGGGGTCAACAGCACGCGAGCAGACCGAACGCATCGACGCAGTAGAGGCGATCGCCGAGGGCTCCGCCCTGCAGGTCAACGACATCGCGGCGAACGCTCCCTTCGCAGTCGCCGAGGCAGCCACCCAACCGATGTCCATCGCCATGGACCGGACCACGACACTCGAGATGGCGATCACGGCGCCCGTCGACGGTGACCTCACGGTCAACTTCTCCGCCGTCGTTGCAAACTCCCGCGAGTACACCAGTACATGGTGCTCAGTCTTCAAGCAGGCCGACATCCCGAGCGCGTCGAACTGGTTCAGCGGCTCTGGTGTGGCGTTGGAGATGACCGGAACGATCGCACTACAGAGCGGAACGCACACCCTTGCCGCCTCAAAGGTGCTGGCTTTGGAGGCGAACGAACCGACCGCGGTTGTGTTGGTGTGCGAAGCGAACAGCAACGCGGTGAGCGTGTTTGGGCGAACGATGACCGCGGTCTTCTCACCTGCGCAATCGCCGTCGTGATCCGCACGTCCTGCGCACCGATGAACTGCTATTGACCCCTGTCGGACGGTTGTGGTTGCTGGCGACGTTCAGGTGACATCGAGCATCGGGGCGCGACTGCGGCCCTTGCTGCGCGGGTCAGCGCGAGCGGACGAGATAGTGAAGGCGATCGGCCTCGACGAAGCCAAGTTTGCGAGCGAGCGCCAGTGATGGACCGTTGTTTGAACTCGTACCCCACACCGGCACGAGGCGCTCGGACCGAAGTGCAGCGCACGTACTCGCCACGCATGCGGCTGCGATGCCATCACCGCGGTGGGAGCTCGCGACGTGCACCGCCACGTCAGCGAACTTGGTGCCGGCTGCAAGAGATCCGCCGTACCCAACAAGCACGCCGTTCTCGACCGCAGCAAACACCCTGCCTTGCTCGGCGGCTGCCGCGGCCATTTCTCGACTCGGGAGCAAACCGGCGGAGGCCTCGGGCAACTCGAGCGCTTCTCGAGCCGTCAAACGTCGAACAAGTTGGTGATCGAAGTGGCTACGAGGCTCCGAGAGCGTGTGGATGACGTCGATGACGACGCGAGCGAGACCCCATCGGCGTGCGAACTCGTCGGCGACTTCGCTGGCAAGAAGCGGGTGGACTTCAACACTGGTCCAGTCGGGATGCCCCTCGAGAAGGCTGACAACAGCGGGACCCTCCCCGAAACCCTGTGGCTCCCCGGGCAGCAACGTCGACTCGACGAGCAAACCGGCCGGAGTGTCGATGTTCCCCTCGACGCTCACGCGGCCGGCGCCCGACCGAAGGGCGGCAACTGCAATCACGGTCCCAGGCTGCTCTCCGAGCCAATCGATAAGTGCTGCCCTTTCCCCGGCAGGAAGATCCGCGATCGGCTTCATCCCGTGCAGCTTCACACGGCCGCACCCGCGATGAGCTTCCGACACTCGCTCGGCTCCATGCGCGTGCGCGGCCTGTCTCTCGAACGGCTCACCCAGCTCAAGATCTCGATGACGAGCTGAGCGAACCTGGGACGTGTCACGACTCGTGCCCGATGTCCCACCAGTCACCGTCGTCGGCACTGACGGCGTAGCGGACAAGACCAAACGCGATCGAGACCGTCCAGTCCAGTACTTCGACACGCCACGCAGACAGGCCCCAGTGGAGCGACGGGTCGTGTTCGCCGCGTTCGATTAGCACGTCGTGGACACATGCGGACACCATCGCCAACTCCTGGGTCACCGCAGGGTCGGCGACGATCGAGTCTGAGCCGAACAACGCCAGTGCTCGCGAGACCAGCGCTTCCACTCGTTGAGCAGCGTCCTTATCGCGTGTGCCAGCTAGACGCTCCCTCCGAATGAGCGGTTCGGCGCCGGCGAGTAGTTGGCGCGCGAGCGATGCGGCCAGATCGTTTGCCTCGAAGCGATCGACGGAACTAGCTCGGCGCATGAGACCATCGGCGTAGTCGTGTACGTCGCTCGCCCGAGCAGCCAACTGGGTGATCGCCGGATCGGCAATGGTGTCCGCTTTCGTCGGAGTCGTCAGCAGTGAGAGCACCGTCGAACTCGATGAGCGCAGGCACTGCGGCGCCTCCGAACGCCACGCGCGATGCAACACCCGCGCCCGCAGCTCAGCAGGCGATTCAACCGTCACGTCAATGGCGACGGCGCGCCTCTGCCTCGTTGCCGCGCCATGGAGGGCTGCACGAACGGCAGCCTAGATCGGGCCTCCCAAGTACGGCGGGCCCGCCGCACGACCATTCCCGCGCGGGCAACCCGAGCAAGACGTGCCGTACTGCTCGGCCAGCGGAGGCAGATAGCTCTGAGCGTTATGGGCGGATAGTGAGATGTGTGAGCAGAGCGGGTTGGGACAGCGATCTGCGCCACACGCGCTCGCGAAGCCGCTGCTATCGAATCGGGCGTTCTCGGATGGTTCCTGCGGTGCCAGTTGGGTCGTCCGCTGTTGCGTAGTTGATCTCTGCCGTTGCTGCCGCGGTGAATGCGTAGGCGTAGAACCCGCCGTTGGATGTGGGCTGCCAGTCGCCAACGAGGGCGCCCGTGTCGGCGGTAGCGGTGGTCTCGGTGATTGTCAGTCCGGTCGCCACCGCGCCCGCTGTGATCCACAGGCCGTCGACGATCAGATCGATTTCGTATGCATCGTCAGCACCCCAGAGTGGCGAGAGGTTCGAACGACACCGACGCGTGAGATTCCACGTCGCGCACACTGCTTGCCTGTCTTCGGAGCGGTGCGCGGCGACTTGGATCCCGGAGAAGTCAAGCGACCACGCAACGGGCAACTGGCCGAGTTCATCGGCTAGCTGATCATTGATTGCATCCCAACGCTCGACGTCGACTGCCTCGAGGCCGGCGAGCAGGTGTTGGGCTTGAGTGGCGTCAGCGGGGTTGGACCAATCGATCGACGCGGCCAGCACATCGTCCAGTGGTGAGCGCACGGCACTACGCGCGGAGCTGTAGATCGTGATGCCCTCGACGTCACTGGGTACACCGAACTGGTTGACCGCCGCACTCGGAGGTTCCTCGTAGCTCAGATTGAGCTGTGCAGTGCCCGACGGCGTGACCATGGTGACGACAGCTCGAGCCACGACGCGTCCGCCTGCGGACGACCCGGGCTCGGATGCTTCTGCGATGAATCCAGACCGTTCATCCAACGACACAAGCCAGTCATCGTCCACGCGACGTACCTCAAGTTGCTCGGACAGGCTGACCGCAAGTGTTGGCTCCATGCCCGCAACCCGCATCCACACGTATCCACCATCGATGGCCCACTGCGCCTCATCGGAGCGTTCGAACGAGGTCAGCCTGTCCGCATGAGGAGTCGTGACTTCATCGGCGGGGCCCGTTTGCACGAACACCGCCGCAGATGTGGCCTCGTTACGGAATAGAAATCGCGACGGGTGAGGCGCTAGTGACGAAGCTGCCGAGCCGGCCTCGGAGATATCTGCGTACGCCCAGCCCTCAGGGAGTTCCGTTTCGGCGGCAAAGGGAAGGCCAGCGAGTGTCGGCGGCTCAACTGCGAGCACAACGGAACCATCGGCTGGCGGGGTTGACGGACGGTTGCAGGCGGCGATTCCCAACGCCGCGACCAGGACCGCGAAGCTCACGATCAGAACGACCACGTGGACCCGATTGCCCCTGCGCGACCCCCGGCTGTGGCCACGCATGACTAGGTCGTCATAGCTCGGCGCTGCAGGCGCGATGTCGTCGACCTGCTCCAACCATCGCCGAATCTTGGCGTCCGTCGCAGTCATCGCAATAGTCCCTCCAAACGTCGTCTCGCCTTGGTCAGCTCACGCTCAACTGTCCGCTGCGACACACCCAGGAGCACCGCAGCATCGCCAGGTGTCAGATCCCGCCAATAGACGAGATAGACGACCGAGCGTTGACGCTCAGACAGGGCCAACAGCGCCAGCCTCACGTCGCGATCAACCGGCTGATCAACGGCTTCGGAGCGGCTCGCTGCGCGGATCTCGCGCCGCATCCGACGCTCCGCTGTCCGCGCCACCCGAGCGGCTTCCGCGCTGACGCACCGGTACAGATAGGCACGCTTGTTGTCCACCGCTGCCCAGCCAGTTGCTGCAAAGGCGTTGAGGACAGCGGCAGCCAGGACGTCTTCAGCCTGCGACGGTCCCACCAGCGCGTTCGCGTAGCGCACCAGCTCATCGGCGTACTTCTTGTACACCTCTGCGTCGCTCATCTCGACCACTGCTCGTATGAGCCCACGAAGGCCAAACAACCGCCAAACCCGTTCACAACACACATAGCGGGTCTCGCACCGTGCTGTCGTCAAGGTCACCTTTAGTCGGCGATGACGGCGCCCGCCTCGATGTTGTTGCGGAACCTGCCGACGCTGTTCAGGTGGACCAGCAATGCGCAACGGCCGCACCCGAGCTGGCTCGTCGCTAGCGAGTGCCCGCGCGTGATCGGTCCGTTGTCGAGAGGTGTTGGAGGTGTTCTACCCGCCAGGTTCAGATCCGACGCAGAACTGGTTGCCCTCAGGGTCTGCGAGGACCATCCAGGTGATGCCGTTGGCTTGCCGCCAGCGAGGCGAGCCGTCTTCGTTGGGAGCGTCGACGGGATGTGCGCCCAGGTTGGTCAGGCGCGATACCTCGGCTGCGGCATCGTCGGCGGCGAGGTCGAGGTGGAGTGCCGAACGCTTCGGGACGTCGGGCGATGACAAGAACAGCAGGTTGGGCCCAGCTGAGCCGACTGGAGGAGCGATTCGCACGAGGTCGTCGTCGTGCTGCACGACGTCGTACTCCAGCGCACCCGCCCAGAACTCTGCGAGCAGCTGCGGGTTGCGACAAAGGAACACGGTGTTGAACACTCTCGCCACCGGCATGATTCTGGTCGACGCCGCGACGTCCCCAACCGCCGTTTCGGCACAAGTCGCCCCATGCGCGCGCCGGTCCTGTAGGCCGGCTCGGACGTCCACGGTCTAGCTCCTCGATCGGAACCGTGGACTGCTGTGCGAGGCTTCCTACGTGGCGCGCCGCCAAGAGCATCGAGACGGACTGGTGATCCTCACGGTGTCGTCGTACGAGCAGATGATCGAGGTCGCAGACGGCTACCGCGAAGGGAATCCGGTTGCTGTGCTGCTGACCTCATCAACCGATCTCAATCGTCGATGCACAGACTTCTTGTCCGGTTTGGTGGCGTACAACTTGGGACAGCTGCGCAAAATCGCCACCGGCTGGTGGCTCGCGAGCCCGCCGGGCCGAGCGCTCACCGGCTCCGAGGCCAAAGCGCTCGACGCGGCCACCGGTACGTCTCAAGGTCTCGACGAACCGTGACGGCAGTCGCCGTCCGGACTGTTTGATATCGCTTGGACTAGCCCGCGCCCGCACGTGCCGATGTCGGGCGGGTCTTGGATCATCGTCGATGTGGCGATACCGGGCGATGCCGGAGCGGGTGTCTCTGTCAGGCTGTTTGTTGTGTTGTCAGTGAGCGCTGAGACCGACCGAGTCGACCAGAACGCGCTTGATCTCATTGGCAATATTGCCGCGGCTACCGACGAGGAAGTCCGGCGCCACTTGCCCGAACTCGCCGAACGCATCGTGCTGCGTGTGTGGGACGGTGACGACGTGATCCCCGAGACCGGGGAGATGGTCAAGTCCATCGCGCCCGGTGAGATCGCCTGGATCATCAACGCCGACGACGTGCGAGGAACGACAGCGATCGCACGGGCACAGCTGAGACTGACGTTGTTCCACGAGCTACACCACCAGGTAAGAGGATGGACACAACACCGCAGCGCCGTCGGTGAGGGATTGTTGGATGCGGTCGTCAGCGAGGGGCTGGCAACAGCGTTCGAGCGCGACGCCGCAGCAAGCACCCCGCTATGGGGCGACTATCCCGCCGCGGTCGTCGACTGGTACGAGGAGTTGCGCGCCCTCCCAGATGATGCGGACGTCATACAGTGGATGATCCTGCATGACGACGGTCGCCGCTGGATCGGCTACCGCACCGGGACCTACCTCGTCGACCGGGCCATCAACTGCTCGGGTATGTCAGCCGCGCAACTGGCGACCACACCAACGACTGACGTCTTGCAGCTCGCCGCCGCATCCCAGCGCCACTCGCGACAGGCCCACCGCTGACACAACGCGCCATTCCGGGTGGATCGGCGAGCGCATCGGTGCCGATCGCGAGCGGGTGACAGTGCGTTCGATTCGTCGCTGGTATGTGCGCCTCGGGCAGCGGCCGCCGTAGCGTCAACTCGCGTGCCAGTCAGGTTTGAGCGTGTGCGAATGCCACAGGATCGAGACCGACTGATTCGCCTGCTCACCAACGACGAGTGGCCGTTCCATGGCAGGCGGCAGATCAACGCAGACTCAATCGATGCAACCGACTTCTCCAGCTCCGACGTCGAGAGCTACTGGATCAATGACCACGTCACGGTCGGGCTCCTGCGCATCTTCGACCTCGACGACGTCGGCCTCGGCGCGCCGCAGTTTGATGTCCGCATCGCCAGCGAGCATCGCGGCCAAGGGTACGGGTCGGGGGCAACAACGTGGCTCGTGACGCACCTCTTCGAGAGCTATCCCAATCTGCACCGCATTGAAGCCAACACTCGTCACGACAACACTGCGATGCAAAGAGCCTTGGACGCGGCCGGCTTCAAGCGGGAAGGTCGGCTTCGTTCCAGCTGGTGGTCCGAGGATGGAACTTGGTTCGACACCTTCGTCTATGGAGTTCTGCGGACGGACCGCAGCGACTGATCCTGCGGCACCTGGCATCCAGGCCACGATCTGAGCATTCCCGATCGAACGGCGCGAGCGCATCGGTGCCGTTCAAGAGCACGGGCGTCTGGTGTGGGACCGGTGCGTTCCGTGCACCCCCGGCGTGGCGCATGCGGGTCAACGCGTGAGAGCCGTGTGGTGAGTTGTCGAGCGGGACCACGTCGGGTCTCACCCGGGCGAGGTGAGCTGCAAGCCTCGTGGCCGGAGATCGTTGGGTCCGCCCCTCAAGGCGGGCTGGAGTTCAATGCCGGTTCGGGTCATGGAGACCCGGCGACCCGCGAGCCGGCACTTGAGGTGGATCCTCCATGCGGCCGCTTAGGTTGTCCACTCGCCGTCGCGCATGATCGTTCGGCCGCTGATCTCTTCGACGCTGTTCCATGCTCGCACCGTCAATGGTGTGGCGATCAGCAGCGACCAATCACCTGACTCGTTGGCGGGGTTCCAGCCGACTCGCTGGACGTAGCTGTCGACAAGGTGGCCATCGGCGTGGGCGAAGTCGACGACGTCCACGGTGCCATCGATGAGGACGACGTCGTCGGCGCTATCCAGCGCTGCGCGAAAGGTCTGGGTGGTGGTGGCGTTGCGCGCAGTTGGCGTGTCGGCTGGTGTGGCAACGAGCAGGCGTTGGCCGTCCCACGCGAGCGACAGCGGCACGAGGTGCGGTCGCCCCTCGGTCGAGCCTGTTGCTATCCACACGTTGGCGTCCGTTCCAAGGCGGTTCAGTGTGTCGTCTTTGCGCTGTGCAGCGCTTCTCACGTCGGTGAACCTAACGCCCCGAGGAGTGCTACGACGGCCGCGCCCGGGGTATCGGCGTGGCGCCTACGGTTGAGCGATGGGTGTTTCCGCCGCAGCGACAGCAGCAGTGACGGCCTCGCCGCAAGAGGTGCTCGAGTGCGTGCTCGACCTCAATCGATATAGGAAGCTCGATGGCAAGATTCTTCGAGTCTCCGCCGCCCCTGTCCTCGACGAACGCGGCACCGGCACACTCAAGATGTGGGGAAAGCTGCCATGGATGCCGCCAGCCCCGGACCACCATGACGTCACGCTCACTCGCTGGACAGAGCTGACGTTCACCGGCGCTCGCCGTCAACCAGCGCGACTGGTGTTCGATTTCACCGGCCGGTTCAACTGCGAGCCGCTCGACGATCGTGTCACGGTGGTGACGCACTCCTACGAGTTCGGTTTTCGTGGGCCGTTCAAGCTCGCCGAGCCTCGTATCGGACGCTGGCTGCAATCAGACGTCGAGCGAGAGGTGCGCGAGCTAGCGGACCTCTTCGCGTAGGACCTTCGCCGAAGCGTTGGGCTGCCGACGCGTGCGTCGCGACTGGCGAGTGTGGTTGCCAGGCGGAACGGGCGATGGCAGGCGTGCAGCTCGAGTGACCGGTTCTACCCTGGTGTGTTGATGAGTGCAGATCGAGGCGCGGGCGACATCGTGGGCACCATCACCCGGAGGTTGTTGGTGAACTCGTGGGCCGATCCCGATGAGGTGTCACACAGACTTCCAACGGGACTGCGGCCGCACGTCGGAACCAACGGTGGCGTCGTCGTCGGTTGCTGCATGATCGAGATCGCCGATGCGAGACCATGGCCGACACCTCGCCCAGTCGGCGTTTCTCTTCGTGCTGCGGCACATCGAATCTCGGTAGAAGCAGGACCCATCGGCAAGCCAATCCTTGCGGTGTACGTCCCAGTCCGCCACACCGACTCGAAAGCAGCGAGGCTTTCCGGAGGACGACTCTTGCCCGGAGTACACGCGCCCGCCCACATCAACATCACTAGCGATGCTCAGACGCTCTCTTGGGACGTCGCCGACGCTTCGGAGGGCGATGATCAGTTCGGAATCACCGCCACAGCGTCCCTGCAAGGTGGCGCCGCAGCGAACTCCGAGGTTGCCGACATCGTCATCGGTACGACGCTTGGCCTGTCGCCCAAGAGACGGGCGGAGGAGCTCGAGGCCGTCGACATGCTCCCCGCACAATCGGCAGCCAAGTCGGTTGAACTTCATGTGCTGGAGTCGAACTTCCTCAGCAGCTTCCGCTCAGCAGTTGAAGCCGACACCTTGCTCATGACCGAAATCGACGTCACCTGGAAACGTAGTCAGCTACCCGCATGACCCTGCGACGCCTGCAGCGCGAGACTGCCCCTGTGGCTGCGCTGAGCGGTTCGCTTGTCAACGAGGAGTTCGACTTCGACGGCGGCCGCAGCGTGACTGTGTACGTGCCGCCTGGATCACCCGAGTCGGTCGTCTATGCCGCCGATGGCGGATGGCATACCGAACGGCTTGCTCGCGCACTCGAGACGTCGACGGATGGTCCGTCAACGGCGGTGATCGGAGTTCACGGTCTCATTGATGACGATGAGCGCCTCCACGAGTACGTCGAGTCATTCGGAGGTGAGCGTTTCGCGGCGTTCGAACAGTTCTTCGTCGAAGAGGTGTTCGAGTGGGCGACGTCTCGGTTCGACGCTCAGCTGCCTGCCGAGTGCACTGCCGTGTGGGGCGCCTCGTTGGGTGGTGAGTTCGCTCTGGCCATGGGGCTGCGCCACCCCTCGCAGTTCGGCATCGTGCTGTGTGCCTCGCCTGGTGGTGGATTCACACCGACTGGCCGTGAGCTGCCGCATGAGGGTCCCCGCACCTATCTGGTCGGCGGGACGCATGAACAGTGGTTCTTCGACAACGCACGCAGGTGGGCGGACGCACTCAGCGATGCGGGTGGCGACGTCGTCCTCGAACAGCGCGACGGTGAACACGGCGGCGAGTTCTGGTACGACGAGTTTCCCCGGATGATCACCTGGGCGTTCACGCGCTGACGTCAATCAGAATCGAGGAATCAGACGTACTCGGCTCGGGAGTCCGAGCAGTTGATGCTGTCGTATTCGGGCACTCAGATGATGGACGCGCGAGATCGGACCGGACTCGTCGAGGACATCGCAGCGTTCATCGACGCGCACTTCGCCGGCGTAGTCACACGGCCACTCGCCATCCGCGCTGACGACCGCTGTTCTCGTGTGACCGCGGCGCGGACCACTACAGCGCACGCGCCCGAGTACAACGGTGCCGAACCCGAGCTGGTTTGCCGCAAGCGGGTGACCGCGCGTTATCGGTCGGGTGTCGAGAGGTGTTGGAGTCGGCCTACGCGTCGGGTTCTGATCCAGAGCGCGTGTGTGCCGACTCAGCGCTGATCGCGACTTCGACGTGGCCTACATGTCCTCCAGCACTGAGGCGACCTCGGCTGCGACGAGCCGACCCCCAGCTGCGCTGAGGTGATAACCGCCCGGGGATTGCAGCGCAACGGAACCGATGTTGCCGTTGCGCTTGGCCTCGAGGATGTCCCAAGTGTCGATGTATGTGACCTGATCGTTGGCCGCCGCAGCCGCGATCGTGATGGATCTCACCTCTCCGATCAGGGGGCCGAAGCGGTCTGGTGTCGTTGGGACGCCGACCCAGACGAGTGGGTGGCCGGCGCTGGTGATCTGGTCCATCACGGCGTCGACTCGCGTGCGGTATTCACTCGCCCACAAAGGGTCGCCGACGGGCGCAACGATCGTGGCGTCGTCGCGAACGAGGAGTTGCGTGTCGTTTCCACCGAATGTTGCAACGATCGGCGTTCCGCCAGGAGTTGCGTCGAGGATCGCAGTGAGATTGGCGGGCCAGTCGTAGAACGAGGGCCGCGCCAGGCCCGACGACGCAACGCCTTGATCGTCGACCTCAAAGCCGTGGTGCTCTAGCGGTTCGACCAGCGCGGCACCGAACTCGTCGCCAAGGATGACCGGTGCTGGCAGCGACTCAGGCGGCGGCTGCTGCGGCGTCGATGTCTGTGCCGGTTCCATCGGCTCGATCTGGCCGACCGCGACGTCCCCGTTGGCCAGCGCACCGTCGATTGGCGCGGTCACCGGTCGTTGCGTGGCGACCACAAGTCCGACGACCAGCAACACACTTGCCGCACCGGCCAACACCCACGACCGCCTCGGCATCCGACGAGGGCCGCGGCCCGTGACGGGCTCGACATTGGGAGCCCAGTGCGGCGGCACATCGCCCGCTACTCGGGTGACGACCTCATCGACGGTGATGTCGCCAAGCACCTGGAGCTCCTGGTCGTACTCGCCGACCAGGACTCGGATCTGTTCACGCACGTCGCTCGACACTGTCGACCTCCAACTCGTTCCGCAATCGATCGATGGCTTTGGCCAGGTGATCCTGCACCGTCGAGGGGCTGACCCCGAGAAGGTCAGCGACCTCGGCCTGACGCCAGTCGTACCCGTGGACGAGCAACACAATCGTGCGTTGCTGTTCAGTCAGCCGCGACAACGCCGGAACGAGACCGGGCTCCACATCAGGGAACCGGTGCTCGTTCTCGTCGACCGCCCGAAGCGGTGCCCGCCGAGGAACGAACGACCGCGTCGCCGATTGGCCGACGCGATACAGGTACCCGACAGGGTGACTCACGCGCTGCAGACGATCCCAGTGCTCCCACGCCCAGCTGAGCGCATCAACACACGCCTCGCGCCCATCGACCGGACCGTACGCGGCCACCAGCGCCTGAAGCAGGCCCGGCTTCACACGCTCGACAAAGGACTCGAACTCGCGACGCCCAGGAGTGCGCGCTACCACTGCCATCAACAATACGACCGCCCAGCACCACGAATCCGCGGCCCGAACTCGGCGTCGCACGCGGACATGTCAGAACGCAGTCCACGCCGACCCCCACGGCTCTACCGCGACGCCCACAGGAGGAAGGCCAGCCAGGGCAACCCACACACATCAACACCCGCCAGAGACACTCAGATCTACCCAGGAACCGGCACGGCCGAGCCAATGCAGCCGGCTGAGTGGGGCATGCGCGCCAACGCCAGATCCTCGGCGAGTACCCGGATGGTGGATCGCTACGTTTGAGCCATGTCGAACCAGGCGCTGATCGAGGCCGCCGCCGCGGCGTTGCGCCCGCACACCGTTGGGGATCGACTCTTCGGTGATGTCGCTGCCTGTTTGGTCACCATGACCGGGAATCAGCACGTTGGCGTGAGCATCGACACGGGGTCAGGAACAGGGTTCTGTGCTGAGCACGCAGCGATCGCGTCGATGGTGACATCGGGTGAGTATCAGATCGCGAAGATCGTCGCTGTATGGCGCAACGACGACTCCGACCTGTTCGTGCTTCCGCCGTGCGGACGATGCCGTGAGTTCATCCGCCAGATGGATCCCGCCAATCTTGACGCAGTGGTGATTGTCGGGCCTCACGACGAACGTCCGTTGCGTGACCTGCTGCCGGTCCACGAGTGGCCCCTCCATGCGGTCGTCGAGCACTGAGGGCCTAGTGCCGCTCGGAACCGAGTGTGACCGGGGCCCGACTCCCTCATGTCACCCGAGCATGGAACTCAAACCGACTTCGGTGTCGAGCGTTTCCCAGCGGTCCGACTGATCCGGGACGTGCCGATTCCGGGCGGTCACTCCGTCATGTGTGGTGCCGCGGGCCAAGTGGGTTCCGATCGGTGCGTCGGTCGCTCGCGCCGCGCGTTGAGCCGACTTTTGTTGGTATCTGGATGACTGGGGTGAGTCGCAGGTGAGAGTCTGCAGTGGTGGCGTTCGGCGAGCCAGTACAGACGCCGCGTAGCGCAGAAGCTGCGGACTGGATACGAGACGGGAGGTTGGGGGTGTTCGGCACGGTTGGCGGGCTCGTGCCGAACGGTTTCGAGCGCTACCTGCGCATCCAGGCACCACCCGGCGGCCACGAGGACGACGACTTCTGGACCAACTACCGGGATCTGTACGAAGGCATCGCCGCGGTCGGCCGACGTCACACCACTACTCCGACTCAAGCCTGGTTCGCCGTGTGGGATGGACACGGCTGGACGACGACCACGACCGAGTACGAGGCCGAGGGCCTGTTGGGTCGTCAGCGGTTCGGATGGGCTCCAGCACGGCAATCGGAGTCGCGCCGAGACGACGGTCGCCGCAACGCATCGCTACGCAACGCGCTTCGCGAGGTGCCGCGTTTCGAGCTTCCGACCGGGTGGGCCGATGGTGCTCGCCGCGTCGGTGTCGAGCGGCTCTGGTGGGTGATCGTCGGTTATTCGTAGTGCTTGCCGCGAAGATGCTGTCGTGGTCGAGGGGTCGGATAGGCGTCGGCGCGCAGCCGAATCGAACTACGAACGCACTGAGAATCTCAAGAAGCGGCAGGCGCTGCACAAAAACGTCGTCGCCGTCGAGGGCCGCTTGATCTTCGACACACTCTCTGAGCTCGAACACGAGACGAGCGTCATTGACATCGGTTGCGGCAACGGAATGTGGCGATCGCACATCGACGGTGCCGTCACTGGCGTCGATACTTCAATGGCGATGCTCAAGGCCGCACGAGTGAGCAGCATCGAGTCGCTGGCGTGCGCGTCGATCACGGATCTCCCGTTCGTGGACGAGTCGTTTGATACCGCCTTGATGCTGTGGATGCTGTACCACGTCGCAGATCACGACGACGCGCTGCAAGAGGTTCACCGTGTGCTGCAACCTCATGGCATGGTCATCGCTACCACGAATGAGCGCACCGAGCGTGGTGTCCATGCTGAACTGATCGCTGCAGCGTTGTCAGAGGTTGTAGGTGAGCCAGTCGGCACGTGGCTGGAGCCGTTGTCTTTTCACTCAGACAACGCAGCGTCGATACTGGGCCGACACTTCGACGACGTCGAACGAATTGGCTGGTCGTTGACCTATCAACTTGACGACCCGGGACCGCTGGTGGACTACGCCGACAGCGGACGCGATCCGATCGAGGCCGAGCTTGGTCAGACACTGCCGTGGAGCCAAGTGCTCGCAGTGCTCAAGGAACTCGCCGTCGAGCATCTCAACGAGTACGGCAACATCCAGTTCTCTCGATCCGGCGCCACGTTTCGAGGACGATCCCGACGGCGGTGAACCCCAAAGCAGCCCTTCCGGTGAACGCGCTGTTGCTAGCTCTGCACGGCCCAGTCGATCTGTGACACCGGAACTCCTGCCTCCCGAGCGTGGGTTCGCGCAGCACGCAACGTCAACTCGTCACCTCGCGCGTATGAGAAGACTCGTCGGGCGAACACCACGAAGCTGTGCTGCCCGTTGTTGAAGTCCACGTACCACGGACCCGACGAGAGCGCCGCAGCGAGTCCCTCTGCCGTTGCGGCTGCGTCGGCGTCATCAACCTCGAACGTCGCCATGGTCCACGTCGATGGCTGCCCGGGTGCGGGCGAGTCGATGGTCACCGTCGCGGAGTCGACGATCCGCAGCCGCCCAAGGATCGCGACATCGTCGAGGCTCTCCTCGATCAACACTCCCCGGTACACGCGCCAAGTGTCGCACTGTCGTCCGCCGACAGGCCGGCCTTTTGGGCTATGCGTCGGATTGTTGCCCGTTCGGCTTCAACTGTCGGCCTCAGCGCCTCGAGTCACCGCCGGAGTCAGGCGATCGGGGTGCCCTGATGAAACTCCATCAGCCAGCGATCCTGCGCCCTGCGCCAAATCGACGCCCGGTTCGCGCGCAGCCCATCCATCTCGCTCTGATACGTGACGAGTACGAGCTCGTCACCCAAACGCCGCATCGCAAGATCCTTTAAGGGAATCACGGCGACGAAGTCAGGAACGTGGACGTCGATGATCTCTTGGCGTGTGTAGCGGCGGCCCGACCGGCCGAACTCGACGAAATCTGAAGACAGGTGGCGTTCCATCCACTCCCGATTGGCCCTGGTGCTCGGCCGCCACATGCCCTCCTCAAGCTCGCGCACCTCCCGATCGATCTGCATCGACCCGAGTCTCGCAGACCCCACCCCATCCAGCTCCTCGATATCCCTCTGACCCCGGGTCGGCCGGTCACGATGGAGCGAGCCGTGACATCGGTCGGACGCACCGCAGATCGACGTTCGCATCATCAGTGGACGGCGCGGTCGAGGGTACGGATCGAGCACCACGATCTGACTCGTTGGTCACCTCCTTGAGAGCCATCCCGAGTTGCACCGCATCGAAGCCAACACCGCCTTGTGCCGACACCGGCCGCGTCAGCCTGGGTGGTGGTACGCGGGATCGGGGGCGACGCCCACATAGTGTCGGAGCATGTGGGGTTCTTGCTGATTCGGCACGGCAGTGTCGACTACGAGGCGCATCCGGGGCGATTCTTCGGCCACGGCATCGACATGCTCCCGTTGACTCCACAAGGTGTCGCAGAGGCAGAGGAGTTGGCAGCGGTGCTACAGCCTGCGGGCATCGATCTCATACTCGCTTCGCCGATGACGAGGGCTCTACAGACAGCGATGATCTTGTCGTGGCACCTTGACGTTGGTGTTGAAGTCGAACTCGACCTTCACGAGTGGGTTCCGGATCTGACGCAGTCGTGGCAGGGTGGGGCTGTTCCTCGCGCGGCGTATGCGGAGCTTCGGGAATGCTCAGGTGAGTGGCCTGCCGGTGAGCGTCGACCGTGGGAGCCACACTCGGCAGTGAGGTCCCGCGTCGCTGGTGTGCTCGACAGGTACAACTCGGTTGAGGGCTCTGTTGCAGTGGTCTGTCACTCCGGTGTCATCGAGGCAATGACCGGCCTGTCTGGCACGCCGCCGTGCGGAGTCGTTGCGTGGCCGTCGATGCAGCGCACCTCAGTTCCCCGATCGTCGTGACCGGCACTTCGATCCCCGCCGTGAGGCCGTTCCTGACTGGGCCACGTGATCACGCGCATGCCTCGTTTCAGGATTCAGACAGATGCCGGGTGTCGTTGAGTCGAACGACTTGGCGATTGTGAAACCAGTCGTCCTCGTGCAACTCGGTGATACCGCCGCTGGATGCCCGGAAGTTGACCCAACCAGCAGCATCGATCGGCATCTTGATCCAACAGGACACAACAAACGTCATTGCGTACCCGTGGGTGACGACGATCTGGTGCTCGCACCGCTGCTCAAGAATCGCCTGAACCGCTCCATAGACACGTGCCGCGAAGGCCGCCTTCGACTCCGAGCCAACGATGCCTTCATAGTGATCCATCCGATCCCCTCCGGCCGGAGGAGGAACGAAACGCTCGTCCAACCACGCCGCCGGCCGCCCTTCGGCTTCGCCGTACGACTTCTCCCGTAACCCCTCCATCAGCGTCGGGGTTACATCGAACTCAGCAACGATCCCGGCAGCAGTCTCCGCGGCACGAGTCAAGTCCGACGAGTACACCTGAACCTCGGCCTCTGAGGGAATTCTGAGGCGAAGCTCACGACCGATCGCCTCGGCATCGCGTATGCCTTTGGCAGAGAGAGACGAGTCGTACCATCCACCGACGAGACCGTCGCGGTGATGTGTCGCCTCTGAGTGGGTCACCACCCACAGCGTTCGCACCCCTCGCACTCTAGAGACGACCACCGTGCCGAGATGTGAAGACGTGCCGCGCTCACGATTTCGCGCGACGCCAGATGCGGCCGGTCTGTGGCTTAGCGATGGACCGTGAAGTGGGACGGGGACGAGAGCAGCGAGCGGAACTGGTTGAGGTTCTTGCTGCCGGCGCGGACGACGACGGTTCGTCCGGAGGCCACCACGCTCTCGACGGAGAGTACGTCGCCTACGGTCAAGTCGTCATCGAGAATGGTCTCTGCTGAGTACAGCGCGGCGATCGGCTCGACGGACGAGGCCGCTGCGTCGTCGTCCGTGAACACGTAGACGATCGTCGTGCGTTGGGAGTCCCCGACACCGGAGAAACCGGCAGCGATCGTGGAGAAGTCCTCTGTGATGGGTCTCTCCGTGTCTTCGAGCAGCGCTCGGTCACTTTCGGCCCAGCGGGTAGCCGAGCGGTCGTACCTGTGGATCCATGCCGTATACAGCTCGTCGTCACGGTCGAGGATGGCTGCGGCCTCGGCCAGATCGGGTTCGTCTAGAAGTGTGGCCGTTGCAGAGTTGAGCCAGGCGAGCGTGTACGGCGTGCTGAGCGACACCGACACCATGGAGCGTTGCTGGTCGATGCCGAGTCGCAGTGGTCGACCGAGTAGACGTACCGCTGTCCGCGCATCGATCTGGCGTTCGCCGTCTTCGCCAGCGCCGACGTTGACGATCCCGTCGTCGCTGGCGGCGCTGGTGAGCTCCTCGGGTAGCTGTGCGACCTTGAAGACATCCAGTGGCAGCGACAACGGCTCAGGTGTCGACGACCCGAGGAACTGATCCGCCGACAGGTACCGCTGAACGTCGGTGAACGAGATCCCGAACTCGTTTGCGAGCTCGTCGGGTTGAGCCAGGCCGTGCAGAAGCCACAGGCCCGTGGCGGCAGATACTTCTTGGTCAATGAACAGCGGTAGCCATGTTGCTGAGTCGTTGCGGGTGGTGCCAGCCAATGCCGCAACGCGGTCGAGGTCCATGCCCTCGATGCGTATCGATTCGGTGTCGAAGTCGGCGATCGGAATCTCAGCGAGCATGCTGCGAGCAGAGAACTCATCGCTAAAGTCCGGCACAGGACCAAGGGGCTCGACCGTCGTCGCCACGCCATTATCGAGCGCAGTGTCATCCACCGACACTGCGGTATCGGATCGCTCGGTGCTCCCGGCAAAGAAAACGAACCCACCGGTGGCCACGGCGACGATAACGACAGCGGCCACCACCAGGACCCACCTCGGTCTCGGCTGCGGACGAGCAGCGGTCGCCGCGAGCCGGTCGAGTCGCACTGGCTCGGTCTGCTCGAACGCTGCGTCGGCGAGCTGCCGGATCTGAATCTCCAGCGGACGGCTCATAGTTCTACTCCCATCTCCGCGCGCAACCGCTCGAGCCCACGGCGTACGTGCGTGGCAACTGTGGACGGCGCAATCTCAAGCGCAGACCCGATCTCGCTGTGCGACCAGTCACACCCATGCGCCAACCAGACCGCGACTCGCTGGGCATACGGCAGCGCCGCAAGTGCCGGCGCCAGCGCAGGTTCAACCTCGGGCAGCCGGTCAGGTTCGCGCCGCAACAGTCTGACGCGCTTTCGACGACGACTCTTCGACTGCCCAACCCGGAAGAGATAGCCAATCGGGTTGTCCATCCCCTCAACGTCGTCCCAACGAACAAACGCGAACGCCAACGCCTCAGCAACAGCGTCTTCGACTCGATCGGTCCCGACCGCGGCCAACAATGCCCGACGCAGCCGAGGCTCAGCCGTGCGTACGAACACCTCGAACTCAGTCAGCGCCACAGGTTCTGCCACCTCTCAACCAACAAGACCAGCGAACCACCCACCCGCGCCACAACGCCGAGACATTTCTAGCCCGCGCTAACAACCTGGCGAAGCGTCCCCTGTTGTGTTGCCCGGAGATTCGAACCATTCAGACTGTCGGGCGCCCGCTGTTGGAGTAGCGAGCGAATCGGCGTCCGGAGTCCGGCGGGCTGCAGGAACGCGAGCGTGGTCAGCGGCGCGAGCTGAGGCCTTGGAGGACGTATCGCTTTTGCTGTCGGTGGGCCCGCTCGTTGTCGTCGAGTTCGGTGACCTCCGTGTGCTCGTCGATGTATCGAAGCTCACCGATGAGGCGTTGCCTCACAAAGCTCTCGAGCTCGTCGACTGTGGGAGGCCGTGCAGGTCCGCCTGCATCGCGATACGCGGCGACAAATTGCCACACCGTCGACAAGTCGGTGGCCCATAGCCCGTTGCCGAACTCCCAGGCAGCCCAGGCGAGTTCTCGCGTGGGTGAGCTGACGAGCGCTTCGTCCCAGTCGAGCACTGCCACGATCGATCCATCCCGCGTCAACAGGTTGCCGGCATAGAAGTCGCCGTGTAGTGGCTGCACATGGTGCGCGGAGTCGAAGTCATTGATCCACGCGTCCAGCACGGGGTCTATGTCGGCGATTGAACGCGTCGCAACCGTTCCCGCGCCCTCAGGCCGTGGCCCGAGTTGCACGTCGGCGAGGCAGCGATGGCAGCGGGCCAAGAGTGCAGCGGGTTCGGCGATGTTGCCCGCTTCGAGGTGCGTGCCCTCTACGAACGGCCACACTGATATCGGTCGGCCGGCTACACGGACGACGGTCTGCCCAGACACCGTTCGAAGCGGAGCGAGCACGGCGTCGACATCCCGTGCAGCAGCGGTGGCGACGGTGTGGCACCACTCCAGCTCTGCGCTCGTGCGCCATGCCGGGCCAACGCGAACAACAATTGATCCAACTTTGAACGCTGCGGACTCCTCTCCGCCAAACAACGGAACAACCTCAGCGTTGGTCTCGAGACCCCACGCCCGGGCCACGGCACGGCGAACATCATCGGCGAACTGAGCCTCCGGCACTGCCACCAGTCTTGCCCACGCTGAGGGCCTGATCGAGCAGTGGCCCAGCCCGGTCGACGCCGAACAGGTCAAGCCGCTCGCTCACCCTGATGGTCGCGGGCGGTTGTGGTCTGCGCTCTCACCCTTCGTAGCCCTCGACCTCGAGTACGTAGAGGTCGTCGGACGGGGTGTAGCCACCCCGGTGATACCACGGCGCACTGCGCTCACTCGGCCAGACAATCATCAACTCAAGGTCACGATCGTGCGCCCACGAGTGCACGGTGCTGAGCAGGGTGGCACCAACACCGCGGTTCCTCGCGTGCGGTGCGGTATAGACGTTCGTCATGTAGCCGAAGTCCCGGCTGACGCGACCCGGGCTCGGCACTTTCGGTACCCGGTAGATCCAGATGTTGGAGACGATCTCGCCGTCATCGTCTTCTGCGACCCACACCGTCCATCGGGTCGAAATCGCTTCGCTGGCGAACTCAATGAAGCGTTCGGAGAAGGCGTCGAACGCCTCGCTGTCGTCTCCGTCTGACTCGCCCTCGATGGTGCGCCACCTCCATCGAAGACGTGCCAGCGCAGCGACATCCGCCTCGGTCGCCAGCCGGAACCGCATCGCAGGAGTTTGGCATCGCCACAAGCGCTCTGTGTCGCCAGACCCGCGGAACCGCCACACCGACCGATCGATATCCGGCAGCGCCGAGCCAACGAACCCGGCCGGCATCCGAAGGTCGGGCTCCGATGCGCATTTGCGGCGGCACCGATGTGCGGTACTGCGTGGCGGCCGCGAGGGTGGGACGCTGTCGATTTGGGCGGCTGCGCTGTGGCGGCGAGGTTGTACGAACTGCGACTAAACCTCTCGATTGAGCGGCCGCGGCTGCGGGTACGGTCCGGCCGTGGAGTTCTACGACCGGCTCGCTCCGGACTACGAAGCATGGTCTAGGAAAGCGCCACGCGACATCGGCTTCTATGTGGACCTAGCGCTCCAATCGGCCGGTCGCATCATTGAGCTTGCAGTTGGCGAGGGCCGGGTCGCCGTTCCAGTCGCGAAGGCAACGGGACAACAGGTCGTCGGGATCGACTCGTCGCCCGCAATGCTTGAACGAGCGCGAGCGAACGCCGCAGCGGCGGGAGTTGAACTCGACCTGCGGATGGGCGACTTGTGCGACCTCGCCGTCGACGGCACCTTCGGTTTCATCTACTGCCCGGGAAGGTCTCTTCTTCACGTGCCGACCTGGGCGTTCCGTCGTCAACTCTTCGAACGCGTCGCAGCGGCGCTCGAGCCCGGCGGGAGGTTTGCATGGAACGCGTTCGCGCTCGACCACCACCTTGCAAGCCAGCTGGACGGAGTGCACCAGGATCGGCCCACACCACACGTGAGCTCCTACGACGTGATCGACAACCGCGTCGACATGGTCCTCGATAGCGGCGAGACCGGTTCGCTGTGGTGGGCGACAAAGAACGAATGGCTTGGACTGATCGATGTAGCCGGACTCGATCTCGAATCGCTCCATGGCGACTTCGCCGGGTCGCTGCCCGACTCGTCCAGCCGGGAGTACGTTTTCGTCGCACGGAAGGCTTGAACCCTCGCGCCAGTGAGGCTCGAAGCCCGAGAGGGCACCGGCGTGACGACCACACACCCCGCAGTGGACCCACGGCTCGCGCGTTCTCGAGCGTCCTGATCCGAGCGGCTTTCAGAGGGGGTGTTGACGGATGCGGTGGTCCACACTTGTGAGGCCATTGGAAGTCGCTGTCTGTTCAACGAGAAGGAGCTCGGCAATGGATGAAGAGAACGGACGGGTCGCTTCCGCGGACGTCGAGTTCGCTCACGAGCTGGCGTCGGCCGCGCACCGTGGAGCGTTGCCGTATGCAGGCGGTGATGTTGCACACCGACCAAAACAGGATGGGACCCCGGTTAGCGACGGCGATCTGGCTGCGGAGACGGCGATGCTCGAACTCCTAGCGAGACATCGCCCGGACGACGGTGTTCTGAGCGAGGAGAGCGGAGCGGTCAGTTCGGGGAGACGTCGCTGGCTGCTTGATCCCATCGACGGGACCGCGCACTTTGTTGCGGGCCTCGACGAGTGGGGGACGCACGTCGCCCTGGAGGACGACGGTGAGATCGTGCTTGGTGTGGTTACTCGTCCGATCCGTGAACGGCGCTGGTGGGCGGCTCGCGGGCACGGCGCGTTCGCTGACACAGAGCATGATCCGCTCGCTCGAGCGCAACGACTGACGACATCGAGCACCGCGCTGGTGAATGAGGCGACCATTGGCGTGTACCGGCTCCCGCACAGTGAGGTTCCCGATGTGCTTCGGGGAGCGGGCGCTGAGGTGGCGCGTCATGGCGCGTCGCACATCCTCGATCTGGTCGAGGGTCGGATTGACGGGATCGTTTCGCACCGGTGTGGGTTTGCGTGGGATCACGCTCCTGCTGTTGTGCTCGCGGCGGAGAGCGGTGGGCGCTTCACCGATCCTGACGGCGGTCAGCGCGTCGATCTGATGGGCGGGATCTACAGCAACACCGTGCTGCACGATGCCATCGACCGCATAGTCGCAGACAGTGGCGTGACTCTTTCGGCGCGAGGCGGCGAGGTGACCGACGTCGGCGGACCATAGGAACAGCGCACACCGCGAATCGTTGTCCGGCTAAAGCTCCGATACGCCAACGCTTGGTGCCGGAGCGCCGAAACCGGCGGCGCCGAACTGGCGAGCGCAGCTCGGGTCCGCGATGGACCGATGACTTAGCGCGCGGATCAGGTCGGGGGGACGTAGTTCAGGCTCGATGCGCCGCCCACAGAGCGTCGAGATCGATCTGGCCCACGGCGATCTCGTTGATCGTGTCGACCACAAGCAAACCTCGATCGCAGCGACCCGGTCCGCGAGGTCGTGCCATGTGTCCGTTCGGAGCACCTTCACTCGGCGTTGATTAACAACAGGACCGGTGTCGTAATCGGCGTCAACGAGATGAACCGTCGCACCAGACTCCGAAGACCCCGCAGCGATGACCGCTTCGTGGACGTGCCGTCCCCACATCCCCTGACCACCAAACGCGGGAAGCAGCGCAGGGTGAACGTTGAGCACTCGTGCACGAAACCGCTCAAGTGTTTGCGGGCCGAGCTTCCTCAGGTAGCCCGACAACACAACGTGGGTCACGTCGTTGTCCTCCAGCGCCGCGCGGATCGCTCCATCGAGCTGCTCGTCGTCCGGATGTGTCCTCGAGCTGAGGTGGTAGACGGGCAATCCCGTCGCGGCACCAGCCTGAAGAGCACCGCTGCTGCTGTTGTTGGAGATCACCACCGCTGGCACACAACGGGTGCGGTCGGCGGCTCGCGCGCCGAGCACGGCACGCAGCGCCGACCCGTTGTGCGATGCAACGAACCCGACTCTCATACGCTCGACCCTACGACTCGCTCTGGGCGTGCACCCGGCCCGACAACGCACGCAGACTTGCCGATCAGGAACGGTCCTGTCCGAGTCGGACTCGCGACGATTTGCGTGGCCTTAGCACGGTGCCCGGAATGGATCGCTCTACGTCGGGACCGAGGCAAGGAGAGCGGCGGTAGCTGCCTGACTGGCGGCGGTCATTGGTGGCCGAAGTGCAGGGCTGGCGATTTCGTCGTGTGCTGCGAGCGCAGCCTTGAACGCTGCAGGGGAGGGTTCCGAGAAGCCGGCGTCGACGGTCGCAAGCAGCCTGGCCGCCAGTGCTCTTGTTGTGGGGGCGTCGGCATCGAGAGCTGCGGCGACGAGGGCGACGAACTCGGCCGTGCGGAGATGGGCCGACGCGGTGATGGCACCCGCTCCGCCCATCAACACCAAGGGCCCGATGTATGCATCATCGCCAGCGAGCAGGTGAAAGCCGACCGGTTGATCGCGCAGCACCACGAGGGTGTCGCGATCGAGTGCGCCGACGGCCTGCTTAACGCCGACGAGTCCTGGGATGTGGGCCAGCTCGATCAGCGCATCGGCTCCGAGACCTCGGCCGGTTCGGTACGGAATGTTGTAGGCGACGATCGGCAACGATGAGGCGGCCGCAACTGCGCGGTAGTGATCGACGACACCGGCCTCGGATGGTCGTGTGTAGTACGGGACCACGACCAAGAGCGCGGCGGCGTCGGGCACGAGGCGCGACCACTCCGCGACCTCGTCCGTCGTTGATTGCGTGCTGTTGCTGCCGGCGCCGACGATAAACGACCGTTGCCGAAGTCGGCATTGAGCCGCACACGTCTCGACCACGAGAAGCCGTTCTTCGCGCGTCAACGTGGCAGGCTCACCGGTCGTCCCGAGGATCACGAGACCGGTCGCCCCGTCGTCGAGGAGCCGGCCGGCCAAGCCCGAGAGCGCTTCGACATCGATCTCGAGCGTCGTTGTGAATGGAGTGATGATCGGAACCCAAAGGCCCCGCAAGTCGATGGGCATCGTTCGATCATGAGCTATCAGCCCGATAAGCAACAGTTCACGATCGCTACTGCTGTCGTAACGTCTGCTACCGATGCTCGATCTCATCGGTCTCCGCTCGTTCGTCCACGTCTGCGAGCGGGGCACCGTCGCCGCCGCAGCGAACACACTCGGCTACACCGCTCCAGCGGTCTCACAACACATCGCCAAGCTCGAACGAGACCTCGGCGCTCCCGTCTTCGACCGGATCGGAGGACGGCTGAGCCCGAATGCACGCGGCGTGGAACTGCTCGAAATCGCAGGGCACATGCTCGATCTCGCCGAACAGTGCCAGCAGGTCGCCACAAAATCACCCGGCCCGACGCCGGTGACGATCGCTGGATTCGCCTCCGCCATCACCGCAGTGATCAGCCCAGCGCTCCCGTTGCTCACCAGCTTCCGCATCTCCGTAGTTGGCGCGGACGGCGACGAAGCCCTCCGGCAGCTCCGGCTCGGCCAGGTCGACATCGCGCTCATCCAACGCTACGACCACGATGACTTCGCAGCGGACCAACGCCTGACGTACCGCGAGGTGACCCGCGACGATCTACGGATCGTGCTGCCACCCGATCACCCGGCGAGGACCCGGCTCGATCAACTCGGCGCTGCCCACTGGCTCCTGAACGGCGCAGACACTCAATGCACGAACTCTGTGCTCGCTCTCCTGCATGCCGAGGGGATCGAGCCCGACGTGAGGGCCAGCCTCGATGACAACCACGCCCTGCTCGCGCTCGTTTCCGCCGGCTTCGGGGTGTGCATCGTGCCCGAACTCGTGCTATCCGAGATCGGCAGCAGCGTTCGGACCACCGTGGCCGCTCAACGCCTCCACGCTTCGCGATCCATCTACGCCGTCACCCGGCGTTCCGGCGATCGCGCCCACACCGACGTCGCTGCAACGCTGGCAACATCGCGACACTGACCAAACCATCCAGTCGGACCCCACGGCGCCAGCGGGGCAGCCATGTAAGGCTCACACACAGCTCGACAATCGCGCCACGCGACCGACCCTCACATCCACGCGATAGCCAGCACATGCGATCAGGGACGAGCGCTCGTATTGCGGTCGACCCGCTCGACGCGCGTTTCCGAGTGGGTAAGTGCACGCCGCACGTGCCTGATTGAGTCGGTGGGTGCGTTGCGGCGGTTGTCGTAGCGTCGGTGGTGCCGGTCGGTTGACTCTGATGTGCCTGCCGCCTGCGGGTTGGCTTTGTATCGAACTGTCAGCCGGTCGGTGTCCATCGGTCGGGGTGTGGCTCGAAAGAGGCGCGAACACGATCGGCTCGAATCAGGAGTGCCCACCCTTGGCTCTATCGCTGAGAGAAAGGCACCACTGTCATGTCCATCACGATCGGGATTGACCCTCACAAGGCATCCCACACCGCTGTTGCGGTCGACGCGTTCGAGACCGTTGTCGACGAGATCTGTATTCGTTCCTGTCCGACCCAAGCCGCGTTGTTGCGGGAGTGGGCGGACGGGTTCCGCGATGATCGAGTGTGGGCGGTCGAGTCCGCCCAAGGCCTCGGCTACTTGTTGTCGCAGCAGCTGATCGCCGCGGGTGAGACCGTTGTTGACGTGCCAGCGGTGCGCGCCTCTCGGGTGCGCACGTTGAGCACTGGTCGGTCGCAGAAGAACGACCCTAACGATGCCCGCTCAGTCGCTATCGCCGCGTTGCGGGCCAACGATCTCGCCGCGGTGTTGCCCGACGATCACACCCGGATCTTGCGGCTACTGGCCAAGCGGCAACGAGATCTCGGACGGCAGAAGAATCTCGAGAGCTGTCGGCTGCATGCATTGCTGTGTGAGATGTTCCCCGGCGGAGCCGAGTTCCGAATGACGTCGATGACCAGGGTCAACACACTGTTGGACCGTTACTCGCCGACCGACTCGATGAGTCGCCAACGCCTCGACCTCGCCCACGATCTCGTCGACTCGATCAACGAGATCACCGCCAAGATGAAGGTCTCCAAACGGCGCATCACCGCTGCGGTCAAAGCGTCGGGAACCACCCTGACCGACGTCGTCGGGCTCGGCCCAGTCACTGCCGCGATCATCATCGGCCACACCGGCAACATCGACCGGTTCCCCACCCGGTATCGCTACGCCAGCTACAACGGCACCGCCCCGATCGAAGCCTCCTCGGGCGACAAAGTCCGGCACCGGCTCAACCCCCGCGGCAATCGGCAACTCAACTGGGCGATCCAAGTGATCGCTATCAGCCAGCTCCGCCACGACACCATCGGCCGCGCGTTCTACGACCGCAAACTCGACGAAGGCAAGTCATCCAAAGAAGCGCTGCGAGCGTTGAAACGCCGGATCTCCGACACCGTCTACCGGCACCTCGTCCACGACGCCAAAGCACTCACCCGCTGAGCAACCTGGTGGGCCCGGGAGGACAACCCAGGAACGACTCTGACTCCAGCGTGACCGGCCTCAAATCCTGAACAGCCGGCTCTTCGGACAAGTCACTCCCGAACCCGAACACCGACCCTACGACCGACCCCGCCACCCGGCAAGAGGGTCGAACCACACGCGCGCCTACAGCGCCGAACAACCCCTTGACACCCAAAGAGGCATCGTTACGAGCCGGGGTGCAGCGGATGAGTAGTGCGTCGATATCGAGCGGGACAAGATCGGTGCTCGATGATCAATTCGTCGCAGGTTGTACCGTTCGAGAGTGCGGTTGACCACGGTCATACTCGCGTTCGTCTTGGCCACGTCGTGCGGGTCGCCGGAGTCGACCGAGGAGATCATCACCCGTGTGCGTTCGGAGGTCTACGTTGACGCGCACGGTGGCAGCCTCGACGCACTTCAAGAAGTTTGTGATGTCGACGTTTCCGAACCTGTCGGTGGACCAGAGTTCCTGGAGCGGTTTCAGCTGACGTCGGTTGAGGCTGTGCGATTCACTTGTCCCGAGATCGCCGACTATCTCTTCCCAGGTATCCCCGGCGCCACGATTGACGAATAGCGGGCCGCCAACGACGACGCGCGTGTGACTTGCGAGCACCCGCGAGCATCCAACCGTGCCGACATCGAGCGGACCGATAGGGCCGGTTGATGTACACAATCTCGCGCGCAATGGCTCCGATCTGGAGCTGTCCGTGCGCGGATCGTGTGCGAGGCTTGGTTGTGGCCGTCACCGAGCGAACCGTGTTGTTGGACCGGTCATTGGATACTGAAGGTGCACCGCACGGCGACCTGTGGGCCTCGGCTCGGAATCGCGCCGAGCAACTCGCAGCTCGTGATGGCATCGACGATGTCGTGGTGTTTGCCGATGCAGCTCATCGCGTCCCGCTATGGGCGTTGCAGGACATCTGTTGGTCGTTTCGGTATGGGACGAACCTGAGCGTTGGCCTCGATCTGGCGCTGGCGTTCACTCGCCCAGGCGGGGCGATCACCGTGGTGATCTACTCACCGCCCGATACATGTCTCGACGGTGACGGCGTGTTGTTCTTGGAGTTCGCCGACACAACTGGTGCGGTTGCTGCTGCGACGCGTCGATCGGCTGAACGTTGCGTCGACAAGCAGGTACGGGTTGATGTGGTTCAGCTGGATACCCGTGTTGGCGCGCTGCCCGAGGTTGTCTGCGCGATGACCGGCGGCGACTTGGTGCTGCTCGCGGATCACTGAACCCGCTGGCGCTCGTCAACCGAGCGATCACACTGAATGCGCGAACGGTGGGGTTCTTCTGGATCGGAGGGGTTGGGATGGGTCGTTTCGGCGACAATGGCGCCGATGTCGTTGTTGGTCGTGACGGGGCCGCCTGGAGCCGGCAAGTCAACGGTTGCTCGACGCCTCGCGGACAGGCGGCCGACCAGCGCGCTCGTTGAAGGCGATGCGTTCTTCGGGTTCCTGGCCAATGGAGCGATCGCTCCGTGGCTTGCTGAAGCTCACGACCAAAACACACACGTGACCGAGGTTGCCGCGGGTGCGGCTGGTGCGTTCGTGGAGCGAGGATTCGAGGTGGTCTACGACGGTGTCGTTGGGCCCTGGTTTCTTAGCGTGTTCGCAGCGGCCACTGGACTCGGTTCGTTTGAGTACGTTGTCCTGCTGCCGTCTGTGGAGACCTGCGTTGACCGGGTCAGGACCCGCGCGGGTCACGGATTCAACGATGAAGCGGCAACCCGTTCAATGCACGCAGCGTTCGTATCGAGTGACGTCGCCAACCGACACCTCGTTCACGGACTATCCGACGACGTGTCGTCGACTGTCGACCTCATCGAGTCGAAGATTGCAGCGGGCGATACAACAATCGTGATTCGCTGACCGACGCCTGTGGTCAGCGGCGATTCCGCTCAGGTCGGCGCGCGCATCGGTGCCGAACCCGGACGGTCTTTGCCGTGGTTGGGTGCCGTGATTATGGGCGGTCGAGAATGGGTGCGGGGTCCGACACGAGGCGGCTCCACATGACGACGTCGGGCTGAGCATCCTTGATGGGCTCCCAAGCTCGGAGGACACCTTCTCGGTGGTAGCCGCATCGTTCGGCGACCCGTTGCGATGCGTGATTGTCGAGATGGGTAATGAGGTGGGCCCGCACAACGTGGTGCTCTGCGAACGCCCACCGCGTGGCCACGTCGAGGGCCTCAACGGCGAGCCCACGACCCCGAAGTCGACGATCAAGCCAGTAGAGCGTCTCAGCTCGGCGATGACGGCTCTCGACGTAGACGCCCATCTGGTCGACGCATCGGTCATCGGGCGGAACGGAAATCGCAAAGCTGTGCATGCCGATACTGCGCAGCTCGAGGCGCTGATCGATCCATGCTCGAGCCTGGTCTTCGGTCATCGCGTCGGGCATGAAGGTGTACCGAGGGATGTCAGAGTCCTGGCACGACTCGGCGACTTCAGCTGCGTCGTCGCTTCGGAACAGACGCAGCCTGATTCGCGGTCCAGACAGCCGATCGTCCCCGAAACGCTCCTCAGCCACGCCTTCAGTCTGACCGAACCCGCTCTCGACGAGGGCAGCATTCCGAACGGCCAATGTCGCTCGATTCCACCTGAGCGGCAGGTGCCGATATGCGTGGCCCAGGTCGGTCTGGTCGTGCGCGCGTGATCGAGCGGTCCTATCGCTCGGCGGATCAAGTCCGCGCCTGTGTCGCTCAGGCTTCGTTGTTCGTCGCGAGGCGAAGGAGGTGTTGTCCGTAGGAGTTGTTGGCCATCTCTTCACCGGCGCGTAGCAGGGTCTCGTCATCGATCCAGCCACGTTCCCAGGCGATCTGTTCGAGGCACGCGATCTGTCGGTTCTGGCGATTCTGGATCACGCGTACCAGCTCGGACGCCTCCACCATGGAATCGAACGTGCCCATGTCCAACCATGCGTATCCCCGATCCAGGGTCTGAACGTTGAGTTGATCACGTTGTCGGTAGTGCTCAATCACCGAGGTGATCTCGAGCTCGTCACGCGCCGACGGCTTGACGCTGCGCGCAACCTCGGCCACCTGTCCATCGAAGAAGTACAGACCGGTGATCGCCCAGTTCGACCGCGGGTTTGAGGGCTTCTCCTCGATACTGAGCACTCGATCGTGTCGATCGAACTCGATGACGCCGTAGCGGCCGGGGTCATTCACTCTGTATGCGAACACCGTTGCGCCAGCGGTCTGCGAGGCCGCTGTCGCAGCCATCGAGTCGAGATCGGCGCCATAGAACAGGTTGTCTCCGAGCACCAGTGCCGCGCCGTCGCCTGCGAGAAAGTCCGCTCCGATCATGAAGGCTTGCGCTAGTCCCTCTGGCCGCGGTTGCGTTGCGTAGCTCAGCTCGATGCCCCATCTGGAGCCGTCGCCAAGGAGCCGTTGGAACGCCGTGGCGTCCTCTGGTGTCGTGATCATCAACACGTCGCGGATGCCAGCCGACATCAGCACCGCAAGCGGGTAGTACACCATTGGTTTGTCGTAGACCGGCAGTAACTGCTTGGACGTCCCACGCGTGATCGGATGAAGCCGCGAACCGGTACCGCCGGCAAGGACAATCCCCTTCATGTCGACCAACGGTACGTCCTCCCAAGTCGGACGAAGGTCAGCTGGAGCGAGGGATCGTCGCTACGACCGCCCGCCAGTACTGCAACGTCGAGGGGCGCCGTCGATCGAAGGCGAGCGCTCGACACCTGCCGTGATCGAAGGGCTCAGCGACTTGGAGCTCGTGAGTTCATGTGCGCCTGCAACCGCTGGCATCTTCGTGACGATCCCTCGGGGCCGCTCACACCGATACATGCGGTGGATCTCAGACGGTCAGATCGAAGACGGTCAGTTATCGAATCTCCAATCGCATCTGTACAGAGTTCCCAGAGTCGGCAACCACCACGAAACCGCGGCTCGAGTACAGGCGCATGGCGGCTCTATTTGACCCTCCAACGGTCAGATCGATCGCTGTGAGGCGCGCCCGATTTGCAGAGACGACCAAGGCGTCCAACAGGACCTGGCCCACCCCTCGACCGCGTTCGTGCTCCACAACACCAATGGCTAGGGTGCGCACGTCCTCATCGACCGACGAAGACTTGGCGCCGAAGTGACGGACCCACGCCGCGCCAATCGGTCCGTCCGATCGCTCAGCGACGACACCGAGATCGCTCGACGCGCCGAACCCGCGCCAGAACCTCTGATTCCGCGGTTCGGCCATCGACTCACTAAACGACGGCCACGGCCGACCCGGTGCATTCGCTGCGAGGTACAGCATCTCCTTGATGAAGCCCTCATCTGTCGCGACGGCTTCGCGGACGACAACGCCGTCAGGCATCAGCGCTAACCAACCCTTGAGAGGACGTCTGCCGCGGAGGTGCTAGGCAACCCGTCGGCAGCATCGAGCAGTGACTGGTCCACACGGTTGACGCTAGATGGACTGTCACGGCGAACACCCTCCACTTCCATGCAGGTTGCCAAGCGAATCGATGCCGATCTGAGCGGATTCTTCTTGGCGCTTTGGAGGTGACTATCGAGCGGGGTCGGTTGGTGCACGGTTGGCCCGCACGCCGAGGGTGGTGAGCTTGTGGATCGATCGTTCGACGATCAGTGGGTAGGTCTGCTGGTAGTACGGCAGCGCCGCACATGCCTGTTGGACGGCGGCACCGCGGCTACGGGCGATCGCCGCGTCGTCAGCGTCGACGAGTCGCAGAAAGTGCTCACGTGCGGCGGCCGAAAACAGGGGCGACCACACCACTTGAATGTCGACAGCGGGGTCACCGGCACATGCTGATCCCCAGTCGACGAGACCAGTGAGACGACCACCGGTGAGCAAGCAGTTGCCTTCGAGGTCACCGTGCACCCACACCGGTTCACCGTCATAGGGCGGGGCAGCCAACGCTTCTTCCCAGATGGCAAGTGCTGCGTCAGCGTCAATCATGTGACTCGCGGCTTCGATCACACGCCGAGTCGACTCGTCGTACTCTTGAACAGGACGCGCCCGGTTGCGGGCAGACGGTGCGTCCTTGGTCGGCACCGAGCGAAGCTCGACGACCACTGTTGCGACGTCACCAGCGAACGCAAGCGGCGCATCGATGAGCGCTGGATCCGCTGGCTCACCGTGCAGCCATCGATGGATCGCCCATGGGAACGGATACCCACGTCCGGGCTGACCGACCGCGATCGGTTCGGGAACACCGACAGTGAGATGCTCTGAAAGGACGGGCAACCATCGCTCCTCGAGGTCAACCTGCGGGGTGGCCCAATGGACTCGTGGCAATCGAACAACCAACTCGTCGCCCAACCGCCAGATCGCATTGTCCGTTCCCCACGGCTCCACCACGCGCAGCTGCATATGCGAGTACTCCGGAAACTGGTCAGCCACGAGGTCGCAGACCACACCTTCGTTGACCTCGACTTCGTCGGCGTGCATCTTCGTCGCCACGAACGATCAGTGTGGCCCGCTCAACTCCCGGCAGGAAACGAGTTGCGTGCCGAAGCCAGCGGCTGCGCCGTCCGCCAACATCGATCGGATCACTGCCCGTAGCGCTCTGATACCGGGCGGCCAGCCGGCCTTCTGCCGGTCGAGCAATCGGCACTGTGCCCGCGTCGCTCACCACAGAGGAAAGGCCAGCGGCGAGGGCGAACCGCCGCGCAACGGCAGAGCTAGGTGAGTCGGTCGTAGCCGTGAAGGGTGCGGACTGCTGCAAGCGTGCGGTTCGATCGCCAGTCGCACTCGCTTGCGGTGCTCGGTGGCTGCCAGGTCAGGGCCAACCGCCGTCGGGTTGTTGCTGCCGTTCGAGCGCGTCAAGGTGGATCGAGAGCAACTCGTCACTGAACCAGCCATGGGCTATCGAAGACGGCGAGGGCGCAAACTCAAGCGGAGTTAGGCCGTGTTCCGCGTCGGTCGACCATTCGCGGACCGTTCGGTGGCAGGTTGGGACGATCTGCTGACCCTGATCGGCGGCGTCGTCGTCGTAGCCGGCGCGCGTGTTCGCGTTGATCGCTGAACGCTCGACGTGCTGCGATGCGCAGGCCTGCGTCCCCCTTTGTGAGATCGATCGGCGTGATTGAGCAGGGTCGCCTGCTCGGCGGCGTCAGAATGCGGTTGTGGTCCGTGACTTCACCGCACACGATCAACACGCCGTGCAACGCTTGGTGCTTGCCGGTCTCCGTGAGCGCTGGGGAGCGAGCTTCGACGCCGGCTACAACCGAGACCTCGCCGACATTGCCGGCAACTACGTCGCCCGAGGCGGACACGTCATCGTCGTCGAGCACGAGTCGGAGATTGTCGCTACAGGGGCGCTCGTGCCCGAAGGCGTCGACGGTGGTCGGATCGTCAGGATGTCGGTGGCCGCCTCGCACCGACGGCAGGGCTTTGGGCGACTGGTCGTTGTGGAACTCATCGCCAGAGCGCGCGCCTGCGGGATGGCCGAAGTGCGTGTCTTGACTGACACGCCGTGGCTCTCCGCAATCGAGCTGTATCGCTCATGTGGCTTCGAAGAAGTCGGACAGGACGACACTGACACGCACTTCTCAATGGACCTCCACAGCCCATAGCAAGGAGCCGCTCCCGCGACGACCACGTTCGATGCCACGGCAGTGTCCTCCGGCCGGTTCGCCGTCTGACATCCGACCCACCAGACAAGAGCCACCCGCTTACAGCTGTTGCCAGCGCGCCCGGTCGAGCCGCCACACCAAGTCAGTACCGGTCTCCGCTGGAGCGCCAACCGTGGCGGCTCGCTCACCGACGAGCGTGAAGCCCACGCGTTCGGGCACTCGGCGACTCGCGACGTTTGCCACGTCATGATGAACCTCCACGAAGTCAACTCCACGCATCGCGAGAGCCGTGTGGACAAGACAGCGAGCAGCGTCGATCGCCACGCCCTGCTGTATCGCTGAGGTGCGGGTCCAGTATCCGATGTCAAGACCGTGCGCTCCTACTCGCTTGTTGAGACCGCACCCGCCAACGAGAACGTCGTTGCGGAAGATCCCGAACATGAAGGCCTCACCTCGTTCCCACTGTTCTGACCACTTGGCAATCAGCTGTTCGCGGTCTGACAGCGTGAGCGGTTCGAGCGCGGCCCATGGCATCCACGGCATGAGGTGTTCAAGGCTCTCGAGGATGGCTTGCTGGAGCTGGGAGGCGTTCGTGGATGTGTAGCGACGAAGTACCACCCGCTCGCCGCGGATCTCAACGGGTGGTCGCGCAACGAGCACGCTTGGCAGCGTTGCAGCCGGAGTGAGCCGTAGCCCGCTCGATATCCGGAACGTGCGATCAGCAGCGCAGAGGACCGAGCGGGTTGTGCCGCGATCGCGAGTTTGGTCGCTGCCTACTGCTTGTAACTGTGGGCTGTTCGGCCAGGGAGATCAGCCATCCAGGCGGAGAAGAGCTCCCGGTCGAATCTGTTTCGGTGCACGTAAGGCCGGTAGAGGTTGAGGAAACTCCAGCGGACTCGACCTGGATCGAGCCGGTCGAGTGTCTGGTACCAGTCTTGGAGCGGCTCGGCCAGGCGGCGGTGCAACTCGAAGTTGCGTCGCCGCCGGGACCGATCGGCGTCTCGCTGTCGCTCCAGAGTCTGATCGTCGGGCAGATGGACAACGACGAGATCGGCGATACCAAGCCGCTGTTCAGAGATCGCCGCGGCGACCTCGGCAACACCAAAGTCGAACCGCTCCCAGTTCGCAGCCCCGACGCGTGCGAGGCAGTAGTCGTAGTGCAGCTTGAGCGGATCGGTGTCGCACACCGCAAGCCCGGTGGCCTCCTCGACACTGACCGCGTCCTTCCAGCGGGCGCAGTTGACGGTGCTCCAGAACGCTGCGTGCTCGGCGTCCGACATCGACGCCGGAACATCGACCGTGCCCGTCTCGGGAACCACGTGCCGGCTCAAGAAGGTATTCGCCCACGTCGACTTGCCCGCGGCGCTGGGACCCTCCGCTGCGACGATCACCTTGCCATGTTCGCATCGGGGGCCATGTGGCCGCGCATTTCCGGTTGGGCCTGAGCGTTCGATAGGTGCCGTTCCCGATCGGGTTGACGGGTGCCCATGCCGTGAGCGACATGCGTGCCCTCAAAAACGCGTCGGCACCGTGCTGGTGGACCAGGTCGCCGCAGTGGCGGTGCACCTCCTGGCTACTCGCGCTTGGCGAAGAGCTTCCGGGGTTCGATGACCCCTGCGGTGCCGCGTCCTTCGGTCTCCCACTTCTGGGTCAAGTACGACTCGAACCAACCTCCGTACTCGGCCACATAGAGCGCTCTCGCCGAGTCTTTGTAGAGGTCGACGTCGGGATGCTCGTCGTCGATCTCCACAAAGGATCCATGAACGATGAACGAGGCCGTCGTGCCGATGTACGACGCACTGACTCGAGGGTCGTGTCGAACGAGAGATGCGCGAACCGACTGCGAAGGAAGCCCCAGACAAATCCGGCCCCGAAGCAGGAATCCATCGACCGGAGCCACGAGCGGCGCGCCGTCTCCCGCGATGACCGCGAGGTGCATCTCAAAGATCCCGGGCAGGTAGTCGACCAGCTCACGCGCTGTTGGTCGGTTGTCCTGGCTGAACGCGCTTCGAATGTGTGTGCCGCTGTCGGCCAGGCTCGTGTCGAGCACCTCCTGGAGGCGTTCGAGATCGTCGGGAGTCTCGTGCATGTAGGACGGTCACCTCCGGCATCGCACATTCTGGCGCACCAGCGAGCGCGTCGGTGCCTGATTGAGTCGGTGGGTGCGTTGCGGCGGTTGTCGTAGCGTCGGTGGTGCCGGTCGGTTGACTCTGATGTGCCTGCCGCCTGCGGGTTGGCTTTGTATCGAACTGTCAGCCGGTCGGTGTCCATCGGTCGGGGTGTGGCTCGAAAGAGGCGCGAACACGATCGGCTCGAATCAGGAGTGCCCACCCTTGGCTCTATCGCTGAGAGAAAGGCACCACTGTCATGTCCATCACGATCGGGATTGACCCTCACAAGGCATCCCACACCGCTGTTGCGGTCGACGCGTTCGAGACCGTTGTCGACGAGATCTGTATTCGTTCCTGTCCGACCCAAGCCGCGTTGTTGCGGGAGTGGGCGGACGGGTTCCGCGATGATCGAGTGTGGGCGGTCGAGTCCGCCCAAGGCCTCGGCTACTTGTTGTCGCAGCAGCTGATCGCCGCGGGTGAGACCGTTGTTGACGTGCCAGCGGTGCGCGCCTCTCGGGTGCGCACGTTGAGCACTGGTCGGTCGCAGAAGAACGACCCTAACGATGCCCGCTCAGTCGCTATCGCCGCGTTGCGGGCCAACGATCTCGCCGCGGTGTTGCCCGACGATCACACCCGGATCTTGCGGCTACTGGCCAAGCGGCAACGAGATCTCGGACGGCAGAAGAATCTCGAGAGCTGTCGGCTGCATGCATTGCTGTGTGAGATGTTCCCCGGCGGAGCCGAGTTCCGAATGACGTCGATGACCAGGGTCAACACACTGTTGGACCGTTACTCGCCGACCGACTCGATGAGTCGCCAACGCCTCGACCTCGCCCACGATCTCGTCGACTCGATCAACGAGATCACCGCCAAGATGAAGGTCTCCAAACGGCGCATCACCGCTGCGGTCAAAGCGTCGGGAACCACCCTGACCGACGTCGTCGGGCTCGGCCCAGTCACTGCCGCGATCATCATCGGCCACACCGGCAACATCGACCGGTTCCCCACCCGGTATCGCTACGCCAGCTACAACGGCACCGCCCCGATCGAAGCCTCCTCGGGCGACAAAGTCCGGCACCGGCTCAACCCCCGCGGCAATCGGCAACTCAACTGGGCGATCCAAGTGATCGCTATCAGCCAGCTCCGCCACGACACCATCGGCCGCGCGTTCTACGACCGCAAACTCGACGAAGGCAAGTCATCCAAAGAAGCGCTGCGAGCGTTGAAACGCCGGATCTCCGACACCGTCTACCGGCACCTCGTCCACGACGCCAAAGCACTCACCCGCTGAGCAACCTGGTGGGCCCGGGAGGACAACCCAGGAACGACTCTGACTCCAGCGTGACCGGCCTCAAATCCTGAACAGCCGGCTCTTCGGACAAGTCACTCCCGAACCCGAACACCGACCCTACGACCGACCCCGCCACCCGGCAAGAGGGTCGAACCACACGCGCGCCTACAGCGCCGAACAACCCCTTGACACCCAAAGAGGCATCGATACAGCGCCGGTCTTCGGCCAGTCTCGAGGTGCTGTTACGCGTGGGGGGGTCGGTGTGTGATTCGTTGCGGTTTGAGCGTTGGGTGTGCGCGTTGGGGCTGGCGGCGTGGTTCGGAGGTGCTGCAGGATCTGGCGTCACGCCGGATGGTTGGTCAGAAGCGATAGGGCCAAGGCAACGTCGTTGGTGGAGATCGACTGAGCCCCGGCGTCGCGTGCTTGTAGGACCTGATCGCGTCCAACCGCATCGTTCGCATACACGGCGTAGCCGAGTTCGCCGAGCCCCGCCGCGATCCGCTCGGTGATCGCTCCGGCATACACGTGCGCTACGTCGAAACCAGCCGTCTCCGCAGTACCCAACACGTACCGCTCGAACACCGCCTCGTTCATCCACGGTTGCGGCGGCTGGGCGAACAACCCAATTCGAGCGTCGGGACGCTCGGCCTTCAGACGGCACAACATCGGGTGGTTCCAGCCAGTGAACTTCACTCGGTCGAACACTCCGGCGCGGTCGACCGCATCAAGCACTGCGTCAAGAGCTGCTCGGCCCCACGTCTTGATCTCAAGCTCAAACATCTCGCTCGGCAGGCTGAGGACGTCGTCGAGCAGCGGCACCCGTTCCCCAGCGAAGCTCTCGTCCCACCAGCGGCCCGCGTCGAGGACGCGGATCTGATCCAGCGTTGCTTCGAAGACCGGGCCAGAGCCTGTCGTAGTCCGGTCGAGCATCTGATCGTGGATCACCACGGGGAATCCATCGCTCGTCAGTTGGACATCGAACTCGATCCCGTTCGCTCCGAGTTCCAAACAACGCTCGAAGGCACTCATCGTGTTCTCTGGGGCCTCGCTAGATGCGCCTCGATGCCCGACCACGGCCACCTGCTCCACAGCCATCCCATCACTGTGCCATCCCACCAGCGCACAGGGCGCTCGCCATCTGAGCGCGCCCGACGTCGCGACGTGGAACAAACGCAGCCCGGACCCGGCGCGTTCTCTAGGTCACCGCCGTGCTTTGCCGAACGGCTTCCTAAGCGCCGAAGTGCCGACCTAGACCGGGTGGAGTGACCGACGTGGACTGAGCGTTTCCGTGCAGTCTCTGTCGTGCGGTGATGGGCCGGCGTGCCGCTATCTCTGCGGGGTATGGCCGGCCGAAGGTCCACTACCGGTACGGGGCCGGGAACTCGTCCGACTGCGATGACTCGCTGCTGCACCTCGCTGTCGTGGCTGTCAGGGTTGCGAGGCTTGCGTGCGCGACGGATCTGTTTCGCCGAACCAGGTGTCTCTATACCCGCCCGTCGAAGCAACCCATTCACCATCTGCGTCGTCGCAGCCCGTCGACCTCATTGCCAAGGTGCCGGCATCGGTGCCGACGATCCTTCGGGCCTGCGGCGGCACTCCCGGTGTGCCGCCGCTGACGGCAAACACCTCGCCAAGCTCGTCCTCGGCGACCCATGGCGGGCCGCAGTTCAATGGGTAGTAGAACCGGTTGATGAAGACCCCAGGTGAGCAGCTTCCACCTTCATCGCACCTCGCTGGTTGGATCAGCCACAACGACTGACCGTCCGCTCCGATGACCGTTTCAGGCGAAGGACTCGCAGATGTGCTGCAGCTCGCCGCCCACACGAAAGACAGCGCGGCTAGACAGATCTGCCACGGCCGCCTGGGCAATACGGGGGTCTCGCAACCCGCCATCGGACTTGGTCTACCGCAAACACGACCGCCCGTTGCCGCCACCAAGCCCTCAGCCCGCGTTGAACGAGATCTCGCTGGCTAGGTGACCGGTTCGATGTACGCCCACTGCCCATTCGACACCGACCATGGCTACGGCAGTAGATCCTCAAACTCGACAGTGCCAGCGAGGGTTGTGCCGTCAGCGGTCACAGCCTCGACACGGAGGTTGGTTGGCCAGTACTCATTGGTGATGTAGAACCACCGCCCATCGAAAGCCCCGGTACTTGTGACCGGTATCGGGTCATAGTTGAACTCGACACTCGAGCCGGCGAGCAGACCGGTAGCACGAACTTCGAGTTCGGGGCCTCGTTTGTCGATGCAAACTGCCGCAGTGTCTTGGGTGACACAGCGTGTCGCATCAACGGGTCCTCTGCAGCCAAAGAACGGGCGGCCGAGAAGAACCAGGGCCAGCAGTACCACCACTGACGCAAGTACGACGCGTCGAGCCATCTCCGACATCGTCTCACGGGTGCGCTGACCACGCCCGACGGCTGACTTAGTCGCGAATATCGCGCGCACAGACGTGCCCCCACGTGCCGACATGCGTCGGTTGGAATCCCGATGTGGAACGAGCCGATACCAGTCTGCTTCGGGCTGCCGGGCGCATAGCGAGCTGGCCTAGGCGGCTGACCGACTCGAGAGCATCAGGCGCACTGCCGATAGAGAATGCATGGATCGAAGCGGTTCAGCGAAGCGGGCAATCGGGTCGGTCCTCGCAGTTGCAATGCTCGCGAGCTGCGGTTCGCGCAGTGATCGAGCCGCCTCCTCGATCGAGAACCAGGACAGCCGCTCAACAGCGGTACTACCCGATCTTGTTGTGGAAGGCGAGTGTGCTTCGGTTCGCACCCCAGATGACAGTGAGGTGCTCGGCGAATCGTGCTTCGACGCGGGTCTTCAGCCACGCGTGCTGTGGAGCGGCCCCTATCGAGACACCTATGTTGCGCTGGTTCGTCTACAGGAGGAATCGCGCTTGGAGGCCGTCAACCCCGCAGAGCGATCTGTTGCAGTCGATCCGCAGGGCGAGTTCGCACTGATTGAGATTGCATCCGGGCCCGCCACCTCGGCGATCGTGCATCGGCCGTTCGGCGTGATCGAGTGCAAGATCTACGGTGCGGCGACTGACTGCGTGCCCCTCTAGTTGGCTCAGTTGGGTGCACCGTCCGAGCGGACATACGAGCTCGCGTTCCTCATCTCGGCCGAGAACTGGACTACTACGAAACAATCTCTCTGCGACTATTTGCTGCGACCACGCCGGGCTTCTTGTGGTCGAGCTGGGCGCCGTCCGGATCGCCCTTGAGCCAACGCCACAACGACCGCCTCCTCTTCCTGCGTCCCATGAATGAAGGCTACCCGACGCCAGCGGACCACCTGGGCGGCGTCACTGCGGTCACTGCGCCGTGCGTCTCAGAGGCAAACAGCGAACGCAACGGTGCCGATCTCGCCGGATGCTGGCCTGCAGGTGGGCGGGCGATTATGGGCGGGTCAGGCGATGGTGGCCACCGTTTCGCGGTTGCGGACCTGTTCGGCGGTGAGGTACCAGTCGTAGGTGGACCGCAGTCCGTCGTCCAGGGCGATGGTGTGGTGCCATCCTGTGTCGTGGATTCGGGTCACATCGAGCAGCTTCTGTGGCGTGCCATCCGGCTTGGTGGTGTCGAAGGTGATGTGGGCGGTTGGGTGGACGACGTCGCGCACGAGCGATGCGATGTCTTCGACTGTCGCGTCACTGCCGGTGCCGATGTTGATGAGCTGGCCGCTGTTGTAATGGTGCATGAGATGGACACACGCTGATGCGAGGTCGTCGACGTGCATCAGCTCGCGTCGGGGTCGGCCGGTTCCCCACACGGTGACCTCGGTGTCGCCGGCGTGACGGGCCTCGTCGAAGCGTCGGATGAGCATTGGTATGAGGTGCGCTCCGATGGGGTCGAAGTTGTCGTTGGGTCCATACAGGTTGGTCGGCATCGCGGAGATGAAGTTGTCCCCGTATTGGCTGCGGTACGCCTCACAGAGCTTGATCCCGGCAATCTTGGCGATGGCGTAGGCCTCGTTGGTCGGCTCCAGCGGGCCGGTGAGGAGCTGGTCTTCGTTGATCGGTTGCGCGGTGTCGCGCGGGTACACACAGCTCGAGCCGAGGTACAGCAGCTTCTTAACGTTGTACTCGTGGCTGGCGTGGACCACAGTGCCGTGAATCAGCAAGTTGTCGTAAGCGAACTCCGCTGGTCTGGTTGAGTTCGCCAGGATCCCTCCGACGGTCCCGGCTACGAGGAACACATAGTCCGGGCGGTTGGCACGGAACCAGTAGCTGACGGCAGCCTGGTCTCGTAGGTCGAGTTGCTCCCGAGTGGCGGTCAAGATGTTGCTGAACCCGTCTGCCTGCAGCCGGCGAACGATCGCTGATCCAACAAGGCCACGATGGCCGGTCACCAAGACCCGTGCGTTGGTCGGCACCGTCGTCGACGACGCGGGTTCGGGCTGGGTCTGTGTGAGTAGCTCGTTCCGGGCTTGGGTGTACGACTTGCCGGTCTCGGCCATGCGCGCGCGTACGAGTCGCTTGAAGTTCTTGTCGTCGGTCACAGGGTCCTCCTCGTTGGATACGCAGGCACACTCCCCAGCAGTTCCTACGCGGCCGAAGGCCCATCACTCGAGCGGGCCCGAGGATTCGCTCCCCTTCACTCTCATTGGCGCACTTGCTGGGTAAGAACGCCAAGAGCTTGGCGACGGGCCAGTCGCCACACAGAGACTCTCAACCAACCCCAGCCCCGTCAAGAGCCAACACCTTCGGGCCGACCGAATCATCAAACTCCGAGGCTCCAGCGAAGGACGTCATTCCGAACCGTGCCGCCCAACGTCGGTGCCGACATGGGACGGGTTCGTCAGACTCGCTCCATGGTCCATCGGCCGCCGCGCTCGGAATCGAACTCCAGCACGTGCGCATCTGGAAAGCGGAGGTCCTGCCAGAACGCAACAGGGTCGAAGTCGTCGAGTCGCGTCGTCAACCACAACGACAACACCGTGCCATGCGTCGAAACCGCGGCTGGGCGATCGACTAAATCTGCAACGGCCGCGTCGAAGCGGGAGATTGCGTCGCCGCGCGGCTCCCATCCGACGTCTGTCGAGCCTGAGAGGTACCGAATCGCAGCCGCTTTGTGGTCCTCGGGCCGGTCGTACCAAGGTTTCTGGACCTCGCCGAGGCGATCATCGACGACCGGGAGCACCCCGGTCGCTGCGGCTGCAGTGTCGATCGCTTTGCGTTCGCTGCTGGACCGAATCACCGCGAGCGCGTCGCAAAACCGTGTGGCCAGTCGTTGTCCAAGGGCGCGCGCCTCGAGTCGACCCTGTTCCGACAACGGCCACGCAGCAGGTGGCGAAGCATCCGAGACAATGGCAGCGGCATGCCGAACAACAAGTAGCGGAGCAGGAAGCGCCATCAGGCTCCAACGCTAATTGTCGGTCTGCTTCACTGGCAGTGGTGTCCACGGGGCTGCAACGTGTCGTGTTGTGTGTCCTAGCAGTGTCCGCTGTTCACGTGCTCACTGGCTGCGGAAACGGTCGACCGGATGCCCTTGCGATACGAGAGACCGACCGCGGCGGACTTGAGCTCGTGCTCGTCTGCAGCCAAGACCTCTCCGCCGACGTCACCGAAACGCAATCCGAGGTCCGTATCGGGAGCATCGATGGCGACGTCCTCCGCGGCGACGATTGCGAGGGCGTACTCCCGCTGCGACTTGAGGAACCGATCGGTGACCGCATCGTCGTCGTCAACGGCGAGAGATGGGTTGAGCTAGAGGACACGTGTCCATGGGGCTTCCTCGGATCGGATTCGCTGGGCGAACGCCTTGACACCTGCCAACCCATCCCGGATTGACGAACGTTCGAGCGGTCGCCCGCACGGCCGATCGCCAACGGTCACATCGCATCGGCACCGGCCGCCATTCCGGGCAATACAACGCAATCCAGCGAGCGCGTAGGTGCCGTACTGCGTCGGCTGTGGGCGCACTGGTGTTCGTGCGTTATCGGGCGGGGAGCCTCGTTGGTGTGGCGATGGGTGCGTTCAGGTCACTGGCTCGAGGATGGTGATGGCGGTGTCTGAGGTGTGGATGAGTCGTCCATCGTCGAGTCGTTCGAGCGATTCAGGTATTCGCGTGTCGAGGAGCAGCATTGACATGCTTGTGGATTGAGCGGCGGGACAGTTGTTGTATTGGGGCCACTGGCGATCGATCTCCAGCTGGCTGTTGAATCGCCACGACGCGACGGTTCCGCAGTCGCCGACGTCGATGGTGCCGTCCGCGTTGACGTCGACGCTGATGCCGTCGCGGGTCGCCCATTGGCCGACGAGTTGATGTGATTCTCTGACCGCCTGGCCGGGCGCGAGCGGTTCAAACACGACGTGCGGTTCGGTCGACGGCGGTGGTGGTGGGCTGCCGTCTGCGAGCGTTGGTGTCGGCAGTGGCGCCGCGTTCGTATCGGCCAGCGGCCCCGAGACGAGCCGGTCGGGCCCGACCTCGAAGCGAAAGCTCTGAGCGGGGCGCAGGAGCGGCTCGACAGCGGCGCGGCAGGGAACGGTCTCTTCGGGTTCGCTGGCGTGGACGACGAGGCGGTCAACGCTGGGGTCACTGAGCCACCAGGCGCCGACGTAACGACGGCAACCGTCGTGGCCGCTGAAGATGGTGTCGGCCCCAATCGTCAGTGAAGGGACAAGACTTGAGGTCCACGGCTCCCCGTTCACGCTGGTCAACACCCATCGCGAGCCCTCGAGGTCGGGCCAGCCTGGCGGCATCGGCTGCGCGGTGCTTACCGCAACTGTCGACACCGGTCGAGGCGGCATCGCCACATCAACCTCCATCACCCGAGGAGGCGCGCTCGCTGGGACACCGTCGGCGCGGTCAAACGCGACCAGCGTGTTGTCGCCGCGAATCACGAGCCATTCCTGTTCGATCGCCAGCTCGCCGGTCACTGGGATGAATTGCGGGGGCGGACACGCCATCGCCGTGCTCATCCCTGGAGTGACCTGTGTGATGTGGTCGCCATCGAAACGGACGCTGCCGCTGTATCGATTGCAGTTGTTGAAGCCGTCCAACAACTCGGCGCCCGCAGGAACTTCAAACGGTTGGGCATCCACGGGAGCGTCATTGGAGAATCGAAACCACGCGGCGTTGCCGAACCCGCCACTGACCGGCCGTCCATCGAAGGAGTGGATCTGCCACTCTCGAGCGTCGACCTGTGACGGAACTGGGTCACCGCCAACGGGGGCAGTGTCCGCCGGACGAGCTGTCAGGTCGGGCTGCTCGGTTGGTCTCCACCACCACGCCGCAACCAACACAGCAACCGAAGCTGCGGCAAGCAATGCAACCGTCGATCTGGCCCTCATCGGCGACACCGCCCCACACCGTAGAAGTCCCACCCCAGACCTCTCGGTCGCCAACACATGGCGGCATGCACACCATAGCCCCGCACTTCAGCGAGCGCATCGGTGCCGTACTGCTCGGCTCGGCCCTCTCGCTTCGGGGAGCGGTTGTGTGCGGGTCAACGATCGCGTGCGTTGATGCGACTGGCGACGACTAGCAGCGCAATCGCGATCAGCGCGACGGTCGTCAGCACAAGGCTGTAGGCGACCTCGTTGGGGACTTCGCACACGCTGCCGAACGTCGGGTAGTGATTCCGGCAAAACAGCGAGTCGGGAAACCCTGCCATGTCTTGCGTCGTCCATTTCGTCCAGCCGTATCGACTCAAACCGACCGTTGCAAGCAACACCCAAAGTGCTGCGACTATCGCCGCAGCGATCCGTTTCACCACCCACGCAGCATCTCACCACCGCCATGGGCGCGCCAGCGCGCCACCTGCGGTCGAGCGAAGCATTCGCTAGCCATGACCAAGCGCCAATGTGCCGAACCAGACTGTGGCGATGCCGAGCGCTTTGCTCGTCGCAGGTGGTTCTCCGTTCGGCGGTGGCCGAACGGAGAGCTGATGTCGAGCGCGCCGTGCTTGTGGGAGCTGGGGCGAGTCTCCGTCTGCCCTCGAGCGAAGGATGAACTCGTTGCGGTGAGCGGGCAAGAGTAGAGCGTGGACGACGATGCTGCTCGGCTGTTCGACGAGCACGTTGATGCCGTGTACGGCTATGTCGCTCGTCGCCTCGGACGTGACATCGCAGCGGACGTGGTGGGCGACGTGTTCGAGATCGCGCTCAGCCAAGCCGACCGCTACGAGGCCGCACGCGGGAGCGAGCGGGCGTGGCTGTTCGGGATCGCCACCAATCTGATGCGGCGACACTGGCGGACAGAGCAACGCCGATTCCGGGCGAATCTGAAACTGGCGAATCGACCGGTCGTTCGTGGCGACGCGCTCCTCGACGTTGCCGAACGAATCGATGCGTCCACTGACGCTGAGCGGGTGATGACGGCAGTGGCGGATCTCGCGCCAGAGGATCGCGACTTGTTGTTGCTCGTCGCCTGGGAGAGCGTCCCATACAAGTTGTGTGCCGAGATCCTCGGAGTTCCCGTCGGCACGGTGCGGTCGCGACTCCATCGCATCCGCCGCGAGCTGCGGAGGGCGGCTCACCTCGATCGCCCGGCACCGGAGGGATCTCAATGAGCGACATCGTCGACATCGTCCGCGCCCAGCGACCTGACCGCCCCGTGTTGGATGCTGCCACTCGCAGCAAGCTGCGTTCTCGAGTCTCCGGCGCAGCCGACACGGGGGTCGCCGTCGCGTCCGGTCCCGATCCGGCTCGCAGCTCCGTCCCCGGTCCGGCGCGCGACCGCAGAACTCGTGGGCTACTCGTGGTCGCTGCGAGCGTGCTCACGCTCGCCGGGGTCGTTGGCGTCTGGGCGAGCGCCAACCGGCCCGGCGAGCAAACGCACACACCCCCCGAGCAACCCACCAGCGCGCCATCGAGTGAATCGACGGCGCCGATCGAGCGTGTTGACGGCGATACCGGCGTGCCAGGCGGGGCGGTGATCCTCGACGAGTTCCCGGACGCTTTGACTGAAGCCACCGGGTACTCCTACGTCGGCACCGCAGAGGCGTCGCAACCCGCGGGCCCCGTCGAGCCGTGGATCCAGCGCTGGTACACCGCAACCATGGATCAGCCCGAGCTTCACCCCCGCTTGCAGCTCGCGTCCACGTCGGCGACCCAGCAGTTCGCCCCGGCAGTACCACCAGCCGACGTTGAGCCCACCCAAGTGACCGTGGGGGGCGAGACAGCGTGGCTGTACGACGATCCGTCAGGCAGCGGACGTGCCGTTGCGTTCCGCGACGACGACACTTTGTTCGTCGTGACTGGCTATCAACTCAGCGACGATGATCTCCTCACCGCCGCAGAGCACACCGTGCTCGCCGACAACGACAGCGTCGGCGCAGTCATTGACCCAGCTGCGCTGCCCGAAGGTCTCGTCGAGCGCGCCGTGGGCACGGTTTCGGAGGAACGGTTCACCCCGCTCGAGTCCCTGCAGTCTGCGCCTGCATCGATTCGCTGGTACAACGCTCGACCCGACGGCGCGCTGCCCAGTGATGGCGAACCCATGTTGTGGCTGGGATGGCGACGTGAAGACCCCGGCCTACTTCCGCTCCACCGGCTTGACTACGACAACGTCACAGATACCACCGTGCGGGGCGTTCCCGCGTTCATCGCCAGCAACGACACGCCCGGCTACCTCGCCATCCTCTGGTCGGAGGGCGGATACCGATACACCCTCGGCGGGTTCGGACTCAACCAACGCACCGTCCTCGAAGCCGCCAACCAAATGCAACCAGCAACCGCAGAAGACTGGGCCGCGCTCAAACCCGAACCAAGCTGACCACCTCGACCGCGCCAACGCACCCAGCCCAATTCCAATCGGCCTTGCCCGAGCGCCCTGCCGCACAATCGGACGCCCATCGTCATCGGACTCTGACGTCGCGCGCGGCCCGGTGGTCGGCGCTGCCAGCCAGCGGAAGTGCGAAGCGAGCCGCGGCGCAAGGGCATAGGTTGGCGACGGTGGCGACAGCTGCTCAACGTAGATACGACCGTCAATGGAAGCTCACGGCTGTCTTGCTTGCGTTTGTCGCTTTCGTTGTGGCGGCCGTTCTGGTCGGCGCGCTGGACCTCCCACACCCCTGGGGCATGATGTCGTACGCAGGCGCCGTCACTGCGGTGCTGACTCTCGGAACCGTCTTGCTTGCACCCCGCTCGAATCGCAGCTAGGACCACTCAGCGAGCGACGTCGGCCCGGCACGGCGTACCGATACGTTCGGTCTTATCGCTGGTCGCTGTAGCGGAGCTCGGCGAGGCCGACGTGGTGCTCCCAACATCTGTCTGAGATCGCCATCAGCTCGTCCACGTTGTCGCCATCGGGATCGAATCTGATGGTGCGGGTGAGGCCGCCTGTGCTGCTGAGTCCGATTGAGATCGGTCGGCTCCCAGCCATGAGTGAGCAGTCCGATGCGTGAGCGGCCAGTTCCCGCAGCTCGGCGATGTCCACGGTGCCGTCGTGCATCGCGCGCCGTTGCGCGTCCAGTCCATCTGGTATCTGTCGATCAAACTCAGCGCGCATGCGGTCGAGTTCGTCATTCGAGACGGGTTCGGATGTGGTGAACCATCCCCACAGTGAGCTGGCCAATGCGATCGCGGCAATGACAGCGACGACAAGACCGCCAACGCGAGCCCAACGGCTGGGGCCGCTGCGCGGTGGCTCGCCTGGTGATGCGTTCAACTCCACGGCTCCTCCAGCTTCAGTGTGTCAGGACCGACGTGCGGCGCCCGGGCGCGCGACGACCTGACCCGCAGCGTCGGCCCCGTATGGACGCCGTTGTTCTTGGTGCTGGACCTGGGCGAGCGCATGTTTGGGCAGCGATCGACCCTCAGCTCGTGAAGCGCAGCACCGACAGGTGTGGCTTGGGGCTCTGTTAAGAACGCGGGGTGGTTTGGGCCCTGTAGGTGTGATGGCTGGTTCGCATGTGGACGCTGTAGAGGCGGCGTATCGGCGCGTGCATGGTCGTTTGTGGCGCGCCTTGTTGGCGTACTGCGGTGATGCCGATGTTGCCAGCGACGCCGAGGCAGAGGCGTTCGTGCAGGCCATTGCACGTGGGGACGGTATCGATGACGTTGATCGGTGGGTGTGGCGTGCGTCGTTTCGTATCGCTGCGGGAATGCTCACGTTCGAGCGCACCGTGTCGGACGTGCCTGATCGTGGTGATGATCGGGTTCCGTTCTCGGTCGTGGAGTTCGTAGGCGAGTTGTCGGTGCTGTCGCCGCAACAACGCGCGTGTGTGTGGTCCTGCGGTACGTCGGCGGCTACTCGTCAGCAGAGATCGCTCAGATCTTGGACACCTCAACCGGGACAGTCAGCGTGCAGCTGAATCGAGCACACAGCGCCCTGGCGGCGAGTGGTTCTGCTGATGTTGCGAGGGAGGCCCCATGAACGACGACACCGATTCCCAGATCGCGGAGCGGTTCAACGTGGTGGAGGCTGCCAATCCGCCTGATCTGTGGCCGCGCATCACCCGGGACGCTGGACTCGCACGACGGGACCGAACCATGTCGATTGCCATCATCGCTGCGGTTGCCGCGTGCGTGGTCGCGCTAGTCGCTGGGCTCGTATCCGTCGTCGCATTGCGTTCGACCGATCAAGACAGCCCGCCCGCGACACAGCTTGTCCCGTCGACGACAACCACCGTCCCGCAAGTCGGCCTGTCGAGCTGCCTGCAGCAAGCGACATGTGCGCCTGCGGAGTGGGACGCCATCGATATCAGTGACCGTGTGATTGACCTCGTCTACTACGTCGATGCCGAGTGCACTGGAGCGCTGATCGGCACACAATCAAACGAGAACGACACGGCCGTGGAGATCTCGGTGTTCGTTGAACGCGACCCCGATGCCGAGTGCTCCGGCGACGTACTGCAACGATCAACGACGGTCCTCCTCGAGGGGTCGGTTACCGATCTCGCCGAGCCCGTCCCCCAACGCGCGCTCACCGGCTGTCGCAACCCCGACAGCGTCATCGCATCACCAACCAGCGCCACCACAGCCGAAGACACCACGACACCGGATTGCCGAGTGGAGTTCGTCGACCAGTTCCCCGTGTACCCGTCGGCACGGCTGCTCGAAGAATACGAAGCGACCAAGGAGCAGGTCGGCTTTGAAGGCTCCACCAGTGAACCGATCAACATTGACACCCCAGGCACCTACACACTCACGGCCTACGTCGACGACGACTGGGACCTCAACGCCTGCGTCTGGGGCTACTCAGGAGAGATCGACCGATTCGCCTCAGGCGTCTTCATCGAGCCCGTAGCGGACCTCTCCAACGGCATGAGCTTCGTCGCGTTGACGGACGACGCCGGCACCTACGTCGAATGGACGATGACCGTCACCGACGTCACCTACCCAATCGATGGCTTCTTCGTCACCATCGACCAATGCGAGTAGTCACCGCAACAGTCTCGAGCGGAGCCGACCAGGCCCTACGGGCCTCGACCGGTCCAGCGATCTCTTTGGGGTAGCGCACACTCCGTTCGGATGTTTGGGGGCACCGAACGCGTGTTGGCGAGTATTTGTGGGTGCTGGCCAACCGTTGAGGGCCCGTGTGCGTGTGTTCAAGGTGTGGGAGTGGAATCGGTGACGGACCGTGTCGAGTCGGGGGTCGCTCAGGGCTTCGATGCGTTCTTTCGCGACGAGTTTCCTCGGCTGCTGGCATTGGGGCGGGCGCTTGCGCCGTCGGTCGCTGGCGACGTTGCGCAAGAAGCGTTGCTGCGCGCGTTCGGCCGATGGACCGAGGTGGCCGCGCTAGACGCGCCTGGTGCCTGGGTTCGTCGCGTGATGTTGAACCTGATTACCGACCATCATCGGGCGGGGCGCCGGTATCGCCATATGCAGGACCGACTCGCCGTGCAATCGACCGAGAGTGTGCACGGCGCTGACGAGACGGCGATCGAACTGATCGACGAAGAGTGGTTCACTGCTGTGCGGGGGCTTCCGCGGCGTGAACGCGAGGTGGTTGCACTGCACTACATCGATCAACTCCCGGTGGCCGAGGTCGCCGAGGTGCTCGGCATCGCACCCGGCACAGTGAAGAAGTCGCTCCATCGTGCACGTCGGAAACTCACCGAGCGCTTCGACGAGGGCTCGACATGAGCTACGAGCGTGGCGAGGAGCGAGCACACGCTGCAGGCCGTGCTGCACGGACGTGGGCAAGGGCGCAAGCGGCCAGCACGAGCAGCGATGTACTCGACGCGATTCACCGCCATGCCGCGAGCGCGGAACCGGACGACAACAGCAACAACGCCGCTCGACCACTCCGCAAGGCAGCGACGATCGAACCGCTCGTGACTGACGAGTCGAAACCGTCGAGGCGTCGCCTCGGCCGCACCGCCGTCTTGATCGCAGCAGCAACAGTGGCGCTGATCGCCGGTTTCGTCATCATCGAGTCGGATCGATCCGACGGTCCCCGACAAGAACCGACCGTCATCAATGACATCCCGCCGACGCCCACCAACCCGTCCGCGACCACGCCGGTCCAGTCAACAGACCCCTCATCGCCCTTTCGGCCCACCGAGACCACTCCACGCGCTGTCGAGCCTGTGCTGCGCTCGGGCGTCGTTGTCGGCGACGCCGCCACGCTCGACGCAGTCGAACTCCTCAATGGGTTGGGTCTGGCCGTGAACGCATCGGCGTCGCGCACGTTCGCCGAAGGCCTCACCGAGCTCGCCGCGATGCGCGACGAGCGACGCCTCGGCGATGTGGTCGTCGTGCAGCTCGGGTCGAACGGCGCGATCGCAGCCGCAGATCTCGATCGTGCCGCGGCGATCCTTGCCGACGTCCCGGCCGTCGTGTTCGTCACCCACGCCCTACCGGACACCGTCGCGTACCGTGACCGCAACAACGAGCTGATCCGCGCGCTGCCCGAGCAATGGCCCAACATCTCCGTGCTCGATTGGGCAGTCGAGATCGCAGACTGTCCCGGCAACTGCGTACGCGACGATCAACTCCGTCTGCTCCCCGATGGCCAGGAGTACCTCGCTCGCCTCGTCGAGGAGTCGATCAGCGCAGCGGGAAGCGTTCCGGCTCCACCGGCGCCGAGCGAGGTTGCGGCAGGTGCGCTCCCCGACGGCTTCAAGATCAGCACTGCTGGGGGCCGAACCTCGTTCACGATGCCGCCCGCGGGGGTGTTTCACGGCGTCGCCCACGGGATCGACGAGGACGGATTCCCGACTGCACCGGTTGTTCACGTTCGACTCGCCAATGCGCCGACGGAACGAGTCGGTGAGCGCGTGACAGTCGACAACCTCGAGCCCGGCACGGTGGTCACCCGCTGGGACGAGCCGCTCGCCAACCCGACCACCGAGACCGTTGAGGTCGCGGTTCCCGTCGGTGATCTATGGGTGACCGTGTCGGGTCACGATGACGTGGACCTGCTCTCCCAGATCGCCGCGACCGTCGAGATAGCGGACGGGTCGGTGGAGGTCGCTGCTCCCGATCCACTGGTGTGGAACCCTGGCCGCTCCACGGTTGGGATGCCCGTAGACGGGATCACCTATCTCGGGCCTGAGTTGGCGACGCTGCGCGTCTCGACAATGGAGACATTCGACGGGGTGTTCATCGATGCGCTTCGACTCGGTTGGCTCCCAGAGTGGTTCGACACGGTCGATGGCATGCCAGCAGTCGTGATACGAGACGAACGCGGCCTCGGCCTCATCCAGGTCCAGACCGACGAGCGGACAGTCGTCACCATCGGACAAAGCTCGCCGCAATCGACCAGCAACACAGGCACGTTTCCACTCGATGAAGACACAATGCTGCAGATAGCGCGTTCACTGACCACACTCGACACCGACGAGTGGGAACAACTACGGGCCAGGTACGAGACGCCCCAGTTTGAGGCACCTCTTCCGCCTGGCGGACAGCTCGACGAACCGATCGAGACACTCTCACCACAAGTGCCAATCCCCGTCACCAACATCGCCGGCCCCGACGGGACCAACAACGCACTCATTGCCATCGTGCCCGGATCCAGCGAACCGCGCATCGTCGTAGAGAACAATCCCGCAGACGTCAACACCCGACCGATCGGAACGCAGCTACTCACCGGACGACTCCTGGAAGCGACACCCAGCGGGCCACTCGACCCCGATGGCACGCCAGTCATCGCCGTCGTCACTGCATCGCCCGACGCAGGGGCAGTCGTGCTGACCAACGGCGACGCCCGCATCGACGTCGAAGTCATCGAAGCATTCCCCAACCTGCTGCCCGGACGTCTCATCGGATACATCGAGGTCACGGAACCCGGATACCGCCTCGAAGCAGCCAACCCCGACGCACACCCCGTCGACATCACCTAGTACCACCGGATCCTCCGGAATAGAACGTGCGGCGCAACTCGCCCACCGAAGTCCCCGACATCCCCAGCAGCTGAACCCATCCGATACAGCGCGCCGCAGACTGCGATCAGACCCGATCGGGAACCGGCACGGCCGATCGCGCAGGACCGCTCGTATCGCTTCTTCTTGCTTGACGCGCATTTCCGAGTGGTCCGACCCGAGCCGGACGTGCAGATCTCGAGCGGTTCGGCGGGTGACGCTTGGGGTGCGGATATGCGTGAGTGGTGGTGCGGACGGACGCGTCGAAACGACCTGCGGCCCCGAATACCCAGTCAGTCAATCAGCCCGCACGCCGGCGATGTACCGGCGGTAGCGGAACTGCGCGAACGGTACGACGAACCAGCGCACGGGCGGGGGCATGCCGCCGAGGAGCCAGGCTCGCTCAGCGTCGTTCATCTCCTCCATGACGGCGCCCATCACGAGGAGGCCTTCCATGCCCTTGAGTACTGCGCGGCCTCTCTCGCCCATCTCGTTCCAGGTCTCGCTGCTGACGTGCTGCTGGGCGAGTGCCGTTCCTTGGGTCTCCTCGAGGACCAGATGGTCCTCCATCTCGGAGCGAACGAGTGCGATCGCTTCAGCGAGGTGGTCACGATCGTCCGCCGACGCCGAGGTTTGCCATGCGTCGCACGCAGCGCTCACCTCGGCGATTCTGGCGGCCAACTGCTCGTGCTGCAGCTCCAACTGGTCGACCAACTCAATGGCCGCCGCATCGTCTGCTGCCCGTTCGCGCAACAGCGGCCACAGCGTGTCCTCGGCCTCGTGGTGGTGACGGAGGAACTTTGTCATGGTGGCCACCCATCCGCCTACCTGTTCCGCACGCTGGCGATCACCGTCGCGTACAGCGCCGACGATGTCGGGCAACTGGCCAAACTCCCGGCGCAGCGGGCGATGGACTGCGACCATCTCTTCGGAGTACGTCAGTGTCGACACGGGTGACAACTGTGACCGATGACAACGGACAGGTCAATCAACGTCGCCGTCAGGTCCGGGCGAGACAGGTCGGCAATCCAGGACTCTGACACGATGCGCAACCTGCCCTGCTCGAACACGCGCAGCGACGTGGCCAGAACTCCCGCGCTCGGCAACCGGTAAAGGGCCAAGCCCGGTCGGTATGTGGCCGCGCCGCGCGCTCGGACGCTCATTTCTGTGCGCATCGGCGATCGCATCGGTGCCGTACCCGAGCGGGTCGGCGACCACCGCGGCTGTAGCGATATCGCTCGGTAGACAAGTCGCTGCTATCCCTTGGACCAAGTAGCACCAGGACCTGAGCGCTCAGATCCGTGGCACGCTGGCCATACCGAGGATCAACCTAAACCCTCACTCCTCTCACGAGGACCCGGTGGGACAGCAAACCCCTCGTTCTTGGCTGCGGCCGCTGCCTTTCTCTTATGGCGCGTGCGATCCGGGCAGCCGCGGGCCGCTGTGTTGAGCGGCTGAAGATCGGTGTCAGTACCAGAGGCGGCAGACCCCAGCGAGGGCCTGCTTGCCGTGCGTCCACTCGCGCACAAGGAGAACGTCTCGGTCTTCACGAATCGCTGACGCCGAGAAGCGTGAGTTCAAGGTGTCGACGAGTCCGTCGAGGCGTTCGGACACCATGTCATCGACGTCATCGGCGAACGTGACGTGGTACGACGCGCCACGTTCGTGATGCACCTCGAACGTCTCAGCGTCAGACGTCGCATACCCGGCGGACAGCTTCGCCCGCATGTCCAGCTGCCTGCGAAGCCCATCGGGCGCAGCGGACTTCGCCGCAGCAGGACCGTCCCCCAAGACCGCTCGCACCAAGATGTTGGTCACCATGTTCTCGACGGCGAGCTCGGCGCCTCCAAGGAATCGGAGTAAGGGCTGCTGGTAACCCTCCTGATTCGGGACGTCGCCGAGGTGCCATCTGCACCCGATATCGAGTTGGAGTGCGGCCTCGGCAAAGTAGGCGCCGAGGTCGGTCACCATCGCCACCACACCAAGACCCACCTCCTGCGCGAACCCCACACGGAAGGCGGCCCAGAGCGGGAGCTGGTCTGGCGCCAGATCTGGACTAGCGACCGGTTGGGCGTAGCCGAGCGCGACCGTCCAGACGGATTCGAGGCTCGCGCGACTGAAGTCGACGGCCGCCTCTGTGTCGAGTGAAGCGAACCGGAGCGCCGCAGCTTCGGCGCGCTCGCGTTGGGTGGCGACGTGACGCTCGAACGCGTCGGCGGCCTGCGCGGGAGTGAGGCCGTCCCAGTAGGCGGAGTAATCGATCGCCATGCCGAACGACGCTACGGCAGGTGGATCACGTATGGGATGCCGTTGTCCGTGAGGTACTCGACCAGTTCTGGGTCGTCCGCGGTCCGGTTCGAGATGTTGCTTGGGAAGAAGTGCCGCTCGACCTTCGAGCACACGCCGGCATCGATCAGCCCAACGTCACGATCGATCTGCCGACGGAGTTCGTCGGTCCGACGCTGGGGCACGGTCGCACCGGTCGAACTAACAGTCACACACCTTTCCGTGCGCCCCTGCGCGTACCGAGGTGCTTCCCGAGTGGGTAGCTCGTCGTGTTCGACCCGCGCGTTTCCGTGTGGTGCTGGCATGGCGAATTGTCAGGCGGCGATGAGTTTGGAGTACTTGCGTTGTGCTGCCTGCTTCGAGACGCCGAGCATGGCTCCGATCTCAGACCAGGAACGATCCGCAGCGCGGGCGGAACGTACGGCTTCGATGATTGCCGCATCCACGCCGTTGCGTTGCTCGGCGAGTTCCGCAATCGCTCGCAATGCGTCGGTGTCGGCAGAGACCAGGTCGTCGGTGTCGACGCGGTCGGCCCATGCCTCGAGGGCTGCTGCTCGTTCGCTTCGTGTCGTGTTCATGGCGTCCACCATCCCGTGAGGAACTTGTTGCGTGCCGGCATTGCGTGGATGATCGCGACACCGTCGTCGTCGCTGACGACTCCGACCTCGAGCGGAGCCGATGTCGTCGACAGTCCGATGAACATCGTGACGTCCGGATCATCGGTCTCGAAGGCTCGCCAGTGGTGCCGGAATGCGTGCAGCATGTCTTCATCGGCGACATCGTGCTTGCGGGCGCTCGCTTCGATGTCCACCGTCGATCAGCCTATGGACGACCAGCCGCGCCGTCAACACGTGTTGACGGTCGGCACGTGCCGCCTGCGGACGTTCCCGAGCGGGTCGCCCGCTCACCGACGTGCCTGATTGAGTCGGTGGGTGCGTTGCGGCGGTTGTCGTAGCGTCGGTGGTGCCGGTCGGTTGACTCGGAAGTGCCTGCCGCCTGCGGGTTGGCTTTGTATCGAACTGTCAGCCGGTCGGTGTCCATCGGTCGGGGTGTGGCTCGAAAGAGGCGCGAACACGATCGGCTCGAATCAGGAGTGCCCACCCTTGGCTCTATCGCTGAGAGAAAGGCACCACTGTCATGTCCATCACGATCGGGATTGACCCTCACAAGGCATCCCACACCGCTGTTGCGGTCGACGCGTTCGAGACCGTTGTCGACGAGATCTGTATTCGTTCCTGTCCGACCCAAGCCGCGTTGTTGCGGGAGTGGGCGGACGGGTTCCGCGATGATCGAGTGTGGGCGGTCGAGTCCGCCCAAGGCCTCGGCTACTTGTTGTCGCAGCAGCTGATCGCCGCGGGTGAGACCGTTGTTGACGTGCCAGCGGTGCGCGCCTCTCGGGTGCGCACGTTGAGCACTGGTCGGTCGCAGAAGAACGACCCTAACGATGCCCGCTCAGTCGCTATCGCCGCGTTGCGGGCCAACGATCTCGCCGCGGTGTTGCCCGACGATCACACCCGGATCTTGCGGCTACTGGCCAAGCGGCAACGAGATCTCGGACGGCAGAAGAATCTCGAGAGCTGTCGGCTGCATGCATTGCTGTGTGAGATGTTCCCCGGCGGAGCCGAGTTCCGAATGACGTCGATGACCAGGGTCAACACACTGTTGGACCGTTACTCGCCGACCGACTCGATGAGTCGCCAACGCCTCGACCTCGCCCACGATCTCGTCGACTCGATCAACGAGATCACCGCCAAGATGAAGGTCTCCAAACGGCGCATCACCGCTGCGGTCAAAGCGTCGGGAACCACCCTGACCGACGTCGTCGGGCTCGGCCCAGTCACTGCCGCGATCATCATCGGCCACACCGGCAACATCGACCGGTTCCCCACCCGGTATCGCTACGCCAGCTACAACGGCACCGCCCCGATCGAAGCCTCCTCGGGCGACAAAGTCCGGCACCGGCTCAACCCCCGCGGCAATCGGCAACTCAACTGGGCGATCCAAGTGATCGCTATCAGCCAGCTCCGCCACGACACCATCGGCCGCGCGTTCTACGACCGCAAACTCGACGAAGGCAAGTCATCCAAAGAAGCGCTGCGAGCGTTGAAACGCCGGATCTCCGACACCGTCTACCGGCACCTCGTCCACGACGCCAAAGCACTCACCCGCTGAGCAACCTGGTGGGCCCGGGAGGACAACCCAGGAACGACTCTGACTCCAGCGTGACCGGCCTCAAATCCTGAACAGCCGGCTCTTCGGACAAGTCACTCCCGAACCCGAACACCGACCCTACGACCGACCCCGCCACCCGGCAAGAGGGTCGAACCACACGCGCGCCTACAGCGCCGAACAACCCCTTGACACCCAAAGAGGCATCGATACCGGACGGTGTGGAGTGTCCTGGACCTGGCGTGGGTATGCGTGGTTTCGGGGGACCGAGACGGGGCTACCGGGTGAGCGCTCGCCATGGACTCGGGGTGAGCGGGATCTTGTCCTACGGCGAGCTGAACGTGAGCACGTCAGCGATGGAGGAGGTGACAATCAGAACCCGTAGGCGTTCGGGGCGGCAGTGGAGATCGCAGTTGGTCCGGTCGCGACATCCCACATCAGTTGGGGTGGGCCCTCGCCAGCAGGAACGTTGATCCGGATGAACCGTCCCACGTCGGTGGTGACCTGTTCGGTGATCTCAGCGGTGCTTGACATAGACCCGGGCACGGAGCGAGGTGTTGGGTCTTCTGACGGGATCGTCGATGCAACTCCCGGCCCAGTCGGTTGGAGCGTGAACTCGCCGAGGCGTTCGGCTTCGGCTGCGTTGTGCCATACGAACATCATCGTGTCGCCGTCTACGTCGAAGGCAGCGATCAGACTGTCCTGATAGGCGCCACCCAGGCCGGCTTCGCTGAACGAGAACCGGCATTGTCGGGCTGGCGATTCGACGCACATCGCGACGGCACCGCTTCCTGAGGTGCCCGGCGTGAGGCTGCGAACCGAGATGATGGTGCCGTCGGCGAAGGTCGTCTTGTCGAGCACGTCGAGTGCGGCGGCGCTGTCGGTGATTGAGGCTCCAGCGGCGAGGAAGTCGGTGCGGGTCGACTGTGACAGCCCTTCGGCGACGGCTTTCACCTCGTCCGACGGTGCGCGCCCGGCGACCGTGAAGATCCGGTCTCCCTCGATCCACTCGACGTTGGTGAACGGTCCGAGGCTGTCGGGTCGGTCGATGCGCACGTTTCGCTCGATGCCACCGATGACCTGTCGTTCGAAGCCGTCGCGACCGAGAAGGAGCGTGTCGAGGGTCTCGCCGTTCGCGTGCGGCAGGCTCGACATGGTGATGAAACCACCGGGTTGTCCGTCGGTTCGGGCGAGCAAGATGTCGGTCGCAACTCCGACCTCGGTGTCGATGGCGTCGATGTCGGTGTTCTCGGTGTCGGGATTCCAGTAGACCGGCATCGCGTTGAGATTGGTGATCTGGTACCCGTCCGGGACATAGGCGGGCAGGACGAAACCGATGAGGTCGGCGAGTGGATCGTCGCTGACCTCCGTGATCGGCGGTGCGGGCGCGCTGGCCGCCGGACCGGACACCGACGACCGAGGAGCAGGCTGGGACACGCCGGGGTCTTCGGGTTGGTTGATGATGACAAGTCCGGCCACGCCAACGCTGAGAACCCCGGCTGCTGCCGTAACGACGAGGGCCCGTGCACGGTGGTCGGCCGGTTCGTCTCGTCCGAGCAGCTTCGCATCGGTTGGTTCGGACCTTGGCGCCGGGGCGGTATCCATCAGTGCCTCCAAGGCTGAGACCACCGGTGCTTCGAGATCGGCTTCGTTGCGGCGGGTGTGGAGGTCGTTCATGAGAGTTCCTTTCGAAGTCGGTGACGGGCACGGGCGAGGTGTCGTCGAACGGTGGCCGGCGCGATATCGAGGAGGTGAGCGACCTGTCTGGAGTCGAGGTCCTCCCAGTAGGTGAAGTAGACGACAGCGCGCTGTTGCACACTGAGATCGGCGACCGCACGCCGCAAGTCGACATCGGGCGGTGCCGGTTCTGGAACCGTGGTCCGCTGATCGGCGGCCGCGCGCAGGTCGCGGGCCTGTTGCCGCTTCCGGGAACGGTGCTGATCAGCGGCGATGCTCGTGATCGTCCGCATCAGGTAGGCCAGCGGGTCGTGCACGTCATGACCGCCGTCAAGGCGACGAGTGACCCGGTGGAACGCGATGGACACGACGTCGTGCGCGTGATGAGGACCGACGAGAACCGTCGCGAACCTCGTCAACTCTGCGACATGTTGACGCCACAACTCCTCATGGCTGGGTTCGCCTTCGTCGCCCAGGGCAGCGTTGGCGTTCATTCGGCGGACCCATGAAGGAGCCCCTCGTGGTGATGCAAGCTGGTGGTGTCGTGTCATCACACCCAGAAGACGTCACCGACGCGGTCCGGTGTGCACAACCATGTCCTCGAACCGCACATCAACGGACGCATGACAGATCATCTGACCACAGGGCCAGCGCGAGCCCCCGGTGGCGGTCAGTCAGGTGCGAGCAGTAGCGTCTCGCCGCACGCCGAAGACTCGCTCAGCAATTCCGAGCGGGCAAGCGCACGCCGAGGTGCCGAACTGTGCGGGTCGGCCGGTGCTTGATCGTTGAGTGATATGCGCTGCCTGGCTCGGATTGACGTGAGGGGTCGGCTCAATCGGTGGCGGCCGGCTCGATCGGGAACTGCATCTCGGTTACGGCACCGTCGATTTCCCATCTGTACTGACGCTGTTCGTCGGTGAGCACCATCGTGGTCGCAACGACCTCGCCCCGGAACGGTGACATCGAGATTCGACGTCCACAGTCGGCGCAATGGTCGGTGGTGCCGATGTCGAAGTGGTTGTCATGGCGGCCGGGCCGGATGGTTGTGTTGCCCGCAGCGACTGCCGCGCAGCGTTGCTGATTGGGTTCTCGGAGTTGTCACCGCACGAGACGGCCACCATCACAAGTGCGCTTGCGACAGCGACGCTCGAACTGGTCGGGACCAGGATCGGGTCGCCTGGGCCAAGCCTGGCGCTGGTGGCGAAGTTGTGCCCAAGGCAGCGAGCCGAGCCCGCCTGCGGCTCGCTGCTTGGATGTTTGAGGGACGCTGGTAGTTGTCATCTGCTCGTCGTCAACGGTCGCAGCGAGCATCGCCACGCGTGGTGATTGCGTCGTTGAAGCCGCCGAGTCGTGCTGCGGAGCTTTCGTTGGCAAGGTCCTCGCCGAGAACCAGAACAACGTCAGCGTCGACGCTTTGGCTCGCTTCGATGGCGAACTCGGCAGGGTCGACAAGATCGATCTGCTCGATGCCGAGGAGCACTGAGAGTTGAATGGCGAGGCACTGCGCTCCCGGTGTGGTCTGGATGACTGAGGTGGTTCGGGGCTGTTGGTTTGAGTTGACGGCGGGGCCGATGTCGACTCCTAACGACTCGAGTTGGGCAGTCGTCCGGCCAGCAGACCCGGACAGGCCGTTGGCGTTAGCCACGACAACGCGACCAGGCGCAGGTCGCGACGTTGGTTGGTTCTCGGGTGCAGTGAGGGCGTCCAGATCGACCCACACCGATGGATCGGCAGTGAGGTTCGGAACCAGATCAAGCAACGCTCCTTGTGTGCTGCCGTCGATGAGCTGTGCGGCGTTCGGGTCGACCCACGCCAACGTCACGGAGGTGTTGGCGTCCCAGAGCAGACCGATCGAGCAGACATCGGGCAGGCATCGCCCGTCACCTTCACCGTCGGACCACACGGTCCGGTCATCGACGGTCCAGGTCGGTCGCTGCTCAAAGAGATCGACCGGGGGAGGAACTTCTTGGGCGTCGCGCACGATGATCTGCAGTTCGGTGTTGTGGTCGTTGGAACGATAGGTGGCGATCCCGACGGTGTTGTCTTGCATCTCGGCGCTATCGAAGGCGAACCCAGCCGGAGGTCGCTCGAGCACGAGTCGTGTCGGACCATCGATGGTCGGTGCCGATTCGACGACCGTCGGCACCGTTTGAGTGAGCACACTGGGTGCCGTTGACGGCTCGGTAGCTGACGAGATGGTGTTCGTCGACGGCGCGGTCGGGGTCGTCCCTACGGGTTGAGTGTCCAGGTTGGCGATCACTGCGACACCGGCGAGACCGGCGACAACAACCAGTGCTGCAGCCACGCCAACCAGCACACGTTGCCGTGGTCGGCGCTGCCGGGTCGCAGTCGGTGACTGCTCTACGGTGATCCACTCCTCGACAGTTGACGGCCCGGCCCGCTGAACGGTCCCAGACTCCGGCTTGACGGCGCGCGACCAGATCCGCTCCGCAATCTCAGGCGTCAGCGGGTCGACACGTGGTGTGAGTTGACGGAAGTCTCGGATGGAGTTCACAGCCTCTCCTCTTCGGTGTGTTGTCTGGCGCTGTCGAGCTGGCGACGGATCCGCTGAAGGCGGGAGCGGACCGTGCCGGCGGGAACACCAAGCACCTCGGCGACTTCTTGGCTCGTCATGCCTTCCCAGGCGACGAGGACGAGCAAGTCCAGATCGGACGGTTCGAGGCGCTGCGCCGCATCGAGCACCAAGCCCAACTCGCGTTCGGCATCAAGTGCTGCTGCCCGCTCGAGCAATGGATCGGCAACACTGGGTCGGGTCCCGCTCAGACGAGCAAGTGCCGCCAGACGCCGCGCTTCGGTACGGCGATACTTGTGCAGCACATTCGTTGCGATGCCAAACAGCCACCCGCGAACCGATCCCCTCGACGGGTCAAAGCTGTCCAGCGACTCGATTCCCCGCCTGAATGTCTCGGCCAACACATCCTCAGCCACGTCCTCACCGACGCGCCGGGCCGCGTACTGGAACAGATCGGAGGCATGCTCCTCGAACCACCCGTGCAGCACTTCCTCCACAGCACCGACCTCTCCCGACTCGTCAGCGCCGACCAACCTCACACAACTACTTCCCCACAGACGGGGCGCCGTTCACGAAACAAGACCCACTGAGGGTTCTCACTCAGAACCCACCTGCCACGAGAGTGATCGGGCTCCAACGCTCGGCCTGGCGCAGCTACGGGGTCTTGCCGGAAGCATCGGTCTCGGGGCTGAGGCTGGCTCGGGTCAAAAAGCAGTCACCGGGACAGTCGGCCAATCATGCTTCGGGTGCCCATGACGATCACCGCCCGAACCACAGGAGATCGGTCAGGCCCCGCAGCGGCGGTGGCGGGGCAATGCGAGGCGCGTCAGTCGTCGACCACGCCGTCGATCGCTTGGCGGATGAGGTCGGCGTGACCAACGTGGCGGGCGTACTCCTCGATCAAATGCACATAGATCCAGCGCAAGCTGTTCTTCTCGACTCGATCCTCGTTCGCCAGCAGGTCATCGAGTCCGGCGGCGGCATAGATGTCGTCTGCATCGACGACCTCTCGACGGTACGCGTCCATCGCGTCGACGAGCGTCGCATCAGGCGGTGGGTGGAAGTCGCCGTCGGGGTCCTCGTCGGGATGCGCAGCGCCGTAGAACAACGCCACGTTCTCGTCACCGCGAAACAGCCATTTCGCCCACATCCGCTCGACCTCAGCCATATGCCGCACCAGGCCAATCATCGACAAGTCGCTCGGCGGGCAAGGCACACTACGCGCAGCGTCCTCGCTGATGCCTTCAGCCTTGCGGACGAACACCGCCCGGTAGTACACCAGAAAGCCCTCAAGTGTCTCCCGCTCGCCCGCCGCACTCACATCGATCTCCGGCAACGGCGTCCGGTCAGACATATCCCCACGATACGCAAACGACGATCCGAGCCGCGGACCGACGAGCCCACGCCAACCGCGCCGCGGGCACCGAGCACCCAACCCCGACGAGCAACGTCGACAGCGGCCTTCAGGCCGGCCCAGACCTGCGATTCAACGCTACGCAGGCCGTCGTGCGCAACCTGCCCCAGCCCATCAAGCCTGGCCCAACGCAGTCTCCGAGCGACTACGACCGAGCGGGAAGTGCCGATACGGAGTGGTGTGTTCCCCCTCCGCTGCGCGCTTGTTATGCGCGTATGTCGGGCGGAATAGTTGATCCACTCTGATGATCTTGCTCGCGCTGGGCGCGCTGTTTCTGCTGATTGGGCTGCACCTCTTCCGCACGCGCTCGACGTCGCGGCAGATAGTCGAACAGGAGCGCCGTAGCAACACCGAGACGTCGCTCCCGCTGACTGCGCTGGGCGCTGCCTACGTGTTTCCTGCGATTGGTCTGTTCCTCATTGGAGTCGGACTGGTTCAAGTTCTGTGACGCCTGCCTGAATCGATCACGATCGGCGTGGTCGGGCGCCCGCACTCGATCTTGCCCGGCGGTGTTCGTCGCTCAAACCCGTTTCCCGGTGTGACTGGTGCAGTGCCAGCGGGAACTCGGCGGCCCTGCGTATCGTCGAATACGTATGCATCGTCGTGCCCGCTGTCTAGCGTTGCTGTTCACGCTCGGTCTGGCGGCGTGCGGTTCTGGTGGAGCTGAGCTGGTCGACGACGGGGCGGCAGGGTCGACGATCGGTGAGACGCGAGGCGCCTCGGCCCCCGCGTCGACCGGCCTCGGCGCAGAGTCCGATGTTCCCTCGACCACCGTTGTTCATGCGCCGTCGACGTCGCAAGTACCGTCATCGACAGTCCCAGCGACGCTGCCGACGATCGATGTTGACGGTGTTCCTCTGAAGGATGTACTCGACATCGGTAGTGACCAGTGGGTGGTGCCTGCGTGGATTCCTGAGGGAATGTCGCTGCAGTACCTGGCGGCACAGAGCCGAACGGTGTCGGTCGGTCCGCCAGATTGGCCCGAAGGTGAGATCTTGCTCGAGATCGGTGGTCGGGGCATCGGAAACCAGGATCCTGCGGCAACGCCCAATGCCGACGGTTGGATCGTGGATGCCGGTGCGTCGAGTTGGTCAGCAACGCGTAGGTACCCGAGTACCAGCATCTTCGTGCTCAGCTCCGGATTGACGCAGCCATTCGATCAGCGGTTTCTCGATGGGCTCCGTGTTGTCAACGCTGTCGATCTCCCGATCGAGCCGCTCGATTTCGGGTCCCCGCATCATCGGGTCGCGACATCGGGATCCGGCGAGGTATCGATGTCGGTCGCTGGTGGGCATCTGGGCTGGTACTCCGTTGAGGTGGATGATGCGACCGCTTCGAGCGCCGCGGGACCGCAGCACTTCGATCGGACAACGAAGGTCGGTGTGTTCCAGGGTGGTTTCACCAGCGACGACGTGACAGTTCGTGCTCAGCCACACGGCTTCGTGACCCCCGACGTCGCTGTCGTCGAACTCGACCTCGTCAGCGGACAGACCGTCACCGTCATACCCGTCGACGAGAGCGGCAAACACGACGACCGCTTCTGGATCATCGAGATCGAGATTCCGCTGTCGGAAGGCAGTGATCTCTACAGCGGACGCTTCGTCCTCGAGGCTCGAGCTGTTGATCGCGACGGCAACGTCATTGGCCGCTGGCGCCACGACGACCCTCCGTTCGAGCTCCCGAAGGCGCCGCTTCCAGATGCCGGTCCGATTCGCGCGCCGAACGAACTCGTGGTCGAACGTCGAGCGCCCACCGACGAGGAACGCGACCGGCTCGACAGCGACGCGACGCTGCAATGTGACAATGCATCGAGCGCACAGTGGGACTACGGCGAGATCGGGCCCGACGAACCACGAGATCGTGTGAGCGACGACGCATTGCGTGACGGTATCGACGACGACACCAGCGGTACGTCCTTGCCAACCCAAGGTTGGACAGAGTTGCTGTTCGGGCCCGGTCAGTCGACGTTTGTGCACACGATCGACGACTGGCGAGCCATCGTCCGGGTTGGCGGTGATCCCGACCTCGGCGTCTGGCGCTTCTTCGAATACACCGCATGTGCGGACTGATCAACCCGACTCGTCAACGTCACTGTCAACACTGCGCCAGGAGCGATTCGTGGAGCCGAACCCGACGTCTCCGCACTCACTACATACGCGCCGCCTAGACCCGGCCATCCACCTCGCCGCCGAACGAGTCCGGCCCCAACCGTCGCCCTCGCATCCGCGGCAACCCGACGGTTCCGACCCATCCTGTGCCCGGCACGCGCCATCACGGTGATGCGCACCCATCGCCACCGACAGACTCGACGCGCAATTCCGAGTGCGTCGGTGCACGCTGAACGTGCCGCGATGCGTGGGTTGAGGGGTCGCCCGCACTCGCGCGTTATCGAGCGGGAGGTCGCGAGCTACTCGCCATGTGGCGAGCGCAGTCGTACCGTAGTGGAGCGGTGTCGGTCGGATCTGGATGCGCGCGTTGTGTGCGGGGTTCCGGCAGCGTTCCACGACCAGACCGTCACAATTGACGGCACCGATGCCTGGGCTCGCCGATAAGGCGACCGGCGGCGTGATAGGGATCCGCGTGGACGCCTGCTGGTGCCGTGAGGATCGCCTGTCGTGTAGTGGTGTCGGATTGCGCGAGTCGAGGGAACGTTCTGAGGGTCTTGTTCGTCAGGTCTAGGTGATGGCAGATGTTCCCGACAACGTTGTGGAGGTGCGCGAGCAGCGTGTGGGCGCGACGCGATCACACGATGGTGGCGATCTCGAGCTGCTGTTCGCCGTGCAGCGGGGGCGGATGTGTGGCCTTGCGGCTGCGGTGACGTTCGATCGTTCGGTCGCCGACGAGATCGTGCAGGAAGCGTTCGCCCGGTTTCTTGAGAGCGGCTCGAACATCGAGAATCCCGCGGGCTACCTGCGGCGGTCGGTGATCAACTTGGCCATCACGTTCGTGCGTCGCCGAGAGCGAGCACGGCGGCTGCCGGTCCATCCGATCGAACCAGCAATGAACCCGGAGGTCGACGACGTGTGGGGTGTGCTCGAACAGCTGTCTGCCCGTCAGCGCGCAGTGGTCGTGCTCCGGTTCTACGAAGACCAGTCCTACGAGCAGATCGCGTCGACGCTCAGCATGCCGGTTGGCACGGTGAAGTCGACGTTGCATCGCGCGCTCTCAGCGCTGAAGGAGAAGCTGCAATGACTCTTGAGCAACTTGAACATGACCCTGGCGAGCGCGTGCGCGCTGCACTGAGCGCAGTGATGCCACGACTCGAGGAAGACACCCTGACCTCGAGGCGGGGTCCCGGCGACGCGAAGCACCTGAGTTCGGTTGAGGATCCGGCAAACCGATTCGACAACGCGCTGTTGAATCGGTCGGGTCGACCTCGCATGCGATGGCTGCTTGCGGCTGCCGCGGCGGTCCTTGTGGTGGGGGTCGCTGGGCTCGTTGCGGCGACGTCACGCACGACCGAACCCGAGTCTGCTCCCTCAGCGTCAGCCATCGATCCATCAGGGCCGCTGCTGGTGTTGCCTGAGCAGCGAGACGACCTCCAGTTCTCCGACGGCTGGGTGACCGAGGCGCAACCGGACGAGACAGCCGGACCGCCCCACCACATGACTGTGGTGGGGGTCCCCGACGGCAACGGGTTTCACACGCTGCGCGTCGTGGTTTCAACGAGCGGTTCGCCGGTAGAGCGCGGTGATTGGGACACCATCCAAACGTCAGCTGGCACGGTCTACGCACGTACCGAACTATGGACCGACGTTGTCCAGCAACGAGGCGACCGATGGCTCAGGATCAGCGCAACCGACGATGTCGGGTCGCTCATCGACTTCCTCGCGTCCGTTGAAACCACCTCCGACGGAACCCACGACATCGACCTCCAAGAACGCTTCGAACGCATGGTCGGTGTCGTCGAAACTGGCGGATCCGGCTACTCGGCGGGCTACCTGATCACCGATGCCACCGACACGACCATCACCGTCGAGACTGCCTCGCTGTCGACACCCCTTGTGACCGCGGTTCGAGCAGACCGAGTTGAGCCCACACGCCTTAACGGCACTGACGCTTGGTTCTTGCAGACTCCAGAACGCGACGCGTGGCCCGCCTCGATCGGGGTGGCCTGGCAGGCGACCCCCAATCGAGTCGTCATCGTCAGCAGCAACGATGCGACTCTCGGCGAGTTGACCAAGATGGCCGAACGCCTCCAAACCGTGGACCAAGACACGTGGGAAACCGAACTCCCCGGAGTCCGACCAGAGCAGCCGTAACCGCTCGGCAGCGCTCGCCGCCAACGGACCTCAGACTCGATCGCTAGCCGGCAGCAGCGAGCGAGCCCAACCACGCGCATTGGTGCCGCCATCGTCCGCGCGCTTTCCGAGCGAGTGACGACACGCTGGAAGTGCCGATCGCGTGCGGGTGCGGTGCGCTGGCTTGAGCGAACGTTTCCGGGCGCTTCGCACAGGGCCGGACGGTGTGCGACCGGCCGCGAGCGTGTTGCGAGAATGTGCCGATGACGGATCGGCCGCCAACGTCGTCGTGGGTCAGTCCGCATCTCGCTGTCGCGGAATCACCGATTGACGGCGACGGCCTGTTCACGACAACTGCTTTCGACGTCGGCGACGTGGTTGTTCGCTTCGGCGGGTCCATCGTCACCGATGCCGGACTGCGGCAACTGTTCGCTGAGACCGAGGCGAGCGGCGGCTACGTCGACACCCTCGGGCTGAGCGCCGACAGGCACCTCGTGCTCGACGACTCGATCGCACGATTCGGCAACCACTCGTGCGATCCGACGGTGTGGCTCGCTGGTGGGTACTCACTTGCAACTCGTCGACGGCTCTCGGGCGGCGAGGAGATCACGGTCGACTATGCGACCTTCTCGACGCTGCCCGAGTGGTCGATGCCATGCCGCTGCGGTGCGGAACGATGCCGAGGCGTCGTGACCGGCGTCGACTGGCGACTGCCAGCACTCCAGGTCGCGTACGGCTCGCGGTGGAGCGCCGACGCACGACGCCTGATTGCGTCGCAACGTCCGTGAACTCGAACGGCCGGTGATGTGACCGCCGGCCGCGAATTCCGAGCACCTTGCCGAGCGCAATGGTGCCGCTATCACGTGGGCACGTCGTGGGTCGACGTGTGCCGCTATCGGACGGGTGCTAGCTGGCATGCGCTGCCATGTCCTGCCTACTGGTCGCGCATAGAAGTACCTCGGTCGAGTCGCGCCGTGCGTCGAGCTGAGAGACTCAGGGAGTGGATGTCGACGTGATCACTCCCGTCGGCCAGGAACACGTCGACGGCGTACTCGATCTGTTTGCCGGCGAGTGGTGGAGCCGCCATCGCACCCGCGACGATGTCGAGCACATCATCGCCGGAAGCACGACGATTGGTCTTCTCGAGCAGAGAGAACTCGTGGCGTTCGCTCGAGCGATCTCTGATCGCAGCCAACTCGCTGTCGTGCTCGATGTGATCGTGCGTCCCAGCGCCCGTAGCCGAGGACTCGGGGATCGACTCATGGCTGAGGTACTCAACCTCCCCGACGTGCGAGCGGTCCGCAGTATTGAGCTCGTCTGCCAGCCCGCGCACTTCGAGTTCTACGCCCGACACGGCTTCACATCGAACGTTGGCGATTCAACGCTGATGCGTCGAACATCGGATCCGGCGCTCCGTTCCTAGCCGCAACGGCGCTGCAGTCCCTGTTGGCACGGAGACTGCGGGCGCAGCGGCGTCGGTAACTGGTCGGCCACACTGTTCGCCGTGGCGCACATGTGTCCCGTCTGCGGCTACAACAATCTCACCGAACCACCACGATCACGTACAACCGGCGGTGGCTCGTACGAGATTTGCCCTTCGTGCGGCTTCCAGTTCGGAGTGACAGACGAAGATGCCGGACACACCTATGCCTCCTGGCGCACTCGCTGGGTTGACGATGGACTCCCCTGGGCCAGCAAAGGCATCGAGAGCCCGCCGCCACACTGGGACCCAGTCGGCCAGCTCAAAGCCCTAGGAACAGAGGACCCACCCTCAGATCAGGACAAGGCATGAATACGTGTGTCGGCATTCAACCCCAGGCACCGTTTGGGCTCACATGCCGAGGCTCCACGCGTACGCGGGCGATCCCGCACGCACATTTCCGAGCGGGTCGACCCACGCTCGAAGTGCCGTACTGCGCTGGATTTTGTCCGTTGAATTGGTGCGCATTATGCGTGGAGGCCGGTCACGGGTTACGGCCGCTTGGACCGAGGACCTACAGCTCGTGTGACGACGTCTGGCCAAGGCCAGAAGGTGAAGGCTTCCGCCGTTGACGGCATCGAACCCTTGATCTAGTGCTGGGCCTAGCGCTATTGCGGAGCGTCAACGAACGCGATCGGGCGTTGAAGTCAGTCCACACCCGGCGCGCTACAGGTAGAACGAGCGGCACTGGTATTCATCCTCGCGGTCGAAGAGCCCGTTCTCGTTGAGGTCAACCCAGTCATAGGGCACCAAGCGGAGACCACAGACCTTGTCGAAACGTTCTTCTTCAGTACACTCGTCCGCGAGGTCGGGGTGGCCACAATCACGGATGTTCGGCGCCTCGAACCGTGTGTCGAGAATACGCTCGCTCGCCATCGTGAGGAACGGCGCGAGTTCGTCGACGATCGTCCCGTCGATCACGATGTCCACGTCGTCGAGACCGGGCGGGAACCCACCAGACGTCATCACGTGAATGGCGCCCGTCGCATCCGTCCGAACGATGATGAGGTTCGCTCGGGTCAGGCCGTTCTGCCGATTCAGCGTCGATGTGCCGTTGTAGCCGCCGGCGTCGGTGTACACGGCGATCCAACCGGCCTGCTGCGTGTTTGTCACCGCGATCGTGCCCATAAAGACCGTGTTCGGTTCCCCGACGACGATGCGATGCTCCTGCCCACCGGCGAGCCGACCGCCTCCGAGCCCGATTCGCGTGTCGACTCTGCGCTCGGTGGGTTCGGCGTTCGTGTCGAAGAACCCGAGCAGATCGACGATCACACCAGTCGCAGCTCGTTGCGAACGAACGCAGATGTCACCGTTCGCGTCGATCTTGACGACGTTCATGATCGCTTGAGCACCACCCGAGCCGAGCGCGTTCAATGCCGCCGTGCCTTGGTAGCCCTCCGCACACGGATAGGTGGCCAACCAACCGCGACCTTGATTGCCGTCAACCGTGAGGTTGATGATCGCCATCTGGCCGGCACGCTGCGGATCGACACGCACCACCGTGGTGCCGCCAGGTGCGACGGTGAGACGGCCTCCGGCTCGGGTGTCCGCGATTCGCTCCGGCGACTTGAGGATCGTGGTGTACGGGTTCTCCGCGAGGTGCGCGACCGAGTCCAACACGAGGTAACGGAAACTGTCCGAACCGTATGTCACCCCAAAGGTGCCGTCATGACTGGGATCAACGATGAACGCGTTCGGCATGATGGTGTTGTCAAACGTCGAGTTCACCGTCGAGGTCCCACCGAACTCATCGCCGTAGATCGAGACGAATCCCTTCGAACCGATCGACGTCGCGTTGCCGATGAGGAACGAGCCGTCAGGCAACTGGGATTCGACCCGATACTCGTTTGGACTCGGGTCCCGTGGTCGGCGCGCATCGGCGGCCCCGATCCCAACCAGCACAGAACACGCCGCCAGGACGGCCCCTATCACCGTGCGCGCGCTCACGAGGTCCGTCCCGACGGTCCGCTCACCACGGCCCCGAACATAGTCCTGCAATCAGCGGTCGAGGAGACGCCGTGCCCATAGTCGCCACGGCCGATCGCGCCGGACCGCTCGTATCTCAGCCATCTCGCTCGACGCGCATTTTCGAACAGGTCGACCCGAGCTGGTCGTGCCGATACGCGGCGCCAGAACAACACCGTGATAGCGAACGTTTCCGGGCGGCTTGGCGCATCTAGAACGTGCCCTCCGAACAGAGCGGCGCTAGATCAGCGGTTGCGTTGCCGCCATGCCACGCACAAGCGATTGGATGGAAGTCATCAAGTGCTCGCGCGCGAGCCGGTCCCGGAGCTTGGTGGGGCTACTAGCTCTGGGAGGCGAAGGAGACAAGCGTTCGGACCGCGTCGAGCACCTCGTTTGGGGTGAGTGCGTAGGACCACGTGCTGTCATAGGCAATCCCGGTGTCGACGAACAAGAACGCGCCCACGCCGTAGCTACGGTCGAACGCGGCATGAAGCCAGAACGAGTCCGTCCGGTCATCGCAGCTGACCATTGCCAGCGTCCCATCGACAACGGAGGACGCCCACTCGAAGTCCATCAGGTCGTAGGTTTCTGTCCGACACACCGGCGGTACGTCACCCGGCGTCTCGAACGACTCGATCAGCGATCCAAACGGGGTGGCCGCGGGATGATCGTCGAGCGCTGCGAATCCGAGCAACGCGCGCATGCGGCTCGGGGGATCGGACCTGTACTGACACAGGCCCGGTGGCGCGGCGCTGGGTTCGTCCATCGTGAATGCTGTCCTAAACGCGTCCTCTAGTTGGTCGCCCGACACGAAGCAGGCCTCTGCGTTCGCTGGCCCGCTCGCACGCGCCCCCCAGGCGGCGATACCCAGGCCCGTGATAAACACCGAGGCGACGACGAACAGAGCGATCCGCACCGCAGCCCGGAGCCGCGCTCGTCGCGGCGACGGAATGTCCCAGTTCTCCGGTCGCCACCAATCAGAGCCCCAGTTGTCAGGGTTCCAGTCACGCGGGTCCAAATCATGCGGACTCTTGCTGCCGGTTCCCTCGCGATCCACCCGCAAACCTCCACGTCGTGAACGCCCGATCGAACCTATCTCGCCGGCTTCTCTCGTGGCCTTCAATCGAGAACACAGATGTCCCGGTCTCGACGTCCCGTCACCTACCGAGATCATGTGAACGCTGAACTGTCGGTCGACGCAGCCCTGCCAACAACTCCGGAGGCCGTTCGAGCGTCTCCACACAACGGATGCTCCGTCCTCGCCCGGCCGCGGCGTCCCACTACGGCCACCGTCGCCAGTGTCAACAATCGACCTCGCCGTTCGGCGTACGTCTTGAAACGAAGCCGACAGGAACGCGTAGCTCCGCACCAGTGGTCGGCCCCGACCCGCGGTCGCGCGCTCCGCACGCACAACACCGCCCAAGCGTGCCGCGATGTAGCGGGTTGCCGGCTGGCCGGGGAGTGCGATTATCGATCGGGTTGTGGCGGCCACCTGACCATGGTCGGTGTCTGCTCGATGTGCGGGACTGCGGCTCTGAACAAACTCAACAACGCGAAGTGCTTGACGTGTCCGTCGTCAGCGAGACTCGTCCCGGCGCTGTGAGTCGATTGGCGTCCGGTCAACTGTTCGGGCCATGAATGGTTGCGGCACATGCCTGGTGCGGCGTCTATTGGCGGTCGATCAGAAATCGTGTGATCGGTGCATACGCCCAGTTCGTGGATCTGAGCCGGGCCGCGGATTGTGGTCACGATGACTCGACCGTCTGGCAGCGAGCCGACCCCCGCCCAGGCTGCACCGTCAGCCACGTTGAACCCGGTGAACAACACGTCGTCACCGTCAACGTCGACGACGCGATCGTCGCTACGGATCCGAACATCGATCCCGTCGGAGGTGCGCTGGGCAGCGGGAGGTTCAATAGCCCACTCGCCGCAGAGCTGTGCTGCTTGCTGCTCCAGCTGCCACTGGACCAGTTGTTGTTCTGTGACGTGGTCAGCGAGTGAGGCGTCATGGGTACCGACAGTGATTTCGCTGTCGTCGATCTGACAGATGACATCGATGTGCCAGACCTCGCGAGTCCCAGACGGTCCGGCGGCGAATCCGCCGCCCCACCGGTACGTGGGGATGGGGTTCGTCACCTCGAAGAACTCGAAGTGGACAGACGCAACGGCTTGGTGCCACAGCATTGGCCAATGCTGCCAGCGCGGTCGTGTCGATAGGACGCGGTCATCCGGACTCCCAACGAAAGTGCGCCGTGGGTGTCGAAGATCGAGAGACCGTCGGCATGTCGTTGATTCCGTCCAGGTTGCCGAGCGCATCGGTGCCGCTATCGAGCGGGTGGCAGCCGGTCGGCGCTTGGCACGTTTCCGAGCGGGCCGAGTTCTCTCGTCGATCTCACAGAGGTGGTTCGCCGACCGTTTCGCGACACCTCGGCGGGCCGCCCATCAGTCGGCCAGTGTCAGCGGGGTGACCCAATCGCTGCGCGACCCTCAAGGATTCCGTCGGACACCAGGATGCGCGAACCTTGAGCCGTGGAAGTTGGAGAGCGGATGCTTCTGTGGTGCACCGGTGGACCGTCGATGTGTCGCGCCGTCACCTATCCGCCGCCGCCCGAGATTGACCTCGACGAAGGTCTCTACGTGCTGGTTGACGACGGCGAGGTCGACCAGTGGCGATACGACTTCATCGCTGAGTGATATCGCCCGCCTCAACCCGACCGGGAGGTGCCATTCTGGGTTGTCCCTTGGCATCTGAGCAGCGACATTGTCGAGTAGATCGAATGCACGGGTCTGCCGGGTGGGCGGCCGGATGGCGGTCCGGTGCGGACAGGGGGATCGTACGACTGATGGACTGCGAGAATCACGACCGAGCTTCGGGCGGGAGGTCAGGCGCAGATTCTGGTTCGTGGGTCTCTTTCACGCCTTCTACCCTCGGGCAGGTGCAGGGTCACGGGTTGCTCCGCGACAACGCCGGGCGCGCAGTGGAGTTCCGATTCGGGACACTGAACTTGCTGGGCGCAGTCGCGGCCACTTGGTGCTTCAACCCGATGCTCGGAGAGCCGCCAGCGTCTGAATGGCCGTATCGGCAGATCGACGGCTCGTACGAACGGGCGCTCGCCAGGGTCCGGTCGTCGTTCTTCAGCCTCGACCGCGCTGCACTTCACATGGACACCTGTTTGGGCATTCTGAACGACCCAGACAATCAGCTTCGCGACGGCATGCACCTAGACGACGCTGCCCCGTGGATGAACGCCCATGAGGATGTCCACCTCTACGCCGATTTGATCCTTCACTACCTCTACGACTACTCGGATGGGCTCGCGGTGGTGCTCTGCCGGTTCTTCACGCGGGACGACCTCCGGCCGTCCGACCGGAGCTTCTACAAGCACCGGACCTCCGTGGCGAATGGCGCTGCTTGTGACAAGCGGTACCAGAGGATCCTCGCTCAGCACACCGGCTGGTTCGATGCCCTTGCGGCGGAGCTGAACGACCCGGTTCCTGGCTTGCGGACCAAGCTCGTGCACGGTCATGGCACACCGTCCGATTTCCGGAGCCCGTACAACCAGCGTGCCAAGGAGTTGCGATCGTTGGTCGCTGGATTCTTCGAGATGCATGACGTGCTGTTGGCCTGGCTTGAGGATCGTGTCACCTCGTTGGCTCTACCGGGCACGCAGCTGCGCGTAACCCTCGATACCGACCCGCCGTTCATGACCTTCTCGGTACCATCTCCGAAGCCTTCGATCTTCAGCCACTTCCTCGTCCCGAACCTCGTCGAGCTGTGACGACCGAGAATGAGTTGTTGCTCAGGTCCTGTGAACTGCGCCGAGTGGTCGGCGTCCGCCGGAAGACGACCGGGGGACTAGCCGGTACGGGCATCACCGGTCCCTACTGTGGCGTCGTGGGACGGAATCCGTCCAGATGCTGCAGCCAAGATGGGAGGGCGTACTCCGGCGTGGTTGGTCCGAACGTTCGATCGTCGAGCGTGCGCGCGACTGCGGCGTCGGCAAGCCCATGCAGCATGCTGCCGCCCTGCTGCATTACGCGCACGCTTCCGTGGATTCGACGCAAGAGCGCCCGCTCCACATCGGGTTCGTCGGCTCGAGCGAGCTCGGTGACATCCCGCCATCCCGTGTCGCCTCCATGCAGCGTTTCGCCGTCCGGGGTAGTCACCGTGATCTGGCCGTTGCCGGGATTGAGTATGACAAGCGATTCTCCGTTGGCCGGGCTCTCGTCGGCGGCGAGTGCTCGCCAGGACCCCGGTCCGCTGCGCGCAACACGAATCGGATCGGTCGACCGCAAAGCGCGGAGTTGCTCTTCGCTCAGATGCAACGGCGTCGCAAGCAGAAGCTCGCGGCAATCCTCAAGTATGGCTGCGCGGTCCCCTTCACGAGCCTGCTCGTGAGCACGTCGGTCCTCGATCGCAACGGTGAGGCGCTCAAGGAACGCCACGAGCGCCATGAGGCGCTCGTGTAACTCATCGAGTTGGTCGACGGTCACAGCTGAAATCTGCTTGGAGCGGCTACGGAAACGCCGAATCGGGCTGCCAGGCTCCGCAGCGTCCTCGTAGTAACTGTGGATCGTACGGTCGCGGTCTTCTTTGACCTTCTTCGACTTGCGGAGAACGGTCGCAACCGATTCCTCCGAACCCGGCAAGCGCTCGTCGGCGAGGCTAGACAGGGCCAGCAGCTCAATGCTCTTGTCGACCTTAAGGGAAGCGCTGTCCCGAGCGACCAGGATCCGCACGGCGTCTGGATGTAGCGGCCAAAGCAGAACGCCGAGCAGTTGCATCAACCATTCGTCGGCGGCAGCGTCTGCGATCGCCACTCGACCGATGGCAGTTGCGAGCTCATCCGACCCGCGGAGTTCCATGGACTGCGAAGATAGACCCCGAGGCGAACGCCGTCAGCCGGCTCCGCTCTCACAGCGCATCTTCTGGGCGGTCCAACCCGAGCGGGTCGTGCCGCGATGGGCGGGTGGTGCGGTTGGTTGTCATCTGTCGTTATGGGCGGGTGGGCTCGGGAGGTCTGGGTCGTGGTGAGCGGTGCGACCCGACGGGACCGGTTCAGCCGGACATGTCCGCGGTGTGTCGACCTTGCGATAGCCAGGAGCCGTTGTTCGCGGTGTTCAACGCCGCCCTGGGCGGGTTGCTGCGAGGACGACGGCCGCGTCATCGGCGTTCGTGGGCGGTTGTTCTGAGATGACGCTTGCGGCGATCGTCCACGCTGTGGCGGGAAAGTCGGGTGTGTCGAGGTCGACACTGACGGCGATGTCGTCGCCGTGCACGGTGATCTCAACGAATCGGGTTCGCAGGAAGTCCGTCAGGTTGACTCCTTTGCCGGGCAGTGAGTTGAGCGGGATCGTTACCTGCGAAGTCGTGTGCTTGAGCGTCTGGGCCAATTGATCCCCGACGACTTCGAGATCGTTTGCGATCCGGTCGGGACCACGCGCTGCGAGGCGCTCTCCAACTTCGATGAGGTCGTCGTATTGCGCCTTCGTCGCTAACGCCGGCCCGTACCACTGGTCGTAGGGGACGACCTCGACATCCGCGGGTCGGCTATCGAGGCGTTGTTGAAGGCCGAGCATCAAGCTCAGGACGTGTCCGGCGATCCCGCCGACGGTGTAGCCGGGCAGTGTTGAGCTGTTCGTCCAGGCGTGACGTACCTGGGGTTCGCGAACCAGGCGGGCGAACACGTTCAGGGACTGTTTCAGCGTGCTCGTCCAGCGCTCGCTGACCGCCGGCGACTCCGATGGCATTGCGACAGCGTTGCATGCAACGTGCACAGCGAACGTACGACTGCGGCGGGTTCGTTTGATCGCTGCCTCAGGCGCGGAGCGATCCAACTCGACAGCTGCTGGCCTCGCGGGCGTGGTTGTTCAGGGATGCCGATCGCTCGCGGCAACGGATCGATCGAGTTCTTTCGCGATGACTGATTGCAGTTGTGGCACGAGACGCGCTGCTGCTTGGAGGTCGGCGTGGTCGAACGATTCGGCGTGGTGGTTGGTCCACGCAACGTGCCGCTCGACGGTGTCCCAATAGGCCCGCAGGCCCTGTGCGGTGATCACGATGTGGGTGGATCGGGCATGGTGCGGGTTGGGCTGCTTGTTGACGTGGCCGAGTTCGGTGAGCGCGTCGACAGCGACCTGAACTGTTTGGCGTCGTCGTCCAAGCCGGTCGGCGAGCTGTGGCACGGTCGCTGTGTCGTCACCCAGCACGCTGAGCACTTGCCATCCAGCGGCGCTGAGGCCCGCGTCGGCGGCGAGGCGTTGATGGAACTGCTCCACCAGAGGACCGATGTGTGAGACCGCGACAAGGACTTCGGTCAGCAGGGCGGCCTCAGCTGTGCGTTGCTCCACGATGAGAGTTTGACAGAGTCCTGTCATCTTGTGGAGACTCATCCGATGCGAGTTGGACTGACGGTGTATGAGGCTCCGACGCTGGAGGCCACGCTCGCCAATTTCGAACAAGGCGAAGCTCGGGGGGTCGACACGTTGTGGCTTCCGCACTTCTTCGGCTATGACGCCCTGTCAGTGATGGCGCTCGCTGCCGAACACACGACTCGCGTGCGGCTCGGCACCGCAATCGTGCCGATGTATCCACGGCACCCTGTGCTCACCGCCCAGGCAGCACAGGTCGCCCAGTCAGCGGCGGCAGGGCGTCTCGTTGTCGGGGTCGGTACCGGGCACCGACATCACATCTCGGGCGACCTTGGCATCGACTACGACCGCCCGCTCGCCGTTGCCCGTGAGTACGTGACAATCCTGCAACGCCTGCTGCGTGGCGGGCGCGTCGACCACAACGGTTCAGTGTTCAACGTGCACGTGCAACTCGAACGCGCCACGTCACCTACACCAGTCGCGCTCGCCGCGGTCGGGCCGCACATGATGACGCTCGCTGGTGAAGTTGCAGACGCGGCAATCACCTGGCTGTGCGACCGCGCCTACCTCGAAACCATCGCCATCCCCGCACTACGCGCAGGCGCCCAACGAAACGATCGACCAACACCGCCGCTGTATGCGGGCCTTCCCATCTGCATCCACGACAACACCAACGAAGCACGAGACACCGTCAACGCGCTCCTCGCCCACCACCACACACTCGAGGCATACCGCAACGCCCTAGACCGCGTGCAGCCAGGCCGCCAGCCAGCAGACGCTGCACTCATCGGCAGCGAACACGACGTCCAACACGAACTCAACGAACTCGCCGCACTCGGCATCGACGAGATCACACTCTCACCCGTACCAACCGGAAACGACATCGCCGCCTCATTCGAACGAACCCTCACATTCATCACCGACCTCGCACACAGCCAACACAACCCCCAGCCCTGACAGCACCCCACCACCATCAACCGCCAAGCACTCTCACGGGCGCCACGGCGCACATCATCGAGCCCCAAAAGCCTGCCGCCCGCCACGATCGGCTGGCCAGAACTACTCCGAGCACCTCGACCCACCCGCAACGTGCCGTTCCCGGGTGGTCTGGCTACGTGTCGACTCTCTGTCGAAATGGGCGGTCCGCGGATCCTCGCAAATCTCGACTGCGGCGCTGTGACTGATGGCTACGGTCAGCTCGGCCATGGACCCACAGAACATCTACGACGACCCGGATTTCCTCGCCGGCTACGCGACGCTCGACCGTCAGGTCCGCGGGCTCGACGGTGCAGCGGAGTGGCCCGCACTGCGCTCGCTGCTCCCCGACCTCCAAGGTCGACACGTCGTCGACCTCGGCTGCGGATTCGGCTGGTTCAGCCGCTGGGCAGCTGAGCACGGCGCGGCTTCCGCTCTCGGCGTCGACGTCTCTGAGCAGATGCTGCAGCAAGCCCGCGCCGACACCCACTCGGCGACCATCGAGTATCGGCGCGAGGACCTCGACACATTGGTTCTTGCTCCCAGATCGTGCGACCTGGCATTCAGTTCTCTGACATTGCACTACGTGCACGACATCGCCCGGCTGCTGACAACGATCGCTGAGTCGTTGACGCCGAATGGGGCATTGGTGTTCTCGGTGGAACATCCGATCCTCAGCGCCCCGACACATCAGGAGTTCGGGACCAGCACCACCGGCCATCGGTTCTGGAAGCTCGACCGGTACCTGATCGAAGGCCAACGAGTCCGGACTTGGTTCGTGGACGGGGTCGTCAAGCAGCACCGCACCGTGGCGACCTACATCAACGCAGTAATCGACGCCGGTCTCGTGGTCGACCGGATCGTTGAATGGGGCCCGACCGATGAAGATGTCCAGGCGCGACCGGACTTGGTCGACGACCTTCATCGACCCTGGTTCTTGCTCGTCAGCACCCACCGTCCAGACGACTGACTCCTCAGCACGTCCGCGCACGGGCGATATCGAGCAACCAGACCGAGCACGAAGTGCCGTACCCGAGCGGCCAACCGGCTGTGTCTGAAGAGGCGATATGTGCGGTCTGGTCCGTCGTCGTTGTCGGCTGTGGGAACGCTCCAACACGTCACATTGGCAACGCCACCCGCAAGACTCGTTTCATGCTCGGTCACCTTGGTATCAAGGTGCCCGACTTGGAAGTCGCCCGCTCGTACTACTCGGACTTCATGCCACGCGTTGGATTCGAGTCGTTCCTCGACGACGCCGACCAATTCGCTTTCATGCCGGCCAACGGCAAGCGGGGCACGTTTCTGTTCTTCTACCCGACGGAGTCGATGCAGCCCTACTCACGGCACTCCACGACCGGGTTGCAGCACCTTGCGTTCATGGTGCCGACGCGAACCGACGTCGACAGACTCCACATGTGGGCTCGAAGCCTGGGAAGTGAGGTCGTCGAGACTCCCCAGGAGTTCCCCCAGTATCCACCGCCCTACTACGCATGCTTCTGGCTCGATCCATTCGGACTGATGCTCGAAGCCGTGTGTCACTACGACCGGGACTGATCACGTCGCTCGGGGCAGACCAGTCAGACCGGAGATCGAGGCGCGAGCCGCCTGGCCCTTTCCGGGTTGACCACCGAACGCATCCGTGCCGCTATGCGGTGTTTCTGCGGCGAGGCGCCGTGTGTCAATATCGGGCGGGCGGCGTGAGTGTTGGCCGCACCGATGGTGGCTGGGGAAGTCTCGTGATCGGTCGCGGTGCGTTGCGCGACGCTGTGGATGATGGTGTTCGGGGACGCGTTCAGGTCGATCGACGCGACGATCTCCGCGGAGTGGCTCGACCAGTCATGTCGCGGCGAGTGGTGGACCGTGGGCGCGCTGGTTCCAAACCAATACGAAACCCTGCTTCGCGTGCGCGCTCCCGAACCGATACCCGGCGACTGGTGGTCCTTGTACCGAGACCTCTTCGAGACGATCGCAACGATCGGCGAAGCACACACGTCGACTCCCGATCGTGGCTGGTTCGCTATCTGGGAAGGACACGGATTCGACACCGTCTCGACGCAGATCGCTTGGCCAGAGGCTCCTGTCGATGAGATGGAGCAAACCCAGCGTGACCTCGAGCGGCGACGGCTCGCCGTCGAAGATCAGCGTCGCAACGCAGAGATTCGAGAAGCGCTGGGACTGGTGAGTCGCTTTGAGCGGCCGGGCCGCCGGTACTACGCACTCACTGCTCCAGTGAACGCAGTGACGAGGTTGCGATACCCGGGCGACGTGGAGTGGCGCAATCCAGACCTCTTCTGGCCCGACGACCGACGCTGGTTCGTGGCCACCGACGTGGACTTCTGGTCGCTCTACATCGGAGGTACGGCGAGCTTTGCCGCCGCCGTCGCAACCAGAGTTCCAACACCGACCGAACCGGTCGACCTCAACGACGAACTCGAGATCGAAGACTGACCCGTCGCCGAAACGGGCGCGCACGGGCCGCCCATGAAGAGGTACTCGCGCTGATCAGCGAACACACCGGTGCCGATATCGAGTGGGTCTGCGGGTGATGTCAGCCGTGTCGATTCAGGACGCAGCGTTGGTCGTCACCGCTCCTTCTCTGCGAACCTCAGCGACTCCTCGATGAGGTCGGATGCAGGGACCCCATCGAGTCGGGAAGCTAGCGGGTTCGTGTACGCCAGCGGTACGAACGCGTTGGATACTCCTTTGTCGAAGCCGACGCGGAGGTACGCGATGTTGACGGTGTCGACTGGTTCGGGGTTGACAGTTTCAGCCTCGACGAACCCCACGAACTCGATCGATCCGATTGCAGGCAGATCGGTGCCACAGCCCTCAACCCGGGACAAGTCGCCGGTTCGAACCTCGACCGTGACGGTTGGAGGGATCTCGCGATCGCCGAAGGCGTCGACCACGCGGTAGGTGACAGCGATCGTGTCGATCGGTATGGAGGGATTGGTTTCTCCACGTTCGAGGCGAAACTCCAGCTCAGCTTCTGGCGGCAAGAGGTCTACCGTCGCAGGGCCTCCAACACTCACCACTTCGCCAAGGATCGGCGTTGCTGCTGACTCTTTGGGGGAAAAGACTCCCTCGAGCATCTGCGACGTTGTCACGTTGATGTAGTCGTCTTGGTTGTCATAGTTCGCTTGTTGCGCCGAACAACGTTGGGGCGACTCGAGCAGTTTGATCTCGGACTCTGTGAAGGAGGGAGGGTCTTTCGGGGTCGTGTCGACACTCTGTGTCGATGGAGGCACGGTCGGGAGTCTGTCACCTTCGAGAGCAGCGTTGTCCGGGCCGCAAGCGGCCAGTGCGCAAACCCATGCTGCGCCGAGCGCCATCGATTGGAGGAGCTGTCGAGGACGAGTCGTGTGCATGATCTTTCCAGCGGCCTCGGTGTACAGAAACCGAATCGAGTCTTTGTCGTAGATGGCCCGAAGTGTCGGAGTAGTCGAGGTGACGCGCCCCGTCGCATCACGACGGGTGTACTCGAGTCTCGCGTCGATGCCGAGATCGCCGGAACCGGCGCACAATTCCGCGCTGACCAGCTCGCACATCGGTGCCGTTATGCGCTGGTTCTGGGTGCAGGTGGAGTCGACCGCTATTGGGCGGGTCGACTCCTGACCGCGGTTGGGTGTTGCCTTCTTGGCCGGTGGTGCGGTCTCGCAGCAGTGAAGGGGGCGCAGTTCTTGATCAGCGCTCAGCAGTCGGCGTCGATCGTGACCGTCGAGTCGTCACCGTGGGGTCGAGTCGGGCCAATCGCACTGATGGGTGCCGACCCGTCGACGTTGGCGCCGTCGACGACGAACTCGGACCCGTCGATACCGGAGAAGGAGTAGATCATCTTGGCGTTGTTGCCCGCGTCGTCGAAGTCGCCTTCCAGGAGACCGGAGAAGATCGTCTCCTCGTCGCTGAACCCGGCGCGGCCGACCCCGATCCGGAACTCGCCGTCGGCGGTGAAGCCGGTCAGGTCGTACCCGGTCGGCAGAAGGCACGATCTGTAAACTGAACCCCTCGATCGGGGCACCATTCGTGATCACGATCACAGACGGTAAAGAGTCGTGATGTGGGACACTCCCCCGCATGGACCCTGCCATTGAGATCCGTATCCGCACGCTCATCTGGACCGCCATGGTCGCAGTCCTGTCCGTCGCCGCCACGCTGATCGTCACCTCGGCATGGTCAGCTGACGCCGCACCCGGCGACACCGACGCCACCTACGTCCCAACCCCAGGATGTCGAGCGTTCGACTACCGGCCCGCACCAAACCAAGTCGGACCACGATCGACACCACTCGGCGCCGGCGAGGTGTACACCCAGCAGATCACCGGCAACGTCGGCGAGTGCACCGGACCACTCGCGATCCCCGCCGATGCGGTCGCTGTGGCGATGAACGTCACCGCCGTCAAACCCACCGCGCAAACCAACCTGCGACTGTTCCCCGCCAATCTCACCGACGTGCCCCTGCTGTCGAACCTGAACGTGTCAGCCGGTCAGGCACCGTTTCCGAACAAAGTCGATGTGACGTTGTCGCCGGGCGGGGCGATCAAGGTCTTCAACCAAAACGGCAACGTCTCGCTACTCGGTGACATCGTCGGCTACTACACCAACACTTCACTCACCGAACTCGCCAACCGCCTCGCCGCCGTCGAGGCAAACGACAGCTCCCAAGACGGTGCCATCGCGTCCAACACCGCAGGCATCGCCGCATTGGACGCAGCACAACCCTTCATCAACGTTAGCGAAACGATCGACCAAATATCTGCGGGACCGTCGCCGACGTCGATCCGATCGGTGGAGGTGACCGCACCCGTCGACGGCCACGTTGCCGCGATCGCCACCGGCGAGATGGAGGAAAGAACCGACGGTGAATTCCTGCAGTGCGGCGTGCTGAACGAAGTGAGCACCCCACCACCCGGAGAAGTACTGTTCTGGCAGTCCCCGATCGGCGGCGACAACGCGCACCTCTCGGCGTCACGCGTATTCAATATCGCTGCTGGCGACACCGCCACGTACCACATCGTCTGCAACAACCTCGCAGGCGGTTCGAGCCTCATCTACTCGCCTCGGCTAACAGCCATCTTCACACCCGGCCCCTAACACGCTCACCTACCAGATACGGCCGTACGCCGGCTCCCGCCTCAATGTAGGGGCCACCGTTTACCGTTTACGGTCTACGGTCTCAGCCTTCAAGTACTCCGCCACCGCAGTTCGCACGACCTCACTCTTGTTCCGTCCGGTCGATGCACAGAAGTGCGCTAGCTCCCCGAGCAACTGGTTGCTCATGTGGAACGTCGATCGACGGTGGGTGTCCTCCCACCGCTCCCCCGCCCGTTGCGACCGGGCCGGCGCACTCACTGCAGCGACCGGCGCTGGGGCTGGCGGCGTCGGATCAGGGGTCGGCGGCGACGCGGCCGGCGTCTTTTTGCTGACGGACCCGCCCCAGGTGCTTCTCGAGTGTTGACTCCTCAGCGGTCATTGCGCGGTCGGCGCCAATGGGATGTCGGCGTGATCGGCAACTTGTGAGGGTTCGGTGATCACCTGCAGATCGTTCGGCGCTGAATCGACGATCAAGACGTCGTACTCGTCGTTCAACGACGCCACGAGAGGTTCGAGCTCGGACGCAGCGCATGGCACGGTCCATCTCCGACCTTGAACGCTCCCGTGAGCCAACCAAGCGATCAGGGCTGCGACCGTGAGTCAGCCAGGTACGAGCAGTAGTGGCTCGCCGCACGCCGAAGAGTCGCTGAGCAATTCCGCGCGGGCAGGCGCACCCCGAGGTGCCGTACCCGGACGGTGCTCACCCATGGTGGTGTCGGTCGATATGGAGCGGGTGACGAGGGCGTGTGGGACCTCGCCGGTCGTTGCGCGTCGCTCGGCGACCTCATTCACCAGTGGTCGCTGACAACGACCGGGCGCCAGTGTGGTCAGGCATGAACTCTCACGCTGTCTGAAGGAAGGTTGCGGTGGTTGCGGTATCGAGCGCAACGATCAGGTCGGCGTCGTATCGCTCGACACCACGCACTTCCTCTCGCAGATCAAGTTCGTCAAACGGCACCGGTCCTCTCAGCTCGATTCGAGAGCCGGGAGAACAACTCGGCCGCACGCCGTCCTCGATCAGGAAGCACAAGTGAATTGAGCCATCCTGGTTCACGATCAAGGAGCCTTGAACTCGAACGGTGCGGCCGACGAGTTCGGGGGCAGCGAGGACCTCCTCAGCGGTGAGTGGATCGAGCACCGTTGTCGTTTCATTCGGCTTGGTGGTGTGCGACGACGGATCTCCAGCGGGAGTAGTTGACGTTGACCCCTCCGAGCCAGCTTCGGTCACTTCTGTCACCGGCGCAGCAGAAGTTGGCGCGGCGGCATCGTGGGTCCCGGCGCACGCCACGCCGAGCAATGTGGCGGCGACCACCAGTGCTGATCTCACACGAGTTAGACGTTCCTCAGAGGCGCCCGAGTTCACCAGTGCACATCATGTTTGCAATACCTCCGAGAAACCCCGAGGCAAAGATGCAGCGACGCGCCTTTCCGGGCGACTACACGCACTCGCGACGTGCCGATACAGGGCGGTTCCGATCCCAAAGCTAGGTGGTGCGATTCCGATTGGTCCGGTGAAGCCGCGCCGACAGCTGATTCACCGGCGACTCGTAGGCCGACGCAGCAAGGTCGCGAAGCATGCAGCCGAGGCAGTCGGGAACAGCGACGCCCAGATTCAAGAGCCGTGACAAGCGCCCCGTTACGTCCCGCTTCAGTGGCCGCTGAGTTTGCCGATTGACAGATGTATGAGGATCGAGAACGAGGGCTACGAAGCGTGCCTGTCGTTGTACCTCTACGGGCTTGTTGGGCTCGCGTTGCTGACGGTCGTTTCACCACTGTTCACCGTGTCGGTTCCGCTCCTTGTCCTGGTGGGACCGTTGACGGTTGCGTGGTGGACTCGACGCAACCATGTGTGGCGCCTTGGTCGAGGAGGTCGGATCTATCTGATCGGCGCCTCGGCCATCGTTGTTGCGACGCCGGCCACGCCGGCGATCTGGTATCTCCTCACCGTTGGGTCCGACGACTCCGTCTCTGGGACCGGTGGGCCCGACGAGAGTTTCTGGTTGCTGCTCATCGGATTGTGCTTGTTGCCGATGGTCGTTTCGGCGGTCGCCTATGACCTTCGGGCTCAGCAAGCGAACAAGGTCTGATGCCGTGCTAAGCAGTCAGCCGCTCCGCGGCTACCTCGGCGCCGATCGACTCCTCGACAGTGATGGGTCTGTACGCACGGTCAGTGTGTGGCGGGCGTTGGGTCGCCGTGTGTGGTGGCAGGTATGGCCGTGGTACACGTGTGCGGCGCTGCTGTTCCTCTGGCTCATCCGGCGCGGGAACGACCCGCTGTGGCTCCTGCCCTCGATCGCGTCGTTGGTTCTGGTCATTCTGGTTCTGTTCTGGCTGCTCGGCGAACGGCCACCGCGGAATCGGCTCTTCACCGTTGCGGTGAATAGCGAAGTCGGTGCGCAATTGCGCGCACCGAAACTGCGCAACGGCGCATTGGGCGCGCTGGCGCCGATGCACTCAATCCTGATCACCAACCGTGGCCTGGTCGTGCGTCTCAGAACCGCACAAGGCGGCACGTTCGAGACAGTCAGTCTTCGAGACCTCGGAATCGCGGTCCGTATTGATGTCACACCCGGAGGGCTCGTTGCTGGATGCGTGCTGAACGGACCATCGGGATCACACCGCGTAAGAGCAGTCGGACGAATGCGACCCCGATCTGATCGACCGGCTCAGAGCGGCGAAGCGACGCAGCCGCACAAGATGTAGAGGCTTCTGGCGTCGTTGTCCCGCGAATGACCAGGCACGCCCAGGTCGGCCCGTCTGCGAGTCGCTTCCTCGGCGACCGGCAGGTTCCCACGACGAGAACACGGGCTCGACGCACCTTTCCGAGTAGGTGACTGCACGCTGCATGTGCCGATACGCGACGCCGTGAGCACGCGAAGCCGCTCGAGCGTTATGCGTGCGCTCAAACGGGCCAACTCGTTGAGGTGATGGCCGAGACGGTGGATGAGGCCATGCGGCCCGCTATGCAAACCTTGGTTGTGCGCAGTTCGGAGCTCGTCATGAGGGCATCATGAGCGTCTGGTTCCATTCCCCGAGTGGAAAGGTGCTGTGGAACGCGTCAACTCGTGCGGCCGAGTTCTACATTCGAGGTATCCGCTCACTAGAGGCGTTTCTCGAGCGGGAGTCGGGACTGACAGACATTCGCGAAGACCAAGTGACGGTAGAGCCGGTCGCACTGGCCGCCTTCATAGACACCGCTCAGGAACAGCTGAGCCATGCGGTCATGTGGCGACAGGCGATGGGATTGCTGGCGATCAGTACTGTGCTACTGACCCGTTGCGATGCCGCCCCCAAGGCCCGCCCTATGTGGGAGCAACTTGACGTCGAGGCCAAGGCGATTTCGGCGAGGATGCCAGACTAGGACGGCCGACTCGGTGCGGTTCCAAAGCTTGGCCTCCAGCACTAGGACTTATAGGGCCAAGACACCATCGCCGGCAGCGCCTGGAACGAACAAGGATAGACCGTCGTGACGTGCTGCGACCCTGAGGGCTCGTGATTCGGCTCGCAGGAACTGAGCACCGATCTCCCAGTCGTCCGCGACGTCGCTCGATCAGCCCAACCCAGGGGGCGGACATCGTCAACGGGTCACGGTCTGCTTAGCCGCACGGCCCGACGAGTGACCGGCAACAAACCCGAACCCCACCGTCTTGATCACGCTGATCAACACGTGTCCGCGCCGGTGACGGCGTGCATTCCGCGCTGATCAGCGAGCGCAAAGGTGCCGATCTCGCGCAGGGGTGGGGCAAGCCTACGGATGAGCATTCCTGAGCGGTTCGGCACCTTCGGCGGTCGTTGCGATTGACGCACGCGATCGGGCAGTCTGCGCTCGTGCTCATCGTTCGGTCGGGCGTCTGGCTCTACGACGGGTCGGTCGAATCTCCGGTCGACATCGTGGCGTTCGACTTCGACTGGTGGCACCAGCTCGCAGTTGACGACGGCACAGCCGAACCCGATGAGCAACCGCAACCAGTCGGCCCGGACGGGCTTCTGTACTACGTCCGCTTCAAGCACGCTGGCCAAGCGACAACTCCGACGTGGGTCGACTCTGGCGGTCACACCACCGTCGACCAGGCGATGCGCACGGCCGAGACGAACGCACCCTCGTCGATCGAATGGAGCGCATAGCGGTCGCCCTGGTTGTGGCTGCATCGTTTGGCGGTCACGCGACGGCGATACCGAGCGGTGCAACGAAACGACGCGCTCGCGAGTCGTGCCGTACCCGAGTGGGGCGCTTGGCGATCGAGTCGAGTGATATCGGATGGATCCCAGGGTCGTCGGCAGACTTGACGGGTCTGCCGTGCGGAGGCACCAGCTGCGACGCAGCTACGGATCTCAGTGGACGACCTCGATGCGTTAGCTGTTCGACATCGTCAGGGCGCGCTCCATTTCGGAGGCGCTGATCACAGCGACGCGAAGCAGGCCTTGATGGCTGACGCCGATTCGCAGTTTCCGGTGGGCGTCAGCGCCCAAGTCCAAATGACGGCTTGGAGAGCTGCAACTGCGATCGATACTCCGATGAGCCGGCGGGACGCAGCCAGACCAATCGTCACGCCGACAATTGCTGGGATGACCGTGGCCATGACGGCCATCGACCAACCGAGCGGAGTGTTTGCTGACTCGTGAGTCTGGGGGTTGGAGCAGTCGAGGAACTCGTCGTGCGTGAGCGCAACCACGATGCTCCCGGCGAGGCCGAACGTCAGCAGCGAGGCCAGCCAGGCCGCGTACGGCTTCTCTCGGATCAACTGAGAAGCTCCCGACACGGAGCCACCCTTGCAGATCGGACTGACGCTGTTGATTCACTGCAGGCCCCGCAGCGAGTTCCAACGGTGTGCTGGCTGTTCATCGACTCGATAGCCCGGAGCGTCGTCGGCAACAGCCTGACCCGAACCGTGCACAGCCGCACCTTTCCGCGCGCGTGATCGAGCGCACCGGTGCCGTTTTCGCGTACGGTTTGGGAACCCCACGGATGAGCATTCCCGAGCGGAGTGGCACGCGTGATGGCCTTCGCGCCGGACGCACTCGAGTGCGCTGGGCTGGCGAGTTCGCGGCCATATGGTGGCCTTGTGAGCGATCGAGCTGCCCTCTATGTGCGGTCGTGGGGAGCGGGCGATCGAACCGCATTGTTGCTGCATGGACAGTTCGGTGCGGGGTCGATGTGGCGGGAAGTCGCTCCCAGAGTTGCCGAACGCGGATATCGAGTGCTTGCGGTCGATCTTCCCGGCCACGGCAACTCGCCCGCCGACGAATCCGCATCGCTTGGTGTGTGCGTTGACCAGATCGCTGCTGTGTGTCCGTCAGCAGAGCTCGCTATGGGCCATTCGCTCGGCAGCCTCGTGCTGGCCCACTGCGTCCACGGGCTCGAGGTGCAGCGAGCGGTCTTCGTCGACTCCCCGTTCCGATATGAGTTGCGAGTCGGCGGGAACGAGTACCGCCGTCGCGTCAGCGAGATGAAGGCCACGCGGACCCTGGAATGGCTGACTGCCAACCGCCCACACTGGAGCGACGAAGACCGACGGGTTGAGGCGCAAGCGGCACGACAATTCGACGCTGAGACATCGTTGAGCCTGATGACGGCGCTGTCAGGGATCGATCATCGACCCCCCGACGACGTCGCGTCGCTGATCGTGGCGCCGGACCCGAGTGACTACTTCAGCGCTGCAGACTTCGAAGAGCTACGAAACGACGGGTTCGAGGTTCGTCGCATCGAGGGCGCTGGTCACACCGTGTGGTGCGGCCACCTCGAACCGTTCATGTCTGCAATTTCCGACTGGCTGTAGGCCCTCACTCGAACCGCGTTGCCCCATTGACAGAGCGTCGCCCCTTGGGTCGGCTGCAGCACCGCCGGCCACACGCAACTTTGAGCGAGGCGATCCACCCCGACGTGCCGATACTGCGCTCCGGTGAGAGTTGACGCGGAGGGGTCCACTCACCTCTCACCGGAGACCCGCACAGATCCGGCAGCTGGGGGCGCGCCGACGTGCCCCATATCGACGACGCGGTTCAGCGGCTTGCGCCAGCGACGAACGTGGCGACGATGTAGGTGGCGTGGCGGTCGAGGCTGCCTCGTCCTCGGTCGTAGCGCATCGTCGTTCTCGGGTCGGCGTGCGATGCGGCCTCTCGGACGTCTCGGAGTGGGACGCCGGCGTCGAGGGCGGCGGTGATGAAGCTGTGCCGGAGTGAGTGCGGTGAGATTCGCTTATCGATCCCGGCGGCCTTCGCCAACCGCTTGACGATGCGCGTCGCGGCGTGGCGGTCGAGGCGTTTGGTCATGTCGTGGTTCATGAAGATCGGCCCCGAGCTGCGTTCGTCGATGTACAGGTCGAGCGCCCGGGCGGTGCGTGGTGCGAGTGGGATGGTGGCGGTCTTGCCGCCCTTGCGACGCACGAACAGGGTGCGATGTCCCCGGTTCTGGTCGAGGTCGTCGATGTCCGCGCCGAGCGCTTCGGAGATCCGCAGCCCGTTCAATGCGAGCAGGCATGCCAATGCGTGGTCGCGTCCGCCGCACAGTCCGGCCTGGACGAGGAACCCGCCGAGTTCGTTGCGATCCAGCCCGAGGGTGCTCGACTCGTAGTTCTGCTTCGGACGACGAACATGAGCTGCCGGGTTTCGGTCGAGGAGTCGTTCCTCGGCGCAGTAGGTGTAGAAACCGCAGATCGTCGATAGGCGTCGCCCGATCGTGGCCGGCGCCAAACCTTGGGTCTCGGACCAGCGGGCATACAACTCGATGTGGGCACGCTCGGCGTCGAACGCTGCGACGCCTTTGCTCTTGAGCCAGGCAATGAACTTGGTCAGGTCGATCCGGTACGAGGCCATCGTCTGGCCGGAGTAGCCCGCCAGGAAACCGGCAACCGCCCGCTCCAGCCGGTGGTGGTGGGCGGAAGAGGTGTCGATGTGGACGAGTTCGCCGAACGGGTCGGCCCCGGTCGTCTTGGCGCGAATGATCGTGGTGGTGTGCATGGTGGCGCTCCTGTAGGAGATGGATGAGGTCATCCAGCCGACCACCACTTCGGCGTGACATCAAGGTAAGTTGACGACGTGGATCCCGTGATCGTGGCGAGTGCACGCAAGCACGGGATCGCCGATGACGACATGCTCCACGCCTACCGACACCCGATCCGAGTCTTCGATCTCGACGACTTGGACATGCTCATCGGCGCAGATGCTGCCGGCCGCATGCTCGAGATCGGCGTCACCACCGCCGAAGGTGTCGAGTTCATCATTCACGCGATGGCCGCCCGACCCAAGTTCCTGGAGACCTGATGCCTCGTTCGATCCAAGAGATCCTCGATCACGCCGACGAACTCGCCAAGCGGTTCGAGGACTACGAACCCGACCCGTCCGATGAGCGTCCGGTCGAGGAGTACCTGCTCGAACGGGCAGCGCTCGCCCGAGCCCGAAGTGAACGACAGATCGTCGACGCCGTCACCACAGCCCGATCGAAAAACGTCTCATGGCAACGCATCGGTGAACTCCTCGGCACCTCAGGACAGGCGGCGCAGCAACGCTACGGCGCCGTCGTCGAAGCCGGCTGATATCGCTCGGGTCCACCCGCTCGGCAGGTGCCGTTCTCGGGCAGGCGAGCGGCTCATTCGGCTCGCGCGTTTCCGAGTGCCCAGTAGCGCTCTCGACGCGGTGTCAGCGACCGCGGGTCTCGGAATACTCGAGCACTCCTGCCACTCGGACATCGTCGCTCGGCGCGTCTCGAGATGACGCATCGATGCCAGAGGGCTGCTCGCCGCGTGGACCGTCGAGTGCAGTTGCTCTCGAAGCGTGGATCCGGCAGTCTGCGATCGTGGCAGAGGTCGCTTGGCCTGGACGGCGTCGGGATGTGGTCGAAGCACTCCGACTGCTCGCCGACTCCGATCTCCGGGAGCGTTGGATTCGCGGCGAATCGACCTGGCCGTCGCTGACGGAGGCCGTTCATTGGCTTGTGGATGACACGGGGCTCGGCGAGAGGTCGGCAAGCAGCCTGATCCCTCAGATGCTTGCGAACATGGCAGAGGCCGATGCGGTCGATCATGCGGTCGCTGCGCTGCTCGTAGTTCTCGATGCCCTTGGCCCGCTCGCCGCAGATCGAGAGTACGTGGTTCACCCAGCGTGGCCTGACGTCGCCGACGCAAGCCGCGAGGCGCTGAACGCGCTGACCGCCACCCAGTGAACTCGTTCTCTCGCTGAGCATTTCCGCGCTGGATCTTCAGCGCATTGGTGCCGCTATGCGTGGCTCGAGGGGCTGGCGTGTGCGTGGCGATATCGAGCGTGTTGGGACGAGGTGTGAACAGACCTCTAGGTGCTCGTCGATGACAAGGCCGTGGACGCAGGCGCAACGCCGTCATCTCGGAGTGACGAGTTGGGGCAACACAGCGCTGCGTGCGTAACTCAGACGTCGGTCGATCATTCGAATCATCTTCGAGCCACCGAGGCGTCGGCCGGTACGTTGCGGTTGATGTCGGACCGGCCGTTGTCAGCGGAGTTCGTGTCGCTGCAGTTCACTCTCGTCGATCGATTTGTCGAACTCGGGACCGGATCCTTCGGCAAGGGAGTCAGCCAGTTGACCAACCTGCGTCGGCGCCTCGGCCTCAACGGGTCCCTCGAGGCGAGGTGGGCTCGCCTGGTTGAATTGCTCGACTCGATCGGCGACCACGACAGCCGCGTCAATGCCGTGATGGACGTCGCCTTGGCGACACCACCCGCTATCCCTGAGCACATCGCCCAAGGGTGGGCGGCCTTGGGTGCGTTCTCGCTCGAGGTCCGCGGCGTCGAGGCTCGGACGCATTTCTTCTCGATGGACACCGACGACGCCAGTCCGCTCGCTCGTCCGAAGCTTCCGCAACGTCGGCATGAACTGGCGGCGGTGATCGCGCATGTTCGTCGCAATCATCCAGATCTTAGGAAGATCACAGGCGGGTCGTGGCTGTACTCGACGACGTCGTATGCATCGCTGTTTCCGACCCAACATCTCAGAACGGCGACCGTGCGGCGGGGCCGCAGCACGTTCCAGGGGATGTCCCATTGGGGCCAGTTCGTCGACCACCGCGGTGTGCTGCGCTCGAACCTGGCCGACGAGTTCAGATCGAACGTCGCATCATGGTGTGGTGACGATCCGTGCCTCCTGTTCCCGATCGCGACGCTCCAGGTGAGTTCACCCGTCGAGACGTTCGATTCGCACTCAATGACCTGAGCGCCGAGCGCTCGAAACGCTCACGCGTTGGAACCGGTCGCTGCAAACCCCTCTCGGCGGCATCCAGGCGAGATCGCGCTGATTCTGGACCACATCGGTGCCGTACTGGGCGGGTTGCAGCTTCTAGGGGGTCGCACGGTATCGAGTGGCACTGTCGTTGGGTGCTGTACGGATTGGGGGTGATGGTGCGTCGAGGTGGTTGTGACGGATCATCAGGGCGTGATCGAACCAGAGGACCACAGGAGTGTTGAACCTCCTGGGTTTCGGGCGTTCTATGAGCAGGAGCACCCGGTGCAGGTTCGGCGTGCGTTCTTGCTGACTCGCTCGAACGAGCAGGCCAACGATGTGGTGCACGATGCGATGGTCGGCGTTGTTCGTCAGTGGGGAGAGTTGGAGAACCCGGCGGCGTATCTCAATCGAGCGGTGATCAACCGCTGCCGTGACGTGGCTCGCCGGTCGCGGACACGCGAGCGAGTTGCCCATCTGTTGAGTCCTGTGGCCAACGACAGTGCCGACGACGATCCCCTCGACGACGCATTGGCCAGGCTGCCGTTCAATCAACGCGTTGCTGTGGTCCTTCGTTTCTATGCCGGGTGGACCTCAGATGAGATCGCCGACGTGCTCGGGTGCTCCCCGAATTCGATCAGCCCATGGATCACGCGCGCGCTGAACGCGCTCCGAAAGGAACTCTCATGACCGAGCTTGAATCACGTATCAGCCAACGCCTTGCCACGATCGCCGAGCGGGCTCAGCCGGATGCAGACCTCGACGCCGTTCTGAGTCAACGCGCCAGCGCATTGAGCCCTGAGGAACCCTCACGGTCAAAGCGATGGGCACTACTCGCTGCTGCCGCGCTGGTGATCGCAGTCGGTGTCGTTGGCATCCTCGCAGCCACGACCCGTACCGAACCTTCGGACTCGGCACCGATCGCCGACGCTCCCGTCGACGGATCAGATCTTGCGGCTGTGCCACTTCTGTTTCCCGAGATCAGCGCGGACTCCTCGAGCACGATGAGCTTTGCTACGCCGACCGACGCGGTGGAGGCCTACCTCACGGACCGCACCGCTGCCACGGCTGTGCCGCCCGGGTACTCGGTGACGTTCGAGGTCGGCGAAGCTGTCGCGCTCGATGACCGCACCGTGATCGTCAATGCCACGCTGCGCACCATCGACGACAGGGGCGACCTCCGAGTCGCCGTCACCCGAAACGAACTCAACGGTCAGGACCAGTGGTTCGTCACGGCGGCCCGCACCACCATCGAACCGATCGAACTCGACAACGTCACACTCGACAATGGAACACTCGCCGGCACCTTCGCTGCGTCGGCCGGCGGCGAAACCTACCTGTCAGCACACGACAGGGCGACGGGCGCACTGCTCGGCGAGACCATCGTTGTCGCACCGGTTGCACTCGACACACCGAATGACACGCCCGAGCCGTTCACAATCGACGTCGGCCAACACGACAACGTGCAGCTGCGCTACTGGAACGTGGTCGCCACCGACGGCAGCGCCTACCAATTCGCCAACTTCGGCGAAGTCGTCGTCATCTCAGGAATGTCGCTGGACCAAACCGGCTGGGCAGCCGTCGCCCTCCCCACCCAGTCCACAGTCCCATCCGGTGAACCCAACGATCCGAGCTCAATCGAGGACTTCTGCACGACTGTGACCGAACAGTTCGGCAACGAGGTACCCGAGGAGTACGTCGGCTCCCCACAGCACGTCGCCGACATCGAAACGCTGCTCGAGATCAGCCCCGCAACAATCGCCGCCGAACTCGCCGACTTCCGAGACTTCCTCGCCTCCGGCGCCGTCGACCCCTCAACAGACCCCGACTCCAACCTCATCGAGAACTGGCCACCCAGCACCCAAGACGCGATCAACACAATTGAACTCTTCGTCGCCGACAACTGCTAGCCCGACACTCGCCGCGCCAGCAACCCGCGACACGACATGCGACGAATCAACGAACGCTCCGGTGCCGTTCTTGAACGGGTCAGGGAGCATCGAAGTTGTTGGCGATGTACGTGGGTTGGCTGTGGGAGAGTGTCCTGGTGGCGAGTCGCGAAGTGATTGGCATCGATGTCGGCCAGTTCGATCGGGTGGATCGGGCCGACGACTCGGACGCTTTCGTTCGCTGGATGGAACAGCAACGTCGCCTAGGCCCCGAGCTACTCGTCGAGCGGCTGGCGCTCGAAGAATCCTCGGTCGTCCTAGACGTGGGTTGCGGACCGGGTGTGGACCTTCGTGAACTCGGCTCTCGAGCTGGGCTGGCGGTCGGCGTCGATCGTTCGACGTCAATGGTCGACGCGGCGCGCAACCGAGTCGACGGACTCAGCGCTCACGCGTTCGTCGGTGACGCAGCGACGCTCCCGTTCCGTTCGGTGTCGTTTGATGCGTGCATGGCACGTGCGGTGCTCGTCCACTCATCTGCGCCAGAACTGATCGTTGGTGAGATCGCACGCGTGCTCAAGCCCGGTGGCAAGGTCGTGCTCTCAGAACCAGACCACGGCTCGCATCTGGTTGCCGGAGCCGACCACGAGGTGTTCGAACGGATCAAGGCTCATCGTCGAACGATGTTCCAGAACCCGCTCGTGGGTCGCCAGCTTCCGAACCTCGCTGTTCGAGCGGGGCTCCGTGTCGAGCGCAGCTGGGCGTTCCCGATCGTGCATCGCCGCCTCGATGACGCTCGCGCCGGTGGTGGCCCGTTCGACAAGACGGTGCAGTCAGCCGTCGAGGCAGGAGCGATCACGAACGCAGAGGCTGCTTCGTACTTCGACACGTTGACTGAACTCGACGAGCGTGGAGCGTTCTTCTTCGCCGCGATGGCCATCGCCGTGGAGGCCTCCCGACCCGCGGACCGCTAGTCCGACCGTCACGTACGGCGATCACGCGGCGGAGCGATAGAGCGCGCTTCAGCGAGCGCAGTCGTGCCGTTCCCGAGTGGGTCGATGATGTAGGTCGGGTAAGCGACATGCGTGCTTTGAGACCGTTTGATCGCGAGGCGTCGATGTAGGACGGTTCTCACTTGTTGTCGATGACGTTGATGAGTTCGGCAAGGTTTCTGATTCGATGCTGCGCTTGGGAGAAGTCGCCGTCTTGGGTGAAGTCGCTATGGACGATGACGCAGTCGATCCCGGCCGCGACCGCGGAGCTCAGCCCTCTGGCGGAGTCCTCAACGACGAGCGCTTGGTCTTTGGGCGCGCCGTACCGATTCAACGCGGTCAGGTACGGCTCGGGATGTGGCTTGGCGTGCTGGTAGTCCTCACGCACGAGGACGAAGTCCATGAACTGGGTGATGCGCCGTCCGGCGTGAATGACCTCGAAGTCGGCGCGTTTGGCCGTCGTCACGATCGCCATGTGCGCGCGTGCGGAGAGTTCCTCGAGCGCATCGAGTACACCCGGGATCTCAATGGGTTCTGTAACGAGGTACTCGCGGTACCACTGATCGCGTAGAGCTCTCAGCTGATCGATTGCCGACGCAGAAACACCAGCCGTCTTGGCGCGTGCCCAGGTTCCGTTGCCGGCGTTCATGTCGCGCAGGTACTCGGCCTTTGGCAGGTCGAGGCCGATGGTCGCCAGGGCGCGTTGGCCGGCTCGGTAGTACCAATGCTCGGTGTCAACAAGGACCCCGTCGTGATCGAACAGCAGGTATCTCTTCGACTCGCTCGTTGAGGCGGTACCCACATCTGGGACGGTAGGCGGTCGCCGGGAGGGTCTGTGATTCGGCCCTCGCGTGGGCTCGATAGGGATGCGGCCGCGCATCGAGGGGAAATCGCTGGCCCGCTGGGATTCGTCTTGCGCGAGGGTGCCAACCAATGGGGGTCGAGATTCGCAGAGCGATCGGTCGCGACGCTGTGGGTGTTGCTGCGCTGAACAGCGCAGTTCAGCAACTGCACTTTGAACAACGTCCCGATTGGTTCAAGCCACCAAACCCGGCGGCCTTCGTTCCGACCCTCCAGGAGTGGTTGTCCGTCGAGTCGACAGCTGTCTTCGTTGCAGAACTCGACGGCGGGGTCCTCATCGGTTACGTCGCCGCAATGCGACGCGACCGACCCGATCATCCCCTGGTTCACCAAGCTGCAGTAGTCGAGCTCGATCAACTCGTCGTCACCGCTACGCATCGCCGCACGGGAGTCGGGACATCGCTCTGTCTGGCGGTGCTCGACTGGGCCCAACAGCAACGCGTCGACCGCATCGAGCTCAGCACATGGCACTTCAACAATGCTGCCTACACACTGTTCGAACGACTTGGGTTCGCACCGACCCAACGACGAATGTCGCTGGCAGTTGTCGATGAGTAGCCGGCAGCCTTCCGGTCGGCACGTTGCTGGCCGACAACTAACGTCGCAATGGTGCCCGTGAGGTTGCCGATCCCGTCGGATCCAGACCCGCGCAAGGTGCTCGACCGACAGGTCGCAGTCATGTCCGAGCTGGCCGAGGAGGTACTCGACGGCGTCACCCTCGAAGAGTGCCTGTGGCGTTCAAGCGACCGCAGCTGGACCGTGCACGAACGAGATGACGGTTGGTTTGGCGAGCTCGACGAAGAGCCGCCAGACCTGCCCACGCCATCGCTGGGCTGGACGATGTGGCATCCGATCTGGTGGTTGTCGGTCCTGCTCGCCCATGCCAACGAAAGCGAGGCGCCCACCGCAGACACGGTGAAGTGGCCGGGCCCCTCAGAGTCGTTGCCGTTGATCCGAAGTCACTGGTCGCAGTGGACAACCTTCGTCGATGGCCTCGACGACGAACAACTGTCGTCCGGAACGCTCACACGTTTCCCATACGACGACGACCGTCCATTCGTCTACATCATCGGGTGGGCATCGATGGAGCTCACCAAGAACCTGTCTGAGATGTGTGTCATTCGACGACTGGTACACGAACTCCGCCCCACCTAGCCCTGCGCTCTCCCCCACCCAGGGACCGATCCAAGGTGCCCAACCGCGCGCCTCGGGCTCACCCGTTCGACTGGGTCCGCCCGCCTGACGGCGCGGGTTCAAGTCGTCCGACAACGGGCGCTGACGAAGGCAACGACTGCCGCGACGCCAGCAATCAACGCACCAATCGAACAGGCGACCACCTGATCCAAGGCTGATCCACGCCGTGCCCCCGATGGGAGAGCTCCAGTGCTGAACGCTAGGAGTGTCCACCCCAGTGTTCGACCGCGCGACCGGATACAACCCGCACGATCTCCAGGGTCTCGCGCCGCGTCCCGTGTCCCGACTGGGATACACCTGACCAGACGAGCCGAGCAGCGGTTCGGTCCTCGCCCTCAATCAGATCCACGACCTCGACCGACAGCTTCGAATAGCCGCTCCTGGCAGTTTCGACGACCAGTCGAAAGCCGTCAGGGCCTTCGATCGGACGGATACGACGAAGCCCTTGATGATCAAGGTACGTAGCATCCACGTAGTCCCGAACGTCATCGACTTGGCCGGTGTTGAATGCCGCGACCATCGCCTCCATCACCTCGGCTGGCGATCGCGCATTGATCGGTTCTCTCACTTATCTGCGTCCTGTCCCTGCTTGACGGCCTGTCGCACAGCTCTGGCACGGCGGCCGACTCCGATACTTCCTGGCAAGCCCGATTCAGAACGACTCGATAAACCAGCCGGCCCGATCAGCTGCGGTCGATGACCCCGCATGGGATGCGCGGATTCCGTGCGGGCCGCCAGAGCGTGACGTGCCGCGCTAAGGCGGGCACGGCACGCTGCTGTCGAAGGCAGTGTGCGTGGGCCACGCCGAGTCGCCGGGGCGACCTAGTGGCAAGACGAGCTGGCGCCGGTGATTCGTCGAGACCGCTCGATCAGAACGAAAGAGGCCATGCGTTCAGTCGCCGGAACTCTTCGACAGACTCTCGGCGGACGTCCCAGTCAACGAGCTCACGCACCACCGAGGCGCGACCGAAGAAGCCGTCGTGATCGACATGAATACCCAACGCATCGAGGTACTCGACCAGTAGTGGTCGATCGAGACGATCTCGCTTCACTCGGGCTCCGTATCGTTCAGGCCGCTCAAACGGCTGGACCGTCCCCCACTCGTGCCAACTCCACCGCCCATCCTCGCAGTGTGCTGCGAGGCTCCGGATTCCCATGAGCGGCGGTTCACCTGTCGGGCCCTCCATCACCAGCTGGGTGGAGGCATGCCCTGGTCCGTACTTCGGCATGTTCACGGCTGTGACACAGTTCGCTGCCATGCGGCGCGCAAGCGCCGGTGCGATCGCTGATGGATCTCCGCCGTTGACGAAGTTGTTGAGGTATGCGGTCCAATCCCCGCAGTCGGCAATCACCTCGGTGGTCCAGGGCGCCTCCATGGGGTCGAGTCGATCAATAGCCATCTCGAAGTCCATGGGGCCATCGACATCGAACTGTTGGCCAGCACGGAGCGTCTCGATCTCGGACAGCACGGCCCTGCAGTCGCGGTCGATGAAGGCCACGGTGCATCCGATCGGTGCGAGTCGGCCTCCGAGGACCGAGTGTTCGTCCGGCAAAGCGACCACGCCGCACATTGTGGTCGACCGAAGGCGATCAGCATTCGGCGGCCGTTCGTCCCCGCGGGCCGATCCGCGATCACCGTGCGGTATCGACGCTACGGACGCCACGCGCCATTTCGTGCTCGTCGGCGAGCCCCGTCGTGCCGATGTGCGTGGGGTTGACGGCGAGCGCATCGGTGCCGTTGTGCGCGGGGCCGTCGTGGTGAGTGGCGCGAGCTGTACGTGCGGTTCCATTCTTGGGGGACCGCGCTTGGGTCGTGAGCCCGTCTCCTTGAGGGCGACCTACCGATACCGAGCTGCCGGGTTGGGCGGTAGTTGAACCGCTGGCGACTGCGCGTATCGAAGCGTTCATCCCTAGCTGTGATCCGGGCCGGCTCAACCGGCGGATCACTCCAGCTGCGCGAGGCGGTGCACCATCGACTTGGAGGGCACAGTCTCGTAGAGGTCGGGGTGCTGCTCTTTGAGTTCCGCGATGGTCAGGCCCTTGCGTTGGGCCCAGATAGCGATCTGTTGGTCTCGATGACGTTGCAAGATGTCGCGTTCTTCGTCGTTGCGGCCGAGCAGGTCGGCCAGCACGACGAGGTGCTGGATGCGGCTCGCCGATGTGGGTGTCCCTGGGAGCATCAGTGTCGGGGAATCGATCGCAGCGGTCTGCTCGGGGAGCGGTTCGGTCTGTAGCCGCTGGTAGGCGTTGGGGAGATCGGTCCAGGTATCGATGAACTCGCGTGCTTGGGTTTCGTAGGCGGCGACTAGGTCGTCGATCACATCGTCGAGATCATCGGTCGCGTTGAGTGGCCAGATCAGGGCAGTGACGTCGCTGGGTGGCGCGTTTGAGGTGCGTACGAGCCGAACCCGGAAGCTGGTTTGCTCGAGGCTGATCGTGCGTTGCTCGGCGTTGAAGTAGCCGAGGTATGACGCGCCGCTGACCCATCCGTAAGCCAGCGCGACGGATGCGGTGAGCGATCCGGAATCGACATCGACGGTGCGATGGCTTTGGTTTCCGAGTCGCTCGATTCTGGTGTAGATCGTTGTTGGTCCGATCTGTCCGGTTGCACCGCGGTTGGTGAGCTCGTCGAACCCGAGGTCGCGCCACAGGGGATGTAACCGGTGCTTGATCGCTGCGGTGAGCCTCCCGCCCGGCACTACAGCTGGCACAGCGAACAGCCTTTCATGTTGAGCACCGTGTCAAGCGGTCAACCGACAGCTCTGTATTCGCGCCTCGTCTCGCTTGTCCTACCCGCCCGATATCCGGCAGGGAGGATGTTGGTGGGTGCACTGGATGTGCGTGGGGCTCGATCACCGTCGAGCTGGCTGCGTAGGTTCGGCGTCGTTCCCGGCCTGGTCTGACTCGAGAACCGGCTGACACCTTCGGGCTGTCTTCAGTAATGACCAGTCGGCCGTGTTCGGGAACGGCACCCACCGGTCGGGCGACGGCCGTTGAGTTCGAGGCTCGCTGGAACGGTCCTCGATCGGTCTGGTCGCCGTCCCGGCAGGTGTCGTGCCAACCCTGACTCCTTCAACGTGAAAGGGATGGCAATGACCATCGTAGAGAACACCACGATCACCGTCACCGGCGGTGTCGACACCCACTCTGAGTTCCACGTCGCTGCTGCAGTCGACGCCAACGGCGGCGTGTTGGGCATCGACACCTTCGACACCACGACGGCCGGCTATCGCCGACTGGTCTCCTGGCTCGCCGGGTTCGGTGAGATCAGCTTGGTCGGTGTCGAGGGCACCGGCTCGTATGGGGCCGGCCTGACCCGTCACCTGACCGGTCGCGGCATCCGCGTCGTGGAAGTCGACCGCCCGAACCGCCAAGCCCGGCACCGTGCTGGCAAGTCCGACTCCGTCGACGCGATCGCCGCTGCCCGTGCCGCGCTCGCCGGAACGGCGACGGGTGTCCCGAAGTCGCGGACCGGGAGCATCGAAGCGATCCGCGTCCTCACGGTGGCACGGCGTTCGGCAGCTGATGAGTGGATCTCGATCATCAATCAGATGCGCCACATCGTGTTCTGCGCACCCGACGACATCCGCGCCCGTTTCGTTGACCTGTCACCGATCCGACTCGCCCGCACCTGCGCTGCGCTGAAACCACGCCGATCGTCAGGCGACATCGTGAGATTCACGACCCTGTCGACCTTGCGGGAGCTCGGCCGCCGCGCTCTGTTCATCCGCGATCAGAAGCGCAGCCTGGATGCGGAGATGCGCCCGCTGATCCAAGAGTTCGCACCTGCACTGCTCGAGGTCCACGGTGTCGGCTACGACACCGCCGCCAAACTCCTCATCGCCGCCGGCGACAACCCGCACCGACTCCGATCCGAAGCCGCCTGGGCACACCTCTGCGGCGTCGCACCGATCCCGGCATCGTCAGGTAAGACGCAACGTCACCGGTTGAACCGGGGCGGCAACCGGCAAGCGAACTCGGCGATCTACCGGATCATGCTGACCCGGATGTCCAACGACGAACGCACCAAGGCCTACATCGCCCGACGCACCGCCGACGGCAAGACGATGGGTGAGATCGCTCGCATGCTCAAGCGCTACATCGCCCGCGAGGTCTACAAAACCCTGCCGACCACGATCTGAGCCGCGACCTGGCGGTCGGAGCTTGGCTCGCCCGAACCGGCTCACACCATCAGGTTGTGCAACAACTGACCTGCCACCCGACCGCCCAACAGCGGAACCTCCGGTGACGCGTGGCTTGCTACGAGCGTGACCCCGACTGCGCTTCTCACGTCGGTGATGTCTCTTCCCTGTCGTGCCCGCAACACCACAATCGAGTTCGCTGCGCTAACACCTTGCAGCTGCTGAAGGCACTCTGCGAGCCTGCCAACCGTGAGCACAACCGGCGATAGCGAAGACCTGACGCGCTATCTCGTCGCGCTCGAGCAGCCGTTCAGCTCGGATCAACACCTCGACGTGGAGCCCACCGATCTCGTCCGATTTGCTCTCACGGCATCGGACTACTGGAGTGACCTCGGACTTGGATGGATCGAGGACGGCCTCGACGCGACTCCGCTGCACGACGACCTTTGGGTGTTCTCCCAGGACAAACGACGACCCCAACGCGCCAGACACCGCGCTTGGCGCCTCGTCAAGCACACGCGCCCGACCGGCTAACTCGCACCGGCCACCGCAACTGCCACGGGAAGTTGACATCCCTACGAGCTTCACTATGCGCAGTGCGGGGAGCACATATCGCGAGGCAACAACGGTTCCGACCCGGGGCATTGTTCTGCTCGGCGCACTCCGCGACCGGTGCCTCACCGCCGCGCTAGTCCGCGGAAGCGTCTTTCGTCGGCACGCGCAGGATCACGACGATGCCGATCACGATCAGCACGCCGATCAGGACGGCGAACCACCACGTGCCCACCAGCCACGCGCTGAGGCCGGCGAACACCACCATCATGCCGATGGCCAGTACCTTCGCCCGCCGCGGCATTCCCTTGCCCTCGCGATAGTCGCGAACTGCGGGCCCGATCGTCGGGAGGTTGAGCACCCAGGCCTCGAGGCGCGGGCTCGACCGGGTGAACGCAGCTGCGGCGGCGATGAAGAACACCGTGGTCGGCAGGCCAGGGATGATGATCCCGATCGAGCCGAGCGCAACACACAGCAACCCGACGAGCAGCCACACCAGGCGCATGTCAGCCGAGGAACAAGTTGCGGATTCCGAGACCCATGATGAACAGACTGCCGAGTCCGTAGAGCAAATGCTCCTTGCCGCGCACGAATGGGCTGTTGCGATAGGCGTACAAGATGCCGACCGCCACGATGGCGCTGAACCCGTACAGCGCATGGAAATCGTCGAGCTCGAGGTCGTACCGGTTCACGAGGAGCACACCGACGATCGCAACCGCGAACGTCGACAGTTGGGCAACACCGATACACCACCACAACGCGGCGACCCGGAATCGAGGTTGCCAGTAGGCCACGAGTGCCCACGTACCCACGAGAGCGTTCGACACGATCAGGAACCAGCCGATGCCCTCGTGGAGGTCGAGCAGGCCTTGCACGGGTCGCCGACTACTCCCCGCAGCCGATGCCGCCGAGAATCACCGTGACCACCGAGTCGTCCGCCAGCCCGGTGAGGAACCCTCGCAGGTTGTCGTTGACGTAGAAGTTGGGGGCCACGAAGTCGTCTTCGGGATTGAGCACCACGCCGGGATACGCCGCACCGAGGTCGACCACCGACGATCCGACGGTGACCCCCTCGGTCGTCGTCAACCCGACGGGGTCGGCGCCGAGTTCGCCATCGATCCCGTACTGATAGGCGTACAGATGACGACGCCCCTGCACCACGCCGGACGCATCGCCGAACTGCAAGGTCAGCGCACCCCACGACACCAATCGGATCTCGGTGCCCGGGCAGGCGCCGATCGTGAGCGGATCGATCCACCCGGTGTCGTTCGTGGGCTCGCCCAAGAACGAGCTGACATAACCGACTACTCCGTCGGGGTCGGCACCGAACTCCGCCTGGCCGACGCCGGTCGGCGACAGCACCAACGCATCGATCGCCGGGGATGCCGCCGTGGTAGGTGGCACGGTTGGAGGCGCAGTGGACGCCGTCGTGGTCTCGACGGCCTCGGGCTCGGTCGTCGGCGCCGCAGTGCTCGGTGCGGCGCTGGTGTCGACCGGTGCCGTTGGCGCCGTGGTGCTGGGGGCGACCGTCGTGGTCGTGATCAGCGTCACCGACGGCAAGGTCTCGGCTGCATCGTCGTCGCCCCCGCACGCGGCTGCCACCAGGGCGCCGACCACGACCACACCAACGGCGGCACGCACCGATCGCCACGAGTTCCTACGACGTGAAGGCATCAGCTCATTGTGGTCGTGCGCCGCCGTCAGGACGCGGACCGGTCGCGCTACTGCGGCGCGGGGTCGAAGATCCATCCGCTCCGCAGTGGTGGCTCGGCATCGTGCTCGACGAACCACTCGGTGCCGAACGCCATCGCGAATGCCTCGTCGGGCATTTCGAGCAACATCGACGTGTCGGTGATCTGACTCCGATGACAGCGCAGCGCCTCGCGTTTGCGTTCGACCCAAGCCGCGACATCGACGGACAGGGTCAGCTCGGCTTCCGGGGTACCCATCGGGTTGCCGTCGTCGGCCGGACCATTGGGGTCCATCCGCTCGCCGTCGTCGTTGACCATCTCCATGCCGTCCTCTGCGGCGCTGGCCATCATCGAGGCCATCGCATCGCGGTTGAACGTGGCTTCGAGCACGCGCAGTCCGGGGCGCTGCTGCGCGGCGGCCTTGCCGACCTCGTGCACCCTGATGTGATCGGGGTGCCCGTACCCGCCGTGCCAGTCGTAGATCGTCAGCACATCGGCGTCGACCCGGTCGATCACGTCGAGCAGACGTTGCGCAGCAACCGCAGTGTCGGCCTGCAGGAAGGATGCTGCGTTGGCGTTGCCGTCCCAGCCGGTCATGCCCGAGTCGTGATAGCCGAGCCACACCACCTCGTCGATGCCGAGCACTTTTGCCGAGGCATCGAGCTCGTCGCGGCGACGTTCCGCCAGGGTCTGCCCGCCGAGGTCGTCCGGCACTTCGCCGTACTCGCCACCGGTGGCCACTACCAGCACCACCCGATGCCCCTCGTCGGCAGCTCGGGCGATCACTCCCCCGGTGTTGAGCACCTCGTCGTCGGGGTGGGCATGAAACGTCACCAGCGTGGCCACCACGACAGTGTGCCGTGACCACGCCCGCGCACCGACGCCGCGGGCCGGATCAGGCTTGTGCTGCGGCTCCCGAGTCGAGCAGCGCGTCGATGCGGTCGCCGGCAAGGCCCCAATCGGCCAAGACCGCCCGGGTGTGCTCGCCAGCGTGGGCGGGGCGCTGATCGAGCCGCGGTGCGCTGCGACTGAACCGCGGGGCGGGCGCCGGCTGCATCGCGCCGTCGACCTCGACGAACGTCGAGCGGGCCACGTTGTGCGGGTGCTGCGCGGCGTCACCCATGGTGAGCACCGGCGCGAAGCACACGTCGGTGTGCTCCATCAGCTCGCACCACTCGTCTCGGGTCTTGGTGGCGAACACATCGGTCAGCCGCTGCTTCAGCTCGGGCCACTTCGTCTTGTCCATCTGTGCAGCGAAGTCGTCGTCGGCGTCGAGCCCGGTCAAGCGCAGCAGCTCGGCATAGAACTGCGGCTCGATCGACCCGATCGAGATGTACTCATCGTCGGCGCAGCGGTACACGTCGTAGAAGTGCGCGCCGGTGTCGAGCAGGTTGGTGCCGCGCGCCTCCTCGTCGAACATGCCGATCGACCGGAACGCCCAGAACATCGTCATCAAGATGGCGGAACCGTCGACCATGGCGGCATCGACCACCTGCCCTTGCCCGCTGCGCTGCGCCTCGAGCAGTGCGCACACCACGCCGTATGCCAGGAACATCCCCCCGCCACCGAAGTCGCCGACCATGTTGAGTGGCGGCACCGGGGCCTCGTCGGCGCGGCCGAAGTGGGCGAGCGCACCCGCCAGCGAGATGTAGTTGATGTCGTGGCCGGCCGCCATGGCATAGGGGCCCTCTTGGCCCCAGCCGGTCATTCGGCCATAGACGAGCTTGGGGTTACGCGCCGCACAGTCGTCCGGACCGATTCCGAGCCGCTCGGTGACGCCGGGACGAAACCCCTCGATCAGGGCGTCGGCCGACTCGACCAGGCTCAACAGCGCGTCGACGCCGTCGGGCTGCTTCAGGTCGAGGGCGATGTTGCGCCGGCCGCGCAGCATCACGTCCCAGTGCGGCCGATCGTCGGCTGCCGGGCGGACTGCGCCAACCCGCTCCACGCGGATCACCTCCGCGCCCATGTCGGCCAGCAGCATCGCCGCGAACGGACCGGGTCCGATTCCGGCAATCTCGATGATGCGGTAGCCAGTCAGTGGTCCAGACATCGTGGGGGTACTCCGTTTCTGTCGTCGTTCGAAGGGGTCCGTGGCAGTGAGTTCACGAGACCATGGCGTCAGCCACGCGGACGTGCCCGCCGATGGCCTCGGCGAACACCGGCCACAGCGGTGCGGGCATGTCGTGACCCATGTCGGACACCAGGAGGTATCGGGCGCCCGGGATCAGCTCTGCGGTGCGCTCGCCGCCTTCTGGGGTGATCAAGGTGTCGTCGCGGCCGTGGATCACCAGCGTCGGTACATCCAGCGTCTCGAGCGCGGCGCTACGGTCGCCGCTGGCATAGATCGCCGCCAGCTGGCGGGTGGCGCCCTCGGGGTAGAAGCAGCGGTCGTATTGCAGCGCGGCAATCGCCTGCATGGTCGTCGGGATCCCAGTGCCGCTTCGAGGCCCACACCTGGTTGTTCAGTGCCGCCGCGGACGTAGTCGTCGCGTTCGGGCGGCTGCGGCGCAAGAAGTGCGTCACGCGCTTCGGCGGTTGGGCGGCCAACACGCATGTCGCCAACGCTCGACATCACCGAAGTCAGGCTGGCCACGCGCGCCGGGGTTTCAATGGCCATTGTTTGCACGATCATCCCGCCCATCGAGTTGCCGACGATGTGGGCGCGGTCGATGTCGAGATGATCGAGCAGCGCGATGCCGTCGGCGGCCATGTCCGACAGGGTGTACGGCACATCTGGAATCGGCCCGCCGTCGAGCTGCGCCGCGAGCACGGCATCTGGCCGCACGCGCTGGCCGTCGAGCTTGCTCGACAACCCGACGTCGCGGTTGTCGAAACGGATCACGAACAACCCCTGGGCCACGAGGGCGTCGACCAATCCTTGTCGCCACGACGGGTACTGCGACGTGTAGCCACACACGATGAGCAGTGCTGGATCAGCGCGGTCGCCATCGGTGGTGTACTCGACCTCGATACCCGTAGACAGCTCCGCGCGCGGCATGAGGGCGAGTGTTGCAGATCCGCTACCGTCCGCCCGATGCCGCGCGTGGTCCACGCTCCCGGTCGGGTGAACCTCATCGGCGACCACACGGACTACGTCGGCGGACTGGTGATGCCGATGGCCATCGACACCGGCATCACCATCACGGTCGAACCAGGCGGCGACGTCGTCGAGCTGCACTCTTCGCTCGATTCGCAGCCCTGTTCGTTCACGCTGCCGTTCACCGGCACCCCGACCACCATCGAGCCCGCCTGGGCCCGCTTCGTTGCAGCGATGGCCCGCGATATCGGGGCCACCACCGGAATGACCGGCACCGTCGACAGCACCTTGCCGGCAGGCGCCGGGCTGTCGTCGAGCGCCTCGCTGCTGTGCGCGGTGGGATTGGCGCTCGGATTCGACGGAACAGCGCACCAGCTGGCGAGGACGGCCCGCACCGCCGAACATGCCGCAACCGGTGTCCCGACGGGGATCATGGATCAGCTGTGCATCACCTCAGCCGTCGCAGGACACGCCGTGTTGATCGATTGTCGTGCCGAGTCGGTCGAACCCGTGCCGGTGCCGGCCGAGGCGGTCGTTGCGGTGCGCTTCGTCGAGCCGCGCACGCTCGTCGGTTCGGGGTATGCCGACCGCGTGGCGGAGTGCGCCCGCGTCGAAGCGGCGATCGGCCCGCTCCGCGAGGCGACCGTCGACGACCTCGCTGCGTTCGATGACCAGCTGCTCGTCCGACGGGCCCGCCACGTGATCACCGAGAACGAACGAGTGCGCCAGGTTGCGCGAGCGTTCCGCGTCGGTGATCTCGACGCAGCCGGCGCGGTGATGAACGACGGGCAGACGAGCTTGCGCGACGACTACGAGATCTCGACCCCGACCATCGACGCGGCCGTCGATGCCGCACGCGCCATCCCCGGTGTACTCGGGGCGCGGCTCACGGGCGGAGGATTCGGCGGATCGATCGTTGCGCTCGCCGCACCGGATACCCAGTTCGGCGCCGATTGGACCATCGTTCGGCCATCGGGCCCAGCCCGCGTGCTGTAACGGTGGTGTCTGACACCGTGTTACGCCCTAGGTGTAACACGGTGTCAGACACCACCGTTACAGCAACCGTCGTTTGTGCAGCTCGAACTCTTCGTCGGTGATCGTGCCGCGCATGCGCATCGCTTCGAGGCGTTCGATCTGGCCGGCGATGTCAGCCGACGGGCCATCGCCGCCGCGATTGCGCTGTTCGTTCACGTCGAGCTGGTGATGCAGCGCCCGTTGAATCCGACTGGGACCGCGGATGCCGACGAAGTGTTGCCGTCCGTACTCGCCACCCGACTCGACGATCAGCGTCCCTGAGCCGATGAGGCGACCACCGAGCGACTGCTCGTAGTGCACCGAGTTGACTCGCTCCAGCGGAATCTCGATTCCTCGCCGCGACAACACGCCCGTGCGATAGATCAGCCGATCGTTGGTGATGACGAAGCTCGACGAGCTCCACCGCAGGTAGCGCACCACAAGCCACAGCACCGAGGCGACGAGCAAGGCCACTGCGCCCCAGCCGGCAACGTCGCGGGGCCACTCGTCGGGATCGGTCGCTCGCAGCGCGATCACGCCGGCCACGATTGCGCCGACCGCCACCACCACCGGGGCCACCAGGTACGACCAATGAGGATGCAGATCGACGGCGACGGTCTCCTCGTCGTTCAGCCACCGCTTGGGGATCGGCACACCCCGACCGTATCCCCGCGCACGACGCCGTCGCGGGAGCGCTCAGCGTTCGGCGGTGGGAAGTCCGTCGACCGCCGCCGGTTGGCGCACGTTGACCAGGAGGGCCTCGATCGCGAACCCATCCATCTCCGCCACCTCGAAGCGGGCGACCGGCGTGGTGATCACGTCGCCGACGCTGGGAATCTCGTCGAGTTCGTTGATCACGTAGCCGGCAAGCGTCTGCCAATCGCCATCGGGCAGGTCGGCGCCGGTACACGCCGTGAATTCGTCGGCGCGGATCGACCCGGAGATGCGATACGACCCGTCCGACAGACGCTCGCAACCACCGATGCGATCGTCGGACTCGTCGGCGAAGTCGCCGATCAGTTCCTCCAACACGTCTTCGAGGGTGACCACACCGAGCACGGTCCCGTGCTCGTCGACGACGAGCGAGATGTGTTGGCGATCGGTGCGCATCTCCACTAACAGGTCCTCGAGGCGGTGGTGCTCGGGGGTGACCATGATCGGCCGCACCACCGACGCCACGGTGGTGGTCGGCCACGTCCCTTGTGGCAGGCGCAGCAGGTCCTTGGCATGCACGAAGCCCGCGATGTGATCGAGGTCGTCTTGGTGCACGACGACCCGGGTACGTCCCGTGCGATGTGCTTCGGCGGCGGCTTCGGCAGCGGTGGCATCGGCGGCGACGGCGACGATGTCACGCCGCGTGGTCATGGCGTCGACGGCGGTCAGCCCGGACAGCTCCAACGAGCGCGTCAACAGCTCGTGTTCTTGCTGGGCGATGCCGCCCGAACCAGCCGACTCGTGGAGCAACAGCAACAGATCGGGAGCGGAGTGGGCCATGGCCCGCTCGTCCTGCGGCTCGACGCCGACGGCCTTGACGACCACGTTGGCGATGCCATTGAGCGCCCGAATCAGGGGGCGCAGCAGCGTGACGAAGGCCCGGAAGGGCCGAATCAACCGCAGGGCCGAGTCTTCCGGATGAGAGATCGCCCACGACTTGGGCGCCATCTCGCCGACCACCATGTGCAAGAACACCACGATCGACAACCCGATGACGAAGGCGATGATGTGCCGCGCGGTGCTCGACAGGCTGAACGCCTCTCCGAGCACCCCCTCGATCACACCGGCGACCGCAGGTTCGGCGACAGCACCGAGACCGAGCGAACACATCGTGATGCCGAGTTGCGCGCCGGCAAGCATCAAGGTGATCTCACGTAGACCCGCAGCGGCGTGCTTGGCGCGACGGTCTCCCTCTGCTTCGAGCTGTTCGATGCGCGATCGCCGCGACGCCAACAGTGCGAACTCGGCAGCGACGAAGAACCCGTTCAACGCCAGGAACACCACCGCCAGCACCAGGCCGGTCACGTTGATGCTGATGCCCTCGTCGGCGGCCATGAGGCCGGCGGTGGCCAGCTGCGGCGTCACGAGTCGTCCTCCGTGTCGGTGTCGTCGGGATCAGGCAACGACCGAAGTTGCACGCGCGAGATGCTGTAGCCGTCGACGTCGAGCACCGTGAGCTCGATGCCATCGACGGCGATGGTGTCGCCGACCTCGGCGATGCGCTCCAGGCGGTCGAGCATCAGACCAGCGACGGTGTCGTACTCACCCTCGGGCAAGCTGAGCCCCGCGAGCCGTTCGATCTCGTCGGGGCGCGTCGCCGCATCGATCGACCACACGCCGTCGGCGATCTGGTCGATGTGCTGTTCGGCTGGGTCGTACTCGTCTTCGATCTCGCCGACTAGCTCTTCGACGATGTCTTCCAACGTGATGATGCCGGCCGGTGCGCCGTACTCGTCGATCACGAGCGCCATCTCGGTGGAGTGCGAGCGCAGCTCGGCGAGCACGATGTTGAGCCCTGCCGCTTCGGGTACGGCGTGAACCGGATGCGCCAGTTCTTCGACCAGCGTGGCGTCGTATGCGTTGCGCTCCACGCCGAGGAGGTCCTTGGCGTGCACGATGCCGAGGACGGCACCGTCGTCGTCGAGCACCGGGAATCGCGAATGCGTCGACGACATCGCGTCGCGCAGGTCCGAGGCGGTCGCCGTGGCACCGATCGTGACCGCCCGGTTCCAGGGAATCATTGCATCGGCGGCCTCGAGCGCTGGGAAGTCGATCGCCCGTTCGAGCAACGCCGCCTGCGCCGGGGTGAGCGTGCCGCTCTCGGCCGACGAGTCGACGATCAAGTCGAGTTCTTCGGCCGACACCGCGCCGTGCAACTCGTCGACTGGGTCGATGCCGAGCAGCCGCAGCAGCCGGTTGGCCGCGCCATCGAACAACCGAATCACGGGTCCGGCGACGCGCATGAAGATCAGGGTCGACGGTGCGAGCGCCCGGGCCACCGGCTCGGGCTTGGCGATCGCCAGGTTCTTGGGCGCCAGCTCACCGAACACCATCTGAATCCCGGTGGCCAGCACGAACGCGATCACCAACGAGATGCCGAACGTGGCCGACGACGGCACGCCGAGCAGGTCGAGCAGCGGTTCGATCACCGCGGCGATGGCCGGCTCGGCGATGAAGCCAAGAACCAGCGTCGTGACCGTGATGCCCAGCTGTGCCCCCGACAACATGAAGCTGAGCCGCCGATGCACGGTGACGGCGCGGGCAGACTTCTTGTCACCCTGATCGGCGCGTTCGATGAACCTCGACCGCCGAGCCGCAACGAAGGAGAACTCCGCAGCGACGAAGTAGCCGTTGGCGGCGATCAGGGCGATCGCGCCGAACAGACCGAGGGCGGTCAGGAACGGCGTCAACTTCGTTGTCGATCGTCGGACATGAGTCCCGGCAATGCTAGTGCCCGTTCATGCGCGCACCGCGCCGTCCATATCGTCAGCGCGCCGTCGGCACGGCGACGATGTGGCTACGTGCCGGCGCCGTGGCGACCCTCGCCTGCGGCGAAGCGCGCCGCGCCCTCCAGCGTCTCGCCTGACCGGATCGTGTCCATACCGAGCTCGACCTCGCGGGCGAGGGCATGTCCGAGCGAATGACCCTGCTGATCGCGCATCGAACGGCGATCGCTGCGCACGCACTTCGGAGGAAACGAGGCGATGCGTGCGGCCAGCTCGATCGCCGCGTCGACGGCCGTCCCGCTGGCGACGACGCGATTGGCCAAGCCGATGCGCTCGGCCTCGTCGGCCCGCACCTCGCGGCCGGTCAGGATGAGGTCGGTCGCCCACGACTCGCCGATCAGGCGGGGCAGGCGCACGGTGCCATCGTCGATCAACGGCACCCCCCAGCGACGACAGAACACGCCGAACACGGCGTCGGCCGCGGCAACTCGTAGGTCGCACCACAGGGCGAGCTCCAGCCCACCGGCAACTGCGTACCCCTCGACGGCAGCGATCACCGGCGTGTCGAGGTCGAGCCGCGTCGGACCCATGGGACCTACCGTGCCGACGATGTCGTCGCCGCTGTCCTCGGTGACGCGATTGCCGCGGCCGTCGGAGATCGCTCCGAGATCGGCGCCGGCACAGAACGTGCCGTCGGCGCCAGTGAGCACCGCAGCTGCGACCCGCTCGTCGCGATCGAGCTCGATGAACGCGTCGTACAGCAGTTGTGCGGTCGGGCCGTCGACCGCGTTGCGCACTGCGGGGCGCTCGATCGTGACCACCCGGATCACCGGGCCGTCGGCGCCGTCGCCTCCGTCGACGGCCACATCGCGCTGCGACATCCCGGCTGCGTCGGCGGCGGAGGGCTGCGTCGTGCTCATGGCGGTCTAGTGTCGTCGGCCATGAGCACGTTCCACGACTTCGAGATGACCTCGATCACCGGCGACACGGTGGCGTTCGATGGATTCGCCGGGCAACTCTGCCTGGTCGTCAACGTTGCCACCCATTGAGGCCTCACCCCGCAGTACGCAGGTCTGCGTACGCTCCACGACGACAACGACGACGTGACCGTGTTGGCCTTCCCGTGCAACCAGTTCGCCAATCAAGAACCGGGCACCGATGCGGAGATCCTGGAGTTCGCCACCAACGAGTTCGGCGTGACGTTCCCGATGTTCTCCAAGATCGAGGTGAACGGCGACGGCGCGGCCCCGCTGTACAAGTTCTTGAAGGGCGAACAGCCCGGCGAGGGCGATTCGAGCGACATCACGTGGAACTTCGAGAAGTTCTTGGTGAACGGCGCGGGCGATGTGGTCGCCAGGTTTGCGCCGCCGGTCACGCCGGAGGAGATCGCCGCCCAACTCGACGACTACCGGACCTGATTTTCAGCACATCCGCCGCCCCACGCCGATGACGATCAACTTCACCAGCAACCCGCGTCCGACCGTTGGCGTCGAGCTGGAGCTGCACCTGATCGACGCGGGCACGGGCGACTTGATCTCGGCCGCCCCCAAGTTGCTCGACGTGCTCTCGGCGGGGCACGACGGCGAACACCCGAAGGCCAAACACGAGCTGTTCCAGAGCACGATCGAGATCATCACCGGCGTGTGCGAAACCGCCGACGAGGCACATGCCGACCTGCAGGCAACCCTCGACGAGGTGCGCCGCGAGGCCGACGCCCGAGGCATCGCCCTAATCAGCTCGGGCACGCACCCGTTCGGACAAGCGGCGCGGCAGCTGATCAGCCCGCCGCCGCGGTACCACGAGCTGATCGAAGCCATGCAGTGGCCCGCGCGCCGCCTGCTGATCTGCGGCATGCACGTGCACGTGGGAGTGCGCAGCGGCGAGCGCGCCATCGCCATCATCAACGAGCTGACCCGGTCGCTGCCGATCATGTTGGCGCTGTCGGCGTCGAGTCCGTTCTTCGAAGGGGAGGATTCCGGTCTGGCGTCGGCGCGCTCGAAGGTCTTCGAGTCGCTGCCCACCGCTGGGTTGCCGCCCCAGCTCGCCGACTGGGTCGACTTCGAAGAGTTCATGTCGACCCTGCTCGACTCGGAGTGCATCTCGTCGATTCGCGAGGTGTGGTGGGACCTCCGTCCGCATCCCGACTTCGGCACCGTTGAGTTCCGGATGTGCGACGCCACGCCGACGCTGCGCGAGGCAACCGCGCTCGCCGGTCTGGCGCAGGCGCTGGTGGCCTGGTGCGAAGACCAGCTCGACAACGGTGGCTTGCCCGACCCGCCGCGCGAGTGGACGGTGCGTGAAAACCGTTGGTTGGCCGCCCGCTACGGCCTCGACGCCCGCCTGATCGTGGAGCACCCTGATGAGGGCTCGCCCATGCGGCGGCCGGTGCGCGAGCTGATCGACGAACTCCTCGTCGAACTCGCTCCCACCGCTGAACGGATCGGCGCGACGGCCCAGCTCGACGAGATCGCCCGCATCGCCAGCAACGGATCGGGCACTGCTCGACAGAGGGCGGTGGTCGCCGGCGGCGGTACGCTCCATGACGTGGTCGATCACCTGCGCATCGAACTCGACGCCGACCGACCAGCCCAACCATGACCGCTGCGGGCAGCGCACTGTCCGACTCGGTCGATCGCTGGCTCGACCAACACGGCAACGACCTCATCGCGCTGCGCCGCGAGCTGCACGCCAACCCCGAAGTGAGCGGCGAGGAGTACGCGACGACTCGATTCATCGCCAATCGCCTCGACCTCGCCGGCGTCACCACCCACGGGTTCTCGGTTGGTACGGGTTTGTGGTGCGACATCGATGGGCCTCGCCCGGGTCCGCGCGTGGCCATTCGCTCCGACATCGATGCGCTGGCCATGCACGACGACAAAGACGTCCCGTACCGCAGCCAGGTGCCTGGCGTGTCGCACGCCTGCGGGCACGACGTGCACACAACCGTCGGCCTCGGCGTGGCGCTGTTCTTCGCCCGCAACCCCGAGCTGTGCCCCGGAAACCTCCGGTTCCTGTTCCAACCGGCCGAGGAACGCGTGCCCGGCGGCGCGCTCGACGTACTCGCCGACAACGCACTGGCCGGCTGCGACGCAGTGATCGGCCTGCACGTCGAACCCAAACTCGACGTCGGCATCATCGGCGTGCGCCGCGGCCCGGTGTCGTCGGCGGCCGACATGATGACGATCGAACTCACCGGCCCGGGAGGTCATACCGCGCGGCCGGAGTTGACCGTCGACCTGATCGCCGTCGCCGCCCAGGTGGTCACCGAGCTGCCGCGCCGCGTGGCCGAGCTCCTGGGTCACGAGCACGAGATGAAGATGGTCTTCGGCTCCATCCAAGCCGGCGACGCCGCCAACGTCATCCCCACGCGGGCAGCGATGAGCGCCTCGGTACGCACCCGTTCGCTCGACGCATGGGAGAAGCTGCCCGAGTTGGTCGAGCGGGCACTCCACGAGGTGCTCGGCGAACACAGCGCGCATGCCGAGCTCAACTACACCCACGGGGTTCCACCCGTGGTGAACGACGTGGCGGTGACCGACGCGGTCGGTCGAGCGGCAACCCGACGCTTCGGCGACGACCGCGTCGTCGTCGTCGAACAGAGCTGGGGCGGCGACGACTTCGCCTGGTACACCCGCGAGGTACCTGGTGTGTATGTCCGTCTCGGGGTGCACGACCCCGACTCGCTCCGCCATCTCGACCTGCATGCCGGACACTTCGACGTCGACGAGCGGTCCATCGCCATCGGCGTGCAGCTGCTCACGGCGTTCATCGAGGAGCACTTCGGGTGACGGCCGGCGACGATGCGCCGGCCACCTGGATCTTCGGATACGGATCGTTGGTGTCGCCCGCCTCGATTGGTTGGACCATCGACCGCGAGCCGGTACTCGGGCACAACATGTTCCCGGCGCACCTCAACGGGTATGGCCGCCGCTGGAACTATGGGTCGATCCAGTTGCGCGGCGACTGGACGCACAACGGCAACCGCGTCGAGAAGGGCGTCGTCATCTCGCTCGGGGTGGTCGCCGCCGACGAGGTGTGCAACGGCGTGGTCTTCGCCGTCACCGCCGACGAGCTTGCGGCGCTCGACTGGCGCGAGCGCGACTACGAACGCGTCGTCGTCACCTCGGCCGTGAACCACGAGGCGCCGGACGGACGCGTGCACGAGGTGGTGCTGTACGTGCCCTCGCCCGGGTCGGTCGCCCGCTACGAGGCCGCCCGCGACGACGGGCGCGCGGCGGTCCGCCAGACCTACTGGGACCTCGTCCACGAGGGCTTCGCGGCAATGGGCGACGAACACGGCGAGATGATGCGCGCTACACCGCCTCCCGACGTGCCCATCGCCGACATCACGCTGCACCTTCCTCCCGGCGCCCGCCGGACGTAGCGTCTCGCTACTCCACGCGACCGCTGCGGAACGCGAACGCCGCCAGCTCCACTCGGTTGCGAACCGCCAGCTTCGTCGTCAACGAGTTGACGTGCGTCTTCACGGTCGAGACCGACACGTGGAGTGCGGTCGCCACCTCGGCGTTCGTCAGCCCCTCGGCGACCTTCACCAACACCTCCTCTTCGCGTTGGGTCAACGCGTCGACCGGCTCGGGCGGCCGGTGCGCCGACACGCGCGACGACTCGCTCATCCGGCGGAGTAGCTCAGCGGTCACTTCGGGTGCCACCAGCGAGTCGCCCGACGCGGCAGCGCGTACGGCCTCGCGTACCAGCGCACCGCTGGCGCTCTTGAGCAGGAATCCGCATGCGCCGGCAGCGAGCGACGCGTCGACGACCTCGTCCGACTCGAACGTCGTGATGATCACGACCTTCGTTGCGGGCAACTGATCGGTGATCGCCCTGCAGGCGGCCACGCCATCGAGGCCGGGCATGCGCACATCGAGCAGACACACCGATGGCACCAGCTCGACCGCACGACGCACCGCCGCACGACCGTCGGCGACCGCGTCGACCACCTCGATGTCGTCGTCGGCCGCGAGAATCAGCTGCAGACCCGAACGCGCCATCTCTTGGTCGTCGGCGACGAGCACGCGGATCATCGACGACTCCGGGCGAGCGGAAGGCGCGCGTCGAGGCGCCACCCTCCGTCGCCGTCCGGGCCGGCGTGGAGCTCGCCGCCGAGCAGGTCGACTCGTTCGCGCAGGCCAACCAGACCGTTGCCGCCTCCGGTGGTCGACAGCCGTGCGTTCTTGGAAGCGCGACCATCATCGGTGATGACGACCTGATACTCGTCGCCGACGAGGCGCACTTCGACCACGATGCACGTTGCGTCGATTGCGTGCCGCCGTGCGTTCGTCACCGCTTCCTGGACGATTCGGTGGAGGGCGTTGAGTACTGGCGCCGGAGGTTCGTCGAGGCCGGGCGCGACGCGCACATCAACCGTTGGCCCAGGCGCTGGTTCGATCGAGTCGGCGAGCGCCGCGAGCGTCAACGGCGCAACGTCGTCGCTGCGCAACGAGCCAACGAGTGCACCCATCTCGTCGAGCGTTCGGCGTGCCGCTTCGTGAATCGACACGAACGCCCGCGCAGCGGCGTCATCGCCCGCCTGATCTGGCATGGCCGCGCGTCCTCCCTCGGCACTCAAGGCGATCGCCGAGACGTGGTGGGCGACCACATCGTGCAGCTCGCGGGCGATCCGTTCGCGTTCAGCGGTTCGGACCTGCTCGGCCAGGGCGCGATTCGCCTCGTGCCGCCAGCGCAACGCTGAGCCGGCCGCCATCGCGATCGACCAGATCAGTGTGATGAGCGCGATGTCGCCCACCGCCAGGTCGGCGGCGAGCGCACCGGCCACGATCGACGTGATCACTGCGCCACCTGCCAGCATCAGGGTGACCGTCGGCGAGCAGCGCCGCGCGGCGGCACCCAGCACCCACGCCACCACGACGATGTGTCCCAAGGTGAACTGGCCGGGTGCCCCGACCAGCTGCGCCCCAACCGCGACGAGCACGATCGCCGCCAAACTGGCGGTGGCTCCCCACGGCTGCGACCGACGCCGGAACGCGAGCGAGACGACAGCAACACCGGCGGCGCACGCAGCCCAGGGCTGCCATGGCTCGACCCCTTCGGGCACGTCGGCGAGCGCAACGACGGCGGCAGCAGCGAGCAGCGCGCCCTCACGCAGCCGGGACATCGAACCCCCAGGTCATCGCATCCACGATACGGAACGCCCGACGACGCGCGCCTCGACCGTTCGATCGATTCGGCGCTCCACCCAACGATCGAGCCACCCCCGCACAACGGTCCTGCGGTCCGATGCACACCGATCACCCTGCTCGTCACGATGCCGTCATGAGCGAACACGACCTCCGCCCACCATTGCCACCGCCGAGCCTTCGCACGCGTGCGGCCCCCGAACATCGGTGGTGGCGAGCCCTCGGGACACCCCTCACGACCGCCGCCTGGGTCGCCGTGGTGGCGATGATCGGTGCGCTCGGTTCCGAGCGGATGTACTGGTACTGGGCGGGCATCGACGCCGAGTCGATGTCGATCCTGACGGCCTTCTACGCAACCGGAGTGGCCGCGGCACTATTCGCCATGGCGCTGGCGCCAGCCCGGCATCGCGGCCACATCGTGATCGCGGCCGCGGTGTACGCCCTCGTGATCGAAGGGGTGATCACGCCGGTGACCTACGAAGACGGGCCGCTTCCGGTGCTGTTCTTCATGTTCGTCGGCGTACACGGGATGTTGGCGTTCGGGTTCCTGTTCCTCTTGCTCCGTCGATGGGCGCTGGACGGCCGTCGCCGTGCGCTGGGCGGAGCATGTTGGGCGATGGGCACGGTGTGGGGTGTGTGGGCGTTGTCGAGCGGCGTCATCGATCGGACGACTGCGGCCGAAGCCGCCGCCGATGGCGGTTCCGCCGCCGTGCTCGAACCCGGCGAGTTCGCGGTGTATGCGGGATGGGTCGGCGTACTCCTCGTTGTCGGTCATCTGCTGCTCGGCTGGCTCTGGCCGGCTGCCGGGTGGCGCCCCTCCAAGCGGTCGATCATCGGGCTCGGGGTGGTGCTCGCCCTGTTGGGCGCGGTGATGGTGCTCCCCGCGGTGCCCTGGGCGCCGCTGAAGTTCGGTGTGCTCGCCACGATGTTGTGGTGGCTGTTGCGTGCCGACCGGCATGTGGTCGATCGCGACACGCCGACGGTGCTCGACGCGTACGCCGGTCGCGTTGCAGTGCGCGATGTCGCGCCGATGATCGCGCTCCCGATCTCGGCCGCGTTGACCTATGCCGCGATGTGGCCGATCCGCGGCGAAGAGACGGCTCTCGGCGCGATGTTCTGGACGCTCGTCGGGCTCCAGGTGGCCGTCGGCGCGATCGCGTTCGGGTGGGCCGTGTATCGCATCGCCGTCGTGCCCGGGCGGGCGCAACGGCGCATGCAACGAGCCGTCGTTACCGAGCGGTGAGCTCGGACCAGAGTTCGTCGACCTGGGCTTCGAGCGCGTCGCGATCGCCACTGTTGTCGAGCACATGGGTGGCCTGGGCCAACCGCTCGTCGCGGCTGATCTGACTGGAGATCCGGGCGCGGGCGTCGTCGGCGTCCATCCCCCGTTGTTCGACCAGCCGCTCAACCGCGACATCCACCGGGATGTCGACAACGATCGTGGCAGCCAAGCCCTTGCGCGGGTTCTCGGCCAGAAGCGGAAAGTCCAGCACGACGACGCGATCGGTGTCGCGGTGCGCCTCGATCTGCGCGGTGATCTCGGCCTGCATCGCCGGGTGGACGATGCCGTTGAGGTCGTCGAGCGCGGCCTTGTCGTTGAACACGATCTCGGCCACCGCGCCGCGATCGAGCGAGCCGTCGTCGCGGATGATGTGCGCGCCGAACCGCTCGGCCATCTTGTCGAGAACCGGGCTCCCGGGGCCCTGCAGGTCGCGGGCGATCTGGTCGGCGTCGACGATCACCGCCCCGCGCGTCGCGAGCATCGTCGACACCGTCGACTTGCCCGCGCCGATGCCTCCCGTGAGGCCGACGACGATCACCTCGGCGACTCGGTGTTCAGCTCAGGCGGTGGTATCGGTGTCGGGATCGGCGACAGGCGCCTCGTCGACGGCCGCCGTCGGCTCAGCCTCGACCGCGGGCTCCGCTGGAGCGGCTTCCACGACCGCTGCTGGGTCGCCGCCTTCGGACTCGTAGTACTCGGACCAGGCCGCTTCGGCTTCCGCCGACGCCTCGCCCTGCACGTAGTTGCCGGCTTCGTCGATCTCGAAGTGGTCGCGGTACTCGGCGGCGAGCTCGCCACCCTCGGCGGCCTGCTTGATCGACAGGCTGATACGGCGACGGGCGAGATCGAGGTCGATGATCTTCACCCACAGCTCTTCGCCGGGGGTCACGACCTGCTCGGGCGAGTCGACGTGGTGCGCCGACATCTCCGAGATGTGGACGAGGCCCTCGATTCCGTCGCCGACCTGGACGAATGCACCGAATTGCACGAGCTTGGTGACTCGGCCGTACACCAGCTGTCCGACCTGGTGGCCTTCGGCGAACTCCTGCCACGGATCCTGCTGGGTGGCCTTGAGCGACAGGCTGATGCGCTCGCGGCTGAAGTCGACGTCGAGCACCTGCACCTTGACAGGATCGCCCACGGCGACAACCGAACCGGGGTGGTCGACGTGCTTCCACGACAGCTCGCTGACGTGGATCAGGCCGTCCATGCCGCCCAAGTCGACGAATGCGCCGAAGCTGACGACCGAGCTGACCGTGCCCTCGCGAACCTCGCCAACCTTCAAGTTGTTGAGGAACTGGTCGCGGGTCTCGCGTTGGTTCTCTTCCAGGTAGGCCCGACGCGACAGCACCACGTTGTTGCGGTTCTTGTCGAGCTCGATGATCTTGGCGTGCACGGTCTGGCCGATGTACGGCTGAAGATCGCGGACACGGCGCAGCTCGACGAGCGACGCTGGCAGGAACCCGCGCAGGCCGATGTCGACGATCAGACCGCCCTTGACGACCTCGATCACCGGGCCGCTGACGACTTCGTCGGCTTCCTTCTTGGCCTCGATGTCGCCCCACGCGCGCTCGTACTGGGCGCGCTTCTTCGACAGGACCAGGCGACCCTCTTTGTCTTCTTTGGTGAGCACCAGCGCTTCGACCTGATCGCCGAGCGATACCACCTCGGCCGGATCGACGTCGTTGCGGATACTCAGCTCGCGCGCCGGAATGACGCCCTCTGACTTGTACCCGATGTCGAGCAGTACTTCGTCCTTGTCGATCTTGACGACGGTGCCATTGACCATTTCGCCGTCTTCGACGGTGACCATCGTGCCGTCGATCGCGTCGGCGAACGACATGCCGAGATCGTCGGAGACGACCTCGCGGGGGGTGTAGTTACCTTCGTCGTCGAAGGTGCCCATCTGCGGGGCGGCGGCGGTGTCGCCGCTGGTATCGGTTGTAGTTGCGGTGTCGGACAAGGGACTGCTTTCGAAACGGACAGGACTGAACGGAGAAGACCGGGGTCAGCGGGATGGACAAGTGCGCGCACGATCTGCGATCGCGCAGCGAACAATGGTATCAGCGCTGGTTGCGGGTCGCGACGAGCAAAAACTCAGGTGTTTCGGTGCTCGGCGTCGACGGCGCATACGTGCCCTGTTCCGCGCTCGCCACGCGGTCGACATCGAGACCGACTTGACGTGCCAGCAAACGCAACTCGCGCGGCGTGTAGCAGGCCGTCCACAGGTCGGCCTCGAGCACATCGCCGTCGTCGTCGCGTAGCTCGGTGCGCTCAGTGCTGATCCCCGCGTCGGCATCGAACTCGGCGTCGTCGTGGTACTTCACCGAGAAGTACGCATTGAACGCGCTCAACGCCAGTCGTCCACCGGGTCGCAGCGCGCGGGCGATACCGGCGAGCACCAGCTCGTCATGGCCATCGACCGTCATCAGCCCGAACGCGCCCTGGCACAAGCAGATCGCCGCGTCGAACTCGCCGTAGAAGCGGACCGCATCGAGCAGGTGTCGGGCATCGAGCCGCTCGAAGCTGGCGCGCCCAGGAGCATCGGGGTCGACGCCGTCGCGGGCGAGGTCGATGAACCGCGCGCTGATGTCGATGCCGTGCACGTCGATGCCTCGCCTGGCGAGCTCGTGGGCGTGACGCCCGGGGCCGCACCCCACGTCGAGGACCCGCATCCCCGGCTGTAGATCGAGGAGGTCGACGATCGTGTCGACCTCGGCGGCGGTTCCCTTGGTGAACGAGTACCGCAGGTAGCTCCGACCGAGATGGGTGGCCAGCGGCTCGAACCAGTGCTCGTGCTCATCGGTCATGGCTGCGTCGTCGTCCTGCGCGGCTAGCCCTTGGCCTCGGCCCAACTCGACCCCCAGGCGGCGTTCACCTCGAGGGGCACGTCGAGCTCGGCCGCATTGCGCATCAACTCCACCACCAGGCTCCCCACCGCATCTCGTTCGGCGTCGGGAACCTCGAGGATCACTTCGTCGTGCACCTGCAATACGAGGCGGCTCTCGTAGCCACCATCGACCAGTGCTTCGTCGATGCGCACCAACGCGACCTTGAAGATGTCGGCGGCGAGCCCCTGAATCCCTGCGTTCATCGCCTGGCGTTCACCGGCCTGACGCACTCGGAAGTTCGAGTTCATCAGCTCGGGGATCGGTCGACGCCGACCGAACAGCGTCTCGGTGTAGCCCCGCTCGCGCGCTTCGGCCACCGTGTTGTCCATGTACGCCTTCACGTTCGGGAACGCCTCGAAGTAGGCGTCGAGAATGACCGCCGCCTCCTCGGTGGGGATGTTCAACCGCTGCCCGAGGCCGTAGGCCTCCATGCCGTAGGCCAGCCCGTACGACACCATCTTCGCCTTCGAACGCTGCTCGATGGTGACGTCGGCAGGCGCGACATCGAACACGCGCGCCGCGGTGGCGTTGTGAATATCGCGCCCACCCGTGAACGCGTCGATCAACCCCGGGTCGGCCGCCAGGTGGGCGATACACCGCAGCTCGATCTGGTTGTAGTCGGCGACGAGCAACGACGTGCCGTCGGCCGGCACGAAGGCGCGTCGGAACTGGCGTCCTTCGTCGGTCCGCACCGGGATGTTGTGCAGGTTGGGCTGGTCCGACGACAGCCGTCCCGTGCGGGCGACGGTCTGGTTGAACGTGGCGTGGATCCTGCCGTCGGTGGCGACTTCGCCGAGCAGCCCCTCGCCGTACGTGCTGCGCAGCTTCTCGACCTCGCGGTAGCGCATCAGCGGGTCGAGGAATTCGGGCCACTGGTCGCGCAGCCGCTCGAGCGACGCCGCGTCGGTCGACGGGCCGGTCTTGGTCTTCTTCACCGGGGTGAGCCCACGCTCGTCGAACAACACCTCGCGCAGCTGCTTCGGCGAGTTCGTGTTGAGGTCGTCACGGCCGGCGACTTCGCGGAGTTCGGCGGCCAGCGCAGTCGCTTCGGATCCGAGGCGCTCGTTGAGTTGCCGCAGTTCGTCGGCGTCGACACCGACGCCAACGTGCTCCATCTTGGCCAACACGACAACCAGCGGGTTCTCCACCGTGTCGTAGAGCTGCTCCATGCCCTGCGCCTCGAGGCTGGCGCGAATCGGGCCGACCAGGTGATGGACGGCGAGTGCGTCGAGGCTGGCCTGTTCGGCGTCGGTGTGTTGTCCACCGTCGAGGTCGAGCTGCCCCTCGGCGACCGCCTCGTCGCCAGGGCGGGCGAAGCGTGTGTAGACCTCGACGAGGTCTGGCAGTGAGTAGCGCGCTTCGGCGGGGTCGATGAGGTAAGCGGCAATCGCTGTGTCCAGCGTGAGCCCATCGAGTTCGAGTGCGTCGTCGCCCGGCCCGTCGAGGTCGAGCAGTGATCGCATCAGCGCCTTGGCGTTGTGTGCCCTGATGGCTCGGTGCTCCACGAGCGCGGTCCGCACCGCGGTGGCCTCGAGCATTGCGGCCGGCAACCAGGCCACCGCAGCCGAGTCGGCGTCGATCACCGCGGCGATTCCCGTGAGCCGGGAGCGGCCGGGCTCGCCCTCCCAGGCGGCGCCCACGTCGAGGGTCGGCGCCGAGAACAGCAGCGACGCTGCGGTGTCGGGATCGTCGTAGGTCTCGACCTCGGCGACGAGCTCTTCGCGGGCGTCCCCTCCCCCGACGTCGACATCGGAGCCGATCGCCCGCAGCGCGTCGCTGAGCCGGTCGCCGAGGGTGCGGAACTCGAGAAACTCGAACAACCGCTTCAACTCGTCGGCATTCGGCTGCACGCCGAGCTGATCGAGATCCAGATCGTCGAGCGGCGCGTCGCGGCGCAGCATCATCAACTCGAGGTTGAGCCGGACGCGTTCCTCGTTCTCGGCGAGCGACTGGCGGAGCTTCGGGGTCTGTTCGTCGACCGCCGCGAAGATCCCGTCGAGTCCGTCGTATTTGTTGATCAGCTTGGCTGCCGTCTTCTCCCCCACGCCCGGTACGCCGGGCAGGTTGTCGCTGTTGTCGCCGCGCAACGCGGCGTATTGCACGTAGCGGTCGGGGCGGACACCGGTGCGCTCCTCGATCCCCGCCTCGTCGTAGAGCACGTAGTCGCTGACGCCGCGCTTGTTGTACAGCACCTTCACGGCGGGGTCGGACACCAACTGGTAGCTGTCGCGATCTCCGGTGACGATGATCACGTCGTCGCCACGGTCGACGAGCGCATCGACGATCGTGGCGATCACGTCGTCGGCCTCCCACCCCGCGCGGTCGATGGTGGCGATGCCGATCGCATCGAGCACCTCACGCACCAGTCCCATCTGCTGGCGGAGGATGTCGGGCGCCGCCTCGCGTTGGGCCTTGTACTCGGGGTCGCGCTCGTGGCGGAAGGTCGGCTCCGGCCGATCGAAGGCCACCACGACGCCGTCGGGCGCGTGGTCCTTCAACACGTTGACCAGCATCGATGTGAATCCGAACACCGCGTTGGTCACCTGACCACTGGCGGTGGCCATGTCGGTCGGGAGGGCGAAGAAGGCTCGATACGTGAGCGAGTTGCCGTCGACGACGAGGATCGTGCTCATCGCCGCCTCACTCTGGACGGAGGGTGCCGTCGATGACCTGCTCGGCGACGTCGCGCATCCGCTGTCGACCGCTCATCGCCGTGCGTTGAATGAAACCGAATGCGTCCTGCTCGGACATGCCGGCCTGGTCCATCAGCACTCCCTTGGCCCGGTCGACCAGCTTGCGCGACTCGAGTTGATCGCCGAGCGCGTCGATCTCACCGGTGAGCGAGCGCAGCTCGCGGAACCGGCCCATCGCCACCTCGATCGCGGGGATCAGATCGCTCTTCTGGAACGGTTTGATGAGAAACGCCAGTGCACCGGCGTCGCGCGCCTGCTCGACCACCTCTCGTTGGCTGAAGGCAGTGAGCATGAGGACACCGCAGATCTTCTCGGCGTTGATCACCCGCGCCGCCTCCAACCCATCGGCGCCGGGCATCTTGATGTCGAGAATCGCCAGATCCGGCTGCAGTGTCCGCACCAGCTCGACCACCTCGTCGCCACGCCCGGTCTCGCCGACGACGTCGTAGCCCTCTTCCTCGAGGGTTTCGCGTAGGTCCATCCTGATGATGGCCTCGTCCTCGGCGATCACGACGCGCAGTGACATGACGACCTATCTATCAGAGCCGATCGAGGAGTTCGTCTTGCCGGGCATCGAGCTTGGCGATTTCGGCGGCCACGTGGGCACGGTGCTTGGTCAGCGCATCGAGGTGACGTTGTGCGTCGCGCGCCTCGAACGATGCGTTCGGCGTTTCGGCGACCAACGCGCGGATCGCCTGGTCCTCGGCGTCGTCGGAGAGGTGCCGCAGTTGCTCGTCGAGCACCGCAAGTTCGGCACGCAGCGACTTCAACCGCTCGGCGTTCTGCCACAGGCGTCGCTCGATTCGCCGCGAAGACATGGTCGGACGACGATACCGCCCGCCCGGGCGGCAGCACCGACGCAGATGTCGGCGGACGCACCGCCAACTGGCGGGTCGATCGTTGTGCCCCGGGTCGGACTCGAACCGACACTGGGCGGATTTTGAGGCCGCTGCCTCTGCCAATTGGGCTACCGGGGCATCGCCATCCCGCACGCAGCCGAACGGCACGGCGAGACTATCGGCGGATCGCCGAACAATCTGCCGGCTTACCGCGCGGTAGCCGAGTGATGGCGGCCGCGACCTCTAGCCTGCCCGCCGATGCTCGCATTCACGTTCCCCGGACAGGGTGCTCAGCGGCCCGGGATGGGGCGGCCGTGGAAGGAACACGCCAGCTGGGAACTCGTCGGCGAAGCGAGCGAGCTCGCCGGACGCGACGTCGAAGCCCTGCTCTGCGACGCCGACGCCGACGAGCTGCGCGACACACGCAACGCGCAACTGAGCACCTACGTGCTCAGCCTGCTCGTGCTCGACGCGGTCGAGCGCCTCGGCATCGCGCCATCGATGTGTGCCGGCCACAGCCTCGGCGAGTACACCGCGCTCACCGCCACCGGCGCGCTGAGTTTCGACGAGGGGATCGGACTGGTCAGCGCCAGGGCCGCAGCGATGCACGACGCGGGCGCCGCGCAACCCGGCACGATGGCCGCGATTCTCGGACTCGACGACGATCAGGTCGACATCGCGTGTCGACGCGCCGACAACGACGTCTGGGTCGCCAACTACAACGCGCCAGGCCAGGTGGTGATCGCAGGGTCGCCCGACGGCGTCGAGCGAGCCAGCGCGGTCGCCAAAGAGCTCGGCGCCAAGCGGGCGATGAGCTTGCAGGTCTCGGGGGCGTTCCACACGCCGTTCATGACGCCAGCACGCGACCGCCTGCGCGCTGCGCTGGCCGACACCGATCTGCGCGACGGCGACGTGCCCGTGGTGACCAACGTCGACGCGCTCGAACACGCCGAAGGCGAACAGTGGGCCAGCTTGCTGTCGGCCCAGCTGGCCAGCCCCGTTCGGTGGCGCCAGAGTCTGGCCACGCTGGCAGCTGCTGGCGTGACGCAGATCGCAGAGCTCGGTCCGGGGGCCGTCCTCACCGGGATGACCAAGCGCACCCTCGACGACGTGCGCACGATCGCCGTGGCGACACCCGACGATCTCGACGGGTTGATCGAATGGGTCGGCGCAGCGCCCAACACATCGACCACCACGGCGGCGGTGGAAGGCGAGCATCTGTTCGCCGTCGAGCGCATCGTGGTCAGCCCGTGCAACGGTGTGTTTCGCCGAGCTGCCGACCTCGGCGACGGGGCAACGGTCGACGTCGGGTCGGTTCTCGGGCACGTCGCCGACGAGGAAGTACGCTCTCCTTTCGCTGGAGTGCTCGAAGGCTTCCTTGCGGTCGACACCGAACGGGTCACCATCCGTCAGCCGATCGCCTGGCTCCGAACGAGCTGAAAAGGGGAACCATGCCCGCGATTCGACCGAACGCCCACGCCGCGGCCATCACCGGTTGGGGGACGTACCTGCCGCCGAGGGTGGTGACCAACGCCGACCTCGAGGCAACGATGGACACCTCCGACCAGTGGATCGTGGAGCGCACCGGCATCAGCAGCCGCCACGTCGGCGGCAGCACCGCCGACCTGTCGGTCAAGTCCGCGCAGCAAGCGCTGGAGATGTCCGGCCTCGACCCGAGTGAAATCGACGCCCTCGTACTGTCGACCACCACTCCCGATCGCACTGTGCCGGCCACGTCGTCGCGCGTGCAGTACGAACTCGGCCTGGAGTGCGGCGCGTTCGACATCAACGCGGCCTGCTCGGGTTTCGTCTACGGCCTCGTCGTCGCCCACGGGCTCATCGCGGCGGGGAGCAACAAGATCCTGCTCATCGGCACCGACACGTTGTCGCGCATCACCGATTGGCAGGATCGCAACACCGCGGTGTTGTTCGCCGACGGATCGGGGGCGGTCGTGATCGAAGCGACCGAAGGCGACAACAGCCTGTTGTCGTGGAACCTCGAGTCCGACGGCAGCGCCGAAGAGTTCCTGTACTGCGACCTCGGTGGCAACCTCCAGATGGAGGGCCGCGAAGTGTTCCGCCGAGCGGTGCGCATCATGGTCGACTCGGCGATGATGTCGATGAAGGAAGCCGGCGTCACCGCCGACGACATCGCCCTCGTCGTTCCCCACCAGGCCAACATCCGCATCATCTCGGCGGCGTGTGAACGGCTGGGCATCGATCTCGATCGCACGGCGGTCGTGCTGGGGCGCACGGGGAACACCTCGTCGGCCTCGGTGCCGCTGGCCCTCGGCGATGCGCTCGACCGAGGGCGCGTCGACGACGGCGACCTGGTGCTGTTCGTCGGATTCGGTGCCGGCATGACCGCCGCGAGCGCGATCATTCGCTGGTCGACGACCGCCATCGATCACCTGCCGTGAGCGACTCGACACCCGACCCAACCGGCGACGCGTCGACCGGCGGACGCATCGTCCTGATCACCGGCGGAGGTCGCGGGATCGGCCGCGCCTGCGCCGAACGCTTCCTCGCCGCCGGCGACCGAGTTGCGGTGACCTACCACTCTTCCCCCCCGCCGTCGGACGTGTTCGGCGTGCAGTGCGACGTCACCGACACCGACCAGGTCGACGCGGCATTTACCGCGGTCGAGGAGCACTTCGGCGGCCCGGTCGAGGTGCTGGTGTCGAACGCCGGAATGAATCACGACACGCTGCTGGTGCGGATGAGCGACGACGACTTCACGTCGGTGCTCGACACCAACCTCACCGCGGCGTTCCGCGTCACCAAACGCGCCGCCCGACCGATGCTGCGCGCCCGGCGTGGCCGCATCATCTTGATCTCATCGGTCGTCGGCCTCCTCGGATCGCCGGGGCAGGCCAACTACGCCGCGTCGAAAGCGGGACTCGTCGGTTTCGCCCGCTCGGTCGCTCGCGAGCTGGGCTCGCGCTCGGTCACGGTCAACGTCGTCGCCCCTGGCCCGGTCGCCACCGACATGACCGCCGCGCTCAGCGACGATCGTCTCGCCGAACTCACCGCTGCGGTCCCTCTTGCGCGGGTCGCGGAACCGACCGAGATCGCCGGCGTCGTCGAGTTCCTCGCGTCGCCCGATGCCGCGTACATCACCGGCGCCGTGATCCCCGTCGACGGCGGTCTCGGCATGGGACACTGACTGCGTTCCCGCCAGCACTCGCCCCGTACACTCACCAAGTTCCCGCAAAGGAGACATCACCGTGGATGAAGAACTGTTCGCCCGCTTCCGGAAGTGCGCCGTCGAGGTGCTCTCGGTCGAAGAAAGCGCCGTCGTGCCCGACGCCAACTTCGGCGACGACCTCGACGCCGACAGCCTCGACCTTGTCGAGCTCGTGATGGCCCTCGAAGAAGAGTTCGACATCGAGGTGCCAGAAGAGGAGCTGGAGGGCGTCGAGACCGTCCAGCAGGCGTACGACCTGATCTCCGGCAAGTTGTGAGCGAGCGGCGCGTCGCCGTCACCGGTCTCGGCGTCGTCGCCCCGGCCGGTCTCGGCCGAAAGTCGTACTGGGAGGGTCTGCTCGGCCCAGGTCTCACCGAAGGGCAGGCCACCGAGATCGACGCGTGGGACCCCACGCCGTACTTCGCCAACCCGAAAGAGGCGCGGCGCGCCGATCGCGTGGAGCAGTTCGCGCTCGCCGCTGCAGGCGAAGCCTTCGAACAGGCCGGCGGCTTCGATCAGATCGGTGTCGACGCGGCTCGTTTCGGCACCATCTTCGCCACCGGCGTCGGTGGGCTGCACACGCTCGAGGATCAGGTGATCGTGCGCGTCGAAAAGGGTGTCCGCCGCGTGTCGCCGTTCCTCGTGCCGATGATGATGGCCAACGCCCCGGGCGCCGCGATCTCCATGCGCTACGGACTGCAGGGACCCAACGAAACGATCTGCACCGCATGTGCTGCGGGATCGCACGCCATCGGCTACGCCGCCCGACTGATTCGCATCGGCATGGTCGACGCCGTCGCCACCGGCGGCGCCGAGGCCGCGTCGACCATCACCGCGTTGGCCGGCTTCGGCAACATGACCGCACTCACGAGTTCGGGCGTCAGCCGCCCGTTCGACGTCGACCGCGACGGATTCGTGATGGGCGAAGGCGCGGCGGTGCTGATCCTCGAAGAGTGGACGAGCGCCGAAGCGCGCGGCGCCACGATCATCGGCGAGATCCTCGGCAGCGCGAGCAACGCCGACGCGCACCACATCACGGCGCCGTCACCAGGCGGCACCGGAGCCATCGCATGTATGCGACTGGCCCTGGGTGACGCAGGCCTCGCACCCGATCAGATCGGCCAGATCAATGCCCACGGCACATCCACCCCGTTGAACGATGCCGCGGAGGCGTCCGCCATCACCGAGGTGTTCGGACCCGATGCTGTTCCGGTCGTGTCGACCAAGGGCGTCACCGGGCATGCGCTGGGTGCCGCAGGGGCGCTCGAGGCGGCGGCGTCGTTGTTGTCGATCGAGCACGGGCTGATTCCGCCGACTGCCAACACGGTGGCGGTCGATCCCGAGATGTCGATCGACCTCGTGACCGGCGAGCCGCGGGTATGGACACCTGCTCCGGTGATCTCGAACAACTTCGGCTTCGGTGGCCACAACGGTTCGGTCGTCTTCGCCCCGCCGACGTGATGTAACGGTGGTGTCTGACACGCTGTAACGGCTGGCCCGTTACAGGGTGTCAGACACCACGGTTACATCAGGCGAACACGAACATCAGGTCGCAGGCACAGGCGAGTTCGTCGCCCACCGACGCCCGGCCGCTTCCCTTGCCGGCGCGTGCCGACATGCGGCCGAGTTCGACCTCGAGCGTCAGCTCGTCGCCGGGAACCACCTGACGACGGAATCGGGCTTTGTCGAGCCCGCCGAACAGTGGGAGCTTGTCGGCATATCGCTCGTCGCTGAGCACCGCTGCCGCCCCCAGCTGCGCGATCGCTTCGGCCATGAGTACGCCGGGCAGCGTGGGTCGCCCAGGGAAGTGACCGGGGAAGAACCACTCGTCGCCCGTGAGCTGCCAGCGCCCGACGGCGCGCACTCCTGGTTCGAGCTCGACGAGCTCGTCGATGAACAGAAACGGCGGGCGGTGCGGCAGCAGGTCGGCGGGTGCAGGAAAGCTCATTCGTTGGTCCCCATGGTGGTTCACCAGCGGAAGCGCGGGCGGGCGTGGACGTGGAAGTGGTCGGGAATCGTACGCATTGCTTCGTCGATCCAGTACGACTCGGCCAACGACCCGCCCCGCTCGTCGACCACGGCACGCAGCCTGTCGATCATCGCCGCTCGCTCGTCGTCTGGCGGATCGGCCCCGTGGCGGCGCCACACGACCATCGGCACGGCGCACGACTCGCACTCGGCGACCCAGCACATGTCGTCGCTGTAGTAGCGCTCGGTGATCGGTGCGGCCTCACAGAGCTCACAACGCGCTTCGGGCGGCACCGCGCCCACGCTAGGACACGGTGCCGCCCGAAAGCGGAAGGGGGATTCAGGTTGTTACGTGGAGAACGTTCAGCCGATCAGCGCCGACGGATCGACGTCCGGCGGCAGCAACACGGTGTCGATCACGTGGATCACACCGTTGTCGGCGGTGACGTCGGCGGCGATCACCGTGGCGTCGTTGACGGTGACGGTGCCACCGTCGACACCAACTGCGATCGTCGAGCCTTCGACCGTCTCGACGTCGCCGGCGGCGATGTCGGTCGACAGAACCTCACCGGCCACGACGTGGTAGGTGAGGATCTGGGCGAGCACTTCCTGGTTCTCGGGAAGCAGCAGCGCCTCGATCAGCTCCGGCGGCAACGCCGCGAACGCATCGTCGGTCGGGGCGAACACCGTGAACGGGCCCTCGCCGGAAAGGGTGTCGACCAGGCCGGCAGCCTCAACGGCGGCAACGAGCGTGGTGAACTCACCAGCGCCGACGGCGACGTCGACGATCGTGCCCTGATCGGTGGCCTCAGCGACGGTCTCGTCCTCGGACATGTCGCCCTCGGACATCTCGTCTTCGCTCATCTCGTCTTCGCTCATCTCGTCTTCGCTCATCTCGTCTTCGCTCATGTCCGACTCGAGGAGCGCAGCGGGGTCGACGTCCGGCGGCAGCAGCACGCCGTCGATCACGTGAATCACGCCGTTGCTCGCGGTCACGTCAGCGGTCACGACACTCACGCCGTTCACGGTCACGCCACCCTCGGTGGCCAGGGTCACGCTCTGGCCCTCAACCGTGGCCACATCGCCATCAGCGATGTCGGCGGCCAGCACCGTGCCGGGCACCACGTGGTAGGTGAGGATCGCCGTCAGCGTGTCCTGGTTCTCGGGAAGCAGCAGCGCGTCGAGCACGCCGTCGGGCAGAGCGGCAAACGCATCGTCGGTCGGTGCGAACACCGTGAACGGGCCGTCACCCGACAGGGTCTCGACCAGCCCGGCGGCCTCGACCGCGGCGACGAGAGTGGTGAAGCTGCCGTTCTCGACAGCAACGTCGACGATCGTGCCGCTGGCGGCTGCGTCGCCGGCTTCGGTGGTGGCCGCAGTGGTGTCGGCGCTGTCGTTGCCGTCGTCGCCGCAGGCCGACAGGGCAATGACCGCTGCGGTGACGCCGACGGCCAGGGCGCGTGTGGAAGTGCGCTTCATGATGGTCCGTAGTCCTTTGTTTCGGGGGTTGGAAGGGTTCGTGTTCACGCTGCGAGCGATGTGCCCTGCAACACCCTCTCTACGGAGCTCGCCCCGAGGCGGATGACAAGAATGTGCGACCGGAACGAAACCCGTCGTGATCGTGTGCGGTTGAAGGATCGACGGGACGGTTGATCCGCCGGATGATCCCGATAGCTGATCAGTCAGTGCCAGGCCGGCGCGACGACTCGGCTTCCGGGTCGCTGCGGTAGCCCGGCGGGTAGGTGAGCGCCAATTCGGCGGCGGTCGGCCGGCGGGTACGGCGCGCCTCGTCGGGCAGCAGCGCCACGATGCCTTCCATGATCCGTCGGGTGTCGGCGTCGGCGGACCGACCGAGGATCCGCACAGGTGGCCCGCCGCGCACGGTCACGGTTGGCGGATCGGTCACCTTGAGCACGTCTGGCAGCCGCTGCGATCGCGGCCACACACGTTCGGTGCCCCACAACCCGATCGGGATCACCGGGGCACCGGTGTCGGCCGCGAGCTTGGCCGCCCCCCAGCGCCCTTTCGGCTTCTGGAAGAACGCCGGCCCGCGCGGAATGGTGCCCTGCGGCATCAGCGCAACGAGCTCGCCACCGCGCAGGGCATCGGCCGCCGCACGCAACGGCTCGTTCGAGCCGCTCGCTCGATCGACGCGGATCCCGCCCATCGCCGATGCAAGGGTGCCGATGACCGGCGCGTCGAACACCTCCTTCTTGCCGAGGAAACGCACCGGCCGGCCATGTCGGGCGAACGCCACCGCAAGCGCGGCCACGTCGAAGTAGCTGCGGTGGTTGGCGCAGATGATCGCCGGACCGTCGTCGGGCAGGTGGTGGAGCCCGTCGAGGTCGAATCGCGCATAAGGAAACGCAGCCGGTTGGGCGAGGCGCAGCAACAGGTCCTGCGCTTCCAGTCCGACCACCGGCACGCGCCGCACGCCCGGTGGCGCGTCGAGTTCGATCGTCGGCCAGCGGCGGGCGGCTGCGGTGAGGGCCATCCGCGGGTCGGGATTGACCACGACGGGATGACCGACCGCCGCGAGCAGCGGCGTGTCGTACACACTGTCGGAGTACGCGTAGCTCTCGGCAAGGTCGACGCCGTGTGCGTCGGCCCAGTCGGTGACGGCGCGCAGCTTGCCAGCGGACCACACGAACGGACCGTCGAGGGTGCCGTCGTAGCGTCCGTCGGCATCGATGGCGTAGCGCGTGGCCACCACATCGTCCATGCCGAGCAACTCAGCGAGCGGGGCGACGAGATCGAGCGGCGTGGTGGTGGCGAGTACGAGCGGCCGGCCCGCCGTGCGGTGCTCGGCGAACACCGACGCGGCGAACGGTTGCACCATCTCGGCCAATCGAGGGGCGACGTCGGCGGCCGCCGCGCGCACGTCGGCGGGCGCACGTCCCTTGGCCAACAACACCGCCTGGCGGCTGAGCAGCATCGACGGCAGCGTCTCGCCGACTGCGTTGAACAGGCGATACAGCAGGCGTTCGCCGGGGATCGAACGGTTCGTGACGCCTGCTGCGCGCAAGGCGTCGGAGAACACCTCTCCTGACGCACCGGCGAGCAGCGTGCGGTCGAGATCGAAGAACGCAGCGCCGGACATCGAGCGCACTGTAGGTCCGAAAACGGGAAAGACCCGGATTGGGGGATCCGGGTCTCTCTACCTAGGAATGCCTGCCGTTTGGGGGAACGGCGTGTGTGGCTTCCCTTCGAGTGGAACATGGGGGGTGTTCTCACTGCGATATGTTTGTGAAAGTATGCACGTGAACGGGTGATCTCGCAAGTAGAACTCCGAGATACTCGCCATCGCTTTTAGAGATGGTTTGGCGAGTTCGTCGATAGCGTGCCGTCGTGGACGTGCGGCAGCTGAACACCCTGGTGGCGATCGCCGACCACGGGACGTTCTCGGCAGCCGCACGAGCGCTGTTCACGGTGCAATCCAACGTCTCCGGGCACATCGCCCGGCTCGAGAAGGAGCTGGGCGTGACCCTCGTCGATCGGGTCAACGGTGGCCTCACCGACGAAGGCGTCCAGGTGGTCGAGCGGGCCCGACGAGTGCTCAACGAGATCGACGACATCGCCGCCGACATGGCGAGCCGCCACGAAGGGGTGAGCGGCAACACCCGACTTGGCGTGATCGGCACCACGGCGCGCTGGCTGATCCCACAGCTGCTCGACCGGCTCAAGGTCGAGCACCCGAGCGTGCGGGCCATCATTCAGGACGGAGCGACGTCGACGCTCGTTCCCAACGTGCTCAACGGCCATCTCAATGCGGCGATCATTCATCTGCCGATCGACGAGCCCGACCTGCTCATCGAGCCTCTGTTCGCCGAGGATCTCCTGCTCTTGGCCGCCGAGAGCCACCCGCTGGCGACCGACCACGAGGTGCCGCTGACGGCACTCGACGGCGTGCCGCTGTTGTTGCCGCCGTCGGGGTCGGCACTGCGCCGAGTGCTCGAGCGCGCCGCACGCACCGCCGACATCACGCTGCGACCCCAAGCCGAGGTCGACGGCGTTCGCCTCCTGGCGTCGCTCGCCCTCGATGGGTTCGGCGCAACGATCGTGCCGGCGACCGCCGTGCCGGGTTGGCTCGAAGGGGCGTTCTGCCGGGTCAGCGTGGTCGGTCTCCCGCGGCGCGTGGTGGCTGCGGTACATCCGCGTCGACCACGACCCAGCGCGCCCACGGCGGCCACGCTGGCAAGTTTGCACGCGCTGATCGACGACACCGGCGACAGCCAACCCGGCGTATACCCGGGCGCCGGCGCGCTCACACCGTGACGTCGTCGTCGGCGGCACACGACCGGCAGCGACGCTGGCGGCTATGACGCGGGCCGATGTTGCGCCGGCCGATACTGTCGCCGCCGTGCGCGCCGTCAACGTCAACGCTCAGATGCCGGGGACGGCGACGGCGAGCTGGCGCGAGATCGGCGATGGTCGTCGAGCGATGGTCGTCGAAGTCGTCGGCGACGGCGATGCGGCGCGGATCAGCGCATCGTCATCGGCCGCGATCGAGGCCGCCGCCACTCGCGCCCGCAACGATCGGGCGCCGCTGATCTTGCTGGTGGAGACCGCTGGCGTCGACATCGTCGGCGGCATCGGCGCGCTCGACGCATGGGGCCGGGCGGTTGCCGCGGTTGCCGCTTGCTCCGGCGTCATCCCCACGGTGGCGATCGTCGACGGTCCAGCGGTCTCAGGTCCCGCCCTGCTGCTCGGCGTGGTCGACGCCGTGGTGATGACCGAGCGGGCATACGCGTTCGTCAACGGACCAGCGATGGTCGAGCAGTACACGGGTGTGCCGATCGACCGCAACGAGCTCGGCGCATCGTCGTTGCACGAGCGGTACACCGGCGTGGCCACGCTCGTCGCTGCCGACCGCGCGGGAGCGTTCGAGGCAGCATCCGAGCTGCTCGCCTATCTCCCCGACCACGTCGACTCCGAGCCACCGACCTGGCCGCGCCACGATCCGCCCGACCGCGCCTGCCCCGACGCCGCCGCGCCGATCCCCCCGACGTCGACCGGCAGCTACGACATGCGCCGCGTGGCCGAGGCGATCGTCGACGACGAGTCGATGCTCGAGCTGCGACCGCGATGGGCAGCCAACGTGATCACGGCGCTGGCCACGATCGATGGTCGCCCCGTCGGCATCGTCGCCAACCAACCGATGGTGCTCGCCGGCACGCTCGACATCCCCGCGTCACAGAAGGCAGCGCGCTTCGTCGCCTGGTGCGACGCCTTCAATCTGCCGTTGCTCACCCTGGTGGACACCCCGGGCTTCTATCCCGGCAAGGATCTCGAGTGGCGGGGCATGATCCGCCATGGCGCGCAGCTCGTGTACGCCTACGCACGCGCCACAGTCCCGCGGTTGTGCGTGATCGTGCGCAAGAGCTACGGCGGCGCGTACATCGTGATGGACTCGAAAACGATGGGCAACGACGTGTGCCTCGCCTGGCCCTGGGCGGAACTCGCCGTGATGGGAGCGGGTCAGGCGGCAGCGGTACTCATGCGGCGGGCCACCGACGACGAGCGAGCGGCGTACGAGGTCGACTACACCGATCGCCTGCTCAACCCGTACGTGGCCGCCGCGCGCGGCTACGTCGACGCGGTGATCGACCCCGCCGACACGCGCCGCGAGCTGTGCGCCGCACTCGATTCGTTGAGCCACAAGCGCGAACTCCTCGTCGGTCGAATGCACGGCAACGAGCCGCTCTGATCGCCGAGATCACCCCTGGCCGGGCATCTCCCTGCGTTGGCGCAGTAACGTGACCGCTCGGTCGAGAGATCCCCGACCGCCGGTTCGAGCCACGAGAGGAAGCCACGTGCCCGACACGATCACCATCACCGACGACCGCACAGGAAAGACCGTCACCGTTCCGATCGAGGGCGGCGTCTTTCCGTCGTCGGCGCTGCGCGAGCTCGACCCCAATCTGTACTGCTACGACCCGGCGTATCTGTCGACGGCGTCGTGCAAGTCGGAGATCACCTATCTCGACGGCGGGGCCGGAATCTTGCGGTACCGCGGCTACCCGATCGAGCAACTGGCCGAGCAGTCGACCTACCTCGAAGTCGCCTACCTCTTGCTGCATGGCGAGTTGCCAACTGCGCCACAGCTCGAACAGTGGGTGTACGACGTCACCCATCACACGTTCATCCACGAGAACATGCGCAAGCGATTCGTCGACGGCTTCCACTACGACGCACACCCGATGGGGCATGTTCGTGTCGGCGCTCGCTGCGCTCGGCACGTTCTACGACGACTCCAAGCTGATCGACGACCCAGAAGCGCGCCGTTTCCAAACGTTGCGGCTTATCGCCAAGGCCCCGACCATCGCGGCGATGTGTTACCGCTTCTCGGTCGGGCTGCCGTTCAACCAACCCGACAACGATCTGTCGTACCCGGCCAACTTCCTCAACATGATGTGGAAGATCGGCGACTACGAGGTCGATCCGGTGCTCGAACGGGCGATGGACGTGTTGTTCATCCTGCACGCCGATCACGAGCAGAACTGCGGCACCACCGCGATGCGCGTCGTCGGTTCGAGCCAGGCCGACCCCCTATTCGTCAGCGGCGGGCGCGGCGTCAGCGCTGTACGGCCCCCTGCACGGCGGCGCCAACGAGGCCGTGGTGCGGATGCTCACCGAGATCGGTTCGATCGACCAGGTGCCGGCGTTCATCGAGTCGGTGAAGGCCGGCGAGGGCCGGCTGATGGGCTTCGGCCACCGGGTGTACAAGAACTACGACCCGCGGGCCAAGATCATCAAAGAGACCGCCGACGATGTGTTCGAGGTGACCGGCAAGAACCCGCTGCTCGACATTGCGCTTGCGCTCGAGGAGGTGGCGCTCGAAGACAGCTACTTCGTCGACCGCAGCCTGTACCCGAACGTCGACTTCTACTCGGGGCTTGATCTACCAGGCGATGGGCTTCCCGGTCGACATGTTCACGGTGCTGTTCGGAATCCCCCGCATGTCGGGCTGGCTGGCCCACTGGGAGGAATCGCTGAACGACCCGGCGCAGAAGATCTCCCGTCCGCGCCAGTGGTATGCCGGGCCCGACGAGCGCGACTACGTCGCCATCGCCGACCGCTGACCTGTAACGGTGGTGTCTGACACCGTGTTACACGTCGGGTGTAACACGGTGTCAGGACACCACCGTTACAGCGAGTCAGAAAGTGTCGATCGCTGCGTTCAATGTGGCGCTCGGACGCATCGCCGGCTCGGCCTTGGCCGGATCGGGGCGGTAGTACCCGCCGAGGTCGACCGGGTCGCCCTGGACGCCGTTGAGTTCGGCGACGATCGCCTCCTCGTTCTCGGCCAACGCTGCCGCGAGTGGTGCGAACCGCTCCGGCCAACGCAGCGTCGTCGGTCTGCGCAGCCGAGTGCCTGCGCCCAGTACAGCGCCAGGTAGAAGTGGCTGCCGCGGTTGTCGAGCCCACCGAGCCGCCGCGTAGGCGACTTGCGTTCGGTCAACAACATGCCGGTCGCTGCATCGAGTGTCTCGCCCAGAATGCGAGCGCTGTCGTTGCCGGTTTGCCGCCCGAGCGTCTCGAAGGCAACCGCCAGAGCGAGGAACTCGCCCAGGCTGTCCCAGCGCAGGTAGTTCTCCTTCACCAGCTGCTGCACGTGCTTCGGCGCAGAGGCCGCCAGCGCCGGTCTCGAACAGACCGCCGCCCGCCAGCAGCGGGACCACCGACAACATCTTGGCGCTGGTACCGAGCTCGAGGATCGGGAACAGATCGGTGAGGTAATCGCGCAGCACGTTGCCGGTGACGGAAATCGTGTCCTCGCCGTTGCGTGCCCGCTCGATCGAGTAGGTGGCGGCCTCGGTGGGCGCCATCGTTTCGATCGTCAGCCCGTCGGTGTCGTGGTCGGCGAGGTACGCGTCGACCTTGGCGATGAGCTGTGCGTCGTGGGCCCGGTTGCGGTCGAGCCAGAACACGGCGGGCGCGCCGGTGAGCCGCGCCCGTTCCACGGCCAGGGCGCACCCAGTCACGGATCGGCTCGTCTTTGGTCTGGCTGCAGCGGAAGATGTCGCCGGGCTCCACCGGCTGGCTCATCAACACCGTGCCGTTTGCGGTGTCGACCACCTCGACCGTACCCGGCGAGTCGATCTCGAAGGTCTTGTCGTGGCTGCCGTACTCCTCGGCTTTCTGGGCCATGAGGACCGACGTTGGGCACCGTGCCCATGGTCGACGGATCGAGCGCGCCGTGGGCCTGGTGGTCGTCGATCACGGCCTGGTACACGCCGGCGTAGCTGTGATCGGGGATCACGGCCTTGGTGTCTTGCTGCTCGCCGTCCTTGTTCCACATCTGGCCGGACGTACGAATCATCGCCGGCATCGACGCATCGATGATCACATCGCTCGGCACGTGCAGGTTGGTGATGCCGCGGTCGGAGTCGACCATCGCCAGATCGGGACCGTCGGCGAACGCCTTGTCGATCGCCGTGGTGATCTCCATGCGCTGGGCGTCGGGGAGCTGTTCGATCGCTTCGAGCACGTCGCCGAGGCCGTTGTTCGGATCGGCGCCCGCAGCGGCGAGGAGGTCCCCGTAGCTCTTGAACACGTCGGCGAAGAACACGCTCACGGCGTGACCGAAGATGATCGGGTCGGAGACCTTCATCATCGTGGCCTTCATGTGCAGCGAGAACAACACACCCTGCGCCTTGGCGTCGGCGATCTGCTCGGCGAGGAACGTGCGCAACGAGGCGACGTTCATCACCGAGCTGTCGACGACCTCACCGGCCAGCACGGGCACCGACTCGCGGAGCACCGTGGCCGTGCCATCACCGGCGACGTGGCGGATCGACAGCGTGGTGGCGTCGGCGATCGTCACCGACTGCTCGCTCGAGGCGAAGTCGTCGCTGTCCATCGTGGCCACATGGGTTTTTGAGTCGGACGGCCACTCCCCCATCGAGTGCGGGTTGGCCTTGGCGTAGTCCTTCACCGACTTGGGTGCGCGCCGGTCGGAGTTGCCCTGGCGCAACACGGGATTGACCGCCGAGCCGAGCACCTTGCCGTAGCGATCGCGGATCTCACGCTCGCCCTCGTTCTGCGGGTCGTCCGGGTAGTCCGGCACGTCGAAGCCCTGCGCTTGCAGCTCTTCGATCGCGCCAGCGAGCTGCGGAATCGAAGCGCTGATGTTGGGCAACTTGATGATGTTGGCGTCGGGGGTCAACGCCAGCTCGCCGAGTTCGGCGAGGTCGTCGCTACCCACGCCGGAGGCGCGCTGTTCGTCGGTCAGCCGCTCGGGGAAGGCGGCGAGAATGCGTCCCGACAACGACAGGTCGCGGGTATCGACGTCGACACCCGCAGCACCGGCGAAGGCGCGGATGATCGGAAGGAACGAATAGGTGGCGAGCGCCGGCGCCTCGTCGGTGTGGGTGTAGATGATCGTCATGGCACGGCTGAACGTAGCGGCGATCGCCCTTGGCGACCACTGCGCAGCCGATCGCACCGCCCAACAGGGAGGGCCCATGCGTGGCCATCTACGCTCTCGGAACGATGGACTTCGAGTGGACGCCCGAGCAACAAGAGCTGCGTGCGCAGGCGCGCAAAGTGGCTGCCGACGCCGTCGACCGGTACGGGCGCCACAACGACTCGTGGATCAACGGGTTTTCCAAAGAGTTCGCCAAGGAGATGGCTGCACTCGGCTGGATCGGGATGACGTGGCCGGCCGAACACGGGGGTGGTGGTCGGCCACCGATCGACCGGCTGATCATCGGCGAGGAGCTCATCGCCGCAGGTGCACCGATCGCGGCGATGTGGTTCGCCGACCGGCAGATGGGTCCGACCCTCATCAACTTCGGCACCGCCGACCAACAACACGAGTTTCTCCCCGGGATCCTGTCGGGTGACACCACCTGGTGCATCGGCATGTCCGAGCCCGACTCGGGCTCGGATCTGGCGTCGCTCACCACGAGCGCCGAACGCGACGGCGACGACTTCATCATCAACGGTCAGAAGATCTGGACCAGCTTCGGCGAGTCCGCCGACTACTGCTACCTCATCTGTCGCACCGACAGCTCAGGGCCACCGCACAAGGGCATCAGCGAAGTGATCGTGCCGATGAACTCGCCCGGTATCGAGGTCCGCCCGATCACCGACATGACCACCAATCGCCACTTCTGCGAGGTGTGGTTCAGCGATGTGCGCGTGCCGGTGGCCAACCTCGTGGGCGTTGAGGGCAATGCGTTCAAGCAGACGATGCGCCAGCTCGAGCACGAGCGCGGTGGCATCGATCGGCTGGTGTCGAACCGGGCGCTCTACGAGCTGGCAGCCGAGCGCGCCGACACCACCGATCCACGCGTGCGCCAAGAGATGGCGGCGATCGAGATCGAGTATCGCCTCGGCCGGGTTCTGGTGGCGCGCGAAGTGCTCGGCCAAGCTCCCGCGGGATTCTCCGCAGCGACCAAGTGTTTCTGCACCGAGCACGAGGTGCGCGTCGCGGAGTTCGTCGCCGCCACGCTCGGCGCCGAGGCGACGCTGTGGACCGAGATCACCAAGGGTCTGACCTACGCGCCGGGCTACACGATCATGGGCGGCACGTCGAACATCATGCGCAACATCCTCGGCGAGCGGGTGCTCGGACTGCCGCGCGAGCCGCGCTGACGCCGTTCGGCTCAGCTGGTCAGGTCGGCGGTGGCCACCACGTTGGCCGGCACCGGACGGTCGTCGGCCCCAGCCTCGGTGGGGAGCGCCAATGCGATCGTCAGCTCCACCGCGTCGGGCGACTGCACCGCACCGGTGAGCACCACGCTGTCGCCGCCGTTGAATGTGCCAAACGGGATCAGTTCGCCGTCGGTGGTTGACACCCCACGCCTCGTAGAACGATCCGTCGGAACGCCGCTCGAACGTGGTGGCGTCGAACTCGATGCGCAGATCGTCGATCGTGTCGACCAGAGTGACTTCACCGTCCGTGCCGTCCACGAGCCCAGTCGGGCGCAGCTCGACCGACCGTTCGTCCGCCAACGTCGCTGCCGCCGAGCACACTCAGCACCACCGTGCCGATCAGCAGGAACAGCAGCGTGCACAACGCGCCGATCAACGCCGGCCGGAGCCACGGCCGTCCCGCCGGGGTGGTGTCGTCGTCGCGTTCGAGCGGGGGCAACGAACGACTCGGCCACCACAGCGGCGACCACATCAATCGCCGAGCTCCGGGGGCAGCGCCGGCCACTCGGCTTCGGCGCCGACGAGCTCCGTCACCACGGTGTCGCTCAGCTGGTCCGTTGAGACGGTCGGCACGTCGAGGCCCTCGTGTTCGGCGATGCGCAACGTGAGCTGCGCGAGCCATGGCCGGAACGCACCGGCCCGGTTCGACTGCCTCAGAGTTGCGCCACGCCTGGACGAACACGTGCCGGTGTGAGCACGTCGGCTCGATCTGGCTCGGCAACGGCGGTCGCGAGCCGCGTAGACGAATCGACCCTGACGGCGCACCAGCTCACCGATCGCCTCGGTATCGCCACGGCGGATCGTGCGCAACAGCTCGGCGTCGGCCTCGACCACGGCGGGCGGGCGAAACTCGTGCATCGGCGAGGCAGGCTACGGCGATCACCCCAAGCCGGTGCGACCTTGGCGCGTTCACTAAGGTTCCCGCCCGTGCGGACACCAACTCGATCCCTGCTCATCACCGCGACCGCCGGAGCGCTGATCCTCGCTGCCTGCGGCGGCGACGACGACAGCAGCGACGACACCACGGCAACAACCGAGGCGGCAGCCACCACCGACGCATCGTCGGACGACACCACGGCGACCACCGACGATATGGCCGACGGCGACGATGTGGCCGACGGCGACGACTCCGGCGACGATGGCAGCTCGTCGGGCGACTTCACGCCGGGCGACATCGAGTTCCGTGCGGTCAACCAGCTCGACCGGCCCGTCGACCTGTACGTCCGCACCTCGGGGCTCGTCGAAGCGTTCCTGGTGCAAGAGGGCCTCCAGCCGGGCGAAGTGAGCGACCTGTACGCACCGCCAGCCGAGGGCATCTTCCTCGTGACCGAGGCGGGCGCAACCGACCCGACCTGCGTGGTCGACTGCACCGACTTCATCAGCGAGCAAAGCACGGTGTTCGTCGAGAACGGCCCGATTCGCACCGTGGTGCTGTACGACGACGAGGCCGGGATCTCCTCGGCGATCGAACTGTGGGAGGACCCCCACCGCAGAGGCTCCTGACGCCGCGAACTCGATGCCCGAAGCCGATCCCGACGCCGGCACGCTCGTGGTGCTCTCGGTTGCTGTGACCGACAACGACTTCGGCATGCGCCTCGGATTCGACGGGGTTGCGGGATGCCAGGAGAACACGAACCTCGAGAACGTGCTCGTCGGCGGCAACCAAACGCCCGCATTCCTGTTCGATGGCGCCGCCGACGTGGTGTTCTACGACAACCAGGACACCGAGTGCGCCGAGTCCACCGTGGGTGGACCGTTCCCGGTCGAGGGCGCCAACGGCTCGCGTACGCTGCTCATCCTGTCGGGCACGCCTGGAGATCTCGACGGCCTGGTGTTGCCGTTCGTCGGAAGCGACTCTGGCGAAGGCACCGCCGGCGCCGGCGGCGACAGCTCGGGCGACGGCGACACCGATGCCAGTGGGGCCACCGGCATCGACGATCTCGTCGAGGAGTTCGCCGTTGAACTCGAAGCCAACGTGGGGATCACCGGCGACGACGCACAGTGCGTGTCCGAGGCGTTCGTCGGTGGGCTCGGCGAGGACGAGCTGCGCGATCCCGACACCGGCTCGCTGCGCGATCTCGACAACGTGCCGGTCGAGTCGCAGGGTCTCTACGAGGAAGTGCTCCTCGACTCGATCGTGCTCTGCGACATCGACCCGTCGACGATCGGCGGCTGACCACCCGCGCCAAAGGCGCTGCGCGTGAGCGACACTTACGACTGCATCGTGATCGGAACCGGCGGCGTCGGTTCCGCAACGCTGTTCCATCTGGCGCGCCGAGGCGCCCGAGTGCTCGGCATCGATCAATACGCGCCCGGCCACGATCGCGGTAGCAGCCACGGCGAGACTCGCCTGTTCCGGTTGGCGTACTTCGAACACGAGAGCTACGTCCCGCTGCTGCAGCGAGCCCGTGATCTCTGGCTGGAGCTCGGCCGGCAAGCCGGAGTTGCGCTGTACCACGAGTCGGGGATCCTCGAGGTCGGAGCACCCGACGGTGCCGTGATCGGTGGAGTGCTCCACAGCGCAGCTCGGCATGGCCTTGCCGTCGAGGAGCTGTCACCGGCGGTGGTCGAGGAACGATGGCCAGGGTTTGCCGTGCCCAATGGCCACGCTGCGGTGTTCGAGCCGCGAGCCGGATTCCTGTCGGTCGAGTCGTGCGTGAAGGCTCATGTGCGCCTCGCCGAGGAACACGGCGCCGACCTGGCGATTGGGTCGCCCGTGACCGAGTGGTCGAGCGAGGCCGACGGCGTCATCGTGTCGACGGCGCAGCGCGAGTACCGCGCGCGCCGGGCGGTCATCACCACCGGAGCGTGGGCGCCACACACCTTGGGCGAGCTGAGCATTCCCCTCGACGTTCGGCGACAAGCCACGTTCTGGTTCGCCGCCGACGACCACTACGGCGCAGCCACCGGCATGCCTGGCTTCTTCTTCGAGGACCCCACTGGAGCCCCAGGGCACGGCCACTACGGCGTCCCGGCAATCAACGACCGCGGCGTGAAGATCGCCCGCCACCACGGTGGGCGACCGGTCACTGACCCCGCGACGGTCGACCGCACCCTCGACCCGGTTGAACTCGCAGACGCCGCCGACTTCGTCCGTCGGCACCTGCCGGGCGTCGACGGCCCCATGACGCACCACACGGTGTGTATGTACACCAACACGCCCGATGGTCACTTCGTGGTCGACCGTCACCCCACGACACCGCTCGTACACGTTGCCGCGGGGCTGTCAGGGCATGGCTTCAAGTTCACATCGGTCCTCGGCGAGGCGCTGACCGACCTGGTGCTCGACGATCGCACCGACCTCCCGATCGAGTTCCTCGGCCTCGGGCGCTCGCTGGCCTGAGCCCCGCCGATCGAACGCGTCCGTCGGTGTCAGGCGCGGCTGATCGAGTCGTCAGGGCAGCGCCACGTGACCGTGGCGGGCCTTCCACAAGAAGTACTTCTCGAACGCCAGCTTCATCGCGTGGGCCTGCGGGCCAGGGATCAACACGCTGTGTTTGCGCGGCGGCAGCATGTGGTCGGCAAGGATGATCACCCCGTTGTTGCCGGCGTCCATCACGCACACCGCCTTGATCTCGCCGAACTCCTTCGACTCGGCAGGGTCTTCACCGCGGACCTGATGAGCGATGTTCTTCACCGCCACATGCGCCTGCTGCTCGGTGGGGAACCCCGTCTTCGGGATACCGATCGGGTTCGCCGTCTGCCAAGGCGCGTCGACTGCTGCGGCGATGCCGACGGCGTAGACGTTGTCGTAGGCCTCGGTTTGGTACGTGTCGCGGACTTTCACGTAGCCCTTGGCGTCGCTGATCTCAGGGGTCTTGGCGATCAGGTCTTGGCCGAGGAACGGCGGCATGATCATCGAGTAGGCGAAGTCGAGTTTGGTGCCGTCGCCGAGTTCGAGGCGTCCGTCGTCGATGTGATCGATCGGCACGTCGATGTGGGCGGTGATCTTCTCCTTCTTCAGGAACATGCCGAGCATCGACTCACCGTGCTTCAGCCCACCGATGCCGAAGTGCCCCAGCTCGGGTTCGGGAGACACGAAGGTCATCGGCACCTGCTTCTTGATCTTGTTCTTGCGCAGCTGGTGACTCACGTTGAACAGGTACTCGTACGCAGCCCCGAAACAGCCGGCGCCCTGGGTGGCGCCGATCACGATCGGCCCGGGGTTGTCCAAGAACCGCTGCCATCCCTCGCCGGCCTCGATCGCTCCCGGCAAAGTGGCGATGTGGTACGCCCCGTTGTCGGCCTGGAGGCCCTCGACGATGTCGGTCTGGACCTGGTACCCGGTGGCGATCACCAGATAGTCGTAGTCGTAGTCGCCGACTGGCGTGGTCACCCGCTGCTCGTCGAGGTGCAGCTCGGTCGCCGCCGCGTGGACGAAGTCGACGCCGTGCTCGTCGAATGTCGGGCCGACCGGGAAGGTGATGTCGTCCGGAGTCCGCTTGCCGAAGGGCAGCCAGATCAGCGACGGATTGAACAGGAACTGGTCCGACGGCGAGATCACGGTCACGTCGACGTCGCCGTGCAGTTCGTGTTTGATGGCGATCGCCGCCGTCAACCCACCGAAGTTGCTGCCGAGTACAACGACTCGCTGACGTGCCATGACGAAACTCCTCGTGCTGTCACCCCGGAGCATTGATACCCCAAGGGGTATCAATATGATGCGCCGAAAACGGCGGTCAGCGCAGGGCCGAAAGTCGGTAGTTCACGGTCGCCATCCGCTCCGTGAGCGAGCGCAGACCGCACGACGCAACGCCGTGGCGACCACTCGACGATGCCCAAACCGGAATGTCCCGCGCTGCTACGTTCGGGGTGTCTTCTCGTTCGACCGCGGGCGGTCTGGAGAGGACGACAACCCCCAACGGCGGACCGCGTAGACGGTGAGATCCCGCGCCCCTCGCGCCGCCCCCACGTCTACGAAAGGGTCCCATGACCACACGTCCAAGAATGAAGACCGCAGTCGCCGGTGTATCGATCGCCGCAGCCCTCGGCATCGTCTCGGTTGTCGCCGCCGCATCGGCGTCGAACGTGCAAGACACGATCGACGGATGCCGGCTGGTCGACACTCGCGCAAACTCACAGGTCGGCGACCGAGTCGGACCGATCGGACCGGGCGAAACGATCACCGTTCAGGCCACCGGCGACAACGGCGAGTGCGTCGGGATTCCCGGCGACGCCGAGTCGCTGCAGATCCAGCTGACCGGTCGGGAAGCCACCGCCGACACGTTCTTCACCGCGTTCAACGCCGATCTCACCGAACCGCCGTTGATCTCGCACCTCAACCCCCGTGCCGACGTGTCGACCACGTCCAACACCACGGTCGTCACGCTGTCGCCGGGCGGCGCTTTCAAGTTGTTCAACAACCAGGGCTCGGTCGAGGTCGTGATCGACGTCCTCGGGGTGTTCACTCCAGGTGAAGGCGAGCGCGGCCCACAGGGTCCTGAAGGCCCGCAAGGTCCGGAGGGTCCGCAGGGCCCTGAGGGCCCCCAAGGCCCAGAGGGGCCCCAGGGCGAGAAGGGTGACCCGGGTGCGTCGTACCTGATCAGCGAGGGTCAGGCGACGTTCGTCGGCGACACCGTCGCGGTGCGCTACAAGTCGGTCAACACCGGCGGAGAGGTGTTCCTCGGTGTCAACGATCTCGGCGTCGCGGGCAACCGCGTCGAAGCCGGAACCACGTGGCCCGACGGACCCCGTCCGTTCGCCTTCTCCTTCGACGGCGCGCAGCTCAGCACCACACTGCCGGGAGCGACGAGCCCGTCGGTCGCCGCGGTCACACTCGACCGAGCTGGGACCAGCTGTGCCGTGCCCGATCAGCTCGAGCTCCGCTTGCGGGCGCTCGCGCAGGGCAGCAATCCGATGCCGGCCACCGAGGTGCAGAACCTGATCGTCAACGGCGTCCCGCTTGGCGGGTTCGGCCCGTCGACCGGAGCCGACACCGACTACTTCCCCAACGACCAGTACTTCACGATCACCGGCGACGTCTCGACGTTCGAGATCACCGGTCTGCTCGACACCACGAACTGGGGCTCGGGCAACGAGCGCAACCAGCTGCAGATCACCGTCGGGTGCTCCAGCTGACTGGCTGAACCCACGCCGATTGCCACATCGCTGACCCCCGCTCCGAGTGTCGGCGTTCGCTCCGTTTCGCGACAGGCGACACGCCGACCTCGGAGCGGATCGTCTCGGTGGGGCTCACCACGCCGCGTCTCGGTCCGGTGACCACCGTTTGCGAGCGACATCGACGGTCATCGCGCGGGTGTGAATATTGCTGCGAGTGCAGCTTCCCGGACCCAAGCCCCCGTTCCCGCGTTCGAGGCATCGCCACTCGATGATGAGCTTTTGCCCTTCAGTCACACTGAAGGTCCGATTGCCGCTGAGGGTGCCTTCGCCGGCCGTTGCGCCGCGCTCGAACCACTGGATGTACGAAGCAATGATGGTGGCTCCTGGACCAGGCTCGCTCGAGGGGAAGATGCCGCAGACCACGTCGTCGTCGGCTAAGCCGCTGTGCGTCACCGTCGCGTCCGACATCGCGGTGACCCGCCCGTCGCTCGGCGCGGTGATCTCGACGGTCAGGATCGTCTGACTGCTCGCGGTCAGAAACTGATCGTCGGGTTCGTAATCGAACACCGTGAATGGTTGCGTCGCGACGAGGCCGTCGATCCACGTCTTGTTCGCTGCGATCTCACCGTCTTGCGCGCTGTCGTTCGCTTCCAACGCTGCGAGGCGAGTGTCGATCTCAGTGAGTGACGACGTGGTGCAGTAGCCGACGATGTCGCCGAGCACCGACACGCTGCCGTTCTGGTTGAAGATCTTGATCGCACCGGACGGCGACAACGCAACGTCGACCTTGTTCGGGAACGGCGCTTGACCGGCGGACACGTTGAGGTTCGAGAGTGTGGGTACGTCGGAGAGGTTGGCGGGGAACAGTCGCAGGTTGGTTTGCGCGGTCGGGTTGACAGCGGTGACGTTCATCGCCACGGCGACGGCATCGGCGGGGATGGCGAGTTGTCCCGTGCAGTCACCGACGTTGCCCGTGATCTGCTGGGTATAGATCTCACCAGCTGCCAGTGGGGCGGGTCGCGGCCCGACCTGATTCGGCGCCGGACGTAGATCGAATGCTCGACAGCCCGCCGTCGGCACATACGTCGAGTCGCTATCGCCTGGCGCTGCGTCGGCAGACCACGCTTGATGTGACGATGTCAACGTTGCCGCAATCGATAGCGCTGCGACGGTGACGGTCCATACAACCGTGCGGATGCGGACTTCGATGGTGTTCCCCATCCATCAATCGTCGCAGACCTGCATCGCTCGCTGTGCGTTGGTGGCCATTCGACGCCAGCTTGCCGTTCGGCGTCGCATGCGATGTGGCGGCCTTCGAACCACCTGCTTCCATCGCCGTTCTTGGCGGTCTAGCTCGGTGTGTTGTGGGCACGACGGGATTCGAACCCGGGACCTCTACCGTGTCATGGTAGCGCTCTAACCAACTGAGCTACGCGCCCTCGGACCGACAACTCGGTCACTTGGGATGGCGATGTTAGCGCCGACTCGACCGGTCGCCACGAGTCACTTCGAGCGCAAGCGACGACGCGACGACGGCGGCAACAAACCTTCTCGCCGAGCTGCGTCGATCCACCCGGCGGCGGTCTTGGCAGCGTCGTCGGGCTCACCAGCCTCCGGCCGACCGCGGTGTTCGTAGAGGCCCGATTCTTCGGCGATCGCCACTGCTGGATCCTTCGCCCTGCAGCCGATGCCACAACCAACTATCGGCAACCGAGCGGAGGAACTCGTCGGTCAGTCGCACTCGCCGTCGAGTGCCCTCAGGAAGCTGCACCGGGCGGTGCGCATCGAGGTCGACCGACCGGAGGTCGAGCAGCCCGGCCACGTCTTCGACGAGGGAGAGCGGCACGTATTGCTTCGCCTTCGAACCGAGCGGGATGCCGTGCCGCGTCTGCAACTGCAGACGAGTGACCACCCAACGCCGTTCGCTGGCAGCGGCGTCGTAGGTCTCGTGGGCCAGGTGCTCGCGGGTCAGATGACCATCGACGGCGACGAGCACGGATTCCTCGCCGTCGACGTCGCGAAATTCGAACTCGGCGGTGAATCGGCGCCGCCCTCCGCGGACGGCGCCGATGTCGAGTTGTCGAAGTTGGTGCTTGGCCCGCATCGGCTCACCTGCGCGCCATGCGGCGGAACAGGCCGCCGGTCGCAGCGAGGGCGACGCCGATCAACGCCAGCAGCATCGTGAACGGCCCGCTCCCGGTGACCGGCAGCATGCCGGCTTCGGATCCGACTCCAGTGCTCATACCAAACCTCCTTCCATCATGGGTTCTGACGTCGGTGCCGACGTGGATGGTTCCGCACGTGTGGAGAAACGTTGCGGCGACTCCCACTTGCACTCGCTCGTCGGCTGACGCCATGCCTTGATCGCGGCGTGCACCATGTTTGCTCGCAGCATCCAGTCGACGACGATGAGCATGGGGAACAGGGGGATCAGGCGCCATCGGCGGAGTGCGATCGCGCCGATCGTCGCCCACAGCAGATACCCGGCGCAGTAGATCGTCAGAAACGTCAGCAGCCCGCTGGCTCCGCGCGTGTTCCAGGCGGTTGTGGCCACGACGACCGCGAGCGCCGGCCAGGCGAGCAGATACAGAATCCAGTCGAGGATCATCGCGGCATACGTGACCGAGAACCACGACATCTGACGACCGATCCGATGACCGCGAATCCCCTGGAACGTCCCCCACATCCAACGCAGCATCTGGCGGTACCAGTCGCCGGCGGTGGTCGGGTCCTGCACATACGCCTTGGCCTCTGGCACGTAGGCGACACGTCCAAGCTTCTTCGTCTGGATCTCGAGCACCCAGGCGGTGTCGTCGACCACGTACGGCACGTCCATCGCGAGGAGTTGTTGCATCATGCTCGTGCGGAACACCGAGTTCGATCCCGGAATCACGGTGATTGCCCGCAGCGCAGCTTGCCCGCGCTTCACGAAGAGGCCGTAGCGCCAATAGGCCAGCGCTCTCGACGCAATCCACGGATTCCACCGCTGCTCGTGTCGCCAGTCGGAGCGCGTCTCGCCGCACGACACGACCACGTTCGGATCGTCGAACGGCTCGACGGCTCGCGCAACGAACGACGGATCGAGTCTCGTGTCGTCGTCACACACGAGGATGTGGGCGTACCGCTCGGCGATCTGGAAGTGGTCGAATGCTTGCCTGAGTGCAGTTGGCTTCCCAACGTTGGTCTCGAGCTCGAGGACTTCGGCTCCGGCGTCGCGCGCTTCCGCCACGGTCGCGTCCGTCGAGCCGTCGGACACAACGAAGACGTCGGCTTGTTGCGCCGCGTGACCAATCGTCTCGCCGATTGTGGCTTCGCCATCCTTGGTTGCGATCAGCACACACGTCTCGGCCGCAACGGCCTGCTCACGTGTGCCGTGCCGCGCGGTGGGATCCGAAGCGAGTGACGTCACACATGATGCAACAAACTACATTGGTGTATATTCCCGAAACGGTATCGTCCACTTATTCTGGTTGAACACGTAGTGCAACCTCGTTGGCGAGCAGCCGTCCACGGCGGGTCAGCACCACGCGGGTAGGCGCGACGCGTTCGACGAGGCCATCGCCCACCAGCTCGTCGAGGTCGGTTCCATCGAAGGCTGCCGCCTCGACACCCTCGCGTGTGCGCAGTGCGAGCTGGTGACCTTCGATGGAGCGCGTCGTGTCGTCGAGCTGCTCGTGGGCGGCGACGACCGACTCGCCGCGCTCGATGAGGTCGATGTACCGGTCCGGCGTGCGCACGTTCCACCACCGACGGCCCGCTTCGTGAGAATGCGCGGCACAACCGAAACCGCGGTAGTCGGCCTGGGCCCAGTACAGCTGGTTATGCCGTGACTCGTGACCGGGGCGCGCCCAGTTCGACACCTCGTAGTTCGCCAGCCCTGCAGTGACGAGACGGTCGTCGGTCAGTTCGTACTTGTCGGCTTGGTCGTCGTCGTCGGGGTAGCGGTCCGGAGTTGCGGCCAAGGGCGTCCCAGGTTCGACGGTGAGCCCGTATGCCGAGACGTGCGGTGGGTCGAGCGCCAGCGCGTCGTCGATGGTTGTCGCCCAATCGTCGATCGTCTCCCCCACCGACCCGTAGATCAGGTCGAGATTGAACGACGGCATGTCGACGCTGCGGAGGGCAGCAACCGCGGCCGCGACGTTGTCGGGATCGTGCGTACGTCCCAGCGCCGCGAGCACGTGTGGCGACATCGACTGCACGCCCAGGCTGATGCGGTTGACGCCGGCAGATCGATACGCCGTGAACAGTTGCTCGTCGACGTCGTCGGGATTGCACTCCACCGTCACCTCGGCATCGACGGTGCGGGGGATCGCCGCGATCACCTCGCCGAGTGCCCGCGGGTCGACCTGGGTCGGCGTCCCGCCGCCGACGAACACGGTCGTCGCTTCGGGTAGACCGCCATCGATTGCCCGCCTGATGTCGGAGTGCAGCGCGGCGAGGTACTTGTCGACGAGATGGTGGCGATCGGTCCAGGTGGCGAACGCGCAGTAATCGCACTTGGCGGCACAGAACGGGACGTGGATGTAGACCCCGAACTCGTCCATCTGTCGACTATCGGGTGCCGCGCCTACAGCGGCGTGAACAGCAGGTCGAGCGCTTCCAGACGATCGCCGACCTGATCGACGGGCACGTCGAGCATCGCCGCGATTGCTCGCGTGTCGTCGCCGCGCACCGTCAACACACGCCCGTTGAAGTCCTGCCGCTGCACCTGGATGAGCCGCAGGTAACGGCTGAGCATCTCGAACGGCGCACCGCTGAGCTGAACGAGCTTGGCCAGATCGATCGCCAGCTTCTTCTGGAACGCGCCGAGATGCGCTGCTTCGGCGCCGGTCTGCTCGCGAGGCAACAGCTGCTCCACGGGCACGGCATAGAACTGCGCCAGACGGTCGAGCCGTGGCACCGACAGCGCCCGCTCGCCACGCTCATAGGCACCGAGGACCGACGCCTTGAACTCCTGGTCGGACCGCGCCTCCACGTCTTGCAGCGACATGCGCTTCTGCTTGCGAATCACCCGCAACCGCTCGCCCACCTGCAAGCTGTAGTCAGTCGGCGCATCCTCGTCGATCGTCGTCATGGTTCCGCCCTTCGCGGCTGGGTGTCGGTGTGTCGTGCGTCACCTCCGCCGACCACGTGGTGCGGTGGACGGCGGTCCGCCGGTGACGCAGCGTGAACACTATCCGCGTTCGCCCCAGGGCTACAACGCGCTCAGCGTGAGATCGCCACGCAGCGTGCTGCCACCGCCACAGCAGCGGTTTCGGTCCGCAGGATGGTTGGCCCGAGGTCGACGGTGTCACGGCCGCTCGCCAGCTCGCGTTCGCTCCAACCACCTTCGGGCCCCACCGCCACCCGTCGGTCGTCGCCGCGCAGCGCACGGCCACCCGGTTCGGCGATCACCACAGCCGTGCCGTCGCCGTCGGCCAGATAGTTCACAGTGGTGATCGGCGGGGCAACGACGAGACGCCACGTGCGTCGGCTCTGGCGAAGTGCTTCGTCGGCCACGCGTTGGGCGCGGGCGAGGTGACGGTCGATGCGCTCGGGAGGCCAACGGACCACCGAGTGGTCGGCGTGCAACAGCGTGAGCCGCTCGGCGCCCAGCTCGGTCACCTTCTGCACCATCCAATCGAACCGATCGCCTTTGGGAATGGCCACCGCGAGCTCCAACCCGGAGGGGGCCTCGCCCGGCTGTGGTTCGCCGGTCGCCCGTAGCTCGGCCCGGCCGGAGTGGTCGACCGCCAACTCGGCGGGAGTCCAGTTGCCCCGCCCGTCGGTGGCGGTCACCGTCGCGCCGGGCCGCAACCGCAGCACGCGCCGCAGGTGGTGTTCTTCGTCGTCGTCGAGCGCCAGCACCGGCTCGCCGATCGACGCAGCGTCGACTAGCACGTGGGCAGCCGAGGTGCGCAGCGCCTCGGGGGTCACGTGAACGCGGACTTGATCCGCGAGAACAGGCCCTCTTTGCCGTTGCCGACGGTTTCGCCTCGGCCCTCGGCGTACTCGGTGAGCAACTCCACCTCGCGGTCGCTGAGGTCGGTCGGCACCTCCACGGTGACGACGGCGCGCAGGTCACCACGACCACGACCGCGCAGGCGAGGTACGCCGCGCTGCCGAAGGACGAACTCGCGGCCCGCCTGCGTGCCGGCGGGGATCACCAGCTGTTCGGCGCCGTCGAGCGTTTCGAGCTCCAGTGAGGTGCCGAGCGCAGCCTGCGCGATGGAGATCGGCACTTCGCACACCAAGTCGAGCTCGTCGCGCACGAACCGCTCGTGGCGGGCGACGCGCAGGTGCACGTACAAATCGCCGGGCTTGCCGCCGCGCGGGCCGACTGCGCCACGCTGGCCGAGACGCAAGGTGGAGCCCGAGTCGACGCCGGCGGGGACGTCGACCTGATACGTCTTGTCGGCGGTGACCCGTCCTTCGCCGCGGCATGTGGAGCACGGCGTGGCGATGATCTCGCCGAGGCCGTTGCAGCGTGGGCACGGACTGGCGGTGACCATCTGGCCGAGCAGGCTCTGGCGCACCCGCTGCACTTGGCCGCTCCCCGAGCACTCGCTACAGGTGACCGGGCTCGTACCCGGTTCGGCGCCCGAGCCGTCACAGGTGTCGCAGCTGACGGGCAGCTTCAGCTCCACATCGATCTGATCGCCGAACACCGCCTGCTCGAACGACAGGTTCACGGTGACTTCCAGGTCCTGCCCGCGCGGCGGGCCGGACGGGCCGCGCTGGCCGCCGAAGGGGCTGCCACCGCCGAACGGTCCGCCCCCTCCCCCGCCGCCGCCGAAGAACGTCTCGAAGATGTCGCCGAGGCCGCCGCCGAAGATGTCCTCGGCTGTGGGACCGCGTCCGGCGCCGCCGACGCCGGCTTCGCCGAAGCGGTCGTAGCGCGCCCGTTGGTCGGGGTCGGAGAGCACCTGGTAGGCAAGCGCGACCTGCTTGAACTGCTCGGCGGCCTGCGCGTCGTCGGGGTTCGCGTCCGGATGGAACTCGCGCGCCTTCTGGCGATACGCCCGTTTGATCTCGTCGGCGCTCGCGCTGCGCGAAACGCCGAGGATGTCGTAGTAGTCAGCCATTGATCATCCGTCCTCGATGCGATGACCGAGTTCTTCGCTGACGACATCGACCGTCGCCAGCGCCTGGGGGTAGTCCATCCGCGTCGGGCCGAGCACGCCCACCGAACCGAGGTGTTCGCCGTCGACCACGACTGGCGACACTACGACCGCACACGACGCGAGTTGTTCCACGCCGTGTTCGCCACCGATCGCCACGGACATACCTCGCTCGATCAAGTCGCTCACCAAGGTGACCACGACGAACTGTTGCTCGAGCGTGGCCAACACATCCCGCACCACCTCGACTGCGTCGAACGCACCCGCCACGGTGGAGACACCACCGGTGAAGACCTGATCGTGACCACCCATGTCGGCCAAGGCGGCGAGGCTGCGGGCGCACAGGGCATCGACTGCGCTGTCTCCGGTGGCGGTGACCGCACTGACCGCGCCGATCACGGTGCCCTCCAGCGCAGCGGTGAGGTGCACGCTCGCCGCCGAGAGCTTCAGGTCGTCCTCGCCGTCGGTGAGCGCGAGTTGCGCATTCTCGACCGAGCCGTTGACGAACACGACCACCACGGTGGCCAGCGTGTCCGACAACGACACCAGGTCGATCCGGCGGATCGCCACGGACTCGGCGCGTGGGCCGACCACAACGGCGGCGTTGTTGGTGATGGCGGCGAGCAGATTCGACGTCTCGTGCAGCATCTCCTCGAGCCGGCCGTGGGCCGCGGCGAAGAAGTCGCCGACCTGCCGCGCCGACGCCCGGTCGAGGCGACCCGGCGTGGCCAGATGGTCGACGAAGTAGCGGTAGCCCTTGTCGGTCGGCACGCGGCCCGCCGAAGTGTGCGGCTGCACGAGGTAGCCATCGTGTTCGAGCTGCGACATCTCGTTGCGCACGGTGGCCGACGACACCCCGATGGCGGGCATGTCGGCGATGTGGCTCGACCCGACCGGCTGCGCCGTCGAGATGTACTCCTGCACCACGGCGGTGAGGATCGCAGTCTTGCGGTCGTCGAGCATCTGGCACTCCAGCCTATCGACTGCCAGCCTTCAGGAGCCCGAGCCTGCGCAGCGCCTCCTCCCGCTCGGCCTTGTGGTCGAGCATCGGCGCAACCGGGTCGGCCACCCATCGCTCGACATACTCGCCATCGGGGTCGTAGCGCTCCTGCTGCGTGGTCGGGTTGAACACCCGGAAGTACGGGGCGGCGTCGGTGCCGGTTCCTGCAGCCCACTGCCAGCCATGGTTGTTCGACGCCAGGTCGCCGTCGACCAGGTGGGCCATGAAGTGGGCGGCGCCCCACTGCCACGGCAAGTGCAGATCCTTCACGAGGAAGCTGGCGACGATCATCCGCACCCGGTTGTGCATCCAGCCGGTGGCGGCGAGTTGGCGCATGCCCGCGTCGACGATGCCGAACCCGGTGGTGCCATCGGCCCAGCGCTCGAATCTGCGGCGGGCGTCGGCGTCGGAGTCGACGAGCATCGGATCCATCGAGCGGTTGAGGTTCTCCCACGCAGTGCGCGGCTGCTCGAACAACACGTCGGCGTAGAAGTCGCGCCACGCGAGTTCGCTGGAGAACACGGTGTGCGCCTTCGATCCGCCGCCCGAGGCGTCGAGGTCGGCGAGCAACTGGCGGGGGTGGATGGTGCCCCATCGCAGCGCTGGCGAGAGTTGGCTCGTGCCGGCGATTGAAGGCGTGTCGCGGTCGTCGGCGTACCCGTCGAGGCCGTCGCGGCGAAACCCCTCCCACCGATCGTGCGCCGCCCGCTCCCCCGCTGGTGGGAGGTCGCAGCCAGGGTCGGGCCGATCGAACAGCGGCGCGCTGTCGAGCGTGCTTGCGTCGAGCCACTCGACGTCGTCGGGCGCATCGCGCGGGGCATCCCACCCGGTCGCTCGCCAGCGCTTGGAGAACGGGGTGAACACGGCGTAGGGCGTGCCGTCGTCCTTGCGCACGTCGCCGGGCATCACCGCGTACGGCGTACCGACACCGCGCAACGCGCAGCCGTTGGCCGTGAGTGGTTCGGCAACCGCCGCGTCGCGTCGGCGCCCGTACGGCCCGTAGTCGCGGGTGACGTACACCGCGTCGGCGCCGACCTCGGTGGCCAGCTCCGGCACCACCTCGATCGGGTCGCCGCGGCGGATGATCAGGCCGCCTCCCTGGCTGACGATGTCGGTGTGCAGCGACGAGAGACAGTCGTGGAGGAAGGCCCGCCGCGGCGCGCCGGCACGGTCGAACGCCGGATCGACCACGAACAGCGGCACCACCACGTCGTGCTCGGCCACGGCTGCACAGAGCGCCGGAAGATCCGCCAGCCGCAGATCCCGCCGGAACCACATCACCGCTGTCGAACGTTGCGCCATCCCGTCGGTCTACCCCACGCCTGTGCTCGCGACGCCACCCCTCTCCGAAATTCTGTCGAGTCCGCGCGCCACGCGCGCGATGTCGACAGAAGAACCGAGGTGCCGCTCCGGACCCTCCCGAAATCCTGGGGAAATCGCGCGCCACGCGTGCGATTTCGACAGGATTTCGGAGCGCGGCCGGGGCGTTAGAGCTTGGTGATGGCGTCGCCGGGGCGCACCTCGCCGGGTTCGACGACGATCGCGTTGATCCCGCGGAGGCGGAGGTCCTTGCGCGAGTTGACCCAGCGCGCCGCGTCCTGACCAAAGCGCTGCGCGAACTTGGCGCAACCGTTGTGCGGCTTGGCCGTCACCTCGATCACGGCGCTGCCCACCCCGAGACGAGTACCCGTCGGAAGGTTCTCCGTCGACAGGTCGATGTCGACGATGAGCTGATCGCCGGCCAGCGGCCACCGGCTGCGGTCGTCGGTGATCGCCCCGAGCGAACGAGCGCTCATCAGATTCAACTCGGCCTGTGGATGCGCTGAGCCGTCGTCGGTCTCGCGGCTGCCTCGAGCGACGTAGTTGTCGCCGACCAAGCCAACGCCGGGTTGCAGCTCACCCACGTCGAGCACATTGCGCTCGTCGACATCGGGGCGAGCGACAACGAGCTCGACCGTGCCATCGGTCGACGGCGCCGCGGTGATGTCGTCGATGTGTTCGTCGAGGTGCGTGCGCGTGGCGTGCATTGCCACAGCTTGGCGCGGCGCGCGGCGCTGAGTGAACCACATTGCCCAACCGACCGTGGCGAGGGTGATCACGCTGCCGTATGCCAGCGCCCATTCGGCACTGACCGTGTCGGCGATCACGCCCGTGATCGGCCCACCGATCGGCGTCGACCCGAGGAAGGCAACCGCCTGCAGCGCCATCAGCCGACTGCGCATGTCGCTCGGCGCCTCCTGCTGGGTGATCGCGTTGGCACCGGCGATGAACCCGGCGCCACCGATGCCCATCGGGATCGCCCACGCAAACGCCACCCACAAGTTCGGCGCCCACGCCAGCCCAAACCCCGACAAGGCCAGCACGACGGCACTGGCCATCATCCACCGTTGCGTCACCTGTTGGAACCGGGCCGTGAGCAACGAGCCAACGAGCGACCCGACCGACATCACGGCCAACACGAAACCGAACGCGTCGTCGCTGCCCCATTTGCGATCGGCCAGTTTCGGCAGCACCACCTGCTGGTTGAACGCGAACGTCGAGATGATCACGAGCGTGACGAAGACGACCACCATGTCGTTTCGTCCGCTGATCCAGCCGAGCGCTTCGCGAACTGGCTTGCCGCCCTTCGGACGGCGGGGCATGCGGAACATCTCCGCCGGGCGGATCATCACCAGTGAAACGATGATCGCCGAGAACGTCACACCGTTGAACATGAAGCACCAGCCGGTGCCGACCAACGACACCAGCGCCGCAGCGAGTGCCGGGCCGAAGATGCGCGACCCGGTCATGACGGCGGTGTTGAGCGACGTGGCGTTGGGGATGTCGGGTGTGTCGACCAGCTCGGTCACCAACGCCCGCCGTGCGGGGTTGTCGAAGGCGTTGGCCACGCCCAGCACGAGCGACAGCACGTACACGATGGCGAGGTTGACCACACCCGACAGGTCGAGCACGCCGAGCAGCAAGGCCTGCGCGGCGAGTCCGCTCTGGGTGAGGATGGCCATCTTGCGCCGATCGACTCCGTCGGCGACTGCGCCGGCCCACGCACCGAGCAACAGCATCGGCAGGAACTGCAGCGCAATGGTGATACCGACCGCGGTGGCCTCGCCGGTGATGCGGTAGACCAGCAGCGACATCGCCGTGAGCTGCAGCCACGTCCCGACGTTGGAGATCGCCAGACCGGTGAAGAACAGGCGGGCGTTGCGATACCGCAGCGAGCGGAACATCGCCGAACGAGCGATGCGCCCCGCGGGCGGGGTCTGTGTTGGCGTGGCGAGCGGCGTCGCCGGCGTCCCGTCGCTGGTCGGCTCCTCGGACGTGGGAGCGCTCACGACCCCGTCCTGCGATGCGAGTGAGCGAGCGCTAGCGAGCGAGCGATCAGCCGCGGCCTGCGTGGCCGGGGAACGCTGCAGAACGTGAGCGCCAGCGAGCGATCGGTCTCACGCGGCCTGCGTGGCCGGGGAACGCTGCAGAACGTGAGCGCCAGCGAGCGATCGGTCTCACGCGGCCTGCGTGGCCGGGGAACGCTGCGACGCGGTCGCCTCACTCGTCGAGCTTCAGGGCGTTGATGAACACATCGCCGGGCACCTCGACGCGCCCGATCGACTTCATCTTCTTCTTGCCCTCTTTCTGCTTCTCGAGGAGCTTGCGCTTGCGGGTGATGTCGCCGCCGTAGCACTTGGCGAGCACATCTTTGCGCTTGGCCTTGACCGTCTCGCGCGAGATGATCTTGCCGCCGATCGCCGCCTGGATCGGCACGTCGAACATCTGCCGCGGGATCAGCTCCTTCAACTTCTCGCACATGCGTCGGCCGTACTCGTAGGCCTTGTCGCGGTGGACGATCGTGGAGAACGCGTCGGCGGGGATCCCGTTCAGCAGCAGGTCGACCTTGACCAGGTTCGACGGGCGGTAGCCGGCAAGCTCGTAGTCGAGGCTGGCGTAGCCCTTGGTGCGCGACTTCATCTGGTCGAAGAAGTCGACGACCACCTCGGCGAGCGGCAGCTCGTAGACGAGCTCGACCCGCTCTGGCGAGAGGTACTCCATCTTCTTCATCTCGCCGCGCCGGCTCTGGCAGAGCTCCATCAGCGGGCCGGTGAATTCGGTGGGCGTGATGATCGACACCCGGAAAAACGGCTCCTCGACGGAGTCGAGCTTCTGGATCTCGGGCATGTCTGCGGGGTTGTCGACGACCTCGGTGGTGCCGTCGGTGCGCGTCACTCGATACTCGACGCTCGGCGCCGTTGCGATCAGCGCGAGTCCGAACTCGCGCTCGAGCCGCTCCTTGACGATCTCCATGTGCAGCAGGCCGAGGAACCCACAGCGGAATCCGAAGCCCAATGCACCCGACGACTCGGGGGTGTAGGTGATCGAGGCATCGTTGAGCTTGAGCTTCTCGAGCGACTCGCGCAGTGTTTCGAAGTCGTCGCCGTCGATGGGGAACAGTCCCGAGAACACCATCGGCTTCGGATCTCGGTACCCGGGCAGTGCGTCGGACGCACCGTCGGATGCGGTGGTGACCGTTTCACCCGAGCGGGCATCGCCTACGTCCTTGATGCCGGCGATGAGGTAGCCGACCTCGCCGGGACCGAGTTCGTCGATGGGCGTCGGCTCGGGTGAGCGGACGCCGATCTCGATCGCCTCGTGGTTGGCCCCCGCTTGCATGAACGTGAGCTTCGAACCTGAGCGCAAGCGTCCATTGACCACACGGATCGACGACACCACGCCGCGGTACTGATCGAACTGCGAGTCGAAGATCAGCCCTTGCAGCGGCGCGTCGAGTTCGCCCACAGGTGGCGGGATGCGTTCGGCGACGGCATCGAGGAGGTCGGGGACGCCTTCACCGGTCTTCGCCGACATCTTGATGATCTCGTCGGCGGGGATACCGAGCACCGTCTCGATCTCGGCGGCGTAACGCTCGGGCTCGGCGGCGGGGAGGTCGATCTTGTTCAGCGCGGCAACGATCTCGAGATCGTGTTCGAGCGCGAGGTAACAGTTGGCCAGCGTTTGCGCCTCGATGCCTTGGGCGGCGTCGACCACCAGCACGACACCCTCGCAGGCCGCCAGCGAGCGGCTGACCTCGTAGCCGAAGTCGACGTGGCCTGGGGTATCGATCAGATGGAAGATGTTGCCCTTCCACTCGACACGCACGTTCTGCGCCTTGATGGTGATACCCCGCTCGCGTTCGAGATCCATCGAGTCGAGGAACTGGCTGCGCATGTCGCGCGCCTCGACGGCGCCGGTGATCTCCAAGATCCGGTCGCTCAGCGTCGACTTGCCGTGGTCGATGTGGGCGATGATCGAGAAGTTGCGGATGCGATCGGGGTCGACCGGGGGGTGCGCCATGACAACCCCACGCTACCGGCCGACGTTGGGCGCTCCCGGGCCCGCCGGTAGCATCAACCAGCCGTTCCGGAGATGTCGTTTGTCCGGAAAATCGACGTACGCAGAAGGTTTGACCCCGTGGCCAACATCAAGAGCCAGAAGAAGCGCAACATCACTAACGCCAAGCGCAACGAGCGCAACAAGGCGGTCAAGGCTGAGCTGAAGACCCGTCAGAAAGAAGCCGTGGCATCGGTCGGCACCGACGAGAACGCCGACGACGTCCGGATGGCGATCAAGCGCATCGACATGGCCGCCTCGAAGGGCGTCATTCACAAGAACACGGCGGCCCGCAAGAAGAGCCGCCTGATGAAGCAGATCAACGCCGGCGGCTGAGGCTCGGCACACTCGGGGCGGTGAGCGAACCCCCGATCTGGGCGCCCGGCGCCCAGCAGCCGAACGCTCCCGCCAACTGGTACCACGACCCAGAGCGCCCCGGTTGGTGGCGGTGGTGGGACGGCCGCGTCTGGACCGACCACCGAGCGCCGATGGGCCCGCCCGCGGCGGAAGGTCGACCGGCGACGAAGGTCGCTCGATGGTTCGACTGTTCGTGGAAGGAAGGCGTCGCGGCAACTCGGCCGTTCGTTCCGGTGCTGGCCACGGTGTGGCTCCTCCTGGCTGCGGCGTATGTCGGCGTGTTCGTGTGGCTGCTCGGACGGCCGGAGCTCGACACGATCCGCACCGAGCTCGGGTTGAACGACCGCTTTCAGCCCACCGACGCCTCCAACTCGGTCACCGATAGCGAGGCCGATGCGGCGCTCGATGCGCTCGGCGACTTGGCGATCGCCGCCATCCCTCCGTTCGTCGTCGTGGGCGTGGTGTCGTGGATCGTCGCAGCGTGGACCGTGGCGTTGATCGCGCGGCGCATCGAGTTCGCTCAGCAGCCTCAGCCCGACGTGATCTCCCAGGCCGATGGGCCCGCCGCCGCGTTGCGGCGGACGCCGGCAGTGCTCGCCGCCTGGCTCATCGTCGTGCTCCTGAGCCTGGCGATCTGGATCGTCTCGTTCGCGCCGACGGCGGTGTTCGTCGTCCTCGAGGTCGGTGGAAACGACTCGTACGTACTGCCGATCGTGATCGCCGCCTTGTTCGGCACCATTGCGGCGATCGGAGCGAGCCTGGTCGTGATCCCGCGCATCGCGCTGGCGACAGTGGCGGCCGGGCTCGGCGACCGCGGCCTCGGCATCGTGCACGTGTGGCAGTCCACGAGCGGACGATGGGGTGCGACGGCGCTGCGGCTGCTGTTGATGTACTTGATCTCGGCCGTGGCCACGATCCCGGTCAGCATCGTCGGACAGACGGTCGGCCTGCTGGGGCTCACCGTGTTCGCCATCACCATCGCGCTCAATCAGTTACTGACGACGCTCGCCTCGTGTCTGGTGTACGCATCCGGAGGCACCGTGTTCCTGCTCGACGTCGAGGCCATCGAGCGCGGCAGCGATGGCGACGGAAGCGAACTCGGGCTCCCGGCGCCGTCGGGACCGCAGCCGATCGACGCCACGTCCTGACCGCTCGGTTGCAGGCGATCACCGCCGTAGACGCGACAGCCGCGCGACGAGCACTTCCATCACCAGCTCGTCGGGCAGTTCGCGCGCGCCGCGCAGGTCGAGGTCGGCCTCGGCCAACAGGACGATCGCCCGGTGCACCGCTGGCCCGCCGAGCCGACGCGAGTTCTGCAGCGCTTTCTTCGCAGGGTACGGCGACTTGATGCCCGTGAGCTCCATCACGTCCTGCTCACTTCGCGCGTCGGCCCCGTCCAACGCAGCCAACGTGCCGTAGTGGTTGTGCAGGATCGACATGATCTGCAGCGGGTGGCGTCCTCCGGCGTGGATCATCCGCCCGAGCAGTTGCAGCGCTTCGGTCGTGCGGCCGGCGTCGATCGCATCGGTGAAGTCCCACGGCGGAACACCACCAGCGTCCCCGAGGTACGGCTCGATGTCGGCGATGTCGAGCGTGCGACCGTCGCCGTAGGCCGCGCGCAGCGTGGCCAGGATCCCATCGAGGCGGCCGGCGTCCTCGCCGAGCCACTCGGCCAGCTGCGCTTGCGCGTTGCCGCGGATCTTCACGCCGGACTCCTTGATCCGGTCGGCGACCCACGACGAACGCTCCTTGGCACGCGTCGGTGGCGACACGTTGGTCACGGTGCCCGCAGCCTTGGCGCCGTCGGTGATCTTCTTGGCGATGCGTCCACCACCGCCGGCCAGCACCAGATGCGTGGAGTCGAGCGGATCGCCGAGGTAGGCGATCAACCCGGTCGCATCATCGGCGGTGAATCGGCCGATTCCCCGGGCCACGACCACACGCGTATCGGTGAGAAATGGTGGGGTCTGCGCAGCGTCGACCACGGCGCGGAGCTCGTACTCGTCGTCGTCGAACTCGTCGACCATCATCGAGCGATCGCCATCGCCGACCAACTCGTCGACGAGGTCGTGCACCGCGGTACGCAACAAGCCCTCGTCGTCGCCGGTCAGCAGGTGGATCGCCATGCGGCTCCAGCGTCAGACGCGCTCGATGATGATCGCCGGGGCCATGCCGCCGCCGGCGCACATCGTGATCAAGGCGACCTGCTTGTCTTGCCGTTCGAGTTCGTCGAGGGCCGTGCCGATCAGGATCGCTCCCGTTGCCCCGATCGGGTGTCCGAGGGCGATGGCGCCGCCGTTGACGTTGACCTTCGAGCGGTCGAGGTCGAGGTCGCGCTGGAACTTCTCCGACACCACCGCGAAGGCCTCGTTGATCTCGAAGAGATCGATGTCGTCGAGCGTCATCCCAGCCTTGTCGAGCACCTTGCGCGCCGACGGTACGGGCGCGTTGAGCATCAGCGTCGGGTCGTCGCCCATGTTTCCCGCGGCGACGACGCGGGCGCGGGGCTGCAGACCGTGCGCCTTGGCGTAGTCGTCGGAGGCCCACAGGATCGCCGCTGACCCGTCGACGACGCCCGAGCTGCTGCCGGCGTGGTGCACATGTTCGATCGCGAGGTCGGGATAGCGGGCGTTGATCTGCTCGCGGAAGGTGAGCGCGTCGTCGGTGTGCCGGTAGTCGGCAACGGCGGGGAAGCTCGGCGGGAGACTCGCCAGCGACTCGGCGGTGGTGCCGGGACGCGGGAACTGCTCACGGTCGAGGGCCACCGTTCCGTCGAGGTTGTGGACGGGGACCAGGCTGCGGTCGAAACGACCCTCCTTGATCGCCACGTCGGCGCGTGCCTGCGACTCCGCCGACAGCGCATCGAGGGCCTCGCGGTCGATGCCCTCGAGCGTGGCGATCGCATCGGCACACACGCCTTGATGCGACTGCGGGTGCAGCTCCTGCAGGTGCGGGTTGCCCGCACCCATCGGGAGCATGCCTTTCTTCGGTAGCGACATCATCTCGGTGCCGCCCGACACCACCAGGTCCTCCATCCCCGCCATGACGGTTGCCGCGGCGAGGTTGGCACTGGTGATTCCCGAACCGCAGAAGCGATCGAGCGTGACCCCGCTGGCGGTGATGTCGTAGCCGGCATCGAGCGCCGACATCCGACCGAGATCGCCACCTTGCTCGCCAACCTGTGCGCTGGTCCCCCAGATCACGTCGTCGACATCGGACGTGTCGATGTCGTTGCGGTCGCGCACGGCTTCGAGCACCGTGCGGCCGAGGTGCCCCGGGTGCAGATGGGCGAGTGCGCCCTTGCCCTGCTTGCCAATACCGCGCGGGGTCCGGCAAGCGTCGATGATGTATGCCTCGGCCATGATCCAACCTCTGTGTGGTTACGAGTGGTTCGACCGTCGACCGTAGTGATCGAGCTGCGTCGGCGTCGCAGCCAGCGAACGCCGACCTGACGCGGGTTGTGTCAGGCGCGACGGTGTTCGTTGAGGAACTCGATCGTTCGTTGCGTGTCAGCGGCGAGCACGCTTGCGTCGATCGACACGTGCGGCAGCCCCGGGTTTTCAACGAACGTGCAATGGGCCATCTGCTCCGCTGTAGCGCGAAGGTCGTCGGGATCGAAGAAGGCGTCGGCACCGTTGGCAATCATCAGGGTGGGCACGACGACCTCGGCGGCCTCCTCGAGGTGATCGCGCTGCGCCCACTCCAGATTCGCCGCCAACTGCCCGATCGCCCCCGACCAATCGTCGGACGCGTTCGCCAGTGTGTCGACGATGGGCGCCACGGCGGCGCGAGCATCGTTGTCGTCGACGTTCGCCTCCGTCAACATCGACTCGAAGAGATCATCACGCTGCGCCGAACGGGCCGCCTCGCCACCTTGGCGGTACTGGGCAAGACGATCGGCGAAACGCTCGGCCATCCCTGGGCGAAAGCGGCCTCCGCCGATGAGCAGCACCGTTGACGCGAGCAGGTCCGGTCGCTGGCGCGCGACGGACACGACGATGTTGGCACCCAGCGAGGCTCCGATGAGATGACACGGCGCCACGTCGAAGTACTCGATCACAGCGATCGCGTCATCGACGAGATCCTGCATCGCATATGGCGGGGGAGGAATCGCCGACGGCGGGACGCCGCGGTTGTCGTAGGCGATGGTGCGGAAGCCGGCGGCATCGACTTCGAGCCGACCCACCATGTCCCACATCGTTGCGGGCTGGCCAGTGCCACACACGTAGACGACAGCCTCGCCGTCGCCGCGCTCATCGGCGGCCAGCGCAACCCCGTTGACATCGATTGTCACCATCACCAAACCCCCGCGGAGGGGCGAGAGTAACGCTGTTCGATCAGCTCGGGCAGTAGGCGCTCAGCTCCGACGGCAACGCCGGCGGATCGCCTTCACAGGCCGATGCATCCTTGAGGATCCAGAACTGACCCTCGGCTTCGAGGACCGCCGACTGGCCTTCACCGCTGGAGTCGGTGTACGTCACACCGGCCCACCCTTGAGTGCAGTCGAAGTTCTCGATCGACGACTCGTCGACGTCGAGTCCGGCAGCCAGCGACGAGGCATCGCACTCCACCGTCCCGCCGATTGCCGAGCCAGTGCTTGGCGTCGTGGTGTCGCTCCCCGCCGACGTCGTGTCGCTGCTGTTGTCATCGTCGCCACATGCTGCGGCGACGAGAGAGAATGCCGCAATTGCGACGATCGCCCGCCTTGTTGTTGTCTTGGTGTTAAGGCGCATCGCCGAATGCTAGGTGCCCACCCTTGCGCGATTCGCGCACCCTCCGCAGCCGGTGCCGGCAGCGCAGTAACGTCCCCGCGGTGGCGGCGTGCTTCTGCGGGTGTGGTCGTGCCGTTTCGGGCATTCGTCGACGAGCATCGAACACGGTCGCCACGGAGATGTCCGCGCAGCTCGACATCATCGATGCTGCAGTGGTCCGGATCTCCGACAACGCCCAGGCTGCCGCAGCACGGGCCACGGCGGAAGACAGCTCGAGCGCTCGCTCTCGATCAAGACTCGCGAGGCGCCGCGCGAGGGTGATCGAGTCGAAGTCGCATACGACCCTGCGGACACGTCGCGGTTCGTGTACCGGATCGCCGCCGGCGTGCCGAACGACAACGCAACGCCTGGCGATCAAGTCGCCGACGATCGAGTGAGCGGCCTCACTGAGCTAGCCCGGCTACACGCCGAGGGTCTGCTCACCCGCGAGGAGTTCGACGCCGAGAAAGCACGGTTGCTGGGCAACTGAGCCGGTCCAACCGGACGACCACCGCACTGCTCCGCTCGTCGGCTTCGGCTGGCTCCAACAGATCTTCAGGAGGTCTCCAAGACCCCATGAGTGCCCGCGTTCATCGTGGCGGACATGCCTACCTCACGTGCAGCCTCACGCTCGATCGACGGCGCCGACACCGTGCCGATCGCCAAGACGACACGGTTCAGCCCGTGGCGCCTCGCCGGCGCCGGGCTGGCGGCGGGGGCGATCGCCATCGGCTCAGTCTCTGCGTGGCACGTCAACGCCGCGAGCGAGAACCAGTCGTCGTTCGTCCCCACGGCGCCGTGTCGCCTGTTCGACACGCGGCCCGGTAACGAGCCCACCACCGGCAAGAAAACTGCGCTCGGAGCCGGCGACAGCAACGTCCACACGCAACAGGTCACCGGCGCGGTCGGCAATTGCCAGATCCCCACCGACGCCGTCGCCATTTCGATGAATGTCACGGCGGTGAACGGCACTGCTCGGTCCAACCTGCGCGTCTATCCGGCGAACGTCCCAACCCCGACTGCGTCCAACCTCAACTGGACCGCCGGACAGTCACCGACGCCGAACAAGGTCGACGTCCAGTTGTCGCCCGACGGGAAGGTCGCGCTGTACAACCAGAACGGGACCGTCGACGTCGTCGCCGATGTGGTCGGCTACTACTCGCCCAACGACCTCGATGAGGTGCAACTCACCCTGCAGGAGATGCAGCGGCAACTCGCCGAACAGCGTGCGCAGATCACGGCACTTCAAGGCACCGACGATGAACTCCGCCGTGCGTTGCCGATCATTGAGTCGGCAACAGCCTCGGAGCTGGCCCGAACGGACCACACGCCGCGCTCGGTACTCGACGTGGAGCTCACGGCACCGGCCGATGGACGCGTCACCGTGTCATACGTCGGGCTGGCCCAGAACGTGTTCGAGGAGGACCGGATCGTCTGCAGCGTGTACCGCAGCGCCGACATCCCACCCACCGATATCGATCGCACCGGTCCAGGGGTATCGACAACCCAGAAGCTCGTGATCACGGGCAATGTTCAGAGCGGCTCAGTAGTTGGCGCACGCACGTTCGACATTGAGGCTGACGAACCGACAGTCTTCTCGCTCGCCTGTGAGTCGACTGGGACAGATGGTGCCATCCGCGGCCGCTCGATCAGCGCGGTCTTCACCGCGGCGTGAGCGGACGCAGCCACCGAGACGTCACGAGTGCCAGCCAAGCCCTTGAGCCGCTCACGGTCACGTGCGTCGCGCACGGAATGCGCCCAGTGCGGTGACCACGGCGAGCACTGCGGCCCACCCGACCCACGGCCACGGGTCGGGTGGTTCGAGGCGCACGGCGACTTGCGACACCGCATCGACCCACCACGTGCCCGCCGTGATCGGCGCCATCAGGAGCGGCGCCGTTGCCGGGATCGCGCCAGCGAGCAACCCCGCTGGCAGACCGAAGAGCATGACGGCGCCGGCGACCGGTCCGGCGAGCAGGTTGGCCGGGATGCTCACCAATGGGAGTCGGCCGAATACGAGCACCGCTGGGATCGCCACGCCCGCCTGCGCAGCGATGGTGATCGCCAGCGGGCCGCGCAACAACCGGGGTCCGGGCAACGCCGCCTGCAGCGGCCGAGTGAGCACGCACACGCCACACGTCGCACCCACCGACAGCCAGAACCCGATCGACCAGGCGAGCAGCGGATCGATGAGCAAGAGCGCAATCACGGCCCACGCCAACAGTCGCGCCGACGATCGCTCGCGCCCGAGTGTGAACGCCAACGCAGAGAGTCCGGCCATCACCCCGGCGCGCAAGATCGACGGTTCGAACCGCGTGAGCGCGACGAACCACCCGATCAGCACCACGGTCGCCGCCAGCCGGGGCCACGGTGGAGCACGACGCAGCACGATGCCCGCCGCCAGCAACACAAAAGCCACGTTCTGCCCCGATACAGCGGTGAGATGCGACAGCCCCGTTGCCCGGAAACGCTCGACCATCGCATGCGGCTGGTCGCGGTCGTCGCCGATCACCAATCCCCGGTACAGCGCATCGAGGGGCACCGGGACGGCGGTCGACGCGTCGCCGATCAACGCCCGCACTCGGTTGGCCGAACGAGCGACGGCCGACCCCGTCGCCACGTCACCGGCCCACTCCACGTCGAGACGGCCGACGACGTGCTGCCACGCAACGCGCTGTGCACGGTCGGTGCGCAATGCGTGGCGCTCGCCGTACACGACGACCCATTCCCCCGCCTGCCAACGCTCGACCCGCGCCTGCAACGACCACGACCTCGCCCACACCTCGAAGCGCTCGCCGTTGACCTCGACGATCACCCGGGAGGAGGACTGGAACTGTTGCGGATCGTCGATCACCCGCACTGCGCCGACGAACGGGCCCAGCTCGTCCGGTTCGAGCGTGGTCCACGCGTGGTCGCTGCGTTCGACACCAGCCACCATCAGCACCAGCGCGACGAGAGCGACCCGTGGCCGGCCCAGCACCGCGACTGCGGCGGTCGCCACCCCCACGAGGGCCAGCGATCGGGTCCACGCGGCGAGCGCCACCGCCGCCGCCAGCACCGCCACGAGCCCGTCACCAACTTGGGTGCCGGTATGCACGTCGGGGGCGGTGAGGACTGCATACGCTGGCCGGTGAGTGTTGGCACCGACGTCTTTGGAACCACCGGTCACCGACGGCCCCCGTTGGTATCGCACGCGCATCCGCCGCTACGGACCGCTTGCGGGTCTGTTGATCCCTGCCGTGCTCGGCGCCATCGCCTGGGCTGCGTTGCGCGTGTCGGATGCGGGTTGGAGCGGTGCGGTCGGACTGATCGCTGGCGTCTGTGCGGCACCGGCCCTGCTTGCCGCTGGAGCACCCTTCGGCGACGACGGCCTCTACCCCATCGCCGTCGCTGCGTCGGCCGTGATGTGGCTGTTGATCGGATGGCTCGCTGCCCGCAAGGCCACACGCAATCCGATGGCCACGTGGCGCGACTATTGGCGGCACTACATGTGGCTGTTCGGCGGCATCTGCCTCGGCGCGTGCGCGGCCTTGGCCGTGTCGGCGTGGGTCGTCGCCGACCCGTTGCTCTAACGGGTTCGTCCACCGTCACACCACCACGAGGTCGATCAGCGCGGCGAGGCGCACCGGACCGATCCCCGGGACACGCTCGAGGTCGGCTGGCGACGCGAACGGTCCGTTCCGTTCTCGATCGTCGATGATCGCCGTAGCGATCGTGGGGCCGATTCCCGGCAACGTCTGCAGCTCGTCGAGGCCTGCGTCATTGACGTCGACCGGCGACGGATCGCCACCCGTCGATCCCGCACCGTCCGGCGGGTTCGTGCCTGCCGCCGAGTCGGGTGCAGGTCCAGCCGCGACGACCGGAGGCACATCTTCACCGACCCGCGGCACGAACACCCTGGTTCCGTCGCCCGCCGGTGCCGCGAGGTTGAGCCGATCGAGATCGGCGTCGGCGGTGGGCCCGCCGGCCGCTGCGACCGCCTCATCGATCCGCGCCGACACATCGAGGCGGTACACGCCAGGGCTGATGACGGCACCGGCGACGTGCACGACCACCTCAACCGGATGGGACACGGTCGATGCGGTCGACGTCGGCTCCACCACGGTCGTCGCCGACTCGACCGTCGGCGAAACGGTCACGGCGACGGGGAGCGACGCTTCGATCGGCGGCGACGGCTCGCGCATCAGCCACCACCCCACCGCCGTGGCGACAGCGGCGACGACCGCCACGCCGGCGATCCGCCAACGGCCGTAGTAGTCGGCCAGGCCGCGGAGTCGCTCGACGAGCGAAACACCATCGACGTGTGGGCGAGCGCGTTCGAACGGGCGCTCGTCATGTTCGAGGTCGGACACGACCTCACTCCTCTCGGTGCGCGCCCGCCGAGCGGGCGATGTTCACCCGGGAGAAGTCGGTACTTCGGAGGCTACCGGCGGGCGCGACGAGGCTGCGCGCCAAAACGCCCAGTAGCTCGGGTACACGATGTCCTCGGTGACCCAGCCGGAGCGCACCAGTTCATCGTGCAACGTCGGCAACTTCGTCCACGGCACACCCATGTCGGCATGGTGGGCGAGATGCCAGCCCGTGTTGTACGGCACGAACCAGAACCGCGCGATCCAGCTCTGGCGAATCACGTGGGTGGTCATGCGACGGTCGCGCGAGCGGACCATCCCGCCATGCTCGGCAATGGCCCGGAGCCGGTTGGACACTCGCCACAGCGTGATCCACGAACCCATCCAGATCACGTAGGCCAAGGGGCGCATGAACACGATCGACGCGCCGAGGATCACCACCTGCACCGCAATGATCTGGCGCGCTTCGACGCTCCCGGTGCGCGCCGCTCGGAACAATCCCTTGATCACCTTCATGCCGCTGACGCCGGTGATGTCACGGCGCAGCTTGCGATGCCACGACTCGCGCGGGATCGGGTACCCGGCATAGAGCGCAAGATCGGGCTCCTCGGGCCCGAGCTCGTCGCGGTGATGGGCGAAGTGCGATCGACGGTACGCCAGCGTCGGGATCAGCGTCGGGTAGCCGAGCAGCCAGCGGCCGACGAAGTCGTTGACCGTCCGATTGGAGAACAGCAGCCGATGCGCCGCTTCGTGGGCGAGGATGCTCAGACACACGTGACCGCGGGCCAAGAGGAAGAACCCGATCACGTACGACCACCACGTGTTGATCCACCCGGCGGCGATCAGCACACCGAACGACCATCCGAGCGTGGCGATCACCGCGATCACGTTGCGGGCGTTGGGAATGCGCCGCAGGTCGCTCCGCCACACCGCAGTCGGCATACCGCGTGCGTTCAGCCGATCGGTTGGCAATACATCGGGCAACGCCGACGGCTCGGGGACCATCGTCCCGGGTCGTGTGGTCGGCGTGGCGGTGGTCATGGGTGAGTGACTGGTCCGTTCAGTACAAACGAGCGGTCAATTGTCGACGGTACTCCGCGGTGCGCGGATCGTCCGAGCCCATCAATTCGAGCAGGTCGACGAATTCCTGGCGTGCTTCGTCGTCGTTCTTCACCCGCTCGAGCAGCGCCTGCAGCTTGTGGTCGAAGTCGTCGGCGGGCGCCTCGCCGACACGCGCCTTGGCCGCCACATGGCGCGTGCGTTCTGACTCGGGGATCCGCTCGAGCAACTGCAGTGCTTCATCGGTATCACCACGACCGACGAGCAGTTCGGCGAGTTTGACGATGGCGTCTTCGTTCGACGGCTCCATCGAGAGTGCCAGACGCAGACTGCCCTCGTCGCCGGCCTCGATCAGCTCGCCGACCGCTTCTTGTTCCTGGCTCGGCAGGAGTCCGTCGACGAACTGCTGCACGGCGTTCTCTGGATACGAGCCCATGAAGCCATCGACGACCTGACCGTCTTTCATCGCGTACACCGCAGGGATCGACTGCACCTTGAACGCCTGACTGAGCGCTGGGTTGGCGTCGACGTCGACCTTGGCCAACACCACTTTGCCGTTGGTCGCACCGACCACCTTTTCGAGGATCGGGCCGAGCGTCTTGCACGGTCCGCACCACTCGGCCCACAGGTCGATCACGACCGGCACTTCCTTGGACTTCTCGAGCACCTCGGTCTCGAAGGTGGCGTCGGTGACGTCGATCACGGTCATACCTCCACGCTACCGCCGGTCGTTCTCGCGGCTGGATGTCGCTACTCTCGGCACGACATGGATGCGCCAACGCCTGAGCCCGTGCCCGGTGTCGACGTGGAGCGCGTCACGGCCTGGCTGACCGACAACATCGAGGGCGTCGCCGCACCGTTCCACTTCGATGTGATCGCCGGCGGACACTCCAACCTCACCTTCGCCGTCACCGGCGCCGACGGACGCAAGCTCGTACTCCGCCGCCCTCCGCTCGGCCACGTGCTCGCCAGCGCCCACGACATGGGCCGCGAGCATCGGGTGATCAGCGGCCTCCAGAACACCGACGTTCCGGTCCCCGAGGCGTTGGGATTCTGCGACGACCCCGATGTGAACGGCGCGCCGTTCTACGTGATGGGCTTCGTCGACGGCCATGTACTGCGCGACGCCGCAGCATCAGCGGCGGCACTCGATGAGGCGGCGCGCAGCAACGCCAGCCGCTCGCTGGTCGACACGATGGCGGCGATCCATGCCGTCGACCTCGATGCCGCTGGCCTCGCCGACCTCGGTCGCCACGAGGGGTACATCGCGCGGCAACTGAAGCGGTGGTACGGCCAATGGAACGCGGGCAAGACCCGTGAACTCCCGGCGGTTGATCGCGTTCACGATGCGCTGGCGGCCACGGTGCCCGAACAGGGACCGGCCACGATCGTCCACGGCGACTACCGCCTCGACAACTGCATGGTGAGCGGCGCCGGCGACGTCGTCGCAGTGCTCGACTGGGAGATCTGCACGCTCGGCGATCCGCTCGCCGACGTCGGGTTGCTGCAGGTGTATTGGACCGGACCCGGCGACGCCGACTCGGCATGGACCGGCTCGGCCACCACTCCCCCGGGATTCTGGGACCGCCGCCAGCTGGCCGAGCGGTACGCAGAGGTATCGGGCCGCGACCTCTCCAATCTCGGCTACTACGTCGCCTTCGCGTACTGGAAGTTGGCGTGCATTCTCGAAGGGGTGTACTCGCGCTACCTCGGGGGTGCGCTCGGCGAGCGCGACCCGGCCGAGCTCGAACCGTTCAAGCTGCAAGTCGAAGCTGCGGCAGCGTCGGCCGAGGAGCATCTCGAGACGTTGTGATGCTGGACTCGTTGTGATGGAGGCGCAGTGATCGACGATCCGGCGATCGAGTGGCTGGTCGAGGAGCCGATGCTGCACGAGCCGGTATTGGTGGTGATGCTCACCGGTTGGATCGACGCTGCCGGTGCGGCAGCTGCGGCCGCCGAGGTCGTCTCCAACGAGTGCCACACCTCGCCGATCGCCCGCTTCGACGACGACACGTTCATCGACTTTCGAGCCCGTCGACCCACGATGGAACTGCGCGACGGCCTCAACACCGACCTGTCGTGGTCGACGATCGAGCTGCGGTCGGGCCGTACGCCTGAGGGTCGCGACGTGTTGATGCTGCTGGGGCCCGAGCCGGACATGGCCTGGAACCGGTTCGGCAAGGTCGTTGCCGACATCGCCGAGGACGTGGGGGTGACCACGATGGTCGGCTTCGGCGCCTACCCGTTCGCCGCCCCACACACGCGGCCGTCGCGGCTGTCGGTGTCGTCGCCATCGACCGACGTGCTCGCATCGGTCACGTTCGCCCGCAGCTCGGTCGACGTGCCCGCTGGCATGGCGGCGGTACTCGAACACGCGCTGCACGCCCGCAAGGTCCCCGCCCTCGGCATCTGGGCGCAGGTGCCGCACTACGTGTCGGCGATGGCCTATCCAGCGGCATCGCTTGCGCTACTGGAGGGGTTGCGCGAGGCGACCGGGGTCGTGGTCAGGTCGAGCGAGCTCGAGCAAGAGGTCGTGGGCCTGCGGCGCCGGCTCGACGACACGGTGGCGGAGAACAGCGAGCACCAGTCGATGCTTCGCCAGCTCGAGGAGCTCTACGACTCCACGGTCGACGTCGACCTCGGCGGCACGTCGATCGACAACGGCCCGAGCCTCGAGATGCAGTCGGGCGACGAGCTCGCGGCCGAGATCCAGCGCTTCCTGCGCGAGCAGGACTGATCGGCGCGGCTCGCCGCCGTTCTAGGCGCGAAATCCGGCGCGTGGCGCCGCAAATCCCCGGTTTTTCGGCAAAGTCGCTGATGAGGGCGCTGATTGGCGCACCGTGACTCACGAAGTCTGCACCGGGACTAGGTTCCCGCGCATGTTGCGAACACGAGGCACGCTGCGTGCCGACGACCTCGCTGCGCTCTCCGACGTGCAGGTGGTCACCACGCCCCTCGCTGCCGACACGGCGGCGTCTGCGACCGCCCACGCCAACGCCGGCGGCACTGTGCTGATCGTCGCCACCACCGCCGATCCGCGGGCCGCGGAACTGGGCGGCGCCCAGGCGGTCGGCGAACGGCCGGTCGCCGAGTGGTTCGTCACGTTGGCCGACCGTCCCGAGGCGCGCCGACTCGACGGAGAGACCCCGATCACGTCGGCGCTGACGCTGCTCCGACCGACGTCGGATGCCACCGACGTGGCGGCGACGACCAGCGTCGAGTTCACCCACCACCCGACCATCACCATGCACCGGCGCGGCGCTGGCTCGGTGGTCACCCTCGGCGTCACCGACCTCGACGCCGTGCGCGCTCACCCGACCATCGGCCGGTTCGTCACCCGCCTGCTGCAAGGCGGCGTGCCGACCGAAGCACGCCCGCTCGGGCTCGGCGTGGTCGGCTACGGACCGTTCGGCGGCATGGGTTACCTACACGGCCTGGCGGCCACCGAAACCGACGGGCTGGCCTTCGTGGCGGCCGCCGATCCGGTGTCGGCCCGACTCGATGCCGCGCGCGACGACTTCCCAGACGTGGCCGCCCACGCCGATGCCGAGTCGCTCGCTGCCGACCCCAACGTCGACATCGCCATCGTGGCCACCCCGCCCGCTCACCATGCGGAACTGGCGGCCACGCTGCTGCGCGCCGGCAAGCACGTCGTGATCGAGAAGCCGATGTGCCTCGATCCAGCCGACGCCGATGCGCTCATCGTCACGGCGGCCGAGCACGACCGGGTGCTCACCGTGCACCAGAGCCGCAGGTGGGATCGTGACGTGCTGGCGCTCGGCGCGTTGCTGAGCGCAGGCGAGATCGGCGACGTGTTCAACATCGAGACCTTCGTCGGCGGGTTCGAGCACCCGTGTCGTGCGTGGCACTCCGAGGACACGATCTCGGGTGGTGCGATCTACGACTGGGGATCACACCACGTCGATTGGATTCTCCAGCTGTACGGATCGGCACCCGAGCGAGTGCTCTGCTCGACCCATCAGCGGGTGTGGCACGACACGACGAACGTCGATCAGCTCTCGTTGTGGATGCAGTGGGGCGACGGCCGCGAGGCCACGTTCCGCCAGAGCGACATCTGCGCCATCCGCCGACCGAAGTTCCATGTGGAAGGCACCTCAGGCACGATCGAGGGCTACTACCGCCCGCTGCGCCACGACACGGTCGAGCCCGGCCGCGGCCATGTCGAGCACGTGTCGCATCATGCCGAAGCACCCGTCGATCTCACGATGGCCCGCTACGTCGGCGCCAATCAGCTCGTCGAGAGTCAGCACGCGCCGGCTCCGCACCCCGGGTGGGGCTTCCACCAGAACCTCGCCGATCACCTGCACTTCGACGAGCCGCTGGCGGTACCGCCGGAACAGTCGCGCGACGTGGTGCGCGTGCTCGAGGCTGGGCATCGTTCAGGGGCCGCAGGCGGCACCCTGATCGAGCTCGATTAGTGCACGAGTCACCCGTCGGGCTCGGCGTCATCGGCGCCCGATCGTTCGTCGCCACACGTGCCGTCCTGCCCGCCGTGGACGCCACGCTTGGCATCGATCTGGTCGCGGCCGCGAGCAACAGCGGCCCCGTTCCCGAACCATGGAGCGATGTCGCCGTCGCCACCTACACCGACGTGATCGAACACCCCGCGGTCGATGCCGTGTACATCCCGCTGCCCAACGGTCTGCACGAGCAGTGGACTGCACGCGCCGCTGCGGCGGGCAAGGACGTGCTGTGCGAAAAGCCGCTCGCCGTCGACGCCGCCGCAGCCGAGCGAATGTTCGCCACCTGCCGCGACGCCGGCGTCGTCCTCGCCGAGGCGTGGATGACGCCGTTCGGCGAGCGGTGGGCCGCCGGGGTCGCACGTGCCGCACGCGGCGAGATCGGCACCGTCGAGCGGGTCGACACCGCGTTCACCTTCACGATCGGACCGGAGGCGACGAGCAACTATCGATGGGACCCGGCACAGGGCGGCGGGGCGCTGTCCGACGTGGGGATCTATTGCCTCGGGCCGGTGGTGGAACTCCTCGGGAGCGACCCCGACGAGATCGACGCCCGCGCCAAGTGGACACCGGACGGCGTCGACGCATCGATCGACATTGCGCTGGGATGGACTGACGGACGAACGGCGACGGCGCGTTGCTCGTTCGTCGACGACGAGTCTCAGCTGCTGACGATCGTCGGCAGCGACGGCACGATCACCCTCGACGACGAACCGCACACCGGCGGTGATCCGTACCGGCCGATGGTCGCGGCGTTCGCGCGAGCGGTGCGCGGCGACCAGCTATGGCCCCGTACGCCCTCGGCAACGATCGACATGATCAGGCTGATCGACCGGATACGTGCTGCGGCCGAGCACGAACGCGATTGACGTCGAGATGGGCACACTGACACGGTGAACGGCACACCCCCACCCGATGCGGTCCACGAGATGATCGCCCTCCCCTCGGGTGTCGAACTGCACGTGGTGCGACGCACCCCCTCCAACGCCACTCATCCTCCGTGGCTGCTCGTGCATGGGTTGGCGTCGAACGCACGGCTGTGGGACGGGGTGGCGACCGAGCTCACCCGACTCGGCCATCCGGTGGCGGCCGTCGACCAACGCGGCCACGGTCAGTCGTCGAAGCCCGACGACGAGTACGCAATGGCCACCGTCGCCGACGACCTCGACCATCTGATTGGGGCGCTCGGGTGGGAACAGCCGGGGGTCGCCGGACAGTCGTGGGGCGGCAACGTGGTCCTCGAGATGGCCTACCGCCATCCAGGTCGGGCAAGCGTGGTCGTCGCCGTCGACGGTGGATTCATCGATCTCCAAGGCCGGTTCCCCGTCTGGGAGGACGCCGCGCATGCACTCGCCCCACCACCGCTCGCCGGGACCCCTGTCGAGCAGATCGAGACCTGGTTGGCCAACTCGATGGGCGACTGGCCAGATGCCGGACGCGCCGGCACCATGGCCAACTTCGAGGTGCGCGACGACGGCACGATCGCACCGTGGCTCACGGCAGAGCGACACCTCCAGGTGCTGCGCGGGCTGTGGGAACACTCGCCGTCGACGCGCTTCGCCAACATCGACGTGCCCGTCTTACTGATCGGCGCCGACACCGGCGACGTCTCCTGGAGCCACTCGAAACACGAGGCGGTCGAGGCGGCGATCGATCTGCTCCCTACTGGCCGCGCCGAGTGGTTCGATGCGCACCACGACGTTCACGCGCAGCATCCAGTGCCAGTTGCCCACCTGCTGCACGGCGCGATGACCGACAGACAGTTCTTTGCCGACGACCGCCCGCCGACGGTCGATTCCCCCACGGAGGCCACACGATGAGCACCCCCCGAATTCTCACGATCATGGGCTCGGGCGAGACCGCGCCGACCATGAAGGCGCCGCACCGGGCGATCTTCGAGCGCCTCGAAGCGGCCAAGGGAGGTCCGGTGTCGGCCGTGTTGCTCGACACGCCGTTCGGATTCCAGGAGAACGCACCGATTCTCGCGGCCAAGGCGGTCGAGTACTTCCGCGAGTCGATCGGACGTGACGTCGATGTCGCCGGACTGACCTCCACCACCGACGGCGACGTCGTTGCGGTCGAGCGGGCGATCGCGGCGATCCGTAACGCCGACTGGCTGTTCGCCGGCCCCGGCAGCCCGACCTACACGCTGGCGCAATGGCACAACACGGCGGTCCCCGATGCACTCGCTGCGCGCCTCGACCAGGGTGGCGCCGTCGTATTCGCCTCGGCCGCTGCACTCACGCTCGGCGTAGCGACGGTTCCTGTCTACGAGATCTACAAGGTGGGCGAACCGCCCCGCTGGGAGCCGGGACTCGATCTCCTGTCGGCGTTCGGACTGCCCGTGGCCGTGATCCCGCATTACGACAACGCCGAGGGCGGCAACCACGACACCCGCTTCTGCTACCTCGGCGAGCGCCGACTGGCCATGCTCGAACCCGAGCTTCCCGACGGCGCCTTCGTGCTCGGCGTCGACGAGCACACCGGCGTGGTCATCGATCTCGACGCCGACACCGCGGAGGTCATCGGCAAGGGCGCCGTCACGCTGCGCCGCAACGGCGAGTCGACACGCATCGAATCCGGCAACACCGTGCCGGTCGACGTGTTGCGCGGCGTCACGACGGAGCGGACGAGCACGGTGTTCGATACCCCCACCCCGTCCGCCGACGAACCAGCACCCACGGCAGCACCTGGCTCGACCGGTGACACCTCGCTGGCCGTCCGGGCGACCGAGCTCGAGGCTCAGTTCGCCGCGGCGCTCGAGCGTCGCGATGCCGACGGCGCGGTCGAGGCCATCTTGTTGCTCGAAGCGACCATCGTCGAGTGGTCGCGCGACACATTCCAATCAGACGAAGTCGACCAGGCCCGGCAGGCGCTGCGCTCGATGATCGTCAGGCTCGGCGCGGCGGCCACCGAAGGCGTGCGCGACGTGCGCGAAGTGCTCGGGCCGGTGGTCGAGGCGGCACTTGCGGCCCGCGCCGTGGCCCGAGCCGAGCGCGCCTTCGCAGTCTCCGACGCGCTGCGCGACGGTCTCGTCGAGGCCGGGATCGAGGTGCGCGACACCGCCGACGGCGTCGAGTGGGACACGCAGTCGTAGTGGTTTCACCCAATCGGTCGAGTTGCGCTCCTACTCGACTCGCTAACATGGGCCTGCATCACATCGACCACGACTGAGTCGACACGCGCCTCCATCGCCATCCGGTTGCGCAACGTTGGCAAGACGTTCCCCGGATCGAGCACCCCAGCGGTCGGCGATCTTTCCCTCGATATCGAGCAAGGCTCGATCGTCGCGCTCCTCGGACCGTCCGGATGCGGCAAGACCACCACGCTGCGGATGATCAACCGCCTGATCGAGCCCACGTCGGGCACGATCGAGATCGACGGCGTCGACGTCACGACGCTGCCTGCGCAAGAGCTGCGCCGCGGGATCGGCTACGTGATCCAGCAGGTGGGTCTGTTTCCGCATCGTTCGATCGCCACCAACATCGCCACGGTCCCCAAGATGCTCAAGTGGGACAAGCAACGCACGGCCGAGCGCGTCGAGGAGATGGCGGCGCTCGTCGGGCTCGATCCCGAGATGCTCGACCGGTATCCCGATGAACTGTCTGGCGGGCAGCAGCAACGCGTCGGCGTGGCCCGGGCTTTGGCCGCGGATCCGCCCGTACTGCTGATGGACGAACCGTTCGGCGCCGTCGACCCGATCGTGCGCGGACGGTTGCAAGACGAGCTGCTCGATCTGCAGACCAAGGTGCGCAAGACCATCGTGCTCGTCACCCACGACGTCGACGAGGCGCTGCGCGTCGCCGACCAGATCGCACTGCTCAACGTGGGCGGCGTGTTGGAGCAGTACGCCGCGCCCGACGACATCATGCGTGCGCCGGCGAACGAGTTCGTCGAGCAGTTCGTCGGCGAGGACCGCGGGCTGCGCCGGCTCGGACTGAACCTGGTGTCGTCGCTGCCGTACCACCGCGGCCCCGTCGTACCGATCGGCGCACCGCCCGAAGAAGCGCTCAAGGCCGCCGAACAAGAGGGCGTCGCCTGGGTCGGTGTGCTCGACGACGACGAGTTCGCAGGGTGGGCCTCGGTCGACGACGTCCGGGCCAACAGCTCGCTGCACGACGCGCCACGAACGCAACCGGCCGCCCACGTCTCCCCCGACAGCACCCTGCGGGCCGCGATGGAACTGATCATGGTGTCGAACACGTCCGTTGCAGTGATCGACGACGGCGGGTCGTTCGGTGGGGTCGTCACACTCGAAGACATCCGCGCTGCGCTCGCCGCGGCGCCGACCGACGTGCAGTGATCGCCGAAGCACGCAACCCGATCATCCGCTGGGAGTGGGTGGTCGACGAGTGGGACCAGATCTGGGAGGCGATCGTCGAACACCTCACGCTCACCGTGCTGGCGATGATCGTCGGCATCGTCGTGTCGGCAGTGCTCGCCGCCATCGCATTGCGCTTTCGCTGGACGATGACGCCCATCACCGCCACGACGAGCCTGATCTACACGCTCCCGAGCGTCGCCCTGTTCGCGCTGCTCGCACCCGTGTTCGGCAACCTCGCACTGGCCACGGCGGTGATCCCCTTGGCCGGCTACACGTTGCTGGTGCTGGTGAGCAACACCGTCGCTGGGTTCCAGGCGGTGCCGGCCAGCGTGCGCGCCGCAGCCGACGGGATGGGACTGACACCGGCACGCCGAGTGATCAGCGTGGAACTCCCACTCGCCATGCCGTACATCATGACCGGCATCCGCATCGCCACCGTGTCGACGGTCGGCTTGGTGACCGTCGCTGCGATCATCGGCCAGGGCGGCCTCGGCCGATTGATCTTCAATGGGCTGAGCCGCACGTTCTGGACACCGATGACCGTGGGCGCCGGACTCTCGATCATCCTCGCCCTCGTGCTCGATGCGATGCTGCTCGGCATTGCCGCGCTGGTCACGCCGTGGACCCGGCGAAAGGCGGCGACGTGAGCGAACGGCGCACCGACGCGGTCGAGCAGCAAGCCGTCCCGCGCGACATCGGGCTGTTCGAGTGGCTGTTCGATGCCGACACCTGGACAGGCCCCGACGGCATCCTCGCATCACTGTGGGAAACGGTGCTGATGTGCACAGCGGTCACGATCGTCGCCACACTGATCGCCGTCCCCGCCGCAGCGATCATGGCGCACTTCCGCAAAGGCGAAGTGTCGACCACGTGGGCGGTCAGCATCAGCCGAGCGATCCCGACGTTCGCCATCGCCGCGCTGCTCCTGCCGTGGTCGTTGCGCCGCGGATGGGGATTCGAACCGTGGCCGATCTTCATCGCGCTCCTGCTGTTGGCGCTCGTACCGATCTACCTCACCACCTACAACGCCATCCGCCAGGTGCCTCAGGAGTCGATCGATGCGGCCCGCGCCCTCGGCTACACCGAGCGGTCGGTGCTCGGCGCGGTGGAATTCGCCCTCGCCGCGTCGGTCATCGTCACCGGCGTTCGGGTGGCAGCAATCCAAGTCGTCGCGACCGAACCGATCCGGGCATTCCTCGGTGGCGACGGTCTGGGACGCTACGTTCGTGATGGGTTTGGGCAGAACAACAACACCCTGGTCATCGGCGGGATCATCTTGATCGGTGGTCTCGCTGCGGTGACGGGTTTGGCGTTCGTTCTGCTGGAACGACTGGCGCTGCCCCACGGCGTGCGCCGACTCGGCCGACAACAAGGAGAAAACACATGACCCCCAATCGATCACGCCGGCGCAGCACTGCGCTCCGGCTGCTCGCGCCGGTCGTCGCACTCGGACTCGTTGCCGCAGCATGCGGTGACGACGACGACTCCAGCGACACCACCGCCGCAACGACGGAAGCAACCGACGCGCCGGACACCACCGATGCTTCGTCCGACACCACGGCTCCATCGGACACCACGGCAGCGCCAGGGACCACCGGTGCACCGGCCGACGGCCCAACGATCCGCCTGCGCGGTCAGGACTTCAGCGAGTCGGTAACCATCGCCGAGGTCTACGGCCAATTCCTCCAGGCCAACGGCTACGACGTCGAGATCCTGACACCCGCCGGGTTCCGCCAGGAGGCGATCGACAGCCTGACCAACGGCGACCTCGACCTGATCATCGACTACATCGGTGGCTCGGCTGCAGCCTTGGCACCCGACGCCCCACCGTCGTCGGATGCCGACGAGATCATCGACATCATCACCCCGGCGTACGAGGAAATCGGCGCCACAGTGCTGCAGTACTCGCCTGCCATCGACGGCGACGCGTTCGTCGTGCGCGGGGATGCCGGTATCAGCACGATCTCCGAGGTACCGCAGGGCGAGTTCGTCTTCGGTGCCTCGGCACAGTGCTTCGAACGTCCGCAGTGCTTTATCGGGCTCACCGATCCCGACATCTACGGCCTCGAGTTCGCCGACACGGTGACGCTCGAGTTCGGTCCGCTGCTCGGCGAAGCACTCGCTGCTGAAGAGGTCGACGCGGTCATCTGGAACGACACTGCCCCGCAGATCACCGAGAACGGCTTCATCGTCCTCGAGGACGACATGGGCCTGTTCCCGGCGCAGAACATCGCTCCGATCATCAACACCGAAGTGCTCGACACGTACGGTGCCCAACTCTCGGCATTGCTCGACGAGTTGAGTGCAGCGATCACCACCGAGGATCTGCTCGCCTGGAACACCGAAACCGACATCGAGTTCCGCGAGTCCGACGCCGTCGCCACCGAGTGGCTGGAAAGCAAGGGCCTGCTGTAACGCGACAACTTGTCCGGCCTCACGTCCAGTCGGGGACACCACCCGGCTGGACGTGAGCGCTGGTCGGTGAGCGCAACTACCCGGCGAGGGTGACGCCGGCGCGGCGGAGCGCCGCAAAACGTTCGTCGTCGTGCAACAGCGCGGCGAGCGAGAGTTCGAGCCCGAGCGTGCCGATTTCGCGATACTCCTGCCAGCTGATGGCATCGATCGCCCACCGCTCGAGTACCCGTAGGCGCTGTCCGAGCAGGTGCCACGCCAGCGTCTCGGTGTCGATCGAATCGCCACGTTCGACTTCGACGAACTTGCCGGCGACCGCAGCCTTGGCCAGGTCGTGTTCGATGATCGCGGCGAATCGATCCCCGACGGCACCGAGACCTTCGAGCTCCGCTTCGGACTTGATCATCGCAAACACCGGCTGCCACGCCGCTGGGTCGGCCCCGATCGTGGCGTCGAGCGCGTCGAACACTGCTCGCGTGGCGTCGACCGGATCGTCGGCCGGCTCGGCGTCGAGACGTTGCTCGAGATCGTCGAGGCCGCGACTCACGAAGGCCACGATCACGCCTTCGCGATCGCCGAACTGGTTGTACAACGTGGCGACAGCCACACCCGCCCGCTCGGCGAGCCGGCGCATCGTGAGGTGTTCCACCCCACCCTCGGTGATGAGCGAGCCGACCGCGTCGAGCACATCGTTGCGCGTGCGCTCTTGTCGCTCGTCCCATCCATGTGCCACGGGAGATGAGCTTAGAATGGCGACCGGCGGAACGGTTCGAGTTGACACGGGATTGGAACAATGTTCTAATCCGCCGGTATGACCCGTCTCGGTTACCAGATCCCCAACTTCACCTACCCAGGCGTCGGCCCGGCCGAACTGTTCGATGCGGTCGCCGCGCAATCACGTGCAGCCGACGGCTCCGGCTTCGACACCGTGTTGGTGATGGACCACTTCTTCCAGCTACCGATGCTCGGCGATCCCGACGCCTACATGCTCGAGTGCTACGCGCTCTTGTCGGCGCTCGCTCGAGAGACGAGCACGGTCCGCCTGAGCGCCCTCGTCACCGGCAACACGTACCGCAACCCGGCGGTGTTGGCCAAGACGGTCACCACGCTCGACATCGTGTCGAACGGCCGAGCGCAGCTCGGCATCGGCGCCGGATGGTTCGAACTCGAGCACGACTCGTTCGGCATCGAGTTCGGCACGTTCACCGATCGCTTCGAGAAGCTCGAAGAAGCGCTGCAGATCATCTTTCCGATGCTCAACGGCGAACGACCGTCGTTGAACGGCGAGCGCTACACCGTCAGCGAGGCGATCAACGAACCGCCGCCGGTGGGCAAGATCCCCGTGATGATCGGCGGCGGTGGCGAGCGCAAGACGCTGCGGATGGTCGCCCAGTACGCGGATGAGTCCAACATCATCTGCGCACCGGACGAGATCGACCGCAAGCTCGACGCCCTCGCTGGGCACTGCGACGCGTTGGGTCGCGATCGCTCCGAGATCACCGTGTCGTGGCAGAAGTCGGCATGCATCGCGCCGACCGCCGACGAAGCGAAGGCAGAGATGTTCGCCTACTTCGAGCGTCGCGGCCTCGATGTTGCGTCGATGCCCGAAGAGCAGCAAGCAGCCTTCACGTCCAACTTCATCTGGGGCGACCCCGACACCGTTGGCGAGCAGTTCGCCAAGTTCCTTGTGCAGGGCGTCGACGGCTTCACCATCAACATGCCGGCCAATGGCCACATCGAGGGCCGCGTCGAGCTGCTCGGTAACACACTGGCGCCGCTGATCAACTGACACCGCCGGCCGACCGACCTCAAGCAACGACGCAACCCGACCGATACCCACGCATGTTCGAACGGATGCGCAGGGGCTGGCAGCTCACCAAGAAGTCGTGGTCGGTCGTCCGATCCAACAAGGGGCTCGTGCGCTTCCCGATTTACGGCGGGCTCGCAGCGCTGCTCTGGATGCTCGTGTTCGGCGCCGGCGGTGCCGCACTACTGGCCGTGGACGAGGCCGATGTCTCGCTGCAGATCGCGGGTGGAGTGCTCGTGGCCCTTGGCGCGTACCTCGCAACGTTCTCGGTGATCTACTTCAACGTTGCCCTCGCCGCCGCGGCCGACACGGCGCTGAAGGGCGCAGAGCCCGACCTCGCCGCCGCCCGCCATGCGGCGAACAGCCGCCTCGGCGCCATCGCCGGATGGGCGGTGATCTCCGTGGTCGTCTCGGCCGTGTTGTCGATCATCCGCGACCGCGCTGGCGCGGCCGGCGGCATCCTCGCTGCGATCGGCGGGGCGATCTGGTCGCTCGTGACGTTCCTCGTCGTTCCGGTGTTGGCGCTAGAGCAGATCGGACCGGTCGCCGCGATGAAGCGCTCGGCGCATCTGTTCCGCCAACGTTGGGGGCAGCAGATCACCGGCAACGTGGTGATCGGCGGGATCGCCGGGCTGGTCACCCTGGTGGGTGTGTTGGCCTTCGCCGGTGGGGTCGCGCTGATCGTGTCCGACTCGACGGCGGGCCTGGCGGGCGGCGCGGTGTTGGTCGTGGTGGGCATCGTCATCGCAGTGGCCGCCGCCGTGTTCGCCGGCGCCGTCCGCGGAGTGTTCGGTGTTGCCTTGTATCGCTATGTGGCTGACGACACGACGGTCGGACCATTCGACTCGGCCGACATGGAGAGCGCAGTCCGCACCACTGCGTAACACTCGTCTCAGAGACGAGCGTTACCGCGCCATCTACTCGGCCAGGGTCAGCGTCTCTTCGAGGTAGTCCTGGCGGCACTTGCTGCGTTGGAGCTTGCCGCTCGACGTCTTCGGGAGGGTGCCGGGCTCGACCAGCATGATGTCGCGCGGCGGGAGGCCCGATACCTCGAGCGTGCGGTGGTGGATCTCGTCGCGGATCTGCTCGAGGCCACCCTCGACGCCCGCCGTGCGCACTTCGGCGACCACCACGACCGACTCCTTGCCCTTGTAGCCCTCCATACCGAAGGCGATCACGTTGCCGGCACGGGTTCCGTCGAGCCCACCGATCGCCCGCTCGATGTCTTCGGGAAACACGTTGCGCCCGCCGACGATGATCACGTCCTTGATCCGCCCACACAGCACGAGTTCGCCATCGAGCATGTAGGCGAGGTCGCCGGTGCACAGCCAGCCGTCGCGAAAGAGCGCGGCGGTGGCGTCGGGTCGCTTGTAATAGCCGGGGGTCACCGAGGTGCCACGCAGGAGCAGCTCGCCGACATGCCGCTCGGGAAGCTCCTCGTAGGTGTCGGGATCGACGACCTTCATCTCCAAGCCGGGCACCGGTCGACCGAGCAGGGGGAGCCGCCGCGCTTGCACGGCGAAGTCGCCTTCGTCGACCACCTCGACGGGCTTGGCCACGCGCTCGCTCTCGAGCACGATGCGGTCGACCGTGTCGGTCGCCATTCCTCGGCCACGCGGCGGGAACGATCCGCCGATCGCCACCTCGGCCATGCCGAACGCGGGGAACACGCCACCCGGATCGAACCCGAACCGTTGCGCCTGTTCGACGAACGCCTCGACCGCATCGGGGTCGACGGGTTCGGCGCCGGACAGCGCGACCGAAAGCGGCGACAGGTCGAGATCCTTCATCCGCTTGAGAGCGCGCGTAGCCAGTACCCACGAGAAGTTGGGGCCAGCGGTGGCGGTGCCGCCGTAGTCGCTCAACCACTGCATCCAGTTGCCCGGGTGGGCAAGGAAGTCCTGCGGTGCCGCTTGCACGAGGTCGACGCCCTTGGTCATCGGCAAGGCGAGGAAACCAACCAGTCCCATGTCGTGGTACAGCGGCAACCACGACACCATCACGTCGCCCGAGCGCAGCTCGGCGGCTTCGCAGCACGCGTCGATGTTGGCGCTGAGCACGCGGTCGGGAATCATCACGCCCTTCGGCTCGCTCGTCGATCCGCTGGTGTACTGCAGAATCACGAGCCGTTCGGGGTCGTTCGGAGGAATCTCGAGACGATCGCCGCTCGGCACGTTGGGCGAGCCGGGCATCACCGAACGCATCGGTGCCAGCGGCGGATCGCCCTCCTTCCACTCGTAGAAGTCGGCGAGCTGATCGTCGATCAGCACCAGTTCGGCGTCGCCATGACGAATGCGCGCCCGAGTGCCCTCGATGAACGCCTCCAACGACCCCATGCGCATCGGCAACGGCAACACCATCGACGCCATGCCGGCCATCCAGCAACCGCGCACGATCGTCATCAATTCGCGGCTCGTCGGACCGAGGATTGCCACATGGTCGCCCGGCAGCAGGCCCTTGGCCTGCAGCGCGGCACCCACGGCGCGGGCGTCGTCGTGGATCTGCCGCCACGGCACGGCGGCCGGGCCGTCCGGCCCCATCACCGACGAGCCGACGAAGCGCACCGACGTGCCCATGTCGGCTGCGGCTTCGAGACGCTCGATCGTCGAAAGGATGGGCGAGGCTCCGTCGCTCATGCGGCCCACGCTAGTGGGCGCCCCCCAAACCGTCGCTCACCGCGCCCAGCCCCGTTTGCGTGCGACTTCGCGACAGACGGGTCGCGCAAAGTTGCACGCAAACGTTCGGGGGGCGGTTATTGGCTGCCGTCGAGGCGATCGGGCAGGTGCGTGTCGCGACCGCCGCGCACCTTCACCTCGGGGGGATTGCAGGCGTAGCAGCCGTACTCCACGTGCACGCCCTGGATCGACATCTGCGTACCCCGCGACTTCTCCACGATCACCTGCGGTCGGTGATAGAGGTCGTCGCCCCCACATTGGGGACACCGCGGCCGCGGATCGCGAACCCACGAGATCCGGCAACCGGCACAGGTCAGCTCGATCTGTCCGTCGTCGAGCGGCCGACCGGTCAGCTCGTCGTCGGACGAGCACCGCGGACAGACGATGTCGAGTGCCACCACGCCACGATACGGCTCGATCGAGCCTGCGAACATGAGCGCCGATGCAGGTCGCCCCGCCGCTGACCCTCCACTCGTGGTACCACGGGCGACGGACCTTCTCGCTCGAGCTCCGGGTTGCCGACGGCGCCGACATCGACACGCTCGTTCCGCCGGGCGCACAGCTTGCGCTTACCTGTACCTGCATTCTCAACCCGGCGCCCGACAGCGGCGCACGAGTCGTCGACCGCGAGGCGGGCTATCTCGTACTGGCACCGGCCACCGGCCAGCCGTTGGGTAACTCGTGGAGGATCACGCCGCTCGACGCGCTCGTCCCGGCACGCCACGCCAACGACGGCCCCGAGTCGGCCTACGTCATTCTGCCCACCGGCGAAACCCTCGACGTGGCGATCGCGCCGACACTGCTGGACGCAACAGCCGAACGCCGCGCCGCGCAGCCGCCCCCGACCCGCCTCCGCAGGGTCCGGCCAGTACCAGCCGAGGCACCGATCGCGATCGCTGAGGTTCCAGTCGACCTGCAGCCGGCCGTCGATGCCGTGGTCTCACTGCTGGAACGCACCGGGCGATCCGGTCGGCTGCTCGTCGGTGACACGACCGAGGTCGGCCGGCGACGGCTGCGCATCCGTCACGACGACGATGTGGCCGCCGCGGGCTACGCCTGGGAGCCCGCCGGCGACCGCAGCAACACCTTGCTGCTGCGGGTTGCCGACGTCGACGGGCTGCGCCACGGACTGCTCGACCTCGTACGCACCGCCGAACTCGGCCACGAGCCGTCGACCACCTCGCCACGCTTTGTGTTCCGGGGCGTCCACATCGACCTCGCCCGACAGTGGTACGAGCCCGAGGTGGTGTTGCGACTCCTCGATGTCGCCGCGTGGCGGCGCCTCAACTGGGTCCATCTGCACCTGACCGACGACGAGGCCTGGCGCTTTCCTGTCGACGACTACCCGCAGCTCGCCCGCATCGGTGGACGGCGAGGCCATGGACTGCCAATCCCGCCGCTCAACGGGTCGCCAGCAGCGCCGTACGGCCGTGCCTACACCGACGCAGAGATCGCTTCGTGGGTGCAGCGGGCCGATGCGCTGGGCATCGTGCTCGTGCCGGAGATCGATGTGCCGGGCCACTGCCACGCCGCGTTGCAGGCGCTGCCCAACCTGCGTGACCCCCACGATCGATCATACGCGCCCAGTGTGCAGCGCTTCGTCGACAACGTGCTCGTGCCCGGGCGGCCGGCGACCCGCCGCTTCCTCGACGCGGTGTTCGGTGCATTGGCCGATGCCTTCCCGACCTCGCCCGTGCTGCATCTGGGCGGCGACGAGGTCGCGCCGGGCGCATGGCGCAACTCGCCAGCGGCCCAGCGCTACGCCGCCGATCACGAGAGGCGCGGGGCCGCCGAGATCGCTCGTGCGTTCCACGACGACACGGTCGCCATCATCCGCTCGCTCGGGCGAGCACCGGCCATGTGGGAGGAGGCCGCAGCGACCGGCGTCGATACGTCCGGCGGGTATGCCGTCGGCTGGAAAAGCGGTGGCTCGGCGGGACCACTGTGCGCGGCCGGGCACGACGTCGTCGTCGCCGCGGCCGAGGCCTACTACCTCGACATGGCGGTTGCCCGGGATTGGGAACTGCCGGGCGCATGTTGGGCGGGCGTCACCTCGCTCGACGACAGCTGGCACTTCGATCCCCTCGCCGGCGTCGATCCGCAACACCATGCTCGGGTGATCGGCACGCAGGCCTGCGTCTGGAGCGAGCGCATCGCCGATCTCGATGTGCTCGACGAGCTGGTGTTTCCGCGCCTCGACCTGATCGCCGAACGCGCGTGGGGCCGCGACGATGACGTCGATGCGGCACCCGTCGCCGCCGACTGGCGCGCCGCGCCACGCTTCACCACCGACCGATGACCGCCCACACCAACCTGCACATCCGTCCGTACGAGTCTGCCGACCGTGAGGCGCTCTACGACATCTGTCTGCGCACCGGCGATGCGGGCGCCGACGCCACGGGGATGTACAAGTCGGCCACGCTGCTCGGCGACATCTACGTCGGTCCGTACGTGGAGTTCGAACCCGAACTCGCGCTCGTGCTCGCGCGCGCCAGCACACCGCTGGGCTATGTGATCGGCACCGTCGACAGCGCTCGATTCTTCGATCGATGTGCTGCCGAGTGGATCGACCCGATGGTCGAACGGCAACCCGAACTCGCCCGACCGCCACTCGCTCGACGGATCGACGATCTCCGCCCGCCTCCGCACGCCCAGCTGCTCATCGACTATCCGGCCCACCTGCACATCGACCTCCTCCCCGACGCGCAGGGCGGTGGGTGGGGGCGACGCCTGATCACGAGGTGGCTTGAACACCTGTGGCGCCGACAGATTGCCGGGGTGCACCTCGGTGTCGGACGCACCAACACTCGGGCCATCGGTTTCTACGAACACGTCGGATTCGCCGAGCTGCGACGCGACGACACGGCCGTCACGTTCGGGATGCGTCGGCCCGAAGTTGATCGGCCCGCGTAGTGTCGACGCGGTGGCTGCGCACGAACTCGTCCCGACCATCGACATCGGCGATCCGACCGCGGCCGATCTGGCTGCACTCGACGACGCATGCCGGCTCCACGGGTTCTTCCTCCTGCGCGGGCACGGGCTCGACGAACTGATCGCCGCAACGTGGCGCGAAACTGAGCACTTCTTCACCGTCGACCGATCGGTGCGCACCGCAGTGGGCCGCGACGCCGACAACCCGCTCGGCTGGTTCGACCGTGAGCTCACCAAGCGCCGCCGCGACCACAAGGAAGTGTTCGACTTCATCGACCCCGCTTCCAGCGACCGCGACCAGCACAACCGCTGGCCCGACCCGACCACACTCCCGCAGTTTCGTCCGACGATGCTGGCGTTCTTCGATGCCTTCAGCGACCTCGCCGAGCAGACCGCCGCGGTCGTATTGCGCGCGCTCGGCCTCGCCGATGTCGCCGCGTACGCCGGCGACCGCCACAACAGCACCGTCCGGCTCAACCACTACCCACTCGGCGATCCGGTGCCTGGCGACGAGCGTGATGGGTTGGCCGATCTCGGCGAAACCGCGCTCGGTTATCACACCGATCCCGGCGTGCTCACCTTGCTCCTCCAAGACGACACCGGCGGCCTGCAAGCGCGCACTGCCGGTGGCGAGTGGATCGACGTGCCGCCACGGTCCGGAACGATCGTCGTCAATCTGGCCGATGCGATGCAGGTGTGGACCAACGATCGCTACCGGGCTGCGGTCCATCGGGTCACCACGATGACCGAGCGCAACCGGTACAGCATCCCTTTCTTCTCGAACCCGTCTCGATCGACATCGATCGCCCCGATCGCCGAACTTGCCGACCAGCCGCGCTACCGCGAGTTCCTGTGGCGCGACTACATGCGCGCCCGCACCGAGGACAACTACGAAGACCTCGGCGTCGACGACGCCCAGATCACGGACTATCTGATACCGCACTGACCGCTGGACTGGCTCGACGCAGCGCGCTTTCACGGCCGCTCGTCCGGTCACTAGCCTCGCTGCATGCTGAAGGCGGCAGCATCGCTCATCGTCGCGTCGACCCTCGTGGTGTCCGCGATCTCTCCGGTGGCAGGCCTCGAGGACGGCGGGCGCATCGAGCTCGAAGATCCCATCCGTGTGGTCGACACACGCGTGGGATCGCGCGTCACGGCTCGCGTACTCGGGTCGGGGGTGCTCAACGTTTGGGTACTGGACCCGGTTGGCCCAGGGACCGCCACGGTTCACCCCTGCGGCGCGACGCCACCGGCGGACGAAACCACGTTTCGACTGACATCATCACAAGACACCAAGTACGCGAGGTTCGCCACCAGTGAGTCGACGTGCTTGACCTCGACCGTCCCGCTGCACGTGATCGTCGATCAAGAGGGCACCGTGGCACCGGCTCCGTCCGCCACTGGCGAGCAGTACGTGGCGCTGTCAACTCCCGAGACGTTGTGGAGCGAAGCGTCCACCGAGCCGCAGCAAACGATCCGGATCCCGCACCCCGAACGGCTCTCCGACGGCGCGACCGCAGCGGTGATCTCGCTCGACGCCATCGCGGCATCGGGTCCGGGCTTCCTCACTGCCCACTCGTGCGATCGACCGCGCCCGAGGGCATCCGACGTCGCGTACCGCACCGACCGAGCCGCGAACATCGCCATCGTGCCACTCGAGGCGGGCGCCGATCTGTGCGTCTACGTATTCAGACCGGTCCACGTACGAGTCAAACTGCTCGGAGAGCTCGCTCCGACCGGACCTGACACGACCGCGTTGCCGCCGTCGTGGCGCTACCAGCCGGGAGACTTCCCCGCGCCGTCCCTGCGATCGATCGTGCCCGAGCGCGTGCTCGACACGAGGATCGGTCAAGGCCGACCGGGGACCTCCAAGGTCGAGCCCAACGAAGTGGTCGAGTTGTCCTTCGGTGCCCTCGTCGGACCGCAGACCACCGCGGTGGTGCTCAACGTCACCCTCACCGAGACCGAGAAGGCCGGTTTCGTCACCGCATGGCCGTGCGGCGGTGATCGGCCCACCGTGTCGAACCTCAACTTCGTCGCGGGCGAGACCGTCCCCAACCTGGTCGTCTCCAAGCTCAGCCCCGGGGGAACGATCTGTCTCTCGGGAATCGCCCGCGCACATCTGATCGCCGACCTGAACGGAACGTACGAATCCGACGGCGGCCTCCTCGCCAATCCGGTACGCCCGACCCGGATCCTCGACACGCGTGAGGCGCTTGGCGTGCCCACCACCACCAAACTCGCCGCAGGTCAGGTGCTCGAACTCGACGTCGTCGACGGAGAGACCGTGCCCGAGCGAGCCGGCGCGGTCACGGTGAACGTCACAGCCACAGAGCCGATCGACCGGGGCTTCGTCACGGTGTTCCCCTGCGATCAGCAACGGCCAACGGCCTCCAACCTGAACTACGCGGCGGGACAGAGCGTCGCCAACCTGGTGACGGCGAAGCTGTCGTCGAGCGGAACGTTGTGCTTCTACTCCCGGGTCGACACGCATCTCATCGCCGACGTCGCCGCCTGGTACGGCGTCGAAGAACCCGCAGGCCTGGTCGATCTCGAGCCGAAGCGACTATTGGACACCCGCGAGGCGGTCGGCATCCCGACGACCACCAAAATCGAAGCCGGGCAATTCGTCGAGCTCGACGTCGCGGGGCGGGGCGGCGTCGGATCTAACGCACTCGCTGCGGTGCTCAACCTGACAGTGACCCAGCCCGAGGCCCGGGGTTTCCTCACTGCGTGGCCGTGCGACGAGAGCAGGCCGACCGTGTCGAACGTCAACTACGCAGCCGGTGAGACCAACCCCAACCTGGCGACGGTCAAGCTCTCGGCAGATGGCAAGGTGTGCCTGTACACGCTGCGTCGTGCGCACATCGTCGCCGACGTCGCCGGTTATCTCACCGACGAGCCGATCGACACCGTTGGTCTGGCGCTGTCGTAATCAGCTCGGCTGCACCGTGACAGTTGGGTCTGACCCCAACTGTCACAAACAGGCTTTGACGGCGTTGTTCAGGTTGACCGTGCGGGGGTCGCCGGTGAGACCTGAATGCATCTCGTTCATCACGTAGCCGTAGCCCACCTCGTTGGTGGGGTCGGCGTAGCCGAGCGAACCGCCGGCACCCGGGTGCCCGAACGACTCGGGGGTGAGCAACGGGGCGAACGGCATGTCGAGCATGAATCCCGCACCAAAGCGTGTCGGCAGGATCAACGACTTGTCGGGCGCGTTCACCCGTTCCGCACGCGCCCGCTCGACCATGTCGGCCGACAGCAACCGCACGCCGTCGACCTCACCAACCGTGGCGGCGTACATGCGCGCCAGGCTGCCCGCGTTGGTGATGCCGTTGGCGGCAGGCATCTCGGTGGCGTGCACCTCACGAGTGTTGAACGGCGAGTTGTCGTTCCCGGTGATCTCACCGAACGCGCCGCTCATGGTGAGCGCCTTCCAACCCGGCGTTCCTTCGCCCATGAACTGTTCTGCCAGCGCTGCCATCGCGGGATCGCTCGGCGGTGGCGGCGCCTTGAGCGTCGACACGCGGATCTCCTCGGAGGCCGGCAGCCCGATCCAGAACTCCAGGCCAAGCGGAGCGGCGACCTCCTCGGCGAAGTAGGTACCGATCGAGCGCCCATCGACGCGCCGGACCAGCTCTCCGGCCAACCAGCCGTACGTCACTGCGTGATAACCGTGCGCGGTACCGGGCTGCCACTTCGGTTCTTCGGCCGCGAGGGCCTCGACCACAGGGGTCACGGCCAGCACCTCGTCCAATGTCAAGAGTTGGTCGACGTACGGCAGGCCTGCCTGGTGGCTCATCAGCTGTTCGACGGTGACGGAGTCTTTGCCGTGCGCACCGAACTCGGGCCAGTACTGCACCACGGGTGCCGCGTAGTCGAGCAAACCCGATTCGACGAGGCGAGCGATGCAGATCGCCGCTGCGCCCTTGGTGGTGGAGAACACCAGCTGCAACGTGTTCTCGTCCCACGGCCGGCCGCTGGCCTCGTCGGCGACGCCAGCCCAGATGTCGACCTTGCGCTCGCCGCCCACGTACAGCGCGAATCCCGCACCCAGCTCGCCGGGGTCGGTGAAGTTCGCGGCGAACGCGTCGGCCACCTTGCCGAACCCATCCGCGACCGTGCCGTGTACCTCGATGCCACCGATCGTCGTGCTCATCGCGCCGACGGTAGCCACAACCAGCGCTTCGACGCGGACCGGAGCGCCGTAGGCTCTTCTGTCGCTATGGCCGACGACACTCCCCCGTTTCGCTACACCTCGACCCTGGCCGACGACATCGAGTTGCGGTGGCAGGACTGGTGGGACGAGCACGGCACGTTCGAGACCCCCAACGAAACGGGTCCGCTGGCCGACCCCGACACCGCCGCCGCCCGCGGCGAGAAGCTGTTCGTGCTCGACATGTTCCCGTACCCATCGGGCGCGGGCCTGCACGTCGGGCACCCACTCGGCTACATCGGCACCGACGTGTACGCCCGGTTCAAGCGGATGACGGGGCACAACGTGTTGCACACGATGGGCTTCGACGCCTTCGGACTCCCTGCGGAGCAGTACGCCGTCGAGACCGGACAGCACCCGGCGATCACCACCGATCAGAACATCACCAACTACCGCCGTCAGCTGCGCCGCCTCGGACTGGCGCACGACCAGCGGCGCAGCGTGTCGACGACCGATCCGACCTACTACCGCTGGACGCAGTGGATCTTCAATCAGATCTTCAACGCCTGGTACGACACCGAGGCCGACCGCGCTCGCCCGATCGACGAACTGGTCGCCGAATTCGAGTCCGGCGCGCGAGCCACCCCCGACGGCGGACCATGGAGCGAGCTCACCGCCGGCGAGCGCGCCGACATCGTCAACGACCATCGCTTGGCCTACGTGAGCGAGGCGCCGGTGAACTGGTGTCCGGGTCTCGGAACGGTCGTGGCCAACGAAGAGGTCACCGCCGACGGGCGTTCGGACCGCGGCAACTTCCCGGTGTTCAAGCGCAGCATGCGCCAGTGGATGATGCGCATCACTGCCTACGCCGACCGGCTGATCGACGACCTCGATCTGCTCGACTGGTCGGACGCGATCAAGGCGATGCAGCGCAACTGGATCGGCAAGAGCTACGGCGCTGACGTCGACTTCACGGTCACCCGCATCGACCAACCCGACACCACCGAAGCGATCACGGTCTTCACCACCCGGCCCGACACGCTGTTCGGCGCGTCGTTCATGGTGCTGTCACCCGAGCACCCACTCGTGCCAGCGCTGACCACCACCGAGCAGGCCGACGCGGTCGGCGAGTACCAGCGCGCGGCGGCAGCGAAGAAGGACGTCGATCGCCAGGACGAGACGCGTGAGAAGACCGGCGTGTTCACCGGCTCGTACGCCACCAACCCGATCAACGGCCAGCAGATCCCGGTGTGGATCGCCGACTACGTACTGATGGGCTACGGCACCGGGGCGATCATGGCCGTGCCGTGCGGCGACCAACGCGACTTCGAGTTCGCCCGCACGTTCGACCTCCCGATCCCGGCGATCCAGATGCCGCCCGACGAGTGGTTCGCGGCGCACGACCTCGAACCGACGGTCGACACGGCCCAGTGGCCAGAGTCGTTCGTCGGCGACGCCCCCTATGTGCAGTCGCGCAACGACGACCTCGATCTCGACGGCGTGGCGACCAAGGACGAGGGCATCGCCCTCGTGAACGGATGGCTCGAAGCACACGGCGCCGGCCGACCGACGATCACCTACAAGTTGCGCGACTGGCTGTTCAGTCGGCAGCGCTACTGGGGCGAGCCGTTCCCGATCGTGTACGACGGCGACGGTCGGCCGCACACACTGCCCGACGACATGTTGCCGGTCGAGCTGCCCGAGACCGACTCGTTCTCGCCGCGCACGTTCGATCCCGACGACGAGTTCTCCAACCCGGAGAGCCCGCTCGACCGGCTCGAGTGGTGGGTCGACGTCGAACTCGATCTGGGCGACGGCATGCAGCGCTACCGCCGCGACACCAACGTGATGCCGCAGTGGGCGGGATCGTGCTGGTACGAACTGCGCTACCTCGACCCGACGAACGAGAACCGCTTCGTCGGCCGCGAGGTCGAGGAGTACTGGATGGGCCCGCGATCGGATCAGCGCCCAGATCATCCGGGAGGCGTCGACTTGTACGTCGGCGGCGTCGAACACGCCGTGCTGCACCTCCTGTACGCCCGCTTCTGGCACAAAGTGCTCTACGACCTCGGCCACTTGTCGTCGAAAGAGCCGTACGCCCGGCTGTTCAACCAGGGCTACGTGCTCGCCGCGGCGTACAAGGACGAGCGCCAGATCTACGTCGACGCGTCTGCGGTGAGCGAGGCCGACGACGGGACCTTCACCCTCGACGGCGCACCCGTGACCCGCGAGTGGGGCTCGATGGGCAAGAGCAAGAAGAACTCGGTGTCACCCGACGACATGTACGCGGAGTACGGCGCCGACACGCTGCGGCTGTACGAGATGGCCACTGGGCCACTCGACGCATCGCGCCCGTGGGAAACCCGCGACGTGGTCGGCATGTACCGGTTCCTCCAGCGGCTGTGGCGCACGATGATCGACGAGGACTCCGGCGAGCTGATCGTGGTCGACGAACCGGCGGACGACGACACCGTGACGTTGCTCCACCGCACGATCGACGTGGTGCGCACCGAGATGGACGCACTGCGCTTCAACACGGCGATCGCCAAGCTGATCGAGCTGAACAACCACGTCACCAAACTCGACGCCACACCCCGCGAGATCGCCGAGCCGATGGTGTTGATGCTGGCGCCGCTCGTACCGCACGTTGCTGAGGAATTGTGGCGCCGGTTGGGTCACCACGACACCTTGACCTACGAGACGTTTCCCGTCGCCGATCCGTCGCGTTTGGTCGACGACACGATCGAGGTGCCGGTGCAGATCAACGGCAAGGTGCGCAGTCGGATCGTCGTTCCCGCCGACGCCGATCCGGCCACACTCGAAGCGACCGCGCTGGCCGATGCCGTCGTTGCGGGCGCGCTCGACGGCGGTTCGCCGAAGAAGGTCATCGTGGTCCCCGGCCGCATGATCAACGTGGTGGTGTGATGCACAGCGCTGCGGTGCGGTCCTGACCACGCCATCATGGTGCGGTCGACGATGATGGAGTTGGCGCGGGTGGCGATCGTTCGATCATCGTGTCGCGACCTCAACCACGAACGATGACCACACTGAGCCCCGATACCGGCACCTCCCCGGCGCCGAGCGATCCCCGGATCGGGTACCAGCCGGCACTCGACGGCCTGCGCGGCGTGGCGGTGGCCGGTGTCGTGGCCTTCCATCTGGGCCATCTGAGCGGTGGGTTCCTCGGCGTCGACCTGTTCTTCACGCTGTCGGGCTACCTCATCACTCGCCTGCTGCTGGTCGAACGAGCTGCCAAGGGCGGCGTCGACCTGAAGCGCTTCTGGACGCGTCGAGCGCGGCGGTTGTTGCCTGCGCTGTATGCGCTGCTGGTGTCCACGGCCGTGTACGCCGCGTGGTTCGCGCGGCCCGACGAACTCGAAGGCATTCGCGGCGGCGGCCTCTCGGCGTTGGTGTACGTGGCCAACTGGTGGGCGATCGTCACCGGGGATGGCTACTGGGACCTGTTCACCACCCCATCGCCGCTCGAACACCTGTGGAGCCTGTCGATCGAAGAGCAGTTCTACGTCGTGTGGCCACTTGCGGTGGTGTTGCTGGTCGGCGCAGCGCTGACGACACGCCGCTTGCTCGTGGTGTCGGTCGTGGCCACGGTGGCCTCGACGGTGCTGATGGCCGTGATGTCGACGGGCAACCTCAGCGACGCCTACCTCAACACCTTCACCCGCATCGGCTCGATGCTCGTCGGCGCGATCGTCGCCGTGGTGCTGCACGAGCGCGGCGGCACAGCACCTCGTCCGCAGGCGGCGCGTGCGCTGCAGCTCGGTGCCGTGGCGTCGATTGCGCTGCTCACGTGGATGTGGTTCGTCGTCGATGGAACGAGCCCCACTGTGTACCGCGGCGGGTTCCTCCTGCACGCGGTGGCGGTGGGCGTGATCATTGCGGCGATCAGCCTGGGACCCGACGCTCCGGCGGCACGCGTCTTCCGACTCGAGCCGCTTCGCCAACTGGGTCTGGTGTCGTACGGGATGTACCTGTGGCACTGGCCGGTGATCGTGATCGTCGACAGCGAACGCACCGGACTCGACGGAGCGGCGCTGCTGATCACCCGGCTCGGCATCACCGTCGTGTTGACCGTGGCCTCCTACGTCCTGCTCGAGCAACCCATCCGGCACAGCACGGCGACCCCGCGCGTCGTCGGACTCATCTCGGTCCTTGCCGCCGTGGTGATCGCCGTCGCCCTCTTCGTCACCACCGTCCCCGCGGCGCGCACCATCGTTGCGGGTCCCGCCCCCACCCTGGCGCCCCAGACCACCGCCGCTCCGAGCACCACCGCCGCGCCGAGCACCGCCTCGCCGATCGAGTCGGCAACGGGCGTGCCCGCCGCCACCGTGCCGACCACAGCGGCGCCAACGACGGCACCCGCGACCACGGCCGTAGTCGACGACGAGGTCCCGCTCGGGATCTTGCAGACCGAGCCGCTGCTCACCACGGTCGACGTTGCGCCCGCAACCGAGCCGCCCGCACGGGTGCTGCTGACCGGCGACTCGTTCATGTACGACGCCGAGCCGGGCATCGCTGCGGCGCTGTCGGCCAGCGGCGCCGAGGTAGCCGAGGAGGCGCGGTTCGGCTTCCGCATCACCGACGACGGCTGGGAATCAGTGCTCGAGGAACAGATGCAGCTCTCCGATCCCGATGTGGTCATCGCCATGTGGGCCCGCTTCGACGCCGCCTGGCTCGAAGAGAACGATCCCGACGAGTACCGCGCTCGACTCGACCGGGCGATGGAGATCCTGACCGCCAACGGCGCCACAGTCGGGTTCGTCGGACTCGCGCCGTCGCTCAGCGGTGGGGTCGACCCAACCCCTGTCGACCGGTCGATCAACAGCTTCTTCCGTGAGCTGCCCGAACGATTCCCGGGCCAGGTCGTGTACATCGACCCCGACCCGATCGTGGCACCCGACGGCGAGTTCTCGCTCGACATCGACACCGCCGAGGGCTCACTGCGCGTCCGCAAGACCGACGGCAATCACTATTGCCCCGACGGCTCTGCCCGCTTCGGCCTGGCGGTCGGCGAGTTCGTGTCGACGCTGACGGGAATCGCCCAGGCCGAGCCCGCCGAGTGGTGGATCGGCGACTGGCGCAGCGACTCGCGCTACGACGAGCCGGCCGGCGCCTGCTCCTGAGCCGCGGCCTGCTCCGCACCGTCCACACCGTCCCCATCGGAAGGGTCCGGCCCCGACCATCGTCGGCGGGCGAGCGAGGCCGCAGTGAGCGCGGCGAGGACGAGCGCCGACGGCTCGGCGCCCACGCGGAAACGCTGGTTGCCGTACGTGAACACGACCATCGCGAACACCATCGCGACCGGCACCACTAGCGGCCACACGGCGATGCGCTTGCGTCTCCCGAGGACGACGCCGGCGATCGCGGCAGGCGCGACGATGATCCATCCAATCCAGCCCGCCCACAGCCACTGGTAGTCGCGTCCTTCGAGGCTCTCGTAGAACAACTGCGTGCGCACATCCCACACTCCCGCGGTGCGCAACACGCGCAGTGTGGCCACCGCTGGGAGGCGCTCAGGATTGTCGACGGCGAAATCGATCGCCGCCGAACGTCGCTCGCCAGCGGCATCGGTTTCGTCGATCCCTTCGACATCGACCGCCAACGCGCAATCGATGCGCCACAGACCGGCTTGCTCACCGCGATAGGTGCGCTCGCAGTTGGCGCCCGCGAGCAGCGTGCCGCTGTTGTTGGTGAACGGCTGTAGGTGGTCGAGGCTGATCGCATTGCGCACCGTCCATGCCCCGAGACACACGATCACCCCGACCGATGCCACGCCGATACGCCGACCCCAGAGGCGCCAGTCGATCGCACCGTCGGCGGCGCGGACGAACGCGGCGGGAACCAGTAGCGCGGGCAACAGTGCGATCGCCTCGCTCCGGGTGAGTACCGCCAGACCGAGCACGGCTCCCCCCGCACCGAGCCAACGAATCGCGCGCAACTCGTCTCGACGCGCCTCGTACACGCACCACAACGTGGCGGCGACGAACAGGAAGTACCACCCTTCGCTGGCGAGCGAGCCGTCGAACACGATCATCTGCGGATACACCGCCAAGGCGCCGGCAGCGATCACGCCGACGAGTGGGCCGGCCACCGCGCGACCGAGCAACGCGATCACCACGATCGAGGCACCACCCACGAGGCAACCGAGAAGACGCTGATCGTCGGCGTTGTTGATCCCGACGAGATCGGCGAGGGCGAGTACCGACGGGTACAGCGGCGGGAACTCGGCAGTGGGCACCGAAATCCCCAGGTCGGCGTACTCCCGAGGGCGCACGTACCCCGCGCCCTCGGCCAGATGGCGACCGAGCAGGTGGTAGGTCTCGGCATCGCCGAACAATTCGATGCGCCCGCGCGCTGCGGTCAGCACGTACGTCAACCGGGCGACGATGCCGACGCCGGCCGCCGCGGCCGTCCAGCTCCAGAACCCCCGGTTGGTCACCGGCGGGATTCTGACATGCCGGCCGCGGACGGTCGCGATCATCGAGCGGGTCGACTGAAGCGGACGCAAGAACAAAAGCACCGTCAGGGACCAACGTCCCTTGATTTCGCGCGGCAGCGGCGCGACGATGATCTCGGATCCGTCAGGGTGTCACACGGGACTCAGGCGTGGAGGCCGGCCGCAAGGTGGGCCTGCATCGACCAGTCCGAGCCTTTCCCCGCCAACGGGAGACACCCGGCGGATCCCCTACGCGTTCTGGCCGAAGCAGTGGCTGGTGTAGTCGGGGATGAAGTAGTTCGTGACCTGTCGGCTGTCGGCGTAGCCGCCGTCGTTGCCGTTGATTTGGACGCTGTAGACGTATTCGCGCCACTTGTCGAGTGGGATGTCGTGCGTGAAGTGGGCGAGCTCGCCTGGCCGCTGCGTTTGATCGTGGAGCGTGGTGCCGCGCGGGTTGCCCAACTCAGTGACCGTGAACCAGGCGTTCCGCGAGGAGTTGTTCTTCGTCACCACGTGCATGCGGTATCCGTCTCCGAGCGGGTTGTCGGCGTAGCAGATGTCCAGCTCGAGTGGAGCGGCTTCGGTGATGTCCGCGCTGTCCGCCGAGGCACGTGCCCCTGCGAAGACCGTGATGGCCGTGCATGCAGCGATGAGCCCTCCGATGAAACGGGAGACGGTGGATCGCGTGGCGCTGGTCATCGGGCAGTGGACTCCTTCAGGTGTGCGGGCTGGTGCGGTTGATCGGATGTCGCCATCGTCGCGACGGTCACCTACACGCAGCCTGAACGGGTCGCGAGATCTGGCTGAGAACCGACCGGCGAGTGGTCAGGTGGCGAGGTAGGCGCCGAGCTTCTCCACCGCGGCCGGGCCGAACTCCAGCACCGCCGAGGCCGCCGCGTCGGTGTCGGCCGGATCGGCATCGGGGGTCGACGACCAGTCGAGTCGGGCATGCAACAACCAGTCGGCCAACTCGGGATCGGCGCCCCACCGCACGGCGTTCATCATCGAGCCGAGCAGCGTGCTCATGAAGTCGGTGGCGCTGTCTGGATGCGGCACCACGGTGCACAGCTCGTTCTTGGTCGCCTCGTCGTCGTAGCTCGCCTCGATGTGGCCGATGAACGCGGCGCTGAACACTTGCTGGCAGTGACGCACGGTTTGCAACACGATCCGGTTGCCGGCGAACACCGGCACCGTCGGTCGGCGTGCGAGGCCGTCGGCGGTGCAATCGACGAACACGGTGCCCGGCTCCACCGACACGGCCCCTTCGTCGAGCAGCAGCTCGGTGGGCTCGATGGACCGCACCCGACCGAGGCGGATCACCGACGAGATCGTCCGCAGCATGTTGAGCTCGGTCACCGTCACCGTCGAACAGCGATACATCGTGGGCGTCACGTCGGGGTCGAGGCGCATCAGCGAGCCGTTGTCCTCGAGCCGCGCAAACATGTCGTCGACCGAGTCCGACGCGGCGATCGCCTTGAACTGCGCGGCGAAGCCTCCCGCCGTCTCGCCGAACAACGTGGCCGGTTGGATGGCCGCACGGTTGAGGTACCACGAGTCGCGCGGCATCACCCACGAGATCCGCTCGGGTTCGACGCCATGCTGCAGCAGCCACAAACAGGCGTCCGCGCCGGTCTTGCCGGCACCGATCACCACGAAACCGGGCGGTGCGGTGGCCACCTTGGGCAATCCGTTCGGCGGGATGCAGGTGACCCCGTCGGCGACGGTATAGGGCGGGAGCCGATGCGCCGGCACTTCGACCTTCATGTACGAGGCGTCGACGATCGTGTCGGCGCGCACGGTGGTGGCGGCGCCGCCCATCAGCGACTCGACGGTGCCGTTGCCGTCGTGACGGCTCATTGGCAGGTAACGGACTCGGCCCGACGGGAGGAATGTCTGATCGAGCACCTGGCGGAAGTAGGCGACGACCTCGCTGCCGGTGGCCAGCTCGTACAGGCCCTTGTTGGTGCCCACCTGGTCGATCACCCCACTGCCAAGGGGTGTGGAGTTGACCCCGTAGAACGACGATGGCTGGTGCAGCCGGACGTACGGGTAGGCGTCGTTCCAGTGTCCACCCGGCGCGGCGTGCTCGTCGACGAGGGTCACCGTCGCGTCGGTTTCGCTGAGAAGTACGTCGGTGAAGGCCATGCCCATCGCGCCGGCGCCGGTGACGAGGTAGTCGGTCGTGATCTCTTCCACGGGTCCACCATGCCACCCCGGTGGCGCTGTGAGCGGGACGGCTCGCACCTCGCCGACTCGAACCGCCAAGACTGCCGACGCGTTCACTGCCGGCGTAGTGACTCCAACGCACGATTGGGTGGGTCACACGTCACCCCGAGCTGCACCGATACCGGGTCCCGCGGCCAATATCCTCGGGGATCATGAGTCCCAACCGCTCACGATCGCGGCGGGCCGCGGTCGTGGCGGCCACCGCCGCCGCGGCCATCGTGGCCAGCAGCTGTGCACCCACCGCCGAGGAAGGCACGGTGACGACGGCACGCATCGTGCCCGACTCGACGGCGTTCGCCATACGCCCGGTGGTCGACACCACCACGACGATCCCGGTGCTCGACCCGAACGATCCCGACGTGGATCGCGCCGATCTGCCTGGCACCGACTACGTGGTTCAGGAAGGCGACTATGGGTTGAAGGTGGCCGGCGAGTACGGCATCACCATCGACGACCTGGTGGCCTACAACGGCTGGGACACGATCGCCTCGTTCCCTTGGCCCGGTGAGGTGATCCGCATCCCTCCGGTAGATCCCAACGCCCCTGAAGTGACGCAGGCGACGCTGGCGCCCGAGCTGTGCGAGTCGAAGGTGCACACCATCGCCGAGGGGGACTACCCCTTGGAGATCGCCGACGAATACGACATCACGGTGCAAGAGCTCACGCAGGCCAATCTCGGCAATCGTGCGTTCGCCATTTTCGCCATCGGCGGCAACATCGTGATCCCGCCCAACTGCTGACGCCTGGTCCGCCAGCCGGCCGTCCGACCGCGGCTTCTCGGCGCCGTCACTCGCGTATGCCGCAGCCGTCGACACCGAGAATCGATGCCTGCAGGGCCGTTTGGCGCGCGCCGCTCTTCAGATGTGGTTTCCTATTTGTTCACGGACGTCAGGATTCCTGGGGAGGATCACATGTACGACGCGGGCACACCAACCATCTCACCGCGCAGGCTGCGGCGCCGCGGCGTGTTGACGGCCATCGCGCTCGTCGTCGGCGCCATCGGAGCAGCGGCCGCCGGTTCGGCGCCTGCCGCAGCCGGCAACAACTCGGGCTCCGTCCAGATCGACGTGTTCGTCGAAGGCGCGGGCGCTGTCGATGTGCTCGACGGGTTGACCGTCGAGTTGGTGCGGCCCGACAACTCGGTCTTGATGCCAACGTGCACCACAGACTTCGGACCGGCCGGACTGGGTGGCTCAACACTGAATGCGGTCTGGCAAGTGTCGTGTGACGACGTGCCCTACGGCACGTACACGGTCGGCTTCGACGGTGCTCCCGACGGCCTCTACGTCGACAACGCGTCGTGCTTCAGCCACGGCGGAGTAGTCCTCCTCGAGGTGCTTCCGGGACAGACAGCACAGTTCTCGCTGAATTCCGCTTCGCTCGCGGTCGACTGCCAACTCGGGATGGTGTTGCCGTCGGTGTTCATCGACAAGGTGCTCGGCGAGATTCCCCCGCCGGGTCCCGACCCGTTCGAGCTCGAGGTGTTCTCTGGCGGCGAGCTCACCGCCAGCGGGCAGGACCCCGATGAGGGCGTGTGTGTCAACGAGTTCTTGGTCATCGATCCCTCGATCGAAGACCAGTGCCTGGCGATCCCTCTGGGTATGGGCGACTACCAGCTCGGCGAGGTTCCGCAACCGGGATATCTGCCGACGGCGGTGTGGTGTGTCGACACCGCCTTTGCCATCGACGCTCCCGCCGAGGTGTTTCCGTCGGGCGTCGGCGAGTTCTCGCTCGGCGTCGACTTCGAACCAGACGCACCGTTCGTGTACTGCCGAATCACCAACGACCTGTTCGTCGGACGCGTCGTCGTCGACAAAGTGGTGGTGAACGACGACGGCGGCACCGCCACTGCCGACGACTTCACCGCCGAGGTGTTCACCGATCCGGGCGGTGTGCTCGCAGTGTCGAATCAGTGCGCTGCCGACGGCTCGTGCATCGACGACTCGCTGCCGATCGGCGACTACCGCATCGGCGAGAGTGGACCGGACGGCTACACCGCCAATGTTTCGTGTGTGGTCACCGAGCAACCGATCGATCCACCGATCAACACCGATCCGCCCGAGATCCAGGTTCGGGAGGCGATTCCCGGGGCCGACGCGGCGTTCGAGATCGGTCCGCTCGGCGAGGTGACCTGCACGATCACCAACGACGACGATCCGCAGCCGACCACCACCACGACCACCACCACGACGACGCCGCCGACCACTGCCGCGCCCACCACGCAGCCGCCACCGCCCACACCGCCGACGACGCCCACGGCCAACCTGCCGGCGACCGGGTCGAGTTCGACCTCGCTCCCAATCGTGGCGATCGCCCTGGGGCTCATCGCCACCGGTGGTTCGCTGATCGCCGTTCGACGGCGCGCCTAGTCCCGCCGTGGGGCATGTCGCTTCTCGGCGCCGTCGGTTGCGGAACACGCCAACCTCGACGCCGAGAAGCAGCGCAATTCATCTCGCGGTGTTGGGCGCGCGGTGTCGAAATTGGCGATCTCGTTCGTAGTACTCATGTCCGAACACCACCGAGCGAGATGAGAGAGCACCGATGAGCGAGACACAGAAAGTAACGATGGTCGGCACGATCACCTGTCAGGACGGCAAAGCCGACGAGATGGCCGCAGTCCTGGCGCAGATGGTCGAGGCCGCACGCGACGAACCCGGTGTGGAGGCGTACACGTACCTGCGCGGCGACGACAACCAGTTCTGGTTCTTTGCGCTGATGACCGACCAGGCGTCGATGCAGGCACACGGGCAGACCCCGGCGATGCAGGAGGCCATGCAGTCCTTCATGCCACTGATGGCCGAGCCCCCACAGATGCACGTCACCGCGCCGATCGCCGCGGTCGGCCTCGAGCTGTGATCATCGTCGAGCTGTGAACACTCCACCCACGCCGACGGGCAGCCGCTGATGCCGCAGTATCTGCTGTCGGTGTTCTACGAAGACGACGTCGAGCCGCCGCCGCCAGCCCAGATGCAACAGATCATGGACGACGTCGCCGCGCATCAACAGGAGATGCGCGATGCCGGGGTGTGGGTGTTCTACGGCGCGCTCACCGATGCGTCGTCGGCCACGGTGGTGCGCGCCGACCAGCAGTCGGTGTCGATGACCGACGGCCCCTATGCCGAGGCGAAGGAACAGATCGGCGGGTTCACCGTGATCGACGTCCCCGATCTCGACACCGCCCTCGACTGGGCGCGCAAGGGCGCCGCAGCCTGCACCTGGCCCGTCGAGGTGCGACCGTTTCTCCCAACGTGACGACGTCGCATCGCCACGTTGATGCAACCCTCGACGCGATCTACCGCCGCGAGGTGGGCCGCTGCACCGCAACGCTGATCCGCGTCCTCGGTGACGTCGACCTCGCCGAAGACGCGGTCGCCGACGCCTTCGCCATCGCGGCGCAACGGTGGCCGGCCACCGGAGTGCCGCCCAATCCAGGGGCGTGGATCACCACGACCGCCCGCAACCGAGCGATCGATCGGCTTCGCCGCGAGTCGCGCCGGCCGAACCTCGAAGTCGCCGCTACCCAGCTCACCGATCCACACGTCGCGACGACGCTCGATCAATCATCAGGAGCCGACGTGCTCGACACCGTCGACGACGACCAACTCAGGCTGATCTTCCTCTGCTGCCATCCGGCGCTCCATCCCGACGCGCAGGTGGCGCTCACGCTGCGCCTCCTGGGCGGGCTGACCACCGACGAGATCGCCGAGGCGTTCCTCGTGCCCTCGCCCACGATCGGACAACGGATCAGCCGGGCGAAGTCCAAGATCCGCGACACCCGCCCCGCGTATCGCATCCCGTCACCTGAGCGTCTCGAGGAGCGACTCGAACCGGTGTTGGCCACGGTGTATCTGATCTCCACCACCGCCCACGCCGCCGCTCGGCGCGACGACCGCCGCAGCGGTCTCGCGACTGAATCGATCCGCCTCGGACGGCTCCTCGCCGAACTCCTGCCCGACGAGGTCGAGGTGGCCGGCCTGTTGGCGCTGATGCTGCTGACCGAGGCGCGTGCTGCCACCCGTGTCGACGACGACGGGCAACTCGTGCTGCTTGCCGACCAGGACCGCACGCGTTGGAACCGCGCGCTGATCAACGAAGGACACCAAATCGTGCGCCGCTGCCTGGCGGTGAACCGACCGGGGCCCTACCAAGTACAGGCGGCGATCGCTGCGGTGCATGCCGACGCGTCGACAGCGGAGGCGACCGATTGGGCACAGATCGTCGAGCTCTACGACCTGCTCCTTGCGCTCCGTCCCGATGCGGTCGTGGCGGTCAACCGCGCCGTCGCGCTCTTGGAGCACACCGGACCGACGACCGCGATCGCTGCGCTCGACGCCATCGAGGCGCCGCACTCACACCGCTGGCACGCCGTGCGCGCCGAGGCGTTGCGCCGCGACGGTCAGATCGCCGACGCCCGACGCGCCCTCGGCGCAGCGCTGGCCGCCACCACGAACGACGTGGAGCGACAGCACCTCGAACGCGAGCTCAGTCGACTGGCGTGAACTCGTGGTCGATGTCATTGTCGATCTCGTCGGGCAGCTCACCGTGCGGGGCCGCATCCTCGGGCCCGACCGGTATCGAGATCATGTCGTCGGGGTCGGCGTCCATCGTGTCGGTCGTGTAGGTCCCCACATCTTCGGGCGGTGGATCGACCGCACCGCCCGTGGCGGTCGCCCACCGAATCGCTTCGTGCTCGTCGCCCCAGCCCTGACTCGGGTCGCGGATGTGATCGTCCACCCCGGCGTCGTCCTCGGTCGTCAGTTTGTTGGCGCCGGTGGAGTTCGACGGCGTGCTCGTTCCCTCGCCGCCATCACCTGACGCTGCGGTGCCGGTCTGTTTGAGTTGCTCGGCCTCGGTCCCCATCGGCACGCTCTCGTTCTCGGTGTCGGCAGACACCTCGACCACTTCGCCGGTTTCGGAGTCCCACACCTGCTTGGGGTCATCGGTCCCGCTGCCGAAGTTGGTGATCAACTCCGTGGTCGGCTCGTCCGACGGCGCCTCCTTCAACCCGTTGTCGATGAGGAACTGCTGCGTCTCGCCAGCGATGCGGTCGGCTTCTTCGAAGTTGCCGTCGGCCGCGGCCTGAAGTGCCGCCGCACGCTGTTGGTCGAGCACGGCGTTGATGTGGTCGGGGTATCGCCCCGCCGCCCCCTCGAGACCCCCGGCGGGCGGCTCAGCATTTGGGTCGGTGCCGTGTCCGCCGCTGGCCACGGAGTCATTGCGTCCATCCAAGCCGCCGGGGGCATCGCCGGCAGCCATCGCCTCGTCGAACTCGTTGATGAAGTCGGCCGGGTCGCTGCCCGCGGGCGCCTCGATGGTGTCGTAGGCCATGTCGGCGCCGGGCTCCAGTTGTACGTCGCCGATCTGGCTGGCCCGTGGGTCGACGGCGAGATCTTCGGCGCCCATCCGTTCGTCGAGCGGCGACTCCTCGGCGAAGCGATCGGGCCGACCGGCATCAACCGTCACCCCAGCTTCGCGGTCGGCATGCACAGCGGTGCCCGGCCCGGTCGGCATCGACTCGGTGTGGGTCGACTGTGATGCGGTCGATCCGGTTTCTGTCGACTCAACCCACGGCGACTCACCTCGAATCGACTGGCTCCCGGCCGAGTCGGTTCGCTCCGCGCCCTGTGTGGCGGCGACTGGGGCTTCCTCGCCCCGCTGTGCGGCTGCCCGCTGCGCCTCGGCACGTTCGGCATGCGCGGCCTCCGGCCTCGCCCGGTCGTTCGACGCGTCGCCCTTGCGGTCTCTGGTGGCCATGATCGTGCTCCCGTCAGTCGTCGTGGTGATGACGCCCACCACGTTGATCCCCCGCGCTCAAGGCTGACTCAGCGTCGACCAACACCGACTCAGCGGCAGCACACAACGGCGATGAGCTGCACCAACGCCCCGATCGACCGTGGACCTGGACGTCCCGACCTCGACGCGCCGGACGTTGTCTGACACACTGTTCCAATCGATCGGCTCCGGACCGATCCCTGCGATGGAGGACTTCGCGATGAGTAGCCAGCCGAGCGCCGACACCACGCCGACCGGGCCCGACACTGCACCCGTGACCGACTGGGCGAGCGACTACGACATCTTCGACCCGGCATACGTCGAGAATCCGTATCCGATCTGGGACGAGCTGCGATCGTCGTGTCCCGTCGCGCACACCGACCGCTGGGGCGGGTCGATCTTGCCCACTCGCTACGACGACGTGTACGCCATCGCCCACGACATCGAGAAGTTCCCATCGGGCAACGGCATCTCGGTCGTTCCGATCGTCCCACCTGGTGAGGACGACGCCGGTGCACCGGCGGCCGCGCCTGCGCTTCCCCAGGGCGTGCCGCCGATCAGCGCCGACCCCCCGCTGCATACGTGGACCCGCCGCTTGATCCTGCCGACGCTCAGCCCTGGTCGCGTCAAGGACTACGAGCCCTACACCCGCGAGCTGTGCGCCCGTCTCGCATCCGAGATCGCCGAGCGCGGCGAGGGTGATGGCGCCGCTGGGTACGCCCAACAGATTCCGGTGCGCGTGATCGGCCACCTGCTGGGCGTTCCTGAAGAGATGGCACCGACGTTCACCGAGTGGGTGCGCGACGTGCTCGAGTTCGCGTACGACGAAGAGCGGCGCCAGCGCGGCATCCAGGGCATCCTCGGCTACCTCCAAGAGGCCATCGCCGAGCGACGCGCCAACCCGGTCGACGACTACCTGACCGAGCTGATGCAGTCTGAGCACGACGGCGAGCAGATCACCGACGACGTGGTGCTCGGGATGTGCGCCTTGCTGTTGATCGCCGGGATCGACACGACCTGGTCGTCGATCGGGTCGACGATCTGGCACCTGGCGACCCATCCCGACGACCGCGACCGGCTCATCGCCGAACCCGAGCTGATGCCGACCGCGATCGAGGAGTTCCTGCGCGCCTACGCACCCGTCACCATGGCCCGGCGAATGATCGAGGACACCGACTACAACGGGTGCCCGATCAAGGCCGGCGAACGGATCCTGATGAACTTCCCGGGCGCCAACCGCGACCCAGAGGTGTTCGACGAGCCCGACCGGGTGATCCTCGACCGCCAGCAGAACCGTCACCTTGCCTTCGGTGCGGGCATCCATCGGTGCGCCGGCTCGAACCTGGCGCGTATGGAGTTGCGCGTCGCTGTCGAAGAGTGGCTGGCCCACATGCCGGTGTTCGAGATCGGCGACCCCAACGGGGTCACGTGGGCCGGCGGCCAGGTGCGTGGCCCGCGCACCTTGCCGATCCGCGTCGGCTGAACCCGCCGGTCACCGCACACGGCCCACCATCCTGCTCACCGCCGGTGAGGTTCGCCCTCCGGTGAGCGAACGCGCTCCCTGTGGGCGCGTTCCCTCACCGCAACCACTGCCCACACCGCACCGGTGAGCGAACGCGCTCCCTGTGGGCGCATTCCCTCACCGCAACCACTGCCTACACCGCACCGGTGAGCGAAGGCGCTCCCTGCGGGCGCATTCCCTCACCGCGGGCCTCCGGTAGTGCGCCGTTCATCACGCCGTTCCGGGGTGTTCACTTGGAGTGATAGCTTGAACGCGCGAGGTGTTCACTCCGTGATCACCTCGCGGACAGCTCGAGGCCAAACACGGCTTCTAGCTTGCGCGGGCAATCCACGAAACCAAGGAGAGCCCATGCACCTCGCGCCCTCGGCCCGCCGTGCCGTGATCGCCGCCGGCAGTGCACTCGCGCTGGCCGCCGCATTGATTCCGGCCACGCCGAGCAGTCCCGTCGCAGCGGCACCGCCGGACGACTTCACGCTGACGATCCTGCACCACAACGACGGCGAGTCGCAGCTGATCGATGCGGGCGATCCCGACTTCGGCGGTATCGCCCGGTTCAAGACCCTCGCCGACGACCTCAAGGCGGCGGCCGACACCGACGACGACAACGACTGGGTGATGGTGACCGCCGGCGACAACTACCTCGCCGGTCCCGAGTTCTCCGCCAGCAGCACCACCGGCTTCAGCCCGTTCTACGACGCGTTGGCGCTGAACGCCGTCGGCTATGACGCGGTTGTCATCGGCAACCACGAATTCGACTTCGGGCCCGACGTGCTCGAGAGCTTCGTCGCCCAGGTCGACGCTCCCGTGCTGAGCGCCAACCTCGACTACACCAACGAGCCCGGGTTGCTGGCGCTCGAGACTGCCGGCGAGTTGGCCAAGTCGACGATCGTCGAGAAAGACGGCCGTCAGATCGCCATCATCGGCGCAACCACCGAGAACCTGCCCTTCATCTCCAGCCCACGTGAAGTGATCATCAACGACGTCGCCACCGCCGTGCAGGCCGAGATCGATGCACTGCCCTCCGATGTGGGCATCGTGATCCTGTCGGCCCATCTGCAGGGCCTGGCCGAAGACTCCGCGCTCGTGCCGCTGCTGAGCGGCGTCGACGTGGCGATCGCCGGAGGCGGCGACGAGCTGTTGTGCCAGACGCCCGAGCCACCGCTCGTGCCCGGCGACGTCTGTGAAGGTGACTACGGGTTCACGGTCAACAACGCCGACGGCACTGCGGTACCGATCGTGACCAGTGCCGGCGACTACAAGTACATCGGCCGTCTCCAGGTGACGTTCAACGACGCTGGCGACCTGCTCACCGTCGACCCCGGAAGCGGCCCGGTGCGCGTGTCGGGCGTCGGTGCCGATGCCGTGGGTGAGGATCCCGCACTGCTCGCCGACGTGACCGCACCGGTGTCGGCATTCGTGGCCCAACTGGCCAGCAACGTGATCGGCACCAGCGAGGTGCCGCTGAACGGTGTGCGCAACCCAGGCATCCGCACGCAGGAGACCAACGAGGGCAACCTGGTCGCCGATGCCTTCCGCTGGCAGGCCAACCAGTTGCTCGACGACTTCGGCATCACGCTGCCCGGCGACGGCGAGGTCGACATCGCCATCGGCAACGGCGGCGGCATTCGCAACAACAACGTGATCCCCGCGGGCGACATCACCGAGCTGACGACGTTCGACATCTTGCCGTTCACCAACTTCATCTCGGTGTTCGAGGCGATCCCCCGCGATCAACTCAAGCTGATCCTCGAGAACGCCTACTCCAACGTGGAGAACGTCGACGGGCGCTTCGCCCAGGTCTCCGGAATGAGCGTGGTGTTCGACCCCTACGAGACACCCGCCGAGATCGACGACGACGGCAACGTGGTCAACGCCGGCTCGCGCGTGCAACACGTGCAACTCGACGACGGCACCGTGCTCGTCGAGAACGGTGTGGTGCAGGCCGGCGATCCCGTTTCCATCGCTACGGTCGACTTCCTCGCTCGCGGCGGCGACCAGTACCCGTTCGGCGACGCGCCGTTCAGCGTGCTCGGCACCACCTACCAGCAGGCCCTGTTCAACTACATCACCGCCGACTCCGCTGATGGCGGGCTGGGGGGCACGATCAGCGCTGCCGACTATCCGGTCGACGGCGAGGGCCGCATCGCCCAAGAGATCCGCATCAACGAGTTCGTGTTCAACCATCGGGGCGCCGATCGCGACGAGTTCATCGAGGTGGCCGGCATTCCCGATCGCAGCTACGACCAGTACTCGCTGCTGGTCGTGGAAGGCGACGGCGCTGGCCAGGGCATCGTCGATGCGGTGTTCCCACTCAGCGCGATGGACGCCAACGGCTTCGAGACCTTCGGGTTCTTCCGCGGTTTCTTGGAGAACGGCAGCCAGACGCTGCTGCTGGTGAAGCACTTCACCGGCGGTGCGGGCACCGACCTCGACACCGACAACGACGGCACGATCGACGCCGACGCCCCGCTCGCGGTGCTGGTCGACGACGTCGCCGTGCTCGACGGTCGGGGCCGCAATGCTCTGTATTCGTCGGTGGTGCTCGACCCCAACTTCGACGGTCTCGATCAACGGGTGGGCGGAGCCTCGCGCATCCCGAACCTGATCGACACCGACGCCACGACCGACTGGGTCCGCAACGACTTCCAGGGTGCCGGCCTGCCGTCGTTCCCTGGCGTACTCGCCGATACCGACGAGGCGATCAACACGCCCGGCGCCGACAACCGGGTCCAGGTACCGCTGACGCCGATCCCCGAGATCCAGAGCGCCGCCCACCTGTCGCCGTTCGTGGGACAAACCGTCACCACCACTGGCATCGTCACCGGCGTGGCGTTCAACGGCTTCTACCTGCAGGATCCTGACGGTGATGGCGACGACGCCACCTCCGACGGCATTTTCGTGTCGACCGGCTCCGGCCCGAACGTGGCGGTCAACGACGCCGTGCAGGTGAGCGGCGAAGTGCAGGAGAGCATCGGCGGCGGCGCATCGACCGGCAACCTCTCGGTCACCCGAATCGTGGCGAGCGACATCTTCGCGGTCGGCGCCGGCGATCCGATCAGCCCGGTGGTGATCGGGTCGAGCGGCCGGGTACCGCCGAAGGAGATCGTCATTAGCGACGATGAGCTCCCCACCAACCTGCAGACCGACCCGGCAATGTTCGATCCCGACGAGGATGCCATCGACTTCTACGAGGCCCTCGAGGGGATGCTGGTCACGGTCGAGCAGCCGCAGCTCACGTCGGCGACGCGCACGTTCAACTCGTTTAGCAGCGAGTTCTTCACCGTGCCCAACGACGGCGCCAACGTGGCGCCCGCCGACGCGCTGAACGCACGAGGCGGGATCGACCTGCAGCCCGACCCGGACAACACCGGCGACCAGAATCCCGAACGAGTGCAGATCCAGCTCGACGGCACGCTGTATCCGTTCGATGTGCCCGATCTGTCGGTCGGCACGCGCATCGACGACGTGACCGGCGTGGTCGGGTACTCCTTCGGCAACTTCGAGGTGAACGCGCTCACCGAGATCGTGGTGCGCGAGGCCAGCTCGAACGTGCCGGCGGTGAGCGAGTTGACCGCATCGGAGGACGACCTGCTCGTCGCCGTGTACAACGTGCTCAACCTCAACGGCACCGATGCGGCCAATGCCCAGCGCGACCTGATCGCCAGCCAGATCGTCAACAACCTCAACTCGCCCGACATCGTGGCGTTGCAGGAGATCCAGGACAACAACGGCAGTGTCGACGACGGCACCACCGATGCGTCCATCACACTGCAACGGCTCGTGGACGCAATCGTCGTTGCCGGCGGCCCGCAGTACACGTTCTTCACCATCGATCCGGTCGACAACACCCAGGGCGGAATACCGGGCGGCAACATCCGCAACGCGTTCTTGTACAACGAGGAGCGGGTGTCGCTGGACAGTGCCGAGAACATCGGCAGTGTCGACGATGTGTTTGCAAGCACGCGCCTCCCCTTGGTGGGTGAGTTCGTCTTCCAGGGTGAACCGATCACGGTGATCAACAACCACCTCACCTCGCGGTTCGGGTCGACGCCCATCTTCGGTGGGCCGCAGCCCTTCGTGCAGGCCGGCGAGGCCGCACGCGAGGCCCAGACGCAGTTCCTCAACGACTACGTCGATGAGCTCCTGAAGGCCGACCCGGATGCGCAGATCGTCGTCGCCGGCGACCTGAACACGTTCCAGTGGACCAACGACATCGCCGAGATCCTCCCCGGACCCGAGCCGGTGCTGACCAACCTGATCGACGGGCTGAGCGACGACGAGGTGTACACGTTCATCTTCGACGGCAACTCGCAGGTGCTCGACCACGCGCTGGTGACCGACTCGCTCGTCGACCGAGCGACCCTCGACATCGTGCACGTCAACGTCGACTTCCCACGGACTCCGTCGACGGTGACCGGGTCGGATCACGAGCCGCTGTTGCTGCAGCTCGATCTCTCCACGCCCGACACCACCCCGCCGGAGGTCACCGCCGAACTCGACCTCGTGTTCTTCATCGGCGACTTCGTCGGCGAGGTGATCACCCGTTACGAGTGCACCGACGACGTCGAGGTGGCCCGCTGCACGGCGCGCCTCAACGGCGTAGCGGTCGATCCCGACGAGTCGGTGATCATCTTCCGCTCGCCGTTCCGCTTCGACTTCGAGGTCAATGGTCAGCAGTACATCGCTGCACCGAGGTTCACGCTGCGAGCCCTCGGTATCGACACCTCCGGCAACCGCACGGTGGCGCGCGACGTGCTGCGCTAGCACCTCGCCGATCTCACACGACCGGCCGCATGGACTCGCTACGGTGCGAGCCATGCGGTCGATCGTGTTGACGCTGGCGTTGGTCGGTGTTGCCGCCGCGTGCTCGTCGACCGAGACCACCGAGGAAATCGAGACCCGCGTGCGCGCCGAGGTGTGGGTCGACGACCGTGGCGGCGATGTCGATGACTTGATTCAGCTGTGCGCGGTCGACAGCACTGACGCCACCGAGTTCGGCGAGTTGGTGGCCAACATCACCCCGGATGCACTCGACGCGATGCAGTTCACGTGCCCAGTGCTCGGCGACCAGGTCGCCGCCGAGCTCGAATAGCTCGGCTCCGGCTCTGCGGCTGGCCAGCGGCGGGGAACCAGCTGCGCGACGGCAACGGCGATCGAGCGGCCGGTACCGTCGGTGTTCTGGACACCTTGGAGCTCCCCCGCACGCCGCGCCAGGCAGCGCCACTGATCGACGTGCGCGGCACGCCGCGATCGGTGCGACCGCACGATCGACCTCCGATCGGTGTGCGCGTCGCCATCGGCGTGGTCGCGGCCGTGGGCGTGGCAGCGGTGATCGCGTTGATGCTGTCGGATCGTGCCCCGAGCGCACTCCGCCAGATGTTCGGCTCGTACGCCGAACGGCTCTCTGCACGAATCGACGCCAGCGCACGGCTGCCCACGACCGACCAGCTCCCCGAGTCCGACTTCTTGGTCCACGTGGGTCTGTGGGCGGCAGTAGCCGTGCTCGTGGGCTGGACGTTGTGGAGTTGGCGCGGCCTGGCGGTCGGCGTCGTCGTGGTGATGACGACGAGCGCCTTCGTCGAGGTTGCCCAGGGCCGCTACTCCACCAGCCGAGCCGTGGAGACCAGCGACCTCGCGGGCAACGCAGTCGGCGTGGTGATCGGCGCGGTCGTCGTGGCGGCGAGCTATCTCGTCTGGAGCGCAGGCGCGGCGCTCGGGCGCCAACTCCGCCGCTGACGTCGCTTTCGTTACGAACGCCCGCGGTGAGACCCTCTCGTCAAGATTGGTGGTGACACCCTCCCGTCAAGATCGGTGGTGACACCCTCCCGTCAGGATCGGTGGTGACACCCTCCCGTCAGGATCGGTGGTGACACCCTCCCGTCAGGATGGATGGTGATCGACGCAACGAGCGTCCGAATTGCAGCTCACGAATCGGGGTACACCACATGACCGACGACCACGCGAGATCCGCACTCGATGCGGTGCTTGCGGCCCGTCTCGACGACGCCGACCGCCGCGAGGTCACGGCGCTGATGCACACCGAACGGCTCCTGCGGTCACGGTTGGATGCGTTCCGCATCCACGCCACCCGACGGATCCGCGAACTTGCCGACACCGGCGCAGCAGAGCCTGTCGACGACTTCCTCGGCGCCGAACTCGGCTTCTCGAGCAACGACGCGGCATCGGCCGATGATCGCGAGCGGGTGTGCGCAGAGACCGCCGACGTTGAGGATGCACTGGCCCAGGGCCACATCAGCCAGGCGCACCTCGATGTGCTCGCACACACCGCGCGTAGCCTCGACGACGATCTTCGTCGCCTGTTCCTGGCGATGGAGGAAGAACTGTTGGCCGCCGCGGCACGTGAACACGTCGATGTGTTCGCCAAGCGGTGCCGACGCATCGTGCGCGAGCTGCAGGCCGCTCAGGTCCGCGACGGCGACGACGAGCTCGCCGCGCAGCGCAAACGCTCACGGGTGAAGCGGTGGATCGACAAGGCCACCGGGATGCATCACACGCACATCGAGCTCGATCCACAGCGCGATGCAGCGATGTGGACTGCGATCCGGGCGCACCTCAACGCGCTGCGCGAGCAGGAGACCGACGTCCGACGCAGCTACCACGAGCTCGAGGTCGAGGCGCTCGTGGCCGCCGTCACGAGTGGAAGCGCCAGGTCACCGCTCGAACGAGTACCCGAGGTGAGCGTGCTCATCGACTACGACACGCTGTGCGATGCTGCGCATACGGCCGGTGTCTGCGAGACCGACGATGGGGTCGACCTCCCGGCCGAAACGGTTCGCCGGATGTGCTGCGATGCCGGAGTGCTGCCGATCGTGCTCGATGGCGTCGGCCGGGTGCTCGACGAGGGACGGGCGAAACGCACGGTCACTCCGGAGCAACGACGAGCACTGCGAGCGATGCACTCGACATGTGCTCATCCGGCGTGTTCCATCCCGTTCTCGGCCTGCAAGGCGCATCACATCAACCACTGGACGCGAGATCGCGGCCCAACCGACCTCGACAATCTGGTGCCGCTCTGTGAGCGGCACCATCACCTCGTGCACGAGGGTGGGTGGAACCTCTCGATGACCCCCGATCGGGTGGTCACGTGGTTCCGGCCCGACGGCACGGCGTGGCGGTCGCACTCATCGATCGACCGCACGCAACGACGGGCGGCGTAGCACCGCCGTCGTCGGCTACTCCGCTCGGCGGGTGAGCACCGCAACGGGGATGTTGCGGTCGGTCAGCTCCTGATACGAGGCGAAGTCGGGATACGCCGCGCACGCGATGTCCCAGCACTCGGCCTTCTCGTCGCCATCGACCTCGCGCGCATCGACGGCCCAGCGGTCGGCCTTCACCTGCACTTCAGCGCCGCCTGCAGCCATCAGGTTCTTGTACCAGTTGGGCGTGTCCTCGTTGCCGGCGTTGGAGCCGACCACGATCAGGTCGTCGCCACGCCGCGCCAACATCAACATCACCGGGCGAGGTTCACCGCTCGATCGGCCGACCACGTCGAGGAGGAACACCTCCATGCCACGGAACTTGGCGCCCTTCTCGCCGTTGCTGTCGCGATAGCGCTCGACGTGACTCTTGGTCATCCGGCGGCCGAGGCCAGGGGTGTAGCGACTTGCGAGGTTGGCCATGCGGCCGCTGATCGTGGGCACGGCGAAACCGTAGTTGGTGGATCAGGGCGCCTGATCCGACGCGTGCTCGCGGGCGTCGTTGAGCAGCTCGATCACTGCTGGCCGCGCCTGATCGGCGTCGGTCAACGGCGTGGCGAACGGAACGCGCGCCATCCTCGGCCCGGCGGGTGTCTCGACGGTGAGGGTCACGCCGTAACGATCGATGCCCACCATGGTGGCGTCGGTCGCGTCGGTGAGGCCGGCGAGCGCCTGGGCGTACAGCACGTTGGCGTTGCGATGGTCGTCGTTCATGTGCTCGACAACGCCAGCGGCGGCATCGACGAGCGGGTCGACCTCGGCATCGAGATAGCCGTCGGCGGTGACCCAACTCATGTGGCCGAACCCACCGACGTAGCGCACCGACTCGACGTTGAGCCGCCAGAACCCGAAGTCGGTGAAGTCGGCGTAGTACGCCGCGTACGGATGTCGCTCGAGGTAATGGTCGCGTAACTCACCCGGGTCAGTGAGCAGTTCCAAGCGTCCGACGATCGTCAATCGCGCTTTGCCGAGCGGGTCGCCGTCGCCGCCGAGATCGACGACGAGCAGGCTGACGCGGTCGTCGCCTCGGGCGTTCACCGTGTGTTCGGCCATTTCGCTGATCAGCACCACAGGCTGGCCGCGATCGTCGGCCGCGTACGACACGACACTGCCGTACGGATACCCCTCGGCGGTCAGTGTCGACAGCGTCGCCACCCGATTGGCGGCCACGAGCGTGCGCGACAGTTCGGCATCGTTCGGAAACGACGACGGGTCACCGGCAATCGGTGGCGCCGCCTCTCCCCCGCCGTGTTCACGTGGACGGCTCACGGTCGAGTCACCATTCCCCCGCCGTGCCGCTCTCGGCCTCGCCGTTACGGGCGTCGATTGCGGTGGCCAGCCACGCCGCCGACCCGACCACGCCGAACAGCGCCGAGAGCACGCCCGACTTCGTGCGGCCGGATCCGAACAACGCAGCGAGCAGAGCGATCAGGGCGCCGACAGTGCACAGCGCTGGTGCGGCGATTTCCATGGTGTCGCGATCGGGGGTCACAGCAGCGCACCCTATTCGCCTCCGGTGCGATCCGACCGCCGGACTGCCCGCCTCGTCGACTGCGCGAGAGTGGGTCGATGACTGCGCCGACGCCAAATCCCGATCGCGACTCGAAACCCGACATCTGGGTGGGTCACGTGGCAATTCCCGCCGACGATCTCGAGGGGTCGTACGACTTCTACCTCGGCCTGGGATTGCGGTCGGTCGTGGTCAACGAACGCATCGGCGTGCTCGAGCTGGCAGGCGGCACCCACCTCGTGCTCGTGCCACGCAGGAGCAACGGCGGCTTCGACCTCGCGGCCAGCGTCGACCTCATGGTCGAGGATGTCGACGCGGCACGAGAGGCGTGGCTCGACCACGGTCCGTCCGAGATCGTGAAGGGCGGCGTCCACCGCACATTCCGGTTCACCGATCCGGCAGGCAACGAGATCGCTGTCCACGACTCGCACGTCACCGGTTTGGTGTAGCCGCGCAATCAGGCCGGTCTCCGGCTGAAGGGCGGCCGCAGCTCCGCCGAGACGTGCATTGCTCCGCCTGACGCGCGCCATCACCAAACCGAACACCAGAGACCAGCAACCTCCCCAACGCCACGAATCGCAGTCACCCCGAGAGCCCAAGCCGGCCTCCACGACGTCACGCTCACCGCCGCTTCCGACGAGTGTCGTTGTATGTCAGCTCGGGATGTACCCGACTGCGTCGAGGATCAGCTCGGTTGTGGTGTGCGCGTAGGCACACACCGTTCCGTCGGCGGAGAGAGTGGCCAATACTTCGTTGGCCACCGCACGACTGCCAGCGGGATAGTTGAGCGACGACGTGGCCGGCAGGTCACCGCAGTCGTAGATGGTGACGAAGCCGCGGCGGACCGCGTCCGTCGCTGTGGCGTTCAGCACGATCGTGGCGACATCGGACGAGGGGACCTCGCCGCGCCCGAGCACGGAGACCTCGACAGATGTTCCGGCCTCGATCGCGCCGATCTCAGCGAACTGACCATCCACCGTCGTGCGACCCTCGCGCGTCTCGAGCATGCGCGCCGGCTTCAGCGAGGTGTACGTAGGGGTCGACGCAAAGTACCCGACGACGTCAAGGACCAGATCGGTCGTCGCGTTGGCGTACGCGCACAGCGTGCCATCGTCGGACAGCTTGGCGATCACCTCATTGGCCACCGCCGTCGTGTTATTCGGGAAGTTCATCGACGATGCAAGCGGCAGCTCGCCGCAGGGGAAGATCGTGACAAAACCGCGGTTCTCACCCGCGGTTGCGGTCGCGTTGACGACGACCGTGTCGACGCCTGATTCAGGGACTCCACCACGACCTAGCATCGGAACCTCGATCGTCATGCGCGCCTGGATCGGCCCGCCTCCAGCGGACTCGCCGTCGATCGTCTCGCCGCCAGGTCGGGTATCGAGGACACGCGCTGACGTCAACGAGGTGTATGTCGACGTCGTCTCGACGTACCCCACCGCGTCGAGTACCAGATCGGTCGTTGCGTGGGCGTAGATGCAGATCGACCCGTCCGTCGACAGTTTGGCGATCACCTCGTTGGCAACGGCCGAGTCGGCGACCGAGTAGTTCAGCGACGAGGCGAGCGGACGGTCCTCACACGGGTAGGTCGTGAAGAAGCCGTTCGACTCGGAGTTCACCGCCGTGGCGTTGACCACCACTGCGTCGAGGCCCGTCGACGGGATGCTCCCGCGTCCGACGACCGGAACCTCGATGAAGGTTCCGCGCGGGATTGGTCCTCCACCGGCCGAGACTCCGTCGATGGTCGTCCCATCTGATCGAGTGTCGGCGATCCGTTCGGCCGTGTCGAGTGTTGCGAAGCTCGTCTGCTGGAGGACGGCCGGCGGGCGATACGTGTTGTCGGCCACGCTGCTGTTGTCGGGCACGCCGTAGATCCGGAGCATCACGTTGAAGTCATCGTTGGACACCGGGAGCCAGTTGGCCTCCGGGACGCCCTCGGGTTGCGACTCGGCGATGTAGATCGACAGCGAGCCGTCGTCGTTCATCTCAAGGTCGGGCGTGTAGCTGGCGACCACGTATTTGTCGATCGGGTTGTCGATCAGCTCGATCGCATCGGGCGTGTATGCGGTGAGCGACCAGAACCGCTCGTTGGGTGGCTCCTCGCCCGCTGGGAAGGTCAGCACGTAGCTGTTGTCGTCGGCACCGGTCAGCGCGTTGCCGTTTCCGTCGAGGAACGTGTGGTAGTACGCGGCGGCGGAGATGTCGTTGCCCCACTGGATGTACTCGGCGATCGACGACCGGTCCAGCGCCTCGTCGTTGGCCCACTTGCCGATGTTGGAGAAGTGGATCCAATTGTTGTCGCCTCGATTGTCGAGATAGTTCGCAACGATTGCGTCATGGCCTGCTCGCGCGCCGCGTTCGAACTCCAGGCGGCTGAGCAGCGTGACGTTGGCGCCCCCTTGGCCGAAGAGGTTGTCGAACTCCGCCGCAATCGCCAGCTCGCGCACCGACAGGGGCGGCGTACTGCTCGATTGGACTGCCTCCTGAAGCATGGTGAGGTAGGCAACCGGGAACGTCTGCACGAGGTCGTCGGCGATCGTCTTGAACGGCAGGCCGAACGCATCCTCGGTAACGATGTCCATCACCCCGCCGCTCAGATCGATGTCGTACTCGGAGAGAGTCTGGAGGCGGATGTTCTCTCGGAACGCCGACGCCTCTGTCTCCCTGTCGACGCCATCGGTGTACTTGTCGACGCGGAAGATCAGAATGAAAAAGTCGAGTGAACTCGCAAGTTCGATCGCGCCGGCAGGGATCGTGCCGGCGTAACCCTCCGGGACGATCGCGTACACCGTCTCCACACTCGCCGACCCGGCTGACTTGGACGGGATTCCCCCCTCTTGGACATCACCGAACATGTCGAGCGACAGGACCGAATAGCTGAGGTCGCTGGCAGCCGCAGGGACTGTAACGATCACGGGCTCATCCGTGCCTCCGGGCCCGGTCTTCAGGTCGACAAAGCTGCTGCCGTACAGAGTGTCGTCGTTGATAGCCACGATCGCTTTGTACACCGGCGAGATCGTGTCGGGTCCGACCAGACTGTTCGAACCGCCGAGCTTCTGCTGCTCGAACGAGAGCCACAACGGCCAGAACTCCTCGACGTAGGCTTTGGTGGCGAGGCCTATTTCGCTCGTCACCGTGCGGTCGTCGACGACCACCGGTTCGCGAGCGGACTCCGGAGCAGCGGTGGCGCTGGGCACGGCGAGTCCGCCAGCGAAGACGGCTAGCGCAACGGCGACGCCGATACGGCTGGCCCGGGGACCTCGAGGCTGGGACTGACGCATGACCATACCCTTTCGTTTGAGCGCAACGTGTGCGTGACCGTTGGCAAGAACGCGGATCACCGTGAGCCCACTCTATGCGTCGCGCCGTGCGCAGAGTGCGTCCGCAGGTGAGACATGACCGAGGTCAGGGCACCGCGGGCGCTCGTGCCGGCACCGCAAATCAGAAAGTCGTCAGCTGCTCAGACCGCGCCGCTCGGGATTCGGCACGGTGCTGCGTGAGCGACTGGGTGTTTACCCGTTGTTGGACGTGTCGGCAGCCTCGCCAGCACGCGCTGGAGGCGTGTCGTTCGATTCCGTAGGCGCTGCGGTCGGCGCGGCGTCGACGTGGCCGCTGGCCGTGTCTGGAGACGGGCTCGTCGGCTGGCTGCCGTTGTTCGATGCCGTGTCGACGGCGGCCGACGTCCCGGTGGCCGGCGACGCTGGCGGATCAGCAGGCGGAGGCGGCTCCGCGTTCGTTGGTTCATCGGCGGCGATCGTCCACAACCCGTTCAAGGTGACCGCGTGCGGCGCCGGGACCAAGGTGTCGGTCGACGACGATGCCGGCGTCGCCGATGCCGCATCGTTGCCGCCGATCGCGTTGGAGGAATCGACGGTGCCCGACACCGAGACCGGGGTCGAGAAGTCGTTGTCACTGAACGACGGCGAGTGTTCATTGCTGGGGTTGTTACCAGTGACCGGGCCGGCCATGGTGTTGGCGCTGTCGCTCAAACTGTTCTCGCCGCTTTGGTGGACGATGCTGATGTTCACCCCGTTGAGCACCGACTCAACGATGTTCAGGCCGACATCGCCTTGACCGCCATCCAAGAAGAAGCTGTCGATGATGTTGCCGCTGTTCGTGGCGTAGTTGCCGATCTCGTTGTTCGCTTCGATCGACGCCTCGAACCCGTCACCGCTGGAGTCGTCGGAATCATCGGAGTCGTCCGAATCGCCGTTTCCTTGCGCCGCCTGCTCGTCGTCGCTGTCGTAGGTGCACGCATCGTCGGAACTCGCATCGAGCACGACCACCTGGGGCGTCTGTGCCGCACGCAACTCCCCGACGATCGCCCGCAGCTCGGCCACCACAACCGAGGTGTCTTCACCAGCGAGACTCGCAATCCCGTGCCGAGCCGCCGCCGCGCCGGCCGGGACGCCGGCGGCGGTGTTGGTGGATGATTGGAGATCGGCCACAGCGAGCTCCAAGTGGCGAACGTCGCCAGCGAGTGAATTGCCATCGACTTCTAGGGCGACGACGTCGCGTTCGAGCGACGACACCTCCGCATTGAGCAGCGCGTTCTGGGTGTACAACCAGAGCAGCGCCACACCGAACGTACAGCTGAGCCCGAACAGGAACAGCCAGTGCTTGGGGACGAACATGATGTGATGGCCTCCTCGACCAGGTGACGCGCTCCCGAGTGACCGCGTGCGAGCCACCATAAATCGGCGGCGCACGGCAGAGTTGGATGGTCTCCGAAGACGGCCAAGCCGTGTGTTCGACGCCCGAGCGACAGATGGCGCGGCCGTGGATCCACGCGGTTCCGGGACGCGATCCCGTAGGAGGCGCCTGCGCACTGGGTGACCGTGCGACCGGCGCCAACGCGCAATCCGCGTCGTGGTCGGGCCCACTCGCGCGGCGAACCGCTCGGGTCCGATTGCCAACTGCGGCGTATCGGCCGCGACACACGACGACAACGGAACGCGCAATACCCTCATCTAGTACTTGAGGGTTGCCGTCACCGCTCGGACGCTGGTCTAAACGTCTGGTTTATGGGCAGGTCGTCTCGATCCAGTACTGCGGCGCCGCTGCCGGTGACCACCAGTTGGGCGAGAACGTCGACTCGTAGGTGCGACCGTTGAATGCAACCTTGTCACCTACCTGGTACGCCGGGTCGCCGGCGTAGGGCTGCACAAACGGCGTGCAGGTGGCCCCGTCGGGCGTGGTGGTACTCGTCGTCGTGGGTGCCGGTGTGGTCGATGGCGTTGTGGTTGGTGGCGCGGCGGTGGTCGGCGGCGTCGTCGTTGTCGTCGTGCTCGGGCCCACGGCGTCGCAGACCGCCGATGCCCAGAGCTGAGGCGCAGCGGCGGGCGACCACGAGTTGTTGTCGACTTGCGACGTGTATCCCTGGCCATCGAAGAGCACCGTGTCGCCCGTTTGGTAGGGCGGTGTGTGCGCATACGGCTGAACGAACGGTTCGCAGGCGTTGGCCGATGGCGTCGACGTGGGTGGCGAAGTCGTCGTCGGTGAGGTCGTGGTGTCCGGCGGGTTCGTCGTCGACGTCGTTGTCGTGGGCGACGTAGCGCCGTGCAAGACGCCGACCGCTGCGTCGAGGAGCGGGTAGGTGAATGAACCGTCAACATCGATCATCCCGCCGTGTAGCTGCCAGATCAGCACGCCGGCCAGGTCCTCATCGATGACGTACTGGCTGCGTTGTCCGATCGAGGTGGTGTCCTCGAACGAGATGAACCCGCCTCCGTCGAACCAGCCGTAGTGGGTCGCGGCGTCGGCGTCGTAGGCGGTGTGGAACGACGGGTCGTTGAGCATCTTGTCGTGGATCACGTAGTAGCGGATCTCGGTGTCGCCGGTGGACCAGTTGGCGCTGTCATGACCCGTGTGTGGTTCACCGATCGCCCGAGCGCCGCCGACGGCGCGGCCGTAGTGGGCCATTCCCAACACGAGCTTGTCGCGGGGCGCACCGTTGTCGATCCAATGATCGACGCAGCCGTCAGCGGAGAAGGCGGCGTTGAGATGCCCGTCGTAGGTGTACAGCGGCGAGTTGTGTTGTGCGACGGGGTCCCAGTCACCACCGAGGTCGTACGACATCAAGTTGATGTAGTCGAGATTGGCGACGACGTTCGGGTAGTCGTAGGCGTTGTCGGCGTTGAACGTCCCACACGTCACCGCGGCAGTCAGTTCGATTTCGCGGCCGAGGGTGATCTCCAGCGTTGCGAACTCGGCCTGCAGCTCCTGCAGCAGCCGTACGTAGTTGGCCTTGTCGGCCGGCCGCCCACCGTGCGGCGCGTAGCCGGGGTACTCGAAGTCGAGATCGATGCCGTCAAAGCCCCAATCTGTGATCAGCGCGGCTGAGCTCGCAACGAAGTTGGCTCGCGCGGTCGGCGACTCGAGCATCTCGGACACCTTGTGCGACAACGTCCAACCACCGATCGACAGAATCGCCTTGGCGCCGCCGTCGTGCACCGACTTCACGAAACCTGAGTTGTGATCGTTCCAGCCCTGACACACCGGCTCGTGTCGGCTCGAGTCGAAGCCGCTGAACGGGTGCCAGAAGGGAGGTGAGCACTTGACCGAGCCACCACCCGGCCCACCTGAGAACGAACTCGCTCCGAGATCACCGGTTGCGCCGAACAGGTGTCGATCGGTCAGGTAGATCGTGCCGTTCTCGTCGTTCCAGGCAAAGGCGTAGTTCACGTGCGTCAACCGCGAGAAGTCGACCTTGTCGTGGGTGAAATCGGAGTTGTACCAGTACTCCCAGTCGGCCCAGTAGCCCGCGATCCGCGGCGGCTCCGACGTCTCGTCAGCGATCGCGCCAGCACGCGGCAGGACAACTACGGACAGCGTCGCCGCGGCGGCGAGCAAGCTCAATGACAGCAGGAGCTTCAGGGATGGGCGCCCTCGGCGCGGGTTCAACGTGAGCATGGTGACAACGCTCGGCATGACGGATGGGCGTGCAGGGTCCCATCGTTGTGATGGGCGCACGCCGGTTTGGGTGGGGAAACGCAGCGGATGCTCCTGACCGCCGACCGCTGCGCTCTTCGACACGTGAACGTAACACTGCGCAAAGCGCCGTAGTCATCGCCCCCAAGGGTTGGGAGCGATCGAGCCGGCACCGGGGTTTCGCGGCCCTACCGCCTCGGCCGGGCCTACAGCGGGCCGTCCCAAACCGGCGCCGAGTTATCCGTTGTGGGCGACGATGTCGACGATGAGGTCGGTGTTGGCTTGGGTGTAGATGCAGATCGTGCCGTCCGCGGAGAGCTTGGCGATCAGCTCGTTTGCCACGGTCTGGCCGGGCAGGTAGTTCAGACTTGACGCCAATGGCCGATCACCGCACGGGTACACAGTCGCAAACCCGCGCTCCGGCCCAGCAACTGCAGTGACGTTCATCACCGCCTGGGTCGCATCGACAGGGACAGCACCACGTCCAGCAATGTCGATCTCCCACACGCTGCCACCCACACGAACACCGGTATCGCGAAACGCGTTATCGAACGTGGCCTCGTCGCGCGAGTCCGCGAACCGTGTCGGAGTGATCGCCGACAACGCTGCTGGCGGATCGATGTAACCGACCACATCAACCACAATGTCAGCAGGCCGGAGCGTGTACACACACACCGTCCCATCATCAGACAGCTTGGCGACCAACTCGTTCGGAACGACCTCACCCGGCGCAAAGTTCAAACTTGACGCCAACGGCAACGTGCCACACGGAAACACCGTGACGAACCCCCGCACCGGACCACCAACGGCGGTGACATTCATCACCACCGTGTCCACACCAACCGGCACATCACCACGCCCAGCAACATCGATCTCCCACACACTGTCGCCCCCACGCACCCCCGTATCGCGGAAACCGTCATCAAACGTGTCCTCGTCACGGCTATCGGCGTACCGAGTCGGAGCCAACGCCACATACGACGACCCCGCCGTTGCATAACCAACCACATCGACCACCACATGAACATCAGCCGACGTGAACACACACACCGTCCCATCACCAGACAACTTGGCGATCACCTCATTGGGATCAACACTCCCAGCAGCAAAGTTGACACTCGACGCCAACGGCAACGCCCCACACGGAAACACAGTCGCAAACCCCCGCCGAACACCATCAACAGCAGTCACATTCATCACCGCAGCCACCGCATCACCCGGAACCAACCCACGCCCCGCAACATCGATCTCCCACACCGTGCCCCCCACACGAACACCGGTATCACGGAACAAACCATCAACCGTCAACTCATCACGAGAATCCGCGAACCGCGCCGGCGTCAACGACACAAACACCTCCCCATCCACCACCGGATCGACAGTGATCGTCACCGTCGCCACATCGGTAGCGGTAGCGCCCTCATCATCGGTCGCCCGCGCGGTCACCGCGTTCGCACCAACCGCACCAAACAGTGATGTGTCGAATGACGGTGTGAGACCGGTGGCGTCGTCGAACACACCATCGTCATCGAAGTCCCACTCAACTGTCACTACCCCACCGTCGGGATCCGACGCGCTGGCGGCGAGCACCACGGTGTCACCATCAGGAACCGTGTAGGGACCACCCGCATCCACCGTCGGGTCAACCGTGACCGTCACTGTCGCCACATCGGTCGCGGTCGCGCCCTCATCATCGGTCACCCGCGCGGTCACCGTGTTCACACCCACCGACCCAAACAGCGATGTGTCGAACGACGGTGTCAAGCCCGGGGCGTCGTCGAACACACCATCGTCATCGAAGTCCCACTCCACGGTGACCACCCCGCCATCAGGATCCGACGCCGACGCCCCAAGATCCACCGCGCCGCCATCAGGAACCGTGTACGGACCACCCGCATCCACCACCGGATCAACCGTGACCGTCACCGTTGCGTTGTCAGCCGCGGTGGCGCCCTCATCATCAGTCACCCGCGCCGACACCGTGTTCACACCAACCGCCCCAAACACCGTCGAGTCGTAGGACGGCGTGAGGCCAACCGCATCATCGAACACGCCATCGTCATCGAAGTCCCAGTCAACGGTGACGACCCCGCCATCAGCATCCGACGCCGACGCCGCGAGCACCACGGCGTCACCGTCACTAACGCTGTAGGGGCCGCCCGCATCCACCACCGGATCAACAGTGACCGTCACCGACGCCACATCGGTCGCGGTCGCGCCCTCATCATCAGTCACCCGCGCCGACACCGTGTTCACACCCGGCGAACCAAACACCGACGAGTCAAACGCCGGTGTCAAACCCGTGGCGTCATCGAACACACCATCATCATCAAAGTCCCACTCCACCGTCACCAACCCACCATCAGGATCCGACGCGCTGGCGGCGAGATCCACCGTCCCACCATCAGGAACCGTGTACGGGCCACCCGCATCCACCACCGGATCAACCGCCACCAACACCGACGCAGAATCCGTCGCCGTCGCACCCTCATCATCAGTCGCCCTCGCCGACACCGTGTTCACACCCACCGCACCAAACACCGCGCTATCAAACGACGGTGTGAGACCGGTGGCGTCATCAAACACACCGTCGCTGTCGAAGTCCCAGTCAACGGTCACGACCCCGCCATCAGGATCCGACGCCGACGCCGCGAGACCCACTGTCCCACCATCAGGAACCACATACGGGCCACCCGCATCCACCACCGGATCAACCGTGACCGTCACTGTCGCGGTGTCCGTCGCCGTCGCGCCCTCATCATCAGTCACCCGCGCCGACACCGAGTTCACACCAACCGCACCAAACACCGCGCTATCAAACGACGGTGTGAGACCGGTGGCGTCATCAAACACGCCATCGCTGTCGAAGTCCCACTCAACGGTCACCACCCCACCATCAGGATCCGACGCCGACGCCGCGAGCACGACGGTGTCACCGTCAGCAACCGTGTAGGGCCCGCCCGCATCCGCGACCGGATCGACAGTGATCGCCACCGTTGCAGTATCCGTAGCGGTGGCGCCCTCATCATCGGTCACCCGCGCGGTCACCGTGTTCACACCAACCGCCCCAAACACCGCGCTGTCATAAGCGGGTGTCAAACCCGTGGCGTCATCGAACACACCATCGCTGTCGAAGTCCCACTCCACGGTGACGACCCCACCATCAGGGTCCGACGCGCTGGCGGCGAGATCCACCGTCGCGCCATCAGGAACCGTGTACGGACCACCCGCATCCACCACCGGATCAACCGTGACCGTCACCGATGCAGAATCCGTTGCCGTCGCGCCCTCATCATCGGTCACCCGCGCGGTCACCGTGTTCACACCAACCGCCCCAAACACCGCGCTGTCATAAGCGGGTGTCAAACCCGTGGCGTCATCGAACACGCCATCGCTGTCGAAGTCCCACTCCACCGTCACCAGCCCACCATCGGGATCCGACGCCGACGCCGCGAGATCCACGGTGTCACCGTCACTAACGCTGTAGGGCCCGCCGGCATCGACCACCGGATCAACCGTGACCGTCACTGTCGCGGTGTCCGTCGCCGTGGCGCCCTCATCATCAGTCACCCGCGCCGACACCAAGTTCACACCCGGCGAACCAAACACCGTCGAGTCGTAGGACGGCGTGAGGCCAACCGCGTCATCGAACACACCATCGTCATCAAAGTCCCACTCCACCGTCACCACCCCACCATCAGCATCCGACGCCGACGCCGCGAGATCCACCGTCCCACCTTCAGCAACCGTGTACGGACCACCCGCATCCACCACCGGATCAACCGCCACGAACACCGACGCAGTGTCCGTTGCCGTCGCACCCTCATCATCAGTCACCCGCGCCGACACCGTGTTCACACCAACCGCACCAAACACCGACGAGTCGTAGGACGGCGTGAGACCGACGGCGTCACCGAACACGCCATCGCTGTCGAAATCCCACTCGACCGTCACTAGCCCGCCATCGGCATCCGACGCCGATGCCGCGAGATCCACGGTGTCACCGTCACTAACGCTGTAGGGCCCGCCGGCATCGACCACCGGATCAACCGCCACCAACACCGACGCAGTGTCCGTTGCCGTGGCGCCCTCATCATCAGTCACCTGCGCGGTCACCGTGTTCACACCCACCGCGCCAAACACCGACGAGTCAAACGACGGCGTCGAACCCGTGGCGTCATCGAACACACCATCAGCATCAAGATCCCAATCGACGGTGACGACCCCGCCATCGGGATCCGACGCCGACGCCGCAAGATCCACCGTCGCGCCATCAGGAACCGTGTACGGACCACCCGCATCCACCACCGGATCAACCGTGACCAACACCGAAGCAGAATCCGTCGCCGTCGCTCCCTCATCATCAGTCACCCGCGCACTGACCGTGTTCACACCCACCGCGCCAAACACCGACGAGTCAAACGACGGCGTCAAACCCGTGGCGTCATCAAACACACCATCACCATCAAAGTCCCACTCAACGGTGACGACCCCACCATCAGCATCCGACGCGCTCGCGGCCAGATCCACCGTCGCGCCATCAGGAACCGTGTACGGACCGCCCGCATCCACCACCGGATCAACCGCCACCAACACCGACGCAGAATCCGTCGCCGTCGCTCCCTCATCATCAGTCACCCTCGCCGACACCGTGTTCACACCAACCGCCCCAAACACCGACGAGTCGTAGGACGGCGTGAGACCGACGGCGTCACCGAACACGCCATCGTCATCGAAATCCCACTCCACCGTCACCAGCCCGCCATCGGGATCCGACGCCGACGCCGCAAGATCCACCGTCGCGCCATCAGGAACCGTGTACGGGCCACCCGCATCCACCACCGGATCAACCGTGATCGTCACCGTTGCGGTATCAGTCGCCGTCGCACCCTCATCATCGGTCACCCTCGCCGACACCGTGTTCACACCAACCGCCCCAAACACCGACGAGTCGAACGACGGTGTCAAACCGGTCGCATCGTCGAACACACCGTCATCATCAAAGTCCCACTGAACGGTGACCACCCCACCATCAGGATCCGAGGCGCTCGCCGCCAGCGCCACACTCCCGCCGCCAACGACGCTGTACGGACCACCGGCATCCACCACCGGATCGAGGGCGACGATGTTCTCGTACCACGCAATCGTGTCATCAAAGGAGCTCGCGGAAGCAAGGTCGATGTCACCGTCGTTGTCCAGATCAGCGGCGGCTACCGACTGAGCCTCGTTTGCGCTGTTGGCGATGTCGGTCCCGGTCGTGAACACACCCGACCCGTCGTTCTCGTACCAGGCGATCGTGTCATCGCTGATGCTGGCTGAAGCCAGGTCGATGTCGCCGTCGTTGTTCAGGTCTGCTGCGGTCACTGACGAAGGACCGTCGGCGGTGGTGGAGATCTCGGTGCCGGTCGTGAACACACCCGACCCATCGTTCTCGTACCAGGCGATCGTGTCATCGCCGATGCTGGCTGAAGCCAGGTCGATGTCGCCGTCGTTGTCCAAGTCGGCCGCAGTCACCGACACGGCGCCGTCGGCAGCGGTGGTGATACTGGTGCCGGTCGTGAACACACCCGACCCGGTGTTCTCGTACCACGCAATCGTGTCATCGCCGAAGCTGGCCGACGCAAGATCGACATCCCCGTCATTGTCCAAATCGGCAGCAACTACCGACTGGACGAAGCTCGCGCCGGTTGCGATATCGGTACCGGTCGTGAACACACCCGACCCATCGTTCTCGTACCACGCAATAGCACCATCAAAAATGCTGGCCGAAGCCAGATCGACATCCCCGTCATTGTCCAAATCAGCCGCTGTCACAGACGCAGCGCCGTCGGCGGTAGTAGCGATGTTGGTGCCGGTCGTGAACACGCCCGATCCCGTGTTCTCGTACCACGCAATCGTGTCATCGAAAATGCTGGCGGAAGCCAGATCGATATCACCGTCATTGTCCAAATCAGCCGCCGTCACCGACTGGGCGCCGTTCGCAGTAGTAGCGATGTTGGTGCCGGTCGTGAACAAACCCGACCCGGTGTTCTCGTACCACGCAATCGTGTCATCGTTAAAGCTCGCCGACGCCAGATCGATATCACCGTCATTGTCCAAATCAGCCGCCGTCACCGACTGGGCGCTATCGGCGGTGGTGGCGATGTTGGTGCCGGTCGTGAAGGTGCGGTCGGGGCGGACAAGCATGTTCTCGTACCAGGCGATCGTGTCATCGTTGACGCTGGCCGACGCCAAGTCGACATCACCGTCATCGTCAAAATCCCCCGCAGTCACCGAATGGGCACCGTCCGCGGTGGTAGCGACGTCGGTACCGGTGGTGAACACCCCCGACCCGTCATTCTCGTACCACGCAATCGTGTCATCAATGACGCTGGCCGACGCCAGATCGACGTCCCCATCATTGTCCAGGTCAGCCGCCGTCACCGACTGAGCGCCATTCGCTGACGTGGAGATATCAGTACCGGTCGTGAACACTCCCGAACCATCGTTCTCGTACCACGCAATCGTGTCATCAAAGAAGCTGGCCGACGCCAAATCGACATCCCCGTCATTGTCCAAATCAGCCGCAACCACCGACTGCGCGCTGTCGGCAGTGGTGGAGATGTCAGTGCCGGCCGTGAACCCACCCGAACCATCGTTCTCGTACCACGCGATGGTGTCATCGTTGGAGCTGGCCGACGCCAAATCGACATCCCCATCGTTGTCTAGATCAGCCGCCACCACCGACTGCGCACCATCGGCCGAGGTGGAGATGTTGGTGCCGGTCGTGAACACGCCCGAACCGGTGTTCTCGTACCACGCAATCGTGTCATCGAAGAAGCTGGCCGACGCCAAATCGACATCCCCGTCATTGTCCAAATCAGCCGCAACCACCGACCGTGCGCCATCGGCTGACGTCGAGATATCAGTACCGGTCGTGAACCCACCCGAACCGTCATTCTCGTACCACGCGATCGTGTCATCGCTGGCGCTGGCCGACGCAAGATCGACATCCCCATCGTTGTCCAAGTCAGCTGCCGTCACCGACCAGGCATTGTCGGCGGTCGTTGAGATGTCGGTGCCGGTCGAGAACACCCCCGAACCGTCATTCTCATACCACGCAATCGTGTCATCACCGGAGCTGGCCGACACCAAATCGACATCCCCGTCATTGTCGAAATCAGCCGCCACCACCGACCGGGCGGCATTGGCGGTCGTGGAAACGTCGATACCCGACGTAAACGAGGTCGCCGCCACCCCCACACCATCGGAAGCCACCACGATCGGCAACCCCACCACCAGAACGACAACCCACCGATTCCAGCACAACATGAGGCCCCCACCCCGAACAGCACCGATCTATTGACCGAAATCCTGCCAGCACAACAGCGAATCCGTCAAGACCCCATATCCCCGAATCTCGGCATCAGACGACGCCAGGGCATCGGGCGGCGCGACATTCGAGGCGGCGCATCCGCTCATCGAGGTAGGCGACGCTGTCTTCAGAGGAGTTGCGCTGTCGATCAGGACGTCGATCTGAACCGTCGAGGTGACCGCACGCCGCTGTCCACAACAGGACGCACTCGGGACCGACGTCCCGATGGATAGCTGGTCAATGATCGCTCGGCACCTCGGCGATCGTGCCGGTGAGCCTGGCTTCTTCAGCGAAGACTCTCCTGTGGAGCTAAGGAGAATCGAACTCCTGACCTCTTCCATGCCATACATCTTCCAAACGTCCACCACGGTCTGGTGATGTCCACAAAGGTACCTTCTAGCAGGCATCTTCTTCCACCTCCGCACATGGTCGTCCATCCGTGTCCACCACCGTAAGGTCCCCGCTCGGGTCCCCGCCGCCCTATCCTCAAACGTGAGGTGATGTGATGGCCAAGGGTGACACTCGACGGGGACGCGGTGAAGGCGCCCTCTTCTTCGACTCCGACAAGAACCGGTGGGTGGGCCGGATCACGATCGACGGACAACGCCGCAAGGTTCTCGCAACCACGAAGACCGAAGCGCGTCGGCGGCTGGACGAACTGCGTCGTAGCGCCGACCAGGGCCTCCCGCTCACCCCTGGCGACATCACGCTCGGCGAGCTCCTCGAGCTCTGGCAGACGAAGGGGCTCGCCGGGCGAACCATCTCGGACTCGCAACGGACGGCACATCGCTGGGCCACCAGCATCCTCACCGAGGAGCTCGGAACACGCCGCCTAAGGGCGCTACGGCCCGACCATGTCGAGCAGGCACTTGCACGGCGCGCCGAAGGCGCCGCATCGGCGGCCTCGAAGCGAAAGGGTCGAGGCCGATCCCCCGGCCGACCGCTGTCGCGGAGCTCACTCGTCAAGATCCGCTCGACGCTGAACCAAGCGCTCACCTGGGCCCAACGCCGCGATCTCGTCGCTCGCAACATCGCCCCGCTCGTCGAAATCCCGGCCATCGCTGCGCAGACGGCGGCCGGTCGTTCGATGTCTCGCAAGGAAGCACTGCGGTTCATCGAGGCAGCCGGAGAATCGGACCTGGAAGCGATGTGGCTGCTGATGCTGTTCCTCGGACTCCGGCCCGGCGAGGCGGCGGCGGTGTCGTGGCAGGACGTCGACTTGGAGAGCGGCACGATCCACGTCTGGCGCGGACGCAAGGTCGATGCCTCGGGCGCCGCGGTGGTCGGCGGCACGAAGACACCAGGCAGCATACGCAGCCTCGAAGCTCCCGAGATCGTGCTCGCTGCACTCCATCGCCAACGAGCCCGACAAGACGAGCTGAAGGAATCGGTCTGCGCTGCATGGCTCAACGAAGACGACCTCGTGTTCACATCCCCGCTTGGCCGCCCAACGGACCCGAAGGCGGTACGCAACGAGTTCGACCAAGTGGCCGCCCGAGCGAAGCTGGAGGGACGATGGACACCCAACCTCCTTCGACACACCGCTGCGAGCCTCATGGCCGACGCTGGGATGCCGATCGAGCAAGTTGCCGACCAGCTCGGCCACCGCGACCTCCGGATGCTACAACGCCACTACCGCCACCGACTCCGCCCGACCGTCGGCGGTGGCCGAGTCCTGGGCAGCACTCTGATGGGCAATCGAGAGCGCTGACCGTGGGGTCATGAGAACCGAGCACGACATCTGCTCTGGTCGTTGTTGGTCCGCGTTCGTCCTGCGCAGATGCCCCTACGAAAACCGTTTGCTCTCCGTCGTCTGCTCTCGCTCGCACCCGCAGGTGATGGTCGCGTTGTTCGGGTGTTGTAGCGGCCCAGACAGAGGTCCCGCACCTCCGCTTGCCCGAACCGCATGTTCGGGGACGTCAAGATGGCCTGGTACTCCCGGTCCGGCCGGTCGGCGAGACTGCCGGTGTGACGAGACGAAACGAGTTCGCTGCGCTGATCGTCGATCTACTCGATAGGTCAGGCTCCACCCCAGTACACCTTCAGTGGCTCTACGAACAGATCTCCCACGCTCGGCCCGACTTGGTCGACGACGAACCTGACCCCTATGCGCCGGACCGTCCGAAGTGGCAGCACGACGTCCGATGGGAGCTGCAGACCGCCGTTACGAACGGCAGTATCTCCAAGAGGTCGGACGTTGGACGCGGGTTCTACTCGCGACCATCTGCATCGCAAGTCAACCAGTCGAACTCCGCGTCGGTAGCGCTCGGTCCCATCGAGAGCGCTCGCTACGAGCCAATCGATCTTCGGTCGCCGCCGGCCAACCGCAGGGCGTGGAGGGAGGAAGGTCTACTCGTATCGCGCTACGCCCAGTGGGCTCGAGTTAGGGGGCGAACGGTTGGACGGCTCGAGATTCGTACCCCCGAGAGCGATCGGCTCGTTGCCGATGCCTTCGATCCCGATCAGAATCTTCTCATCGAGGCGAAGTCGACAGCCATGCGATCGTCGATGCGTATGGCAGTTGGTCAGTTGCTCGACTACTCCCAGAGTCTCCCTCGGAAGCCTTCGCTTGCTGTCCTCGTGCCTGAGGAACTGAACCCATCGGTTCAACGATTCGTTTCGAACTGCAAGGTGGGAACGATCATCGAGACGACAGGTGGCCACTTCCTCGAAGACTTCGTCCACGATTCCGAAACGACCTGACCCTGTCGGGAGTCCCGAATGCTCGCGGGCTCTAGCACGCCTGCAGTCCGGGACTGAGCAACCCCAACTTGCGAGAAGTACGACTGTCGGTGGTAGGGAAGCGGGTCCTCGTTGTACTCAACCCTTCCCGCCACCTCGACGTCCAGATGGAATCGGTCGTGGCCGCTGCCTTCCGCCGACAGTGGTGAAGAGTGCGAAGTGCGGCGTACAGGCGGTTGCGCAGTCGCGGTTCCGATCGCCCGACTCAGCCCCTCTCGGGGTCCACACCGGCCAAGTACATCGAAGGAGCGGAGCGTACGGCGACGGGCGGCCCGAGCCGCGCCGGGCGCGTTCGGCACGACTCAAGTACCTCATCGGCCTTTCCGCTTCGATCAAGTCGCCAGAACGCCTTCGACGTGTTCCATGAGAACACACTTCCGGCTGCACGCCGTGCCCAGGTTTGCTCGGCGATGCAGGTGAAAGACACGTCGAGCCCAAACTTCGAAAGCGGACGGACCGTCAGGTAGTCCTCGAGCTGTCGGGTCGCTGGGCGCTCGGACCCGCGTCGGAAGACGAGCGATAGGTTCATCGTCGCCGGCAAGCGCGATTCGTCGCACGCATCTTCGACCACCGACAACAGTGGCGGAACATGGTCCTTCGCAAGGAGGCGACCGATCTGCGCCGCCAGCTTGATCCGACGGGCCTGAATAGCATCCTGCCGTGACACGCCTGGATCAGCGTTGACCCCGGAGGGAAGGTCGACCTGCAAATTCGAGTCGAATTGTCGGACGTATGTCTCGTTGAGTTCGACCCCCACAGCGTTGCGACCACGCGCAGCGGCGACCGTGAGGACCACTCCACTTCCCGCGAACGGGTCAACAACGAGGTTCCCTGGCTGCGAACTCAAGCGAACGAGCCGATCCACCAGGCCTGGTGGAAGCGGGCACATGTGCTCAGAGTCACTTCTCCAGCTACCTTGAATCGGGATCGGGAACTCCCAGACGTTCGTGGGTACAGCTCCTCCGGGATTGTGGCGCTCGGGAAAGCGCTCGACCCAACCGTCGGATCGGATCGGGAGTCTTACCTCGTCAACCGCGTAGTGGAAGCTCTCCGATCGTACGAACAGCAAGACATACTCGAAAGCGTTCCTCAGACGCCCCGCCGACGACCAAGGCAACGTTCGGTCCTTGTGCCAGATCACGACGTCCCGCAGTATCCAGCCGGACTTGTACGCTCGGGCCGACAAGTCGAACGGCAGCGGGATGAGCGATGCGGCTACGTTTTCCGCTCGCCTCGGCGCTCGAAACGTGTCGACGACCATCCACATCGATGTTGACGGACCAGACACCGTCGCAAGCTCCTCGAAGACGAGTGCCATGTCATCGAGGTACAACTCATAGGACTGCCCATGGCCGATTTGCCCTTCAGAGCCATAGTCCTTGACTTGTGCGTACGGCGGAGAAGTCACAATCAGATCGACCGGAGAAGCGAAACCATGTAGCCGCCAGATCTCGTTCAAGTGGCGCGCATCTCCCTGGACCATCGTCGGTCGAGTCAACACAGTCACGAAGCCACGCCCTCCGCCATCAAGGCGAGACTCTGGTCCATCGTTGCGGGGAAGGCTTCGAGCGCTTGACAGATGCGTTCTGCGGTCGCCGTTCCAGAGACGGGCGGTGCGAATCGAACGATCCAGGTGAGCATCGGCGCCGCCGGATCGCCGCCATAGAAGGCCGCGTGATGTATCTGGACCTCCCATCCGAGGCCGGTGAGCTGATCGACGATCAGCTTTGCGACAGCGATCAACAAGAAGCGCTGGCGCGCTTGCTCTGTCGTCGGATCCGCGCCCTCACCGCTCAGAGTGCACAGCGAACGAATCTCCTCGACTGAGACGTTCTTCGACTCGGTCACCTGCTCGAAGGCCTCCTTGAACCCCGGGCACGCTTGAAAGTTCGAGGTCAGCTGATCAAACAGGTATTGGCAAGCGCGGTCTGCCAGAACGTCACTTACAACGAGCTCGGAATGAAGCGTTAAGCACAACGACCAACCTTCTGGGTGGCGGTGATGCTCCTGCACGTGGGCGATCTTGCGTAGAGTCCGAATCGGGATGAACTCGAGGTCATCGCTGATCTCTTCTGCATGCAGCGGGCTGTTGAGATCAAGATTGACAACGAGAGCTCGGCAGATGTCGAGGTGAGCACCCTCGGGGAGGCGGATGACGTTGTCACCACGGAGCACATCTCGAACGCTCTGCCGGAGGATTTGCAATCCGGGAAACGATCTGCTGAGGTTGCTCGCTGCGTCCGAGTTGGACTCGATCGCGACCACGAGAAAGTCCTCGGGATCAGCGATCGCTCCGGTCTCGGTGAGGTGGAGGAGGCCTTCGCTCACCATTCGATGGATGTCGAGACCGAGGGCACCCGGAAGCGTTAGGTAGAGAGGAACATCTGATCGGTCTTGAGCCTGACGATGCCGGATCTCGTCCATCCACCAGCTCCGCACGATCTCCTTCTCATCTCGAGCGTCGTGCATCGCGGCTGTTACCGAACTGTTCAACGCTTCTTCCTCGTCGGGGCGGCGAAGATGGTCTCGGCCAACCTTGACAGAAAGGCGTCTCGCTGCTTTGGATCTAGTGACTCGTCAGCGACACGGACCACGATTGCGTAGAGGTCCGAGGCCGCCATCTTTCGCACGAAGCTAGCGGGGTCACGATCTAGCGCATCCTTAATCGAATCAGCGGCAGGGGATGATGGCTTCGGTTTGGATCCCTTCGGGATCGGTGCCGGCTTCAAATCCTTGAGCTGGTCGATCAGCTCACTTCCCGCCGCCTCAGCGGCTTCTTGGCGGCGCTCATCGGATGGACGCTCGTACAATTCACGGCGCACGTCCGAGATGAAATCGCCGAGAATCTCGTGAAACGCCGTCTTCATTTCCACGTACGCGGGATGCGTCGTTCGCATGGTCACGCGATCAATATTCATCGCCTCTTCGAGCTCATCGCTGGCGTAGATCTCTCCGGAAATCCACCGCTGCAGCAGGCTCGCCCGGGTTCGGGGAAACCCGAGCAGATCGCTAGAGTATCGCCCAACAGCGGCGTCCCGAATTCGAACCAAGACTCCCTGAAGTTCCGTTGGCTGGACGATGCCGTGACTGGCGAAGAGATATCCACCGAACGACACCTCGTCGCCTTGGTAGTCCAGCAGTCTCGTCAGGTGCTCATCTTTTTGTTCTCGAAGAACGACCGGCTTTCTCAGGTCCGATCCGTCGTAGATGACTGAGAAATCGGCTTCCGCAGCGCGCTCGGCGAATCGGCGCTCAATCTCTGCATCGCCGGCCGCTGTACCGCTTCCATCCACGCCGAGCCAATGGTCGTGGTAGCGCACGGGCACGTTCAACCCGATCTCAAGCATATTGCGCGAGTACTGGTCCAACTCTGACCAGCTCTTGAGACGCGTGCTCGAGAGGGCGTCGGCAACGCTGCTCGGGCCCAATCCGTACAGCGACAGAACCTTCTGTTGGGCGACTTCCGGCGTCGTGCGTATCAATGCCTGCTGAGCGAGGGGCCGAAGCTCCATCAACGTGATTCGCGTAAAGCGCCTTTCCACATCGGTTGTTGCGACCTCACCGAAGTAGTCGCCCTTCTTGAGGGTGCCGTTCTCATCGCGCCGGTCGGCCGGATCCTCTCGCATCGCCTTGAAGTCGACCGTGACGTCCAGCATGGCCTCGCTGCCACGTCGACTGCTCTCGATTCGCATCCGCTCACACAGCTCGTTTGCGGCGATGAAGCCGATCCCGATCTTGCCGATCTTGGGTCGTCCACGCTCCTCAGTACGGTCGGAACCTTCTCGCTTCATCGAATCGGCGATCTTCTGGAAGTGTCGCTCGAACTCGTCGGCGTCGAGTCCTTCACCATCATCCTCGATCGTCACGGTCAGGGCTGACGGCTTAACGCTCAAATGCACCGTCGAGGCGTCGGCGTCGTAGGAGTTGTTGATGAGCTCCTTGAGACAGGCTGCAGGACTGTCGTAGAGGCCAGAGCTGAGATAGTCGACGATTCGCGACGCAACCCGAACCTCGCCCGAAATCTCCCGTTCTAGAGCACTCACCCCGTTGATCCTCGCATGTCGGTCGGCGCTGGGTTGGGTTTGAGGACCGTAATCGAACCCTTGCGTGCTACGCCGGGCTCCTTGCGAGAGCGCAGCAGCGACACGTACGCCCGCCGAGACACTCAGCCTCCAAGGTGTGACCGGCCCTGGTGGGCCGGGTGCGGTGGGTCGCCCGACCGGCCGGCGGCTGTCAAGCCATTCGAACAGCTCCGAGTCGGCGGAGTCGTTGACAGCCGCCCTTCTTCCGGTCGGCCTCCTGAAGCCCCTACCGGGGCGGCCGATGTTCGGCGCCGGGCGACCGGGTCGGGTGAACCTTCGGGGAAGTCGGCTCATTGGGCTCGGTTGCGTCTCTCGATCCGAAGGAGCTGCCGATGTCCATTCTCGCCGACACCTGCCCGCCACCCGCGGCCGACCTCTTGCACATCGAGCGATGGGACGACCCGCTCGTGACCAGCGTCTTCGACAGCGACACCGACGAGGCGCTGATGTTCCTCGCACCGGTGCTCGGTCCGACGACCACGATGCTGCTCCACCAGCTCGCCCGAGCGCTCGTGAGCGGTGGCCCGGTCCACTGGTCGCTCACCGATCTCGCCACGACGTTCGGCGTGTCGCTCGGCCAGATCGACCGGAGGATCGATCGACTGGAGCGGTTCGAATACGCGCGCCGAGACGGCTTCACACTCGCCGTTCGAGTCGCCGCCCCAACGCTCACCCGACGCCACATCGAGCGACTGCCGGATCTTCTCGCTGCCGCCTACACACAGATGGAGACCGAGCGATGAGCACCACCATCGTTGCGGGCGCGAAGGGTGGCCAAGGGCACGACAACCGTCGCCACGTCCTCGCCGTGACTGCTGCTCTCCGCGACCGATGCGTCGTCCTGATCGACACCGTTGGAGATGCGGCGAGCATCCTCGACCACCCACCCATCGCGCCCTCCGACGACCTCGCCGTCCGGCGTGCGGCCGCAGTGCCGTGCACACCCGACCACGTCGTGCCCGTCCGCGAACGCCTCCGCTCGCTCGCCCCGAGCGACGTCGAGCGGGCACTGGCACTTCCCGTCACGAGCATCGACCACAACTCGGTGCTCGCACGAGCGATCGACGCCGGATTGCTCGTCACCCACGCCCACCGTCCCATCGGCCGCCCGCTGCGTCAACTCGTCTGAACGCAAGAGCGCCACGGCAGTCCCTGCGCCGTGCGCCGGCCCAGGGCCGAACGACCGAGGTGTGGCCGGCCCTGACGGGCCGGTTGCAGTGGGTCGGCCGACCGGCGGGCGGCGCATCGACGTGCCGCACCGACCCAGAAGGAGCAACGACATGCGAGCAGACGACATCATCGACACCGTCACCGCCGACCTCATCGCCGCCATCGAAGCCGGCGCCGACACGTGGCGTATGCCATGGCACACCGTCGCCAACAGCCAACAGCCGACGAACGCAGACGGGCGGCCCTACCGAGGCATGAACTCTTCAATCCTGTCGCTCACCGCCGCCGACCGCGGCTGGACGTCCAACACCTGGGCGACCTACCGCACGTGGCAGCGCCACGGCGCGCGGGTTCGGCGAGGGGAGAAGGCGACCCATGTCCTGCTCTGAAGCCGACCAAGCGGACCACCACCGACGAAGCGACAGGCGACAAGGTCGAGCGGCGCGGAATGGTCTGTCGCACCTACTCCGCCTTCGCCGCCGAGCAGGTCGACGGGTTCAAACTCCCGACCGAGGGAACTGACCGGGACACGCCCGAACAGGTCACGGCCGCCGACGCCTACTTCGACTGCATCGGGATCGACGTCGCGAACGGCCACAACCACGCGTGCTACCGACCTGTCGTCGACCGCATCGAGGTTCCCCACCTCACCCAGTTGAACGAGCCGGCGCTCTACTACTCGACGCAAGCTCACGAACACGTCCACGCGACCGGACACGAGTCCCGTCTCGATCGCGACCTGACCGGCCGATTCGGCTCGGACGCCTGCGCAGTCGAGGAACTCGTCGCCGAGCTCGGCGCGGCGTTCTGGTGCGCCCGATTCGGGCTCTCACCGGCCACTCGTGACGACCACACCGCCTACCTCGCCCACTGGGTCCGAGTACTCCGGGAGCATCCGCGAGTTCTGCTGACCGCTTGCTCGAAAGCACAGCTCGCACTCGACTGGCTCGACCGTGCGGCGGCCAACGAGGCACCCGCCCAGGAAGACGCAGCGTGAGCGGAAGGGGACCGACATGAACAGCCTCCTCCTCCAACGCATTGTCGCCACCGTTGCGATCCACCGATGGGCGCCGAGCCACCAGGATCGGTGCACGTGGCTCGTTGAGTGCCTCGTCCAGCACAGCCGGCACGACTGGGGCGAGCTCGATGAAAGCCGACATCGCTGCAAACGCGGCAGCCATCGACCTGCGGCGCGGCCGACTGCTCTCCGCGTATCAGGTGCCGATGCCGCTGGCCAAGATCGACACGCCCGACGATCACGTCTGGATCATCACCGAGAAGACTGGCGACGAATCGAGCCCCGTCACGGTCCTCTGGCCCTCCGACTACTGATCGCCCCGCGACCCCGATCTGGCGCGAAACGGTGCGGTGTGGCCGGCCCTGACGGGCCGGGCGCGGTCATCGAGCGAACACGTCGCCGAGCGGCACGCCGACGAGCGCGTTCGCCAATCGGGCTTCTCGATACTCCCCGAGTGCGCGTGACTCGAGGTCGTCCCGAAGGTCACGTCCTGCTTGCTCCGCTGCCTCGGGAGTCGCGAACGGACCGCACACAACAACCGCGCCGTTCTCGGCGGAGTAGTGAGCCTGGTACCCGAACCATCGATACGCCCGGTCCGGATGCGAGCCGAACTCAACGACATCGCCGACGTGCAGGGTGGCCACTTCCCAGCCCCGTCCCCCCCCGGTCCGCTCCCCCACAGCGTGCGCCGCCAACCGCCGGCCACCGCATCGTCTCGCTCGAGGGTCCCGGCCCACATGGGGATTGCAGCACCTGGCATCGGTTGATCGATGAGCACGCCGCCGACGAACCTCAGCACCAACAGCTCCGGCATGGGATCGTTCATCTCGCTCTCCTCCACTCGATAGAGATCACCGTACGCCGACCGTGTCGCACCATTCCCGAACGTCGACACTGCACTCCCCCGAGCCCGTACGACGACGAGGTTCACCAGACATGGACGCCAACGATCACCGACAGCGGGATGTCGACGACGCCCGCCGGCGCGCCGCTCTCCTCCCGATACGTGACACCGTGGACCGCCCGCCCGAGCCCGTCGTCACAACACGCGGTCACGGTGAAGGTGTGCTCGAACCCGTCCAGAGTGTGCACCGTGATGATCTCGTCGATCCGATCGCAGAGAATCAGAAGCAAGATCGTCTCGGTGACGTCATCGTCCTCGACCGAGACAACCAACGGAGTCATCGCCCGGTCGTGGCGTGCATCGACCTGTTCACCGCTCACGGATGCTCGATTCCGACGCCGAGCTCCGGCCGGCCCACCACCGGGGAATCGGACATCCGTTCCCGGAGCCAAGTGCGTTCGTTCTCACCGACCACCGTGGCCCCATCGCGAACGAGAGCGGTGCGGTCCGCGCTGCGCATCTCGGCGCAAAGCCATTCGAGGCCACCGACCTCTAGCGCCCGACGGCCCCATTCGCTGAGCGCGGACGACACCGACTCGACGTCGGGGTACGTGCCGAGCACTTGAACCTCGGACCGGTCGAGCCGCGCTGCGAACAGCTCACCGCTGCCACCGTTCCACGACAACCGCCATGGCTCCTTCGGTTGAGCCGTCGTCCGCCACGACATCCCGAAGTCGACCTCCGGCGCGTCACGCCCATACCACTCGGACAGCACATCGTCACCACTGCGACGACTCACGGCGTCCCTCCCACCACCGGCGCATCCCCGGCGCGTGCCGCCTGCGACTGCCCCGCCCGTCGCCCCGCTCGCCGACGACCCGACGACGAACGCAACGCCCTCAGGTCAGTACCGACGAACTCGGCGAGCTGAGTCTCGTCGAGGCCCATCGCACCGAGGCGTTCGACAGCAGCGCTCAGGCCCTCGAGCGTTTGCTCGCGTTCGTCGTCGAGTTCGCGGAGCCGAGCGACCGATCGCTCGACGGTCCGTACGAGCTGTTCCTGTTGACCGAGGCGCTCCTTGGTCCACGCCCGCAGTCCGCCGATTGCTTCCGATCGCATGCGGTCACCTCCGATGAGTCCGGAGCACGCGCCCTTCGCATGCCCTCATCGGTTGACCCCACCCCCGAACGTGGCGCATCGAACCGTCCCGCCGACACCGCGGCCGGAACACCGACCCACACGTCACACGTGCTATCCCACGACCGCGATCTGGCGTGCGCGACTGCCCGCCAGGACTGCGCCTCGTACGAACGCACCGACGCCACAGCGGACGCCCGGGCACGAACGCTAAGCAAGCGACCAACCCGACGAGTTCCCGGCTCAGCGAGCCACGTTCCGCCCGTGACTGCACAGACTATTACCCCGGGGGTGAACGGCGGCGCGGCCGCACGAGCACTGGGGTGGGTTGGCCTGGCGAAGGACCATGCTGTCGATCGCGAAGCTCCGTGTCGGGCAGGAGGCGTACCACCTGTCCGGGGTCGCCCAATCGCTCGACGAGTACTACACCGGTGCCGGCGAAGCGACCGGTGTCTGGGTCGGCGGAGGCGCCGCCCGTCTCGGTCTTCGTGGCGATGTCGACGCCGACTCGCTGCGTGCTGTGCTTGCGGGGATGGCGCCGGGAACGGGCGGGCTCGATCCCAACGGCAAGCAGATCCTCACGTCCGCTCGCCGTGTTCCCGGCTTCGATCTCACGTTCAAGGTGCCCAAGTCCGCGAGCGTGCTGCACGCCGTGTCCGACGATCCCCGGGTGCAGGGTGCCGTGATCGAAGCCGGCGAAACCGCCGCAAGGGAAGCGATCGCATGGCTCGAACGCGAAGCGATCCGGGCACAGCGAGGGTCGCACAACAAGGCGTGGCTCGACCGACTCCGCGCCGAAGACCCCGAAGCCGCCCGCCGCCACGGCCCGCGACGCATCACGACCAGCGGCGTCGTCGGTGCAGCGTTCCGACACCGTACGAGCCGGGCCGGCGACCCGCTCCTGCACTGGCACGTCCTCGTCGCGAACCTGGTGGAAGGCAACGACGGTCGTTGGTCGGCGTTCGCTCACCCCGACATGTACCGCGCAGCGCGCACCGCCGGCGAAATCTTCCAAGCCGCAGTCCGGCGTGAGCTCACGGCGTCACTCGGCGTCGAGTGGACGCCCGGGCCACACGTGCAAGAGATCGCCGGCATCCCCTCCGCGATCCTCGAGACGTTCTCCAAACGGCGCGCCGAAATCGAAGCCTGGCTCGCCACACACGGCCACGCCGACACCCCAGCCGCAGCCCAGGAGGCGACGCTCGCCACACGTCGCGGAAAGCCCGAACTCGAAGGCGAACGACTCGACGCCGGCTGGAAACGCGAAGCCATCGCCGCCGGATGGGGACCCGCCGCAGCCGCAGAACTGATCGCACACGCAACGCCCGGTACCAACATCGCTACCGAGGCGGAGGTGTGGCGCCTTCCCGCCGACCCGCTCGTGGACCCCGAGACCGGCGAGATCGTCACCACCGACCGAGCCGTCACCCCCGACGAGTGGATCGCCGACCTCCTTCGACGTCTCACACGCGCATCGACGACCTTCACGCGCTTCGACCTCACCGAATCCGTCGCCGCCCGCCTCGGGCCCGGCTCCACCCTCGACACCATCGACCGGGTCGTCGCCCGAACACTCGCGTCCGACCACGTGCTCGCCGTCCACCAACCCGACCGGCCATCGCCACGCGGACGCGCCACCTACACCAGCCGCGAGATGGTCGCCGTCGAACGGCGACTCCTCGACACCCTCATCCGAGCTGGTTCGCACGCGGCCGTCCCGATCGAGACCGTCGAGAGGGCGATCGCCGCACGCCCCGGCATCGGCCACGACCAAGCAGCCGCCGTGCGAACGATCTGCGCTGCAACCGGACCGGTCGCTGTGCTCGTCGGCCCGGCGGGCAGCGGGAAGACCTACACGCTCGATACCATCCGCCACGCCCACGAAACCAACGGCAACACCGTTATCGGCACGGCTCCCTCCGCACGCGCCGCGATCGAGCTCGCCACCGGCGCCGACATCGCGTCCCGCACGATGCACTCCCTTCTCGCGGCGATCGAACGGGACCACGTCGCCGTCGACTCGTCAACCGTGCTGGTGATCGACGAAGCCGGCATGGCCGACGTCCGCCTCCTCGAACGACTCACCACACACGTCACCGACGCCGGCGGCCGAGTCATCCTCGTCGGCGACCACCACCAACTCCCCGAGATCGACGCCGGAGGCGGCTTCGAAGCTGCGTCCCAACGATCGGCCACCGTCGCCGAGCTCACCGTCAACCGCCGCCAATCCGAACCGTGGGAACAACAAGCACTCGCACAGCTCCGCAACGGAAGTGTCCCCGCCGCCGTGCAGGCCTACCTCGACCACGACCGAGTCGTCGTCGCCCCCGACCACACCCACATGATCGATACCGCCATCGACACCTGGCGACAGAGTCGAGACGCCGACATCGACACCGTGATGCTGGCTGGCACCAACGAGCTCGTCGACGTTCTCAACCAGGCAGCGATCCGCTCCCTCGTCGACGACGGCCAACTCGCCGACGACGTCGCCGGCCGGTTCGCCCGATCCGACTATCGCATCGGCGAACGAGTCGTCCTACGACGCAACAGCAGCACCGCAACCGACGCGGATCGACAGCTCATCGCCGTCGCCAACGGCCAGTTCGGCCATGTTGCCGGCGCCGGCGACGGGTGGCTCACCATCCGACGTGACCACGGCGACCAACTCGTCACTGTCGACCGGCGCTACCTCGACGACGGCGGACGAGTCGATCACGCCTACGCCATCACCACCGCCCGCGCCCAGGGCGGCACCTGGGACCAAGCCATCGCCGTCGGCCTCGACGGCCTCTACCGAGAAGCCGCCTACGTCGACCTCTCCCGCGGACGCGGCAACAACCTCATCGTGCTCGCCCAACCCGATATCGACCACCTCGACGAGGTCGCCGCCGACAGCGTCGAACGCCACGACCGCAACGCCATTCCACTGCCGAGCGAACAACCCGCACCAGCCGACGACGACCTCGTCGACACACTCGAACGATCCGGCGCCAAGCATCTCGCCCACACCACCGACCCCCACGTCGACCTCGTCGACGAATGGTCCCGTCTCAACACCCTCCCAGCCCTCGAAGACCGGCGCGACCACTGCCGACACGTCGAACAACTCGCGACCGAACACGTCGGCATCCACCCCGACACACTCGCCGCAGCCCACGGGCGAGCTGAGCGTGTCGCCCGGTTGGGTCGTCCTGGTGACACTGTGACCGCCCTCGACCGGCACAACATCGGCACGCTCATCGACCACGACGACGTCCACGGACGAGCGGCCGTTGCGTTCGTCTCGGCGACCGGTCGTGCTGCCGAGCGCACCCTGCCCTGGTCCGAACTCGAACTCCACACCGACAGCAGCACTCCCCGCGAGCTTCCACCGCCGGCGCGATGGTGGCTCGGCCAGCACGCCGCTGCAGTCGACGCAACGACCGCCGAATGGACCGCGTTCCTCGACCAGCGAGAGGTGAACAAGAACGAGGCAGAGCTTGCCGACCGAGCAGCACGACACAAGATCGAGCGAACGACCAACGAACTGATCGCCGACCGGCCGCCCTGGCTCATCAACCTCCTCGGCTACCAGCCCGCCGACCCCATCGGCCTCCAAACATGGACCAGCGTCGTCCGCGACATCGCACGATGGCAACTCCACGCCGGACAAGCCGAAACCACCGTCCCCGACGAGCTCGGACAGCACCTCCTCACCACACGAGCATGGCTCGACCAACGAGACCCCCAGACCCCGACGTGGCCGCATCGCCGCTCGCACCGTGAACTCGTCGCCCGCCGCGCCGAACTCGACGCCATCTTCGACACCGCTCCCAGCGACCAACACCACCTCATCGAACGCCTCCGCAACGGCGAGCCACGACTCCTCAACGACACCGCCGAGGCGCTCACCGAGGTCATCGAGCACCAGCGTGATCGGCGGAGCTGGATCCTCGAACACTGGCCCCACATCGTCGAATACGCGGAAGTCACCCAAACCCTCGACGCCGGCCTGTGGGGCCCCGACATCGACACCATCCTCGACCACGCCGACCCCGATCCGGGCAGCGCCCTGGCCGATGCAATCGACACCGACGAGCCCTGGATCAGCCTCGCCATCGGACGGCTGGCACCACAGTGGGCAACAGAACTCGACGCCGAAGCAACCGATCTCCTGCACGAGATCGCGGACCACCGCGATCAATCCGGCATGTCGGGCGCTCAACCGATTGCGAACTCGCCGCTGGCGGCCGAAGACTGGGGCCAACGCATCGATCTCGCGGCCCGACTCGACCAGCTGATCGACGGGAACGGCCAGGACGATCGAATGCTCATCGATTCCGTCGACATCCTGTAGCAGGCAAGCAGCCTTACCGTCAGAGGTGCGTGGAATGGCTCAGCCTTATTCTCGCCGCGAGCGGCGGTCCTCCGGAACACGCGAGTTTGCTGGCGGCGATCCAAGCGTGCGACGGAGTGTCGGAGGTGGCGTACGGTTGGACGATGCGACCGAGCGAGACGACCCGAGGGGCAGCATGGCTCGGCAACTTCCTTGCAGAGGATCGCCCGAACGCGGAGCGGCTGCTCGACAGCCTCGAGTTCGTCCGGCTCAGCACCATGAGGACGCAACTGCTCCGGCTCGCCCACGACTTGGGCCACGGGAAAGAGTTCGCCAGTCCAGCACTCCTCGTCCCAGCGCTGTCGCTCGAGGACATCAGTCCTCCTACTACCCGACACATCGCCTACAAGACGTTTGGCGTCGGCGGTCCCATCGGGTCTACACCGGGCAGCGAAGCGTTGATATCCCATCTTGTGCGCCAGCTGCTGAGCGACCAATCGAGTCCATCACTGCGATGGTTGCCGCCCACCGCAACCCTCGAAGGTCTTCGTCAGGCCAAGTGCCACTCAATCGTCTTGTTGACCGACTATTCGGGCTCGGGAAGGCAACTCGTTGACTTCGCATGGACCTTCGTACGCAACCCTACGGTTCGTAGCTGGCGCTCCGGCGCGAAGTTGCGCATCCATGCGGTGGCCTACGCCAGCAGCGCTGCAGCGAGCGTCGCAGTGCGCCGTCAAGGAAGTCCCATCGACCACCTGTGGAGCGTTAGAACCGCCCCAACCTTCGCTGACCGGCCCTGGACACGGGACCAACGCGAAGCCATCGAGCAACTCTGCACGCGGACCACCCCAAGAAGGCGGAAGCGGGATGCGCTCGGGCATCGCTCTAGCCGCGGCTTGTTCGCAATGGAGTCGGGCGCTCCAAACAACCTGCCGTGGATTCTCCGAAGGCCTGGCGACTCCAAGTGGTCCCCATTCTTCGACGATCGGCACGTACCGCCGGACCTGGCAGATGAGATCGGGGACTACCAGCCGGAATTCGCCCGCGAGGAACTCGAGTTGCTGACCGGCCAGTTACGACTCGCGAGCTCACTGGAACGACGGTGGACAGAAGCCCGGCCCGTCACCTCTGAGCTGCTTTGGACCCTTGCGTTGCTCCACCGTCGGAGGATGCGAAATGGGGAGTTGGGCGCTGCGATGGGTCTGAGCGTGACACGCGTCCAGGAACTCGTGGAAACACTCACGACTCTCGGGCTGGTCGACGACCAACGCGTCACGGCCGCTGGTGCGGACGAGCTACACGCCAACAAGAGGTCGCCGCGCGTGAGCTCGTTCAGCCTCACTCCCCGCAGCGACAGCTATTACCCTCGGTCCATGAGGTGAGGGGGCGCGGACAATGCTTAGCGATGCCGGCATCTCGCATGCCGGCCGAGGAGCTGCGAAGCAGCTCCTGGGGCACGGCTAACCGTTGCCCGTGGGACGAGCTGGCGCTACGCGTAGGTGCGGTGGACGCTGTGCCTCGACGTCGCCTGGATCGCGCCCACCGCTCCCCTGCGGGGAGGAAACCAAAGTAAGTGGAGGACGCTCCCCCTCACCTCTACCGCCGAGAGGCCTTGGAGCTCGGTCACGATCCGCTGGTAGTCGAGCGCGCGATCGCGGAAACCGAGCGGCTTCGCGGACTCAGCGCCCCATCAATTCTGACGCTCGGTCACCTCGCGCACCGAACGGGCGCCTCCTATGGCTACCTGCGAGAGATCGTTGAGCGTCGCCGCGATCCGTACACCGATATCGCGCAGCGCAAGCGTCGAGGCGGAACCCGACCCATCTCGAGCCCGGATCCGCCGCTGATGGATGTACAGCGCTGGCTGCTGCATAGCGTCCTTGACCAGCTACCTCTCCACGAGTCCTGTTTCGCGTACCGGGGCGGCCGGAGCTTTGTTGACTGCGCACGTCGACACCTCGGCGCGAGATGGCTGGTGAAACTCGATCTGCACGACTTCTTCGGCACGATCAGCGAGCGTCGCGTCTACCGCGTCTTCCGGTCAATCGGCTACGCGCCGCTCGTGAGCTTTGAGCTTGCGCGCCTTACCACCCGCACTCCATGGCCGATCCGCCAGCTACACCGGGAACGTGGTGACGGCAGGGTCATCTCGGATTACTGCGTTGCGATCATGGGTCGGCTTCCTCAAGGCAGTCCGACCAGCGGCGCGCTCGCCAACGCGGTGACGACCCCACTCGACCATCGCCTCGCCGAGATCGCGCGTACCAACGGTTGGACCTACTCTCGCTACTCGGACGACCTGACGTTCTCGACAGCGGCAGAATCCGGTCGCGATGCAGCGAGAGGACTCGTGCGAATCGTCTGCAACGCGGTGACCGATGAGCGCTTCGAGGTTCATCGCAGCAAGACGCGAATCGTGCCGCCAGGCTCGAGGCACGTCGTGCTGGGATTGCTTGTCGACGACGACAAGCTGCGGCTGGTCCCCGAGTTCAAGCGACGCGTGGAAGTGCACGTTCGCGGTGTTGACCGATTCGGGCTGGCACAGCACGCTGCCCATCGTCGATTTCGTTCGATCCTCTCGTTCGTCGGTCACGTCGACGGCTGCCTGGCGTACGCCGGATGCATCGAGCCGGCCTGGACAGACTCCATGAGAGCGCGCTGGTCTAGCGCACTCTCATCGGCCGGGTTCCCGGTGTGAGCTGCGAGGACAGTCGCCGTGCGGCGACCGGCTGGGCCGCAGTATGGTGGTTGGAACGCCGTAGTCGGCGGCTGCGACCTGCGAGACGAGTCAATCCATGGCCGCAGCGCACGAACACTCGCTCCAGAACGCTCGGCCCTACCCGATCCTGACGCCAGCCGGACCCAGGAGCCAAGCGCCTCGGTGATGCACACCACCGGGCAGCTTGGCCTTCAGCGCGACCTTCTGCTCAGTCTCTCGTTCAACAGCGAACGAGAGTGAGTTCTTACCCCCGTCGTCACCGCCCCACCCGAGGCTGATCGAGGCGGAAGCTCCAGTTGCAAGTGTGTGCGAGCGGCTGAATGACGCACCACCGCTGGGGTCATCGCGCGAAGCATCCAGTTCCAGCCCAAGCTCTCCGAGTCCTTCCGGCAGTCCCTTGAGCTTCTCCACCACCGGCACATGCTTGCCAGCTCCAACCGACGCGCGCAGCCAGTTGCCTCGGTCGGGGTTTCCGGCGACCGCAACGCGGTCAATGATGAATGGGACTCGGGCGCCGAACTGGCGGATCTCCCCAGCGGAGGCCTCGATCGTGACTCCGCTACTGACTGTGAGCTTCGAATTCGCCCCAAGCTCGACGCCCGGCAGCTTGAGCAAAATCGATCCGGACTCAGACGCTGTCGAGGAGCAGGAGACCTCAAGCTCGACGCCCGCAACGGCTGGCGCAGCAACGACCAGGATCGGCACGACACGCTCGACGGTCCACGATCGAAGGACCTCGATCTCATCGCCGACACTTCGGAACCAATCTCGAAATCCTGCTTGCTCTTCCACTCCCTCGTCGAGTTGTCGAACAAGATCGTCCAGAAGGTCGGGAGGCACGTCAAGCCCCGCAGTCTGCACAGCCGCCTTGATCTGACCAAGGCCGTACTCTTCGGGCTCAGCGAAAGGATCTACGGTCTCGACGCTTACGCTGATGTCTGCTGGGTCCACGGTGCACTCCAAGTCTGGTCTGGATCAGACTGCCAGAGATAGTTCGCTAGGAGAAGAGCTCCAGTGCCTTCATTGCTTCCAATTGGTAAAGGCAGAGGCCGAAGGCGTACCGCGCCTGAACGCCGGTATCAGAGTCGACGAGGGGTACTCCCGCGCTGTCGAAGAGGTACGCCGTGCCTTGATGCATAACCACCGGTTCGTCGGAGCTGGCATCGCGGCCCAGAGTTCCGGAGTCACCAGCTGCAGCGATCGGCCACTCGTACGTGATCCGAATCGGCGCTTTGCTGTATCGAATTAGTCCGAGGTTAACGTCTACGCCCACTACTGGAGCGGTGGTGCCCTCGAAATCGAGAATCTGACCGTTCGTTGGCGACTGCATTGCGGATGTTGGGGTCAAACCAAGCGGGGGAAGGCTTGATGACCCCAGACATGCATCGATGCAGTGCCCAAAGTCCGCAACGACCTCACCGATGGATCCGTCGGCGTACTCGAGTAAATCCGTCATCGCCAGAACGTGAGCGACCGAATGCCTAGGGAGGACCCAACCATCGACGGTTTGAGCAACGAACGGCATCTCTGCCCAGAGTGCCGTAGAGGCCGGCAGGGGTTCCGCCAAGGATGGTCCGTCGAGCAGATGCTGAGCGTAGCGGATCACTACCGGAAGCTCGATCTCATAGTCGGTACCAGCCAGCACCGACACGGGTTCCAACTCGCGCGGCAGGCCGGGTGGTACCTCACCGTCGGCAAACCTAAAGAGGCCGACCTCGGCTATGAGCCCCGGCCCCTCAGTGCCATCAACGTTGGGGTCCAAGAACCCGAACATGAGATGGTCCAGAAAGGGCATCCTTGCCTCGATCGCACGAAGCGTCTCCCGTTCGCGACTTACCGCTAGTGACCAGCGAAAACTGTCCAGCAGTCGTTCCCGTCCACGGCGCCCAAGGTCCTCCGTCGCTCGCTCAATCGCGTCGGCGAACTCAGGCATCAGTTCCGGCGGCGGGCCATCAGGAATCTCGTCGATCCACTGCTCTCGATACGCCACAGCCCTCTCCTGATCTCCACGGGCAACCCTAGTTCGACTGGCGAGGCCTGAAGACCCGTCTGCGCACCCGAGCCTTGTCCGGCACTGCGAAGCCTGGCGACCGGGGTCCTCCTGAACTCGACGCTGCGGAAGACCGCACCATCGGCGGGCGCGAGCAACTCGGCAACTACGGGTCGGGTCGCCCGGACCTAGTCAGACTCGGGGCCACAGGGGACCACCGCGGAGCTTGGAACTTGTGACCGTCGTTGTGCTGGCTCTCGATCACCCGGAGCCAGTCCACCAGAGCGGCGTGGAGCAAGTCGGTAGTCGAGTCGTCACCATCTGCCGTCCCAGGGCTGTGTTCGACGAAACGTTCGAGCGCCGATCGCAGCGGGTCGGGATCGGCCCAAGGCAGTTCCGCTGATGCGATCACAGCGAGTTCGGCATCGTCACCGGCAACGAGGTACGCCGTGTAGCAGCGCAGTTCTTCTTCCACGGCGTCCCAGACGGTGAAGCCGGGGCGGTGTCCGCGGCTGAGGTAGTCGACAGCGGCGACGATCTCGAGCCAGGTCTCGGATGCCGGCGCTCGTCGGTCGCTCGGACGGTTCATGGTTCGTTGCCTCCGGTTGGGCTGAGGGGGATCAATGGCGTCCAGTCAACGAGCGCGGCGAGTTGCTCAGCCAGGTCGAGTTCGGATGCTGCAACTGGCGTTGGCAGTGCTTCTCGGAGACCTTGACTCGTCGTCAGATCGGCGACGACGTCGCCTGCGTCGAGGGTCGACGGATCCAGATTGAGGTGACGAATGGAGAGGGCGTCGGCGGCGTCGACATCACCGTCGCACGCGACGACGAGGGCCTCGCACGCGGTGGCGGGGTGTGTGCCGGCGTCGGCGAGCAGTTGTGCTGTCGTCGCCGGTTCGAGTTCGTAGATCGATCCGAGTGCGGCGAGGTCGTCGGGATGAGCGTGGCGGGCACTGTGAGCAAAAGCGACCTCTGGCCGGTCGCAGACCATCGCCACCCCGGACGCGAACGCCTCCGGTGTCGGGGCGTGCGCGGCGAGGTGGCGGATCACGTTCGCCGTCGGTGTGCCCGATTCGATCATGGTCGTGGCGGCGGTTTCCCACGTGTGCGGTCTGGCGTCGAGCGACCTGAGCACTTCTCGAGGGTGAGCGGCGAGCAGCTCGGCAGGAGAGCATCCGGCGGATTGAAGCTCGTCGACCGTCGACCCGAGCATCGACCCGACCTCGACGCGTTCGATCTCGAAGCGGTCGGCGAGGGTCCGCACTCCGTCGGAGATCGGGAGACCGATCTGGGGGACGACGCTCGCGATCTCGTCGACGGTCGCGCCGTCGGCGATCAACACGTCGACGATGGTGGGTGGTGCAACCACTCCGGTGTCGGCGAGCATCTCGGCCAGGCGTGCTGCGCCGATGTCCGGGGCAATGAAGTCTGAGGCGTCGGCATCGGCGAGTCGGTGTCCGACCACGTCGGCGAGTAGCTCGCGAGTGAACGTTCCGTTGAGCGCTGCGTTGGCGATCAACTGGTCGGCGAGCTGTGGCGTCTCCGCGGCGTGGCCGAGTGCCGTGCGCCGGCCGGCGTCTTCGACTGCGGCCTTGGCCGACTCCTCGTCGGCGACGAGTGCGAGTTGGCGGATCTGGCTGTCGATGATCACGAGGTTCTCCCATCTGCCTCCGGGGCCGGGGGCGACGACGAGTTGGATGCGGTCGGTGAGCTGGCGGGTCTGAGCGCGTCCGTCGCGTGCGTCGGCGAGCGGTTGCCAACCGTCCCGATCGCGCGTGGGACCCGGACCGGCGGGTCGTTCGCTTCGGTGGGGACGGTTGCGGCGAGCGTCGGGTAGCGGTCGGCGACGATCTGGCAGACGGCTCGCTGCGCCGACTCGAGGTCGTCGGTGGTTCCCTCGTCGAGGAGTCCGCGACGGCCGGTTCGGGTCGACTCGATTCGCCAGCGGGCGCCTTCGGCGGTCTCGAACGTGGCGAGGTAGCCGGTGTCGGACACTCGGAAGAAGCCAGCTCGGCCGTCGGCGCCGGGCACGCCTCGCGCCGCCCACTCGTGCACGGTGTACGGCCCCACCTCGACCCAGACTCCCTTCGGCAGCGAAGCAACATCTGCCGGGGCGAGGTAGTTCTGGCGCCCCTTTGCGACGGTGCGGTCCTCGGCGATGTCCATCCGTGGGAGCGACGAGACGGTCAGGTCGTGGTCGAGGACGTCGGAGAACGCACCGATGATCTGGTCGGTGGCTCGCCGGGTGTCGGCGAGGAGTTCCCAGCGAAGCCGCCCTCGAACCCTGGTTGGGTCGAAACCGGGGAGTGGTCCTGGGGCGTGGCCCAGCCGGTCGAGAGCCAGCCAGGCAGTTTGCCGGCACAGCGCCGGTCGCAGTTCCGGGCGGCGTCGTCCGAGTGGGACGTCGCCGGCGACTTCGACGAGTCGTTCCACGGGTCGCCAGCTCGTCGAGGCGTGTGGCCGGTCAGCCGGCCGACGGACTGGCGGACCATCTCGGCCAGCTCGCGTTCTCCGCCGGGCCCGGTGAGCTGTTCGGGAACCGGGGACCAGGCGAGCGCGCCGACGGCGGGACGTCGGGCGAGCTGCTCGGCGGCGAAGACCCTCTCCCACTTCATGGCTCCGGGAACTCGCGCTCGCTGTCCCGATCGAGATCGGCTCGATTGTGCGGTCACGGTCGTCGGAACGGGAACTCGAACGGGAAGCCCATGCTCCCCTGCCCGGACGGCACAGGGTCGTCCCGCCTCGCTCGATGGCACCTGTTCCCAGGTCGCCGCACCCGCGACCGGGGTTGCGATCCCGTACGAGGCGAGGAGCACTTGATTGCGTGGCGAGTAGTCGGCCCACATCGAGCAGCGTTCGACGATCGACCCCCACGATCCGGAGTCGGTGAGCGCGGATGTCGCCCATCGGTCGAGGTGGGTGAGCATCGGGGCGGGGTCGTCGTCCGGGAACTCGATCGCCGAGGTGATCCGGGCCATCATCCGCCGTCCCGGTCACATCGGGGGTGGCAGCACACGACGGTTCGCGACCCCAGCCGCTGCTGCACGCCGGTTCCGGTCTCCACCCGAGCGCCGCACTTCTCGCACCTCCCGGCGACTCGGTTCACCGAGCGGAGGGGCGACGCGACTGTGCTCGCCTCGACCGCCTCCTTGGCAGATGGTTCGTCCTGGGCTGCCGGTGGATCGTCGACGGCGGTCGCCGCCGGCGCCGTGTCGAACGAGAGCGAGAGCTGGTCGCTGCTCGAGCCGTCGCTTCGTTCCCGGCGCGCCTGGCGCGCCCTGGGAACGGGTCGACCGTTGCGGCTCGCCTTCGGCAACTGCTCCCGGGAGAACCGCATCGTCGATGCGTCGAGCACCGGGCCCGCGTCCTTTGCGGGTTGCCCGGTCGACGGGCACGTTGCGACGGTCGGCCGGTCGTCGGCGGGTGGGAACAGCGAAGCGAGCCGCTTCTCTTTCCACCAGCGGATCGCTCGCAGGTGGATCGGCGGGAGCGTCCCGTGGAGCAGCAGCGCCTCGCCCGGCACCATCGTCCGCAGGAGGTGGTTCGGGATCAGGTCCTCGCGTTGTGACGACTCCGAGATCGAGCGCCGACCCCGACCGACACCGCCGTACGCGTCGGCCGACCACGACCGGCGAGCGACGTGCTCGTTCCCCGTCACCGTGTGGAGGTAGCGCAGCGTCGCAGCGTCGTCGATGCCGGCGAAGAACACCTTCGATCGGTGTCCGCCGAGCACGGTGTCGGCGAGCGTGCCGTAGCGGTGCTGGATCTGCGACAGCGACTGCCAGCACGTCACGTAGTGCGCACCGAGCGCGGCGATCGTCGACACCTCCGACGGCAGCCAGCCCAGCTCGAGTTGGCCCGTCTCGTCGATGAGGAACAGCACCGGCTTCGACAGCTTCCGGCCCGCTAGGTCCCAGGCATGGACCGAGTCCTTCAACTCCGCAAGAAGCCCACCAAGCACGGGCGACAGCCGCTCGAACTCGGTCTGCGGCGCCGCGAGATACAGCGTGTTCGACTTGGCGTCACCGCCCGACATCAGCCACTCGAGATCGACGAAACGGGGGCCGCTCGGCGTGCCTGGTCTCGACGTCGTAGAAGACCCTCGCGTCGGCGGTCGCGGTGTGTGCGACCGACGGTTCGAGCCACGGATCGACGGCGAGACGCGCCGTGGCGTAGATCGACGAGCGGATTCGGTCGTCCTCATTCGCCAGCCCGATGAACGCCGTTGCGGCATGGCGAGCCATCAGCTGCACGCGAGGTGGCTGCGACTCGTCGAGCCCCTGGTCGAGCAGTGCGTTGATCGTCGGCTCGGTCGCCATCGCGACCGTGGTCACCCACGTTGCGATCTGCTGCATGTTCACCGGCTTCGGGGCGTCGGCACCGGGGAGCGTCACGAGCTGCGACAGCCCTGCCACGCACATGAACGATCCGAGCAGCGCCTCGCCGTGCTTCGCCCAGTAGTCGGCGGAGGTGACCCCCGATTTCGGGATCGCCTGCGCCAAGGCTCGACCCGTGATCAACGCCTCCTTCGCAGACGCGACCCGCCGCAGCGGCGACCAGCGCGCCGACGGCAGCCCGGTCGATGCTGCCGGGTCGAACACGGCAACCTGCCCCTTGCCGGCCCGTGAGGCAACCGTGACGTCGTACAGGTCGCGCTTGACCGACACGATCACGGCTGGGCCGTCCCACGTCGCGGCGGCCGCGGTGGCGAGTTGCGTCTTGCCCGAGCCGGTCGGGCCGATCAACGCAACCGACCCACGAGAGCCCTGCCGGCGGGCGTGACGGCGGGGCAGCGGTTGTCGCTCCCGATCCTCTGTCGCCAGGACCTGCCCGGAGTCCGCATGAAGGCCCGAGCAGCATCCGACCCGCCGGTGGTTCGAAGTCGTCCGTCCGCAGCGGCATCACGTCGCGGCGCGTCGCAATGTGCGCGTCGAGCTCCTGACCGAACCTCTCTCGCTTCGGCTGGCCAACCCGACGCCACACGACGACGACGCCACCGAGCAGTGCAACCGCCATTGCGGCCACCACGCTCGTACAGACCCAATACCACCCTGGCGAACCGATACCGGTCGCCCGATCGCCCCACGCCCTCAGCGGGAGCGTCGCCCCTGATGAGCCGACCAGTGACCGCCAGCCACTCCCCCAAGCCGCCCGACACCTGAGCGCCGGACAGCGCAGCGCCGCCCGCTGTCACCACACCCGCCACGACGACAGCCAGACCGGCACCGATCAGAGCGACCTCGAGCCCGGCGCCAGGCGGTTCGGTGCGTTCGCGTCCCATCGACCAGCCAGCTCCACCCGTCGGGAAGCGGTCGGGAACCCGATCGGGACGTCAATCCGCAATCGGGAACCGACCTGGGATCAAAACCCCAGCTCAGGAACTGAATCGGGAACGTTCCCGGGAACTCGATTTCAGACGCTCGTCTCCTCGAACCAACTCGACAGGAGGCCGTCGTGCACACCCTCAACCGCCAACTCCACCAACTGGAGCAGACCATCGCCGACCGGCGCATCCCACCCCGATGGCGGCACCAACCCACCCTCAGCCGCTACGGCACGATCGGCGAACTGCTCGACGCGATGCGCACCTTCAACCACCCCGACTCGAACGGCATCATCACCGAGCTCGTCGAGCAACGGACCGATGCGTACGGCGTCGACCCTCGAACGATCGTCGTCATGGGTCTCGGTCGCCGTCTCCGGATGAACTACCGGCGGCTCAACTCCTCCGACTTCGACGACGCCATGACCGACCTCGCCGCCGTCGTCTGCGAACCCGGCACCGTCCGCGCGCTGGCTGGCAAATCGAGCATCGCCGACACCCTCGTCCGCCGAGCAGGTCGACGCGCCGAGCGCCCACCGCGCCACCCGCGGCCGGCGGCAAGAACGCACCCAGACGCTCTCGAGCGACTTGATCGATGACCGCTACACGACGAACAACCACGGCGAACTCGACGACCTCGTCGCCCTGCGATCCGCACTGCGTCAGCTGCGAGCCGAGGTGACAACTGCCGTCGATCAGGGAACGGTGAGCGGCACCCAGTGGGACAACCTCCGTGACGCAGTCCTCCGACCGGCACTCGGGCTCCCTTCGACGACACCGACGCGGCGCAACGGATCCCGAGCGAGGCAGGCCCTAGCCCCTTACATCGACCACGCCCTCGACGTGGCCTAGCGGTCGGTCAGTCCGCACCGGCAATCTGCATTCGCGTGGGCGGGGCCGCGGGCTCATCATCGTCAGCGAGACTGTGAACACCTTGCAACGAGAAAATCCGCCGCAAGCCGCTCGGCCTCGGGGCCACCGGCCCCCGGGTTCTCTGGCCAGCGCCCTCTGATCGAGGTGCAGATCTCGTCGACTGGGACGCAGCGGGGCAGGTTGTCGCCGGCTGGCCCGTCCGGAGCTCGATAGCGACGCTTGATCTCGAGGAGTTCCCCTGTCGTCGAATCGTGCGTTTCGATGGTCTCCGAAAGAGCAATTAGCACGTCCTCGAGAAGCGCTCCTTGGGCCACGACATGAACGAGAGCCGACGACACCACCTCGGCGCCCGCCATCATCTCCGCGAAACGAAGCAGGAACGATCCGTGTTCGGCGTTGCGTTCCCAGTACTCATTGCCGTCGAGTCTCCTCAGGATCGTTGCACTCAGGTCATCACAGGCAACCTGAACGAGAGCCAGGCGTTCAGCCCACTCGCGCTCATCGGCAAGGAATCGCAGCTGCAGAAGATTGTGTACAGCTGCCGCCTCCGGGTTCAGGTCCGTCGCTACCTGGACGGCATGAGCGAACTGCTCGTCATCGCAGTTTTTCAGCACCGCTGCGGCAAGCGAGGCGTTGGTCCGACTGTCGAAGGCAAGGAGGGACATCACAGTCGGCACGGACGCGCAGTCAGTGGCCAGGTCGAGCAGTTCAAGCCAAAGGGCCTCATCGAAGGGAAGGTGGTCGACACGGTCATGGCGAGCAGCGCTTTCGTGGACGCGCTCGCACCGCTCAAAGAAGCGGCTCACTGGCGATGGTTCTTCGGGAGGCGACGGCGCCGGTGGCGGCGGCACGTGTGTCGTGCGCCCGGCAGCTGTGTCGATGAGTGCGGACACGGATGCGTCGAGCTGATCGAGAGCTCCGTCGAGCTCATCGTTCCACTCCCCCGATCGTTGGACGACTTCAGCGACCGACCGCTCCACCCACGCGCGAACGTCAGACCCGTCGGCCCCGAGCGCTGCGGCCAGACCAGCTGCTTCGGCGAGCACAGAGTCGGCAGCCGCCTCCACGGACGGCCGACTCGCGGCGAGCGCCTCCGAGATCCGTACCGAGAACTGCCGCTGCTCGTTGCGTGAGAGCTGCATCTGGAGGCGCTCGCCGGTTTCTGAGTCGAAGGCAAAGGAGCCACGTTGGAGCTGGCGCTCGGCTGCGCTCTGCTCAGCGAGGATGCGCTGAGGTTCATCTCTGGTTCGTTCCGCTGCACTCCGCAGGCTCCGAGATGCCCGGGCCACATCGACGGAGGCAGAGCGCGTGACGACGTCGGCCGGCCTGGACTCAACAATCAACTCAGCCACTTCGCTGTCGGTGGGTTGCCGTGCGGCACCGAGGATGGACGCTTGGGCAACCTGCTGGCGCTTCCAGTCCGCCAACATGTCCGCCGAGAAGTCCTCCCAACTGTCGTCGATCAGTGCCGCATGGAACAGACATAGAAGGAGAAGATTCTCGAAAGCATTGACCTCGTCACAGCTCATGTACGGATCGGCGCGAGGTCCGTTCGGTGACGAGGCGCGGATGTGAGCGATTCGGCAGTTGAGTGCTGGCCGGCCGTTCTCGATTCGGTATAGGGTCTCGTTGCACGTTGGTTGCCCGCACTGCACGGCAGTCCCGAAGAGCTGCTTGACGACAGCGGGTGATGGATCGGAACATCGCCTTGTGCGCGCCACGCGCTCCGCGTTGGACATCTCCATAGTCTGGGTCACTTCGGTGCAACGAAGACGGACATCTGCGCCGCACAGAGCCACCTTCCCGTCAGCGGAGTCGACAACGAACCGCCACGAGCCCGGCAAGGTCAATCGCGCCCACAGCTCGGACCAGCGAGCGGCGGTCGGCAGTCCTGCGTCGAAAGCTGCGCGTGCCAACGCGAATCCGAGAGCGCCCAGGTGTTGAGGTCGTGCCCCTCGGGAGGCTCGACCAGATGCGCTACTACGCCGTGGTCTGAGTCCAGTCGGTCAGCCAGCCTTGCGCCGAGTGATCGACCGATGCCGTTGTCGTCGACGTCGACGATGACCGTGATGTCGAGGTCGTTGTTGTCGGCGAGGTTGGCGATGCGGGCCGCGACAGAATCGTCTAGCGCGTTCGTACCGAGGAGTCCGACCGCTCGGAAGCCCGCCTGGGCCGCGATGAGCGAGTCGGGGATGCCCTCACACACGACGAGCTGGTCGGCGCCGTTGAGTCTTGGCGGGAAGGCGACGGAGAGTCGAGGGTTCGGTGCCATCACGGCCGACGGGTTGTCGTACTTGCCGTAGCCAGGTCTTGGCTCGAGGGCTCGCGTTTGGACGTAGCGGATCTCACCCGCCGCGTTCAGGGCCGGGAATGTCGCGCCCGGTCCAGCGCCGTACGGGATTCCCTTGCCGCGTCGCAGTCGGGCTCGGCCTGGGTCGGCGCCGACACGGTTCGCCCACAGGACGTCGTCATCGAGCCCGCGACCGTGCAGCCAATCCCGGACCTCTGCGCCGAGCGGCGACCACAGCAGGCGAGCACACACGGTGGCGTACGCGATCACTCGATCGTCGGGATGCGTGGCCGGCTTCGGGCCTGGGCGACGTTGCGGAACCGGTGGCAGTTCGCGATCCGGTGACATGCCGGCGCGGGCGGCGAGTTCGTCAATGGCGGTCGCGCGGTCACAGCGGCGGACCGCTTGCACGAGATCGATCGCGTCGCCTCGGTGGTCTCGGTCGCCGGACCAGCAACGCCACCGTTCGTGACCCCGGTGGTCCCGGTGCATCGTGACCGACGCATGGTGATCGTCGTGGTCGCTCAGCGGACAGCGCCATCGACGGCCCTCACGATCCGGAACTGCGAACTCGTCGAGCAATGCCCGCAGGTCGGTTCGATCGAGAACATCGGCGATCGTCCACCGTTGACCCACGTCGCCTCACTTCGTGGACGCCGGGGAGCTGACCTGGGTCGATGAGCTCATACTCTGGTCCGTGTCGAACAGCGCTCGTTCTCCAGGCGTCAGTACGGCATGGACGCATGCCGTCCGCGCACCGACCTTCCAGAGGGCTCGCCCCTTGACCAGTTGACCGAGCCATTGCCGCTCTCGCTCGGTCAGGTCGAACAGCTTTGAGGTCTCGGCCACCTGTTCCGGCGGCTGCCGAAGCAGCACTCTCGTCTCGATGTCGGAGAGCAGCCCGGCGGCGATCTTCGATCCAGCAGTGCCGTCGTCCGCCTGCGCTGTGAGATCGGACGCTCGGTGACAGACGAGCACAGTGGAGATGCCGTAGGTCCTCGACAGCTTGAGCGAGCCCTGCAGGTAGGCAGCGCCATGGCGGACGGCGGCCCACGCTTCGTCGATCACCTGAATCGACCGCCGCTCTGGTCGGCCCCGGAGCGCCGCCGTCAGCCAGTGGGTGGCAGCGATCATCACGAGCGGTAGCGCCTCGCGGTTGTTGTAGACGGCGGACAGGTCGAGGACGACGCCTGGCCCGTCGTCCCAATCAGTGTCGACGGTGGTGGGGCCGTCAAACATGCCTCGCAGCGTTCGTGAGCAGAGCTTGTCGAGCGCGAACGACGCCGGTGCCGTCGCCCGGGCGAGTTCGAGCGGGCTGTGGCGCGACAGGCGGACGAGGTCGGCCGGCGGGTCGAGAATCTCAGCGTGCAGGTCGGCGAGCGTGAACGGTGCGCCGGTCCCGCACCGGGCTTCGATGCCCCAGCCCAGCACGGCGTCCTCGAGCGGTGAGAGCGGTCGGGCCAAGACGCCCGCAACGAGGTCGGCGGCGAGCGTCTGGCGGTCGAGGACGGAGTCGTCCCCGCCGCGACCGGGGTCCATCGGGTTGATCCGGGCGCCTCCCGAGCCCGGGAACAGCTTGATGACGGCGAGGCCGAGGTCGTCCGCGATCGAGCCGTACTCGCCCTTGGGATCGATGACCGCTAGGTAGCGCTGCGGTCCGTACACCGCCCGTAGGCGGCGGATGAGCGCCTTGACTGTGGCGGACTTGCCGAACCCGACCGAACCCATCACGATCATGTTCGGATTCGTGAGGTGCTGGGCTCCGTAGAACTCGAACGGGTCGAAGTAGAAGCCCCGGAACCCTCCGGTCACGTCGGCGCCGATCAGCGCTCCGCGCTCGCCTAATCCGGCCGAGGTATGGAACGGGTAGACCGACCGCAGGTGCGCGAGCGTCGAGCGAGACCAGTCGACGGGGATGCCGACTCGCCCTCCGCCGGGTCGCGCTCTCGAGGTCGGGGCTTCCTTCGACTCGCTGGCCGGCGCGGCTGACTCGAACTGCGCCGACCGGCCTTCGACGTGGCGTTCCGACGGGAGTGCACGACCTCGTCGCTTCGCTGCCGTGCGCCGTCGGGTTCTCACGACCACAAGCCTCGACGGACCGAGCGGCCGAGGGGAAGCGATGCGACCCATCCCTCGCCCTGGCGTGCGGAGAGCGATCGGATGTCGAGCATCGACTGGGCTGCGTCCTGTTCGACCTGTGCGCAGGCCTCGTCCAACTCGTCCAGCGTTGCCGCCGTTGCGGTCACGAATCCGACGTGGCGGAACTCGGGATGTCCGGAGGCGAGCTCCTGCTCGCGCGATTCCACGTCGTCGATGCGGCGACGTTCTCGTGCCGTCGAGCGGAAGCCCTTGCGGGACTTCTCGTCGCGGTCCGATTCCAGCGACGTGAGTTGACGGTTCGCCTCGCGTGCCGCCTGCGCGATCGGAACGGGTTCCATCACCATGGTGACCGTTCGGGTCTGGCCGCCGCCGACCATGAGCGGGCTCATCCACTCGGCAGACACCGGGAGCATCGGCCAGCTGACCACCCGATACGACCGGTGAAAGGATCCGTCGACTCGACAGTGGTTCCAGTCGGCGTCGGCCGCCATCGGGCCCCACTCGGCTGCTCCGTGACCGGCAGCAGCGGCGAGCGACGACGCCACGCTGGCCGGTGAGCGGGTCGGGTCCGAACGCAACCGGACCGCGGTGGCGACCTCTGCAGGCGCCAACGGGCTCGAGACCACGAGCCCGGCCGACGTCAGCCGCGCTGCGAGCTGGCTCGCCTCGGCGACCAGCGCCTCTGCGCTCACGTCCCAAGAGCTACGATCGCGACGTCCCGGAATCCGTCGCACATCGGCCGTGAGCGTCAGCAAGACGTCATGAGCGATCGTCGACGCGTCGAGCATCGACAGCAGGTCCTCATAGTCCGCACCGGCCGGGGTCGAGCGGCGACCGTCGTCCGACAACGATCCGAGGAACTCACGATGCGACGTGACGCCGTCCGTGTGTGCCCACTCCTGCCAGGTGACCCGAGCGACAGGACATCGGTCGCGGGCGAGCGGCGCGAGCGCGCCGCCCCATGCGGCGAGACGCTCGTCCTGCTCGACGGGTCCGGCGACGGCGAACCCGTCTCCCAACAGATGAACGACGAGCGACACCGTGCCGGTCGCGCGGTCACGAATCACGCCAGCCGCGCGCGGTGCTCCGGTCCAGTCGATCTGCGCCTCATGCAGCTCGAGGCCAACCATCTGTTCAGGAAGGTCGTCGACGCCACCGTGGGCCGAGCCGATGAGCGATCGGCGCGTCCACGTCGAACGCTTGCGAAGACGGCGAGCAGAGAGTCGGACGCCTGGAACGGCCACCTCGTAGAGCGGGCTCCCACGCCATCGACCGAACGACAGCACCGCAGCGACGACGAGCCCGCAGACGCCGAGCACAGGGCTTCCAATCATGAGGGCGAGCGTCAGCCAGACGGCTCCCCCTACCAGCGGTGCGGCCTGGCGGAGCGACAAACCGAGCATCACACCGGCACGTGTGCCATCCCCGAAGTGGTAGCGGACGGCCTCGGCGGGACGACCTCCGGTTGACTCGCTCATCGGACGGCCTCATCCTGTTCGCTGGAGCCAGCCGAAGGCTCCTGACTCGTCGTCACCGTGGGCGCCGTCGCGGCTCGCGACGAGGTGCTTGGACGGGCGCGGGGTAGGCGTCGGCCCGACTCCTCCGGAGCGGGATCGACCCGACGACTGCGATCCGGTGAGACCTGACGAGAGGGTCGAGGTCGCCGGCAGCGAACGCGATGCCGCCGAGGCTCCACGAGATGCGCCGAATGACTTGGCGAGCATCGCACCCTGGGCGATCGTCATCGCCGATCTTCCCCAGCCGCCGACGACCCCGGTCGTCGACGAGGCGCCCTCGACTCCTGGCAGCAGACGGAACAGCACGACCGGTGAAAGGCCTGCGATGCCGATTGCAGTGAACCCGGCGAAGAGCGTGCCCACCGCGGCGGCACCCTCGCTCGCGCCGTCGGTCCCAGGAGCAGCGCCCGTGTTGGCCAGCAGCTTCATGCCGACGGCCAAGGTGACCGTGATCGCCGGTTTGGCGAGCACGAGCGCGACGGCGAGGTGGACGAGACGACGTCCGCTCCCCCGCATCACCGGCGAGACCGACGCCGACCAAACGATCGGGGCGAATGCCGCGACGAGGTAGAGCAGCGACATCCGCAAGAACATCACGACCGCCGTCACGATCAGTCCGATCATCCCGAACAACAGCGCCAGCGGGCCGAGGAACGTCGCAGCGAACCCACCGCCCGCCGCGCCCATCGTGTCGGCGAGCCCGTCGAGGACGGTCATCGTGTCCTGGCGACCTCCTTGCCAGACCACCTCGGCGAGCAGATCAGCTCCCTGCAGCATCACGTCGAGGACGACGACAGTGAGCGCGGTGGCGACGATCGCCTTCGGGCCTTCCTTCAGCGCGTCGACGATCAGCTCCGGTCGACCTGCAAGGCCGGCTTGGATCGCTGACGCCAGCATCATGGCGAGCGTGATCCCGAGTGCAACGCCGGCGATCGGGCCGATCATGCCGTTCGCGAACCAGTCCTCGGTCAGCCTCGGAGTGGTGGTCTCGTCGAGGATGTTCCAGACCCACTCCATGAGGAGCAGGATCCCGTTGGCGAACCACGTGTAGATGCCCTGGATCACCTTGTCCCAGGCCCAGCCGACGACGTCGGAGGCGACGGACGTGAAGATGGAGATCGGGTTCGGGATCGGGAACACCGTTCAGCCCTCCCCGCCGTCGACCCTGCGCCAGGCGAGCACGTCCGTCACCGAATCGGCGGTGTCGATGAGTCCCTCGGCGGGTGGTGCGGGCGTGGGACCGATTTCCGATTCCCAGCCGTCGAGCAACCAGGCACCGTCGACGTCGACCATGTCGAGCGTGATCGTGCGCCACACCTGCCGTGCGGGACCGAGGTCCGTGACCGCCACGATCAATACCGACCACGTCTCGACCTGAACGCCGTCGGCCACGTCCGTCGACGTGACGGTGATCGGCTGTTCGTGGAGGACGAGTCCCTCGTTGTCGACGCCCTCGTGCACCCAACTCCATCAAGAGGGTGTCGACCTGCTGACCTGTCTCGGAGGCGAACTGCGAGCCGAACTCGTCAGTGGTGAACGACTCGACGAGCTCTCGTCGGGAGATGAAGCCCGCACGAGCGACCTCGTCGATGGACCGCACGATCTCCAGCGCTGCGTGCTCGGCGGCCATGTGATTGGAGTGCCGAGCATCGATCGGATTGCTCACGCTGTCGGCGAATTGTGGCGACCCGCTGTCGTGGGAGGACGCCGACCCCGTCGAGTTGGCAAAGTTCGCAGCTCGCGGAGACGCCTGCTCTTGAGCCGTCGCCGATTCCGCGCTGCCACCACCCTGTGCGAGACGAGCGCCTGCGAACGCGACGACGCCAACCAGTGCTGCGACGAGCAGCGTCGGCACGAGAGGTCGGTGGTCTGATCGGGTGGGCATCGGTCAGCCCGTTGCCGAGTAGAGCGTCGACGTGATCGTCCAGGCGAGTCCGGCGAGGATCGCCCCACCCATGCCGCCGAGCAACCACTTCCGTCCCGCTGACGAGGCTGAGTAGTTCGAGCCGAAGTGCCCCACCGCCGTTGCGATCGCGCCGATCAGCAGTCCAGCCAGCGAGGCGGCAAGCGCTCCCCACTTCAGCCAGCCCAATACGGTGTTCATCAGCGCTGCTCCGGGCGCTGACCCGTCGGGAGACGGGTTCGGCGGCACTGCCAGCGCGGTCGTCGAAGCGACCAGGCTCAGGAAGACCGCGCCGGACGCCGCGCTCGCCGTTCGGCGGACGAGGCGGGTCGTTCGTGTTCGTCGGGATCGGTTGGCCATGGCTCCTCCGGCTTCGTCTTGGACGTCGGCTCCCTGACGTCGGCTCCCTGCAGCCACCAACCCACCCCCGGCACCCGGCGCGCGCTCCGACCAGCAATCGGTGCCGAGCATCACGCGCATGGGTGGAGGAAGAAGGTGTGAAGGTTCTGCTCGCTGCCGTACCGCTCGCAATCCTCGGAAGCGTTGCGACGATCCCGGTCTTGCTGGCCGGCGGCGATCCGCCTCCACTGGTCGCCTGCGCACCGAACGCGACGTCGCTCGAACAGACCCTCGCCACGATCCGAGCACTCGAGTCGGGAGGCGACCATCGAGCCCGGGCAGCGGGGTCGACCGCCTCCGGCGCCTATCAGTTCATCAACAGCACGTGGGACGGCTACGCCGGCTACCCCACCGCCGCCGACGCCCCGTCAGACATCCAGGACGCGAAGGCTGCCGAGATGGTCGGCGCCATCCTCAAAGAGCACGGCACCGTCGATGCGGTGCCCGTGGTCTGGTACCTCGGACACATACCAACTCCGAGAAGCACAAGCTGGGACCGCGTGCCGGCGCCCGAGGCGGGTAACACCCTCACTCCCCGCCAGTACCAACAGCGATGGCTCGAGAAGTTCGAAGAGCTCGGCGCTGCCGACGCTTCCGCCGCACATCGATCACCGACGACGAACAAGCCGCGACGACCGAGCCGCTCCGAAGCGCACCGGCCTGCATCGGCGGACCGGGCGGCGAAACCCTCCCCGGCGGATGGGCGCTCCCCGGACCTCGGTCGCTACTCCTCGAGACGATCAGCCAGATCGACGACCCGCACCACACATTTCCGCATGGGACTGGACCATCCCGCCCGGCGTGCCGATCTACGCCGTCAGAGGCGGGACCGTCGCCACCGTCTCCGCGTGGCCACAAACAACTGGTGGGAACAAGGTTGCACCGAACGCGGGCGCAACTGCTGCTCCACCTGCGGGATCGGCGTCACCGTCCGTCGACGACAGCGACGGCACGAGGTGGACCTACTGCCACGGCAGCGGACCTCCACGTCACCCACGGCGCTCAGTCGAAGCGGAGCGCTCCTCATCACCAGCGGCAACACCGGCTGCTCCGGCACACCCCACCTTCACTTGGAGATCCGCACGACAGGCGGAGTCCGGCGCTGTCCGCAAGGCCTTCTCGCGACGCTCGCGGGTGAGGGCATCGGCATCAATCCCGCAGTTCTCCCAACCACCGGATGCAGCTTCTGATGTGCGAATCGTCGCTCGATCGGGCGTGGTTAGGTTTCCTTCTGGAAGGTCGGCGAGTCGGAATCTCGGATGCCCATTGATTCGGGCCCGCGGAGCCAGCTCGGCTAGAAGGCGTCACCGCCGTCGGTGAGGAATCGTTCGAAGGC
>CBDDKF010000013.1:0-23196 GCA_965230015.1 Ilumatobacteraceae bacterium | reverse complement strand
CCGCGCAGAACCTCTTCGTGCAGCTTGGTGAGCTCGCGGGTGAGCACGACGGCGCGCTCGTCGCCGCACGCCGCCCGCAGATCATCGAGGGTGCGCTCGATGCGGTGGGGGGCCTCGTACAGCACCACGGTGCGCGGTTCCGTCGCAATGTCGGCGAGGCGCTCGGCGCGCTCGCGACCCTTGCGCGGCAGGAACCCCTCGAACGCGAACCGCGCCGTCGACAGGCCGCTGATCGTCAGCGCCATGATCGCCGCGCTGGGCCCGGGCACGGCGCTGACCGTGTGGTCGACGGCGAGCACCGCCGACACCAGCCGCTCACCGGGGTCGGAGATACCGGGTGTGCCGGCGTCGCTCACGAGGGCCACGTCGGCGCCACCGTCGAGCACGTCGAGCACGGCCCGCACCTGTGCGGTCTCGGTGTGATCGTTCACCACGGCCAGGCGCGTGTCGATGCCCGCATTGCGCAGCAGCGGGCCGGTGCGTCGCGTGTCTTCGCAGCACACCAGGTCGACCTCGCCGAGCACCTCGAATGCCCGCGGGGCAATGTCGCCGAGGTTGCCGATCGGGGTGGCCACCAGCCACAGCGTGCTCATCGGTCGATCTCCGCAGCGGCGTCGGCCGGGCCATCGTCGCCGTTGTCGCTCTCGTCATCGTCGCTCTCGTCGGTGCGCACTTCGAGTTGGTCGCCAACGCGCAGACCCCAACGGGCGAACGCGCCAGCTTCGGCCTCGATCACGATGCGTGCGTGGGTCACCGGCGCGGCGAGGCGGTGGCGGCGCATCTGCACGGTCTTGATCACGACACCCTCGGCGTCGAGGTAGGCGACATCGATCGGAAAGCGCATGCCGATGGTGTGGATCCAGCGACACGTTTGATGACGAGCGCGCCGTCGACGCCATCACGACCGAGGAGACCGCGGCGACGATCGTGCCGGGTATGCGCGACGTCGGCCGATGCCAGGACGCGTGCGCCGCACATCAACCACGCCATGACCGGATTGTGGCAGAAAACACCCCGGTGTCGGGCTCTCCCCGCGACCGTTGGGCGCGCCGCAGTACGGTCGCTCTGGTGAGTGGTCCTTCGGTGTTCGAGCTGCGCGATGTGGTCGCCGGCCCCACCGACGATCCGATCCTGCGGGACGTCACCGTGAGCATCCCGGCAGAGGGAATCACCGTGCTGGCGGGCCCGTCGGGCGGCGGGAAGTCGACGTTGCTGCGGCTGCTCAACCGGCTCGACGATCCGCTGTCGGGGGAGATCTCGTGGAAGGGAACTCGACTCGACCAGTGGGCCCCGACCGAGCTGCGCCGGCAGGTGGCGATGGTGTTCCAACAGCCGCCGCTGTTCGAGGGGACGGTGCGCGACAACTTGCGAGTGGCGTTGCCCGACGTGTCCGAGGAGCGGGCGTTGCATGTGCTCGAACATGTCGACCTCGCGCCGGAACTGATCGACCGCGAGGCCGCGTTGTTGTCGGGGGGTGAGGCGCAGCGGATGTGCGTGGCGCGAGCGTTGCTCACCGAGCCGGAGGTGCTGCTCGCCGACGAGCCCACGGCTGCGCTGGACACGGCGGCCCGACACACGGTGGAGGACCTCGCGCGCAAGTTGGCCGACAGTGGTGTGGCGCTGTTGTGGGTGACCCACGACACCGACCAGCTGCGGCGGCTCGCCGATCATGTCGCCACGCTGGTCGATGGACGGCTCACCGCGTTCGGACATCTCGATGAACTGTCGACGAGCGACGACCCGATGGTCCGCCGGTTGGTCGGGGCGTCGAGCTGATGATCGCTCAAGGGTCGGTCGACGCCGCGCAGATCAGCATCTGGGGGCTCGCCGCGTCCGCGGTACTGATCGTCATCGCCGTCACGATCTCGTTGTGGCGTCGGCTCGGCCTCGAGCGATCGATCTTGTGGGCCGCGTTGCGCGCCCTCGGGCAGTTGTTGATCGTTGGGTGGGCGCTGCAGCTGGTGGTCGATCCCGATGATCCGCTCTATTGGTCGTTCATCTGGTTGGCGGTGATGCTCGGGTTCGCCTCGTGGACCACGGCACAGCGTGCCGAGGGTGTGCCGCGTGTGTTGCCGCTGTCGCTGCTCGCGTATCTGGTGTCGATGCTCGCCACGCTCGGCGTGCTGTTTGGCTTCGGCGTGTACGAACCTGAAGGTCGAACGATCGTGCCGCTGGCGGGCATCGTGATCGGCAACTCGCTGGCGGCAACCGTGTTGGTGTCACGGCAGTTGTTGCTGGCCGCGACCGAGCAGCGTCGGGCAATCGAAGGGCGCCTGGCGTTGGGGTTGACCGCAGGCGAGGCGTTCCAGCCACATCTGCGCCAGGCGCTGCGTACGGCGCTGGTCCCGCAGATCGAGACCACCAAGGCCGTCGGGATCGTGGCCCTGCCGGGCGCCATGGTCGGGTTGATCCTCGCTGGCGTCGACCCGATCGACGCCGTCCGGGTGCAGATCTCGGTGATGTATCTCGTGCTCGGCTCGGTGGCCTGCACGACCACCGTGATGAGCCTCGGGATCTCGCGCGAGCTGTTCACCCCCGCCCAACAACTCCGTCGGGTGTAAGTGGTGCTTCTCGGCGTCCTCGGTTGCGGAATCCGCAACCGAGGACGCCGAGAATGCGCACCTCTTCGTGGAGCTGGTTAGCTGGCGGCCAACTCGTTCACGCCGAGCGGTTCGAAGTCGTAGATCGTGTCGTTGATCTGCAACCCGTCGAACGCGCCGTGCCACTCGCTGTCGCGGCCCTTCTTCACCGACACGGTGTAGATCGATGCGGTGGCGCCGATCTCTGCCTTTACGTCAGTGAAGCTGCACCCGGGGTCCTCGTTGAGCACGCAGTTACCGGCCCAGCTGGTGAGGAACCATTCGCCGGTCGTGGTGGCGTCGAACAGCGTCCACTGGTTGGCGACGGTCGTACCGCTGTCGGGAATCCAGATCATCTGCGAGTAGGCGTCGGCACCTTCCGGGTCGATCTCGATGCCGATGTTGGGCACGTTGCCCGGATCCGACTGGGTCATCGTTACCGGATTGAAGCCAACGTTCTCGCCGGTGGTGAAGATGTAGACGCTGAGGTCGGTGACGTCAGCGACCAGGTCGCCGAAGAAGTCGACCTCGTTGCCGAAGGCTGCCGTCGACGACCCATCGGCAATCGACAGTTGCACGCTGCCCTCACCGAAGGGCACTCCCGGAGCTCCACCGTTGATCGGAGCGAACGGTCCGCCGCGCAGCTGTGCGGTGCCCGCGCCGATCACGTTGCGCAGAATCGTGCCCCACTCAGGCCCGCTATACGTTGCCGGCGTTCCCGGATCGCCCTTGTCGCCCTTCGGTCCCGGGGGGCCCGCAGGCCCTGGAGGCCCCGGAGGGCCCTGGGGGGCCCGCCGGTCCGGCCGGTCCTTCAGGCCCTTCTGGTCCTTCTGGTCCTTCTGGTCCCTCTGGTCCTTCTGGTCCTTCTGGTCCCTCAGGTCCGGTTGGTCCTTCTGGTCCCTCTGGTCCTTCTGGTCCTTCTGGTCCTTCTGGTCCCTCAGGTCCGGTTGGTCCTTCTGGTCCTTCTGGTCCTTCTGGTCCTTCTGGTCCTTCTGGTCCTTCTGGTCCTTCTGGTCCTTCTGGTCCCTCTGGTCCTTCTGGTCCTTCTGGTCCCTCTGGCCCGGTTGGTCCTTCTGGTCCCTCTGGCCCGGTTGGTCCTTCTGGTCCTTCCGGCCCTTCAGGTCCTTCTGGCCCAGTTGCCCCCTGGGGGCCCTCCGGCCCGACCGGTCCCTGCGGCCCCGGAGGACCCTGCTCGCCGCCTTCGCCGGGCGTGAACGAGCCAACGATGTCGATGATGACTTCGACCTCACCGTTGTGGTTGTAGAGATTGAACGCGCCCTCTTCGGAGAGGGCGACCACCGTGGTGTTCGACAACACGTTGATCTCGGCGCGCGGGTTGAGTTGGCTGAACAGTGGCCGTTCGTCGAGATCCGCCGAGTACGCGGTGAAGAAGGTGTCGGCGGTCGCATCCCGTGCGGTCAGCTGAATATCGAGTGACGTCGCATCAGCTGGGATGCCGACGCACTCGCCATTGTCGCCGGTTGCCTGAATCGTGATCGTTTCTTTCGGGCCGATCGGGCCAGCCAGCGGACCGACTTGCGATTCGCTGCGCGTGTCGATGAGTCGGCACCCGGTCTCTGTCTGTTGCACGTTGCCGCCGCCATCGACGGCGACGGCGATTCCGCCGGCCGTGATCGCGAGCAGCGCCACTGCACCGAGTCCTGCCCACTTGGTCGATGTTCTCATCCCGCTCTTTCTGTGGTGGTTGACGTGTGCTGGTGCTATGCCGAACCACCTCGCGGCACAGCCACGGGTGAACGTAGTCAGAACCACGACAGAAAGGGCCGACCCGCACGTTCCAGAACGGCGGCGCACATGGCACACTCCTGCGATGCACAAGCCCTCGGAGATCGATCTGTTCACCGCCAAGGAGCAGACGCTCCTCGTGTCGACCGAGCCCGATCGGCTCGACAAGCTGAGCGAGGACGAGCTCGCCGACTTGGTGCCGGTCGTGCGGCGGGCGCGCAACAAGTACCGCGACCTCGACGTTCGCCAAAGCCGCGCGGCGGTGAAGCAGGCGGGGCGGCGCAGCGTGTCGCGCACCTCGAACCAGCGCACGCTGCGCAAGGCGGAGATCTTCGAGGATGCGCTCAGCCGGGTATCGCGTTACCTCAGCCGTGCGGCACGGGCGAGTGCGAACGAGTTGCGGGCTGCGCGCATCGAGGCGGCGCGCTCAGAGCGCGAAGCCGCCCGGGCAGGCAAGGCCAAGGGTGCGGGCAAGGTCGGCGAGCCGTCGGAGCAGAAGACCGCGACGAAGCGGGGGCGTGCCTCCGAGCCGACCATCACCGGGTCGCGTCGCGGTTCCACGAGCAAGCAGGGCAAGTCGGCGCAGGCCAAGAAGGACACCCGCAAGTCGAAGAAGAAGTAGGGCGACCGCCGCTGCCCGGGTCACCTGGCGTTTCTCGGCGCCGCTGGTTGCGGAGTCCGCCAACGCCGACGCCGAGAAGTGGGCGTCGTGCGATATGCGAGGTGGACGGATCTGGTGGCTGTGCTTCTCGGCGCCGCTGGTTGCGGAGTCCGCCAACGCCGACGCCGAGAATGGGCGTGGCGCGGTGAAGCGCCGAGCGCGCAGTGGGCGGACCCGGTTACAAGCTTCTCGGTGTCCGTGACTGCGGCTTCCGCAAACGTGCGCGCCGAGAAGTCTGCGTTCTGCGTGGTCCGATGTCGGTGGATCGGACCGGCGTCTTCTCGGCGTCGGTGGTTGCGGTCACCGCAAAGGCAGGCGCCGAGAAGCCGCGTGACCCGATGTGCGCACCGGCTACAGCGGGCCGTTCTGACCGTCGCCGCACACCCGGGCAACACCGCCGGCGTTGCACACCACGTCGTCGCCGCCGGCAACGCTCTCGTAGGCGCCACTGGCCAGGTTGTCGAGGCCGCCGGCGACCGACGCGTCGAGTCCGTTCGCCCGATTGCCGCTGCCTCCGGCAACCGCGCTGCCGTTTCCGCCGGCGGTGTTCGATCGTCCCCCCGCCACGGAGGCGGCGGTCTCCGTGGCGCGGTTGAACGCCCCGCCGCTCACACTCGACAGCGCACCCGTTGCGTCGTTGTCCTGTCCGCCGCTGACCGACGCGTTCTGGGCCATGGCCTCGTTGCCGCTTCCTCCGCTCACACTCGCCGCGGAACCGGACGAACGGTTGCCACTGCCGCCGGCGATCGACGCCTCGGGGCCGCTGGCCGTGTTGCCGAATCCGCCGAGCACGCTCGATGAGCGACCGTTGATCGTGTTCGTGGTGCCCGCAACAAACCCGCCGTAGCTGGTCCAGCGGTGTCCCGAGCCGACGACCAGGTTGTGGCTACCGGATCGCAACACTGGTGTGAGGACCTCTTCGTTGTACCCGACGATCACGTTGCCGACCGCATTGCACGCTTCGCTGCCGGCCGTGTCGCACGCGGTGTCGCCGGTGCCATCGACGACCTGCACGTTCACGCCGCTGAACCGCACGGTCGGTTGGCCGCCGATGTCCGCCACCGACACGCTCGCCAGCTTCTGTTCCACCTCCATAAGGCGCGACGCGATCTCGGTGAGGCTCGAGCTGGTGTAGTAGCCGACCACGTCGGCGACCACGTCGACCTCGCCCCTGAAGTTGAACAGCTTGATCGCGCCGGTGGCCGACAGTTGCACATCCACCTTGTTGGGTGTCGGTGACTGTCCCGGAAGCCAATTGAGGTTCGACGCAAGTGGAGTGGGGATGTCGGCGGGGAACACCCGCAGGTTCGACTGTGCGGTCGGTCCGACGATCGTGACGTTCATCGCCACGCCGACGGCGTCGTTGGGGATCGTGCAGTTGCCGTTCGTGCCGGTGACTTGCTGCGCGTACACGTTCGACTCACCGGGGCCGAGCGGCGTGTCCTTCGGGCCGACGTTGTCGGCGCCCGAGCGGAAGTCGAACAGTCGGCAGTTGGCGATTGGGGCGAACGTCGAGTCGTCGTCGCCGGGTGCCGCGCTCGCCTGCCATGCGATCAGCAGCGCTGCGCTCGCGATCAGTGCCACGGCGATTCCTGCAGCGAACCACAGCAGCGAGCGGACATGGATCTCAACGGTGTTCCCCATGCCGCCAGGCTCGCGCATCGCCGGCGCTGTTGTGCCTGAGCGAGATCTGCAGCACATCTGCAAGGTCCCTACAAGCTCCTGGTGCGCCGGGCGACCTGAATGGGGAGACATCTGAGATCCCACGAAAGGAAGCCATGACCACCACGCTCATCACACCCCCACCTGGGCCGTCCCGTCGCCGCTGGCCGCTGTATGCCGGCGTGCTGGCGGCCGCCCTTGCGGCGACCACCGTTGCCAACGATGCCTGGAGTGTTGGCGCGACGAGTTCGGAGACCGGGACCGGCTCGATGCTGGTGCAGATCGACCCATGTCGGATCACCGACACCCGACCGTCGAGTCAGATCGGCCCCCGGGCGACACCGCTCGGTCAACGCGATCGGCACGTCGTCGAGGCGCATGGCACGAACGGCGAGTGTCAGATCCCCAGTGACGCAGTGGGCCTGTCGCTCAACGTGACCATGGTGGACGCAACCGCGCAGACCTACATCACCATCTGGGGCGGCGGCGATCAACCGTTGGCGTCGAGCCTCAACCCGGGGCCAGGCCAGCCGCCCACGCCGAACGCCGTGGTGACGCCGCTCGACGAGAACGGGGCGTTCTCGATGTACAACCACAACGGGTCGGCGCACGCAGTGGTCGACGTGAACGGCTACTACCGAGTCCCCGACGCCGCAACCGACGCCGACGTGATTGCGCTCCTCGACCGGCACGCCGCCTACTTGGCCACCCAACAGGCCGAGCTCGATGGACTGCGATCCGATGCCGAGGAGCTCTCGACCGGACTCGACGCCGCGCTGGGGCGCATCTCTGCACTCGAGGACTCCCGCCCTGCTGTGTACAGCGACTACAACGCGTCGGAGGCGCTCGCGTCTGCTGATAAGGAGGTTGTTGGCGTGCGCTTCGACGCACCCTCGAACGGGTACGTCGTCGTGACCGCATCGGCCTGGACGTATGGCCTGGGAGTGAACGAGTCCACCCTGTGTTCGGTAACGACCACGGACCGCATCGACGACCGGTACAACTCCTACTTCAAGGCCGCGACGTCGACCCAGTTCGGGCCTGTCGTCGGTCATCGGGTGATCGAGGTCAGCGCAGGCGAGCGCGTCCGCGTCGGCTGGCGCTGTGAGAGCTCGAATTCAAGCGGGAGCGTCGTCGCCGATGCGTCGATGTCGGCGACGTTCATCCCAATCGCCGAACCGGCGTAGCGATCCGGTGTCGGGCGGTGCACCTGGAGCGCCGCCCGACACCGTCACATGTCCTGTGTGCGGACACTGAGCGATCCGCAAGGTCGGCGCCGAGAACCGGCAGCCGTAAGCGACCGCTCTCGGGCGGTCGCTTACGGCATCGTGTACTCGATGCGAATCGCGTTGACGCTGAGGTCGATGTCGTCGGGGACTTCAGCGCTCAGGTAGTACGCCGCGTTCTCCAGGTCGATCACCGGATTCGTGATCGTCGTGCCGGTGAAACCGCGGGAGTTGGAGGCGGCACCGTCGGTGCTGATCGACGCCATACTCTCCGCGCCGCTGGTGCTGCCCGGCATGTCGGCGCGGAGCAGCTCGAGCGAGATTCGTTGCCCCGGTCCGTTGCCGACGACGTCGTCGATGGCGAAGAGCGTCACCGCGGTCACGGTGGCGCCGTGGGGAACGTCGGCGTCGCCGAAGAAGTTGCGCGTTGTCGCAGTCGCCCGGAGCTGCACGCCGTTGTTGCTCCACTCGCTGAACTCGCCCTGCGGATTCAACGCCGCCGCAGGGATCATCTTGTACGACGTGGTCGGCGCCTCGAGGGCAGTCAGGCGCTCGTCGATCTCGGTCAGTGAGGCCTTGGTGTAGTAGCCGACGATGTCGAGGATGATGTCGGTCGAGCCGCGGAAGTTGAAGATCCGGACCTTGCCGTCCGACGAGAGCTGCACGTCGACCTTGTTCGGCGTCGGCGGTCCGCCGGGCGTGACGTTGATGTTCGAGAGGTTCGGTGGGCTCGTGAGGTTGGCCGGATAGATCCGGATGTTCGAACGTGCGGTGGCGTCGACCGCCGTTGCGTTGAACGCCACGGCCACGGCGTCGGTGGGGATCGCCAGCGCGCCGGTGCACTCACCGTTGGCCCCGTGCACGGTGACCTCGTGCACGTCGCCCTCGCCGAGCGGTGTGGTTCGGGTGCCGACGTTGGTCGGTCCTGATCTGGTGTCGATGAGTCGGCATCCAGCCGTGGGGACGAACGTCGAGTCGAGGTCGCCAGGCGCGGCGTCGGCGTGCCAGGCGGTGGTCACGATGATGGTTGCGGCGACGGCGAGTACGGCGCCGGTGGCGATCCAGAGGATCGAGCGGATACGGATTTCGATGGTTGCGGCCATGCGACCATGGTCGCAGGGCCCGTGTGGGTTGTCGTCCGGACGCGCCGGCCGCGCAGCCCGCTACACGTTGAAGCGGAACTCCATCACGTCACCGTCTTGGCCGAGGTAGTCCTTGCCCTCGGTGCGCAGCTTGCCCGCATCTTTGGCAGCGTTCCACGAGCCGAGTTCGAGCAGCTCGTCCCACTGGATGACCTCGGCGCGGATGAACCCACGTTGGAAGTCGGTGTGGATGCGGCCGGCGCAGACCGGTGCGGTCGAGCCGTCGTAGAACGTCCACGCTCGGCTCTCCTTCTCTCCAGTGGTGAAGTACGTACGCAATCCGAGCAGGTGGTACGCCGATCGCACCATCCGGAACAGCGCGCCTTCGCCGAGTCCGAAGCCTTCGAGGATCTCGGCCCGCTCGTCGGGGTCCTCGATCGCGGCAGCTTCGGCTTCGAGTTGGATGCACATGCCGATCACCTCGACGTTGTCGCCGGCGTCGTTGAATTCGGCGGCGACGAGCGCTTCCTTCTCGGGGATCGAGTCGAGGTCGTCCTCGCCCACGTTGACCACGGCGAGCACACGCCGGTTGGTGAGGAGAAAGTGCGCCGAGAGGAGTTCGCGGGTGTCGTCGCTCAGTCCAGCGCGATACAGCGGTCGACCCTGGGCGAGTGCGTCGTAGGCGGCCTGCAGCGCGGCGGTCTCGTCGGCGAGTCCCTTTTCGAGCTTCGCCTGGCGCTTGGTGGACTCGAGACGCTTCTCGACGGTTTCGAGGTCGGCGAGGGCCAGCTCGAGTTCGACCACTCGTAGGTGCTCGAGCGGGTCGGCGGGTCCGGTGATGTCGTCGTTCACGAAGGCCCGCAGCACGAACACGATCGCATCGACCTCGCGGATGTTGGCGAGGAACTTGTTGCCGAGACCTTCGCCTTGGCTCGCTCCTTCGACGAGCCCGCCGATGTCGACGACTTCCACAGATGCATGAATCGTCTGCTTTGACTGCGACATCGCCGACAGCCGGTCGAGGCGGTCGTCGGGCACCTTGGCCACGCCGATGTTCGGGTCTTTGGTGGCAAACGGATACGGCGCTGCCAGCGCGCCGCCTCCGGTGAGGGCGTTGTACAGCGAGCTCTTGCCTGCGTTGGGCAACCCGACCAATCCGAACCGTTCCATGAGCCGCCCGAGGTTACCGACGCTCGTCCCCGGCAGCCGCTTCTCGCCGTGTCGCTTCTCGGCGCCGTCCGTTGCGTGTTCCGCCATCACCGACGCCGAGAACGTGTGCGCCGCCGTCGGCCGCAGAGACCTGCGGCTTCTCGGCGCCGTCCGTTGCGTGTTCCGCCACCACCGACGCCGAGAACGTGTGCTCCCCGACAAGTTGCGCCGCGTCGTTTTTCGGCGCCGCCAGTCGCGCTTTCCGCCACCACGGACGCCGAGAACGTGTGCGCCGCCGTCGGCCGCAGAGACCTGAGGCTTCTCGGCGTCGCTTGTTGCGGAATCCGCAGCTGTCGGCGCCGAGAACGAGCGACGGTCAGGCTGCTGGCGGGTTGTCGGAGGCGGGGTCCGCGGCCGGTTGCCACTGCTCGATTGCCGCGCGGATGCGCGCCGCCGTGGCCGCGGGCCGTTGAGTGATCCAGCGATAGGTGAAGCGCAGCACGATCCAACCCGCCGCGCTCAGGAGTGCGTCGCGTTCTCGATCGCGCTCGAACCCGTCGCGATCGACGCCGTGGTGGAGCCAGCCGTCGCACTCGATGATCACTGGGGTGTCGACCACCCGAAAGTCGACCTCGACTCCCTCGATCGTTGGGTGAAACTCCAGTTCAGGAAGGTCGTAGCGGCGGACGAGTCGGCGAAACGCGGCTTCGAGCAGTGAATCGGCCGGTTGCCCATCGATGCTCCACGCCTCGATCGATCGCCGCAGCGGACCGATCCCCGAGCGTCCCTTGCGACTGTGTTGTTGCACCACGTTCGTCAGCGTGTCGAGGCTGGCCACGCCGGTGGAGACGAGATGTCCGACCGCCGCATCCACGCCGTCTGGGTCGACCGCGCCGAGGTCGACGATCGTGCGCAGTGGGTTCGTGCAGGCGATGCCGTAGCGCTTGATCGGTCCGAGCCGGGCCCGATCGGTGGGGCGGTGCACGTCGACGCCGTCGAGCGCGGGAGGTCCCGCAGTGCGGGTGGCGATCACGTCCACCGGGTCGTCGTCGGGTCGTGGAATGCCCCAGAGGCGCGCCGCAGACCGGTGCGACGCCACGCCGTTGTCGACAGCGAGCACCGCCGCAGCGATGCGCTGCTCCGGCGTGTTGGGTGTACCGGGCAGGCGGGCCACCCCGGGATGGACCTGCTCGAACGACCCGGCCTTGAGGCCTCGATACCACTGGTCGTCGGAGATCCCAGGGCTTGCTCGGGTGAGCAGTCCGTGATGGGCGCGCGCCCAGTGGTCGTAGTCGGAAATCCGCAGTCGTGCCATGTGGGAAGGTGGGCGTGGGGCACCGCCCAGCGGAAGCTCGGTGCGTTCTCGGCGCCGGCAGTTGCGCGTTCCGCAACCGGTGGCGCCAAGAATGCACTTACACCGGTCGGGGCGGTGGCGGTCGCTCCCGAGCTGCGTCGATGAGCGGTCGCGCTACGGCACCGGGACGGCGACGAGCGCGTCGGCGGTGGCCGTCACGAGCACCTGGGCGCCGTCGGCGGTCTCGCCGAGGTCGACCAGCGCAACGCCCGTGAGGCACGGCCCGACGGTCTCCACGAACGACGGCGTTGCCGTAGCCACGTCCCAGCGTTGGAGATCACCGTCGAGAAAGCCGCAGATCAGCAGCGTGTCGTCGCCGAGGGCGAGCATGGATGCGGGGGCACGGTCGTCGACGCCGCTCGCCGGGTGATCGTCGCGGTCGGTGAGGTCGGCACGACCGATGCGCTCGACGTCGTCGCCGACTGCGTTGTCGGCGACCCACAACGATGCGCCGGGACTCGAACCGTCGACATCGAAGGCGAACGGGTTGATGTAGCCACTCGAGACCACCGTCGGATCTTGCTCCGGCGGTCCTGCCGGATCGAGGGTGATCATCGCCCCGGAACCGTGATCCTGAGCCCAGTCGGTGAGTTGGCCGATGCCGAGCAGCAGTCGTTCGCCATCATCGGCGGGGAACACCCGCAGCTGACCACCGACGGCGCCGTCGTCGGTGCCGCCGCCAGCCCACACGATTCGCGGCTCGCCGTCGGCGGAGTCGAGCGCGCCGATCAGCAGTTCGTTGGTGTCGGGATCGGTCCACGCCAGATAGCGGACGCCATCGAGCACGGTCTGGCCCACGAGGCCTCGCTGGCCGTCCGGTGGCGCGCCGTCGGCGCCAATCACATCGATCGTGGCGAGTTCTTCCACGTCGTCGGCCGTCGCGGCCCCGTCGAAGAAGCGGGCGATATCGGGGAGCTGGACGATCCGCCCGCTGCGTCGCTCGATCCATTCGACGCCGCCCGCGCCGTCGTCGCGCAGCGAGATCACGTCGCCGGGATCGATGTCGGGGAACTCGGTGAGGCTGAGGATCGCGACTGGCTCGTCGGGTACGTCGACCGCACCATCGTCGTCGGCTGCGCATGCGCTGGCGGCGAGTGTTGCGGCAACCGCGAAGAGGAGTCGGTGTACGCCCACCGGTCGCACGGTACCGCCGAGTGAGACGTCGTTTGGGGCGGTGGTGGTCGCCGCCAGCCGACGTCGGGTCGCCCTGCCGGAGCTTCTCGGCGCCGGTGGTTGCGGTTTCCGCGATCGAGGACGCCGAGAAGCGCATCGTCGGCCGACCGGCACCGTTGCGCTGGGGTGCGTGTTCTCGGCGCCGGTGGTTGCGGTTGCCACAATTGGTGACGCCGAGAAGCCGATCGTCGGCCGACCGGCACCGTTGCGCTGGGGTGCGTGTTCTCGGCGCCGGTGGTTGCGGTTGCCGCAATGGAGGACGCCGAGAAGCCGATCGTCGGCCGACCGGACCGGGTGTCTCGCAAGGGAGAACGCCGAGAAGCGGTACGTCGACCGGCGTAGGCTTGCAAGTGTGATCGATGCGCCGATGACGCCGGAGCAGGCGCTGCTGCGGGTGATCCACTGTCTCGACCGGGTGCACGAATCGGGGTTCAAGACCAAGGCGTTCGTGCGGGCGCTCGACGTGGTGCGCAACACCGATCCGGCGGAGCTCGCCGACCGCGCAGCCAACGACACGCTCACCGATCTCGACGGCATCGGATCGTCGACCGCGGCGGTGATCGCCGACGCGCTCGCCGGGAAGCGTCCGCCGTATCTCGACAAGATCGAGGCCGAGTCGGTCGTGCCGATCACCGACGAGGGTCAGGTGTATCGAGACGCGCTACGCGGCGACTGTCACATGCACTCCACCTGGAGTGACGGCGGTGCGCCGATCGAAGCGATGGCCGCCACGGCGATCGAGATCGGCCACGAGTACATCGTGCTCACCGACCATTCGGCGCGGCTCACGGTGGCGCACGGGCTCGACGAGGAGCGGCTCAACCGGCAGCTCGACGATCTCGAGGCGATCAACACCGAGATTGCGGCTGCCGGCCACGACCTGCGGATCCTCAGCGGAATGGAGGTCGACATTCTCGAAGATGGCTCGCTCGACCTCTCCGACGACATGTTGAGCCGCCTCGATGTGGTGGTGGCCTCGGTGCACTCGAAGCTCAGGATGGAGCGCACGCAGATGACCGAGCGGATGCTGATGGCGATCGCCTCGCCGCACGTGGACATCCTCGGCCACTGCACGGGCCGGATGATCGGTAAGCGCCCGCCGTCGTCGTTCGACGCCGACTACGTGTTTGCTGCGTGCGCCCAGTTCGACACCGCGGTGGAGATCAACTGTCGACCCGAGCGGCTCGACCCGCCACGTGAGTTGATCGACCTGGCGATCGAGTACGGCTGCTGGTTCGCGATCGACTCCGACGCGCACGCCACCGGCCAACTCGAGTGGCAACCCTTCGGCTGCGATCGCGCCGCCGAGCGCGGCGTGCCCCTCGAGTCGATCATCAACACGATGCCCGCCGACGAGCTCGTGGCCTGGACCCAGTCCTAACCCAAAAACCTGGGATTCCAGGCGCCTCGCGCCCGATTTCGCGAACAGAACGGCATGGAGGCGAGCCCGTGCAGAGGCCACGGCCGATCGCACGCCGCCGCGCCAGACGGCGATAGGAGAACCGGGCGTGCCGCTATGGCTCGCGCCGAACGAAGTCGGTGAACCCCGCCTCGAACTGATCCGTCTCGGGCAGATAGGTGATCGTGAACCGCGTCGGCCAGTCGATCTCGGCCCAATTCTCCTGCGGCTGCGGGAAGTCCCACGACAGCGACTGGTCGGGAGCGGCCTTCACGTTGGCCAGGGTGAAGATGGTGACCGCGCCCTTGATGAAGGCGATCTCTCCGTCGTACGACCCGTACAACAGCACCGGCGTGTTGTTCACGCTGTCGACCGTGAACTCGAAACCGGAGTCGACGTAGTGCAGCCCCATCTCGGGGATCGCCGAGAGGAGGTCGGGTCGATAGGTGTCGGGGAGGTACTCACCGGGAACCATGTTGTGGAATGCGCGCATCCGCTCGTAGTCGGTGCGAAAGGCGTCGCACACCCGGTCGGTCGGCGGCAGCGGCACACACGACAGGCTCTGGATGAACTCCGCCGGCTTCGTATAGAAGTGGAAGTCGAAGTGCGGGTAGACGAACGCGCCGTTGGGCCCACGGGTGATGCCCTCGGTGTTCCAGTCGAGCTCCATGTACGGAAACGGGCCAGCGATGCCGCCCTCGCCCGGCGGGATGTCCTGCATCGCCCACCGATAGATCCGCTGACAGGGGACGATGGGCAGTGTCGGCGACGTCCCCGTCGTCGCCGAGCTCGATCGGCGCGATCGTGACCATCACCGCTTCGATCGTGCCGTCGTCGGCGACGTCGGTGCGCACATCGAAGCCTTCGGGCGACTGGATGTAGTCGTTCATCTGGCGCTCCGCCGCCTCGCGGTCGCCAACACAGTCGGTGACCTGCTCGACGTCGGGGATGGCGATCGATACGGGATCGTCGGATCCGCCGCCGCAGGACACGGCGATGGCACAGAGCGCGATGGTGAGGGGGAGCGCAGGGGGTCGCACAGGTGCATCGTTCCACACGAGCCAGTCGCGTTCGCCTCCTGCGCAGGTAGCGTGAGATGCCCTATGTCGAAGAAAACCAAGAAGCGCAAGGCCCGGATGCGCCGCTCCAAGGCGAATCACGGCAAGCGCCCCAACATGGGTCGCGGCTGACCGCCGCAACGACCCCGACATGACCGACACCAGCGACGCCGACACGCGCGTCGCCTGGTTGTCGATCGCCGGCGACGCCGATGTGTGGCGTTCGATCGGCCTCACCGTCGATACCGACGGAACCATCCCGCTCCACGGGACCTCGTTGAGCATCGTCAGCGATCCCGATCGCACTGGCATCGTCGCCTGGGGGATCTCGGGCGCGGCGCGCGACCGCCCAGCCGAGATCGACGGACTCCCCACCGAGTGGGTCGAGCCGGCCGACCCGGTGTGGGCAGCACACGACATCGGCGCCACCGGACTCGACCACGTGGTGGTGCTCACCGACAGCATCGAACGCACCAGCGAGGCGATTCACGAAGCGACCGGCTGCGAACTGAAGCGCATCCGCGACCTCGGTTCGATGCGCCAGGGCTTCCACCGGATCGGACGTGGCGGACTCATCGTCGAGCTCGTCGAACGCGAGGAACTCGATGTCGACACCACCGAGTTCTGGGGTGTGGTGATCGACGTCGACGATCTCGATCCCGTGCACGAGCGGCTCGGATCGGACCGACTCGCCACACCGAAGAATGCGGTGCAACCCGGTCGGCGGATCGCCACGATCCGCGAGTCGGTCGGCCTCGGTCTGCCCGTGGCGTTGATGGACTCGCGCGCCACCGACTGACCGGCGGTGAACGACCGCCAGATCAGGTTCGTCGCGACGCAGCGAGTGTGACTGCGCCCACCGCGAGCAGTAGCCCTGCAACGGCGATCGTCAGTCGTGTCGTTCCACCACCGGTGGTCGGCAAGGGGCGTGGAGCGACCGTTGGTGGCACCGTGACTGCGGTCGACGGTGGTGGGGTTGGTGGCGGTGCCGTCGGGAGCGGGATGGTGGTGGCGGCGATGGTTGTCGTTGGTGGAAGAGAGGAAGGTGCGGTCGTCGGCACGTTGGTGGTCGATGTGGGCGGAGCGAAGGCATGGAACGACTCGGTCGGTGTCCGGCAACCGTGTGGTGCGCTCGACCACGTGGTGCCATCGTCGAACGCCATCGTTAGCCGCACGTCGTAGGAGTGCCAGCCGAGACCGTGCGACTCGCCAGGTGTCCACACGGTGAGATCGCCGCCGTTGGGATCGTCGTCGTCATCCGCTGCCGACGGGAGTGGCAGCGAGAACGACGCCGTGCGGTTGTCGTCGGCGCACGTCCAGTCGGTGCGCTCCGGACGATCGCCGTGCGCGAAGAGCCCGCCGTCGACCGATACGGCGGCAACACCGGGAACGGGGACCTCGAGACCGGTCACGGTGATGCGGTCGCGCATCACGCCCTCGCCGGTGACCACCGGTGCCTCCACGGCGGTGTCGATACCGATCGACCAGATGGTCTGCTCGTCGTCGTCGCAACCGTCGTGCATCACCACCGCCGAGCCGTGCGGATCGTCGGCGCGCACGATCCGTTGTGACGCGGCGAACGCCCCCGATCCCGGAACCTCGCCGGCCGGCACGGTGACAAACCCAGCGCCGCTGTCGTCGGCGACAAACGGTGTCGCTCCGACGAGCTCGCCATCGGCGCACGTGCCGTCGGGCTGGCGTCGCGCCAGCGTGACCTCGGCGAGGTACTCGCCGCCCGGCTGCAAGCCGCGGTACGTGAGATGGTCGACCAACGGTGTCCCCGGGTCGAGGAGGAACGCCACAGGCGCACGTGGTTCATCGGCGACGGCCACCTCGGTCACCGCCCGCAGGCTCGTGGCCACGGCGGGCACGAAGATCGTTTGATCCGCATCGAGCGGGTCGTCGTGCATCGCCACCACCCGGGCTGACGAGGCCACCGTCAGTTGCTGGAACACGACCAGTGTCGACCCGGCAACCGAAGAGAGCACGTCGCCGGGGATGTCGATCACCATGTCGACCGACACGCAGGTTGCATCGGGGGCGACCTCCACCGTGGCGCTGGCGCCGGTCGGTTCGACGCTGCCGTCGGTGCGCCGCATTACGTCGCCGCGCAACACGTAGGCCGTGCCCGGGAGCAGACCGCACAGGTCGACTCGATCGGCGATGGCCGCATCGGGTGCATGTGCGTCGAGATACGCGTCACCGTCGGCCGCGTCGCTGGCGACCGTGTCGATCGATGCACTCGGAACGACGTTCTCGTACTGCACCTCGACGTCGGGGTTCGCCTCCGGATCGATTGCCACCTCGATCGGCGATCCCGACGTCGCGGTGGCCCACGGCGGACGGTTGGTCTCTTCGACGAGGTAGGAGCCGCGCATCACGTCGATCGCCTCGGTTCGTCCATCGGGGCCGGTCACGACGTCCACCGGCGGATCGCTGGAGCCCACCCGCGACACGGCGAACACGAAGCCCGACAGGTCTCGTCCGTCGATCAGGTCGGCGTGTTCGAACGTCTTGCGCACGCGGAGCGATCCGATGATCGGCGCGTTGCGCACCACGACCACGGTTGGCGCTGCGGCATCGGTCGACACCGGATCGGGAACTGCGATGTCGCCGTCGAGCACAGTCAACCCCGGTGCCGACTGCAACTCACGCACCACGTACGGCGCCGGGTGGGCGACCAGGTCGATCGGCGCGAAGCCCAGCAAGCCGTCGTCGCCGACGGCCCCACGCTCGATCTCGATGCCCGCTGCGTCGAGCAGCGCCAGCTCGGTCCCCGCGACGGACAGCGATGGCTCGGTTGACACCTTCTCCACCCGCACATGGCGCATCGGCGGTGTGTGCTCCTGATGCGCCGATGCGGACTGTGGGCGTCCGGCCCACGTGACCTGGCCCTGCAAACCGGTGCCGGCCCACAGCTCGACGTCGGCGGTAGGCGCCTGCGCGTGGAAGGCGAGCTCCCACGACGGCTCGGTGATCGTCACGTCGAACCGAGCGACGCCTGCGGCATCGGCGACGTCGGCGGTGTGCGCCGCCGCGGCGGCGGAGATCCCGTCTGCGCCGCTCACCATGAATCGCGCATCTCTGGACATCGAGTGATTCATCCCCCACACCGGCCATCCGGCAGCGGTTGCGGCGTCCCAGCGGGCGCGGTCGCCAGTCGAGTCGGTGGACTGGTCGACCTCAGCGACGGCATCGATCGACCGATTGCCCTCGATACCGGTTGACGACAGCTGTAGCACCGGCACCCAACCCACGGGTTTGCCGCTGCCGTCTCGGACGTGCACCTCGAGTGGGTACGTCCCCGGCGCGGTCGGGGCCGCGCCGTCGCGTGTGCGCCACACCATCTCGAGTGATACGCCGTCAACCGCAGCCTGGATGTCGCCGGCCTCGGCGAATCGACGGGCCATCGAGTAGCCGTTGCGTAGTGCGGGAAAGTTGCCGTCGGTGCCGCGCACGATCGAGGTGTCGCGGGCCAGCTTCCGGCCACGCGCCGAACCCGATGGACTCGCGTCCTCCAGGAACATGCGCACGGCGAAGTTCACCGCGATCTGTCGGCGCCGGGTGTACTCGCCGCCGCCGAGCAGCGCTGGATGCCGCCATTCGCCCGTTCCCACGTCGTAGGCGCTCCCGGGTCCGACGCCGTAGGGCACGACACGGTCGCCGCCGAAGGTGGCCATCACGGCAGCCGCTCTGGCCATCTCGCGGCGTCCCACACCGACGGATCGGGCTGGCGCGCGACTCGACCGGTGCCGAGCACGTCCTCCATCACGCAGTAGCCCACGCCGAGGGAGTTGTTGGCGCCGCGCCGCAGCCCCCACAGGTCGCCGTACTGCGCGCCGACGAATCCGAACGGCCCACCGTTCCCTGAGTTCGCCGTCCCGGGCCACGACGCACCTGACGGCGACGGCGCCACCTCGCCGCCGGTGCCGTTGCGCGCCGTGCCAGCGGCGCCGTGATCGAACCGGTCGGCCGGGGGAGGTAGGGCACCCGACGAGGCCGACAAGGCAACGAGCAGCAACATCGCTGCCGCAGCCAACGGCCACGACGCGACGAGATGACGACAGATGGTGCGGATCACACCCACACATGGGCGAGCGCCGCCGTCCGCCGGAACCCACCACGTGTGCTCGCAGGCTCACCTCGTTTGCGTGCAAGTTTGCGGACGACAGGTCGCCGCGAACTTGCCATCAAACGCTGACCCGGCGAGGCGAGTGGCGCGTCGGGGCCGTCGAGCCGTGCGACGCGCACGCTGGGCCGGGCGAGCGGCGTCAGCGGGGGAGCAGTTCGTACACCTCGACTCGGTCGGGGTAGCTGTGTAGGGCGAAGGCGCGTCCGTCGCCCGTCACGGCGAACTCGCCGATCGAGTACTCGGAGGTGTGCGTGTCGTCGATGAAACTCGCCGTGCCGAGCAGGTAGCCAGTGGGGCTGTGCCACTCGAGGTCCATGCCGGCGCGGATGTAGCCCTCGTCGTCGATCAGCATCCACTCATCGATCAACACGAAGGTGCCGTCGTCGGTGATCCCGCCGTAGCGGACGTTGCCGTCGGCGCCCTCGGGCGGCGTCGGGGCGATGGCTGCGTCGCCGATCGTCAGCGGGAAGTCGGTCTTCGACACGGGTGCGCCATCGACGACGAGGTCGGTCGACGAGAAGGTCCCGGTCTCTGCGCTCCACTGGGCGTACTCACGGCCGAGTCCGTACTCGAGCACGATCCGTCCGTCGCCGGTGTCGACCAGCCCGGTGAGCATCGCTGAGGTGCCGAACTCGGAGGGGATCTCGATCGTCTCGCGCAGCTGACCGTCGAGCCCGATGCGATAGACGCGCTCTTGGACCGGGCCACTGAGGAAGGTTTCGAGCACGATCAACTCCTCGCCGTGGGCGACGATGTCGTCCACCCAGTAGGCACCGAACGCGGCGAGGTCGATCTCGGTCCGCTCGTCGCCATGGAAGTTCAGAATGCGCACGCCGGTGGGATCGCCGACGTGGACGGTGCCGGTGTCGTCGACGGCAACGGCGGTGGGACCCTCGGGGAAGAAGTCCTGGCCGCCGTACTCCACCCCGTCGGGTCCGACGGGGATCGTGATCCGATGGCCGGAGGGGAGTGGGTCGACGGCGACACCGACGTCGACGGTGGCGCTGGACTCGGCACTGTCGCCGCCGCTCTCGCTTGCAGCGGACTCGTCGACACCGACGTCGACGGCGTCGACCGCGACCGGCTCGTCGATCACTGCGACATCGACGTCAACGTCGGCATCGGCGATGTCGACCGCAGGAACCTCGTCGGGCTGGGTGGTCGCTGGTTCGACGATCTCGGGCTCGACCGCGCTGGCGTCCGCGATCTCCTCGACGACGGACGGAACCGGCGGAGCGCCCGGGCTGGATCCTCCGGGAGCTGGGCCGCCGAGCATTACCGCGGCCGCTGCGCCGAGGCCAGCTGCGGCGACGAAGCCGCCCACGGCTGCGGCCACTACTCGGCGTCGCCGGCGGCCTTCGCTCGGGAGATTGCGGAGATCGTCGGCCCAACGCGGCTCGGCGTACAGGTCGTAGTGGTCGGTGGGGGCGGTGATCTGGCTCATGGTGAGGTGTCCTTCCTGGCGGGTTCACCTCTCCTGACGGCCCACAGGCCGACGCCTTACACGCGTGCGCTCATTGTTGGCGGCCACGAGCGTTTGTTGGCAGGTTTGCGGCGCCCCGTCGGCCGACCTGCCAACAAACGAATCAGTGATGCCCGAGTCAGACGGTGGCCCGGGGATCACGGTGGCCACGAGGTTGCGGCCTTGCACATTGGCCTGGGTGGCCGCCTCGGCACACGCGAGGACGAATGTCGTCGTGCCCGGATTGACCGGGAACGTACGCGAGCCAGTGAGTGTGGTCGCCTTGAGCGTCGAGCCCGGTGCACCGGTCACGCTCGCGCCGGGAACCGGATCTGTGAAGTCTGTTGGGACTGTCCCGTCGACGAACACCCCACACACGACGACACCGGTGGCCGTGTTCATCAAGGCGTTCGCTGTGTACTGCACCATGACGGTGCCACCGACCGGCGCGGTGGCGTCCAACGTGAGCACCTCATTTGGCGACTCCTCGAGTTCCTCGGCGTCGTCTTCGAACCGCTCGGTGACGGTGGGGAGACGACGGCGCAGCTCCTCGATGTCGGCGTCGGTGTAGTAGCCGACGATGTCGCCGATCACCGACACGTTGCCCTTGAAGTTGAAGATTTTGATGGCCCCGCCGGGCGAGAGCTGCACGTCGACCTGGTTCGGGATCGGCGGCTGTCCGGCACTCACGTTCAGGCTCGACAGCAGCGGCACCTCGGACAGGTCGGCCGAGAAGAGACGCAGGTTGGTCTGCGCCGTCGCGCCGACCGCGGTGACATTCATCGCCACTGCGGTCGCGCCGCTCGGGATCGCCAACGCACCGGTGCAGTTGCCGGCGCCGCCGGTGATCTGCTGCACGTGGGTTTCGCCCTCGCCGAGCGGGGTCGGCCGCGGGCCGACCTGGTTGGGTGCGGGACGGTAGTCGAACGCACGGCACCCAGCCGTGGGCACGAATGTGGAGCTGTCGCCGTTGGCGGCTCCCGCCGCCAGGTTTGAGTGACGATCAACGTGAGCGCCAACGTGAGGGCCATCCCTATGGCGATCCAGGCGAGCGGTCGGAAGCGTGTGGTGGCCAGCATGGCGGTCCTTTCGATGGCGACGGTGTGAACCGTTGCTAGCACCTCGTTGGCCTGCCGGGCGACGATTCACCGAGAGCGCGGTGAGCGAATGCGCCGAGGGGGAGCGCACTACCTCACCTCTTGGACCTGGACCCCGGGTGCGGTGAGCGAACGCGCCCACCGGGGGCGCACTGCCTCACCGCTGGGGTGTGGAACCGCCGGCGGCTTGAGTGACGCGGAACGTGTAGCGGGCGAGTTCGGTGCCGTCGACTGCAAAGGCGAAGCGATACGTGTCGGGCTTCTCGAAGCGGACTCCGTTGAGCCGCACCGCGAACGGCAACACGCCCGGGTCGCCGTAGTTGGCGTCGGGCCCTGGCGTGGCTCGGAACTGGCCTTGCACGCGTACGCCCGGGTGGGGATTGCCGTCGGAGTCGTGCAGCGTCATCTCGAACTTATGGTCGGCGTGAGACGCGTGGAACGGCTGTTGCAGCACGGCCACCAAGCTCATCCCCGGGTGCACGGCGGGGAATTCGCGAAAGCGCAGCACCGTCCAGTAGGCGCCGTTGGCGTACACCTTCCCGTTCTCGGCGGCGGCATGGTCGGCGGCGAAGAACCCAATCGCTTGGAATCCATCGATCTCGCCAGGCGTGTCGGGGATGGACATGCGCCGCAGCGTACGCCCGTCGCCCCGCTAGGGCGTCGTGTACTCCACGCGCACGGCGTTCACGGAGAGGTTGGGTGACACCGGCAGATCCAACGCGACGTAGTACGCCCTGCGTTCCTGATTGACGAGCGCATTCTGAATGGTCGTGTCGGTGAACGTGCGCGGCGACGGCCATGCGCTCTCGGTTTCGATGAACGCCAGGCTCTCGGCTCCAGCGCCAGGCACCAGGCCGCCGAACACCTCGACGCGAATCGTGTCGTTGATGCCGCCACTGTCCACGTTGTCGAGCGCGTACAGCGATACGGCCGCCACCGTCGCGCCGTGGGGTACGGGGAGCTCGGCGTAGTAGCTCCGCCCGGCCAGCGTCCGTAGGTCGAGGCCACTACGCAGGAACTCAGCGGTGTCGCGGAACGGAACAAACGCCGTTGCCGGAATCATGACGTACGACGTCTGTGGTGCTTCGAGCGCCGTCAGCCGCTGGTCGATCTCGTTGAGCGAGGCCTTGGTGAAGTAGCCGACGATGTCGCCGAGCACCGACACATTGCCCTTGAAGTTGAAGATCTTGATCGCTCCCGTTGGCGAGAGCTGCACGTCGACCTGATTCGGTGTCGGCGGCGCACCGGGGGCGACGTTGAGGTTCGACAGGAGTGGAACCTCGGTGAGGTTGGCCGGGAACAACCGCAGGTTGGTTTGCGCAGTGGCGCCGACGGCGGTGATGTTGATCACCACCGATACGGCGTCGTCGGGGATCGCCAGCGGTCCCGTGCACTCGCCGACGTTGCCGGTGATCT
>CBDDKF010000012.1:0-220578 GCA_965230015.1 Ilumatobacteraceae bacterium | reverse complement strand
TGTGGCCGACAGCACTGGCGTACGTGCCGGAGGCGCCGGTGGCGGGGGAGGTGCGGGGGCCGGCGGGGGAGGAGCCGGAACGGTGATCGTCAGGCTCGAGCCGGCCCAGCTGCCCTGGTCGCCGTTGGCGTCGAGCGGGTGAGCACCCGCTGGCACCGATGCGTCGACCGAGAACGGCACGCTGATGTTGCCCGCGCCGTCAGCGGTGGTGGTGGTCATGTCGCCGGCGAAGCCGATGGTCACGACCTCGCCGGGCTGGTAGTTGCTGCCCGACACCGTCACGGTGCTGCCGGCAACCGCTGGGTCTGGCGAGGCCGACACGCTGGCCGCCGATTGCGCAGCCGCCGAACGGCCGCCGCTGAGCATGAGGATCGACGCCACCAGGGCAACGATGACGGGAAGGAACCCGAGCTGGACAAGGGACGAGGGACGGGAGTGGTTGGACGTGTGCATCGTGGTGCTCCTTGAGTGCGGTAGCTGACGGATGCACGATCACGCGGTGCCGTGAAAGCGGTGTGAAACGGCGCCCAGTGCGCGTGGCAGGCTGGGGCGATGTGCGGTTGTCTGGTACTGCTCGTCGGCGCGGCGTTCCCGCGACTGGCGATCGTGCTCCTCGAGCTGTTCAGCGACTACAACGACCGGGCCTTCGACTCGTTCTGGGAGGGCTTCATCGGCTTCCTCCTCCTGCCGTACACCGCGCTGGCGTTCGTGCTGATGGACAACTGGCAGGACGGCATCAACGGTTTCGGCTGGTTCATCGTGGTGCTCGGATTCCTCGCCGACCTCAGCAGCTACGCCGGCACTGGCCGCCGCGCGGCGACGCGCTAGCGCCCTCGCTCGCCTCCCGCTGCGAGTTGGTGAGGGCACTCGGCGCACTCCTACGCTGCAGCGATGCGCGTCCCTGCAGTTCTGCTCGCCACCACGCTGGTCATCGCGGCGTGCGGCTCCGACGGCGACGACAACAGCACTGCCACCAGTGCCGCCGAGACGACCATCGAATCGACCACTGCGACGACCACGGCGGACACCAGCGCCGCAACGACGACGCCAGCGACCACGACACCAGCAACGGACGCGCCGACCACCACGCCCACCACGGCGGCGCCGACCACGGCACCGCCTGCCGAGATCACCGCCGCCGACCTGGCGGCGTCGGGACCGTATGAGGTCGGCGTCACCACGCGAACCGAGCCGGCGCTGGCCACCGAGAGCACCGAGGGGCTCATCGAGATCTGGTATCCCGCCGACGAGGCAGCGGCCGGACAGGTCGAGGCATACAACGTGCGCTCGTTTCTACCTCCACCTGTCGCCGACCTGATTCCACCGGAGATCAACGATCAGCTCGAGATCGCCGCCGCTCGCGACGGTACGCCGGCGGCCGACGGGCCGTTCCCCGTCGTGTTGTTCAGCCACGGTTCGACGGCCTTTCGTACGCAGTCGAGTGCGCTGGCGCGGCATCTCGCGTCGTGGGGCATGGCGGTCGCATCCACCGATCACCCCTCACGGAGCCTGGCCAACGCGCTGCTCTCAGCCACCGAGGGCCAGCGATCGTCGGTGGACGATCTGCGGGCCATGCGGACCTTCCTCGAGATGCTGCCGGCAGACGACCCACTGGCGAGCGCCCTCGACATGGGCCGAGTAGGACTGGCCGGGCACTCCGCCGGAGGCGGGACGATCGCTGAGGTGGCGACCGACCCCGGGATCGCTGGCTACGTGTCGTACGCGTCAGGGCTGCGCGACACCGTCCCGCAGATCCCGTCGCTGTTCATGGCGGGCGCGCTCGACGCGATCATCGAGCCGGGCCGCACCGCCGAAGCCTTCGAGGTCGCACCGTCGCCGTCGTGGCTGTGGGTCATCGAAAACGCCGGACATCTCGCGTTCTCCGACCTCTGCGCGATCGGTGGCGACGCCACGCTGATCGACCTGGCCGAGGCGGCCGGGATCGGCGGGCTCGTCGACGACGGTCTGCGCAGCCTGGCCACCGACGGGTGCGAGGCGCCCAACGTGCCGGTCGCCGACGTGTGGCCGGCGGTGCACCAGGCCTCAGCAGGCTTCTTCCGCTGGGTGTTCGACATCGACGCGGAACCGATCGGGCTCGATGCATCCGCGGTCACGCCAACGTGACCGTGCAATCGAAGTAATCGCCTCCAGCCGCGTCGCCCCGGCACCGCATCGTCCATCCGCGTCCGCACGGCGAGCGGCGGCTACGGTCCGCGCCATCGGATTGGCACGCAGGGGGCGGGCCAGCGGACAAGGAGAACAACATGCCACTCATCGACGCCTGGAAGCTGGTGGTACTGGAGCGTTACGCCAAGTTCGACGGCCGCGCTGGCCGTGCGGAGTTCTGGTGGTTCGCACTGGCCAATTTCATCTTGTACTTCGTGCTCGGACTGCTGTTCCAGGTGTCGGCGATCTTCGTCGTGGTGTACATCATCGCCGTGCTGGCATTGATCGTTCCCTCGATCGCGGTCACCGTGCGACGACTGCACGACACCGACAAGACCGGATGGCTGGTGCTGCTGGCGTTCATTCCGTTCGTCGGGTCGATCATCCTGATCGTGCTGTGCGCAATCGCCGGCGACCAGGGCGCAAACCAGTACGGACCGGTGCCCGAGGGCGTCTAAGGCGTACCGTCAGCGGACTCAGCCGTCGGCGAGGAACGCCAACAGCGCACGATTCACCTCGTCGGCAGCCGACACCTGCATCCAGTGGGTCGAGCTGTCCACGCGCGTGTAGCGGAAGGGTGCCTCGACGAAGCGCTCCGAGCCAGTGATCTGCGACTCTGCGGCAATCGGTTCGCCGGTGCCCCACATCGCCATTGTCGGCACCCGCACGGGCGGCGCGGCGGTGTTGTAGGTGGCGAACTGCGTGGGGCTGATGTTGCATCGGTACCACGCCAGTGCGTTCGACAGCGCGCCCGGTTCTGCCAACCGCCGTTGCGTCTCGGTCTGGCGAGGGTGCTCGGCGATCATCTTCATGCCCGCCCAATCGTCGCGCTGGAGGAACTGTTCGGCCGCATCGGTGCAGAACAGCAGCAAGTACCAGTAGCGCTGCAGCTGGTCGAGTGGCAGGTTCCCGAACCCGGCCGGATATCCGACGCTCATCGTCACGATGCGCGCTACGCGCTCGGGCATGAGCGCGCCGACCAGCCATGTGAACGACCCGCCGACATCGTGTCCGACCAACGTGGGACGTTCGATCTCCAGCACCTCCAGAATCGCGCCAAGGTCCGACATCAGATCGGAAATGGCGTACGCGGTGGAATCGGCGGGCGCATCGGAGCCGCCGCAGCCGCGGGTGTCCGGCGCGATGACCCGGTAACCAGCCGCCGCGAGCCCCCGCATCTGGTTGTCCCAGATCATTCCCGTGTCAGGGAACCCGTGCACCAGCACGACGGGATGGCCGTCGGCCGGACCGGCCGTGTGCACCAGGAGCTGGAGTTCACCCGCAGGGACGAGCTCCTCGGTGATCGACGTCATCCTCGCCGTCAGCCCGCAGCGAGCGTGCGCAGTGCACTCAGCCCCGGGATGAACGTGTAGGCACCACCGCGGGTATCGATGAACCGATCGAAGCCACGCAGGGTGATCACGTCGTCGCCGACGGGGAAACTGAACCAGCTCGTTCGTGGATCGTTCGCGCCGAGGAGTGGGTCGTTGCTCCCGGTGATCCGGGGATCCTGCATGCCGACGTTGACCCAATCGTTCATCAGCGCTTCGAACTGGGCACTGAGGCTGGCGCCGATGAAGTTGCCGAGCAGTCCCTCTTCGCCGGTGTCGGGGAGTGGCCCGTACGGCATGCCGCGACGAATGATGCGTCGCGTGTGGTTGGCGTACCGCTGCACGATGGTCGCCCCACGGGGGTTGGCGCGGCGCACGTGTGATGCGATCGGACAACGCTGCCCGTTGGGGTCGTCGCGGTAGTCGAAACGGCTCAGCTGATCGATGGGTCGCGGAGTGCCCGGCGCGTCGGGATTGGTGTCGAGGGAGTTGCCGTTGGGCCATCGGCCCAGCAACTTCGCGGCAACGATCATCTGCATCGCATCGTGCCGTGACCCGCCGAAGGCTTCTTCGGCACCGCCGGCAACAGTTGCTCGGCAGCCGGGTGACCGAGCACCTCTGTGGCCGCGTCAGCGACGTATCGGTCGAACTCGTCAGCGTTCTGACGAAGGATGCGGAATGCGTTGAACGACCCGTTGTAGCCGAACCCGCGGGTGGTATCGCTGCCTCCCGGCACCCGCCAACGCAGCCCCTCGAAGCTGGTGTCGTACCTGCCCAGCAGTGCCACGCCAAGCGGCGCGTACGGCTGTTCGTCGAAGTGCGGGTCGTCGGGGTGGAGCTCACGAAAGCGCGGCTGGCTGATGTTGTCGCGATAACCGAACACGACCTTGTCGTCGGGCAGCCCCGCACCGTCGTGCGTGATCAGGGTGCGTACCGAGTCGTCGAGACGGGAGTATGCGTCGAGGTCGACCACTTGGTTGCCGTGCACCGTCACGATGGCGTGGACGGTGTCGGGATCGCGGTACGGCTCGAGCCAGGTGCTCGGACTCGACGACCCCTCGTCGCCGAGCTTTGTTGCGCGGGTGGGCATTCCGTTGAGGAACTCCGGCGCGAACTCCGCGAGGACAGCGTGATCCAGCCCGAGCGCTGCCAGGCCGGCCGCCGTGAAGGCGATGTTGACCATCGACGTCGGCTTGGTCGACCACGTCGCCGCCGTTTGGATCTGGGTGTTGCCGGCGTCGGTGCCGGCGAGCTCACCGATCCAGCGGCGTGCCCCTTCTGGATCGACGATGCGCACTGCGAGATGACGCACCAGCGGCATGCGGTAGCCGCGCAACACCCAACCTTGCACGTCGTCGAGTTCCAGGCTCACCAGCCCACCCCCAGTCGGTCGCGTACTTGTGCAGCGGAGAACCCGGGGTAGCCGCGGTAGATCCCCAGCTGCACGTTCGGGTGTTCACGCATTGCCAAGACCAGCTCGCGCGACGCGTTGTCGACCCGCTTGAGGCCCGGAAACTCGGTGGTGATCGCGCCAGGAATCTGGAACGCGTCGTGGCGCATGATCCAGTCCAGGAACTCGTCGACGTGTTCCTCGCACGGTGTGGTCGGCGGGTCGACGACGATGCCCATCAGCGCATCGAAGACATCGCCGAACAGGGCGATGAAGTCGCGGATGTAGCCGCGCGGGTCGCCATCGAAGATCGACATCATGCAGAGGTTCCCGTCGACGATGTCGAAGCGGGCGAAGTGCACGGTGCCGACATTGTCGAGACCGACGAACAACTCCTGGATCGACTTGCCGATCGCGGCCATGGCGTTGGCTCGACCCACCGCGGTGGTGTCGCGCAGCGGCATCACCAGGTTCATCGGCACCTGCAGGCTGTCGGATGGTGCCAGTCCACCGACCTGTACCGGGTTGGCGTGTGTCGGGCCCTCGCGCCACGCCCAATACCTGGTGAGCACGATCTGGAACGCCTTGCGGATGGGGCCGAGGATCGGACCTTGCCAGTTCACGGCGCCCCCGTGACCGGACATCCGGTGCCACCGCGTTCGGTGCACGACACTGCGTACGCCGCTCGTCGCGCGGCAAAGATCGCGTCGAGCGGCGGTTCGATGCCGGGCGGAAGTCGTGCTGGGTTGAAGCTGATCTCCTCGCCATCTCGCTCCTGGTCGCGAGCAATCGCGGTGACCCACAAGGTGCCCATCACCACCGTGTGCCGCCATTCGGGCCACCCCACGGTGGGATCGTCGAGCGCGTCGCCAGCTTCGGCCACCGTCATCCGCAGTTGGAACGAAGCCGGCGCGTCGGCCAGTCGGCGGCGCAGGTCTGTGCGCAGTCCGTCGGGACCGATGTCGAGGTCGCCAGCGGGACGGATACCGATCACCGGATCCCAGCGGAAACGCACGCGTCGTTGGACGCCGTCGGTACCCGTGATGCCGAACACGTGAATCGTGTGATACTGCGCACGCACCCAGCTCACGGGCCGATACAGCAGCGCATCGCCGAGAATGCCGGCTCGGGCGTACGAGTGCCGGTTGGCGAAGTTGATCAGCCCGGCGGTGGCGCTGGTCGGCGTGGTTGCTTGTTGCGGTGGCATCCGTAGGTTGAGCTTGGCCCACCACCGGTCCCACCAGTGGACCTTCTTGGTGCGCGTGGGCACTGCATGCGCAGTGAAGTCCAAGAACTCATCCGGTGTGCGCACGAAGAACTCCGCCAGGGTCATGCCCACGAGGTCCCACACGTCGTCGTTGTCGAGGCGGAACTTCACGGCCATGCCGTGCACGTCGGCTGCGTTGTCGTTTTCCTGATGGTCGCCGCTCCCGTTGGAGAAGCGGATGGCGACGCCCGTGCGTGGACGAGTGAACACCGGACTGTTCGAATACCGCTGGGCGACCGGCGACGGTTGGAAGAAGCCCTCGGCGCCGATGCCGCACGTGTGGATCGGTCGACCGGTGTGCGGTTGGCCGGGAAAGTCGGTACGGATCGCCGCCACCAGATCAGCCCCCAACGCCCGATCGTCGATCGTCGTGTTGTTCATCCCCGCACCCCCGTCTCGATTCCCCGCTGCAGTGTTAGCAGATCGCGTTCGCTACGTGTGCCAGGCGGCGGTCACACTGTCGATGCGGCGCGTGATTCGCGCGAATCCCGACGCGTGGGCGAGTCGCTCGGCTTGGGCGAACCACCGCTGCGCGTCGCTTCGGTGACCGTTGCGCTCGGCGACCTCTCCGAGGGCCAGCATCGAGTTGGCGTGCGCCGCACCCGCGCCGATACTGCGGTGGAACTCGGCTGCCACCGTGAGTCGGCGAGTGGCTTCCTCGGTGCGGCCCAACACGTCGGCGAGAAGCCCGAGATGATGGTCGATCCGCCCCATCCATCCTGTCGTATTGCCGGCGCAGAGGTCGCCGAACGGCTCGAGATGGTCGTACAGCCGAGTCGCAGCGTCGACGTCGCGGAGGTCGAACACGACCACCGCGTAGCGCGTGAGCACCGTGAACCAGTCGCGGTCGTAGGGCACCTCGACGAAGTTGTTGGCCACGAACGGGGCAAGCGCTGCGGCTGCGTCGTCCAGCTGCCCTATCTCGGCGAGGACCAATGTGTATCCGGCGCGTACCCGGCCGAGCAGGTCCCGACGGATCGGGTCGGTCCCCGGGTCGCTGGCAATGATCTGCTCGAACACCGGGATGATCTGGTCGGTCCGATCGGTAATGATCGCTGGGTTGAAGGCCACGCCGAGCCACCACAGCGCGGCGGTCGGCTGCTGGGCACGCTTGCCAACTGCGAGCATCTCGTCGGCCAACGCCAACGCCTCGTGGGCACGGCCGTCGATGGCGGCCATCGCGGCCTCGAGTAGGCGGGCGTGATACGCCAAGTTGACGTCGCGGATACGCAGTGCCGCCGACGTGAGTTCGTCGACCAAGCCGCGCGCGGTGTCGAGGTCGCCGAGTTCGGTTGCCGCGCCGTAGGCCTGGAGCACCCAGTCGATCGGTGGTGCTGAACGGCGCCCCGACTGGGCGTGTGCGTCGCGTAGTTCGTGGGCCAGGTCGAGCCGCTCTTGGGCGGTACCCGGACGTGTCTGCGTCATGTGGCGGTAGTGCACCACGTGATTCAGCGCGTCGACATCGCCCGACTGGCGCGCCCGTTCCAACGCCTCGTCGGACAGGCGGTCGCTTGCTGCGCTGTCGAGCGCGAGGTACCGCTCGGCGCTGCGCGAGGCGAGCAACCACGCACGCGTGGCATCGTCGTCGGGTTCGACGGTCGACAAGGCGAGCACATAACTCCGTTCGCGGTCGGGGTCGTGCACGACGGTGGCCCATGGCACCGTGTTGGCACTCGCCGCGCCCACGACCACGTCGTCGATCCCGTGCTCGGCGGCGAGCTGCGCTACCGAGAGCAGCGTGTTGCGTGCCTCGGGTTTGCGGAGCCGGCGCTGCGCCATCCCCAGGGCCAGCTCGACGTCGGCGCGTTGGCGGACCGCAACGCTGGTGGGCGAGTCGTCGATCGCCCCTTGCACCGCCTCGAAGTACTGCAGCGCCTCGGCGTAGGCCGCGCGATCGAGCGCTCGATGGCCGGCTTCGAGGCCGTACGTGATCGTGCGTTCCACGCCGCGCGCCGTCCCGGCTCGGCGGTAGTGAAACACCAACCTGTCGAGCTGGTCGTCGAGCTGCCCGGCGTAGCGCGCCTCGATCGCCCGCGCGATCTGTTCGTGATGCCGATGCACCTGTGTGCTCGGTATGCGTCGGTACACCGTGTCGCGCGCGATGGCGTGGGCGAATCGATAGCGGGTAACGGCGCCGGGAACCTCGACGATCAGCCCGCGCCGAACGAGGGCGTGCAACGCAGCGTCGACGGTCTGCTCATTGCCCTCATCGCATGCGGCGAGCACGCCGAGATCGAGCTCGCCGCCCATGACCGCGGCGAGGTCGGCAACGCGGCGCGAGTCGCGGTCGAGGCCGTCCAATCGTGTCGCGACCACGTCGTGGACACTGGTGGACAGCTCGAGTGTGTCCGGGTCGGACACGTCGCCGATCGCCGAGATGAAGAACGGATTCCCGCCGGTGACCTCGATCAACCGCTCCCGCTCATGCTCGGACGTCGCCGGCAGCACGTCGACGAGGTCGTCCGCCGCAAGGCCGCGCAGGTCGATCTCGGTCGTCGATTCGTTGCGCGCACCGTCTCGCCGGAGTTGTTGCACCACAACGCTCAGGTCGGCGTCGTTGCGGTGGTTGATGGCCAATAGGAGCGGAGCGTTTGACTCGGCGCGCATCACAAAGCGCAACAGGGCGACCGTGGTGGCGTCGGCCCACTGCAGATCGTCGATCACGACCGTGAGCGGTCCAACCGACGCAACGTCCTCGAACCACGACAGCACCGCCTCGTACAGATGCACGAGATCGGCGTCGACGAGGTCTGCCGGCCTGTCACCACCGCCGAGCAGATCACCCAGCACGTCGGGAGCGTCACCGAGCCGCGTGGCGCGCTCGTCATCCCACGTGGTGATCTCCCGATACAGCTGCGTGAACGGCCACAGCGGTGTCCCAACCCCGTCATCGCAACGTCCCGACGCAATGGCCACGCCTTCGGCGTGCACCGTGCGGGCGAACTCGCGCAACAGACGCGACTTGCCGGCGCCCGGCTCTCCTTCGACGAAGGCGATCTGCACGCCGTGGTCGTTCGCCCGTTCGAGCGCGCCGCGCAGCTGGGCGAGTGATTCGGCTCGGCCACCGAACGGCAACGTCTCCACGGCCTGCATCCGCACCGGGAGCGGCGGCACGCTGGCGTCGAGCGGGCGATGCACGCTCCAGGTCCGCAACGGCTGCGAGAGGCCCTTCAACTCGAGTTCACCGACGTCGGTGAACTCCGCATCGGTGCGCGAGCCCGCAAGGAGCCGCACCACGTCCGAACACCACACGGCGCCTGGTTCGCTCGCAGCTTCCAGCCGCGCCGCCTCGACCACCGGCGTTCCGAACACGTCGTCGGATTCCCACACCACGTCACCTGCGCTGAGACCGACGCGCAGCGCCATTGGACGTGGCGCGCCCGCTCGATTGGCGTTGGCAACGCGGCGCTGCATTTCGAGCGCCGCCTCGATCCCTGCGCTGGCGGATTCGAAGGTGGCGACCGCGCCGTCGCCCAGCCACTTCACGATCACCCCGCCGGCACGGGCGACCCCCGCATCGATCGCCTGCTCGTACAGTTTGCGGACGCGGTCGGCTCCGTCGTCGCCCAGTTCGGAGCGCGTGGCGGTAGAACCGACCTGATCGACGAACAGGACCACCGCGGTCCCGGTTCTGGCGTCACCACCCACGTCGAAAGAGTAGGACGCCAGACGTCGTGGAGCTACGAAGTGGCGCGTGCCACCCCGAGTTCGGCCATCAGGCCAAACACCTTCTGTTCGATCTCGTCACGGATCGGCCGTACGGCGTCGACGCCTTGACCAGCCGGGTCGGGGAGGGGCCAATCGAGATAGCGGGTGCCCGGATAGAACGGGCATTCGTCGCCACAGCCCATCGTGATCACCACGTCGGAGGCCTCGACGGCAGCGTCTTCCAAACGCTTCGGGGTGGCCTCCATCTCACGGAGGTCGATCCCGACCTCGGACATGGCCTCGACCACGGCCGGGTTCACATCGTCCGCCGGCTGTGTACCAGCCGAGCGCACCACCACGCCGTCGCCGCCGTGGTGGGTGAGAAAGCCAGCAGCCATCTGCGAGCGGCCGGCGTTGTGGATGCACACGAACAGGACTTCGGGGGTGGCCATCGGGGCTCCGATCAAGAGTCGTTGGTGGGTGGGGTGTCGGCGCGGAAGAGGATGCGAATCAGCCCGAATGCGAGCACGGCACCGATCAGCTGCATGGCGATGAACGCGGGCGCCGACGACGGGGCGATCCCGGCGAAGGTGTCGGAGAACATGCGGTTCACCGACACCATCGGGTTGGCGAAGCTCGTCGACGATGTGAAGAAGTAGGCCCCACCGATCCACACGCCCACCGCCACGGCGACCACGTAGGCCTTGCCGTACCGCACGGCGCCGTGGATCACCAGCAGCAGTCCGATCGTGGCGACGATCTCGGCCACGTACTGCGGACCACCGTCGCGCTGCTTCTCGGAGATCGTGATGACCCCACCACCCGTCTCGTCCCAGAACATGATGTTGGCCAGCATCACCCCGACGAACCCGCCGCCCAGCTGAGCGACGACGTACCACGCCGCCTCGGTGGTCGTCATGTCGCCCATCAGCCGATCGACGAGCGTCACCGCCGGGTTGAAGTGTGCGCCGGACACGCTGGCGAACATGATGATCAGCCCGATCAGCGCCCCCGCGGTGGCTGCGGCATTCTCCAACAACTGGAGTCCTACGTCGTCGGGCGACAGTGTCTCGGCCATGATGCCGGAGCCGACCACGGCAATGATCAAGAACGCACTGCCGAGCGCTTCGGCCGTGAGCCGCACGTACAGCGGAACGATGGGATGGCTGAGCTCGATCGGCGCCGAGTCGTTGGCCGCGGTCTGATCCGCAGTCTCGGCCGCAGCGACGGGGGAGGTGACGGTGGGGGGATCGCCTGGATTCGCCATGAGCGCGGCGAACACTAGACTTTTCATCGATGTCGATCAATATGTCTGCGCGCACCGGTCAACGGCTCGACACCGACAGCGACGGACCATGCTGCCAGCCCGGCGAGCCGATCCCGCACGACGATGCGGCACGCGTCGCCGAGCTATTCGCCGCGCTCGCCGATCCCGTGCGCTTGCAGATCCTGTCGATGATCGCCACCGCTCCCGAGGGCGAGGTGTGCGCCTGTGACTTCGTCGGACCGATCGAGCGGTCGCAGCCGACGGTGTCGCACCACCTCAAGGTGCTGGCGGCGGCCGGTGTGGTGGCCACCGAACGGCGTGGCCGCTGGATCTGGTATCGCTTGGCCGCCGATACACGCGAGACGATCGTCGGCGCGTTCGGCGACGTCGTCGGCTGATGTGCGGTCGATTCGTCGCCACCGCCGACCCCGAGCGGATCGCCGCCTACTTCGGGGCCACGCCTGCCGCTGAGGGACTCGGCGAGAACTACAACGTCGCACCGACCCAGGACGTGCTTGCGGTGGTCGAGCGCCCCGAGGGCGAACGTCGCGTCGAAGCCTTCCATTGGGGATTGATTCCGAGCTGGGCCAAGGACAAGAAGATCGCGTCGCGCATGATCAACGCGCGCGCCGAAACACTGGGGGAGAAGCCTGCGTTTCGCGGGTTGTTCGCCAAGAAGCGGTGCATCATCCCGATGGACGGCTTCTACGAGTGGCAGCCGGGATCCCCCGACGGCCCGGTCGACGCCAAGGGCAAGCCACGCAAACAGCCGATGTTCATCCATCGCACCGACGACGAGTTGCTCGCCGTGGCCGGACTGTGGTCGGCGTGGAAGGACCCCGACGACCCCGACGAGCGGTGGCTGCACAGCCTGACGATCGTGACCACCGCGGCGAACGACACGATGCGGCCGGTGCACGACCGTATGCCCGTCCTCCTGGCGCCCGACGAGTGGGGCCGGTGGCTCGATCCGCAGCTGCGCGACACCGGCCAGCTCGTCGATCTCTTCGATCTCTCAGACGACCGTTCGCTGAAGATGCATCCGGTATCGACCGAGGTCAACAACGTGCGGAACAATCGCCCCGAGCTGATCGAGCCCGGTTCGATCGACGACGCCTGACGGCGGGTGTCCGGCGGCGAGCACTCAGATCCCGAGCGTCACACCACACCGGGCGCGCCGCTGGCGGTCAGCTCGGCGCGGATCGCGTCGGCCCACGACTGCAGGTCGTCGCGTTCGACGTGTGCCGCTGCGTTGGCGAAGCTGAAGTCGGCCATCGAGTGCGTCGGCAACACATGGATATGGGTGTGTGGCACCTCGTAACCCGCGATGATCACGCCAACTCGATCACACGGAAAGGCCCGCTCCTGTGCGGCGCCGATCCACCGCGTCACGTCGAACAAGTGAGCCATGAGCGCAGGGTCGACGTGGACCCAGTGGTCGACCTCCTCGACCGGAACCACGAGGGTGTGCCCGGGCGTGATCGGGTTGATCGACATGAAGGCGACGGCTCGTTCGTCGCGCCACACGAACGTGCCGGGGATCTCGCCGTTGATGATCCGGGTGAACACTGTGGGCTGCGCCGCGCTCATGGCCGAGCACCATACGCTGTGGTCGATGGACACGTCCGAGCCGACGAGCGCCGAGCCCGCTGCGCCGTCGATGTTCTCGGGGATCTGGACGATCCCCAACGCGTTCACCCTGGCCCGGCTGCTGTGTCTGCCGATCTTCTTGTGGCTGTTGTTCGATCAGGAGAACCGCGCGGGCGCAGCGTGGATGCTCGGCGCGCTCGGAGCCACCGATTGGATCGACGGCTACCTGGCCCGCCGGCTCGGGCAGGTCAGCGAGTTCGGCAAGGTGTTCGATCCAACGGTCGACCGGCTGTTGTTCATCGTCGCCCTCACGGCGATCATCATCGACGGCTCGATTCCCCTGTGGTTCGCTCTGGCCATCTTGGTCCGCGAGATCGGTGTCGGCCTGATGATGGCGATCGCCACCGTGGTGTTCGACATGCCGCGTATCGACGTCACCTTCGCGGGCAAGACCGCAACGTTCCTGCTGATGTTCGCCGTACCGGGATTCGTGATGGGCAACAGCGACATCGCTGGTGCCGACTGGTTCACCGTTGCGGCGTGGATCCTCGGGATCCCCGGACTGGTGCTGAGCTACTGGACCGCAGCTGCGTACGTTCCCAAGGTGCGCACAGCGATCCGTTCGGGATCGTCCTGACTCTTCCGCAGTCCCGCTCCGGACCGGTACGGTGGCGGCCATGAACGTGCCGCCCGAGCTGCGTTACTCATCCGACCACGAGTGGATTCGGCGCGATGGCGACAGCACCACGGTCACGATCGGCATCACCGAGTACGCCCAGGACTCCCTCGGCGACGTGGTGTTCGTCGAGATTCCTGATGCAGGCGCAGCGGTCGCAGCCGGCGACTCGTTCAGCGAGGTCGAGAGCACGAAGTCGGTCAGCGACATCTACGCGCCGGTGTCGGGCACGGTGAGCTCCGTGAACGATGCGCTCGAGGAGCGCCCCGAATTGCTCAACTCCGACCCGTATGGCGAGGGCTGGATCTGCACCATCGAGATGGACACTCCCGGCCAGTTCGACGAGCTGCTCGACGCCGACGGCTACCGCGCGCTCACCGAAGGCGACGCATGACGAGCTACGTGTTCTGCAACCAGTGCGGCCACCGCAACCCGCCCGGCAGCAGCTTCTGTTCGAGCTGCGGTTCGGCGCTCGATTCGCTCGACGACCGCACGATCACCCTCACCGCGGTCGATCCGCTACAAGACGCACCAGGTCCCGACGACGACGTCGTCGTGCCGGTCGGCGAACTCCCGACCGAGATCGGTGTACTCATCGTCCGTGCGGGGGCGCAGGCCGGCGCCCGCTTCAGCCTCGACGAGCCGAACACACGGCTCGGGCGTCACCCCGAGAGCGAGATCAGTCTCGACGACATCACCGTGTCGCGACGTCACGCCGAGGTCGAACGAACCCCGGAGGGATACGTCGTCAGCGACGCCGGCTCGCTCAACGGCACCTACGTCAACCAGGAACGGATCGACAAGTTGCTGCTTCGACACGGCGACGAGTTGCAGATCGGCAAGTTCCGGTTGGTGTTCTTCGAACGGAACGATGGCTGATCATCCTGTCGGCGCCGCGCACCTCTCGATCGGTGAAGTGCTGGCGTTGCTCCTCGAGGAGTTCCCGGACGTCACGATCTCCAAGATCCGCTTCTTGGAGAGTCAGGGCCTGATCGACCCCGAGCGGACCGCCTCGGGCTATCGCAAGTTCTACGACGACGATGTCGAACTGCTGCGCTGCATCCTGCGTGAGCAGAAGGAGAACTACCTGCCGCTGCGGGTGATCAAGGACCGCCTCGATTCCGGCGAAATCGACCCGACCGGCGAGCAACCGCGGCCGCGCGGCATCAAGAACGTCGGCGAGCCAGACCCTGAGCCGGACACGCGCCGCAGCGACATTCCGACGGGCGCCGAAGCCCTGTTCATGCGCACCGACGACCGCCCCGCCGAGCCGTCGCCCGGTGCGACGTCGTCCACGCCGGCGGCCGCGTCGCCCGCGACGCCCGCAACGTCGTCTCCAGCGACGTCATCATCAGCGCCGGCGGCGCCGGCTGCACCCGACGCCACACCTGCGGCGCCCGCATCTCGTCCACCCGCCGCCAACGAACCACCTGCTCGTTCGGCTGCATCGTCCCCGGAGCCGCCGGAACCGGCACCCGCAGTGCTGCCTGGTGTACTGCTCACGGCCGACGAATTGTGTGCGATGGCCGGCATCAGCAGCGCCGAGTTCGCCGAGCTCGACCGGTATGGCCTGCTGCCGACCGAGGGTTCGTCGGCGTTCGGCGAAGAGGCCGTGGAAATCGCGATCATCTGCAAACGCTTCCTCGATGTGGGCGTCGACACTCGCCATCTACGCGGGTGGCGCGTTGCGGCCGATCGCGAGGCAGGCTTGATCGACCAGCTGATCCAACCACTGATGCGTCAGCGGAATCCCGAAGCGCGAGCCACAGCCATCGACAAGATGGCCACGCTCGAAGACCTCGGCGGGCAACTGCGGGCGGCGATGATGCGCTCTGCACTGGCGCCACATCGTCAACGCTGAGCAGCGGTCGACGCGCCGAGGGGACAGCCCGCCGGCCGGACGGTACGATCGGAGCGTGGTCCCCCTCGAACTGGTCGGCGTCCGGGTCGAAGTCCCGGCGAACACCCCGATGGTGCTACTACGCGAGCAGGAGGGACGACATCGTCTCCTGCCGATCTACATCGGCAGTCCCGAAGCGTCGGCGATCCACTACGCCCTCGAGGGGCTCGATCCGCCACGCCCACTCACGCACGATCTGTTCCTCAACGTATTGGGCGAGCTGGGCGCCGAGATCGAGCGTGTCGTAGTGACCGAGATGCGCGAGCGCACGTTCTTCGCCGAGCTGCACCTCACCACGGCGAACGGCAACAAGGTGGTCTCGAGTCGTCCATCCGATGCGATCGCCCTCGCCGTGCGCTGTGCAGCGCCGTTGTTCGCCTCCGAAGAGCTGATCGACGAGCTCGGCCAAGAGCCTCCCGAAGAACCGGAGGAGTCGGCCGAAGAGATCATCGACGAGTTCAAAGACTTCATCGAGAACGTCAGCCCCGAAGACTTCGAGTAGGACGGGCGGCGGCCGCAGCTTCTCGGCGTTGTCACTAGCGCAACCCGCAATCACGAGCGCCGAGAACGAACGACGCTCGCACTCAGCGTCGCCGAAGACGGCGCAACAGCGACCGCCGATGCGGCTGCGTGCGTGACGATCGCGCGGCATCCAGTGCGGCGACGTGCGTGCCACCGGCCGTGCGGTCGTGCGCGGCGAGTTGTTCGAGGGCGGCGACGATCTCCTCGACGCCCGGCGGTGTCGCAGGCGTGCGGGTGTCGGCGGCGAGCGTGGTGAGGTCGCCGTACAGCGCGACGTCGGCGGCACCCACCCGCTCGACGAGCTGCGTTCGGAAGTCGCGCGCCGCGACCACCGAGTCGGCGGTGAGCGATGGGGGAGCGGTGTCGAGATCCGCGAGCGGGTAGCTGGCGAGCGCCTGGGCCATGCGTTGCCGCTCGACCAGCGTGCTGCGCGAGTCGGTCGGGTCCATCGCGATGGAGACCGCGCGGATCGCCTCGGCGTGCACCCACGACAACGACGGGTTGGCCACTCCCGACGCCCACGGGTCGAACGTCGACCGATCGACGCCGATGGCATCGGCGAGGCCGTCGAGCGCGTTGGCCGGTCCGTGACCCGGAACGACCACCGCGCCCACACCGACGGCGCCGGTCGCGGCACGCCACCGTTCGAGCACCGGAAACAGTCGCACCCGGTCGTCGGCCAACAGCTGCGGTGCCGCCTCGTCGAGTGACCACTGCCGGCTCCACTTGATGCCCTCTTGCCACAGCGAGGGCACCAATGCGACCGGGTCGCGGAGACCGCACAGGATGGTCACGTCGACGCTGGCGAGGACGGGCTCGACCGCCGCAACCTCCGCGTCGCCGACTTGGGAGAAGTTCTCCGACGTGACAACCACGGTCGCCGCGTTGTCGTACGTATCGAGCTCGGTGCGCAGCTCCCCCCATCCGGCCAGCTCGCGGTCGACGGTGTCGGCGTTGATCGCGCGGTCGCCGTGCATCAGCGCTGCAGCGAGGTCGTGGTGACCGTTGCCTCGCCGGCCGGTCTCGGCGAGGTGAAGGTTCGCTGTGGCGAGCTCGTCGCCAACACCGAATAACGCGGCCTGGAACAGCGACGTCGCGGTCTTGTGCGGTCCGAGATGAACGATGAGACGCGCCGTCACGCTGCGGGAGCGTATGTCACGAGGCGCTCAACCGGCCGGGTACGGTGCCGCCATGGCCAGCCTGGATGGAACCGTTCGTATTCGCTCGCTGATGTGGTTCGCCACCGGCGTCGCCGTGGCGCTCGCAGCCGCATTGATCGTGACGCAAGCCTGGAGCGCTGGCGCGACCGACAACGACGACGGAACGACGTTTACCCCGATCGAGCCCTGTCGCCTCGCCGATACCCGACCCGGATTCCCACCCGAGGGTGACAAGAAGACGCCCGTCGGCCCGGGCTTCGAGAACCGCTACAGCCAGCAAGTCACCGGCATCGTCGGCGACTGCGAGTTGCCGGACGGAATCGATGGGGTCTCGCTCAACGTGACCATCGCCAACCCGACCGAACAGTCGAACCTACGGCTGTACCCGACCGATGCGCTCGAGCCACCCGAGGTGTCGAACCTGAACTGGCTCGCCAACCAGTCGCCGACGCCGAACAAGGTCGACGTCAAGCTCGGCCCCGATGGCGCTGTCTACGTGCAGAACTTCAAGGGCGACGTCGATGTTGTCCTCGACGTGGTCGGTTTCTACGGAAAGGACAGCCTGGTCACCGACTTCGAGATCGTCACTCGAACCCTTCAGATCAGCCTCCAAGCCGGACAGTTCGAGAGTTTTGTTGCCGCATGCCCTGAGGGCAAGAGGGTCACCGGCGGTGGGGTTTCGCTCGTCGACAACAGCGGTCTCACGATTCGCCGGACCATTCCAGACAACTCGCTGAGCGAGTGGCGAGGCGCAGTGCAAGCGCTTGACGGCGCGGGCAACGCAGAGGTCACCGTGTACGCGATCTGCGCGGCCGGCGTCTACCTCGTGCCGAGCTGATCCACCGACCGGGAATTGCCAGCGTTGACCGCGCCACGGCGTTCCCCTAGAGTCGTCTGTCTGACATTGCTGTAGTTACGGCCGTGTCAGCCGTTCGTCCTCCTCAGGGGCATTCGGGTCGGTGTTGGGAGCGACGAGGAGCAGCACAGTGAGCGAACACGACGGCGCGCAGCAAGAAGACCCGCACGACGAGGGGTTCTCGGGAACGCAGACCGCCAAGGTGGTCGGCATCTCGTACCGCCAGCTCGACTACTGGGCGCGCACCGACCTCATCCGGCCGTCACTCAGCGACGCTGCAGGCAGCGGGAGCCGCCGCCGGTACAGCTACAACGATCTGCTCGAACTGAAGACGATCAAGAAGCTGCTCGATGCCGGGATCAAGCTCGAGCAGGTGCGCAAGGTGTTCGCCTATCTGCGCGAGCACGTCAGCACCGACATCGCTGCTGCGCACATCGTGATCGACGGTGGCTCGGTCGTGTTGTGCCAGGGCGACGAACTCGTCGACGTCCTGCAACAGGGCCAAGGCGTGCTCAACGTGCTGTCGCTCGGCGGCGTCAAAGAAGAGCTCGAAGCAGATCTCGCGCCCGAGGAAGACGACGACGTCGTCGAACTCGAAGCGCGCCGCGCCAGCGGCTGACTACAGGCCGATGAAGCATTCGCCGCTCGACGCGTCGCACCGCGCCCTCGAGGCGACGATGGCCGAGTTCGGCGGGTGGGAGATGCCGATGGCGTATCCATCGGGCACCATCGCCGAGCACATGGCGTGTCGCCAGTCGGCGGCGATGTTCGACGTATCACACCTCGGCACCGTTCGAGTCGAGGGGCCCGGCGCCTTCGACCGCTTGCAAGCGACGTTGTCGAACGATCTCGCCAAGATCGGCCCAGGTCGGGCTCAGTACACGCACCTCCTCGACCCCAACGACGCGTCGGTGGTCGACGACATCATCGTATGGTGGCATCCCGGCGACGACGAGTGCTTCGACGTCATGCCCAACGCGTCGAATACCGACAACGTCGTCAGCGCGCTCGGCGGCCTCGAAACGACGGGGGAGCGGGCAGTCATCGCCGTGCAGGGACCCGACGCAGTTGCGCGTGCCGACACGGTGATGCCAGGTGTCGCCGACGTCGGCCGATTCCGAGTCGGAACCGTGGGGTATCGAGGAGAGCGATGCACGGTCGCCGGCACCGGCTACACCGGAGAACGAGGTGTCGAGATCGCAGTGCCGGTCACCGTCGCCCGCCAACTGTGGGACGCGCTTGCCGCAGGCGGCGCAACGCCCGCAGGGCTCGGCGCGCGCGACACGCTGCGCCTCGAAGCTGGACTTCCACTACACGGCCATGAACTCGGGCCCGGCATCACCCCGCTGCAGGCAGGTCTCGGATGGGTGGTCGGTTGGGACAAGCCCGAGTTCGTCGGACGAGCGCCACTCGTGGCTGAACGCGAACGCGGAGTCACCCGCCACCTGGTGGGCATCGCCACCGAGGGCCGTCGACCACCGCGGGCGGGTGACATCTGGCGTGGCGAGCGCCGCGTGGGCGAGGTAACCAGCGGCAACTTCTCGCCCGTGCTCGGACACGGCATCGCGCTCGGTTTCGTCGAGCCCCATGTGACGGTGGGTGAACCGATCGAGATCGATGTGCGCGGGCGCCGCCTCGCCGGAGCGATCGTCGATACGCCATTCGTCGGCCGCTGAACAGCGGCGCTCGCGGACGAGGGCTACTTCGTCGTCTTCTTCGCCGCGGTCTTCTTCTTGGCTGACGTCTTCTTCTTGGCGGTCGACTTCTTGCTCGCCGACTTCTTGCGCGCGGTGGTCGCAGCTCGTCGAACCTCGATCGCCGGGTCGTCGTCGGACGTCGCTTCCTCGTCGTCGCGTGCGTCGGGTGCAGCCTCGGGACGCCCAGGGACACCCGGGAAACGCAGGCCACCGAAGAGCCCTCCTGCGGTGCCGGCGATCTGGCTGAGCGGACCGAGCCGCTTGGTCAGCTCGTTGAGCACGTCGGAGAACTGCGCCAGCTGGTTGGGCAGTTGATTGATCGCCGGGTTGCTCAAGGCCTCGGCGAGCTGAGTCAGCCCGGGGGCGACCGCGATCGCCGGCCCGGAGACCACCTGCATCACTTCGTCGGCGGTCTTCACCGTGCGTGTCACTTGTGGGATCGCTGCACGCAGCGGCTCCTCGACCTCGCCGAGCAGCACGTTGATCCGCTCGGCCGTGTCGTTCAAGTTCTCCATCGTGCGGTTGAAGTTCTCGACGCCGCGGAGGAACTCGTCGACGCCCGAACGGAACTGTTCGACCGACCGAATCGTGCCCGCCAACGGTGCGGCGAACACGTTGAACACATCGGAGAGCGGATCGTCGGCCATTCGACGACCCTACTGCTGTGCCCCGCTGACGGCGTACGACTCGAGGGGTTCACACGAGCACACGAGGTTGCGATCGCCGTAGGCGCCATCGATGCGCGAGACCGGCGTGAAGTACGCACCACCGCGAATCGATCGGGCGGGATTGGCGCCGACCTCGCGGGCATAGGGGCGACTCCACGGCCCGGTGAGTTCTTCGATGGTGTGCGGCGCAAGGCGAAGCGGGCTCTCGTCGAGCGGCCAGGTGCCCTGCGCCACCTGCTCGATCTCGTCGCCGATCGCGATCATCGCTGCGCAGAACCGGTCGATCTCGGCCAGGCTCTCGCTCTCGGTCGGCTCGATCATCAAGGTGCCGGCGACGGGAAAGCTCATGGTGGGCGCATGAAAGCCGTAGTCCATCAGTCGCTTGGCGATGTCGTCGACGGTGACGCCGGTGCGCTTGGTGATGTCGCGCACGTCGATGATGCACTCATGGGCGATGCGCCCGTTGTCGCCGCGGTACAGCACCGGAAAGACGGGATCGAGGCGCATGGCGATGTAGTTGGCGGCGACGATCGCCGTGGTCGTGGCCGCGCGCAGTGCGTCGCTGCCCATCATTTCCACGTACATCCACGAGATCGGCAAGATGCCCGCCGATCCGTGTGGCGCCGCCGAGACCGGCCCAATCACCGACGCCTCGGGATTGCGTGGGTCACCGGGAAGGAACGGCACGAGGTGAGCGCGGACACCCACCGGTCCGACTCCCGGGCCACCGCCGCCGTGCGGGATGCAGAAGGTCTTGTGCAGATTGAGGTGGCTGACGTCGGCGCCGAAGTCGGCGGGGCGCGAGTGCCCGACGAGTGCATTGAGGTTGGCGCCGTCCACGTACACCTGCCCGCCCGCAGCATGGATAATGTCGCACAGCTCGACCACGTCGGTCTCGTACACCCCGTGCGTCGACGGGTAGGTGATCATGATCGCGGCGAGGCGATCACCCGCGTCGCCGATCGCGTCGCGGACCGCTCCGAGATCGACGTTGCCCTGGTCGTCGCAGGCGACGACCACCACGTCCATCCCGGCCATCACTGCGCTCGCCGCGTTGGTGCCATGCGCGCTCGACGGGATCAGACACACCGTTCGTTGGTCGTCGCCGCGGGATCGGTGGTAGCCCCGAATGGCGAGCAGTCCCGCGAACTCCCCTTGACTCCCGGCGTTCGGCTGGAGGCTCACGGCGGCGTATCCGGTCAGCTCAGCCAGCCGCTCTTCCAGTTGGCTGATCATCCCTTGGTAGCCAGCCGCCTGGTCGGTCGGCGCAAACGGGTGGATGGACGCGAAGTCGGGCCAGGTGATCGGCATCATCTCGGCGGTGGCGTTGAGCTTCATCGTGCACGAGCCGAGCGGGATCATCGTGCGATCGAGTGCGAGGTCCTTGTCGCTGAGGGCGCGCAGGTACCGCAGCATTTCGTGCTCGGTCCGGTAGCGCTCGAACACTGCATGCGACATGAACTCGTCGGTGCGCCGGAACTCGTCGGGAATGGTGGGGGCGACGCCGTCGACCACGGCGCGATCGATCGGCGACCCGCCGAGCGCAGCGGCAAGACTCGCCACGGTGTCGACCGTGGTGGTTTCGTCGACGGTGATGCCGATCGTGGAGGCATCGACCCGACGGATGTTGATGCCGGCGCTGAGTGATGCGGCCACCGCCGCGTCGGCATCACCGACGTCAACGGCGATCGTGTCGAACCACGCATCGTGCCGTAACCGGTGACCGGCCGACGTCAGGGCCGCGGCGAGCGCTGCGGTGAGGCGGTGTACGCGGGCGGCGATGCGTTGCAGGCCGTCACGTCCGTGCCACGAGGCGTAGAACCCAGCGATGTTGGCGAGTAGTACCTGCGCCGTGCAGATGTTCGAAGTGGCCTTCTCGCGGCGGATGTGCTGCTCGCGAGTTTGTAGTGCCAGACGGAGCGCGGGGCGGCCGGCAGTGTCGGTGCTGACGCCGACGAGACGGCCTGGGATAGCCCGTGCCGCCCGGTCGTGCGCCGCCAAGAAGGCCGCATGCGGACCGCCGTACCCCAGGGGCACACCGAACCGTTGCGCAGACCCGATGGCGATGTCGGCGCCGAGGGCACCCGGCGAGGTGAGCACAGTGCAGGCGAGCGGGTCGGTGGCCACGACGGCGATGCCGCCGCGCACGTGGACCGCGTCGATCGCGGCCCGCCAGTCGATGACGCCGCCGGTCGATGTCGGGTAGCTGAACAGCGCGCCGAAGAGGTCGTCGCCGAGCGTGCCGGGGTCGGCGGCCGCGTCGGTCACGACGAGGTCGATGTCGACCGGTTCAGCGCGGGTGCGGAGCACTGCGAGGGTCTGTGGGTGGATGTCGGCGTCGACGACGAAGCGCGCACTCTTCGACTTCGACAGGCGCCGGGCCATCGTCATCGCTTCGGCGGCGGCGGTCGCCTCGTCGAGGAGCGACGCATTGGCCACCTCCAGGCCAGTCAGCTCCGAGACCATGGTCTGGAAGTTGAGCAGCGCCTCGAGCCGCCCTTGGCTGATCTCGGGCTGGTACGGCGTGTACGCCGTGTACCAAGCAGGGTCTTCGAGTACGTTCCGCTGGATCACGGGCGGGGTGATCGTGTTGGCGTAGCCCAGCCCGATCATGCTCGTGACGACGCGATTCTCGTTGGCCAGTGCGCGCAGCGCGGCCAGCGCTTCGGATTCGGTCGACGGAGCGTGGAACGGATCTGGCGTCTCGCTGCGGATCGCGGCCGGCAGTGCTTCGTCGATCAGCGCCTCGGTGTCGGCGACACCCATCGCCGCACACATCGTCGCCAGATCAGCGGGGGTCGGGCCAATGTGTCGTCGGGCGAACTCGTCGCGCTCGAGGAGTTCGTCGAATGGCTGATCGAGTGGGGGAGCGGACGAGGTGTCGGACACGGAGCCTCCGAGGCGGTTCGTCCCCCGCTGTCATCGATGCCTGAGAGTTTGACCGGCGACGGTTGGTCGGTCGGCTTTCCCCGTGGGCGGATGCACACACGGTGCATCACTTTCCAGCGTGCCGCCTCGAACGGTCCGGTGGCCTGAGAGATTCCGGGGAGGTTGCTCCTTCGGCGCCCGCCGCAGCGGACTCTCCCGATCGAGGTGCTCGGCGGTTCGGTTGTTGGCGCGAGTGTAACGATCTCCGCAGATCGTGTGCCGGACCCAGCCGAACGAAACGATCGGCTCTGGAACGCAAGTGCGAGGTCACGTCTGGTCGGCCGGGTCTGAGATGATGCGCCGATGACCGGAACGACGTTGATCACCAACCTGCTCAGCCGGCGGCGATGGGACCTCGGCGGGCCGTGGCGAGTGATCGTCGATCCGTACGAGATGGGCTACGTCGGCATCATGGGCGACCGCAACCAGCGCGGGTTCTTCCGTGATTTCCGCCCGCGCCATCCGGGCGATCGGGTCGAGTACGACTTCGACTCGTCGCCCACGCTGATGGTCCCAGGCGACTGGAACACCCAGGACGAGCGGCTCCTCTTCTACGAAGGGACGGTCTGGTACCGACGCCACCTGGACGTCGACGCGTCGATGGCGGCGGCGTGCGGACCTGGCACTCGGGTCTTTGTGTCGATCGGCGCCGCGAACCACACGGCGCGCGCGTTCCTCGACGGCGAGGAGCTGGCAACCCATGTCGGCGGCTTCGGACCGTTCGCCGTGGAGGTCACCGAGCGGCTCACCATCGGTCGACACTCACTGGTGATCCAGGTCGACAATCGGCGCGAACCCGACCGGATCCCCGCTATGCGCTCGGACTGGTGGAACTTCGGTGGATTGACGCGCTCCGTGGAACTCGTCGCCACGCCGTCGGTGTTCCTGCGCGACGCCTGGGTGACGATGGCCCCCGATGCGTCGATCGTCGGGGACGCCGTCGTCGATGGGGCCGCGAGCGACACGCAGGTCGTCCTCGAGATCGCGGGCCGCAGCGTGCCATTCACGCCGGGGGAGGGGTGCTTTCTCGATCTCGACCTCGAGCGGTGGGCTCCCGGCCGACCCGTGCTGCATCCAGTGCGCTTTCGCCTCGACGGGCCGAGCGGTGCGCCGCTCGACCATGTCGACGATCTCGTCGGGTTTCGCACGGTCGAGGTCGAGGGCACCGACGTGGTCGTCAACGGGCAGCCCACGTTTCTGCGCGGGATCAGCACACACGCCGAAGCGCTCTCGGGGGGTCGACGGTCGCACGGGCCAGCTGACGCAGCTGCGATCTTCGACCGCATCGAGGAGCTGGGCGCCAACTTCGTACGGCTCGCCCACTATCAGCACGACGAGTACATGGTGCGCGAGGCCGACCGGCGAGGAATCCTCGCCTGGTGCGAACTGCCCGTGTACTGGGGGATCGCCTTCGACGACCCGGCGGTGCTCGACAACGCACGTGCCCAGCTCGACGAGCTGGTCGTGCGCGATCGCAGCCGCGCCGCGGTGATCATCTGGTCGGTGGCCAACGAGACCATGCCGTCGGCAGACCGCACCGCGTTTCTCGCTGATCTCGCCGACCGAGCGCGTCGCCACGACCCGACACGGCTGGTGAGCGCGGCGCTGTTGACGTTGCCGACCGACGACACCGACCACGCCATCGATGATCCACTCGGCGAGCACGTCGACGTCGTCGCCGTGAATCAATACCTCGGTTGGTACTACGGCGATCGCGACACGATCGCCGACACGCAGTGGAGTACGGCGTTCCACTCGCCGATCTTGTTCACCGAATTCGGTGCGGGAGCCAAGGCCGGACGACACGGCGACGACGGAGAGATCTGGACCGAGGAGTTCCAGGCGGCGGTGTACGTCGAACAGATCGAGATGATCCGTCGACAGCGCAGCGACCGCGGGGGGAGCGGTAGCGGGCTGCTCGCCGTGGATCTTGAAGGACTTCCGTGCACCGGTGCGCGTGTTGCCGGGCATCCAGGGACGGCTACAACCGCAAGGGTCTGCTGAGCGAGGAGAACGAGCCCAAGCTGGCCTTCGATGTGCTCCGCGAGTTCTACGCAAGGATCGCCCACGACGAGGCGACGACCGAAGGGGTCGGTCGGCCCACCGACGAACCGTTGTCGCCGTCTTGAAACCTCGCCGCCGTGCGGCCGGAGGTGGCGTTACGGTCCGGCGATGGAGTCGTGGTGGGATCCGCCACTGCGGTCGGTGTTCGCCGGCCGCGACGTGATTGTGGCCGGCGCGGTCGCCGCGGCGTGGACAGAGCCGGTCGAGTTGATGTCGACACTCGGCGCCGGGCGCACCCTGGTGATCGCCACCGAGGGCCGTGGCGCCGGACCCATCCCCAACTGCGAGGTCGTTCAACTCGAACCGCCCGACGGTGTCCCGTTCATGGAGCGGCTGCGCTTCGGCACCGCTGCACTGATCGATCCGCCAAAGGACGTGTTGGCGCAAGTCGATGCGTTTGACCCTGAGCGCCAGGCTGTGGTCGTCGGCACCTTTCTCAACGAGGCATCGACGCTGGCCGGCCGGCCCTTTCTCGCCTTCCGACGTTCGCAGTGGGTCGCCCTCGAAGACAAGGTGCTCGTGGACGAACTGTGGGATCGCGCAGGCGTCCGACGCGCGCCCTCGGAGGTCGTGCCACTCGCCGATGCGGCGCGCGCTGCCCAGGCTCTCGACCAGGGGTCGGGGACCGTATGGGCGGCCGATGCGCGCGACGGGTTCCACGGCGGTGGGTCGGGTACTCGCTGGGTCGTCGACGACCAGTCGATGCAGCGCGCCCTCGACGATCTCGGTGCGATCGCCGATCGTGTGCGGGTGATGCCGTTCCTCGAGGGAATTCCGTGCTCGATCCACGGAATCGTGTTGCCCGATGGCGTGGCCGTGTTGCGACCGGTGGAAATGGTGGTCTTCCGTCAGCGCCCCCGCCTGGTGTACGCCGGCTTGGCCACGCACTGGGACCCTCCGGACGGAGTGCGGGCCGAGATGCGTGGGGCCGCCCGCCAGGTGGGGGAGCATCTGCGCGACATCGTCGACTTCCGCGGTGGGTTCACCGTCGATGGCGTTGCAACACGAGAGGGGTTCCGGCCGACCGAGCTCAACCCGCGCATGGGCGCCGGCCTGGTGAACATCGGGCGGGCAATCGATTGCCCGCTGACACTGCTCAACGAGCTGATCGTGGCGGGGATCGACCTCGGGCGAACGAGCGGCGAGATCGAGGCTGATCTCGTCGAGCGCGCGGATCGCACGCGTGGGGGAGGGACATGGATGCCGTCGCTCTCCGCGCCGCTCGACGAACCGGTCTCGCGAGATCTGACGATGGACGCGCACGGACGTTGGGACTGGACCGCTCGCGGGGAGCGAGCAACTGCGCACCTTGTCGGCGCCGACCGTTTCCTACGTGCGTCGTATGTTCCAGGGGCCATGCCGGTCGGACCCTCGACGGCTTCCGCGGCGGCGCGCCTGTGGGCGTTCGTCGACCGGGAGCTCGGCACCACGATCGGTTCGCTCGATCCGGCCGTGCCGGTCGACGACTTGCTCCGATCGTCCACCGATCGTTGGGGTGCGCACAGGTCGCGCACATGTTCGGACCACGACAATGGCGAGTAGCTCGCCAACCGATGTCGATCGTCACCGACGACATCAACGAAAGGACTCGATGTCGCGTACCCGGATGAACACCACCCACCCTCGGCGTATCGCTCTCGCCACCGGTCTTGCCGCCTCGTCGGTGATGGTGGCGGGATCCGCTGCGGCCGCCGCCGAGCCGCTGTCGGCTGGGTTCCCGGACGCGACATCGACGTGTCGAGACATCGTGCTCGACGGGCAGCCGTTCATCGAGTGCACCGTGCAGCACAGCGGCACGACGACGCTCGACGCGCTGGACACCGACGTCACCCCTGAGCCGGACGCCCCGGTGGTGATCACCGCCTATGGCACAAACGGCAACACCCACTACGCCAACTACGCCAACGGGCGCACAGGCGGCGCCGGGGGAGCAGCGCGGACGGTACTCACGGCCGGCGACATCGACGACCTGTACATCTACCTCGACGATGGACACCCCGGTTGGGGTCCGAACTCGCGCCCACGCGGCGGCGCCGCTGGCGTCGTCACGAGCGCACCGATCCAGAACATCGCTCACGACGCTGGCGCCACGCCAGCCGACGAGGTGTACCTGATCGCCGGCGGTGGTGGCGGCCTGGGGTACGGGTGGCTGTTCGATGGCGGGCGACCGAGCTTCTTCTGCGGAGCCGGAGCGGGCGGCCGCGGCGGCATCGCCGACGCCTCGACGAGCAGCGGAGACGCCGTCGGCTCGGGCGCCAACGGGAGGCTAGGGGCCTGGCGCACCTGGTGCAGTGACGAGAATCCGCGTGAACCGGTCGCAGTGGAGAGCCGTGGCGGCGGCAACGGCATTGGCGGCAAACTCGGCAACTACCCGGAAGCCGGCTACCACGGGCAGGACGGCATCGGCGGTCAAGCAGACGGCTCGCTGTGGGTCGACAGCCAGAACCAACCGGTGCTGCCAACCTTCGGCGGACCGAATGCCGGCGGTGGCTACGGCGGCGCCTCGAACTACAACGCCGGTGGGGGCGGTGGCTACGGCGGCGGCTCGGTCGGCCTGAACAGCTACGGCGGCGGCGGTGGCGGCTCATTCGCCACGCAGACCACGGCGGAAGTGGATGGTCTCCCCACACTGCGGGGCGGCGAGCAGCCGCACGTGACCATCGCCTTTCCCGCCTGATCGCTTCACCGTCGGGCAGACGTGCCGGACGCCCCGGTGGTGATGACTACGACCGCGGGGTCGTCACATCGCAGGCGTCGATCGCTTTGACGAAGGGATAGGGGTTGATCGCGGCGCCACCATTCGGGTGGATCTCGAAGTGCAGGTGCGGCGTGGCGCTGTTCCCGGTGTTGCCGTTGTAGCCGAGCACGTCGCCGGCCTTGACCTTGGTGCCGACCTCGATGCCAGGGGCGAGACCGCTGAGGTGGAAGTACAGGTAGTAGGTGCCATCCGGCTGCGTGAGGCGTACGCCGTTGCCGGCGAGCGACCCGGGGGTGTCGACGTAGGTGCGGGTGATCGTCCCGTCGTTGACGGCGTAGAGCAGCAAGCCCTCGGCGCCGATGATGTCGACGCCCTCATGGAGGCGGCCGCCGGGCCGGGGAGCGTGCCAGGTGTCGCCGAAGAAGCACTTGCCCTGCATCGGGAACACCGACAGCTGCACGCCGTTTGAGCTTGGCGCTGGGGGAGCGGGCAACTTGGTGAGGCGGAGCTTGTCGGCGGTGGCCTGGTTGATCTTGCCGGTGACCGACAACCCGTGGAGGCGCTGATACTCCATGATCGCCTGTGCCGTTGCGGCGCCGAAGTGGCCGTCGGCGCCGCCGTCGAACACGATGCCGGCATCGAGCAGCCGCTGCTGCATCGCCCGTACGCGATCACTGCGCTCGCCGTAAACCGGGTACCCACCGGTTGTGGTGACCCCTTGAGGTGCGCTCGCGGAACCCAGACCGAGGATGTTCGCCCCTGCGGTGGAGAGCACACCGGTGGGCTCGAGGCCGTTGGCCCGCTGGAACTCCTGCAGAGCCTGCTTGGTGAAGTTGCCGAACACACCGTCGGCGCCCCCGCGCACGGTGATCCCGGCCTGGATGAGGGCTCGTTGCAACTCCTTGACCCTGTCGCCCGTCGAGCCAACTTTTAGCCCGGCGTACGGATGTTCGGTCGGCGCCGCTGCGGGAGTGCTGGCCTCGACCCGCTCGCCGGATGCCAAGCCGAGCCCGAGGGCGCGCGCGGTGTCGCCGTCGACGGCGCCGCTCGCCGTGAGACCCTCACGCTGTTGATACGTCGTCAGTGCCGTCTTCGTTGCGGGACCGAAGGCGCCGTCGGCGCCGCCGGGCACGGTGATGCCGGCATCGAGCAGCGCCTGCTGGAGCGCCACGACGAGGTTGCCTTGGGCACCGACCGCGAGGCCGACATACCCGTTCTGCGCCGGTTCGTTGGCCGGGGTGAGGCCGAGCGCTGACGCGTCGTCGGCCGACACCGTGCCGGTCGCGGACCGCCCTTCCTGATCCTGAAACGACTTCAGCGCGGTCTGGGTCGCCGGGCCGAACGCGCCGTCGGCACCGCCGCGCACCGTGACGCCGGCGCTGATGAGCGCCTGCTGGAGCTCTTTCACCCGGGCACCCTGGGCACCGATCTTCAGGCCCACGAAGGGATTGGCTGGATTCGAGGGCGCCGCGGACGGCGGGACGGTCGTCGCCGCTGGAGCGGGTGCGGAACGCTGCCCGAGACTCAGCGCGTTGACCACCGCCTGGGTGACGGTGCCGGTGTCAGTGAGGCCGTTCCATCGTTGGAACTGCGACAGCGCCGTCTTCGTCGCGGCGCCGAATTCGCCGTCGACGCCGCCGGGTACGAACACCCCCGCGTCGATCAGCGCCTGCTGCAGCTCTTTGACGGCGTTGCCCGTGGCGCCGACCTGCAACCCGACGAACTGCGCCGACCGGTCGGTACCGGCTGGCGCGTCGGCCGCCGGCGCTGCATGGGCCGGCGCACCGACGAGCACCATGGTGCCGCCGATGGCAACAGCCGTCGACAGCGCCGTCACGCGCGCGAGCCGGCGGATTGCCCACGACGACGAGCGGATAGGGGAAGCGAACATGAACAGGATCTCCTCCAGGCGGTTTCCTGTTCTTCGACGACGCCTGACATTGGCTCAACCTGAACCTCAACCAACCATCGATTGTTTCGACTCTGCAGCATCACTTGAGGGTTGAGGTCTGGGTCCAACCAGTTCGCTGACCTGCGTCAACGCCCCTCGACGACTTCTTGAGGCCCTCTGAACTCAAGAGTGGAGCTCCTCCGGCCGACTTCCGAGTTACATTACATAACGAAGATTATGGGCGTTGTCTCGAGGAGATCGCCGCTCGCGATGGCCACTACGCCCGCGCCAAGAGGCCGGCACAGGTATCCCAGTACGACGTCGCCCGGTCAGCGGCGCATCCGGCCTGCGCCACGATCCAACAGGTCCGCTCCGGCGTCGCTGCGAGCAACCGACGTCAGCGCGACCTCGAGTACGTGTTGAGGGCGCGATTTCCAGCGCACCGCTCCCCCGCCGACTCTCAGCGCTGTCTCATCCCCATGCCCGGTTCTCGCGCCCATGCGAGTGGTACCACCGCGTACAGTGAGGTTTTGCGCAGAGATTTTCGCCCTGGGTGAAATTTTGCTTGCGGTTTAGGTTCCGCACAGGTTGTATTGGCGACCGCACTCATGACAAGGAGCGGGAACATGAAGCGCGAAGGCGGAACAACGCGGCTGGGGGTCATCCTCACCGCAGCACTAGGTCTCATTGCAGGCCTTTTGGTCACGGTAACGACACCGGTCGGCTCTGCAGTAGCAGCGCAGCCGGTCAGCGATGACTTCGCTGACGGCGACTACGACGGCGGCACCAACTGGGACGGCGACTGGGACGAGTTTGGAGATGGCACCGACAGTCCCACAACGGGAACGATTCAGGTCGTTTCCCAGCAGCTTCGGTTCCAGGGCATCGGCAGCGATTTCATCCAGCGCGATGTCGACCTGAGCGACTTCGCTGGTGCGGAGCTGTCGGTCGACCTCGTCTCGGAGAGTGGCAACGAGGATCTAGAACTCCAATTGGACGATGGCACCTCGTTCGTACGACTCGGCGACATCGGTGACGGTGACGCAGTAGGAACGAAGACGTTCAACATTCCCGCATCGCTCCAGATCGATACCACCCTCCGCATCGTCGGCGAAGACACCAACTGGGGCTCGAACGAGCAGGTGACGATCGACAACATCCTGATCTCGCAAGAGGGCCGACCCCCGACCAACGCGCAGAACAACCCAGAGATCGAACTGGGTGCCCAGGCCAACCACACCGCCACCGCCCTGCACGCCGCCACGGCGGCCATCCAGGGCATCGAGCTCCCTGATCCGCCTGCGGTGAACAGCCTCTACCCGATTCTCCCCTCGTCGGCGATCGAGCCGCTGCGCGAATGGTCCTTTTTCTGGCCATGGGATCCGGCGCGTCATCAGGTCCGCTGGATGACGGCATGGGACACCACCAGCACCGACGTCGAGCGATTCACGAACGGTGTGACCGAAGTCCTTGCACGGTGCAATTGACTCACGGGTCGATTCGACCTAATCTGAAAGTCCGTTCGGTTCCCAAATATGGGTTCTGAGCTGGGGTTTCAGCCACACATCATGCGCTTGAGGGGGCCTGCATGTCCACGATCGATCTACCCATCGAACGGCTTACAACCGACGACGAGTGGATGCGATCTGGTGCGTGTCGAGGTCTGACACATCTGTTCTTCCCGCCGGCCGCCGAACGCCCGCAAGCGCGCGAACGGCGTGAAGCAGCGGCCAAGCAGGTCTGCGCTGGCTGCCCCGTCCGCACCACCTGTCAGGCGTACGCCCGCGACCACCACGAGTACGGCTTCTGGGGCGGCGAGAGCGAAGATGAGCGCCACTCAGCTGGCTATCGCCTGATCGCCCCGATCGGCGTGCGCGCTCGCGCCAGCTAGCCGTCCCCCTGACCCCCGCTGGCCGCCGTGTTCGACGTCACCGTCGTCGGTAGCGCCAACCTCGACCTGGTCGCTCAGACCGAACGCATCCCGGGTCCTGGCGAGACCCTCCTCGCCAGCAACTACGCCGAGCACGCGGGCGGCAAAGGTCTCAATCAGGCGGTCGCCGCGCGCCGTGCCGGTGCCACCACGGCGTTCATCGGCGCGGTGGGCTCGGACGCCGCCGGCCACACGTTGAGCGCCGTCCTGGCCGCCGAGGGCATCGATGCCGCCGGTGTCGACTCGGTCGAGGCGCCGACGGGCCGGGCCCTGATCACCGTGTCGGCCGACGCCGAGAACTCGATCGTCGTCGTCCCAGGCGCCAACGCGCTCGTCAGGCCGCCCACATCGTTGGCGGCATGTCGCGTCGTCGCCACCCAGCTCGAGATCCCCACCGACGCCGTGCGCGCCGCGCTCGACATGGGACGCAGCACTGGCGCCACGACAGTGCTCAATCCCGCCCCGGCCGCTCACCTCGATGGTCAACTGCTGAGCCTCGTCGACGTGCTCACCCCGAACGAGCACGAACTCGACCTGCTCGGCGGCGTCGATGCGCTGCTCGCCGCAGGCGTTGCCGCAGTCGTCGTCACGCTCGGCGCAGCGGGTGCGGAGATTCACCGCTCGGGTCAGTTAACTGAGCGCGTCGAACCGTTTCCCGTCGAGGCCGTCGACACCACCGGGGCCGGCGACGCGTTCAACGGTGCCCTCGCTGCGTGTCTGGCAGAGGCCGCCCCGCTCACCCGCGCGGTCCAGATGGGGTGCGCCGCAGGCGCCCTCGCCGCGACCGTGTCCGGTGCGGTGCCGTCACTGCCCCGGCGGGAGCAGATCGAAGCGCTCGTCGGCTGACAGCTCGATCGCAGTCCACCCGTCGAGCACCTCGCGAGACGTGACCGGCCACCCTGCGTAGGCATCCTCGACCCCGGCAGTACGGCCGGCGAGCAGTCCACTGAGGATCAACCACCGATCAGCGCTACGGCGTACCTCGTCGGCGAGGGCGATCAGCGTGGGCGCCAAGATGTTGGCCACCACGATGTCGAAGCGCTCACCGGTCGCGCCGACCGGAGTGTCGGTGACGCGGACGGCCGGCTCGACGCCGTTGCGCGCCACGTTGTGCCGGGCGATCTCGACCGCCGCACCCGAGGTATCGGTGGCCACCACCTCGCGTGCACCGAGGCGGGCGGCCACGATGGCCAGCACGCCCGTACCGCACCCGACGTCGAGCACCCCGCGGAGGTCGTCCTGCGGCAACTTCGGCGCGGACCCGTCGGGCGAGCAGCGATGTGCACAGTTGCGTGGTGGGGTGATCGCCGAGTCCAAACGCCGCACCGGGATCGATCGACACCACCAGCGCATCGTCGACGACGCCATCCACCGAACACCACTCGGGTGCGAGCACGATGTCGTCGACACGCACAGGTGCGGCGAAGCGCTTCCACGTGTCCGCTGGCGCCGCCTCGACCTCTTCGACGTGCGTCGACCAACGGACGGCCAGCGCATCCACGATGGCGGCCGATTCCGCCTCGCCCACCACGGTGCGCAGCTCGACGACGTCGCCTGCGTCGCGCTCCTCGAGCGCCGAGATCCCGCACGCCCACAGCGCGCCGGTGGCAACCTCGACTTCGTCGCGGGGTGCGGCGACCACGAGGATGCGCACCGTCGACACTCGATCGGTGTCCCCGCGCTCCGGCGGTTCGATCACCGGAGACGTCGGAGCTGTGCCGGGTACTCGCGAGCGCGTGCGGCATAACTACGCCACGACTGCTCGATCAGCTCGGCGCGCGCCCGGTCGGGTTTGACGACCGCAGGCGTGCCGACGGCCAAGGCACCGGGTGGCACGTCGGTGTCGTCGAGCACCACCGAGTTGGCCGCCACGATCGATCCCCTGCCGACCCGGCAACGGTGCAACACCATCGAGGCGTTGCCGATCAACACCTCGTCGTCGAGTGTGCAGCCCTCGAGGTGGATCAGGTGGCCGAGCGTGCACCGATCGCCGACGATCGTCGGCCATTGCGGCGTGGTGTGCAGCACCGAATTGTCCTGCACACTCGTGTGTTCGCCGATCTCGATGTAGCCGCCGCCGTCGCCGCGCAATACCGCCCCAGGCCACACCGACGACCCGGCACCGATGCGCACATCACCGATGATCACGGCATCGGGGTGCACGAACGCAGCGTCGTCGATTTGGGGCTCCCACTCCCCCAACGCGTAGATCGGCATGGCCGCACGGTAGTGCCAGACCGCGCGGTCAACCATGCCGGTGGAGTTGATCGGGTGCAAACCGATACGGTTGCGGCAATGTCCCGAAGGATCGACATCGAGCTGACGAGCGCGCTCGCCGACGGCACGTGGACCTGGCGCGCCGCAGGTGCCCGCAAGCCAAATGGCGTGCTCGACAGCGCGATCCTCCCTGACGGCGCCGCGGTCGGCGACGAACTCAAAGTCGAGATCGAGCAGATGCTCGACGGCATCGAGGTGCTCTCGGTGGTCAAGGGCCGCGACAAGCCGGGCCGCAACGATCTCCTCGAGTTGATTCCGAGCGACGAGCCGTTCGAAGCCGTGATCGAGACCAGGGCCCGCAAGAAGGGCGGACGCGGCGATGGTCGGCGCAAGGGTCGCGATGGTGGTCGCCGCGGCGAGGGCCGCGGTCGCGGTGATGACGACCGCCGTGGCGGTGACGACAATCGCCGCCGTCGCCCCCATTTCGAGGCGCCCCCCGAGCTTCCGCAGCGCCCCAAGCCGAAGCGCCTGCGCCCGGGCAAGAAGCATCGCACCGAAGTGCTCGCGACCATTCCCGAAGAGCAACGGCCGATCGCCGAGCTCGCGCTCCAGGGGCTTCCGGCAGTTCGCTCCCGGGTGAAAGAGGACAACACCAAGTTGGCCGCCGAGGGCAAGCCGACCATGCCTGAGGCCACCGTGCTCAAGATGGCCGAAGAGCTGCTCCCCCGGCTGCGCGTCGCCGATTGGCTCGATCGGGCCGAAGCTGCGCAGCAGCAGATGGAGCAACTCGATCTCCGTGACCTGCGCAGCGTGGTCGCCGCCAGCGACGATCCGATGGTGGCCCGCGATGAGTCGACCCGCGGACTCGCCGAGGAACTCAAGGGCTCGCTCGTCCACAAGCAGGACCTCGAGATGAAGCTGTGGGAAGACGACATCAACGCCGCCCTTGGCGTCGGTCGCGTCATCCGCGCGCTGCGACTCTCGTCGCAGCCACCCAAGGCGGGCGCGATGTTCCCGCCCGACATCGCCCGCGAACTGGGAACCGCAGCCACTGCGGCGTTGCAGCCAGACGACTCGCCCGACCGCTGGATCGCGGTGCTCGAAGCATCGGCCTTCTCTCCCGTGCGCACGCTCGTGACGCCGACCACACCGCCGAGTCAGATCAGCGACGACCTGAAAACCACTGCGCTGCGGCTCGGACCCCTCCTGCCGAATGTGGCTGCGCTCCTCGGCGTGGAGGTACCAGCCGACGCGCCACGCCCCAAGCCGCTGCGCCCACAGCGGCGCGACGGCAAGCGCAACCAGAAGCGCGGCAGCGGTGGGAGTGCCGGCGGTGGCGGCGGCAATCGCCGGGGCGACCGCGCCGACGACGCATCATCGTCGGACTGACGGTCGGGCTGGCGAACGGACCGTCGGTTCGCATCAGCGGGCTGCGCTTTCCTACGATCCCGGCCCATGTCCGACATCGTCACCTACGAAGCTCGCGGCCGCGTCGCCGTGATGACCCTCAACCGCCCCGAAGCGCGCAATGCCGTGAACGGCGCGGTCGCCGCCGGCCTCGAAGCGGCGATCGATCAGATGGAGGGCGACGACGACGTGTGGGTCGGCGTGCTCCAGGCCAACACCGAAGGCCAGGAACGACCGGTGTTCAGCGCCGGCGCCGACCTGAAGGAGATCAACTCCGGCAACGCGGCGGCGTTGGCCACCGAACGCGGCGGATTCGCCGGGTTCGCCTACCGCGAGCGGAAGAAGCCGGTGATCGTCGCCGTCGACGGCCTGGCCACCGCTGGCGGCTGCGAGATCGTGCTGGCGGCCGACATGGTGGTCGCCACCACGCGGTCCGCCTTCGGCCTTGCAGAGGCCAAGCGCAACCTCGTAGCGGGCGCTGGCGGACTGTTCCGCCTGCCGCGGGCCATCGGCCAGGCAGCGGCGATGGAGGCCATTCTCACCGGCGAGCCAATCCCCGCCCAGCGGGCCTACGACCTCGGTCTGGTGACGCGCCTCGTCGAACCCGGCGAGGCGAGCACGGCGGCGTTGGCGCTGGCCGAGCAGGTCACCGCAGCCGCGCCCATCGCAGTGTGGGAGAGCCGCAAGGTCGTCCTCGCCGCCCACGAGGAGAACGACGAGACGCTGAAGCGGATGACCGACGAGGCGTTTGGCGCGGTGCTGCGCTCCGAAGACACCAAAGAGGGCCTCGAAGCCTTCATCGAGAAGCGCGCCCCCCAGTGGAAGGGCCGCTGAGCCGCTACAGCTGGCGGTACGTGGTGATCAGCCGCGCGACGATCCCCGCGCGTTCATAGAGGTTCTTGGTGTGCCGGTCGCCGGGCAGTGCCTGCCCTTCGACCGCCGCCATGCCTCGCGCCCGGCCGCGTTCCATCGCCACCGCCAGTAGTTCGTCGCCGAACCCCAGCTCGCGCGCCTCGGGAGTGACCCACACCTGATCGATGCGCAGGATCGGCTCGGCACCGTCGGTGGCGTCATCGATGGCCACCATGTAGCCGACGACGACGTCGTCGATCATCGCCGCGAGCACATCGGCTTCGGCGGCTCGTTGGGACCAACGATCGGCGACTTCGGGATGCTCCACCAGCCATGGCGTACCACCACGCTGGTCGATCAACGCGGCGCGCGCGTCGCGCTCCAACGCCGGCAGTTGCTCGATGAGATGCGTATCTGCCGCATCGACGACGACCACGTGCGGATCGATCATCGGTCGCGCAGCTGAGCGATCTTGGTGAGCACCGTGCGCCGTTGACGGGTCGAGCGCTCATGCGCATCGATCGCCGCGAGCCCGTCGGAATCGAGCTCGGCGAGCAGCGGCACGATGCGCGCTGCGGGCAACTCGTCGTACTCGGCGATCGGCAACGTGTCCGTCACGCCATCTCCACGATCAGCCGTGCTGACCGCACCACGATCGGCGTCGGCGCCGCCGTCATTGGCGCCGTCGGGTTGCTGCAGCCGCTGGCGGAGCTGTTCGACGCCCTGCCCCACGGCCAGCTTGCCGAGGAAGCGGGCCAACTGCAGTTCTTGGTACGCACGCTCTCCGAGCCCGAACGGGAGGGCGCGGGCGTACTCGGCGATCACGACCGGGAGAAGATCGGACAGTCGTCGTCGCTGACGGGACAGTTCGGCGCGTTGGAGCGCACCAGGAGGAAACACGACGGGCACAGCTGCTCGTCTTGCTGCTTCGGTTGCAGCCGTTCGCCGCCCTCGCCTCGCGGGTCGGGATCCTCTTCCTCTTCTTCGTCGTCCTCTTCGTCGGCGGTGACCATCCGGTCTTTGAGGATGCGATCGAGGTCGGCCTCGACGTCGTCGTCGGCCAGCATCTCGTCATCGTCGTCATCGTCGTCGTCACGCTTGCGGCGCGGCGTGCGTGGCGCGTCGCTCGAGGAGTCGTCGTCGTCCTCTTCGTCCTCGTCGGCGACGTCGTCATCGTCGTCGTCACCCGCGATGGCGTCTTCGTCGTCCTCGTCGATGTCGTCGTCGTCGGGAGCGGCGACGTCGTCGTCGCCGTCTTCGCTCTCGTCGTCGAACTCTTCGTCGTTGATGTCGTCGTCAGCCATCGTGTGCTATCGCCCGCCTGCTCCGGGCGTTCGACCCGGTGTACGTCGGTGCGGCGGCAGCATAGGCCCACCGGACCAACCACGGTGGGAGAGCGATGGTGTGACAGGCGTCACAGGTCACCGCTCTCGTCACGGCGACTGGCCTGTCGTCCGTTTCGCCTCGGCGCGCCGCTCTGATTCCAACCGCTCCAGCTCGGGCGCCTCGGTGGTCATGTGCGTCATCGCTGCGGCAATTGCGTGGTGCCCGGCCTGCGACGCGATCAGCCGGTGCATCTCCAACGCCACCCGCCGATACGACGGGTGACCCTGCGGCGACGAGCGGAGCTCGAGCATGTGGATCGCCTCGCGCGCGTTGAACTGCATGTTGTAGCGCAGGCGGTACGCCATGGCGACGGCGTACGGCGCCTGGTCGGGGTATTGCGGGTCGAGTGCGTCGAACAGCGCCGCTGACCGACCCATCGCATCGTCGAACCGATCGCCGAAGCCAGCGGCGTCGACGAGCTCGGGACGCACGTAGCCATGATTCGGCGTCAGCCGCTGCCACTCGATGGTCAGCATCCGGTGCCGCTGCATGTCGCGGAACGCGCCGTAGTCGCTCAACACGTCGAATCGGTAGAAGCATCGCTCGAAGGCGCGCCCGGGCTTGTGCCGTCGGTTCTCCCGCTCGCCGACGTAGGCCCGCATCAGCGCGACCTTCTCGTCGACACCCAAGCCGCGGACCCGCTCGATGAGTTGGTCCTCGGACAGATGAGAATGGGGGTAACAGATTGCGGCGATCGTCTTGTCTTCCGCATCGGGGTCGAAATCGGTCAGTGCGACTTCGGCGACCGGGTCGGCCGGCGCCTCGCCGAACAACCCGTCGACCACGGCGGCCGTATCGGTGCGCGTCGACTCGAGATACTCGCTCCAGCGCCCACCGCGCTCGGGAAGGTCGACGCGCCGCAGGAAGCTGGGGATCACCTTGCGCAGCTCGTGCAGCATCAGATCGGCGTATTCGCGCGACTCGGGCAACGGATTGGCACGCATCCTGAGCAGCAGCGCTTCGAAGGCCTGACCGGTGCCGTAGATACCGACATTGGAGGTGGCTGCCGCAGGCAGGATGCCGCGGACGGCATCGAGTGCCTTGGCCCGGGTGGCCGTGCGATACACGAAATCGCTCTCTTCGCCCTGGGGTACCTCGGCGCGCACGTGCTCGGTGACCACCTCGGTGGCCTCCGAGTAAGCATCGAACAAACGGTCGAGATCGCCGACGTAGCGGGTACCCAACGACCCGGCGAGCACGGCGGGGTCTCGGAAGTACCGGTAGCGGCCGCCGAGTCGGGTGTCGTAGGCGATGTATCTCGTGCTCTGTTCGAGGTAACTCATCAGCCGACCCCACTCGAGGATCTTGGTCAGCAGATTCGACGCCTGCTCACACGCCAGGTGGACCCCGCCGAGCTGGGCCACCGAGTCGTCGCCGTAGTCGAAGAACACCCGCTCGTACAGTTGTTCGGCGCGTTCGAGTCCCACGGTTGCGTCGATCGTGGCGTCGCCGCTGATGTCGAGGTCGCCGACGAACTCGTCGAGGAACAGCCGGCGCAGCGACTTGGGGACTGCGGCTGTAGCGGGCGAACAGCGCCCCCTTGACCACTTCGGGCAGGTTGACCAGTGCGAACACCGGGCCATCGAGATTGGTGAAGTACCGACGCAACACATCGGACTCGTCCTCGGTGAATTGCTCGGGGACGTAGACCGCCACGGGGGACCACTCTAGGAGCGCTCAGCGGACCGTCGTGGCATTGCGCGAGGCCGTGAACAGGGACGACGCGCTCACACGTAGACGAGGGCCGCGTCGCGTCGCACCGTGAGTTCGACCCGGGACGCGGAGCCGGCCGGCACGCCATCGATCGCTAGCCCGAGTGGGCGCTCGAATTCGAGTGTTGTGGCGCGCACCGAACGAGTGGCGATGTCGGGATGCGGGAGGTGCCCGCCCACCGGCAGCCGCCGCCACGCCTGCCAACGTTCGCGCCACGACATCGCCGGACCCCACGTCGAACACTTCGATGCGTCCGTCGTTGGGGTGGCCGCGTGGCGCAACATCGAACCGACCGGCGAACTCCGCGTTCATCGCAGCCACCACGCGTCCTCGCCATGGCCCGCCCCGCACCCAGCTTCGATGGGCGATCACGTGAGCCAAGGCAACGCGCGGCCCGTCGTCGTCGACGCGCACGTCGATCAGATCGATCGGGAAGGCGCGCACTTCGTCGCCGGGGCGTGGTGCGGGTCCCTCGGTGCGCCCTACGGTGCGCGCCAGGTCGCCTCCCGTCAACAGCACGGTGGGTGGGTCCTCGGTGGACGCGTCGAGTGTGGCAGCCGCTGCTGCATCGTCGGCCGCCACAGCAACACCGTCGGGGAGCGCCACGAGGTCGCCCCATGCACCGCCGCGCTTGATGCTCACCCGCTCACTCCCCCATCGGCAACGACGCCACGCCATGCGGCCACGGCGGCTGCGTCGAACGCCGCAGCGGTGTCGGGATCGGGCGCGATCGACGCCAACTGCCGGAGCAGGTCGATCAGCTGCTTCATCGTGCGCACGAGATCGCCGCCGCTGAGGTCCTCCTCGTCGAGGATGTCGGTGAGGTGCTCGCCGACGACCCAGCCGTGGGCGATCGCGGCAAAACCTGGATCGGGTGGTCGGTGTTCGGTCACCCGGTGGCGCCGCTCGACCTTGGTCAACATGGCGCTGCAGTGCCCGATGCGTTCGGCTCTTGCCCGTACCTGCTTCGACGAGAACCACGGTGGCGCGCCGGGCTCGGGGCTGCGGTGCTCGTACACCAAGAGCGACACCAGGGCGGCAACGTCCGCAGGCGCGAGCCCGTCGAACACGCCGTCGCGCAACGCCAGCACGGCGAGCAGGTCGTTCTCGTGGAAGACGCGCGTGACGCGCTCGCCATCGGCGGTGAGCCGCCACGCGTCGTGGTCGACGAACTCCAGCTCGCTGAGCACACCGATCACACGGTCGAACTCCTGTGCAATCGAGTGTTCGGCGCGATCCATCCGACGGCGCAGCGCCTCGACCTCACGGTCGAGGCCGTCGGCGGCAGCGGCCCGCTCGAGCTTGTGGCGCAGTTCCGGGTCGTCCTCGACCGGATTCCGCTCAGGGGTGCCGGTCGCTCGGCGGCCGACCGGGCGGTCGAATGACTGCTCGTTCAACACGTCGCGCACCGCACGGTGGAACGGACGGCGGTTCGGCGCATACGGCGACGGCAGCTCGATCACACCGATCACGTCGGGAGTCGCCGCGAGCGAGCGCTCGTCGAGCTCGACGAGCGCACCTGACGCCCCGACCAGCCGAAGCCGTCGCCCGCTGCGCCGATCGGCATTGGCGATGACCACAGCTGGACCGTGATCGGGGCCGCCCTCGATCGCCACGACCGTGCCGGGACGAAGCCGGGCCAGTTCCTGCCCCACCTCGGCGCGCCGGGCGCGACGGGCAGCCTTCTCGGCCTGTCGCTGCGCACGGTAGGCGTCGATGTCGCCGTACTCGCTCTGCGATTCGCGGCGGGCTGCGTCGCGCCGTTCGGCTCTGCGCTCGAGTTTGGCGGCGAGACGAACGACGTCTCGGTCGGCCTGGAATTGGGCAAACGAACGGTTCAACAGGTCGCGGGCGCCGGCTCGATCGTGTTGGGCGACGAGGTTGGCGGCCATGTTGTACGTCGAGCGAAACGCCGAACGCAGTCGGAACGAACGGCTCGACGCCAGCCCGACGACGTCGTCGAAGCGCACCCAGGGCGACCAACACACGACGGCGTGGCCGATGTCGTCGATCCCGCGCCGTCCGGCGCGTCCCGTGAGTTGGGTGAACTCGGCTGCGGTGAGTTGCTCGTGCGTCTCGCCGTTGTACTTGGTGAGTTTCTCGATCACCACGGTACGTGCGGGCATGTTGATGCCGACGGCAAGCGTTTCGGTGGCGAACACCACCTTCACGAGCCCATCGACGAAGCACGCTTCAACCGTCTCCTTCATCGCCGGGATCATCCCGGCGTGATGGGAGCCGATCCCCGCGCGCAACCGGTCGACGAACCCATCGACGTCGAGTGCTCGGCGTTCCTCGGCATCGAGCCCACCGAGATGCTCGGCGACATGCGCGTCGATGCGCCGCCGCTCGTGTGGCTCCGTCAGCGTGATCCCGAGGTCGTTGCACATCACGGCCGCCTCGTCGCACTGTGCTCGGCTGAAGATGAAGTAGATCGCCGGCAGCATCTGCAACGACGCCAGCAGGACGACGGTGTCGCCACGCCGCGGCGTGAACACCCGGCGGCCGCCGCGTCGGTACTGCTCGTGGCGGCGCTCCGCGGCGTCGAACTTCGGTCCGTACCGATTGGCGGACCCGTCGACGAACAGCGGCAACATCGTCGGCTCGCCTCGGCCTCGCTCGGCCAGCAGGTAGTGCTGGATGAGCTCGACGGGACGTCGAAGCTCGACGATCGCGGTGGTTGCCCCCTTGAGCGATTCGATCCACTCTGCCAACTCGCCCGCGTTGCTCACGGTGGCCGACAAACAGGCAAGTTGCACCGTTGCCGGCAGGTGGATCAGCACTTCCTCCCACACCGGCCCCCGGTAGGCGTCCTGCAGAAAGTGCACTTCGTCGATCACGACCGCGCCGACTTCGCCGATGTCGGTCGATCCGGTGTACAGCATGTTGCGCAGCACCTCGGTGGTCATCACCACCACCGGAGCGCGCCCGTTGATCGCACGGTCACCGGTGAGCAGGCCGACCTGGTGCTCGCCGTAGCGATCGCAGAGATCGCGGTACTTCTGATTCGACAGCGCCTTGATCGGCGTGGTGTAGAACGCCCGCCTGCCGTCGTCGAGGGCTCGCTCGACGGCGTGCTCGGCGACCACGGTCTTGCCGCTGCCCGTCGGCGCCGCCACGACCACGTGGCGCCCCGCATCCAAGGCGGCGAGCGCGTCGACCTGGAACTGATCGAGGACGAACGATCTCCCGCCGCCGGTCACGTGGCCGGCGTCCGCCGCCGCATCACCAGCCAGCCGATCAGCGCGGCCAGGAAGTACAGCACCATCATCGGCCCGGCGAGCATCATCAGGGTGATCGGGTCACCCGAGGGGGTGATCACGGCGGCGAGCACGAAGATCGCCACGATCGCATACCGCCAGCCGCGCAACAGCTGGCGGGCGGTGATCACTCCGACCAACTGCAAGAACACGAGCAGTACGGGCAGCAAGAACCCGATGCCGAAAGCGAACACCATCAACCCGAGCAGGCTGACGTAGCTCGACACGGTGAAGATCTCGTTGACGTCCTCGCCAGCCCAGGCGATCAGAAACTCGAGCGCCCGTTCGACGGTGAAGTAGGCCAGCACGCCACCAGCGACGAACAGCGTCACCGAGCTGAGCACGAACGGGATCGCGTAGCGCTTCTCCTTGGCGTGCAGTGCCGGCACGATGAACCGCCACACCTGCCACAAGATCACGGGCAGGGCCACGATGATGCCGCCGTACATACCCACCCGCAGGCGGGTCTGCAGGCCCTCTGCGGGCGCCGTGATGAACAGCTCCGGGTCGCAGAACTCGGCGCCGCGCGATGCGCAGAGATCTTCGTACGGCTGCACGAGGAACGCCAAGATCGGGTCGTAGAACACCACGATCAGCACCATCGCCACCAGCACTGCCAGGGCCGCACGGATGATCCGCACCCGCAGCTCGGCGAGGTGCTCCGTGAGCGTCATCGTGTCGTCGGGCGGGGGGCCCTCCGCGGGAGCTTCTGCTTCCTCGGTGGTCATCGGCGTCAGTGCGTCTCGCTCTCGGGAGCCGGCGCATCGGTGGCCGGGCCGACCGGGCTCCCCCAATCAGGGCGGTCGCCTGGCAGCGCGATCCGCGACGACCCGGGATCGCTGACGCCATTGAGGTCGGCGGCAGGAATCTCCGTGGTTTCCGACGCACTCTCGAGATGGGGCGCGTCGATCCACGAATCGTCGTCGCTGGTCTCTTCGGCGAGCCGGCGTTCGGCGTCGGCCTGGGCCTCGATCTTCTTGGGATCGGCCGCATCGCGTACCGCATCGGCCGTCTCGCGCATCTCACGCATCGGCTCGTCGAGGGCCGACTTCAACTCCGACTGGAACCCGTTGCCCATCTTCTTCAGCTCGGCATAGGTGCGCGAGAAGCGACGAATCGCGTCGGGCAGCTTCTCGGGACCGAGCACCACGAGAGCGAGCAGCAGGATCACGATGATCTCGCTGCCCTGGAGATTGAACACGCGCGCAGTCTACGGCGATGGCATCATCAGGCGGAGTGCAGCAACGTCTCCCTTCCCGCCTCGACCCCCCGATCGGCTTCGCCCACCGTGGCGCTCGGGCCCACGCCCCCGAGAACACCCTCGAGGCGTTCCAGTTGGCCCTCCGCCTCGGCGCCACCGGGCTGGAGAGCGATGTGTGGTTGACCACCGAGGGCATCCCGATCCTCGATCACGACGGCGTGGTGCGGCGTGGCCTCCGCAAACGGCCCATCTCGTCGATTGGCGTCGACGAACTCCCCCCGCACATCCCCCGTTTGGTCGAGCTGCTCGACACCTGTGGTACCGACTACGAGCTGTCGCTCGACACCAAAGATCCTGAGAGCGCACGGGCGATCATCGACGTGATCAACGGGCACACCCCGGACATGCTCGAGCGCACATGGTTGTGCGAGAAGCAGTTCGAACGGGCGGCCGAGGTCGCCTCGTGGGACACCGGCGTCCGTGTGCTGCAAACCACGCGCCTCGACAAGATCAGCGAGGGCCCCGAACGACGTGCCGACCGGTTGAAACGGGCCGGCGTCGACGGGATCAACATGCACCGCTCCGATTGGAACGGGGGTCTCGTCGCCCTCGTCCACCGATTCGACCTGTACGCCTTCGGCTGGGACATGCAACAAGAGCACGAACTGCGGGCCGGTATCCGGATGGGCCTCGACGCCGTGTACAGCGACGATGTCGATGTGATGGAGATGGCGATGCGCGCCGAGCTGTCGACCCGCGACTAACGGTGCCGCATGGTAACTACGGCCGCTAGAGCCACTGCCAGTGCTGCCGTGGCCAGAACACCACGAACGCACGGCCGACGAGATCGTCGTCGCTGATCGGCCCGATCTGCCGGCTGTCCTGGCTTCCGCCGCGGTTGTCGCCCATCACGAACACGTGGTAGTCGGGCACGAGGACCGGGTCGAAGCTGGCTCCGCAGTTGCCCGGCGACACCACGTTGGGGTCGAGGTACGGCTCGTTGAGCGCCCGCCCGTCGATCAGCACCTGGCAGTTGGCCCGCATTTCGACCTCTTCGCCGGGCAGGCCGATCACCCGCTTGATCAGGTCGCGCTCGGACGCCGCAGTCGACTGGTGCAACACCACCACATCGCCCCGGTTGGGGTCGTGGAGACGGTACGAGAGCTTGTTGACGAATACCCGGTCGCCGCTCTCGAGCGTGGAGAACATCGACGAACCGTCGACCACGAAGTGGGCGAGCACGAATGTGCGCACGAGGAACGCCACCAGGAGGGCGACGGCGACGACCACGATCCAGTCGACCAGTGCCCGCGTGCCGGGCGACAACCGCCGATCGTCGTCGTTTTCGACCTCGGCCGACAGCTCGGCATCGGCCGGATCGGGCGGCGCCGGCGCGTCCGGAGGCGGGGGGAACGTGCTTTCGGTCGTCACTCTCGGCCGAGCGTACCGCCCAAGAGGGTCGCGAGGGTGGCGTCAGAGGGTTTCAATCAGCCGTTCGACACGCTCGTCGCGGCTCTTGAACGGGTCTTTGCACAGCACCGTGCGCTGTGCTTGGTCGTTCAGCTTGAGGTGGACCCAATCCACGGTGTAGTCCCGCTTGCGTTCTTTGGCCCGGCGCACGAACTCGCCGCGTAGCCGGGCCCGTGTGGTTTGTGGCGGCACGTCGATGGCGGTCTCGATGTCGTCGTCGGTGCACACGCGCTCGACCAACCCACGGTCTTGCAGCTTGTAGAACGGGCTGCGCGACCGCGACACGTCGTGGTACTGCAGGTCGAGCAGCTGCACTCGCGGGTGCCCGAGCGCCAGGTCGTGGCGTTCGCGGAACCGCTCGATCAGCCGGTACTTGATGACCCAGTCGACCTCACGGTCGAGGCGCAGCGGATCGTCTTCGATCGTGCTCACGCAGTGCTCCCACATTTCGAGCGCCTTCTGCTCGAGCGGCGGGAACCCGCGGGTGTCGGCGTAGCGCAGGGCCCGATCGAGGTACTCGCGTTGAATGTCGAGCGCACTCACCTCGCGCCCGTTGGCCAAGCGCACCGTGCGCCGACAGGTCATGTCGTGGCTGATCTCGCGGATCGCCCGAATCGGGTTCTCCAAGGTCATGTCGCGGAGCACCACGCTCGGATCTTCGAGCATGCGCAACATGCAGGCCGCCGCGCCAACCTTGAGGAACGACGTGTACTCGCTCATGTTGGAGTCGCCGACGATCACGTGCAGCCGGCGGTAGCGCTCGGCATCGGCGTGCGGTTCGTCCCGCGTGTTGATGATCGGTCGACTGCGAGTGGTCGCCGACGACACACCTTCCCAGATGTGCTCCGCCCGCTGGGCGAGCGAGAAGGTCGCCCCACGCGCGGTCTGCAACACCTTGCCCGCACCGGCGTAGATCTGCCTGCTGACGAGGAACGGAATCAGCACCTCGGCGTAGTGACCGAGGTCGTCGTCGCGGCTGGTGAGAAAGTTCTCGTGACACCCGTAGGAGTTGCCCGCCGAGTCGGTGTTGTTCTTGAACAGGTAGATGGTGCCCCGAATCGACTCTTCGGCGAGGCGCTGCTCGGCCGACTCGACCAACTGCTCGAGGATCCGCTCCCCCGCCTTGTCGTGCACGACCAGCTCGTACAACGAGTCGCACTCCGGCGTGGCGTATTCGGGGTGCGAGCCGACGTCGAGGTAGAGCCGCGCACCGTTCTGCAAGAACACGTTGGAGCTGCGTCCCCACGACACGACGCGCCGAAACAGGTAGCGCGCCACCTCGTCCGGGCTCAGCCGCCGCTGGCCGCGCAACGTGCAGGTCACGCCGTACTCGTTCTCGAGGCCGTAGATCCGGCGCTCCATGAGGGTCAACCTAACTGCGCACGGCGCGAAAGCGAAGTTGATCTCCGGGGTTGGCGTGGGCGACGATCGCCAGGTCGGCCGGGTCGACGACGGCGATCACCGGGTAGCCACCGGTGGTCGGATGATTGGCCAGCATCACGATCGGCTCGCCGCTCGGCGTGATCTGTACCGCACCCTCGACCAGGCCCGCGCTCGGCAACGCCTCGCCGGCCTGCCGGGTGAACGGCTGCGCCCGGAGTCGCACTCCGACGCGGCTGACTTCGTCGCCAACCACCCACGGCCGGGAGGTCAGTTCGTCGAGGCCCCCGTCGAACATCGCGACCTGGGGACCCGGCCACACCGAGATCACCCCGCCACGGTCGGCGGCGGGTGCGTACTCGGCGGGCAGCTCGGTGTGTGGATCGGGGCCGAGCGCGTACCGCTGGCCAGCGGCGATGGGTGGAGGGCCGAGACCGGACAGGGTGTCACGGCTGGCCGAACCGAGTGTGCGGGGCACGTCGAGCCCACCGCGCAGCGCGCAATAACGCCAACGGGCCCCATCGCGGCGAACCGCCGACACCTCGAGGGTGTCGCCGGCGCGCAGCGTACGCCGCTCGACATCGCCGGTGACGAACACGATCGCTGGTCCGTGGGCGCGCACGACGAGACCGCCGACGGTCTCGAAGATGGCCGCCTGTGGTGCGTTGCCCACGACGCGGTTGGCCATCGCATGCCGCTGCCGATCGACCGGCCCGGCGTGCGGCACTCCGAGCGCCGCGAAGCCTGGGCGTCCCGGGTCTTGGATCGTGGTCGCCCAACCGGGTTCGAGGATCTCCACCGTGCTGGTGCTCACGGGTCGACCGCCACGAAGCGCACAGGGGTGCCGGGGGTCAGTCGGGCCGGCGGGTCGGCTGCGGCGTCCCACACGGTGGCGTCGGTGCGGCCGAGCAGATGCCAGCCGCCGGGCGACGGCGACGGGTACACCGCGCTGTAGCGCGTGGCGATGGCCACCGCGCCGGCCGGTACCGCAACTCGGGGTCGGTCTCGGCGGGGCAGTTCCAGCGACGGATCGAGGCCGACGAGGTAGGCGAAGCCCGGGCTGAACCCGCAGAACGCAACGCGGTACTGCACTGCGGTGTGCCGATGGATCACCTCGGCAACGTCGAGCCCGGCTCGTTGGGCCACATCGGCGAGATCGCCCCCGTCGTAGCGCACCGGGATCTCGACCAGTTGGCTGGCGACGTCGGCGGGGATCGCTACCACCCCATCGAGCATCTCGCCAAGGGCGGCGGCGGTGCCAGGTGTGCATCGCACGACCACGGTCGACTCGGTTGGAATCACGTCGGCCACATCAGGGTGACCCTGCGCCACGACGCCTGCGGCGTACGCCGCCGCGTCGGCGACACCGTCGATCCACCAGGCGTGTGGTCCGTACGGTCGACGGCGCACGAGCTGCTAGGCGAACGCCTTGATGTCGACGCCGGCATCGGCGAGCGCGCGACGGACCGAGCCCGCGATCTCGACCGCGCCGGGGGTGTCACCGTGTACACACAACGACTCGGCGTCGACGCGCACCGTCGACCCGTCGACCGCCACGACCGTCGACTCGGTGGCCAGCTGCACCACCCGCGTGGCGATCGCCTCGGGGTCGGTGAGCACCGCGCCGGCACGTCGTCGCGAGACCAGACCGCCGTCGGGCTGATAGGCCCGATCGGCGAACGCCTCGCCCACACCGCGCAGCCCGGCGCGGTCGGCCGCGCGCAGCAGATGCGAGCCGGGTTGTCCGAGTATCGCCAGGTCGTTTCTATACTCCTGCGCCGCGCCGACCACCGCAGCGGCCACGTCGGGGTCGCCAGCGGCTGCGTGATACAGCGCCCCGTGCGGCTTGACGTAACACACGGGACTCCCCGCGGCGCGGGCGAAGGCGTCGAGCCCGCCGATCTGATACAGCACGGCGTCGCGCAGCTCGGCTGCATCCATGTCGATGAATCGTCGGCCGAATCCGACCAAGTCGGGATATGCGACCTGCGCACCGATGCGCACTCTGCGCGCTGCCGCGGCAGCGCACGTGGCCCGCAAGGTGCTCGGATCTCCCGCGTGGAAACCACACGCGACATTGGCGCTGGTGACCACCTCGAGCATCGCTGCGTCATCGCCCAGCCGCCAGGTGCCGAACGACTCGCCGAGATCGCTGTTGAGGTCGATCACGGCATGCTCATGGCGTCGAGCAACGCAACGAGCGTGTCGGGCCGACTGACGAACACGGCGTCGGGTGCGACGTCGCGTACGGTCTGCCGCAGGGCCTCATCGTCGGTGACGAACACTGCGTGGGTCTCAGGCGCAATCTCGGACGCGGCGACCAGCATCGGCACGTCGGCGGCGGTGTCGCCGCACACCAGGCACGGGCCATCGGCCAACCCGAGCCCCAAGTCACGGTCGAGGAACCGCACGCCATCGCCCTTGTCGAAGTCGCGTGACGCTCCCTCGGCGTCGTCGACCGTGAGGATCAGTTCGAGATCGAGCCCGGTGTCTTCGATTCGCAGGACCGACCCCTCGGGATCGATACCGGCGATCAGCGCGGCGACGGTGTCGGCGAAGGCGGTCGACCGATCCGCATCGATCGAGCCGTCGATGTCTTGCCGGGCGACGGTGGTCTGCCCGAACTTGAACTGCAGACCCGAACCGATCATCCCGAACACGGCATACGCCGGGTCGGAGAGCAGCTCCTGGAGTTGTCGATTGACCTCGTCGAGACGCTCCTGTTTGGAAGCGTCGATGGCATCTCGGCGGCGTACGTCGTCGCGGTCGAGGTACTCGCGGCCTTTCGAGCCGGCGAGGATCAAGTCGCCGGGCGGGGTCACCGCCAGATCAGCCAGGCCGACGTCGCTGAGTGGCGCCGACGTGAGAATCACGGCATTGCGCACGCGGCTGCGGGCGAATCGTGAGAGGTAGGCAGCGTTGTACACCGATTGCACCGAAGAGGCGTAGCGACCGCAGTAGTTGTTCACCGTGCCGTCACGGTCGGTCAGCAACGTGTCGATCGAGGCATCGGACAGCACGTCGAGCCCGGTCTGCAGCTGCTCCTCGAACCGCTCGTTGGCCGACGCCAAGAACTCGCGCAGTGCGGGCTCGCCTTCGTCGGCGAGGTGGAGATCCTTCTCCAGCCCGTCGATCTCGTAGCCGAGGTCGACGTAGGCGGTACCACCACCATCGAGCGCCAACGGCCGGCCATGTGCCTCGACCGGAACTGCCTCGAGCTGGGCCAAACTCGAACGGAGCGCCTCGACCGATGCGGTCGCCGGCGCCTCGCCGGCCAACACGCGGGCGGTGAGGTCGCGACGGACCGGCACCGTGGCGTGCATCAACGAATAGAACTCGCGCAGCGACTGGGGCACTACTCGGCGACCACGGTGGTGGGGTCGAGCCGGTGGAAGCACCGTCGACCGTTGGTCCGCGCCAACTCGGCGATCTCCAGATCGGCAGGCGGAATCTGGCGGTCGGGACCGGCGAGTGCCCCGGCGCCGACCGCGATCGCGGCAGCCCGGTCGAGGCCATCGCTCCACGACTCGGCCAGCCGGCCGCGAATCGTCTCGGCATCGCCACCGATCGCCGCGTAGTCGCGCTCGTCGACCACGGTGCCGTCGTACAGGATGTGGAACATCTGGTCGCCTGCCGAGTGGTGGCCGACCTCGGCTACGAGGATCTCCACCTCCATCGGCTTCATCTCGTGCGTGAAGATGCTGCCCAACATCTGGGCGTAGCTGTTGGCCAGACTGCGCGCATCGACGTCGTCGCGCGAGTACTGGTACCCCTTCAGGTCGGCGGCGCGCACACCCGCCACCCGAAGCTGGTCGAACTCGTTGTAGCGACCGACCCCCGCGAAGGCGATGCGGTCGTAGATCTCGCTGATTTTCCGCAACGTCTGCGACGCGTTCTCGGCGACGATCACGACCCCATCGACGAAACGTACTGCCACCAGGGCGCGGCCACGCGCGATGCCCTTGCGCGCGTAGTCGGCGCGGTCCTTCATCATCTGCTCGGGGGCGACGTAGAACGGCATGCTCATCGGCTGCGCACCTCCTCGATGATGGCGTCGAAGCGGGTGGCCAGATCGTCGTCGTCGAGTCGGGTCCAGCCCTGGGCGTCGATGGCGGCGACCACGGGATAGATCCCACGCAGCACGTCAGGCCCTCCGGTGGCCGAGTCGGCGTCGGCGGCCTCCCACAGTGCGCGGGCCACCAGATCGACCGCGTCGTCGCGACTCATGCTCGGCCGGAAGCCGACCTTGATCACCGTGCCGGCGTGCAGGCTGCCCGAGCCGGTGGTGACGAAGTCCTTCTCCTCGTACCGGCCTCCGGTGGCGTCGAAGTCCCACAGCCGACCGGTCTCGCGGCGGAGGTCGTAGCCAGCGAAGATCGGCACCACCACCATGCCCATCATCGCCTGCTGCAGATTGCCGCGCACCATCATCGACAGTTGGTTGGCCTTGCCTTCCAACGACAGCGGCGAACCTTCCACCTTCTCGTAGTGTTCGAGCTGCAGCTGGAACAGGCGCACCATCTCCATTGCGGTGCCGGCGGCGCCGGCGATGGCGACGCCACTGTGGCGGTCGGCCTGAACCACCTTCTCCATCGATCGGTGCGAGATCAGGTTGCCCGACGTGGCGCGGCGGTCACCCGCGATGACCACACCACCTTCGTACAGGAGCGCGACACACGTGGTGGCGTGAGGCACTGCCAACTCGGCGGCGTCGAGTGCGTCGACTCCCGACGACTCGCTGTTGTACCCGACCCGGCGCAGCAGTTCGGGAAAGTTCGAACCCGGATCGTCGCCGGGGTCGAACCACGGAAACGACACGAACTACTGCCCGCCCTTTTGCACGTAGGACTTCACGAAGTCTTCGGCGTTGGTCTCGAGCACCTCGTCGATCTCGTCGAGCAGGTCGTCGATGTCGGCCTTCAGCTTCTCGCCGGTCTCGGTCGTCGCCTCGGCGGGTTCAGCGACGGTGGCTTCGTCGGCGGACCGTGACGACTTGGACTTCTGCGTGCGTTCTGCCATCAGCGAGCGATTCTCCTTGTAGCTCTCATCACTTGTGGTCGCGTGATCACTGGCCGAGCCGGTCGAGGAGTTCCCCTGCCGTCTGCGCCTCGTCGATCACGCTAGCAACGTGGTCGGCCGTCCCGCGGAGTGGTTCCATCATCGGTACGCGCCGCAACGGGTCGCGGCCGACGTCGAACACGAGCGAGTCCCAGTTCGCCGCCACGACGTCGTCGGGAAACTTCGACAAGCAGCGCCCCCGGAAGTACGCCCGCGTGGTGGTGGGCGGATGCTCGATGGCGTGGTCGACTTCGGCGGGGTCGACCAACGTTGCCAGCCCCGCCCGCAGCGCCAGACAGCGCTCGGCGCGGAGGTCGTGGTACTGCAGGTCAATCGCCTTCAGGCGCTGGTGCCCGGGTGGCAGCTCGTGACGCTGGGCGTAGCCGTCGACCAGCCGCTGCTTGGCCACCCAGTCGACGGAGTCGGCTACCGAGGAGGGGTCGCGTTCGAGTCCGGTGAGCACTGCCTCCCACCGGTCGAGGATGTCAGGGCCCACCTCCTCGCCCACGCACGCCAGTCCGTGGCTCAGCTCGTACTTACGCGCTCGCTCGAGCAAGCCCCACTGCACTTCGAGCGCCGTCGCCCGCGATCCATCGCGCAACATGATCGTTTGCCGCAAGGTCGGGTCGTGGCTGACCTGACGAATCGCCGACACCGGATTGCCGAGCAGCCACTCGTCGCCGAGTACGTCGTCTTCGATCATCGCCAGCACGACGGCCGTCGTGCCGACCTTCAGGTACGTAGCGACCTCGCTCATGTTCGCGTCGCCGACGATCACGTGGAGCCGTCGGTACTTCTGAGCGTCGGCGTGCGGCTCGTCGCGGGTGTTGACGATCGGCCGCTTCAGCGTGGTCTCGAGGCCGATCTCTTCCTCGAAGAAGTCGGCTCGCTGGCTGAGCTGGTAGCCGACGTCGTCGCTCGGTCGGCCGGGCAGTTCGCAGCCGACCTTGCCCGCACCGGTGAACACCTGACGGGTCACGAAGTGCGGCGTGATCTGCGCGGTCAATCGCCCGAACGGAACCTCGCGGGCGAGCAGGTAGTTCTCGTGACAGCCGTAGCTGTTGCCTTTTCCGTCGGAGTTGTTCTTGTGCACGATGATCTCTGCGCCCTCGTCGAGCAGCGACACCACCTCGATCATCGACCGGCGAATGATCTCTTCGGCGGCGCGGTCCCAGCACACCGCTTCGTAGGCGGTCGTGACCTCGGGAATCGAGATCTCCGGGTGGGCGTGATCCACGTAGTACCGCGCCCCGTTGGTCAACACGGCGTTGACGAGCGTGGTCTCCACCTCAGGGGCGAGCGCATCGTCGAGAGAGAACCCGCGGGCGTCGTTGGCCGGCTGTTCGTCTTCGAAATCCCACCCGATTCGACCGCGTTCGCGCATGGTCGCGGCCACGTAGGCGTTGATCAACATCGACGATGCCGACACGGGGTTGTTCTCCCCGCCACGCACGACGATGCCGTACTCGGTCTCGATCCCGCAGACCTTGGGCAGCGCCATACGGGCAACCTATCGGACGGTCAGTTGACTGCGAAGGTCAAGCCGGCGTGTTCCACGAGCCGGTCGAGGTAGGGCCGGCCGAGGGCGGTCGACGGGGTCCAGAATCCTCCGCCGACGTCGGCGTCGACGAGCTCGGCGGCGGCCTCGACGAACATCTTGGCGGTCGACCCGTATCCGGGGTCGCGATCGCCGGTGACGGTCACGCCGAGGTGGTGCGTGGTCGTCGACTCGATGCGTCCGTGGAAACGGACATCGAAGTATCCAGCCTCCTGAGCGCTCTCGGACGGTCCCGCGCCGGGCGCCGGCATCAGCCGCTCGAACATCGAACGCACCGGACCGAACCGTCCGGCCGCCATGACGCCCGCCATCGTGGCGCTCATCGCCGTGGCCGTGGCGCGTCCAGTGGGGCCGTCGCCGGTCATCATCGCTTCGCCGTAGGTGAAGTCGTGGCCCCAGGGCTTGCCCAGCAAGGCATGCGACCGCAGCACCACGCGCACGTTGATGACGGCCATCACGAACGCGGCCAACCAACTGCGGAACTCTTCGTCGTACTCCGGCCAGGTCACCTCTGGTTGGGAAGGACCGGTGCGCTCGCCGAGCGGCGCCAGGGCGTACGGGTTGGCCAACACGGCGCGTACCTGCGGATCGGCGGCCTGTTCTTCGAGCATGTTGAGCATGCTCGCCGCAGTCCCGCCGCTGAATCCGCCGCGCGCGCCCTTCACCGCCATGCGGACCGCCGATGCGGGTTCGCCGAACCGCTCGATCGCTTCCTGTTGGAGGTACATCACGCCGAGATCGGACGGCACCGAGTCGAATCCGCAGGTGTGCACCACCACCGCACCCGTCGACTCGGCGCGTGCCTGGTGGGCGTCGATCATCCGTTGCATCCACTGCGGTTCGCCGGTCAGGTCGCAATAGCGGATGCCCTGTTCCACAACAGCGTCGATCAGGGTCGAGCCGTATCGGGCGTACGGGCCGACCGTCGAAGCGACGACTGCCGTCGATGCGCACAACTCGTCGAGGGCGGCTCGGTCGCCGGCGTCGGCGACGAGCTGGGGAACGTCGGCGCCGGTCGAGGCAGCCACGTCGGCCAACTTGTCGGCGTCGCGCCCCGCGATCGCCCACCGCAGCGACGCCTCGTCGCCAGTGCCGAACCGCTCGACCAGATAACGGCACATGATCTGGCCGACGAAGCTCGTCGCTCCGTAGACGACGACGTCGTGCGCGCGGTCGGTGCTCACAGGTATTGACCGGTTTGCACCCGTTCGATGGCCCGGCCTCCGGCGAGGTCGGCGTCGGCCTCTTCGGTGACAAGCGTGCGGATGAACACGATCCGTTCGCCCTTCTTGCCGGAGATCTTGGCCCAGTCGTCGGGGTTGGTCGTGTTCGGCAGGTCCTCGTGTTCTTTGTACTCCTGCTTGATCGAGGCCAACAGGTCGGCCGTGCACACGCCGCGCACCCCACCGTCGATCACCCGCTTGATCGCCAGCTTCTTGGCCCGGCGGACCACGTTCTCGATCATCGCCCCGGACGCGAAGTCCTTGTAGTACAGGATCTCCTTGTCGCCGTTCTGGTAGGTGACCTCGAGGAAGCGATTCGCTTCGTCTTCGCGATACATCTCGGCGACGGTGGCTTGGATCATGTCGTCGATCGTCTCGTCGGCGCTGATCGGAATCTCGTCGGTGAGATAGCGACCGAACACCGCCAACGCCGCCTGCGCATCGGGGCGTTCGATCTTGATCTTCACGTCGAGCCGACCAGGCCGCAGGATCGCCGGATCGATCAGATCCTCGCGGTTGGTCGCGCCGATCACGATCACGTTGCGCAGCCCCTCCACACCGTCGATCTCGGCCAACAGCTGGGGGACGATGGTCGACTCCATGTCGGAGCTGATCCCCGAACCGCGGGTACGGAACATCGAGTCCATCTCGTCGAAGAACACGATCACCGGCCAGCCTTCGTCGCTCTTTTCGCGCGCCCGTTGGAACACCAGACGGATCTGTCGCTCGGTCTCGCCGACGTACTTGTTGAGCAGTTCGGGACCCTTGATGTTGATGAAGTAGCTGCGGCCCTTGCCTTCGCCGACCCGGTCGGCGACCTTCTTGGCCAGGCTGTTGGCGACGGCTTTGGCGATCAGCGTCTTGCCGCAACCGGGTGGCCCGTACAGCAAGATGCCCTTCGGTGCCGGCAGCCGGTGCTCGGCGAACAGGTCCTGGTGCAAGAACGGCAGCTCGACCGCATCGGCGATCTGCTCGATCTGGTCGTCGAGCCCGCCGATGTCGGTGTAGGAGATGTCGGGCACCTCCTCGAGCAGGAGATGCTCGACCTCGGGACGCGGCAGCTTCTCGAGCAGCAGGTTCGAGCGAACGTCGAGACGCAGGTGGTCGCCGCTGCGAATGTGGGTGCCGCGGATCGCGTCGGCGAGCTCACAGATCCGCTCCTCGTCGGCGCGGCCGATCACGACAGCGCGTACGCCATCTTCCATCACTTCTTTGACGGTGACGACCTCGCCCGTGATCTCCGGCGTGCGCGCCAGCACCACGTTGAAGCTCTCGTTCAGCACCACCTCGGCACCACGATCGAGCAACTCGTGATCGATGTCGGGGTGCAGCGACACGCGCATCTTGCGGCCGCTGGTGAGCACATCGACGGTGTCGTCGTCGTTCTTACCGACGACCACGCCGTACGCCGAAGGTGGTTGACTGAGCTTGTCGACCTCGTCGCGCAGCGTGGCGATGTGCTCGCGTGCTTCGCGCAACGTGTACGACAGCTTCTCGTTCTGCCCCACGGCTTGGGCCAGCTGCCCTTTGGTTTCGAGCAGACGCTCTTCGAGCGAATGCACCCGCTTGGGCGCCTCGGCGAGACGGGCGCGCAGTGCGGTGATCTCGTCGGAGAGCTGGTCGACCTGGCGACGGAGTTCGGCGGATTCCTCGGCCATGGGTGGACTGTACACATGCGGTGCCGGTTGGTGTTTGCACGTGCACCGCCGTGTAAAGTCGATGTACACACATCGTTGCGCTCAGCGGACGAGTTCATCACCGAAAGAGAGTGACCCCACATGAAGGTCTGGATCGATCAGGATCTGTGCACCGGCGACGGCCTCTGCGAGGAGATCGCCCCCGACGTCTTCACCCTGCTCGACGACGGACTGGCCTATGTCGTGGAAGGCGACAAGGTGTTCGCCGAGGCCAAGGGCAACCCGCAGGGCGCCGAGGGTCTCGCCGAGATTCCCGATGGGCAACTCGAAGCGGTCATCGAGTCCGCCGAGGAGTGCCCCGGCGAGTGCATCTACATCGAACCGTGAGCTGAACGGGCGGTCCGAGTGAACGCCGTCACCGACCGCCCGGCACGCCAGCGCAATCCGCGCGGCGAAGGCGACAAGCTGCGCCAAGAGCTGCTGGACGCAGCGAGCGAGCTGATGGCGACCCATGGCGACATCGACAGCATCTCGCTGCGCGCCGTGGCGCGGAAGGCAGGTGTGTCGGCCACGGCGGTGTACCGCCACTTCGACAACCACCTCGATCTGCTCCGCGCGGCGGTGCTCGACAGCTGGGCCGAGTTTCTCGATGTGCTCACGGACGCACGGGCGTCGAGCGACGATCCCTACGACCGGTTCTCCACGATGGGCCAGGCCTATGTGCGCTTCGCCATGGAGCGGCCAGGGCGCTATCGAGTGTTGTTCTCCAACAAGATCCAACTCGGTGTGCTCGATGGTTCGTCGACCACCGCGGCCGACGGCGACAGCGCCTTCCAGCTGCTCGTCGACACGGTCGGCGACATCCTCCGAGCACAGCACGACGAGCGTGACGCATTCTTCGTGGCGGTTCAGGTACACACCTGGATCCATGGCATCGTCGATCTATACGGCTCCCGGCCGACGGTGCCGTGGCCAGAAACCGATGCTCTCCTCGACGGGCTGCGAGTCGCACTCGATCTCGACCCGCACTGAACCCGGCTCAGACTCCAGACGAGCGCGACGGTCCGAGGAAGCGGCCAACGCTGAGAAACCCCGTGTGCGCGACCATTCGATGATCGGGACGCACTGCGGCGCCGTCGATGTGCCAACCCCGGTGCAGCACCTCGATCGTGCGGGCGTCGATCCATCGGCCCTTCATCGCCTCCCGCGTTTGCTGGGCCTGCGTGATCGACGGCGTGTAGGCGACGACCAGCGCCCCAGGCTCGAGCGCGGCTTCGAGCTGAGGGATCACGCGCCACGGTTCGGGGAGGTCGAGCACGCCACGATCGAAGGGCCCATCGTCGACGTCGACCCCGTCGTAGCTGTCGGCAATGCGCACCCGATAACGCTCGGTCGCAGGTGCCCCCAAGAATCCTTCGACGTTCTTGCGCGCTCGATTGGCGAAGTCCTCGCGCAGCTCGTAGCCGACCACCTCGGCGCCGTAGCGCAGCATCGTGGTCGACAATGCCCCTGAACCGACGCCGCTCTCGAACACACGACAGCCGGGGCCGATGTCGGCGAGCATGCAGATCGGGCCGAGATCCTTCGGATAGATCACCTGCGCGCCGCGCGGCATCTCCAGCACGTAGTCCTCGAGCGTGGGCCGCAACGCGGTGTAGTCGGCGCCCTTGGTCGATCGAACGACCACGCCGGGCGTGGCGCCGACGAGGTCACCGTGCGCAATCAGACCGGCGTGGCTGTGGAACTCGCCGTCGGGTTCGAGTTCGATGAGGTAGCGGCGGCGCTTCTGGTCGAGCAACAGGACGCGATCGCCGTGGGCGAACGCGACACTCACAGCTGGTCGAGCGCAGCCTGGGCGTCGGCGTCGGCCTTGGCGCGCAGCGCGGCCAGGGTGATGCCGGCGCGGCGGGCGGCACGGCGACGGACCGGCTTCGACGTCGCCACCGTCAAGAACGCACCCATGCCGAGGTTGTACACCCCGAGCGTTTCCGGCTGGCGACCCATGTGTCGCTTCACGAACCGGCGCCCGTAGTACCCGACCGCCACGACCCGCCAGAACGAACTACCGCCGAGGATCCCTTGACGCACCACGTTGCGCCGTAGCGCAACCGACGGCCGGTAGTAGTAGGGAATCAGGGCCATCAGATGCGGCGGATCTCGACGACTGCAGAGGCCTTCTTGCCGGAGCGCTTGCCGAGCAAGAAGAAGATGATCAGCAGCGCAATCCCGCCTCCGGCGGCAATCGCCGCGATGGGTGTCTTCTTGTCGTCGACGCGCTGCTGCACGTCGCCTTGGAGCGCTTTGAACTGACGCTCGATGTCGTCGGGGGTGATCTGGTTGGTGTCGGCCATCGTTCCTCCGCGCTACTTCGGCTCGTTGTTCAGCGTCGACTTCTTGATGCGCGAGATCGTGATCCCCAGGATCACGCCAGCCGCAGCGAACGTGATGAGGTACGCCAGCCACGACAGCGATCCGCTCGCCGAACGATCCCACTCGGTCTGCAGCAGTCGGAGCAGGCCGACGAGGACGAACACCAGCCCGATGCCGAGGGACAACGCGGCGGCCGCGCCGAAGCCAAGCCATCTACCAGCCCCCTTGAGGGGCCCGATGGTCTCCTGCTTGGCGTACGCCTTGACCGTGTCGACGATCTCCCCGAGGGAAGGATCGTCGGCGGGCTTGGGCGTGTTCGACTCCGACACGGCGTACGTTTCTATCACGAAAGCCGGAATTTGAGCATTGCTTCGACGTCGTCGAGGATGGCGTCGAGCTCCGCCAGCCGCTCGGCGGGACCGGGAGCTGCGAGCAACTTGAACCGATCGGCAGGACCGATCGGCGCGAGCGTGGCGAGGTGGTACGTCGCCACGAGCGGGTCGTCGGCGATGTCGGTGTCGACGTCGAGCTCCACGCCCTCGACCCGGGCGGCCAGATCGAGCGCGTTGCGTACCCGCTCGTGGGCCTCGGTGACGGCCTCGGCAAGCCCGTCGGGATCGGCGTGTTCCTCGGGCCACACGTCGACGTCGGCGACCGGATAGGGATCGTCGGGCAGCCACGCGTTGATCTTGATCCGCTGTGTGCCGACGGCGATCAGCGCGTAGCGGCCGTCGTCGAGCGCTTCGATGTTGAGCATGCGCGCCACGGTGCCGATCATCGCCCGCTGGTCGCCACCGCCCGCATCACTGCCGTGGGTGATCAGCGCCTGCCCGAACTCGGGCTCGCCGTCGGCTTGCAGGCAGTCGATCACCATCTGCCGGTACCGCGGCTCGAATACGTGGAGCGGCAACACTCCGCCGGGCAGCAAGGGCGTGCCGAGCGGGAACATCGGCATCACAGCCACGACCCCGAGGCTACTGGTGGAGTTATGACGGTGCTGGGCCGAGCTCGCCGGCGCTGGGACCGGAGGGGAACGTGTCGAGGCGTTCGGCGAGCGCCAGCCACAACGGCCGAAACTTGTCGTCGACGGTGACGTCGGGAGTGTTCAGGATCAACGCGAACTCCACGGTGCCGGCCTCGCCCTGATCGAGGTAACCAGCGAGTGCCTTCACGGCGGGCGGATCGGCGTCGAACGGCTCGTTGTTCAACGTTCCGGTCTTGCCGGTCAGCCGCCCGGCCACCGCGGTGTCGACGAACTCGAACGCCAGCGTGCCGCGCTCGCCGGCCACCGCCATGCCGTCGGCAACCGGCGTTGCGCCGAGTTGATGAACCACCTCGAGCACCGTTGCGCAGGTCACCCGGTTCTGTGGGCTGAGCCCGGAGCCATCGGCGAAGATCACACCGTCCATCGGCACGCCGAGCTCGCGCAACACGCGGTCCATCGCCGTCAGCCCAGCGGCTCGGCTTCCTTCACCGGAGTCGGCCACTCCGATCTCCTTGATCATCAGCTCGGCGGTGTTGTTGTCGCTGTTGGTCAGCATCTCGGCGAGGACGTCGGCGAGTGGTGCCGATTGCACGGCGGCGATCTCTGCGGCGGCAGGGTCGGCGACGCCGATCGTGCTGCCGTTGTTGACGATCACGCCGCGCGCTTCGAGCAGCCGCTCGAATTCGTCCGCTGCGGCGTCGACCGGATCCGACGACGGTCCGCTGTTGCCGAGTTCACGCCCGTCGTTGACGAAGAGGGCGTCGTAGGGTCCGGCGTCGACGAACGCCACCCCGGGGCCCCAGGTGTCGACGGCGTACTCGTCGTCGTACCGAGTGCCGTCACCGACCACGGCCCCACCGACGACCTGCACCCCGGCGGCGACCACGGCGTCGGCGAGCGCGTCGAGCGACGTGGTGTTGAAGGCCGGGTAGAAGTCGTCTTCGATCGGAAAGTCGTCGGTGGTCAACAGCGGGTCACCGCCACCGATCAGATACAGGTCGCCGGTCACGATGCCGTCGACGATGGGCGGCGTGGTGACGCGCGTGGTGAATCGGTGCTCGGGTCCGAGCACCTCCCAGGCGGCGAGCGCTGTCAGGAGCTTCTGGTTGCTCGCGGGGATCACCGGCAGCTCGGGGTTGAACGACGCCGCGGGGACCCCGTCGACGGAGATCGCCGCGCAGCTGTCGCTGCTCACGAAGGTGAAGACCGGCTCGACCGCTTCGGCGAGCCGATTGACCGACGCCACGAGGGCGATCGGTTCCGGCGCTCGGCGGTAGTCGAAGAGCTCGACATCGAGGGCGTCGGCCATCGGCTCGTCGTCGGCGGTTGCGTCGTCGGCCTCGTCGTCGATCGTGGTCGGTGGCGCATCGAGCGCTTCGAGTTCGCGCGCCGAGTCATAGCTGTCGGCGCGGTCGTCGGTCCATCGAAACAACACGAGGAGGGCGATCGCCGGGACGATGGCGATGATCAACAGCGCGAGCAGCGGCGTGCGCGGATACCGCGCTGGCTGACGGACGAGATCGAGGCGCATCCCCCCGGTGTCGTCGACCGGTACGCCCTCGGGGTGTTCTCCGTCGGTCATCGTCGTCGTCCTCGTCGCCCTTGTCGTCGCGGTCAGCGCGGTCCGAGTTCGGCGGGAGTCGGCCCGTTGGGGTACGTCGCCAACGCGTCGGCCAGCGCGTTCCATGTCGGCCGATACTCGCTCTGGTCGGAGATCGTTGGGCCGTTGAGGATCAACACGTATTCGATCGACCCTCCCCCGTCGACCGGCACGTAACCGGCGAGCGCCTTCACCGCTGGTGGGTCGATGTTGAACGGGGGGTTGTTCAGGGTGCCGGTCTTGCCCGTCAGCTGACCGGCGAGCGGGTGGTCGGTGAACACGTCGCCGAGGGTGCCGCTCTCGCCTGCGACCGGTAGTGCATCCCCGAGATCGGTGCGCGCCAGCACGGTGAGCAGCGCGGCACAGTTCAGTTGGTTCCCTGGCGCCAGACCGGACCCGTCGGCAACCACCAGCCCGTCGGTGGCGATCCCCCACTCAGCCAAGGTGGCGATCACCGCCTCGGCGCCCGCCGTACGGGAGCCGTCGCCCGACGCCGCCAGGCCGATCTCCTTCAACACCAGCTCGGCGGTGTTGTTGTCGCTGTTGATCAGCATCTCGCCGACCAACTCGCTCAACGGCACCGACTGGATCGTCGCCAGATCGACCGCATCAGCGGGGGCGACACCGGTTCCCGGCTCGCCGGCCACGGTGATCCCGCGATCCATGAGCAGCCGCTGGAACTCGCGCGCACCGGCCAGCACGGGATCGGCGCTGCGTTGGGCATCGCCCAACACGCGCGCATCGTTGACGAGCAGCGCGTCGTAGGGGCCGGCATCGAGCCCAGCGACGCCGTCGCCCCATCCGGGGGCGTACCACTCGTCGTCGTAGCGCGATCCGTCGCCGATCACCCCGCCGTTCACGGTGGTGACTCCAGCCCCGACGAGGTCGTCGGCGAGCTGTTCCAACCGAGTCGGCGACAGCACCGGATAACGCTCGAGGTTCGACGTGGGATACCAGTCCGACGTCAGCAGCGGATCACCGCCGCCCACGAGAAACAGGTCGCCGGCGACCACTCCATCGGTCGGAGCGGCGGCGGCTGCTGCGCTCGTCTCGTACACGAAGTCCGGACCGAGCACCTCCAAGGCCACCGCCGCAATGAGCACCTTGTGGGCGCTTGCGGGGATCACGGCGAGATCAGCGTTCGTCGCCGCAACGGGAAGCCCGTCGACCGACACGGCGCCGCAGCTGCGCTCGTTGAGCGATGCCAGCACCGGCGACAGTTCGGCCGCGAAGGCGTCCACGCTCTGCGCCCGAGCGATGGCCGTCGGCACACGCCGCACGGTGAGCAATTCGGTGTTCAGTGGCGCCCCGACCGTGGCGCCGGCGACCGGAGCGGCGGTTGCCGGGACTGGCTCCGCGGCGTCGGAGGCGTCGGCCCGATCGTCGGCCCAACGGTACGCGGCGAGGAGTGCGATCGCAGGGATTGCAGCGATTGCCACGACGACGATCAGCGGCCCGAGCAGCGGGCGACGACGACGACGACGGGTCACCGACCTCTCCGACTCCCATCGGCCACGAGGTGGGCGAGCGCGGCAACCGCCCGCTCGCCACTCGGGTAGCAGAGCCGACCGCTCGCACGTACCGCTGCGGGTCCGGCGTTGTCGGGATCGGCGGTGGCCAATTCGGTAGCGACGAGGATCGGCTTACCTGTCGACGCACTCAGCTCGGCAGCTGCTTCGGCAAACCGGGCGTCTTGGCGCTCGTGGTACGCGACGATTCGTTCGAGACCGTGGTCGGGGTAGAAGCGACCATCGCGCATCATCCGCGCCTGGTTGCTCTGGATGCCCAACCCGAGATAGATCACGTTGTGCACCAGCGGATGCGCGGCGATCAATTCGAGCACGGCGGGGATGGTGTCGCGGGTCTCCCCGCCGGCACAGTCGACCGGGTTGTTCTTGCTCCAGCGCGGCGGGAGCAACTCGTCGATCGCCGCCTCGAGGTCGCCGGGCAACTGCAGCAGTTCGAGCTCGGGCGCGCGGGTGATCGCGTCGGCGGTCACCACTCCCCAGCCTCCTGCGGTGGTCAGCACCACCGTGTTGGGACCCGCCGACGGGGGTTGCGTGGCGAACGTGGCCGCCGTTTCGAAGGCCTCGGTGACCGACGCAGCGCGGGTGATCCCTGCGGCTCGGCACGCGCCGTCGAACACCTTGTCGTCGGCGGCCAATGCACCGGTATGGCTCGCGGCAGCCTGTGCCCCGCCTTCGGTGGCGCCGCCCTTGACGATGACCAACGGTTGGGCAGCGGCGGCTCGGGCAAGTTGATCGAACAGCGCGCGGCCGTCGGTGATGCCTTCGAGGTACGCCAACCCGACGGAAGTTGCTTCGTCGTCGGCGTACCACTCGAGGTAGTCGGCGACGGTCACGGCCGCAGCGTTTCCGGCTGACACGGCGCGGCTGATGCCCACACCACTGGCGCGCGCCATGTTCATGAAGCTCGACACGAAGTTGCCGCTCTGACTGGCGATGCCGATCGAGCCGGCAGGCGGGTACGGCGCAACGATCTGCGCGCACAACTCCACAGGGGTGCTCACGACGCCCTGCCCGTTCGGTCCGGCGAGCAGTACGCCGAGCTCGTCCGCGAGCTCGACCAGTTCACGCTCGGCTGCACGCCCCTCGTCGCCCGCTTCGCCGTATCCGGCGCTGGTGAGGAACGCCGCGCGGATTCCTTTGTCGGCGCACTGGCGGAGTAGCTCTGGGTTGGTCGCCGCGGGGGTGCACACGAACGCCAGGTCGATCTCGTCGGCGGGGAGGTCGGCCACCGACGGCACGGTGTCGACCCCGAGCACCGTCTCGCCTTTCAAGTTGGTGCCGTAGACGGCGCCGGAGTAGCCCTGCGCCAAGAGGTTGTGCAGCGACACGAACCCGAACTTGCCGGGGTGGGTGGAGGCCCCTGTGACCACCACGCCGCGCGGCTCGAACAGAGCCTTGAACGCATCGTCGCTCGGCCGCTGGCGTGGTGTGGTCGCCGCTGCCCGTGGCGGCCCGGTCTCGACCAGCGCGTCGACTGCGACGAGCCGTCCATCGGCCTGCACGATCAGCGGGTTGAGATCGACACTGCGCACGTCTGGCCGGACCTCGGCCAACGCGCCGAGCCCCACGAGCACGTCGGCGAGTTGGTCGCGATCGACCGGCTGCTCTCCGCGAAACGCGTCGAGCAGCGCTGCGGTGCGAAGGTCGGCGATCATCGCGGCGGCATCATCGGCGCTCAGCGGAGCGGGCCGGAAGACCACGTCGGCGATCGCCTCGGCCAGCACGCCACCCAGTCCGAGCATCACCGTGGGCCCGAACACCGGATCGTCGAGCAGGCCGACGATCAACTCACGAGAGCCGCGGATCATCGGCGCGACGAGGAGCGACACCGCCCCGTCGTCGGGGGTGGCTGCACCGAGCAGCTCGTCACCAGCGGCCCGCACGTCGACAGCGCTCGCCAGGCCCAGCCGAACCAGGCCGCGCTCGGTCTTGTGCGCGATGTGGTCGCCGTTGAGCTTGACCACGACCGGGTAGCCGAGGTCATCCGCGGCGGCAGCCGCATCCTCCGCCGACTCGACGATGCGTTCGGCTGCGATCGGTACGCCGTGCTCGCTGAGCAGGAGTTTCGAGTCGGCTTCGGAGAGGGTTGGCACGACCGCAAACCGTATCGGCCGCCCGGCCACGGCCGGCGGCACCCTCTGCGCCCCTGACCACCTGCTGGGCGACGCGCGGTCCCTGGTCAGTTGCGAGGCGCGGCGACGTTGTAGGTCAACACGCTGCGGCCGAGCAGACGACCCGAGTCCGCCGAGTACGCCTCGCTCTCGCAGAACACCACCGACCGGCCCCGTTTGACCACCCATCCCTCGGCCACGGCGTCCTCGTCGCGGTTGGCGCCGATGAACTGCACGTGCATGTCCACCGTGGAGTAGCGGGCATCGGACGGCAAGACCGACCCGACGGCCGGCACCATTACGGCGTCGAGCAGCGACGCCACCGCGCCGCCGTGGACCATGCCGCCGCCTTGTAACAGCTCGGGCTTGAACGGGAGGCGCATACGGCAGTAGTCGACGCGCACTTCTTCGACCACACAGCCCAGCAGGCCCGGGTAGTACGTCGCCTGCCCTGGGCCGAACTTGCGCCAACGGCGCGCTGCATCGTCGTCGAGTTCCTCGTACTGATCGGCCCGATTCGGCAGCGCAGCGCTCATCGGCCGGACCGTAGTGGCTCGACCCGAGTCCCGATGGGGTCGGGTCTGCACCCAGTCGGAACGGATCGGTCGGGCCGGATCAGTCAGGCTGGATCAATCAGGCTGGATCAATCAGGATGGAGCAGTGCGGCCCGGAAGAACTCGATGATGTGGTCGCGCCGACGGGCGAGGGCGGCTGGCGACATCGGATCCTCGTCGAGCAGACCCTCGAGAAACGGGGCGTCGGAGAAATAGCTCAGCAGTGCGCCGTAGCCGGTCAGCAACAACTGTTCGGGGTCTTGGGTGCGATAGGTCCCCGCCGCCATCTCGCGGCGCAGATAGTCGGCGGCCTGGTCGAACATCGGGCGCAGCACACCGGCCAGGTCGATGCCGAGGGTGCGACCCACCATCGATCGCCTCGCGCCGCATCAGCGTGACGTACGAGGGGTTGTCGGCGAACAGCGCAAAACCGGCGCGCAACACCTGCTCGACCTTGGGCCAGCCGGTAGCTGTCGACTCCACCGCCTCGGTGACACGCGCCAGCCAGTCCGAGAGCAGCCCCTCGAAGACCTCGCCGTAGAGCGCCTCTTTGCTCCCGAAGTGATGGAGCAACGACTGCCGACGGATGCCGACCTCGGCGCTGATGTCGTTCAGCGACGTGCCGCTGTAGCCCTGATGGGCGAAACACTCGAGCGCGGCGTCGAGGATCTGTTCGCGCGTCGAGCGGCCGTCGCTCGTCGTGGCGTCCCCGGGTCGATCGCTCATCGCCCGGGAACGCTACCGAGTTGTGCCAAACCCGTCAGCTGGGCGGGTACACGCCCATCTGCTTGCCCTTGTCGGTCTGCCAGAAGATGTCGGCGATCTCGTCGATGTAGGTCACGAGTTGCTCGCCGACCGCAGGATCCATCGACTTCTTGGCTTCGCCGGCCTGGTGGATCGCCTTCCAGAACAGCTCGTGCAGCTGCGGGAACTGGCTGAAGTGATCGGGCGCGAAGAAGTCGGCCCACAACACCATCAGGTGGTGCTTGGTCTCCTCGGCCCGCTCCTCTTTGATCGAGATGCAACGCGCGCGGAACACCTCGTCGTCGCTGTCGTGGTACTTCTGCGCGGTCTTCACGACCGAGAGGGCTTCGATCTTGGCCTGCGCCGGGTCGTACACCCCGCAGTAGAGGTCGCAGTGCGCGTGGGCGACGGTGGCGTTGGCGAACAGCTTGCCGAGCATGGTGACTCCTTCGTCATCAGACTTTGAGAGAGAGGGTAGAGACCTCGAAACCTACACTGACCTGGTGCCATGGCGCCGCTTCGTCGTCGCAGATCGCTCGATGGAGCCCACCTTGGTCGCCGGGCAGGGACTGGTCGCCCGCACGACGCGGCGGGCGCGCCCTGGCGAGCTGCGCTGCATCGAGCATCCCCAACGATCGGGATTCTGGTTGGTCAAGCGCGTCGAGTCGGTCGATCACGCAACAGGCACGATGCGCGTCACCTCCGACAACAGTGACGTCGACGCCGTCGACTCGCGAGTCTTTGGACCGGTCCCCGTGCGCGGCTCGTACCGCGTCACGATCCGCATCCCGCGCCGCCTCATGTGACGGAAAACAGGGATTTCCGGCGCGCGAGGCACCGGATTTCGCGAACAGGAGCGCGTACCGCACGCCTCGGGGCGTTCCATCGGTCGGCTACCGCCCGCGTCCGGCGCTGCGCGACACTCCCCGCATGGCCGTGTACCTGTGCCACGAACAGCCCGACCTCTACGAACACGATGCGCACATCGTCGACCGGCGTCCGGGAGCGGTGCTGCTCGATCGCTCGGCGTTCCATCCCGGCGGCGGCGGTCAGGTCGCCGACGTCGGCTCGATCACCACGCAGACGGGCGAGCTGGTGGTGACCGGCGTCGAAGTGGAGCGCCGAGAAGATGGCGAGGAAGGGTGGTGGCACCTGCTCGCCGATGCCGACCTGCTCGTCGACGGCGACCAACAGGTGCAGGTCACGATCGATCGTGAGCATCGGCTGCGCGTCGCCTCCCTGCACACAGCGAGCCACATTCTCAATGCGTTCGTGTTCGACGAGTTCGAGGGGTCGCTCGTGACCGGCGCACAGATCAACGGCGACGGCACCGGGCGGATGGACTTCGATCTGTCGGCGATCGACAACGACCGGCTGCGGGCGCTCGAGGCTCCGGTCAACGACGTGATCTCCCGGGGTATCGCCGTCGACGCGGTGTACGTCGATGCCGCCTCGGCCGCAGACACGGCGGGTTTAGTGCGCTCGATGTCGGTCGCTCCCCCGCCGACACCCGACGGTCGCCTGCGGTTGATCGACATCGAGGGTGTCGATCGCCAGGCCTGCGGCGGCACGCATCTCAGCAACACCGGCGAGGCATCCGGCTTTCGCATCACCAAGATCGAGAACAAGGGCAAACGCAACCGCCGAGTCCGGTTCGCGCTGCCCTGACGCACGCCCGCCCCACACACCTAGGCTGCCGGCGTGCAGATCGTCGCCGCCCTCTTCGTCGAGAACTTCGAGATGCGTCAAGCGCCGGGCCCGTCGACGCGCATCGACATGACCGGCGTGATGTTCAGCCAAGCGGCCCCCGAGCCCGCACCGCTGACGATCTCCCCTCACCTCGTGGCGCTGATCTATTGCCCCGAGGGCGAGCCCGGCAACGGTGTGTTCGAGGTGGTGTTCCGCTCCGGCACCGACGAAGACAGCGAGCAGCTGGCGCGTAACGTGAGCCCGTTCACCGTCGAGCCCGGCAAGTTCACCTACCGACTCGTTCGTGGCGAGCTCGAGTTCGCCGACTACGGCCAGGTGTTCGCCCACTGCCGCGTCGGCCAAGGCGACTGGCACCTCGTGCCGTTCACACTCCTCCCGCCCGCCAACGCCTAGCCCCCTCGCGACACCGACGCCCGGGCACTACTGTGCGGCTCGTGGCGCTGAGTGCAGAACAGGACGAGCTGGCCGTCAAGCTGATCAAGGGGATGGCCATGGACGGCCCGCTGAAGGCCAACAGCGGCCATCAGGGCACCGCGATGGCCCTCGCCGGCCTCGGCCATGTGCTGTTCAGCCGAGTGATGAAGCGCAACCCCGCCGATCACGCGTGGCCGGACCGCGACCGGTTCGTCCTGTCCAACGGACACGCCTCGATCCTGCAGTACGCACTGCTGTTTCTGAATGGCGACGGCCTCGAGCTCGACGACTTGCAGAACTTCCGCCAGTGGGACTCGCTCACCCCTGGTCACCCCGAGGCTGGCCACACGGCCGGCATCGAGGTCACCACCGGCCCACTCGGCCAGGGTCTGGGCAACTCCGTCGGCATGGCCATCGCCGAACGGAACCTGCGTGCCCGCTTCGGGTCCGAGGCGATCGACCACCACACCTTCGTGATCTTCGGCGACGGCTGCGCCATGGAAGGCATCAGCCACGAGGCCGCGTCGCTGGCCGGCCACCAGCGGCTCGACCGGCTCATCGCCATCTACGACGACAACCACGTCACCATCGACGGCCACACCGACCTGGCCTACAGCGACAACGTCCCCGAGCGGTTCCGGGCCTACGGCTGGGATGTCGTCGAGATGGGCGAGGTCGAAGACGACCTCGATGCCATGGAAGCCGCGCTCAATGCGGCCAAGGAGCAGACCGAACGCCCCTCGCTGCTGGTGTTGCGCAGCCACATCGGCTCGCCCTCGCCGGACTGGACCGACAGCCCCAAGGCCCACGGCGATCCGTTCAAGGCCGACGACGTCGCGCGTACGAAGGCCGTGATGGGGATTCCCGACGAGCCGTTCTGGGCTCCTGCAGACCTGGTGGCCGCGTGTCGCACACACGCAGCCGAGCGCGGCGCAGCGGCGCAGACGGCGTGGGAAGCAGCGTCGGCGGCAGTGCGAGCCAACCCCGATTGGGCGGCCGCCTGGGGTGCGACCGGAGTCGACGGCTGGGACGACGAGCTCCCCGTGGTCGCCAAGGGCGAGTCGCAGGCGACCCGCGCCGCAATCAAGACCGCACTCAACGCCACTTTCGACAAGATCCCCGGACTGATCTCGGGTTCCGCCGATCTCACCGGCAGCAACGGCACGGCCATCGACAACACCACCAACCAGTCCGCCGACGACCCCGCCGGCCGCTACATGCACTACGGGATCCGCGAACACGGCATGTCGGCCGCCATGGTCGGCATGGCCCGCCACGGCGGCATCCTCCCCGTCGGCGGCACCTTCTTCACCTTCTACGACTACGCCCGCCCCACCGTGCGCCTCGCCTCGATGTCGAAGGCCAAGGTCGTGTTCGTGTACACCCACGATTCGGTCGGCGTCGGCGAGGACGGGCCCACCCACCAGCCGATCGAGCAATTGGCGGCACTACGGGCGATCCCCGACCTGCACGTGATTCGTCCCGCCGATGCCAACGAGACGATCCACGCGTGGGCCGACGCCGTTCGCCACGACGGCCCGACGGTTCTAGTACTCAGTCGCCAAGGCATCACGGTGACCACCGACGGATCGGCGATCGAACGCGGCGCAGGTGTTGTCGTCGAGCACGGCGAGCCGCCGGAACTCGTCATCGTCGGCACCGGGAGCGAAGTCGCCGTGTGCGTCGATGCCGCCGAGCGTCTCGCCACCGATGGCATCAGCGCCCGTGTCGTCAGCCTGCCCAGCTGGGACCGGTTCGCCGCCCAGGATGAGGCGTACCACCACGAGCTGTTCCCGCCGGGTGTCCCTGTTTTGTCGCTGGAAGCGGCGGCGACGTTCGGGTGGGGGCAGTTCGCGGACGAGTCGATCGGCATCGACCGCTTCGGCGCCAGTGCGCCCGGGGCGCTCGTGCTGGACAAACTCGGGATCAACGCCGACCATGTCATCGGGCGCGCTCGCGCGCTGATCAACTGAGCACAGACAGAGCACAGATCGAGAGAACGGAGACCCCCGCATGAGCGATCGTCTGCAAGCCCTCTACGCCGACCACGGTCAGAGCCCGTGGCTCGACAACTTGAAGCGCGGTTACATCACCTCGCGCCAGCTCGTGGCGATTCGCGACGGTGGCGTGCGCGGCCTCACGTCGAACCCGTCGATCTTCCAGAAAGCGATTCAAGGCTCTGCGGACTACGACGAGCAGTTCCGCGAGGTCGTGGCCACCGGGTCATCGATCATCGACGACTACTGGGACATGGTGATTCGCGACATCCACGGCGCATGCGATGTGTTCTCGAAGGTATACGACCAGTCGGGCGGCACCGACGGGTTCGTCAGCGTCGAGGTGGCACCGTCGTTGGCCAACGACTCATCTGGCACCGAGGCTGCGGCCCGCGGTCTCCACGAGCGGATCCAGCGGCGCAACCTGATGGTCAAGATCCCCGGCACCGAGGCGGGGCTCAACCCGATCCAGCAGATGATCTCGGAAGGGCGCAACGTCAACGTCACGCTGATTTTTAGCCTCGACCGTTACGCCAAGGTGATGGAGGCGTACATCTCGGGCCTGGAGCGGTACGCGGAGACGCCCGGTGCCGATCTGTCGCAGGTGGCGAGCGTGGCGAGCTTCTTCATCAGTCGCGTCGATACAGAGGTCGATCGACGGCTCGAGGCCCATGGCGGCGACGATGCGCTGGCGCTACGCGGCAAGGCAGCCGTGGCCCAGGGCAAGCTGGCGTACAAGCTGTTCGCCGAGACGTTTGCTGGCCCGAGATGGGACGCGCTGGCCGCCAAAGGCGCACGCGTGCAGCGGCCGCTGTGGGCATCGACGTCGACGAAGAATCCGGCGTACCCCGACACGCTCTACGTCGACTCGCTGATCGGCCCGCACACCGTGAACACGTTGCCCGACCAGACGCTCGAAGCGTTCGCCGATCACGGCACCCTGGCGCGCACGATCGACGCCGACGTCGATCAGGCCGAAGCCGTGTGGGCCGACCTGCCGAAGTCGGGGGTCGACATGGACGACGTCGCCGCGCAGCTCGAGCGCGAAGGCGTGGCGAGCTTCGAGAAGGCCTTCGACGAACTGATCGCCGCCCTCGAAACGAAAGCCGCCGAACTCAAGGCCTGAGCACTCGTTTGCGTACAACCTTTCGCGGCCTGGTCCACCAGAAGTTGTACGCAAACGGGCTTCGTGGACGTGCGCGTCAGGCGAAGGCGTTGACGCCGGTCATTTCGGCCGAGAGCGCCCACAGGCGGGCGGCATCGTCCGGGTCGATGGCGTGGTCGTCGACGCCGATGTAGCGGGCGAACGGACTGTCGGGGTCGGTTCGCGCGGCGACGTCACAGTCTTCGCAGTACACCCCGCCCTCGCCGTCGAGTTGCGGTGAGGTGGCCGCCCAGACCGTGGTCGATGCACCCTCCTCCGGGCTCTTGAACAGCTCGTTGACGTTGCCGTCTTCGTCCATCCACCCCGACGCGATCATCTCTTCGCGCGGCAGGTGACGCTGGAGCGGCGTCATGATGCCGCCCGGGTGCACGGCGAAGGTGCGCACCCCAGCGTCACGCCCCAACCGGTCGAGTTCGATCGCGAAGAGCGCGTTGGCCGTCTTCGCCTGGCCGTACGCCTGCCACTTCTCGTAGTCCGTCTCGAACTGCACGTCGTCCCACCGGATCGGCGAGATCTTGTGGCCGGTCGACGACAGGGCCACGACACGTCCGCCGCGACCGGGACCGTCGCCGTCGGCGGCGATGAGCCCCCAGATCTGGTTGAGCAACGCGTAGTGACCGAGATGGTTCGTGGCGAACTGCGCCTCCCAGCCCGGACCGACGCGCGTTTCGGGGCACGCCATGATCGCCGCGTTGTTGATGATCAGATCGAACGGCTCCCCCGCCTCGACCACACGACGAGCGAATTCGGCCACGCTGTCCAGATCGCCGAGGTCGAGTTCGTCGACGGTGATCGAGCCGGGTAACCCCTCGAGCTCGGCAAGTACCTCCCGGGCGTGATCCGGCCGGCGTGCCGGCACGAGCACGTCGGCACCCGCGGCGGCAAGGGCCTTGGTGGTCTCGAAGCCGAGGCCGCTGTATCCACCGGTCACGAGGGCACGTACGCCCGACAGGTCGCGGTCGCCGATCACCTCGCTCGCGGTCGAATTGCGTCCGAAGCCAGAGTTGATCGGTGCTTGTTCCGTCATCGCGCCGACTGTACGTGTCGACGCCCGCACACAACCGGTTGGGGCTCAGCCGGTCGGAGGTTCGACGCGCACGCGCACGCCGTGGTAGCCCTCGGCTCCGTTAGGCGCCACCGGCGCCGGGCCCTCGGGCTGCGGCACGCCGTCGCCATCGATCGCCCGCGTGCGCACGATGTAGTCCCCCGGCGTGACGTCGGTGGTGTCCCAGCGGTACACCCATTGACGCCACGTGTCGTCGGACGGCACGGCGCCCAGCTCGGCGTCGAGCCAGTCGCCATCGTCGATGCGGACCTGCACGGCGCTGATCCCGCGATGCACCGCCCACGCGAGCCCGCCGATCGCGATCTGACCGGTCGAGGTGCCGCGCCCACGCGGCGTGTCGATGCGCGACATCGTCTTGACCGGACCCTCCTTCGACCAGCCGCGGGGGACCCAGTAGGCGTCGTAGTCCTCCCAGCGGACCATCTCGATCTCGGTGACCCACTTCGTCGCCGACACGTAGCCGTACAGACCGGGCACCACGAGGCGGACCGGGTAGCCGTGGCGAGCCGGCAGGGGTTCGCCGTTCATCGCCACGGCGAGCATCGCATCGCGGCCGTCCATGATCACCTCGGTGGGCGAGCCACATGTCCAACCGTCGATCGACCTACTCACCGTTTGCGTCGCCTCGGGATGCACGCCGGCCTCGTTGAGCACGTCGGCCATCCGCACGCCTTGCCACAACGCGTTGCCGACGAGGCCGCCGCCGACTTCGTTCGACACGCACGACAGGGTGATGTACCGCTCGATCTGCGGGCGGGCGAGCAGGTCGTCGAAGGTCAACTCGAGCTCGTTATCGACCATCCCGCCGATGCGCAGCGACCACGAGTCCTTCGATACCTGAGGCACCACGAGCGCCGTGTCGATGCGGTAGAAGTCGTCGGTCGGGGTGATGAAGGGATCGATGCCGGGTACACCGAGATTGACGTCGGCAGGAAGCGGCGCGGCAACCGAGTCGGCAGCGGGCAGCGCGACCGAGGCCCGCTCGGCGCCCACCTCGAAACGTTGCTGCATCAGTCGGCCGACACCGCCGGTGATCACCGCAGCTGAGCCGATGCCGACGGCTCCGGTCATGAAACGTCGACGATCGACCGCCATCATCGGCTGGGCACCCGTCGGATCGGTTTGTTGGTCCGCCGGCACTGGCTTGGGGCCCAGCCACCACAACACGGCGATCGACACCGCCGTGCCGATGATCGTCGGGAACAGCTTGACCAGCGTCGGGTCGGGTCGGGTGAGCACCGCAAACGCACCGACGACACCGATTGCGCTCGTCAACGCATACGCCGCCGATCGCGCGCCGCGCATGGCGAGCAAGCCAACGACGACGCCCAACCCGAGGATGACGATGAGCGCGCCAGCGACGAGCACCGCCTTGTCGTTGGTGCCAAATGTGTCGATCGCCCAGTCCTTGAGCCACGCCGGCACACGATCGATGAACACCTGTCCGACCGGCACCACCGGCGATGCGGTGTTCTGGAACAGCCCTACGACCAACTCGGCGGTGGCCAAGCCGGCGCCGGTCGCCACCAGCCCAAGGGCAGCACCCTGCCACTTCGAGCCGTACCATCGGGAGGACATGTCTGAAGATGTATCTGATTCGGACCGCTCCCGAGCGGAATCGATCGTCGCCGACGTCGGTGTTTCGGGGAATGTTCGACTTGCGGAAGAACTCGTTTCCGAAGCGCTCGGCCTCATCGGCGACGAGCCTGACACGCTCGACCTGAAGATCGCCACTGCTGCGCTCGCCGAGATGCGCGATGCCTACGAGGTGTTCGCTCCGTATCGCGACGAGCGCAAGGTGACGATCTTCGGATCGGCGCGCACCAAGCCCGACGAACCGCTGTACGACCTCACTCGTCGGTTGGCCGCAATGCTCGCCGAGCGCGGGTGGATGACGGTGACCGGCGCAGGTCCGGGGATCATGGAAGCGGGGATGGAGGGCGCCGGCCGCGAGCGCTCGATCGGCGTGTCGATCCGGCTGCCCTTCGAGGCGGGAGCCAACCCGATCATCGCCGGCGACGAGAAGCACGTGAGCATGAAGTACTTCTTCACCCGCAAGCTGATGCTGATCAAGGAGTCGCAGGCCTTCGTCTCGTTGCCCGGCGGCTTCGGCACGCTCGACGAGACCTTCGAGCTCCTCACCCTCGTACAGACCGGCAAGGGGCTGCCCGTGCCGATCGTGTTGCTCGATGCCCCCGACGATCCGTACTGGGAGAGCGTCGTGACCTTCGTCGCCGACCAACTCGTCGAACGCGGGCTGGTCTCGCCGCGCGACACCGGGATGTACACCATCACCCACTCGTGCGAAGAGGCGTGCCGCTCGATCGAACGCTTCTACGCCAACTACGACTCGGTGCGCGTGGTGGGCGACAACCTGGTGATGCGCATCCGCGAGATGCCGACCAAGGCGCAACTGCGCGAGCTCAACGAGCGCTTCGCTCATCTTCCGGTCGAGGGCACGATTCATCGGATCGAGCCGTTCAAGGTCGAGGTGCGCGACAACGACAAGCTCGACCTGCCCCGACTGGGCTTTCAGTTCGACAAGCGCGGCTACGCGGGCGTGATCGGGCTGATCAACGCACTCGGCGACCTCGTCGGCTAGACCCAACCGGGTGCCAGAGGGCCATACGATTCACCGTGCTGCGCGCCAGCAGAACCGAGCGCTGAAGGGTCGGGCCGTTGCGGTGTCGAGCCCGCAGGGCCGCTTCGCTGCCGATGCGGAGCGGATCGACGGCGCAGTGCTCGAACGGGTGGAGCCGTACGGCAAGCACCTCTTCTACCACTGGGACACTGGCGAGATCGGCCACGTCCACCTCGGTTTGTTCGGCAGATTTCGCACTCGCTACTCCTCCCGAGGCGAGGCGCCATCGCCGACGGGCGCGGTGCGCATGCGTTTGACCACGCGTACCGACGACCATCGATCCGACCGGCAAGAGGTGACGATCGAGCTCAGCGGACCCACCGTGTGTTCGCTCGACCCGCCCGACAGCCGAGCGCGCGTGCTCGACCGACTCGGACCCGATCCCCTGGTTCGTAAGGCCGATCCGACCGCCATGTTCGAACGTATCCGCCGCAGTCGCCGTCCGATTGCGGACCTGCTGCTCGACCAGGCGGTGGTCGCCGGCATCGGCAACGTGTACCGCGCCGAGATCCTGTTCGTCGTCGGGATCCATCCACTGCGACCCGGCTGCGAGCTCGATGATGCCGAACTCCACGCGATCTGGGCGACGACGTGCGGAATGCTCCAACAGGGACGCCGTGATGGCCGGATCGTCACGGTTGACCGGGCCGAGCTCGGCCTCGCTCCGGGCGCCCGCCGCCCGCGGGGCGAGGCGACGTACGTGTACAAGCGGGGCAGCTGCCTGCGTTGCGGCGACGCGATCAGCACGGTCGAGGCCGGTGGTCGGCCCTGCTACTACTGCCCGACCGATCAGCCCGTCTGAGCGCGTTCGTCGGCCGGCTCGGCGCTCTGTGGCGCACCCGCAACCACATCGGAGACTCGCCGTCCGATCGGCGCGAATCGGGCGTCATGGCGCGCGGCGCGTTCGGTGGCGCGCCGCAACTTGGCATCGCCGTACCGGCGAGCCCATCGCGACGTTGGACGCGCCAACCGCGCGGCAGCGATCAGCGACAACGACGGGATGAACGTGCCGAGGAGGGCCATGCGGTACTTGCCCTTGGCAACCGCGATCGCCACGAACGCCAGGTGCAGCGCGATGCCGACGATGGCACCCACAACAACTGGCAGATCTTCGCTCCCGTCGACACGGAACGGGTTCGAGCCGAGCAGGCCGAGTCCCAAGCAGGCCACGGCGAGGGCCACCATCTCCACAGAAACCCGACCGTCCTCCTGCCAGTACACGTCGTCGAGGTGGAGGATGAGGGCGAACTCGTCGAGCACCAATGACGCCCCGATACCGACCATGACCCCGGCGATCTCCGACCACACGGCAGCGCCGCCGGCGCCGACAGCGAGGAACGCGCCGCTCGACATCAGGATCACGCCCGGAACCGCGTGATGGACGTGCACACCCGACGACGAGACGTTGTCGTTGAACGGGCCACGGCCGGCACGAATCATGCGCGTGATCCCGCGGGTCACCGCAAACGTCACGATGAACGCGAGGAAGCACAAGAACAGCGGCAGCCGACCAGTGTCGACGACCGTCCGCTCGAACCAGCCGATCACGGCTCGTCGGCCAACTGGCGCAGGATGGCCGCGGCCTTCTCGGCCGCGCGGCGGGCCTGCATGAGACGCTTGTCCGACGGCGGCCTCGTCGTCGCGCCGTCGGCGACAGCTGTCTGCAGCTGTTCGAAGGCCAACTCGTCGATATCGGCCACGAGCGCGTCAAAACGCTCGGCGAGCGCCCCGTAGTCAGCCATCGAGCCCCACCCCGTATGCGCCCGCCACGATGTCGACGGGATGCTGCACCTCGAATCGCTGCGGCACAGCGGCGCCGAGGAATCCGGAACAACCGGGGTTGCCGCTGGCGACCAGTACGTTGCCGGCGCCGGGCGCAGCGCGCTCGATCGCGGCCACCTTGCGAGCACGGATGTCGTTGGCCATTGCCGGTTGCATCACCGAGAACGCGCCACCTGCTCCACAGCACAGCCCGTCGTCGTCGAGCTCGATCACGTCGGCGACCACGCCGAGCACGGTGCGCGTGTCGCTGTGGGTTCGCTGCACGTGTCGCAGGTGGCACGGATCCTGCACCACGACCGTACGCCGCTCGCCCTCGTAGGCAGGAAGCCGGTCGACGTGCTCGGCGAGCCAACTCGACGCGTCGACCACGCGGGCCGAGAACGCGCGGGCTGCATCCGTGTTCAACAGCTCGCCGATGTGCTGCAGTCCGGCACCGCAGCCGGCAGCGTCGACCGCAATCGGCGCATCACCGGGCATCGAGGCGATCACCCGCTCGGCAAGGCGAGCGGCGTCATCGTGCAACCCCGCGTGAGTGTGCAGCGCCCCGCAACAGTCGCCACCACGCCCGGGTACCGACCACGTCGCCCCGGCGAGCTCGACGAGCGCGGCGAGACTGTGATGGGTGTGTCGTTGCCAGGCGTCCATCACGCAGCCGGTGAACAGCCAGACGTCGGGCTCGCTGGTGTGCTGTGTCAGCGGCGGCGGCCGCCGTACGGGTAGTTGCGGTAGGCCCAGTCGCCGCGGCACCAGCCGCAGTCGTTGGGCTCCGGCGAGCACCGTCGATCCGGCGAGCACGAGGCGATGGTGCCCGAGCGTCTTCAAGCCGAGACGCTGCCACCAGGGACTGATCCGTCGCGTTTCAGCCAACACCGTGCGGGTCTGCTCGACCAGCGCGCCGTATTCGACGCCGCTCGGACAGGCTGGCTCGCACCCCCGGCACTGGACACAGGTGTCGATGAAGTCGACGAACGTCTCGTCGACCGCGGTTGCCCCCGACTCGACACCGCGCATCGCGTCGATGCGTCCCCGCGGCGAGTACCGCTCTTCGCCTGTCACGCGAAACGTCGGACAGTGCGGCAGACAGAGCCCGCAGGCAACGCACGCCGAGAGCCGGTCGGGGTCGAGGCCGAGCGGCCCCGTCGTCGTCACGATCCCGCCACCGCGGCGTCGATCAGCGTGTACAGATCGGGCATCACCCTGTCGGCCACCGCTTGGTCGGCCTCGATGACGAAGAACGCGCCGTACTCGCGCGTTGCGTCGAGCCAGGCGACGCTGCCGTACGCGCCCGGGTCGGTACGCCGCCCGTTCGTTCGGTCGACCCACCAGCCGAGGCCGTACCCCGTTTCGGGACGATCGGCGTCACCGCCGTAGGCCGTGGCGACCCGGTCCGACAGCATGTAGTCGATCGCCTCCGGCGACAGCACCTGCTCGTCGTCGCATCGTCCGTCGCGCAACAGCATCAGCAACAGCTTGCCGTAGTCGCCCGTCGTCACGTACGCACCGCCTTCGATGTTCGGATTGGCGGTCGGCGGCAACGACAGCGGGTCGAGGCCGTCCGGGTTGAGGAGCCCGAGCGTCCGGCCGAAGTGATTGTTGAAGCCGAGGGCGTCCAGCCCGCACGGCTCGACGTACACGTCGTCGATCAACTCCTCCCACGAGGCGCCGGCAGCCGCCTCGGCGACCGCCCCCGCCACCTGCCACTGGCCACCGCCATAGCGGAACTCGGTGTCGGGGGCGACCACTGCGTCGTCGTCGAGATCGGAGGTGAATATCGACTCGGCACACTCCTGCAGGGTTCCATCTGGCTCGAATTGGCACCGGTGAGTGTCGTACACGAGATCGCGGATCAACCCCACCAGACCGGAGCTGTTCGACACCAGTTGCGCTGGTGTGATCGCCGGCTGGGCGCTCCCCCAGTCCACGACGTCGGCGATCGATCCGTCGATGTCGAGGAGACCGCGATCGTCAAGCGCCAGGAGCACCCCGGCGGCGATCATCTTCGACGACGACGCGACGAACGACACTCGGCTCTCGTCGAACAAACCCCAATGGTCGTGGTAGATCACGCCGTCGTCACGGTGCACCACGATCAGCCCGGCTCCGTCGAGGCCCTGCTCGTCGACGAACGCAGCCACCACCGGGTCGATCGCCGAGAAGTCGTACTCACGCGCTGCCGGCGTCGCCGGTGTGCGCGTCAACGTCGATGTGGTCGCCGGCGCCGCCGTTTCGGGCGGCGCGAGCGCCGTTGTGCTGGCCGCCGTCTCACCACGGGTCGACGGCGGCGCTGCGCTTGACGTTGGCACGGTGGTCGACAACGCTCCCTCGCGTTCCGCGCCTGAGTAGGCGAGACCGACGAGCACCACGCCGAGCACCAGGAAACGCCGCGAGCGGCGAATCAACATCTCTTCTCGACTCCAACCACGCTCTGTGGTTGACTATTACTCCGCGTGGCAATGACGCCATGCGCACCGGGGAAGCGGACAACAGCGGGGGCACCCATGAAGAAGATCATCGCAGCGACCACCATCGTGCTGGCAAGTACAGCCGTCGCCGTCGGCGGCGTCGACGCCAAGAACGGCGGCGCCAACAACACCGGCCCGTACGACGCACCGGCCGAACGGTGCGATCGCGAGCCCGAGACCGACGAGTGTGAGTCGAACAACGGCAACGGCAAGGGCAAGGCCGTGGGCAAGCCCGGCGCAGGTTCGGTGGGCAACGCAGACGACAAGAACCCTCCCGGCCAACTCAAGAAGTTTGGCGGCTTCGACGACGTCGACGGTCGTCAGATCGCCGACGACGGCAACGCTGGCTACGAGTGCGACTCGAACAACGGTGTGGGCAAGGGCAACCCTGCGCACTCACCATGCGCTGTCATCATCCGCGACTGACGCCCAACCCTGTGTAGCCGACACGGCGGCAGTCCGATATCGCACAGCCGGTACGGTGTGGGGTATGACCACGGTCGAGGCCATACCCGACATCGTCGAGCATCTGCGCGAGGGCTTCCGTTCCGGGATCACTCGCGATCTCGAGAGCAGGCGCGTTCAGCTGAAGCAGATGCGCCGGATGGTCGAGGAGAACGAGGACGTGCTGCTCGACGCACTCGTTGCCGACATGGGCAAGCCGCGCATCGAGGCGTACCTGACCGAGTTGGCCTTCACGCTCTCCGAGATCGACGACGCGGTGAAGAACCTCGGCAAGTGGGCTGCTCCGACCAAGGTCAAGGTGCCGCTCAACTTCAAGCCCGGAAGCGCCCGGTTGCGTCCGGAGCCGCTCGGCACGGTGTGCATCATCGCCCCGTGGAACTACCCGGTGCAGCTGCTGCTGGCACCCCTGACCCCGGCGCTCGCAGCGGGCAACACCGCCGTGGTCAAGCCGTCGGAGGTCACCCCTACGGTCGCCGACACGCTTGCCGATCTCATCCCTCGATACCTCGACGGTCGGGTGGTGTCGGTGATCACCGGTGGCGTCGAAGAAACCACGGCGCTGCTCGAAGAACGCTTCGACCACATCTTCTACACCGGCAACGGCACCGTCGGGCGCATCGTCATGGCCGCGGCCGCCAAGCACCTGACGCCGGTCACTCTCGAGCTCGGGGGCAAGAGCCCGACGATCGTTGCCGACGACGCCAACCTCAAAGTTGCCGCCCGTCGCATTGCGTGGGGCAAGTTCGTCAACGCCGGGCAGACCTGCATCGCGCCCGACTACGTGCTCATCGACGAGCGCGTCGAAGACGAGTTCGTCACCGAGCTGACCAGTGCGATCCACGACTTCTACGGCGACGATCCGCGCGACTCACCCGACTACACGCGCATCGTCAACACCCGGCACCACGACCGGCTGATGGCCATGCTCGACGCCGGCGGCTACGACCGCACCGTGATCGGCGGCGAGGGTGATCGCCTCGAGCGGTACCTCGCGCCGACCATCTTGTCCGGCGTGAAGCCCGATGCGGCGGTGATGAACGAGGAGATCTTCGGACCGATCCTTCCGATCGTTCCGGTCTCTGACGTCGACGAGGCGATCCGTTTCGTCAACGATCGTGACAAGCCACTTGCGTTGTACGCGTTCAGCGAAGACGATCGTCGACTGGAACGCATCGTCGAGCACACCTCTGCCGGCGGCGTCACCTTGAATCACGTCGTGCTGCACTTCGGCGTGCCCGGGTTGCCGTTCGGCGGCGTCGGCGAGAGCGGGATGGGCGGCTACCACGCCAAGGCCGGCTTCGACCGATTCAGCCATGCCAAGCCGGTGCTCAGCAAGCCCACCAAGCCCGACCCGTCGCTCGCATACCCGCCCTACACGTCGTTCAAAGAGCGGCTCCTGCGGCGATTCGTGTAGAGCTGTAACGATCGTCTCTGAGACGATCGTTACACCGCCGGCGAGTTCGAAGACGTGACATCGTCGAACCACACCGCATCGGGATCGACCGCGGTGCCGAGATAGTTGATGAAGATCTCTTCGCCAACCTCGATGTCGCGCACCGCGGTGATGATCAGCTCATCCCCGGACTCGGTGGTGGTGGCATTGGGCTCGAAATGGTGGTTGTACAACGAGCCGTAGCCGAGCGCGAGCGCGGTTGACGAATCGCCCCAACCGAATACATAACCGTCGGCACCCTCGGTGAGTGCGTCACCCTGTGCGCCGTCCACGATCAGCATGGGACACCGTTCGATCAGTTCACCTCGAGCGATCGCCCGCACGGCGAACACACCGCGCCCGGCACCGGTCGGTGACTCTGCAACGCGCAGGTGGGAGAACACGGCGCTGTAGTCAACCGGCCGATCACACCGCCTGCCACATCGGCGCATCGGATTCGCCACGCCAGTAGCGCAATCGTCGTTCGAACTCCGGCCGCGCCGCAGCGTCGGCGCGTGCAGCGACCCCGCGCAGCAATGTGGCCGCAACCAAACGCAGCTCGGCGAACGCCTCGGCCGCCGGCTCGCCGCGCAGCGAGGTGCCGTAGCCAGCGGCAAAGTCGTCGTACATACCGGCCGGCCCTCCCCAGCGCGCTGCCCAACTCAACAACGGGCCGTGGTCCCACGCCGCCGGCGCAGATGCCATCAGATCGAAGTCGACGATCACCGGGCCAGTCGCGGTCGCCACCACGTTGCCCGGATGGATGTCGCCGTGGCAGACCACTGCGGGGATACCGTGCTGCGCCCACACCGTTGGGTCCAGCCAGTGACCGTGACGTTCGATGGCGCGGATCAGACCATTACGCGCGTCATCATCGATCGGCGCCGACGCGGCGAGTTGCCGCTCGAAGTCCCACCACGGCAGCTCGCCGGGCGTGCTCAGCGGAAACTCCTCTGGCAACGCGCTCGGCGGTGTGTCGTGAACAGCTCGGACGGCCGCGCCCACGGTCGCCCAATCGACCGGCAGATCGGTCGACTCCACGCGACGCCACGCGGTGACGACGAACCCGTCGATCTCCACACCCGACGCACGCGTCGGAGTCGCCGCCGGGACCTTCCGTTCCCGCAGTGTGTGCACCAGCGCGATGAGCGCAGCTGCGGAGGCGTTCGGTGTCGCCACCCGCACGATCTCGTCGCCAGCGGCGTAGACGGCATTCATGCCGTAGCGAACGACGGTGGGTTTCGGCAGGTGCCACTGCGCAGCTGCGGCTGCCGCCACCGCATCGGCGCGCGCCCGGTCGCTGATCGGCCGGTCGACGTAGGCCCTCACGGCAACGTCGATCGGCCCGGGTTGAGGCGAGCCTCGGGATCGAACCGCTGCTTGATCCGCCGATGCAGTTCGGCGACCGCTGGATCCACCGTTCGATCGTCGGCTACTCGCTCGGCGTGATGCAGCACGCCCACGCCGATCTCGGCCACGAAGCCGTGCCTCAGTCGACGAGCGACCTCGACGAGGTCGCCGGGAGCGTGCGAGCTACGTCCAACGGTGGGCACTGCCGGCGCCGCGTCGACCGGCTCGAGGTCGTGGCGCCGAACCTGCTCGACGAGATCGTCGGGGTGACCATCGAGCCGCACCCAGGTCGCCGCGCCATCCCACAGCACCGATGCGGGGCGATACAACTGGGCGAGCAACGTCTGGGGGTCGTCGTTGCTCCGGCACCACTGTGTGGCCAGCGGGAGGGGACGGGTCCGCAGGGTCACTTCCGAGAAGAAGCCGAGCGTGCCGCGAGCACCAACGAACAGCCGACACAGGTCGAACCCGCTGACGTTCTTCACCGTCGGCCCGCCGATCGTGACCAGCTCGCCCGCGGCCGAGACGTATCGCGCCTGCAGGAGCGCATCGCGCATCGGCCCGTAGCGCAACCGGTCGACATCGCTGTGGCCCACGGCGAGTGCGCCGCCGACCGTGCCGAATCGCGGTACGGCGACGGTCTGACCGTGCGCGGCGAGCGCCGCGCACAGTTCGTCCACCGGCGTTGCTGCACCGCAGGTCACGGTCATCTCGGCAGCCTGCACATCGCGGACCCCCGACGGCGCGGTCACCACCCGGGCGCCCGACGATGGAGCCTCACGGGTACCGAGCCCGACCACCGTCACCGGACCGTCGGCGCCGACCTCAGCGGCGAACGCTTCGTCGGCGGCGTCCATCAGCGCGTCACTACACCCACGCGCCCTCCGGAACGGAGTGCACGTCTCCGCACGTCGCAGCCGTGGGGAGCACCTTGTCGGGATTCGCCAGCCGTCGTGGATCGAACGCGTCGCGCAAGTCGGCCTGCGCCGCCAGGTCGACATCGCTGAACATCAACGGCATCAGATCGCGCTTCTCGCGACCGATGCCGTGCTCTCCACTGAGCACTCCCCCGGCGGCGACCGACGCCTCGACGATCTCTTCGCCAGCGGCGTGCACGCGTTCGGCGACCCCGGGCTCCCGGGCGTCGTACACGAGCAATGGGTGGAGGTTTCCGTCGCCGGCATGAAACACGTTGAGGACAAGCAGATCGTGCCGTTCGGCGATCTCGTACACCTGCGCCAGCACCTCCGGGAGGCGGCGCCGCGGCACCACGGTGTCGTGCAGGTAGTAGTTCGGCTTGATTCTGGCGATCGCCCCGAACGCCGACTTGCGTCCCTTCCACAGCAGCGCCCGTTCCGCGTCGTCGGCAGCCACACGAATGGTGCCGACGTTGCGACCAGCGGCCAGGTCGCGGATCGCGGTGACGTCGGCGGCCACTCCGGCTGGAAGGCCGACGACCTCGATCAGGAGCACCGCCGCCGCGTCGACGGGCAGATCGGCTTCGATGTACGCCTCGACGGCCCGCACGCAGAGCTGGTCCATCATCTCGACCGCAGCCGGGACGATGCCCGCGGCGATGATGTCGCTGACCAACTGGGCGCCGTCGTCGACAGAGGCGAAATCGAGCAGCATCGTCGCCACGTCGGGCGGGTTGTGCATCAGCTTGACGCACACGGCGGTGGCCACGCCGAACATGCCCTCGCTGCCGACGAACGCACCTCGGAGGTCGAGGCCTGCGGGTTCGGGTTCCTCACCTCCCAGCTCGACGACGGTTCCGTCGGGCAGCACCACCTCGATCGCATGGATGTGGGCGCTCGTCACCCCGTCGGCCAGGCAGTGTGGGCCACCCGAGTTGTTGGCCACGTTGCCACCGATCGAACACGTCTGCTGACTGCTGGGATCCGGCGCAAAGTGCAACCCGAGCGAAGCAACGTGGCGGGTGAGATCGAGATTGAGCACTCCTGGTTCGACCCATGCCATGCGGTTCACCGCGTCGACCGATCGGATGCGAGTCATCTTCGAGGTGGCGATCACGACGGCGCCATCGGGTGGCACGGCACCACCGGCGAGCCCCGTGCCCGAGCCCCGTGCCACGAACGGCACCTCGTGGCGGACCGCCGCACGTACGCACGCTTGCACTTCGGCTGTCGTCGTGGGAAAGCACACCGCCGTCGCCTGACCGCTGAGGTTCGAGGCGTCGTGCCGGTAGAGCCACAACTCGCTCTCGGCGGTGTGCACTCGGTCGGCGTCGAGCGCCGCGATCAGGTCGTCGACGAGGCGGGTGCGGTCGACGTCGGTCACCGCGCTGCGCGGCGGTGCTCGCGCATCACGATGACCCGTCCGCTCTCGACCGGCACCCCATCGACGAATACCCGATCACCCGGTTCCACATGGTCGGCCAACGATTCCAGACGGCCCTCGCGTTTGGCCCGCAGCTCGTCCTCGTGCTGTCGGGCCACTTGGCGGCCTTCGCGCACGGCGTCGATCAGTTGGCCGCCGGTGGCCCGTGCTCGGTCGGCGACCGAACGAGCGACCTGCGATGGGGTGATCTGAGCTGCGGTTTCACGCACTTTGCGGGCGGCGTAGTTCGCACCGACGGCCCCCGCAGCGACCCCGCCAGCGAACCACGTGACTCGCTTCATCATGCGCGGCGCCTCCGTGGGAGCTCCTGCACCACCGGTGCGTCGATCGCCGTCGGGCCAACGACGGTCGAGGTGGGCGCGCCGCGTAGCCGGGCGACGGTGCGCGACGCGCCTTTGGCCAAGCCGGCCGCCTTGATCATCGGCGACGAGAACGATGCCTTGGCAACACGCCCGCCCACCGCGTCGCCGATCGCCTCGGCTGAGCCGAGCACCCGATCGAACCGCTCGAGGTCGGCGCGTGCCTCGGCGATGCTCGCTTGCGCATTGTCCGAGGCGACCTTCAATTCGATCAGCAGCGGTCCGGTTTCGGCCCGTAGGTCGTCGACTTCGCGGCGCAGGTCACGCATTGCGTCGAGCACACGCACGAGCACCACGATGAGCGCCGCAAAACCGATCGAGATGAGTACTGCGGCAAGCAGAATTGCCAGTTCGCCGGCGCTCATCGCGTGGCTCCCGGTGCGCGGCGCCCGATGCAGAGCTCAGGCGTCGGTGGGCGGCGTCCACCAGCGTGATCCGACGAGCTCGTCGGGCAAGTACTGCTGGTCGGCGGCGCCATCGGCATGGTCGTGAGGATAGTCGTAGCCGACGCCGTGGCCGAGGGAGGCGGCGCCGTCGTAGTGGGCGTCGCGCAGGTGCGCGGGCACCTCGCCGACCGCGCCGTCGCGAATCGCGGCGCGCACTGTCCAGATGGCGCTGGCGCTCGCATTGCTCTTCGGCGCAAGGGCGAGGCGGATCGCCGCGTGAGCCATGTTCAGTTGGGCCTCGGGCAAGCCGACGTGATCCACCGCATGGGCAGCGGCGACCGCGACCTGCAATGCGTGGTCGTCGGCCAGTCCCACGTCTTCGCTGGCGAAGATGATCATCCGTCGGGCGATGAATCGGGGGTCCTCGCCCGCTTCGAGCATCCGCCCCAGCCAGTACACCGCAGCGTCTGGATCGGAGCCACGCATCGACTTGATGAATGCGCTGATCACGTCGTAGTGGTCGTCGCGGCCATAACGCAGCGCAGTGGTCCCAAGTGCTGCTTCGACGTGCTCGAGAGCAACCGCGCCGGGGTCGGCGAGGGCGACCGCCACCTCGAGGGCGGTGAGCACCTGTCGACCGTCGCCCCCGGCACGATCGACGAGCAGCGCCACTGCATCGTCGCTCGCCGACGACGCTTCAGCAGCGAGCCCTCGGCGCACCAACTGATCGATCGCCGGCCGCTCGAGCGGTTCGAGCCGGAACAGCGTAGAGCGGCTACGGAGGGGGGCATTCACCTCGAAGAACGGGTTTTCGGTCGTCGCACCGATCAGCGTCAGCGTGCCGTCCTCCACCGCCGGCAGCAGGGCATCCTGCTGCGACTTCGAGAACCGATGGATCTCGTCGAGAAACAGGATCGTGCCGCGGCCCTGCTCACCGAGCCGCGCCCGGGACCGTTCGATGACGCCGCGCACGTCCTTGACCCCAGCCGACACGGCGGAGAGCTGCTCGAAGGCACGGTCGGTCGAGCCAGCGACCGCCAGGGCCAACGTGGTCTTCCCGGTCCCTGGTGGACCCCAGAACAGCACCGAGCTGAGGCGATCGCTCTCGACGAGGGCACGCAAGGGCCTGCCGCGACCGATCAGATGCTCCTGGCCGACGACCTCGTCGATCGTCGCGGGACGAAGCCGGGCCGCGAGCGGGGCACGTCGGCGGCGCGTCTCGTCGGCGGCGGCGGCGAAGAGGTCGTCGCTCACCGGTCGGGGCCGCGCCGCTCAACGCAGGTCGTCACGGCGCGAGCACGCGTTCGTAGGCGGCGCGTCGGAAGCCGACCACCTGGTCGATCAACCACGAAGGCTCCACCCAGCGCCAAGAGATGAACTCGACACCGTCGGGCGACGGCTCCACGTCGGCACGCCGTACCTTGAAGGTGAACCACCGCTGCGCCTGACCGAGCCGCTTACCGTTCTGGCGCACGTCGGCCGGCCACTCGTACACCGTCCAGTCGGGGTACTCCGCCACGAGATCGACGTCGGCTGCGCCGAGGGCTGTCTCCTCGGCGAGCTCTCGCCACGCTGCCGCAATCGGTGCTTCGCCGGGCTCGATACCGCCCTGCGGCAGCTGCCACTGGTTCGGTACGTCGCTGCGTTCGAAGGCCATGATCTCGCCGGCGTCGTTCGTGACGACGGCGACCACCCCCGCCCGGAAGTGCATACTCGGCATGTCGGCGGAGCGTACCGTGCCGATCTCGCACCGTGCTGCTCCCGGCCGTGCTGCTCTCGACCGTGCTGCTCGGGACGGTCAGCGTCCGAGGCCGCGCAAACGAGCGTCGACGTCGGCAAAGGCGGGATCATGGTCGGCGACGAGCCGGAACCATCGCCGGGCGGCGATGGGGTCGCCCACGCGGTCGGACAGGTCGCCGAGTACGTACCACTGCCGGAGGTGGTGATCGCGCACCACCTTGGGGGTCTTGCCCGCCGGTTGCATCGTTGCCAGCGCGCCGCGTAGGTCGCCACGATCGGCCTGAGCCCCGGCGGCAACGATCCGCCCTTCCGCCAGTACCTCGTGAGCGGGCGACGCCGCGCGCAGCTCCAGCCACGTGCGGTCGACTGCCGACCATCGGCGCAGCGCGCGGTAACAATCCGCCAATACGGGCAACGTCGTCGGATCGGAGTGCAATTCGTTGGCCCGCTCGAGTGCGGTCGCCGCCGGCTTCCAGTAACCGAGCCGATAGCTGGCGAGGCCAACGATCTGGTGGGCGGCGGCGATGTCGGGCGCTTCTTTCACGACCCCCGCCGCGACTCGACGGGCCTCTTGGAAGCGCTCCCGATCGAGCGCGGTGGCCGCCTGTTCGAGTCGCTCGGAAAGACGTTCGCCGCGCGCCGCTCCGAGCGCATCGGTCAAGGCTCGTTTGTCGGCCGGATCGATCGACGTGGCCGGCTTGCCCGCCCTCGTCGCCCGCTGCGTGGCGCCCGCCGCTGCGGCACGCAGGCGCTGCTCGTCGTTCGTCGAGCCCTCATCGATCCATGTCTCGGTGGTGCGCTCTTCGATCCGCCGCTGCTCGGCATCGCGATCGCGCGGTGACCGAGGTCCGCGTCGTGCGGCGACCTCGGCGGCGCGCCGTTCGGCCTCGGTCTTTGGCCGTCGCGGCGCCCGGTCGTCGGTACGCCTGCGATCGTCACGCCCTCGGCGATCGCTGCTTCGGCTGTCGCGGGAGCCGTCGTCCCGGGAGCGGCCGTCACGATTGCGGCGATCACTGCGGTCGTCCCGGTCGCGACGTTGGCCGCCGCCGCTCTTGCCGCCATCACCTCTGCGGCTGCCGCCCTTGCCACCATCGCTTCGACGACCACCGCTCTTGCCGTAGCCGCCACGCGTGCCGCCGCCGGTCCCGCGGCCACCACCCTTGCTCCCACGGCTTCCACTGCTGCTGTAGCTACCGCCTTTGGCACCATCGCTCCGGCGACTGCCGCCCTTGCCGCCACTCTTGCCACCAGTCGGGCGACCGGGCCGGCTCGATCCCCCGGAACGGCCCGACGAGCCCCCAGAGCGGCGCGGGGAGGAGTTCGAACGGTCGGTGGGCACGGCTGGCCAGCCTACGGGCGCCGCAGAGCGACTCCGCCGTCTGCGTCGCGTCGGCGGTCGATACGTCGCCTCCGGGGCAATACGACGAACGCACCGCGGGGCGCAAGTTGCGCCACACACGGTGCGTTCAAGTGCGAAATCCGGCGACGACCTACTCTCCCAGGGGATCACTCCCCAAGTACCATCGGCGCTGACAGGCTTAACTTCCGTGTTCGGAATGGGAACGGGTGTGACCCTGTCGCCATGGTCACCGAAAACTTGTTGTCAATCGGGTCTCCCCGAGGACTCCAGAGCAAGCACGAGCGTTCAATCCAAGCCCTCGGCCGATTAGTACCGGTCGGCTGAGCGTGTCGCCACGCTTACACCTCCGGCCTATCAACGTGATGGTCTCGTCACGGGCCTTACTGCGTTGACCGCATGGGAATACTCATCTTCCACCGGGTTTCCCACTTAGATGCTTTCAGCGGTTATCCCTTCCGTAGGTAGCAAATCTGCGATGCCTTTGGCAAGACAACAGACACACCAGAGCTACGTCCGTCCCGGTCCTCTCGTACTAAGGACAGCAGTGGTCAATATTCCTTCGGCTGCGGAGGATAGGGACCGAACTGTCTCACGACGTTCTGAACCCAGCTCGCGTACCGCTTTAATGGGCGAACAGCCCAACCCTTGGGACCTGCTTCAGCCCCAGGATGCGATGAGCCGACATCGAGGTGCCAAACCTTTCCGTCGATATGGACTCTTGGGAAAGATTAGCCTGTTATCCCCGGGGTACCTTTTATCCGTTGAGCGACCACACTTCCACACGTGATGGCCGGGTCACTATGCCCTACTTTCGTACCTGCTTGACTTGTAGGTCTCGCAGTCAAGCTCCCTTGTGTCATTGCACTCGACGACTGATTGCCAACCAGTCTGAGGGAACCTTTGGGCGCCTCCGTTACTCTTTGGGAGGCGACCGCCCCAGTCAAACTACCCGCCTGGCGCTGTTCCTGATCCGGATCACGGACCGAGGTTAGAGCTCCAAAGTACGCAGGGTGGTATTTCAACAGTGACTCCACACTAGCTGGCGCTAATGCTTCCAAGTCTCCCACCTATCCTACACAACGCAATTCAAAACTCAACACCAAGTTATAGTAAAGGTCCACGGGGTCTTTCCGTCCTTCCGCAGCAAACGAGCATCTTTACTCGTACTTCAATTTCGCCGGGTCTATGGTTGAGACAGTGGGGAAGTCGTTACGCCATTCGTGCAGGTCGGAACTTACCCGACAAGGAATTTCGCTACCTTAGGACCGTTATAGTTACGGCCGCCATTCACTTGGGCTTAGGTTCACAGCTTCGTTCCGAAGAACTAACCGTTCCCCGTGACCTTCAAGCATTGGGCAGGCGTCACAGCGTATACAGCGCCTTGCGGCTTCGCACGCTGCTGTGTTTTTGGTAAACAGTCGCTACCCCCTGGTCTGTGCCACCCTCCTCAGCTCAGGCCGTAAAGGCCGTCACCAGAGAGGGTCCTCCTTCTTCCGAAGTTACGGAGGCAATTTGCCGAGTTCCTTAACCATAGTTCTCCCGCTCGCCTTGGTATTCTCTACCCGCCCACCTGTGTCGGTTTGGGGTACGGGCACCGTGTCAGCTCACTGCTGGGCTTTTCTTGGCAGCATGGAATCGGTGACTTCGCGGTATGTCGCTCGGCATCGCGTCTCAGCGTTCTGACTCCAACTCTCATCGGAATCCGCCTACACGCTTACCCGGGGTCTACCATCGCCCCGGTTCACCTATCCTCCTGCGTCCCCCGTCAGCTATCCGCCAGCCGCTCGGTCGGTTCGCTCACCCGAAGGTGAACAGCCCCAACGTTGCAACTCTTGGACCTGGCGCGTACACGGTGGTACTGGAATATCAACCAGTTGTGCATCGACTACGCCTTTCGGCCTCGTCTTAGCTCCCGACTCACCCTGGGGGGATTAGCCTTCCCCAGGAACCCTTGGGCTTTCGGCGGAGGGGTTTCTCACCCCTCTCTCGCTACTCATGCCTGCATTCTCACTCGAGAACGCTCCACGACCGTTTCCACGGCCGCTTCGCAGCATTCTCGACGCTCCTCTACCGCACCGTGAATCCCGAAGGAATCACGATACCCGTAGCTTCGGCTCAGGACTTGAGCCCCGTTACATTGTCCGCGCAGGATCACTCGACCAGTGAGCTATTACGCACTCTTTTAAGGGTGGCTGCTTCTAAGCCAACCTCCTGGCTGTCTATGCAATCCCACATCGTTTTCCACTTAGTCCTGAATTAGGGGCCTTAGCTGACGATCTGGGCTGTTTCCCTTTCGACCAACGAAGCTCATCCCTCGTGGTCTCACTGCCGTGCTCTGGAGTACCGGCATTCGGAGTTTGATTGGGGTCGGTAAGCTTGTGGGCCCCCTAACCCATTCAGTGCTCTACCTCCGGTACTGAACGCACGACGCTGCACCTAAATGCATTTCGAGGAGAACCAGCTATCGCTAAGTTTGATTGGCCTTTCACCCCTACCCACAGCTCATCCCCGCAATTTTTAACTTACGTGGGTTCGGTCCTTCACGGAGTCTTACCTCCGCTTCAACCTGGCCATGGGTAGATCACTTAGCTTCGGGTCTACAGCATACGACTCTACGCCCTATTCAGACTCGCTTTCGCTCCGGCTTCCCCTCACGGGTTAACCTTGCCATATACCATAACTCGCAGGCTCATTCTTCAAAAGGCACGCCATTGCGGCCATACCCGAAGGTATGACGACGCTCTGACTGTTTGTAAACCAACGGTTTCAGGTACTATTTCACTCCCCTCCCGGGGTACTTTTCACCTTTCCCTCACGGTACTGGTTCACTATCGGTCGCCAAGGAATACTTAGACTTATGGGGTGGTCCCCACAGATTCACGCCGGCTTTCTCGGATCCGGCGCTACTTGGGATGACACGCGGACGGTACCTGCATTTCGGATACGGGGCTATTACCCACTACGGCCGACCCTTTCCTGAGTCGTTCTCCTATACAGCACCTGCTCCGTGAGATGTCTGATGCCATCTCTCGTGGTCCCACTACCCCGCATCAGCAACGCCATCAGGCTTGGCACTGATACGGTTTGGTCTCTACCCTTTTCGCTCGCCGCTACTCAGGGTGTCGCGGTTGCGTTCCTTTCCTCGAGGTACTGAGATGTTTCAATTCCCTCGGTTCCCTCCACCTGCCGTATGTGTTCGGGCAGGGGTGACACTCCATGACGAGTGCCGGGTTTCCCCATTCGGACATCTGCGGTTCGAAGCCTAGTCGACGGCTCCCCGCAGCTTTTCGCAGTCACTCACGTCCTTCATCGGTTCTTGGCGCCAAGGCATTCACCGTTGGCTCTTTGTAGCTTGGAAAGAACAAAATTGTCTTTGTTTGATATCAGATGAGGTACAAACCTCTTCTGAAGATGCTCGTGCTTGCTCTGCAGTTCTCAAGGAGCGATGAGGTCCGAGCGGTGTTCCGCTCCCTCAAAACGGAAGAGAAGACGGTGTCCAAGGCAGGATGCGCAGGAGGGACCGAATCCCTATCGACCACACATCATGATCTCGAACGCCTACCAGTGCACCAACAGGTGTGTGTCGTACTGCGCCGAACTGATGTCGACGTACAGCAGACAGGCACTCCTTAGAAAGGAGGTGATCCAGCCGCACCTTCCGGTACGGCTACCTTGTTACGACTTCACCCCAATCACCGACCCCACCTTCGACGGCTCCCTCCCAAAAGGGTTGGGCCACCGGCTTCGGGTGTTGCCGACTTTCGTGGTGTGACGGGCGGTGTGTACAAGGCCCGGGAACGTATTCACCCTGGCGTGCTGATCCAGGATTACTAGCAACTCCGGCTTCATGGAGTCGAGTTGCAGACTCCAATCCGAACTGAGACCGGCTTTGTGGGATTCGCTCACCCTCGCGGGATCGCAGCCCTCTGTACCGGCCATTGTAGCGTGTTTGCAGCCCTGGGCATAAGGGGCATGATGACTTGACGTCATCCCCACCTTCCTCCGAGTTGACCCCGGCAGTCTCCTACGAGTCCCCAACATAACTTGCTGGCAACATAGGACAAGGGTTGCGCTCGTTGCGGGACTTAACCCAACATCTCACGACACGAGCTGACGACAGCCATGCACCACCTGTGTAAGGCCCCGAAGGACACCCTATCTCTAGAGCTTTTCCCTACATGTCAAACCCAGGTAAGGTTCTTCGCGTTGCATCGAATTAAGCAACACGCTCCGCTGCTTGTGCGGGCCCCCGTCAATTCCTTTGAGTTTTAGCCTTGCGGCCGTACTCCCCAGGCGGGGCACTCAATGCGTTAGCGACGGCGCGGATTCCGTTGGTTGGAACCCACACCTAGTGCCCAACGTTTACGGCGTGGACTACCAGGGTATCTAATCCTGTTTGCTACCCACGCTTTCGCTCCTCAGCGTCAGTTACGGCCCAGAGTGGCGCCTTCGCCACTGGTGTTCTTCCTGATATCTGCGCATTTCACCGCTACACCAGGAGTTCCCCACTCCCCTACCGCACTCTAGTCACAGCAGTATCGGGTGGCGTCTCTGGGTTGAGCCCAGAGTTTTCACACCCGACTTACCGAACCGCCTACGAGCTCTTTACGCCCAATAAATCCGGATAACGCTCGATGCCTACGTGTCACCGCGGCTGCTGGCACGTAGTTGGCCGCATCTTCTTCTGCAGGTACCGTCAGTTTCTTCCCTGCTGAAAGCGGTTTACAACCCTAGGGCCGTCTTCCCGCACGCGGCGTTGCTGCATCAGGCTTTCGCCCATTGTGCAAGATTCCCCACTGCTGCCTCCCGTAGGAGTCTGGGCCGTGTCTCAGTCCCAGTGTGGCTGATCATCCTCTCAGACCAGCTACCCGTCGATGCCTTGGTGAGCCGTTACCTCTCCAACTAGCTGATAGGCCGCGAGACCCTCCCAGACCGAAATTCTTTCATCGGCCCACCATGCGATGGACCGGTGGTATCCGGTATTAGCAGTCGTTTCCAACTGTTATTCCAGAGTCCGGGGCAGGTTTCTCACGTGTTACGCACCCGTTCGCCACTAGGTCTTCCGGAGCAAGCTCCATGGACCTCGTTCGACTTGCATGTGTTAAGCACGCCGCCAGCGTTCATCCTGAGCCAGGATCAAACTCTCCAACAAAAGCCTGTCCGAGCGAACTCGGATCGACTGCGTCAGCGAGTGCTCGACGACTTGGAAGGGAATACCTCCAACTCGACGAACGTCCTTGCTGTGGTGGCAAAGCCACCGAATTATTAGTTTGCCGTCGGCTGGGTAGCCGACAGCTGAATTGACAGACAGCTCTCTACGACCGGAGGCCGCATGAACTGCCCGCACTGGCGTTCTGTCTTCTCTTCCGTTTTCAAGGAGCCGAAGCTCGTGGCACACGCCGAGGCGCTGAGCGCTCGTTCGGCGGAGGTGCCGTCGCCCCTGCGTTCCGGGTGAACCGTGCGCAAAGGCGGAGTTAGAAGATAGCTACCCCGCACGGGAGGGACAACCCCTCGCGACCAAAATTCCGCTCAGTCGTGAAGTTCTGCGAGGGCGTAGCGCTTCTTGCCCCGGCGGAGCATGAAGAAGCGGCCGTGCAACGGAGCGATCGCCCGCAGGTCCGAGTCCGCCGTGAGGGCGATTCCGTTCACCGACAGCGCACCCTGGGCGATCTGTCGCCTGGTGTCACCGTTGGAATCGGTCAGCCCTGCGGCGACGAACAGCGGTACCGGATCGGCGAGGTCTGCGGCGGTCACGCCCGCGGTCTCGATCTCCGCGCGCAGCACTTCGAACGCTTCCACGGAGGCCCCGGTCGGATCCTTGGCGAACAACAATTCGGCCGCCTCGGCAGCTCGGGTGGCGGCGTCGTCACCGTGCACCAGGGCGACCATCTCGTTGGCCAGCGCTTGCTGCGCGAGTCGGCGCTGAGGTGCCGCAGCGTGCTCGGCAAGCAGCGCCTCGATCTCGCCAAGGGGACGCAGCGAGAACGTCTTCAGTTGCGGCCCGATGGCGTCATCGGAGATCTGCATCCAGTGCTGGCGGAATTGGTACGGGCTCGTGCGCTCGGCCGACAGCCATACGCGTGCCCCGGTGGTCTTGCCGAGCTTGCTGCCGTCACTGGCGGTGAGCAACGGCCACGAGAACGCATGAACGGTCGCCCGCCGGGTGCGCCTGATCAGATCGACCCCCGACAAGATGTTGCCCCACTGATCGGAACCGCCGACCTGAATCGTGCAGCGGTACCGGTCGAACAGCGCGAGGTAGTCGTTGGCCTGGAGCAGCATGTAGCTGAACTCGGTGTACGAGATACCCCGCTCCGATTCGAGACGCATCTTCACCGACTCACGCGCCAGCATCTGATTGACGGTCATGTGTTTGCCGACGTCGCGCAGGAAATCGAGCACCGACAGCGGCTCGGTCCACTCCCGATTGTCGACCAGCACCCCGCGCGCCTCATCGGACAGATCGATCACCTTCGCCAGCTGGGCCTTGATGCTGGCGACGTTGTGATCGAGGACGTCGTCGTCGAGCAGGTTCCGTTCTTCGCTGCGACCGCTCGGATCGCCAACCATGCCCGTTGCCCCACCGGCAAGTGGGATCGCACGGTGCCCGGCATCTTGGAACCGGCGCAGCATGATCAGGCCGATGAGGTTGCCGACATGCAGGCTGTCGGCGGTCGGATCGCATCCGTAGTAGATCCCCACCGGGCCGGCCGCGATGTGCTGGCGCAGCTCGTCGATGTCGGTCGAGTCGTGGATCAACCCGCGCGCCTCGAGGTCGGCGACGAGGTCGGCATGCTCAGCGGTCATAGGGCTGGCAAGGGTACTGTCGGACGATGCCTCAGGACTCGGAGGTTGTCGCCGACGACGCGGCATGGCGTCACGAGATCGCGCGGCGATTCGCCGAGTTGTCGAACACCACATCGCGGCGCGCACCCCTGTACGCAGCGATGTCTGCGTACTTGGCCGAGCAGCCCGAACTGACCGATCCGCTGCTTGCCGCTCCGGACACACAACGTCAACCCGTTCTGTTGCTCGCCGCGATCCACCACCTGCTGATCGAGGATCCGACCGAACCTTTAGCGACGTGGTATCCGAACCTGCACACCGCGGCGAAGCCGGCCGCCGACCGAGCTCTCGGCCCGACGCTTGCGGCGTTCATCACTCGCCGCATCGACGACATCACACAGCTGACCGCACAACGCACGACACAAACCAACGAAGTCGGGCGGTGCGCCTTTCTCGTCCCCGCCCTCGCCTTCGTTGCGGCCGAGCCGAGCATCGATGCTCCGCTCGCCCACCTCGATGTCGGTGCCAGTGGAGGCCTCAACCTCCTCCTCGACCGATTCACCTACCGCTACGCGCCGCGTGGCGATCACCCGCAGTCGATCGATCACACCGCACTTGGTGGCGACAGCACGGTCGAGCTGCGGTGCGAGGTCGCTGGGGCGATGCCACTGCCGACCGCGCTGCCGACCGTGGCCGCGCGCTGCGGGATCGATCGCCACCCGATCGACGTCACCGACCCGACCGAAGCACGGTGGCTCGAGGCATGTGTGTGGCCGGATCAGCACGATCGCTTCGAGCGCCTCGTCGCGGCAATCGAGATCGCCCGCGACCACCCACCAGAGTTGCTCGCGGGCGACGCGGTGGCCTCCACGGTGCCCGCGCTCGAGCGCATGGCGACGCGCGGCCATCCCGTCGTCACGAACACGTGGGTCCTCAACTACTTCGAGCCTGCGGCACGCCGGGCCTACGCAGCAGAACTCGACCGATTCGGCGGATCACATGATCTGTCCTGGATCTACGCCGAGTCGCCGGCACAAACCCCCGATCTCGACCACGGTGTCCCCACCGATCAACACATCACCGAGCTCACGCTGATTCGTTGGCGTGCCGGCGAGCGTCGGGTGGATCACCTGGCGACGTGCCACCCGCACGGGTACTGGATCGACTGGCGGGGTTAGCCGGACACCCGCCAGCGCCACGGCACGTCGACCGCCACCGAGATGCCGACGCGCGGTCCGACCTCGGGCGACCTCGGCGGGGCGACGCCGTCGTCGCCCAGCATGACCTCAGCACTCGGGTCGAGCAGATCGAGTCCGTTGTGGTCGAGGCCAATCGCCAGCGCTTGACACAGCTTGCCGGGCCCGTTGGCCACCGGCTGGCGGCCGCTGCGGCGGCGCAGCATCACATCGAACCCGTGCACGGGCTCGACCGCCCGCACGAGCACAGCCGCACCCACGCCGTCGCCATCCACCACCACGTTGGCGCACACGTGGATGCCGTAGCTGAGATAGCAGTACAGCGTTCCAGCGCGCTCGAACATGGGGGCGGTGCGCGACGTCCGCCCTCGATACGAGTGCGATGCAGGATCGTCGGGCGTGTAGGCCTCGACCTCGACGATCCGCCCGGTTGTGTCGCCCGACACGAGCAACTTGTTCAGCAGCTGCGGCGCCACTTCGGGTGCCGGCGCAGCGAGCAACGAACGCTGGACCGGCCGGATCACCCGTCGAGCGCGTCTCGCTCGGTGCGCAACATGGCGCGGTACGCCTCGACTTGCCGGTCGCGCGCTGCCGGACCGCCCGCGCCGTGGCTCCGCCGCATCTCGACGGCAACGCCGTCGGCGACCAACGCTGCGGCTTCGCTGCCGAGCCGGGGATCGCCGGCGACGAGCTCGCGCAGCCCCTCCCCCGAATCGAGCGCGTGTCGGACGTGGTCGCCCACGATGGCATGCGCCTCGCGGAAGGGCACCCCGTTGCGCACCAGGTGCTCGGCGAGGTCGGTGGCGGCCATCGTCGCTTCGTCGGCCGCGGCTTGCATCCGTTCGGGGACGAATGTCGCAGTGGCGATCATGCCGGTGATCGCCGCGACGGCCAGCGCGACCTGCTCGACCGAGTCGAACAACGGCTCCTTGTCTTCTTGGAGATCGCGGTTGTACGCCAACGGGAGGCCCTTGAGTGTGGCCAGCAGGCCGGTGAGGTTGCCGATCAGGCGGCCGCTCTTGCCGCGCGCCAGCTCGGCGATGTCGGGGTTCTTCTTCTGCGGCAGCATCGACGAGCCGGTGGCGAAACCGTCGTCGAGCACGGCGAAGCCGTACTCGGCCGAGGTCCACAGCACCCACTCTTCGCCGATGCGCGAAAGGTGGACCCCCACGAGTGAGAGGGCGAAGAGCGCCTCGGCGACGAAGTCACGATCGCTCACGGCGTCGAGCGAGTTGTCGAACGGCCGGGCGAATCCCAGCTCGGCAGCGGTCGCCGCGGGATCGATCGGCAGCGACGAACCGGCCAGTGCGCCTGCGCCGAGCGGTGACACATCCATGCGGTCGAGCGCATCGAGCAGCCGGTCGACGTCACGGCCGAGCGCCCAACCGTGGGCCAACAGGTGGTGGGCCAACAGCACCGGCTGGGCTCGTTGCAGGTGGGTGTACCCCGGCAGGTACGTGTCGCCGGCCGCGAGTGCCTGCTCGAGCAACACCTGTTGGAGATCGACGAGGCGCGCCGCCACCGCACGCAGCTCGCGACGGCACCACAGACGCAAATCGGTGGCCACCTGATCGTTGCGGCTACGCGCCGAGTGCAACTTGCCACCAGCGGGGCCGGCGATCTCGGTGACCCGTCGTTCGATCGCAGTGTGGATGTCCTCGTCGGTCTCGACGAAGTCGAACGTCCGCTGCTCCATCTCGTCGGCCACCTGAGCCAACGCAGCCAGGATCGCATCGCGTTCGGACTGGGTGAGCAGTCCCGCTCGGGCCAACCCGTTGACATGGGCGGTCGACCCGGTGATGTCGTCGGCCCACATCCGCTGATCGAACGGCAAGCTGACGGTGTAGGCCAGCAACGCCTCGTCGGGTCCACCGGTGAAGCGGCCGTGCCACAACGTGCGTGCGCCGGCTGGCAGATCGCCGCTCCGGCCGAACTCGTGTCGATCGTCAAGATCCATGGTCACCCTCCACCATCGTGATTCGCGCGTACATCAGCGAGCTCAGTTGAGCCCAGCAAGCGCACGCAGGTGCGTTGCCAGCTCGCCACCATCGGTCGCGGCGGCCACGCAGAGCAGCGTGTCGTCACCGGCCACGGTGCCGAGGAGACCGTCGACGCGACTGCGGTCGAGCGCCGATGCCACGACATGGGCACAACCCGGCGGGGTGCGGCACACGACGATGTTGCCCGACACCGATACCTCGGCGACCCACTCGCCCATCACGCGGCGTAGCTGGTCGACGGGCGCCAGCCGGTCGGGCTCGTACTCCGGAATGGCGTACACCGTGGCACCACCCGGCACCCGAACCTTGACGGCGCCGAGCTCGTCGAGATCACGCGACACGGTGGCTTGGGTGGCGTCGATCCCCTCGGCGGCGAGCAACTCGATCAACTCGGGCTGACTCGTCACCTGGTGGTCGCCGATCAACCGTGTCATCAGCGTCTGGCGCTGCACCTTGGTCGTCATGGTGTCGGCGCTCCCACGAGCATGGCCAACGCGCCGCGCACGGCGTGCATCCGATTGTGCGCCTGCTCGATGACCAGCGAGCGTGCGCCATCGATGACCTCGGCGGTGACCTCGAGGCCTCGGTAGGCGGGCAAGCAGTGGAGGAAGACCGCGCCGTCGGCAGCGCCAGCCATCAGCGTCTCGTCGACGGTCCACCCCGCGAACGCAGCCCGGCGGGCCTCGCGGTCGGTTTCCTGCCCCATCGACACCCATGTGTCGGTGTGCACGGCATCGGCTCCCTCGACGGTCTCTTCCGGGCGTTTGTGGGTGGTGATCGAGCCGGAGCCGAGGGCGCGTATCCGTTCCAGGTCGACGGGGTCCGGCAGGTACCCCGGCGGCCCGCCGATGCGCACGTTGGCGCCGAGCAATACGCACACCTCGGCGAGCGATCGGGCCACGTTGTTGTAGTCGCCGACGTAGGCAACCGTCCGCCCGGCCAGGTCGCCGACGTGCTGTTCCATCGTCAGCGCGTCGGCGAGTGCCTGCAGCGGGTGCGAGTGGTCGGAGAGCAGGTTGACGACGGGAACGTCGGACGCGCCCGCCAGTCGTACCAGCGTGTGGTGCTGGAGCACTCGGGCTGCGAGTACGGCGTGATAGCCCGCCATCACCCGGGCGATGTCCTCGACCGGCTCGCGCGTATCGAAGCCGATCTCTTCGCCGCGCGTGTACACGGGATGACCGCCGAGTTGCACCACCGCCATCTCGCTCGACTGGCGGGTGCGATTGGACGGCTTCTCGAAGATCAGCGCCACGCCCTGCCCGGCGAGCGGTGCGCCGAGGTCACCCGGGTCACCGGCCGCCAGGTCGAGGCAGCGGCGCACGCCATCGACGCCGAGATCGGCGATGTCGAGCAGATCGCCCGGCGACCCGGTGCTGGATGAGCCCGTGCTGGGTGTTTCGGTCATGTCGGCTCCCTCACTGTGTCGACGCGCCACGGACGTCGTGGATCGCCGCCGCCAACGCCTGGCCAGCGAACTCGATCTCGTCGTCGCCGATGATCAGCGGCGGCACCATGCGCAGCGCGTCGGAGGCGACCGCGTTGACGATCACGCCATGAGCAAGGGCTGCTTGCGCCACCGCCGCCGCTTCGAGACCGGGGGCGAGCGCTGCGGCGAGCATCAACCCTCTGCCGCGCACATCAACCACGCCATCGAGCGCCCCAACGGTCGCCGCGAGCCGTGCCCCGAACTCGCGTGCTCGGGCCGGCGCATCGATGCGTTGCAGCTCGGTGAGCGTGGCGTTGACGGCAGCAGTGGCGATGGCCGTGCCCGAGTACGTCGAGCCGTGATCGCCGGGCTCGAACGCGGCGGCGACATCGCGCCGCGCCCAACACGCGCCGACCGGCATGCCGTTGCCAAGTGCTTTGGCCAACGGAACCACATCGGGAGCGATCCCCGCTGCTTCGAAGGCGAACCACTGGCCCGTGCGACCGAGTCCGGTCTGAATCTCGTCGACGATCATCAAGATGCCCCGCTCGTCGCATGCTGCGCGTACACCGCGCAGGAAGTCGACGTCGGCTTCATGCACGCCGCCTTCACCCAAGATCGGCTCGACGAGCACTGCGCCGACACTCGCATCGAGCGCCCCGACCGTGGCATCGAGGTCGCCGTAGGCGACGTGACGGAAGCCTTCCGGCATCGGCGCGAACGGTTCGTGCTTGGCCGGCTGGCCGGTGGCGGCAAGGGCGGCCAACGTGCGCCCGTGGAAGCTACCGAACATGGCGACCACGCCGTGTCGACCGCGGCCGCCGTGCTTGCGGGCCAACTTGATGGCGCACTCGACCGACTCGGCGCCAGAGTTGGTGAAGAACACCTGCCCGGGCTGACCGGTCGCCGACTGCAACAGCGTGTCGATGGCGACCGCCGCATCGGTGGCGGGCTGGTTGGCGAAGAAGTTCGACACGTGGAGCAGCCGCCGAGACTGCTCGCTCACCGCGTCGGCCACCGCTGGATGAGCGTGTCCGAGCGACACCACGGCGATCCCGGCGAGCAGATCGAGATAACGCGTGCCGTCGGTATCCCACAACCAGCACCCCTCGCCGCGATCGATCATCGCCAGCGGCGGGCCGAATACGGGCATGAACGGGCATGCCTCGAGGTCAGCGAACGGATGCGTGCTCACGACAACGCCTCCAACTTGGTCGAGGATTGGATCATCGTGCCGATTCCGGCATCGGTGAAGATCTCCAGCAAGAGCACGTGGGCCACCCGTCCGTCGAGAATGTGTGCACCGGTCACACCCCCACGCACTGCGTCGATGCAGCTCTGCACTTTGGGGATCATTCCGCCCGCGACCGTGCCGTCGGCGATCAGCGCAGCCAACTCATCGGTCGACACGCGCGAGATCAGTGTGTCCGGGTCGGCGGCATCGCGCCGCAAACCGTCGATGTCGGTGAGATACACCAGCTTCTCCGCGCCGAGCGCAGCGGCGATCTCGCCGGCAGCGATGTCGGCATTGATGTTGTACGGCTGGCCTCGGTGGTCGACGCCGACCGTGGCGACCACCGGAATGAACTCGTCGTCGAGCAGCCCGGTGAGAATCGACGGGTTCACCGTGGCGACATCGCCGACGAATCCCAGGCGGGCGTCGCGTTGACTGGCCCGCAAGAGGCCGCCATCGGCGCCGCTCAGCCCGACCGCGAAGCGGCCGTGCACGTTGATCGCCGTGACCAACTGCGGGTTGACCTGGCCAGCCAACACCATGCGGGCGATGTCGACCGTCTCGGCGTCGGTTACCCGCAGCCCATCGACGAACTCGGGTTCCTTGCCCAGACGGTTCATCAGTGAGCTGATCTGTGGCCCTCCGCCGTGCACCACCACCGGGCGCATGCCGACGAGTCGCATCAACACGATGTCTTGGGCGAACAGTTCCAACGCATCATGGTCGCTCGTGCCCGCCAGCGCGTTGCCGCCGTACTTGACCACGATGGTTCGTCCGGCGAAACGGCGAATGTACGGCAGCGCCTCGACGAGGGTCGAGGCGATCGACGCAGGGTCGCTGACCGTCACGGTTGCAGGCCGATCGTCGGCAGTCCGGCGGTTTCATCCAGTTCGAGCGCCACGTTGAGCGCATGCAGCGCTCCCCCGGACGCGCCCTTGGTGAGGTTGTCGAGCGCGGCGATCGCAATCACCGACCCGGTGCGCTGGTCGTAGCTCGCCGACACGAGGGCGGTGTTGGCGCCGAGGGTCGCCTTGCTCGAGGGCGGTCCGTCGACCACCGACACGAACGGTTCGTCGGCGTAGGCCTCGCGATACGCATCAGCGATCAGGGCGTCGACGTCACCGTCGATCGCCGCCGGCGCATGGCAGGTGGCGACGAGCCCGCGACTCATCGGAACGAGGTGCGGCGTGAACAGCAGCTGGCCTCCGATCTCCTGCTCCATCTCGGGAGTGTGGCGGTGGTGATGCAGTCCATAGGGCGTGACGTTGGCGTCGATGTTGGCAAACACGTTGGTGTCGGTCGGGCTCCGCCCGGCCCCGGTGATCCCCGTCATCGTGTCGACGATGATCCCGGTGGTGGCGACGACCCCAGCGTCGACCAGCGGGGCGAGGGCCAGCGTGGCCGCGGTCACGTGACAGCCTGGTGTAGCGATCAACGAGGCGCCCACCAGTTCCTTGCGGTGCCGCTCGGGAAGCCCGTACACCGCCTCGGCCAACAACGTCGGCTCGGTGTGCTCGAACCCGTAGAACTGCGGGTACGCGGCGGCGTCCTTCAGTCGGAACGCAGCGGAGAGGTCGACGATGTGGCCGACGTGGCCGACCAGGTGGGGCACCAATTGCATCGCGGCCTCGTGTGGCAGCCCCAAGAACACCGCGTCCAGTCCGTCGAGCCGCTCGACCAACGCGTGCGGATCGTCGTCGATCACTCCTGACTCGAACGCGGTGTCGCCGTAGGCCACGCCCAGCGAGGGGTACAGGTCGGCCACCCGCTGGCCCGCCATCAATGCGGCGGTGATGGCGCGCAGCGACATCGAAGGATGCCCGTCGAGCAGCCGCAATAGCTCAGCTCCCGTGTAGCCCGAGGCGCCGACAACGGCGACGTGTTGTGTGGCCATCTGCATGAACATACACATCTACGAATGTTCATGCAACGACGCATCCGTTCGACTGCACGTGACCGCCGCTGATCGACGGCAGAATGGAACGGTGCTCGCCGGGACACCGACGAAGGGACGCTTGTTGGTCGCCACACCACCCCTGGTCGACCCGAACTTCGACCGCACGGTGATCTTCATGCTCGAACACCACGATGAGGGCGCGATCGGCGTGGTCATCAACCGACCGAGCGACGAGAGCCTCGACGAGCCACTCGACCGTTGGATCGACCTGCAATCTGCCCCGTCGTCGGTGTTCTCGGGTGGACCGGTCGAAGAGCAGGCACTGATCGCCCTGGCCCAGACGGCCGAACCAGTCGAGGAGTTCGGCGACGTGTTGTCGCCGATCGCCGGCACGGTGGCCTCGGCCGATCTCACCGCCGACCCGGCGCTTGCGGTTCCCTCGGTGCAGGCCGTCCGGGTGTTCCGGGGCTACGCCGGTTGGGGCCCTGGCCAGCTCGACGACGAGATCAGCTCGGGAGCATGGCTCGTGCTCGACAGTCAGCCCGACGACGTGTTCACCGGCGATCCCCACGAGCTGTGGCGGACCGTGTTGCGCCGGCAGCCCGGTCGCCTCGCCTGGCTGGCCGATGCTCCCGACGACCTCAGCCTCAACTGACCCGCGGTGCGGGCCCGAGCGCGTCGATGGCGTCGGTGACCCGCTCCAACGGCACGAGCAGATGGTCGTGGTGGTAGCCCGCCAGCACATTGCAGGCGATGTCGCGGGCGGCGAGGCGTGCGCTCACCGCCGCGGTCAGGCCGACCGCCTCCAGGCTCGACTGCACCGCCAGCGTCAGCCAGGCGAGTTCGACCACCACCGGTAGGCCGGCGCGCGCCGCAGCGTCGACGGGCACCACCAGCGTGGTGAGTTCGCCCTCGTCGACCATCGCTGCAGCGGCGGCCAACAGTCCTGGCGTGGGCACGTCGACGGCGACGTAGGTGTACGTCTCGGGCCGGCGAACGACGCGCAACGTCGCCAACATGTGCGCCAGGTCGGTTTCGCCGGGGGCGACCACCAACTCAGCTTCGCAGCTCGACTCCGAGTTTGGTCGTCACCGCCTCGACGCTGCGTCGAACATCGGCGATGTCGTTGTCGGTGAGGTTGCGATCTGCCGCCTGGAGGCGCAGCCGGTAGGCCAACGAACGAGTGGATTCGGGCACGCGTTCGCCGCGGTACACGTCGAACAGCGACAGTCCCACGAGGAGTTTGCCCGCTCCCTGGCGAATCGCCTTCTCGACGCGCTCGGCGGTGTACTCGTCGCCGACCACGAACGCGAGGTCGAGGTCGCTCGAGGGATATCGGCTGGTCGGCTTCCACTGCGCCGGCTTCTCGGGCCGGCCGAGGAGCCGGTCGAGGTCGACCTCGAGCACGGCGACTCGTTCATCGACGCCGAACGCGTCGAGTACGTCCGGTGCGATTTCGCCGACCGCACCGACTGCGTCCTTGCCAAACTGCAGCGTTGCCGAGCGCGTCGCGTGCAGCCCTGCAGGTACGCGACCCTGGTCGATGCGTGCGCCCACGCCGAGTGCTGCAGCGAGCTCTCGCCAGACGCGAATGGCCGCAGGTGCCTCGCTCCCGGCGAGCACGACCGTGAGCGACTCGAACTCGTCGGGCAACTCGCCTTCGCCCGGCGGGTACACGTGGCCGATCTCGAACAGCGCGACGCCGGTCCGTCGGTGCGATTCGTTGTAGGCGATCGCTTCGAGCAGGCCGGGCCGGAGTGACGTGCGCAGGACGCTCTCTTCGGCGACCAGCGGGTTGGTGATCGTGATCACCTCGCCGTCCAGACCCGCCCGCGCCTGCGTGTCGGGCGCCAGAAACGGGTTCGGCATCGCTTCGGAGATCCCGAGGCCGAGCAATACCTGGCGCGCCAGTCGGCGACGCTGCTGATGTGCGTTGAGCGAGCCGTGAACGACCGAGTTCGGCACTCGCTTGCCGATTCGCTCGTAGCCGTAGTGCCGGGCCACCTCCTCGACGACGTCGATTTCGTCAGCCGAGTCGGGCCGCCACGGAGGAATCGCCACCGTGCGGGTGTCGCCGGCGCCGGTCACCGTGTAGCCGATCGGATCGAGCAAACCGGCGAGATCGTCGGCGACCAGGGTGGTACCGAGCACGCGGTTCACCGCACCGATGCGCACCTCGGTACTGCGGTGCTCGTCGGGGAGGTGATCGGTGCGTGCGTCGACCGCTCCCCCATGGACGGTCAGTCCCGGACAGGTTTCTGCCAACAGCTCGGCGAAGCGAGCGATGGCCAGCGGCATGCCGTAGGGGTCGACACCGCGTTCGAAGCGCGTCGACGCCTCCGACCTGAGGTTCGTACGGGCGACGGTACGGGCCACGCCATAGGGCTCGAACCAGGCCATTTCCAGGGCGACGGTGGTGGTGGCATCGGAAATCTCCGAGTCGAGGCCGCCCATTACGCCGCCCACACCGATCGGCACGTCATCGGCGTCGCAGATGAACAGGTCGTCGGAGGTGAACGTGCGCACTTCGCCGTCGAGCGTCGTCAACTGCTCGCCGTCGCTCGCCAGTCGGACCCTGAATCCGCCACCGCCGAGCGTGTCGAGGTCGTAGGCATGATTCGGTTGATTGAGCTCCAGCATCACGTAGTTGCTCACGTCGACCACGTTGCTGATCGGGCGCATCCCCGCAGCCAACAGTCGGCGGGCCATCCAGGGCGCCGAGGGCGCCACGGTGATGCCCGACATGACGGTGGAGGTGAAACGGGCGCAGCGGTCGCCGTCGACGATTTCCACCGGCGCGGTGCGCTCGGGTTCCGCTGCCGACCGTGAGGGCGTAGGTGACCGGAACTCGACGCCGAGCGCGGGCGCCAGGTCACGGGCGATGCCCACGTAGCCGAGCGTGTCGGGACGATTGCGAATGACCTCGATGTCGATGAGGGCGTCGAGCGTCAACCCGAGAACCTCGCCGTAGGCGACGCCGAGCGGAGCGTCGTTGGGCAACAGGTAGATCCCGCTGTGGTCGTCGCCGAGACCGAGCTCCGAGGCGGAACACAACATGCCTTCAGAGTCGATGCCGAGGATGCCGCGCCGTTCGATCGTCATGCCGTTCGGCATCTCGGTGCCGAGGGTGGCCAGCGGGACGACGTCGCCCTCCGACATGTTGAACGCGCCACACCACACGTGCCGCTCGACACCGTCTCCGGCGTCGACGTACACGCGCTGCACCTTGGCGGCGTCGGGATGTTGTTCCAGTCGCAGGACGCGCGCGGTGACGACGCCGTCGACCGTCTGTCCGACCACCTCGACCGACGCCACCTCCATACCGAGCGCGGTCAGGGCATCGCACACGCGCGTGACCGATTCGGGATCGGCGGGGTCGCCGAAGTCGCCATAGTCGTTGAGCCACGACAGCAATACGTCCATCAGAACTGCTCCAGGAATCGAATGTCGTTGCTGAACATTTCGCGGAGGTCGTCGACCCCGTGGCGTTCCATGGCCATTCGGTCGATCCCGAAGCCGAAGGCGAACCCGCTCCACTCCTCCGGGTCGATGCCGCCCGCGCGCAACACGTTCGGGTGCACCATGCCGCAGCCGCCGAGTTCGATCCACGACCCGTCCGGTCGCTGGATGTCGAACTCCGCCGACGGCTCGGTGAACGGGAAGTGATACGGCCGCAGCCGCGACGTGAAGTCGGAGCCGAAGAACGCCTTGGTGAACGCCTCGATCGTGCCGGCCAGATCGGCCATCGTGATTCCCCGATCGATCACCAAGCCCTCGATCTGGTGGAACACCGGCATGTGCGTCGCGTCGGCCGTGTCGCGGCGGAACACACGGCCCGGGGCGACGATGTAGATCGGCGGTTCGCCAGCCAGCATCGTGCGGATCTGTACCGGCGACGTGTGCGTGCGCAGCAGGGTCGAGCCCGGCTGGCCACCCGGTGGGGCGTAGTCGAGGAACAGCGTGTCGAACTCGCCGCGGGCGGGATGACCCTCGCCCATGTTGAGTGCCTCGAAGTTGTGCCAGTCGGTCTCGACCTCTGGGCCCTCGGCGATCTGGAAGCCCAGACCGATGAACAGATCCTCGAGCCGCTCCCAGGCCTGGGTCACCAGGTGGGCGTGCCCGCGGGCAGGTGCGGCGACGAACTCGGTGAGGTCGAGGCGCTCTGTTTCGACCCGCGCCGCAGTGGCGGCCGCGGTGAGTTCGAGTCGCCGCGCGTCGAGCGCCTCGGTAACCGCCGCGAGCGCAGCGTTGATCGCCTGCCCAGCCGCCTTCTTCTCGTCGACGCTGTCCAAGGCGCCAAGGCCCTTCTTCAGCCCGGACAACGCGCTCTTCTTGCCCGTCAGCTTCGGGGTTGCCGCAGTGACGGCGTCGACACTGCTCAGCGCGGCGATCTCGCCAAGCGCGACGTCGCGCGCCGCTTCGATCTCGTTGATCACATCAGGTCCTCTCGTAGGTGCTCCGTGGGACGAACCCCGGGCGACTCAGGACGGCGGAAGCGGACGGCGCAGCGCAGAACCCCGGGTCACCCGGGGCACAAAAATCGCTGCATCACTGTCGTCACGGACGGAAGCGTACACCAGCGACCAGGCAATCTTGCGGGCGATTGCCGCTCAGGCGCTGGGCATACCCGCCTGGAGTTTGGCGATCACCTTGTCGAGGTTGAACGACGCAGGCTCCTGACGCGCCGGGAACTCGGCCAGCGTCGAGATCATCTCGGCCACGTAGGACTGGGCGGGCACCAACAGGAATGCTCGATCGATGAGCCAGTCGTAGTAGGTGTTCGAGGTGATGTCGGCCTGCTCATAGGGGTCGGTGCGCAGATTGAAGATCTTCGGAACCCGGAGCTCGGTGTACGGCTCGGCCCACACCTGCAACGTGCCGGTCGCTCGCTGCTCCATGAACACGAACTTCCAGTTGTCGAAACGCAGCGCGGTGAGGTCGCCGTCGTCGGAGACATAGAAGAACGAGTCGCGGGCGCTCTCGTCGGTCGCACCGGTGAGGTAGTCGAGCTGGTTGTTGCCATCGAGATGCACCTTGTACGACGTGCCATCGAGGTCGGTTCCGGCGCGCAGTCGCTCGGCGATGTCGGGATCGCCAGCCGCGGCGAGCAGGGTGACGAACCAGTCGTTGTGGCTGACGATGCCGTTCAACACCTCGCCCTCGCGGAAGTGGCCCGGCCAGCGGGCGAGCGACGGCACCCGGTAGGCGCCTTCCCAATTCGAGTTCTTCTCGTTGCGGAATGGCGTCATGCCGGCGTCGGGCCACGTGTTCATGTGTGGTCCGTTGTCGGTGGAGTACAGCACGATCGTGTTGTCGGTGAGTCCTTCGGCGTCGAGGAAGTCGAGCAACTCGCCAACCAACCGGTCGTGGTCGACCATCGCGTCGTGGTACTCGGACTGCCACCGCCCAGCGATCCCCTTGATCTCGTCGGGGATGTGCGTGCGGAAGTGCATGTGTGTGGTGTTGAACCACAAGAAGAACGGCGTGTCGTCGGCCGCCGCGTCGCGCATGAAGCGCAGCGCCTCCGGGGTGATCTCGTCGTCGACGGTGCGCATCCGATCCTTGGTGAGTGGGCCGGTGTCGTCCACGCGCTGCGTGCCGTCGCCGTTGGCCCACGAATGGATCACACCGCGCGGACCGAACGTGCGGCGGAAGTTCGGGAAGTTCTCGCGATCGGGGTAGTCGGTCTGCTCCGGCTCTTCCTCGGCGTTGAGGTGGTACAGGTTCCCGAAGAACTCGTCGAACCCGTGCATCGTCGGGAGGAATTCGTCGCGGTCGCCCAGATGGTTCTTGCCGAACTGGCCGGTGGCGTAACCGAGCGCCTTCAGCGCAGTGGCGATCGTCGGATCCTCGGCGCGCAGCCCGATGTCGGCGCCGGGCATGCCGACCTTGGTGAGACCGGTGCGATAGGGGTTCTGACCCGTGATGAACGCCGAACGGCCCGCGGTACACGACTGCTCGCCGTAGTAGTCGGTGAAGCGCACACCCTCGGCGGCGACGCGATCGATGTTCGGGGTGCGGTACCCCATCACCCCATCGCCGTAGCAGCTGAGATTGGTGATCCCGATGTCGTCGCCCCAGATCACCAAGATGTTCGGTCGGTCAGCCATGCCCCGAACGTAGCCAGCTCACCGCACCCGACCAGTCCGTTTGCGCGCAACATTGCGGAGGGGTGGTCCGCCGAGAGTTGCGCACAAACGACAGGGGGTTAGCCGAGTGCGCGTTGGCGGCGCACCTCGAAGGCCACCACGGTGGCGGCCATCGCCACGTTGAGTGACTCGGCCGGCCCGGCGTGCGGGATCGTCAGCCACCGGTCGATCTGGCCGACCGCGTCAGGCGACAGACCGTGGGCCTCGGTACCGAGCACGATCGCCACGCGTCCGGTGAGATCGGTTCGGTCGTATGGCTCGGGCGCGTGCTCGCCGTGGCTGGTCGTGCCCCACAACGTGACACCGGCGTTGCGCACCTCGGTGAGCTCTGCCTCCACCACGGGGAGACGAAACAGCGAGCCCGACGCGGCACGAACCACTTTCGGGTTGTACGGATCGACCGAGCCGGGGGTGAGCACCACCGCGTCGGCCCCCGCCGCCTCGGACGAGCGGGCAATCGTGCCCAAGTTGCCGGGGTCGGCGATGCCCTCCAAGACGATCACGAACGAGGCACCGGCGAGCAGCTCGGGAGCATCGTGACGAGTCGCGCGGGCGATCGCGATTGGCGGTCGGGGCTGCTCCGTTGGCGCAACCCGCTCGAACACGCCCGGACCGAGCAGGTGAACAGGACCGGCACCATCGATCGACGCTCCCGGACGATCAGCCGGAACGAACTGCGCCTCGAACTCGACGCCGGCGGCAACCGCCTCGTCGACCAGCTGTGGGCCTTCGATCACGAACGCCGCATCGGCGCGGCGGGCGCGCCGATCGGCAATCAGGCGGCGAAGGCGCTGTACCGCGCCGCTCGTGTAGCTGAGGCCGGCGTCGGTCAGAGCGCCGATTTGGCCGACTCGACGAGCGCAGCGAACGCCGTGCGGTCGGTGACCGCCAGCTCGGCGAGGATCTTGCGGTCGACCTCGATGTCGGCCGCGTTGAGGCCGGCGATGAATCGGCTGTAGCTCATGTCGTGTTCGCGGCAGGCGGCGTTGATCCGCTGGATCCACAGCCGACGCATCTCGCCCTTGCGCGCCCGCCGGTCGCGGTAGGCGTACTGCCCGGACCGCATGACCTGCTCGTTGGCCGCCCGGTACGAGCGGCTCTTGTTGCCGTAGTAGCCCTTGGCCTTGCCGAGGACCTTCTTGTGGCGTCGCTTCGCCGCAACGCCGCGCTTCACGCGTGCCATGTCATCTCCTCCGTCGTGTCGTCTTCGTCAGCGGTTCGATCAGCGCTCGCCGAGCAGGCGCTTGATCTTCTTCTCGTCGCCGGGGTGCACATCGGCATCGGCGGCCAGCCGACGCGTGCGCGTGGACGGCTTCTTCTCGAACAGGTGCTGACGCATCGCCTGCTGACGGCGCAGCTTGCCAGTGCCCGTCTTCTTGAACCGCTTGGCGGTGGTCTTGGAGGTCTTCATCTTCGGCATCGTCTACTCCGTTCCCGTGTCGGGCGTGTCAGCCGCATCGGACGACTCTGCAGCGCGCGCCGCCTCGGCGGCCGCTTTCTTCATCGCCTCTTGCGCCTTCTTGTCCGGCGACAGCACCATCGACATGTTGCGGCCCTCGAGCCGCGCCTGGCTGTCGACCTTGGCTGCGGGACCGACGGCCTCGAGCACATCGTCGAGGATCTTCGAACCCAGCTCCGGATGGGCCATTTCGCGCCCCCGGAACTGCAACGTCACCTTGACCTTGTGCCCTTCGTCGATGAACCGGATCACGTTGCGCGTTTTGGTGTCGAAGTCGCCCTTGCCGATCTTCGGGCGGTACTTGACCTCCTTGACCGACACATTGGTCGACTTGCGTCGCGCTTCTTTGGCCTTTTGCCCCTCTTCGTACTTGAACTTGCCGTAATCCATGATCCGGCAGACGGGAGGGTTGGCATTCGGCGCCACTTCGACGAGGTCCAAGTCGAGGCCTCGTGCCATGCGCAACGCTTCGGGAACGGGCTTGATACCGAGCTGGTCGCCGGTAGGCCCGATCAACCGCACCTCACGGGCGCGGATTCGATCGTTGACGCGATGTTGGTCGCCGCGTTGGTCGTGTCGCGGTGCTATGGCTGAACGCTCCTGTGCAATGGGTCTCCCTGACGTTTCTTGGGTGTGCTCGATATCTACGCTCGACGCGAACTGCACGCGGAGCGGCTCGCAGCACTGCCAGCCTCAGCCTTGTGACCCGGACGCACCGTCGCACCTCGGTGGCCGAAACCGCCGAAACACCGTGGCCGGGTGGGGGTCTCCCCCACTTCGCCTCAAATGTCGCGTCGGTAGGGTAGCGCCTGTGACCGACGAAACCTCTGGCCCGCTCGACGACACCGCTGCACCGCTCGACAACGACGAACTCGATCCGGAACAGCTCGATGCGTTGGCCGATGCCGAGCAGGCGATGGCCGAGGCCCGGGCGCGGCTCGGCGAGGTGCCCGCCGAAGTCGTCGTCACCAACCACGTGATGGGCCTGTACGAGCTGGCGGCGATCCACCTGTCCGCCTCTCCCCCGAACCTCGGCGAGGCGGCCTTGGCGATCGATGCGGTGGCCTGTCTGGTCGACGGCCTCGGCGACCGTCTGGGTGAGGAGGCCGGCACGATGCGCGATGCGCTCAACAACATCCGGCTGGCCTTCGTGCAGGTGAGGGGCGCGGTCGGCGCCGACGATGCCGCAGCCGGCGACGCCGGCTGAACGCGTCAGCTGACGTTGGTGTCGACGATGCCGACGATCAGCGGACCCCACACGGTGAGTACCACGTTGGCCAATGCGTAGGTGATCGTGAACGTGGCCACCGGTGTGGCGTTGCCCGCCTTGTCGAGCAGCGCGGCGAAGCCCGGGTTGGCGCTGCGGCCGCCGACCACCGACGCCAGTGCGTCGATTGGATCCTTGATCTTGTACACGTAGTAGAGGATCGGAAACGTGATCAGCATCGGGATGATCGTGACGCCGACACCCATCAGGAACAGCTGGATCCCCTGGTCGGCGATGGCGCTGAGGGCTTGCTCGCCCGAGGTCAGCCCGACCACGCCGACGAAGACCGCCAGTCCGAAGTCGCGCAAGAAGTTCGATGCACCGGTCGGGAGCGCGGCGTAGCGCGGCTGCACGCTGCGCAGCCACCCCATGAGCAGTCCGGCGACGAGACAGCCGCCACCGGTGCCCAGGGTGATCGGCACGCCGCCGACGTCGACGCTGAGCAGCCCGATGGCGATGCCCAAGGCCATGCCCGCGCCGAAGAACACGAAGTCGGTGGACTTCGCCCGGGTGACCGAGTAGCCGATCTGCTCCTCGACCCGATCGAGGTCGGCGGGTCGGCCCGTCACGGTGAGCTCGTCGCCGCGGTTGAGCTCGACGTCGGGCAACATCGGCATGTCCTGGCCGAGCCGACGTACTCGGGTGGGATACACCCCGCGCCGAGTCTCCACGTCGAAGACCTCGACGACCTCTGCATAGGTCTTGTCGGTGAGCGCCGAGTTGGTGACGACGAGGTCGCGCTGTTCCTCTACCAAGTGCACGCCGAGCGGTGCCGGTGTTTCCGTTCCGACGGTCGAGGCGGCGGTCTCGAGCGCGGCGACGAAGCCCGTCAGGGCCACCACGTCGCCGTCGGCGAGCTCCTCGTCGAGGTCGGGCTCGATGCGATTTCCTTCGCGCAACACCAGCTCGACCGCCGCATCGCCGAGCGCGGCGTCGACGTTGCGCACGCTCGACCCGATCGCCCCGGCGCCTGGGTCGAGCCGGTAGAAGCGGGTCTGCACCCGTTCGACCGCCTCGATCTCGCCCGGTTCGAGCTCGGGCTCTCCCCCCGACATGCGCGCCGCCTTCTCCTTGGCCTCCTTGCGGATGTTCCACCGCATCAGCTGCGGGACGCCCAGGTGGCCATGATGATCGGCCCGATGCTGCCGAAGATGTAACAGATCGCGTAGCCGACGGCGACGTTGGTCTGCATCTCGTCGATCTGGTCGGATGTGAGGCCAGACAACCCAGCGATCGCCTCGTCGGCGGTGCCGATGATCGCCGACTGAGTGAGGCCGCCCGCCGCCAAGCCCGCCGCCGTCCCCCGGTCGAGGCTGAACGAGAAGGCGAACGCGAGGACCACGAGAAGGCCCATCAGGCACATCGTGAAGGCTGCGCCCAGCTCGGCGAGAGAACGCCGGTTGAGCGATCTCACGAACTGCGGCCCGCCCTGATACCCGACGGCGTAGATGAACAGCGCGAAGAAGATCGTCTTGACGCCGTCGTCGATCTGCACGCCGAACTGGCCGATCGCCACCCCCACGATCAGCGTGCCGGCGATGCCGCCGAGCGTGAACGAACCAACCGAGAACTTCCCAAGGATGTAGCCGAGGGCGATCGTGATGAACAGCGCCAACAGTGGCGCGTCGGCGAAGAGGTCTTCGATGGCGTCGATCACGCCGTGGGCTCCCCCGCCGACGCGAACCGCTGGTGGTAGTCGGCGAGCAGCGTCGAGATCGCGCGACCGATCTGGGGGTAGGCATCGGTGGGGAGGTTGGCCAGCGACACCCGAATCGACATCTCCGGCGCATCGAACCCTCCGCCGTCCATCAACACCACACCGTGCTCGTGGGCCAGTCGCCAGACGAAGTCGATCGGCTCGTGCGCCGACCGCAACCAGGCCGAGAAGTCGTCACCGAACCGCTCGGCGGCGAGCTGCGGCACGTCGATGGTGTTGTAGTAGTGCGTGTCGTACGGCGAGTCGGGGTAGTCGACGCCGAGCCCTTCGTACAGTCCCGCAATGCGTTGCTGCACGATCGCTTGCGCGGCGTGCTGGTACGCCTGGTCGTCGTCGGCCAGTGAGTGCACGGCGAACAGCGTCATCATCACCTGCTGTGGTGTCGACAGTCCGGCGGTGTGGTGCAGGGCGACGGTCCGGCTGTCGGCCACCATGCGGTCGATCAACTTCGTCCCCGCCGGGTCGAGGAACACCGTGCCGTACCGCTTGGCGAGGTCGTCCTGATCTTGTTGCGGCAGCTCGGCGATCGCCGCATCGAGGACGTTGTCGGTGTGCAGACCGATCACGCCCAGCCGCCACCCGGTCGCTCCGAAGAACTTCGACCACGAATAGACGAGGATCGTGTTTCGTGGAGCGATCGCCGCCAGCGAACGGAAGTCGTCGACGAAGGTGCCGTACACGTCGTCGGTGAGGAAGATCAGGTCCGGTCGCTTCGTGGCCACCAGATCGGCAAGGGCCTGCAGCGTGTCGGCGTGCATCGCCCGCGAGGTCGGGTTCGACGGATTGACCACGAAGAACGCCTTCACGCTCGGATCGGCGAGCTTCTCGATCTCCTCGGGCGGGTACCGCCACTCGTCGTTCTCGTCTTGGGCGATCTCGAGCTCGACCAGGCGGTAGTCGTTGAGGTACGGAATCTCGAGGTACGGCGTGAAGATCGGGGTGCCGAGCGCAATCGTGTCGCCAGGGTGAATGAGCTTGTTCTCCGCGAGCGACTGGAACACATAGGTCATCGCAGCGGTGCCGCCTTCGGTGGCGAAGAGATCGAAGTTCCCCTCCGACCACGAGCCACCGGCGAGCGCCTTGGCGAGATACGCATCGACCACCTGCTCGCAGTGCCGCAGCATGCGGTCGGGCACCGGGTAGTGATCGCCGAGCACCGCATCACACAACTCGGTGACGAACGCGTCGAGATCGAACGAGAAGCGCGACTCGGCAAGAGCCAAGGTCGACGTGAGCAGCTCCCCACCTTCTGTGTCACCCCCGGCGAGGTGTGTGCGCAGTCGTTCTGCGATGCCCACCGACTCGGGAGTGCCGCCGAAGCCGGGGGCAATCGCCGTGCGCTCGGACTCGTCCAACGCGAAGCGGTGCAGCTCGCCGAACGCTCGACGCGGTTCGACGGCCACCCAATTCGGATTGCCGCGGCCGGCGTTGAGCATCATCGCCTCGGCATCGGTCGCCATGGCGATGAGTTTGTTCTTCAGCTCGAACGGGCTGAGCCCCTCGTATCGCTGCTCTTCTTCCCGCTCCGACACCATCTCAACCTCCGGCACCCGCGTTCACGTCCCCGTAGCCGACCGACGGCCGCGAAACTAGCTCGGGTCGCGACAGAAGCGCCCAATTGGTGCCGCACGTACTCGGCCGTCCCGAACGACAACACCTTCGGCACGCAGCAACTCGGCCTGTCGACCGTGCGGCGCGGTCCGGATCCGACCCGCCGCGTTGACCACCCGCCACCAGGGCACCTCGACCCCCCGCCACTCCGAGTACTCGCCGAGCAGCCTGCCCACCAGGCGCGCCTGGCGGGGTTGACCGGCAGTGGCCGCGACATCGCCGTAGGTCGTCACCTCTCCCGGCTCGAGTGCCACCAGCACGTCGAGGAGGTCGGCGACACGCCGGTCGACCTCGTCCGGCCCGCTCACACCCGCAGTGCTGTTGCTTCGTGTCGACCGAAACGCGGTCGCACCGAGAACTCGACACGAGCACCCACGGCGATCGTGCGCGTGCCATCGGCGATGTCGATGCAGTGAAACGGATAGGTCGTACCAGCGTCGTCGACCACCGAACCCAGCCCGGCCTGCTCGTCGAACGTCGCCACCACACCTGCCCGAGAGCCGCCGGCGTGGGTCCGCTCGGTCACGGGACGATCTTGGAGATCGGCATCTCGACCAGGTCGGTCGCGCCGGCCTCGCGCAACGCCGGGATCACCAGGTTGATCGTGCGCTTCTCCACGACCGACTCCACTGCGTATCCGCCACCTGCGAGCGGCGACACGGTGGGCGACTTCATCGATGGCAGCACCTCGAGCACCGCATCGCGGCGCTCTTCGGTGACGTTGATCTTGAGCAACACCCGGCCGCGGGCGTCGAGCACGCCATTGAGCAGCGTGAGGATCTGGTTCATCGCCCGGCGCTTCTCGGGGTCGGCCGCCGCCTCGGGGTTGGCGATCACCTCGGTGTAGCTGGTGAGCACGGTGTCGATCACCTTCAGCCCGGCGGCGCGCAGGGCCCGTCCGGTCTCGGTGATCTCGACGACACAGTCGGCGATGTCGGGGACCTTGGCCTCGGTGGCGCCATACGACAGCCGGACGTCGGCGCGCACCCCGTGCCGTTCGAAGAACCGTTCGGTCAACCCGGGATACTCGGACTGAACGCGCACACCGTCGGGAAGATCGGCAACCGACTCGGCGGGCGAATCTCCCGCCACGGCGACCACCACACGAATCGGATTGGTCGTGGCCTTCGAGTACTTGAGTTCACCGAGCGACTCGACTGCCGACTGCGTCTCCTCGATCCAATCGCGACCCGTCACCCCCAGGTCGAAGAGACCTTCCGCCACATAGTTCGGGATCTCCTGCGGGCGCAGGATCCGCACGGACTCGATACGCGGGTCGTCGATCGTCGCCTGGTAGTCGACCGCCGACGACCGCCTCACCGGCAGATCGGCTGCCTCGAACAATTCGAGGGTGGCCGATTCGAGCGAACCCTTGGGGAGCACCATCCGCAGCACGGCGCCGCAGGTTATCGGTGCGAATCGACGTCGTTCAGGTGGGTTTGCCGTCAGTGTCCAACGTTGCCACCGGTGAGCAGGGCGAGGGCGTGGGGCACCACGTCGATCACCGCGTCGAGTTGCTCTACACAGCCCTTGGTGCTGCCGGGCGTGTTGAGCACGATCGTTGCGCCGCGCACGCCCGCCCGCCCGCGCGAGAGCCGTCCGAGAGGGTTGCACAGGCGCATCGCTTCGGCCAGACCTGGTGCTTCGCGCTCGACGATCTGCATCGTCCCTTCGGGCGTCTGGTCGCGCGGCGCAAACCCGGTGCCCCCGGTGGTGACGATCACACCAGCGAAGTGATCGCTCATCTCGAGTAGCCGAGCGGCCACTGCGTCGGCGCCGTCGGCGGTGACCTGGTGGTCGACGACGTCGAAGCCCGCCTCGGTGAGACGATCGACGAGCGCTCGTCCGCTGCGGTCGTCGCGTGTGCCGTGCGCCACGCCGTCGCTCACGGTCAGCACTTTGGCGGCCGGCCGCGGCTCGCTGCCGCCTGCTGCGCCGTGATCATCAGCCATCGCGGCGACGGTATCGGAGCATGGTCATGCCGTCGGTATCGGCATCGTGGGGCAGCAGTCGCCAGCCGTGTTCGTACGCCCGCCACGCGCCGTTCGCCGGTCGGCGATCGTCGACGACGAACCCGGCTGGCACGGGATGGTCGATCGACTCGGCCGCCGTCAGCGTGCACACGCTGTACACGAGCTGACCATCGGGCCGAACGAGTGCGGCCGCTGCGGTGAGGAGCTGCGCCTGCAGGCGCACGAGGTCGTCGACGTCGCCGGCGGTGATGCGCCAACGAGCGTCGGGGCGGCGGCGCAACGCGCCAAGCCCCGAGCAGGGGGCGTCGAGCAGCACGCTGGCGAACGAGGCATCGGCGAACGGTGGCCGTGTGCCGTCGGCCACGACCACCGACACTGCAGAGTCGAGCCGCTCGGCATTGCGGGCGATCATGCGGGCGCGCCCAGGGTGAACGTCGCTGGCGATGACCGAGGCTCGTGCCGCCAACGCGGTGGCTTTCCCGCCGGGCGCTGCGCACATGTCGAAGGTGCGCTCGCCCGGATGGTCGACGGCGTCGGCCACCCAGGTCGAGGCCAGATCCTGCACGTAGCCATCGGCTCGCACGGTGACCGGTGGCGGCTGGTTCATCACCTTCAGCGCCCGGTCGCCATCGTCGCGACCCAGTTCGGTGCGCAGGCGTTCGACGATCCAGTCCGGATAGCTCAACTGGGCTGCGGCGCTCGGCCACGCTGCGTCCGTCATCGGTTGGTCGGCGACGCGGCGCAGCACGGCGTTGACGAACCCGCGGGTCCGTCGGGGTGCGAGCGCCACCGTCTCGGCGACCGCGGCATGGGCCGGGATGTCGGCGAACACCAACTGGTAGGCGCCAAGGCGCAGAAGGCGACGGGTGGGAGGGTCCGGCTGGACCGTGACGAATCGATCGGTGATCACATCGCAGGCCCGGCGCATCCGAGTCGCGCCGTACACCAGGTCGGTGGCGAAACGGCGGTCGCGCTCGTCGAGCGAACTCCGCTCGAGCGCCGCGCCGAGCACCGCATTGGCGTACGCGCCATCGTCGACGCGCGCCAGCACCTCGAGCGCGAGTGCCCGTGCGTTCATCGGTCGCGTCAACCGAACAGCTCGCCGGTGCGCGGCTGTGCGCCGTTGCGCCATGCGCCAAACGACATCGGGGCCTTGCCCGCCGGCTGCACCTCGATGGGAGTCAGCTGATCGCCGTCGAGATCGGCGGCGAGCACCTTGAGACGAGCACCACGAAACGTGGTCCATGCGCCCCCGACCCGTACCAGCCGATCGATTTCGGCTGCGGGCTTGCTCCAATCGATCTCCCGCTCAGCCGGGTCGATCTTGGCCGCGTACGTGGCCTCGCCATGCTGCGGCTCGGCCGTGTCGATCCACTCGGGCAGTGGTCGGGCGAGCGTGTCGACGAGCAGGTCGACCCCGGCGGCGACCAGCGTGGTTCGCAGCTCGTCGGCAGTGGTGCGCGGCCCGATCGGCGTGCGCCGACAGCCATACACGCCGCCCGTGTCGAGCCCGGCTTCGAGGCGCATTACGCACACGCCGGTTTCGGTGTCGCCGGCGAGCAGCGCGCGTTCGACTGGCGCCGCCCCTCTCCACCGGGGCAAGAGGGAGAAGTGGAGATTGACCAGCGGGAACACGTCGAGCACGGGCTGCTTGATCAGCCGTCCGTAGGCCACGACGACGCCAAGGTCGATGCCCTCGGCCGGCACGGCGTCGACCAGATGGGCGGGGTCGTGCACGACCGGGAGGCCGAGCTCCGCGGCGGCCGCTTTGACCGGGCTGGGCGCGGTAGCCCCACCACGTCCGCGTCGTCGGTCCGGGTTGGTCACTACGACGGCGACGTCGTGGCCGGCGTCGACGAGCGCCCGCAGCGGGGGGACCGAGATCTCGGGCGTGCCGAGGTACGCCAGCTTCATTCGGCGTGGACTATTGCAGCCCCAGCCGCTTCGACAGCGGGCGCCGCGGTGCGGCTGCCGGCTCGGCGGCCTCGCGCTCGATGCGGCGGTACTCCTTCATCGCTGCCTTGCGCTGATCGGGGGTCATCCGGTCGAACATCAACACACCGCGGAGGTGGTCGATCTCGTGCTGGAACATGCGTGCCTCGAGCTCGTCGGCCTCGATCTCGATGACGTTGCCGTCGATGTCGACACCACGCACGAGCACCTGCTTGGGACGCAGCATCTCGACGTACAGACCGGGGATGGAGAGGCACCCCTCGTCGTACACCCACTCGCCGTCGGACTCGACGATCTCGGGGTTGATGATCGCCAGCGGATCTTCGCCCAGGTCCCAGACCACCACCTGCTTGCGCACGCCGATCTGCGGGGCGGCAAGGGCGATTCCGTTGCCGGAGTCGACCAGCGAGTCGAACATGTCGTCGACCAGCCGGATGACCTTGCCATCGACGTTGTCGACCGGCGCGGCCTGTGCGGTGAGCACCGGGTCGCCGTAGGTGCGGATCTTGTACGACATCCATGTCAGGCTACGTCGCATGGTGCCCGAGGCGGACGAGTCTGGTCAGCACTATTTTTCCGACCAACCGGCGACGGCGTCTGCGCCAACGACGGCTGAGGTCGTCTTGCCCGATCTGGCGTTCGAGTACACCACCGATCGCGGCGTGTTCGCCCACGGCCGACTCGACACGGGCACGGCGCTGCTGCTGCGGCTCGGCCCGCCACTCCCCCGTCACGGTGTGCTGCTCGATCTTGGATGTGGAGCCGGCCCGATCGCCCTCACGCTCGCCCGCCGCGCGCCGGAGGCGACGGTGTGGGCGGTCGACGTGAACGGTCGAGCCCGCGAGTTGTGCGCCGAGAACGCGCGTCGCCTGGGTCTGTCCAATGTCGTCGTCGCCGCACCCGACGAGGTGCCTGCCGACCAGCACTTTGCGGCGATCTGGTCGAATCCGCCGATCCGCATCGGCAAGGACGCACTGCACGAGCTGCTCCAGCGATGGCTGGGTCGTCTCGCCGACGGCGCTCAAGCGGCGCTCGTGGTGCAAAAGCACCTCGGTGCCGACTCGCTGCAGAAGTGGTTGCGCAACGAAGGCTTCGCAGTCGAACGCACCGCGTCGAAGTCCGGGTATCGACTCTTGGTCGCCGGGTTGTAAACGTGGTGTCTGACACCCGTTACGGCTTGCCCGTAACGGGTGTAGACACCAGCGTTACAACCGCGGCGGGTCGATGGCGATCCGGACCCGAGCGCCGGGCGGGCGCGGCGCTGCGTTCAGCGTTGCGCCCAATTCCATCCAGTCGGCGGCGCGCACCAGCGTCGTCGACTCGTCGACCGGCGCGACGTCGATCGTCGGCGGCAGCGCGGCGGCCAACTCCGACGAGCCGCTCCCCGACAACAATCCGATCGCCGCACACGGCGGGAACCCGAACACACGTCGCCGCTCGTCCTCCGCCGCGATGAGCATCGCCGGGTCGCCGCGTACAGCCGCCTGCACCACCTCGTGGTCTGGAATGAACGTCTGGATCATCACCTTGGGCGCGAGCCGACCCGCCAGGATCAGCAGGGCCATCGCCTGCTCGGCGGCGCGGTAGCGCGGCGCCAAGAGTTCCGAGTCGAACTCGAGAAACACCACCACATCGGCGCGCCGACCCAACCGGTGCAGCACCGCCTCGGTACCGACGTACACACCGGCCTCGGCCAACTGCTCGTCGTCGGCCCCCGTCACCGACACCACGGGCCGGCCGGCCGCGGCTTCGAGCTCTTCGCGCAAGCGCGTCACACCGGGGCGCAGGTTGGCAAAACCCGTGCCGGCACACACCTGACACACCGGCGGGCGCGTCGTTCCGCACCGACGACAGCGCAACGTGCCGTCGTCGTCGAGACCGACCGCAGCTGCACACCGCTCACAGCGCACCAGCGACTGACAGTTACGGCACGCGAGCACCCTGGCGCGTCCGGTGATGTTGCTGACGCACACCACGGTCGACTCGTGATCGCGTAGCTGCTCGATCAGTGCCGAGGTGAGCAACGAACGCTGCCACGGCGGTTCGCCGCGGCGATCGATGGCAACGACCCGAGGCCATCCGGCGCGCTCGCGCCGTGCAGGTGGATGGACGACAGCCTCGACGCCACCGGACGCGGCAATCGCGGTCAAGGTCGGCGCTGGCGACAACAACACCACGGGAACCCCGGCGCGCCTTCCACGTTCGAGCGCGACGTCACGGGCATGCCAGGTCGGACTGCGCTCGGATTGTAAGCGCTCGTCGTGCTCGTCGACCACCACGATCGCCGCCAGATCGGCACATGGCGCCCACACCGCAGTACGTGCGCCGATCACCACGTCGACGCCACCGGCTGCTCGCGCCCAGTCGTCGGGGACCTCGGCGACGGTGACGCCCGCACGGCGGAGCCGTACTCCGAGCAGGGCCGCGTCGCCCGCCGTTGGCGCGACCACCAGTGTCGGTCCGACCGCGACCGCCGACAGGATCGACGGCAGCACATCGACGCGCGGGGGCAACCGCAGCGTGCCCCCACCGTGCCGTAACAGCTCGGCGGTGGCCGGCGATGCGGGTCCCGGGGCGTTGCCGCTGCGTTGTGGCGTCGGCAGCCGTGGCACCGCTCGCGTCGGCGACGCCGCCACCAGAAACGGACGCACGCGGCCAGCGGCCCAGCGAATGGTGGCCCACTCGGCGAGCTCGATGAGCTGACGCGTCGGCCCGTGGCCGGTGACCTTCTTCAGCGGCTTGAGGGCGATCGAGTCCGCCACCGTGTCGGCCGGCTGCGGCCCGAGCACCCATCCGCCGACGCGCCGGCCGTGCAACTCGACGCGCACCATGGTGCCTGCGTCGACGCGTTCGGTGAACTCGTCGGGGACGGTGTAGAGGAAGGTCTTGTCGAGACCGGTGAGGTCCGGCAGCACACGGACGACGTGCACCGCCGACCGCTCAGACGCCGAGCGCCGACTTCAGGTCGTCGAGTTTGCCGAGCTCTTCCCACGGGAAGCCGGCTCGACCGAAGTGGCCGTAGGCCGCAGTGCGGCGGTAGATCGGCCGCTTCAATTCGAGGTCGCGAACGATCGCCCCCGGACGAAGGTCGAAGGTCTCGCGCACTGCGCGCTCGATCTCGGCGGGATCGGCATGCGAGGTACCGAAGGTGTCGATGAGAATCGACATCGGGTGGGCCATGCCGATGGCGTAGGCCAGCTGCACCTCGCATCGGTCGGCTGCACCCGAGGCGACGACGTGCTTGGCCACCCATCGGCCGGCGTACGCCGCCGAACGGTCGACCTTGCTCGGGTCCTTGCCCGAGAAGGCGCCACCACCGTGGCGGCCCATTCCGCCGTAGGTGTCGACGATGATCTTGCGCCCGGTGAGGCCGGCGTCGGCGTAGGGCCCGCCGCGCACGAAGTGCCCGGTGGGGTTGACGTACACCTCGTAGTCGTCGTCGGCGAACTCGTCGGGAACCGTTGCCCGGATCACCTGGTCGGTGAGGTCCGGGCGGATGACGGTGTCGCGATCGACGCCATCTTGGTGCTGGGTGGAGATCAGCACCGCCTTCAGGGCCACAGGCTTGCCGTCGCGATACTCGTAGGTCACCTGGGTCTTGCCGTCGGGCCGCAGGTACGGCACCTGTCCCGACTTGCGCACCTCGGCCAGGCGCTCGGCCAGACGGTGCGCAGTCCAGATCGGCAGCGGCATCAGGTCGGCGGTTTCGTTACACGCGTAGCCGAACATCATCCCTTGGTCGCCGGCTCCCTGGAGGTTGAGAATGTCCTCGCCGGAGTGCCCACTGCGCACCTCTTCGGAGGCGTCGACGCCCTGGGCGATGTCGGGGCTCTGCTCGTCGATCGACACGATCACACCGCAGGTATTGCCGTCGAAGCCGTACAGCGCGTTGTCGTACCCGATGCTGATGATCGCCTCGCGGGCGATCTTGGGGATGTCGACGTAGGCCGACGTGGTGATTTCACCAGCCACGACGCACAGCCCGGTGGTCAGCAGCGTCTCGCAGGCGACGCGTCCGTCCGGATCGTCGGCGAGGATGGCATCGAGCACCGAGTCGGAAATCTGGTCGGCCATCTTGTCGGGATGACCCTCGGTGACGCTTTCGGAGGTGAAGGTAAACGTGCTCATGAGTGGTGCGGTCGCGTTCCTGTAGGGGCTCGGTCCACGGCGTTGTGGAGCTGACGATTCTGACGGAGGTCGACGATGGTGTCGATGACCGCCCGGGCGACGTCTCGCTTGGCGGCGAGGTCGATCTCGACAGGCTCCGCGTCGGGCCGCAACAGCGTAACCGCGTTGGTGTCGTGAGCGAAGCCAACACCTGCTGCACCGACATCGTTGGCAACGATGAGATCGAGCTGCTTGCGATCGAGCTTCGCTTGGGCGTTGGCGACGAGATCGTCGGTCTCGGCGGCGAAACCGACCAACGTTTGGCCCGGGCGCTTGGCGGCACCGAGTTCGGCCAGGATGTCGGGGGTCGGTTCGAGTTCGATGCGCGGCACACCATCGCGCTTCTTGAGCTTGGTCGAGGGCGCGGCCACCGGCCGGAAGTCGGCCACCGCAGCGGCCATCACGATGACGTCGGCGGTCGGCCCAGCGGCGGTCATCGCCGTGCGCATATGCTCGGCGGTCTCCACGGGCACCACCTCGACGCCACGGGGCGCGGGGAGGTCGACGGTCGACACGAGCGTGACCGAGGCGCCGCGCGCCGCGGCTTCGGCGGCGACGGCGTACCCCTGTTTGCCCGAACTCCGGTTGGCGATCACGCGGACTGCGTCGATCGGCTCGCGCGTGCCACCCGCCGACACGCACACCCGTAGACCGTCGAGATCACCGTTCTCGTGGTCACCGTTCGCGAGGCCACCACTCCTCCCGGCGGCCAGCACGTCATGGACCGCAGCGACGATGTCGACCGGTTCGGCAAGGCGTCCGGCGCCGATGTCGCCGCCGGCCAATCGGCCGACCCCCGGCTCGACGATGTGCACGCCGCGCGAGCGCAACACCGCGATGTTGTCGACCACGGCCGGGTGCTCCCACATCTCGGTGTGCATCGCCGGACACACGATGACGGGCGCCCGAGTGGCGAGCAGCGTGTTGGTGAGGAGATCGGTCGACAGCCCGGCACGGTATGCCGCGATGATGCGTGCGGTTGCCGGTGCGACCACGATCAGGTCGGCGCCTTGCCCGAGCGCAGTGTGCGGGATCGGCGTCGTGGGATCGTCCCACAAACGGGTGTGCACGGGCTCGGAGGCCAGCGCACTGACCGTGGTAGCGCCGATGAACCGCTCGGCCCCCGCCGTCATCACCGGGACGACGTGAGCACCGGCGTCGACGAGTCGACGGAGCACGTCGACCGCCTTGTACGCGGCGATACCGCCGGTGATCCCGAGGACGACCCGGCGGCCGGTCAGTGGCCCCGGTTCGGCCATGTTCGGATCAGCCGTCGTCGCTCGACTCGCCGAACGCCTCGGCGGCGTCGGCCATCGCCTGGGCCTCGGCCTCGGGGTCGTACTCGGGCTCCTCAGGCGCTTCGGTCCACACGATCTTGTCGTCGGAGATCTCCTCGAAGGCGATCGACAGTGGCTTGCGCGCCACCGACGACACCTGCGGCGGGATCATGTGGCCGAGGCCGTCGCCGAGCTGATTGAAGTACGAGTTGATGTTCCGTGCCCGGCGGGACGCGAGCGTCACCAGCGAGAACTTGGAGTCGACGCGACCGAGCAAGGACTCGATCGGCGGCGTGATCATGGTGTCGTGGTCGAGCGCCATAGCGGTCCAACCCTACCGGGACTGGGCGATGATCACCGGGACTGGGCGATGATCGCTTCCAGCTCGGCCACGGTGTCGTCGAGGTCGTCGTTGACCACGAGGTGGTCAGCGAGTTCTCGACCGATGGGTTCTTCGAGTTCAGCTTTCTTCAGCCGTGCCAACACCTTGTCGTTGGGATCGCCGCGACCACGCAGACGACGTTCTTGTTCTGCTCGGCTCGGCGGCAACACGAAGATCAACACTGCTTCCGGGTGCGACTCCTTCACCTGACGTGCGCCATCGACCTCGATCTCGAGCACCACGTCGCGTTCGACCTCGCCGATGTCGAAGCTGGGAACCGGGCTGCCGTAGTAGTTGCCGAGGAACTCGGTCCATTCGAGGAAACCACCTGCAGCGATGCGTGCCTCGAAGGTCGGCGCATCGGTGAACACGTACGCGTCGGCATCCTCACCGGCGCGGCGCCGGCGGGTAGTCCACGACCGACTGAGCCACAGCGCGGGGTTGCGGCGCACGAGTTCAGACACGATCGTGCCTTTGCCGACGCCCCCTGGTCCGGAAACGACGAAGATCACCCGGCGGTCAGTCGCCGAGCTGTTCGAGCAGCTTCTGCTTCTGCTGCGGGCCGAGACCCTGCACGCGACGGTTATCGGCGATGTTGATGTCTTCCATCACCCGGCGGGCCTTGACCTTGCCGACCCCGGGGAGCGACTCGAGCAGCGAGACGACCTTCAACTTCCCAACGTTGACGTCCTCGGACTCGAGCGCCTCGGCGAGGGTCATCGAGCCCATTTTGAGCCGCGCCTTGATCTCGGCGCGTGCGGCGCGGGCTTCGGCCGCCTTGGCCAGCGCCGCTGCCCGTTGCTCGGGGGTCAACTGCGGTGGAGTTGCCATGACGTCACGCTAGCGCGCCGATGTCGGCGACGCGGTCGACCCCCCGGGCACGGCACCAGTCGACCATCGCCTCCTGGATGTCGAGCGGGGCGCGCGGGTCGGCGAACGTGGCCGTGCCGACCTGTACCGCGACTGCACCCGCCAGCATCATCTCCACCGCGTCCCAACCGGTCGTGACGCCGCCCGCCGCCACGATCGGCACATCGGGCAGCGCGGCGTGCACGTCGTGGACCGCACGCACGGCGACCGGATGGATCGATGGCCCGGACAGTCCGCCGCCGCCTGCTCCCAGGGTGGGCGTGAGCGAGTCGGGCGAATAGGCCATGCCCAGCAACGTGTTGATGCACGTCACCGCCTCGGCGCCGGCTTCGACCGCGCCAGCTGCGACATCGACGATGCGATCGGTGTTGGCGCTGAGCTTGGCCCAGCGCGGCCGTCCGCACCCTGCCGTTGCCGCAATCACTTCGGCCGACAGTTCGGCGTCGTGGGCGAAGATGCCGCCCCTGCCTTCGAGGTTCGGACACGACAGATTGACTTCGACGGCCGTGATGTCTTCGGCGGTGGCGAGCGCATCGGCTGCTCGTGCGAACTCGTCGATGGTGCGGCCCCAGATGCTTGCGATGATCGTCGCCCCGGTGTCGGCCAAGCGCGGCAGGTAGTCGTGTCGCCAGCGCTCGACGCCCGGCCCCTGCAGCCCGACCGCGTTGATCATGCCGGCGCCGGCCGGATGCACACGCGGCGCGGGGTTGCCGGGCCACGGCATCACCGAGAGCGACTTGGTGACGACCGCTCCCAGCGCCCGGAGGTCGAAGTAGGCGCCGAGCTCCGACCCGAAGCCGGCGGTTCCGGAGGCGGTCATCACCGGCGCGTCGAGCGCGACCGAGCCGATACGTACTCGGGTGTCGACGTCGCCGGCCACGATCTACGCCGGAACGCCGGCTTGGTGGTAGCGCTGGAGCGACCGCACGGTTGCCGCCTCTCGGCGGTGGGCCAAACCGTCGGCGGCGGCGAGCGCTGCGCTGATCGTGGTGACGCAGCCCACGCGGTGCAGGCTGGCCGCCTTGCGAATGTGCTCGCCATCACTGCGCCCGATGCGCCCACGAGGCGTGTTGACCACGAACGAGATCTCACCGGCGGCGATGAGATCGACGGCAGTCGTTCCGTCGGCGCGTTGGTCTTGCACCTTGTCGAGGCGCCGATCGACGGGTAGTCCGTACCGCTCGAGGTAGTCGGCGGTGCCCGCTGTGGCAGCGATGGAGAGCCCGAGGTCACGCAGCCGGCGGGCGACGACGAGGCCGGCTGGCTTGTCGGGGTCGGCGAGCGACAAGAACACCGTGCCGCTCGTCGGCAGCACGGTGCCGGCCGCCAACTCGGCCTTGTCGAAGGCGCTGGCAAAGCGGTCGGCGATACCCATCACCTCGCCGGTCGAGCGCATCTCGGGACCGAGCGCGGGGTCGACCTCGGGGAACCGGCTGAACGGCAGCACCGCCTCTTTCACGGCGACGTGACCGCCCACCGGAGCGGGCAGCGCGCCGTTCTCGCGCAGCTCGGCGAGCGTCTCGCCCAGCATCACCCGGGTGGCCACCTTGGCGAGCGGCACACCCGTCGCCTTCGCGACGAAGGGCACCGTGCGGCTGGCGCGCGGGTTGGCCTCGATCACGTACACGGTGGTACCGACCACGGCGTACTGCACATTGATCAGGCCGCGCACGTCGAGCCGCTCGGCGATCGCTGCGGTGTACGCCTCGATCACCTCGACCACCCACGGCAACAGCGACGGCGGCGGGATCGCGCAGGCGGAGTCGCCCGAGTGCACCCCCGCCTCCTCGACGTGCTCCATCACTCCCCCGATCAGCACCTCGCCGGTGGCGTCGCGGATCGCGTCGACGTCGACCTCCGTGGCATCGGCGAGGAACCGATCGATCAGCACCGGACGTTCGGCAGAGAGCCCGCCCTCGCGGCCGAGGGTCCCGGCTCCGGCGAGTTCGGCCATCGCCGCCGCCAGATCGTTGCGGTCGTGGACGATCTGCATCGCCCTTCCGCCCAGCACGTACGACGGCCGGACCAGCACCGGGAACCCGATGCGGTCGGTGATCGCCAGCGCCTCTTCGAGGTCGCGGGCGGTGCCACCCGGCGGCTGCGGAATCGACAGTTCGTCACAGATCGCGTTCCATCGCTCACGGTCTTCGGCCGCGTCGATCGAGTCGGAGCTCGTGCCGGCGATCAGCGATGCGGGGAGCTGGCCGGCCAGCTTCAACGGTGTTTGCCCGCCGAGCGACACGATCACCGCATCGGGCCGCTCGGCGTCGAGCACCTCGGTGACGTCGTCCACAGTGAGCGGCTCGAAGTACAACCGGTCGGACGTGTCGTAGTCGGTCGACACCGTCTCGGGGTTGCAGTTGACCATGATCGTCTCGTAGCCGGCTTCGGCGGCGGCGAACGACGCGTGCACGCAGCAATAGTCGAATTCGATGCCCTGCCCGATCCGGTTCGGCCCCGATCCCAAGATCACGACCTTGCGGTTGGCCGTCGGCTGAGCTTCGTCTTCGTCTTCCCAGGCCGAGTAGAGGTAGGGCGTCTGGGCGGCGAACTCGGCGGCACACGTGTCGACGGTCTTGTACGTCGGGTGCACGTCGGCGTCGCGCCGCGCCGCCCGCACGACCGCAACGGGCTCGCCCCAAATGTGCGCCAGCTGGCCGTCGGTGAACCCGAGCTGCTTGGCCCGGCGCCAGCCGCGCCGCGACAACGTCGCAGGCGACGCCTCGGCGAGTGCGTGACGCTCCTCGACGATGCGCGCCATCTGGTCGAGAAACCACGGATCGAGGTAGGTGGTGGCGTGGATCTCGTCGACGGTGGTCCCCCGTCGCAACAGCTCCGCGATCTGGCCGAGCCGGTCGGGTGTGGGCGTGGCCGTGGCGGCGAGCAACTCTGCGGTGTCGACGTCGGCGAGCAGTTCTTCGGCTGGGTCGGCGCCGAAGCCGAGACGACCTTGCTCGAGCGAACGCATCGCCTTTTGCAGACTCTCGGGGAATGTCCGGCCGATCGCCATCGCCTCGCCCACCGACTGCATCTGCGTGACGAGCACCCCATCGGTGCCCGGCAGCTTCTCGAACGCCCACCGAGGGATCTTGGTGACGACGTAATCGAGTACGGGCTCGAAACTCGCCGGAGTCTTCTCCGTAATGTCGTTGGGGACCTCGTCCAAGCGGTAGCCGACGGCCAGCTTGGCGGCGATTTTGGCGATCGGGAAGCCGGTGGCCTTCGACGCCAGCGCCGACGAGCGCGACACCCGTGGGTTCATCTCGATCACCACTTGGCGGCCGGTCTCGGGGTCCACGGCGAACTGCACGTTCGATCCCCCGGTCTCCACGCCCACTCGGCGGATACAGGCGATCGCCGCGTCGCGCATCTCCTGATACTCCACGTCGGTGAGCGTCTGGATCGGCGCCACGGTGATCGAGTCACCGGTGTGCACGCCCATCGCATCGACGTTCTCGATCCCGCAGATGATCACGCAGTTGTCGGCGTGATCGCGCATGACCTCGAGTTCGAACTCCTTCCATCCTTCGATCGATTCTTCGACGAGGATCTCCTTGATCGGGCTGGCGTCGAGACCTCCCGAGGCGATCCGCTCGAAGTCCTCCGGGGTCTTGGCGATGCCGGTACCCCTGCCGCCGAGGATGTAGGCGGGACGCACGATCACCGGAAGGCCGATGCGCTCGACGATCTCGCGGGCTTCGTCCATGGTGCGCGCCGTGCCCGAACGCGGGACGTCGAGACCGATCTCGACCATGGCCACCTTGAATTGCTCACGATCTTCGGCGGTGGCGATGGCCTCGGCATTGGCGCCGATCATCTCGGGTGTGCCCGGCACACCGATCAGGCCCCGCTCGAACAACTCCATGGCCAGGTTGAGCCCGGTCTGCCCACCCAACGTGGGCAGCACGGCGTCGGGTTGCTCCGCCTCGATGATCGCGGCGAGGTACTCCCACGTGAGCGGCTCGATGTAGGTCGCGTCGGCGAAGTCGGGGTCGGTCATGATCGTCGCCGGGTTGGAGTTGGCGAGGATCACGCGATACCCCTCGTCGCGTAGCACGCGACACGCCTGGGTTCCCGAGTAGTCGAACTCGCAGGCCTGCCCGATCACGATCGGGCCCGAACCGATGATCAGGATCGACTCGATGTCGTCGCGGCGGGGCATCAGTTGCTCCCGTCCATCAGCGCACCGAACTCGGCGAACATGTAGTTGGCGTCGTGCGGGCCCGGGTTGGCCTCCGGGTGGTGTTGCACGCTGAATGCCGGCGCGTCGTTGACGCGCATTCCCTGGCAGACGCCATCGTTCAAGTTGACGTGGGTCATCGTCGCTTTCCCGCTCAGGCTGTCGGGGTCGACAGCGAAGTTGTGGTTCTGGCTCGTGATCTCGACGCGTCCGGTGGCGTCGTTGCGCACGGGGTGGTTGCCCCCGTGGTGTCCGAACGGCAGCTTCACGGTGTCGGCACCGATCGCCCGTCCGAGGAGCTGGTGGCCGAGGCAGATGCCGAAGATCGGCACCTCGCCCAGCAACTCGGCGATCGTGTCGACGGCGTAGGGCACCATCGCCGGATCGCCCGGACCGTTGCTGAGGAACACGCCATCGGGTTCGCGGGCGAGGATGTCGGCGGCCGGGGTCGATGCCGGCACCACCTCGACGCGGCCGAGGCGGGCCAGGCTGCGACCGATGTTGCGTTTCATGCCGAAGTCGATCGCGACGATCGACCGCGTCGCCGAGGCGTCGGCGGGCTCGATCGTGTAGGGCTCGGTCGTGGTGACCTGCGCCACGAGGTCGACGCCGTCGGTACCCGGCTCGTCGCGCGCCGCGGCCAGCAGTGTCCGTTCGTCGGCGTTCCCGAAGGCCCCGGTCATCGCGCCGTCGACGCGCAGCACGCGGGTGAGGCGCCGGGTGTCGACGCCGGCGATCGCGGGCACGCCGACGTCGACCAGGAACTCGCGGATCGACCGTTCGGCGCGCTGATTGCTGGCCCGTCGGGCCAGGTCGCGCACCACGATGCCGCGGCAGAACGCGCCACGCGATTCATCGTCGACGGCGTTGACGCCGTAGTTGCCGATGTGGGCGTTGGTGAAGGTGATGATCTGGCCGGCGTAACTCGGATCGGTGATCACCTCCTGGTAGCCCGAGTGCACCGTGTTGAAGACGACCTCGCCGCGGGCGATCTGGTCGTCGCCGAGGCCGTACAGATCCCCTTCGAACACCGAGCCGTCGGCGAGGACCAGCCGGCCCTCGGTCGGCGCGGTGGGGGTGGTCTCCGGAGCTTCTTGCATGTTCATCCAGTCTAATGAATGGTTATACGGTTCGTTCGCGTCAAATCGTCAGGCCGATCAGCGAGTCGCTCGGCCATCGTCGACGACCAGCTGTCCGGCGAGCACCGTCCACCGCGTGCGGCCACGGAGTGGCACGCCGACGAAGGGTGTGTTGTGACTCTTGCTCGCCAGTTGCGAGGGCACGACCTCCCACTCGTGATCGGGGTCGAACACCGTGAGGTTGGCCCGCTCACCCACGGCGATCGGACGGCCGTGCTCGTCGTCGATCCGCGCAATACGCGCCGGGCGCCACGACAGGGCTCCGATCACGTCGGCCAGCGGCATGTCGAGGTGAGCGAGGGCGACGCCCAGCGCAGTCTCCAACCCGACCATGCCGGGAGGGGCGTCGTCGAGCGGTTGCTCTTTCGACTCAGGTGTGTGCGGCGCGTGGTCGGTGGCCAACGCGTCGATCGTGCCGTCGACCAACCCACGGCGAACCGCCTCGACATCGGCCATCGTGCGCAGCGGCGGATTCACCTTGTACAGCGCCTGGTACGAGGAGAGCAGCTCGTCGGTGAGGCTGATGTGATGCGGCGTGGCCTCGGCGGTCACTGCGAGCCCATCGGCTTTGGCCGCCCGTACGAGTTCGACGCTGTGCGCCGTCGACAGGTGCAGCAGATGGATCGGCGCACCGGTGAGGCGCGACAGCTCGATGTCACGATGCACCATCAGCTCCTCTGCCACGGCCGGCCACCCGGGAAGCCCGAGCCGGCTACAGCACTCGCCTTCGTGCATCACGGCGCCCGCCGTCAGCGGCTCGACCTCGCAATGCTGGGCCAAGGTCACGCCGAGACCGCCCGCATACTCCAGCGCACGGCGCATCAGCTGCGGGTCTTGGACGCCGTTGCCGTCGTCGGTGAAGATCCGCACTCCGACCGCGGCGAGTTCACCGAACGGGGTCAGCTGCGTACCGGCCCGGCCCACGGTGATCGATCCCGACGGCCGCACGTCGCACAGGCCAGCGCGTTCGCCCTGGCGGCGAACGAAGTCGACGACCTCCACCGAGTCCTGCGTGGGGTCGGTGTTGGGCATCGCTACCACGGCCGTGTAGCCACCCAGCGCCGCTGCACGCGACCCGGTCTCGATGGTTTCCGCTTCCTCGCGCCCGGGCTCGCGTAGATGTGTGTGCAGGTCGACGAACCCCGGCGACACGACGCACCCCGAGGCGTCGATCTCGTGATCGCCGTCACCGGCCGCAACCTCGGTACCGACGTCGGCGATGCGTCCGTCGGCGATGCGCACGTCGCCGAAGCGTTCTCCGCCCTCGTCGAGCAGACGACCGTTGCGGATCAGGATGCTCATTGTGTTCCTCCTTCGATCGAATCGCCGAACGATTCACGCGGCGCGCCCGACCCGAGCAGGTCGAACAGCACAGCCATCCGCACCGCGATGCCATTGGTCACCTGTTTGGTGATCAACGCCCCAGGGAGCTCCGTCGGATCGACCGCGATCTCGACGCCTCGGTTCATCGGACCCGGATGCATCACCAACGCATGCTCGGGAAGACGCGCGGCACGCTCGGCGGTGAGTCCGAACCGAGCGGTGTACTCGCGCAAGCTCGGCACGAGGGCCTCGGTCATCCGTTCGCGTTGCATCCGCAGCAGGTACAGCACGTCGAGTCCGTCGAGCACCTCGTCGAGATCCTCGGTGGTGGGATGAGCCGACACCGGCGGCAACAGCGTCGGCGGAGCGACCAACACCACGTCGGCGCCGAGTGCGCCGAACGCGGCGGAGGTGCTGCGGGCCACTCGGCTGTGCTTCACGTCGCCAACGATGGCCACCCGCAGACCGTCGAAGCCGCCGGTGCGCTGCAGTGCGGTGCGCACGGTGTACACGTCGAGCAGTCCCTGGGTGGGGTGGGCATGCCAGCCGTCGCCTGCGTTGATCACGCTGGCGTTGGTCCACCCGTCGATGAGCCAGGGGACGCCGCTGGAGCGGTGCCGCACGATGAACGCATCGACACCCATCGCAGCGATCGTCTCCACCGTGTCGCGCAGGCTCTCGCCCTTGTTCAAGCTCGACTGCGAGGCGGCGAACGTCATCGTGTCGGCCGAGAGGCGTTTGGCCGCCGTTTCAAAACTGAGCCGAGTGCGGGTCGAGTCTTCGAAGAACACGTTGCACACCGTCTTGCCGCGCAACGCCGGAACCTTGGGATTCGGGCGCCGGTTCACTTCGGCCATGTGGTCGGCGAGCTCCATGATCCGGGCGACGCCGGCCGGGCCGAGCTCGTCGATCGACAACAGCGACGCGCCGGTCATTGCGCCTCCCCCGCGTCCTCGATCTCCGGTTCGATCCCCGGGCCGATCATGGTCTCGATGATCACGCCCTCGGCGTCGACGGTCACCTTCTCGACCACCGCAGTCGGCAGGTTCTTGCCGACGAAGTCGGGACGGATCGGCAGCTCACGGTGGCCACGGTCGACCATCACCGCCAGTTGCACTCGACGTGGCCGCCCGTAGTCGGCCAACGCGTCGAGCGCCGCACGCACGGTGCGGCCGGTGTACAACACGTCGTCGACGAGCACCACGGTCGTGCCGTCGATCGGAAACGCCAGATCGCTCACCGCCCCGGGCGCGACGGGACGAATCCCGATGTCGTCGCGGTACAAGCTGGCGTCGATCGATCCCACCGGGACCGGTCGCTCGATGCGTTCGATCGCGGCGGCGATCGCCCGAGCGAGCCACACCCCGCCGGTCTCGATCCCCACGATGGCCACGCCGTCGAGACCCCGATTGGCCTCGATCACTTCTTGGGCCATGCGGGTGACGGCTCGACCGATGTCGTCAGCGGCGAGCACACGCCGCGGCGCAGTACGCGCTCCAGCCTTGTCGGCCACGTCGATCGATGTCCTTTCCGTCTGGGCCTCACAGGACCCGCTTCACGGTCGGTGCCGAAGGTAGCACGACGAGTTCCGACAAACGCGTAAGGGGCCGACGATCGGCCCGTCAGGACGGCGACGGCGCAGACCGTCCGGCCGAAACGGCCGCACGCATCCATCCACGAAAGGTTCCCATGCCCTCCATCAACCCCTCCCTCAACCCCTCCGTGGCACACGCCCGTACCGGTCCAATGCACACGGCGATATCGGTCGTCGTCGGTGCACTCGTGGCGATCACCGCCACGCTCGCGCTGGTCCACGCGTTCTCGGCCTCGGCCGCGCCCGGCGACACCGACGCCACGTTCAACCCGACAGCGGGATGCCGCATCACCGACACGCGCGGCCCCGACAACATCGGCCCTCGCTCGACGCCGTTGGGCGCAGGTGAAGTCTTCGAGGTCGCGATCCACGGCGACAACGGGGAGTGCATCGGCGATCTGGCCGTTCCGGCCCACGCGACTGCGATCGCCGCCAACGTGACCGCCGTCGGTGCGACCACGTCGTCCAACCTCCGGGTCTACCCGGCCAACCTGACCGACGTGCCGTTGCTGTCCAGCCTCAACGTCACCGCTGGCGGCGCGCCGACGCCGAACATGATCGACGTCCAGCTGTCGCCGGACGGTAAGATCAACATCTACAACTTCCGCGGTTCGCTCGACGTCGTCATCGACATCGTCGGCTACTACACGCCGAACAGCTTGCAGGAGTTGGCCGCCACCGCCGGCACACCCGGCCCGCAGGGGCCACAGGGCCCCGAGGGTCCACAGGGTCCGGCAGGGCCTACCGGCGTCGTGGAGATGCAGCACGGCTTCGGCCCGGACGAACCGCTGAGCGGGGTGATCGGCGCCGACGTCGACCACACCTTGACGCGTGTTGACGTCGCCACCCCCAACGGCGACACGCGCTACGCCGTCAAGCATCTCCAAGGTCCGGCGTCGATCGCTGGGGTCGACTACGCGTTGACGTCGGTCGAGTATTGCCTCGGCATCGGCATCACCCCAGGGGCGAGCCTCGACGAGGTCGAGGTCCGTCAGAACACCAGCACGAGCAGCTCCGGCGTGGTGGCGTTCGACTCGACGCCGAAGAACAACGCCGGCTGCTACGTGCTCCCGGTGAACGACACCGAGGCGCGCAGCGCGTTCATGATGATCGTTGGCGTGTCCGGCGACTCGGCCAACGACTCGGTCGCCTTCCGCAGCATCTCGACCACCTGGACACCGCTCAGCTGACGGCGCTCAACTCGCGCCCGCGCTGACGACGACGTCGCTCAGCCGGGCGGCCCCACCGGTTCGATGTCGGGGCCGCCCGGCGGGAGCGGCGTCGTCCGGTCGCGTTCGTACAGCACCCAATACCGGTTGGCCTCGACCTCGACGAACGCCGGCGACACCGACGCCCAGTCGGCCAGGAGTTGCTCGTCGCGGCTCGTCGGCAGCACGACATAGTCGACGCCCTCGGCGCGACTGCCCAGACGCGAGTTCTCCCACGAGATGTCCGGCCCATAGAGCACCACTCGGAAGGGCACCGGGAATTGGTAGATCTCCTCGCGGTACGCCACGTGGGGCGTGATTCGGTAGTGCGCGGCGACGCTGGCGTCGTCGGGGATGTTGGCGATGATGTCGCGCGCCGACTCGGCGAACTCCGAGTTCGGATCGGGAATCCAGCCGGGATCGCGCGACCACGGCGTCGGCGACCACAGATACGCAGTGGTCACCGTGACCACCGCCAGCGCACCCACAGCGATCGCCCGCACCGGAATCTGCACCCCGCGTGTCGTCCAGCGATCTCGGAGGGCGCCGATCGCATACATCGTGCCGATCGCCAACCCGGGTACGGCGATCAAGCTGTAGTGGTACTCCACCTGGTACTGGTACCAATACGTGCTCAAGATGTTGGTGAACATCACCAACGCCGAGATCAACGCCACATCGGGGAGGCGGGCGAACAGGAAGGCGAACGGGGCCGTCATCTGCCACAGGTACCACGGGCGCTCGTCGCTGCGCAGATAGTCGACGAGGTCGGTCGGATTCGTCAGGGCCGTGTCGATCACACCCCCGGGCCCGCCGAAGGGAATCCGCCAGCTGTTGCGCGTGGGTACGCCGATCAGGCTGCGCATCACCAGGAACATCGCAACCGCCATGAACCACAGTGCCCCGAGCACGGTGATCAGGCCGATCCGCCAGCTGCGCCGCAACCCGACCCAGATACCGAGCGGCACGATCACCAACGCGACGTCTTCTTTGACCATTAGCGAGAGCACCACGGCCACCGCGTACAGCCGCCACTTGCGCTCGAGCGCGGCGTAGATGGCGAAACCCACGGTGACACCCAAGAACGCATCCGGGTGGAAGTTCTCGAGGTTGGTCCAGCCCACCGCGGGGTGCAGCAGATATGCGCCAGCGCCGACGCAGGCCATCCACTCCGAGCCCAGGCGCGAGCGCCCGTAGAGGAACACCGGCACGGCGCCGAGCGCAATGGCGAACGACTGCGAGAAGAACATGATCCACGCGCCAGGCGCGATCCAGTACAGGGGCACGAGGAACAGCAGGATGAACGACGTGTGGTCACCGAAGAGGTTGCGGCCCATCAAGGTGACGAAGGGCGCGTCGAAGCGCGACAGCAGCCACATCCCCTGGTCGTACAGCGCCGAGTCGTACGACGCGGTCCCGAGCGCGTGGTGGATGTCGAGGCTGCGTGACGTGAAGTAGATCGTGTAGATCACGATCGCGGTGCCCACCGCGGCCTCGCCCCACGTCGGCGGTCGCAGGCGCTCGCGCCACGAACGATCGTCGTTGGGCTCCGGCTCGACGCGCTCGGGAGCGGTTGCGCTGGTGTCGCGGTCGGACGCGAGCGCGTCGTCGAGCAGCGACTCCGTCATGGCCGTCTATGTTCGCAAATCTTCGACCAGCGCCGACAGCAGGCCGTTCACGAAGCGGCCACTGTCGTCGGTGGAGAACCGCTTAGCCAGCGTGACCGCCTCGTCGAGCACCACCGCCACGGGCACGTCGGGGCGCTCGGCGAGTTCGTATGCCGCCAGCCGCAATACGTTGCGGTCGATCACCGGCATCCGTTGGAGGGTCCACCCTTTCGACTTGGCGCTGATCGCGTCGTCGAGCCGCGCCTGGTGCTGCGCCACACCCGTGACCAACCTGGTCGTCAGTTCATCGGGTTCCAACACCTGCAGTTCGAGCGCATCGACAGGATCGATGCCTTTGGCGTGCGCTTCGTACAGCAGATACAGCGCTCGCTCGCGGGCGTCGGAGCGCTCGTCGGGTCGCGGCAGATCCGGCATCGTCGTGGGTCGGGGTGCTTGGTCGGGACGCGGCGAGTCAGACGCGGGTGATGTAGTCGCCCGAGCGGGTGTCGACCTTGACGGTGTCGCCGATCTCGACGAACAGCGGCACCTGCACCACCTTGCCGGTCACCAGGGTGGCCGGCTTGCGCGCGCCCGACACTCGGTCGCCCTGCACTCCGGGCTCGGTATCGGCGATGTCGAGTTCGACCGACGCAGGGATCTCGACGCCGATGATCTCCCCATCGTGCATGGCGATCTGGGCAATCATCTGCTCGACCAGGTAGTCCGCAGCATCACCCAACGTGATGGGTGGCACCGTCATCTGGTCGTACGTCGTCGTGTTCATGAACACGTAGTCGTCGCCGTCCTTGTACAAGAACTGCATGTCTTGGCGATCGACGATCGCCTGCTCGACCTTGATGCCGGCGTTGAATGTCCGATCGATCACCGCGCCGGTACGCACGTTGCGGATCTTCGTGCGCACGAACGCGCCACCCTTGCCCGGCTTGACGTGCTGGAACTCGACCACCTGGAACAACCCGGTATCGAGGTCGAGGGTGATCCCGTTCTTCAAGTCGTTCACCGAGATCTGCGGCATCGTCGCTCCTAGCTGTGCACGTCAGCCGTCGAACGGCTGCTTGGGGTGATGGGTGAAAACCCGGGGGCCGACGGCGGTGACGTGGACCAGGTCCTCGATCCGGATACCGCCGAAGCCGCCACGATAGAGGCCCGGCTCGACGGTGACGACGTTGCCGTCGACGAGAACCTCGTCGGACACGCGCGATGGGTACGGGTTTTCGTGGATCTCCAGACCGACACCGTGTCCGGTGCCGTGGAGGTACCAGTCGCCGTAGCCGGCGTCGGTGAACAGGTCGCGGCACGCTGCATCCACACTGCGCGCCGGCACGCCGGGGGTCACTGCATGGAGGCCTGCGCGCTGCGCAGCATCGACCAACTCGTAGATCTCGCGCTGTTGGCTGGTCGGTTCCCCGATCACGTACGACCGTGTCATGTCGGAGTGGTAGCCGTCGACGAGGGCACCGACGTCGATCACCACGGTGTCGCCGTCGACGATCGTCCGTCTGGTCACCTCGTGATGCGGACGAGCGGCGTGGTCGGGTCCGCTGGCGACGATCGTGTCGTAGCTGCGGTCGTCGGCCCCGTGGCGGCGCATCCGGTACTCGAGTTCGTCACGCACATCGGCCTCGCTCAGTGGTGTGTCGGCCGTGGCCCGGAGCAGCGGCTCGACCTCGGCCAGCGCGGCATCGGCGGCGCGGGCGGCGGCAGCGATGCGTTCGACCTCGGCGGCGTCTTTGATCTGCCGTTGCAGCCGGACGAGCGAGTCGGTGGGTTCGAGCGCCAGGTCGCTGGCCAGCGCGGTCCAGCGGGCGTGCGTGGTCGTGGTCGGATCGAGGGCGATGCGCGCAGCGGGACGAAGTGCCTCCACCAGCCGCTCGTGCAACTTGCCGCGGTCGGTCTCGGCGACCACAGCGGCACCGGACGCGGCCGTCTCTGCGGCTGCCCGGTCGCGATAGCGCCCATCGGTACCGAGCACGAGGTCGTCGGCGCGCAGCACCGCCCATCCGTTCGAGCCGGTGAACCCGGTGAGCCAGCGCACGTCGACCAAGTCGAGCAACAGCAGCGCATCACAACCGTTCCCGAGCGGGAACCGCGCGCGCAGGGCAGCCACGCGCGCCGCATGATCGATGTCGGCGAACCGGGCCATCGCTACAGCACCCGGTCGAGCACTGTGCGCACGGCCGTCTCGGGCACGTCGGCGACGACCTCGAGACCATCTGCGCCGTCGAGCACGAACGTCAATGCCGCCAGCGCCTTCTTGTCGCGTTGCATCAGCCCCAGCAGTCCTTCGCTGTCCAACCCGGCGGGGAGCTCGTGGCCGAGCTCGTAGGCCTCGATCACCACTCGCCGATGGTCGTCGACACGCCCGTCGTCGATGCGCCCCAACTCGGCCGCCAGCTCGGCTTCGAACAGCAGCCCGATGGCCACCGCCTCACCGTGAGCAATCCGGTGCTCGGTGGCGATCTCCAACGCGTGGGCGAACGTGTGGCCGTAGTTGAGCAGCGCTCGCCGGCCGCCTTCGCGTTCGTCGGCGGCGACCACCTCTGCCTTGATCTCGACGCACCGTGCGATGCGCTCGTCGAGCTCGAGCGCCAGCAGATCGTCGCCGGTGAGGAAGTGGTACTTGGCCATCTCCCCCAAGCCACAACGCCACTCGCGCTCGGGGAGCGTGTCGAGCGCGTCGAGGTCACAGATGACGCCGCTCGGTTGCCAAAACGCTCCGACGAGGTTCTTGCCCTGCGGCAGGTTGACTCCGGTCTTTCCGCCAATCGCCGCATCGACCATCGCCAAGAGCGACGTGGCGACATGCACGACCGGCGTGCCGCGATGCCAGCAGGCGGCGGCGAAGCCGGCGACGTCGGTGACCATGCCGCCACCGACGGCGACCACTACGTCGTGACGAGTCAACCCGACCTCGGCGAACGACGAGGAGAGGTCGCCAATCGTGGCCAGGGACTTGGCCGCTTCGCCCTGTCCGATCGTGCGCACCGCGGTGGTGATGTCGGCCGCCGCCAGCGCGTCGGCCACTTCCGCCGACAGCGGCACGCCGTCTTGCGTCACGATCACGGCCCGTCGAGCCGACGACGGTATGAGCTCGGCGACGTCGGCCACGGCGCCGCGGCCGACGAGTACCGGGTACGCGCGGTCGCCGAGCGGCACGGTCACCCGCAGCATCGCACCACCGCCTGCGCAACTTCTGATGGACTGCGCCCGCTCACCGACACGACCCCGTCGGCGACCTCGCGATACAGCGGCTCGCGGACCTCGTCGAGACGTTCCAACACGGCACGCGGATCGTCGTCGAGGAGCGGCCGATGCGCGCCGTTGACGACCCGGTCGGCGAGCACATCGAGGGGCGCGCTCAACCACACGACGTAGCTGCTGTCGCCGCGCAGTGCCGCCCGATTCTCGGGCCGCAGCACGACCCCGCCAGCCGCAGCGATGACGGCCGGCGGTTCGCCCTCGAGCCCGTCGAGCAACACCTCGGTCTCGAGCGATCGAAACGCGTCCTCGCCGTCGGCGGCGAAGATCTCGCGCACTGTACGTCCCGTGCGCTCCTCGATCATCCGGTCGCTGTCGTACAGCTGCCGCTCGAGGCGTTTGGCCAGGAGCCGCCCGACGGTCGACTTGCCAACACCCATCATGCCGACGAGCACGACGTGGCGACCGTCGAGACAGTCGCTCATTGCAACGTCGCCTGGAACGCCTGCGCGTTGCGCTGGAACTCGGGGATCGAGTCGCCGCCGAACTTGCGCTGCGCCTCGCCGGCCACCACCAGCGCAACCATCGTCTCGGCGACCACACCCATCGCCGGCACGGCGGTGACGTCGGTGCGCTCCTTGAACGACACCGCCGACTCCTTTGTCGCCGTGTCGACGGTTTCCAGAGTGGGGCGGTTGAGTGTGGCGAGCGGTTTCATCGCCGCGCGGACCACCAGCAGCTCGCCGGTGGTCATGCCACCCTCGGTCCCGCCCGCCAGCGTGCTGCGACGGCGGTACCGACCGGCACCGTCGTCCCAGTGGATCGCATCGTGGGCGTCGCTCCCGCGTCGCCCGGCAACCTCGAATCCGTCGCCGATCTCGACACCCTTGACCGCCTGGATGCTCATGACGGCTTGGGTCAGCAGCGCGTCGATCTTGCGGTCCCAGTGCACATGGCTGCCCAAGCCAACCGGCAGCCCGAACCCGAGTACTTCGACCACACCGCCGAGCGAGTCGCCGTCCTTGGCGGCCGCCTTGATCTCGTCGACCATCGCCTCGGCGGACGCTTCGTCGTAACAGCGCACGGAGTTCTCGTCGACCCGGTCGAGCTCGTTCGGAGCGGGCCGCACCGCCGACGGGGCGACACGGGCGGCACCCATTTGGATCACGTGGGAGATGATTTCGACGTCGATCGTGCGCAGCAGCGCCTTGGCCAGGGCGCCAGCAGCCACGCGCGCCGCTGTCTCGCGCGCGCTCGCCCGTTCGAGTACGTCGCGGGCGTCGGTGAACCCGTACTTCTGCATTCCGGCCAGGTCGGCGTGCCCGGGACGAACCTGGGTCAGCGGGGCGGCGGTGGCGCCGGGCGCCGGATCCATTTCGGCGTGCCACTTGTCGCTGCGGAACCACTCGGTGTTCTTGATCTCGATCGCCACCGGCGAACCGAGCGTGCGGCCATGACGCACGCCACCGAGCAGTGTCAGCTCGTCGACCTCGAAACGCTGGCGCGGACCGCGCCCGTATCCCAGGCGACGGCGGGCCATCTCGGCCTGGATCTCCTCGACGGTGATCTCGAGGCCTGCGGGGAGGCCTTCGACGATCACCACGAGTGCCTGCCCGTGGGACTCACCCGCAGTGAGGAATCGGAGCATCGGGGCAGGCTACCGGCCCGAAGCGGCCTGCTCCCGGGCCGCCAACTCGGCCTCGGCTGCCGCCCGCATCGGGGCGGTATCGGGGCGCTCACCGAGCCACCGCTCCTGTTGCAACGCGGCCTGATGGACGAGCATGCCGAGCCCGTCGATCGTGCGCGCCCCGAGCGCCTCGGCGCCGCGCAGCCAAGCGGTGTGCAATGGGTGGTAGATCAGATCGACGACCACCTGGTCGGCGTGCAGCAGATCGAGACGACACGGCAGGTCGTCGTCGCTCGCCCCGTCGGCGGCAACGCCCATGCCGACGCTGGTCGCGTTGACCACCACGTCGGCCCGGCTCACATCGCTGACGATGCCCACAGATGCGCTGCTGGCCAACGACGCCGCATGCTGTGCGCGGTCGATCGTGCGGTTGAGCACCGTGATGTCGGGCGAGCCGGCGCGGCCGAACGCATCGATCACCGACCGGGCGGCGCCGCCGGCGCCGATGATCGCCACGCGGCAGCCATCGAGGTCGATGCCCGCCTCGGCGAGCGACGCAACCAATCCCGCACCGTCGGTACTCGAACCGACGAGCTCGTCACCGTCCCAGCTCACCGTGTTCACCGAGTTGAGCGCCCGTGCCGCGGGCTCGAGCCGATCCACCTCGTCGGCGACCATCGACTTGTGCGGCATGGTGACCGAGAGTCCAGCGATCCCGAGCGTGCGCATCGCGTCGAGCGCGTCGGGCGCTGCACCTTCTTCGACCTCGAAGGCGACATACGACCAGTCGACGCCGAGCGTGGCGAAGCCGGCGCGATGGATCGCCGGCGAGAGGCTGTGGGCCACCGGTGAGCCGATGACTGCGGCGAGCTTGCCGGCCGGCGCGTCGGCCGGGGTCACAACAACCCGGCTGCCGCAGCTGCGTTGACGTTGGCCTGATGTTGTTCGGCAGTTGCCGCGAACGCGTGGCCGCCGTCTTCGTCGGCGAGCACGTAGTAGAAGTAGAAGCACTCCGACGGGTTCGGCAGGTCGACGCACAGCGGGTCACCCGGAGCAGGATTCGGGGCCGGGTTGAGCGCCGCACGGATCGACGCCCGGCCGGGATTGGCGATCGGCGTCGCCGGCAGCCCGGGGTTGAGGTACGTGTTCCAATCCGAGGGGATCTGGCGCATCTCGCGGAAGGGCATCTCGGGGTCGAGGCCGAGCTGCTGACCGCCGTAGAGCACGGTCGCGTCGATCTGCAGCAAGAACGGGTTGTCCGGGTTGAGCGCGCTGGAGAACAAGCGGTTGTGGATGACGCGCGAGATCTTGTCGCGGTCCTCTGGGATCTTCGCTTCGCGCTCGATCATCGACGCGATGATCAAGATCTCATAGGGCGTGCGGCCGAGCGCTGCCGAACGGTTGACGATGTCTTCCTGGTTACCGACCCGTTCCATGAGACCGATCAGCCGCTCGATGACCTGGCCCTCGGATTCGGCGTTCGATACCTCGTAGGTATCGGGGAACAACAGGCCTTCGAGGCTGTTCACGCCCGGCGGCTGCCAGGCGGCACGGATCGAGCCGTCGGTGGCGGTCGCCAAGAAGTCGTCGGCGCTCATCCGGTCGACGGTGCCCCCGAGCCGCTCGGCCATCCGTGCAACGGTGAAGCCCTCCGGGAACGTCACTTTGGTGTAGGTCTGGCCCGGCGGCGTGCGCAGCACGCCAAGGACGTTCCCCATGTGATCGTTCGGTCGCATCTCGTAGTAGCCGGGGGTGATCTCCAACCCACCGTCGCGCTCGACGTACCACTCGAACACGCCAGCATCCGACACGAGGCCCGCATCTTCCAGCCGTGTGGCGATGTCCTCGAGATCGTCGGTCTCGTCGACGGTGAAGCTCTGGATCTCCCCCGGTTCGCCGGCCGGATTGATCTTGCCGAGGTACCACCAGCCGACCGCGCCGGCGATCAGGATCATCACGATCACGAGCACCATCGCCAGGTAGACGACCCACTTCACGGGACGGGTCTGACGACGCAGACGTTCGACCTGGCCGGTGGCGTCGGCGTCGTCCCACGGGTCGGTGGGCCAGTCGACCGCCGGGCGATCGTCGGGATCGACCTGCGCTTCTGGGAGCAGCGGATCCAGTTGCTTCACGAGCTCGCCCTTCGGTGATCGAGCCAGCTCTGCAGCATCACCGCAGCGGCGGTCTTGTCGACGACGGCACGCTGGCGGCGGGCGTCGAGGCCCAGCTCGCGCAGGTCGCGCTCGGCGGTCACGGTGGTGAACCGCTCGTCGTACATCGTGACGGGCACAGACACCACGCTACTCAGCTGATCGGCCTCCTTCGTGGCGGCTCGCGCGGCCGGGCCAGTGCTGCCATCGAGCGACAACGGCAGCCCGACCACCACGACCTCGGCTTCTTCATCGTGCACCAGCCTGGCGATGGTCTCGTGGTCGTGGCGCCGACTCTTCGACCGATGCACGGTGGTCAGCGGCGACGCCAGCGAACCGGACAGATCGCTCACCGCCACCCCGATCCGCTTACTCCCCAGATCGAGCCCTAAAGCTCTCATTGCAGCGTTCCCCGGCCACGCAGGCCGCGTGCGCCGCTCACTCGCTGGCGCTCCGCTCGCTCCATTGCGTTCCCCGGCCACGCAGGCCGCGTGCGCCGCTCGCTCGCTGGCGCTCCGCTCGCTTGCATCACAGCACGACCGGGGAGGCTCGCATTCACCGTTCGAATGCGTGGGCGGCCTTTTCGGCGAGGGTCAGGGCCTCGGCGATGCCGTCGGGGTTCTTGCCGCCGGCGGTGGCGATGTCGCCTTTGCCGCCGCCGCCCCCGCCGACCGCTCTGGCCGCATCGCTGACCAACGACGAGGCAGGTGCGTCGGAGCCGGGCGGTGTCGCCGCGACGAGCGACACGCCTCCGGTTGGGGTCTCGCCGATCAACACGGTGACGGCCACACCCTTCTGACGTACAGCCAATGCGAGCTCACGGAGGTCTCCAGGAGCCAGGCCGTCGACCTGCGCAACGACCACGCCGTCCACGGCTCGATCGGCCAACTCGCCGGCGCGACCCACGGCAAGCTGCGCCCGCAGCGCCTTGATCTCGTCGTTGAGCGACTTCACCTCGTCGACCTTGCGCTGCACGGCGCCAACGACGTCCTCGGCGGGCGCACCCAGCACCCGGGCCGTCTCGGTGATCGTCTGTGCGTCGCGCTGGAGCAGCGCCACGGTGTCGCCGGCGCTGATCGCTTCGATACGCCGCAGGTTGGAGCCGATCGACGACTCGCTCACGACCTTCACCGTGCCGATGTCGCCAGTAGCCCGCACGTGGGTGCCGCCACACAGTTCGATCGACGAGCCCGCTTCGAGCACGCGCACGATGTCGCCGTACTTGTCGCCGAAGAAGGCGATCGCTCCGAGGGCCTCCGCTTCGTCTTTGGTGGTCTCGAAGATGCGCGTGGGGGTATTGGCCAGCGTTTCGGCATTGGCGATGCGCTCGATCTCCACGATCTGTTCGTCGGTTACCGGCTCGTAGTGGCTGAAGTCGAAACGCAGCCGGTCGGGGCCGACCATCGAGCCAGCCTGCTTGACGTGATCGCCGAGTACGTGACGCAGCGCGTAGTGCAGCAGGTGCGTAGCGGTGTGATTCCGGCGGATGCGGTCGCGCCGTTCGGCGTCGATCGTTGCGGTGGCGGTTTGCCCGGTGCGAATCTCGCCGTCGACGCGGGCGATGTGGCGCCGCAGATTGGGCAGGGCGAACGTGGTGTCGACCACCGCGGCTGTGCCTGTCTCGGTGGTGATCGTGCCCGTGTCACCGATCTGGCCGCCGGCCTCGGCGTAGAACGGGGTCCGTTCGAGGAACACCTCGACGAGATCGTCGGGCCGTTCGACAACGGCGAGCACTCGCGATTCGGCGGTGTCGTCGGTGTAGCCGACGAACTCGGTGGTGCCGAACTGCTCAACGACATCGCGATACGCATCGAGCGACTCGGGACTCTCGCCGTCGTCCTTCTGCGCCGCCTTGGCCCGTTCGCGCTGGGCGGTCATGTCGGCGGTGAACCCTTCGAGGTCGACGGTCACCTGGCGTTCGCCGGCGATCTCCTGGGTGAGTTCGAGCGGGAACCCATATGTGTCGTGCAGCAAGAACGCCGTCGATCCCGACAGCTCGGTGTCGTCGGCGCCGAGCGCGTCGTCGAGGATGCTCAGCCCGTTGCGCAGCGTCGTGCGGAACCGCTCCTCTTCACGCCCGACCACGTTGGTGATGAAATCTCGGTTCTTCACCACGTCGGGGTAGGCGTTGCCCATCACGTCGACGGCCACGTCGACCAGTCGCGGCATCACCAGGGTCTCGGTGCCAAGGAGGTAGGCGTACCGCACCGCACGACGGATGATCCGGCGCAGCACGTAGCCACGGGCTTCGTTCGACGGAAAGACGCCGTCGTTCACCAGCATCGTGCTCGAACGGGCGTGTTCGGCAAGCACCCGCATGGCGAAGCTGTCGCGGTCGTCGTAGTCGCCGACGCGGTACGACCGGCCCGTGATCGAGCAGGCTTCGTCGAGCAGCGGCTGCATCAGGTCGGTTTCCCACACCGAGTCGACGCCCTGCACGAGCGCAAGGATCCGTTCCAGGCCGGCCCCGGTGTCGATCGACGGCGCCGGCAGCGGCTCGCGACTCCCGTCGGGCGCCTGGTCGAATTGCATGAACACCAGGTTCCAGAACTCCATGAACCGGTCGCCGGCCGGGTCGTTCTGGGGGCCGCCATCGGGCCCGAAGTCGGGTCCGCGATCGATGTGGATCTCGCTGCACGGTCCGCACGGGCCGGTTTCGCCCATCTGCCAGTAGTTGTCGGCATCGCCCAGGCGCTGGATGCGGTCCATCGGCACGCCGACGACGTCGTGCCAGATCTGCTCGGCCTCGTCGTCGCTGTGGTGCACCGTGATCCACAACCGATCGCCGTCGAAGCCCCATCCGCCGTTGGCCGGATCACCGGTCACGAGATCCCAGCTCCAGGGGATGGCCGACTCCTTGAAGTAGTCGCCGAAGCTGAAGTTGCCGAGCATCTCGAAGAACACGAGGTGGCGCTTGGTGCGGCCGACGTCGTCGAGGTCGTTGTGCTTCCCGCCAGCGCGCGCACACTTCTGCGAGCTCACCGCACGCGAGTACGGCGGTTGCTCGTCGCCGACGAAGTACGGCTTGAACGGCACCATGCCGGCCACGTTGAACAGCACCGTCGGATCGTGAGGGATCAGGCTTGCCGAGGGCACGACGGTGTGCTCCTTGGCCGCAAAGAAGTTGCGGAAGGAGTCGCGGAGCTGATCTGCGGTCATGCGCTCGGCCATGCGGGCTGGAGCCTACCGATCAGCATCGACAGCGATGCTGCTGGTATCGCCTGCGGACGGCGCACGACCTAGCGTGAGCGCCCGATGAGCGGCTCGCCGATCGATCTCCACGAGTGGATCAGCTTCGAAGACCCCGATGAGCATCGCACGTGGGTGTTCGACGCCACCTTTCTCCGCTCGAACTACACCTGCATCTACGGGCAGGGATGTCCGGGCATCGACGACGAGTTGGCGCCCGAGCGAGCGATCGGCTGTTGCCGCCACGGTGCCCACTTCGTCGATGCCGGCGACGTGGCCAACGTCGATGCGCGATTCGAGCGACTCGATCGCTCAGTGATGCAGCACTACAAGCGGGCCAAGAAGAAGGGCTACCGCAAGCGCGGCGATCCCGACGACGAGGGCCACCCGACCGTGGTGACCAAGACCGTCGATGGCGCGTGCATCTTCCTGAATCGGCCGGGTTTCGAGGGCGGTGTCGGGTGTGCGCTGCACATCGCGGCGTTGGCGGCGGGCGAACGACCACTCGACTGGAAGCCCGAGGTGTGCTGGCAGGTGCCGCTCCGACTCGAGCACTCCAGCGACGAATCGGGACACGTCACCAGCCGACTTCGCGAGTGGAAACGCCGCGACTGGGGCGACGGCGGCGACGAGTTCGCCTGGTGGTGCACCGAGGACTCCACGTCGGAGGCCAACGCCTTCGTCGGCACAGAGCCCTTGTACCGCAGCGCCCGCGACGAGATCGTCGAGCTGGTCGGCGCACACATCTACGAGATGCTGCTGCCCCTGCTCGAGCGTGAGGAGTGGGTGCCACTCCCCCATCCGGCGATCAACCGCGACCGCCGGTAGCCAAGGGCGAGTTCAGTCGAGGGCGAGTTCAGTCGTCGGCGTGTTCGTCGTCGTCGTCGAAGGTGACGCCGTACTTCTCGGCGAGCGCCGCGTACTCGTCGTCCTCTGACGGCTCACTCTCGGAGTGATCGCTGGGACCCTCGCCAAGCCCGAGGTCGAACGCCCCGGGGCCAGACTGCTTCAGTTTTCTCGCCTCTTCGAACCGGCGATGACGACCCTTCTTCACGGCAGGGCTCCCAAGTCTCGCGATGTGACAACGGCGAACGATTGTACCTGGCCGCGGCGGAGATTCGCGGATCGTGACAAGTGTTCGTGACCAGGTTTGATGACCAGAGATGCTGACCAGGGGTTCGTGACCGGAAATCGAGAGGGTCGTCTCGGGTGCGTGTCGATGGACAATGTGCGACGATCGGTACAACCATGCGTCAGTCGCCGATCCGCCAGCGTACGTTCGCCGTGATCAACCAAAAGGGCGGTGTGGGCAAGACCACGGTCACGCTCGGACTGGCGGCGGCAGCAGACGCTGCAGATGCCCGACTCCTCGTAGTCGACCTCGACCCGCAGGGCTCCACGAGCTGGGTGCTCGGCGTGGACCCCGCTGGCGTGACCCACGATGCGATCGACGTGCCCCCGGGCGGCCTCGACGAGCTGGTTGTGTCGTCGGCCTGGTCCGAACGGGTCGATGTCGTCCCTGCCGGCAACGAGCTCCAGCGAGTCGACGGCGGACCCGTGCCGCCGCTGGCGGCGCATCTCGACACGCTGTCCAGGACGTACGATGCGGTGCTCATCGACTGTCCGCCGTCGCTGGGCGCACTGACCACGTCGGCACTCAGCGCAGCACGGCATGCACTCGTGGTGGTCGAACCCTCAGCGCTCGGGTTGCGCGGCATCGGTGGCATCGCCGACGCCATCGACGCGGTGTGGGACGAACACAACCCGGACCTCGAGCTCTCCGGGGTGATCCTCAACCGCGTCCCGGCGTCGTCGAACGAGGCCGAACGTCGACGCGCCGAGCTGGCGCGCATCGTGGGTGCCTCGACGATCTGGGAGCCACCGGTGCCCCAGCGGGTGATTCTCAACGAGGCGATCGGGAGTCGTCGCCCGATTCACAGCTACGGCTGGCGAGCGACCGACGCCATCGCCGCGTTTGATCAGCTGTGGCCCCAGGTGGCGTCGTTGGCGAGCAAGACGGGGCGCTGAGTCCGGCGAGCAGCGTCCGCCGATCGAGTGCACATCAGCCGGTGAGCGGCTGCACCAGAGGCAGCGAACGGACGGCGTCGGGATCGGCCAGCGCTGCCATCGCGATGTCGAAGTCGGGCAGCCCGAACACGGCACCGTCGTCGTCGATCATGAGGAAACGGTCCATCCGCTCGAGAAACGTGCGGTCGTGGCTCACCGACACGACGGTGCCGACGAACCCGTCGAGCGCCTGCTCGAGCGCGTCGGACGATTCGATGTCGAGGTTGTCCGTGGGTTCGTCGAGGAGCAGCACGTTGTGGCCTTCGAGCTCCAGACACAACACTTCCAGTCGCGCCTTCTGGCCGCCCGACAGCGTGTCGAAGCGCTGCCGCGCATGGTCGGCGAGCCGGTACCGGGCCAACGCCTTCATCGCCTGTTCGTCGTTCGCCACCCGTTCGGCGACGATGTCGATGACCTGCCGTTCGAGGAAGTCGGGACGGTCGTTGACCTGGGTGAACGTACCGACCGACGTGCGCGGTCCGGCCACGATCAAGCCCTCGTCGGGCGGGGTGTCGCCGGCGAGCGCATGGAGCAGGTGGGTCTTGCCGGTGCCGTTCGGTCCGATCAAACCGACCCGCTCGCCGAAATACACCTCGGCGGAGAAGGGAAAGAACAAGTCGCCGACCGACACGTCGGTCAGCGCCAGCACACGTCGCGCCGAGTCGGCGCCCCGCAATCCCACGTGAATTCGCTGGTCGGGAACCGGCGGCGGCGGCGGGCCAGCTGCCACGAATCGCTCCCAGCGGGTTTCGGCCGCATTGGCCTTGCTGGCGTTCTTGAAGTTCACCGCCGCGCGCTGCTTCATGATCTTCATGTGGCGAAACAGCCGCCGCTCCTCGTCGCGCCAGCGCTGGAGGGCGTCACCCAACCGCGCCTGCCGCTGCTCGCGGGCCTCGGGAAACGTGGCGTACGAGCCGCCGTGCACCCAACAGCCGGCCCCTTCCAACACGACCAGCTTGGTGGCCACACGCTCCAACAACGCCCGGTCGTGGCTGACCATCAAGATCGTGCTCGGACAGGCGAGGATCTGTTCCTCGAGCCAGACCCGGGTGGGGATGTCGAGGTAGTTGTCGGGCTCGTCGATGAGCAACACGTCGGCGCCCGACGTGAGCAACAGGTCGAGTACCAACCGCTTTCGCTCGCCGCCCGACAACTCCCCCACGCGGCGCTCCACGAAGTCGTCCACTCGCGTCTTCACGCTGCGCTCGGCAGCAGCGGCCCACTTCGCTTCGAGTTCGTAGCCACCGAGATCGCCCCACGCCGAGATGGCTTCGGCATACGCCATGCCGTCGTCGTCGCCGTCGGCCATCGCTCGCTCAGCCGCATACAGCGTGCGACCAGCGATGCGCAGCTCTGGTGGAGCGACCTCGAGCAGCATCTCTCGCAGCGGCCGTTCCGGCGCGCCCATCCCGGCGTCTTGATGCATCGTCAGCACCGAACCGGCGACCGCATACGTCCCGCCATCGGGCTGCAGCTCGCCGGCGAGGATCCGCAGCATCGTGCTCTTGCCCACACCGTTCGGCCCGACGATGGCCGCGTGGTCGCCCGGCGACACACCGAAGCTGACATCGAAGAACAACGAGTCCGCCCCCGGCGGGGCGTAGTCCAGATCGGAGACGACGATCCCGCTCATCGGCACCATCCTGCCCGCGCCAGCCGCGACGACCCGCTGGGTTTATCGGCGCTCGTGATCTCCGCTGCGGTGTGCCGCGATCCATCGTTCGCCGAAGTCGACGAGCTCGCGCATCGGGATCCGTTCGATCTCGCCACCGCCGATCGACGCTCGTTGGTGTGTTCCACCAGCGGCGCGATACGCATCGGCCAACTCCGGGAAGTCGTCTTCGTCGTAGTCGACGTGGGTGTACTCGACCCACTGCTGGCGACCGTCGACCAGGCGAGGTGCACCGTCGTCCACGCTGGGAGCCGACGTGCCGAGTGCGCGTACCTCTGCGAGGTGCAGTGCGGTGTTGTTGTCGTGGCCCACTCCGAGCAACACGATGTCGGTCTCCGCCGCGTACAGCCTGGCGAGCGGCGACCCTTCGCCCAGTCCGGCCGCGAGGGCGTGGGGTTGCATCAACTCGGCGGCACGCGGGCCGTTGGCCACGAACCCGACCGCCGGATGGCCGCTGTGCACGGTGTCGGGCAGACGCGCCAGACACTCCGCCACCGCACCCATTCCGCGCAACGGCGTGGCAGACGGGTCGAACGCAGGCCAGTGCTGGCGAATCGTCGGCCACCACGCTTCGGGAACGGGCGGCGCCTGCCAGTGTGACGGATCGCTGACCCCGGTTTGTGCGGGGCATCACGATGGTGCCGCCGGTGCCGACCACCTCACGCAAGGCCGCAACGACCGCCGGCGCGCCACCGACCACCCAACCGAGACGAGAGAGTGCGCAGTGCACGATGACCACGGAGTCGTCCACGAGCCCGACCTGGCGGAGCGCGTCTTCGATGTCGGTTCGGGTGGTCGGCGCTCCGGCGGACTCGATCACCGTCGCCTCGGCGCGCTCGGAAACCACGGTGGCCTGGTGGAACCAGCAGCGCCAGCCGGTCGGGGTCTGGCGCCACCAGCCGGTGCGGTGCACCGTGCCGGGTCCACCCGCGTGATGGGTGGTGTAGCGCACCACCACGACACCGTCGGCGATGAGTTCGCCGCGCAGCGCGCCGACGCTGACGTCGTCCATCTCTGGGGCGGCGCGCAGCGCGTCGAGAGTGTCGCTGCGGCTCCAGATCCGTCCGGACTTGCCGATCTCTGTGAAGTCGTCGGCGAGCAGCGAATCGACCCGGTCGACGTTCGATCGGCACGCCGGATCGAGCAACTCGAGTTCGCGCGCGACAACCCGTTCAACGTCGTCGTGGTCGTCGTCATCCTCGTGGGCCATGTGCTTCGGCCTCACGCGGACGTCCCGCCAGCTGCCGCGATCAGGTTGAGCATCTCGGCGGTGGTCACGGTGCGGCAGTAGCCGGCAAAGGCGCGCAGGGCCGCGTCGTGGCGTTCGCTGGTCTCGGTGGCACACGCATCGGAGATACACGTCATCCAATACCCACGGTCGGCACCGTCGCGCACGGTGATGTCGACGCACTGATCGGTGAGCACCCCGGTGACCAGCACGGAGTCGATGCTCATGTTGCGCAGCAGGTAGTCGAAGTTTGTCGAGTTGAACAATCCCGACGACGTCTTGGGCAGCACGATCTCGTCACCGATGGGCGCCACGACCTCGGGAACCTGCGCGCCCGAAGAGCCCTTCGGGACGTGAAATCCGGACGCCTTGTAGTCGTTGCTCCGATCACGCCCGTCCTGGGTGAGGCTCTCGATCACGGTGAACATCACCTCGATCGCGGCCGCTCGGCACGCGTGCTGCAGGCGGGCGATGTTCGGGAGCACGACATCGCCGACAGTGCGGTGGTAATCCGGCCGAGCTTCGGCATCGGCGTCGCTCCACGTCGCCCGCTGGACGTCGATCACCAACAGCGCCGTCCGGCTGGGCTCGATCGGACGAACCCGCGAGTACTCGGCCGGGATCGCCACGCGCTCGTGCATCATCGTGACGTTACGACGCGTACGCTCGGACGCGGTGGAACGATTCGAGGCGTCGGGCGCTCACTCACATGCTGGTCGTCACCGATGTCGAGCGCAGTCGCGACTGGTACCTCAAGGTGCTCGACGCGCAACTGTTTGGCGAGTACGGCGGCACCTCGGTGGTGCTGGAACTCCTCGGCAACTGGATTTCTGCTCGTCACGGGCGGCGACCCCGATGAGGGCAAACCGACCGTCACGCTCGCCCCCCGCCGTCCGGACCTGGACCGCCCCGTCGGCACAGTTGATCTTCCGCGTCGGACGATTGCCTCGGGCTGTACGAGCTCCTGTCGAGCCGAGGCGCCGAGTTCTTGGCGCCACCGCACGTGCGTGACGGCGAGACGCGTGCGTTCTTCCGCGACCCCGACGGCCACCTGTTCGAGATCTCCGAGCTCACCTGAAGCCCGGAGATCGAACGAACTACAGCTCCACCTCGCACGACGACCACACATCGATCGCCTCGTCGATGTGGCAGGTGTCGCGGCGCCGCTCTGGCCCCACACGTTCTGACCTTTGCCGTCCTCGGCGTAGATCGTGTCGTTGCCTCGTCCGGCCCATGCCTCGTCGTGATCCGTGGGGTCGTCGGTGACCATGTCGATGGTGTCGTGGCCATACCCGCCGTCCTGACGGTCGCCCCAGATCAGGTCGTTGCCCGGCCCGCCGGTGATGCGGTCGTTGCCGTTGCCGCCTTCGATGTTGTCGGCGAAGCCGATCGACGAACCGGGCAAGTCGCCATGAATGGTGTCGTTGCCGGCCGAGCCGAACAGGAAGTCCTGCCAGGGCCCGCCGTAGATCGTGTCATTGCCCATGCCGCCGTTGATCGTGTCGTTCTCGCCGACTTCGCTCGACGGGTCCGCGGTGTCGCCATAGATGATGTCGTCGCCGTCGAAGCCGCAGATGATGTCGTCGCCGCCGAGACCGAAGATCACGTCGGGCCCGTTCGTGCCGACGATGACGTCGGACCCAGCGGTGGCCGATCGTTGCAAAACCGGCGACCGCCTTGATCGTCGGGGTACGGCCGTAGCAGGTGCCTGCTGGATCGGCGGTGAGATCGCCGACATCGCGATGGAACGTGTGCCCATCGTGGTGGGCGTCGAACAGCACGGCGACGTCGTCGGCGCCGGGGTTCGATTCGTGGGTCTTGGCTTGGCCGCGATTCGTCGGCGAAGGCCGTGCCGCCGAGCACGAGTGCCGCCATCGTGCCGGCAGCGACTGAGATGAGGTTCGTTCGAGTGAGCATGACGTTCTCCTTGCACAGTGTTGGGTTGTGCAGTACCTGACGGCTCACCTGCGCGTTCCTTACGCGTCGCAGCGCGGGGTGAATCCCGGTGGGGGCTTCTCGGAGCCCTCAGTTGCGGATACCGCAAGGCTGTCCGCCGAGAATGGGACCGCTTACCGAGCCGCCAGCAGAGGCGCCGACTCGGCCCGACGCAACGTCAGGCCTGAGTCGGATGCGGGGAGCAGCTTCAGCCGGCCGTCGCCGTCGAATGTCAACCCGGCACGCCCGGAGGTGAGTGCGCGGATGCCATCGCCGAGTAGGTCGGCGCGCCACCCCGAGGCCAGACGCGCATCGTCGTCGCCACGCAGGAAGGCCACGATGTCGGCCGCGCGTCGCCAACAGCGCGTTGTCGATCGCCTCGTCGCGGGCCAGTTGGCTGACCCAGGCCGAGATCAGCGTGATCGCCGGCCGCAGGTTGCGATCGAGGTCGTCAGCCGATGGTGGCGGCTCGGGAGCTGCCGCATCACGAGCAGCGCGCACGGCGTCGAGGATCTCCTCGCCCATCGCCCCGCGCGCGTGCCGCTCGTCGACCCCGCGCGCTTGCGCCAACTCGGTTGCGTTCTGCGGACGCCGTTGAGCGATGCCGAGCACCGCCAGATCGGGCAGCACGTGCCGCGCCGGAATGTCGGTGCGCATCGCCCGGCGCTCGCGCCAGGCCGCCACCGAACAGGCCACCGCACGCGCCGCTGGTCGCAACGAGGCGGGCATCGCGGATCTTCAGCCACGCATGCTCGGGCTCGGCGCCGCTGACCGGCCGCGTACGCAGCTCCTCGCACCGCATCGAGCGCCCATTCGATCCGGCCGCGATCGGCCAGCTGGGCGACCAGGCGGTCGTGCACCTCGAGGAGATACTCCCACATCGATCGCGGCGTACTGCTTCTGCGCGTCGGTGAGCGGTCGACGCAGCCAGTCGGTCAACCGATCACCCTTGGCTGGCGTGACACCGAGTTCACCCTGCAGCAAGCTGACCAGCGAGGGCGTGCCGTAGCCGACGAAGCCAGCGGCGAGCTGGGTGTCGAAGAGATGTTTGCGGCACGGAGCCAACCGAGTGGGTGAGCACGTCGAGGTCCTGCTGCGCGGCGTGCGCCACGCACAATGCCGACGAGCCGAAACACCGCATCGAACGCCTTCACGTCGACCGCCAGCGGATCGATCAATGCCAGCTGCTGGGCACCGTCGACGTGCCATGCCACCTGCACCAGGGCCAGCTTCGGGTAGTAGGTGCGCTCGCGGTGGAACTCGGTGTCGAGCGCATAACGCGGTACGTCGATCAGCTCGGCGGCGATGCGGTCGAGCTCGGACTGCTCGTCGACCCAGCGATAGTCGACCGGGAGGAGGCGCGGTACGCCGACCTCGGTCAGCCATGTGTTCGGTCGGTGCTGGTCGTCACTGCGACGCAGGCTACCGATCACGCACCGTGCGTCCGGGGACCGACCGGCCCCTCGTCGCCGGCTGCTCAGCGCGATCGATCGTGCAACGCGCGGAGCTGACGGGGATCGTTCACGTTGACGAGCGCGTCGGCAGCGACCGGCCACATCGAGCACTGCCAACGCATCAATCGCCACGTGCAACCGCACGCGTGCCGTCGGCGAAGGTGTCGATCAGTGCCGTGCGCGCGGATGAGCGCCACCACCGCAACCGCGGGGCTCGCGGCGATCGGTCCGGGCCATCGCCACATGGGCCTCGGGCCGACGCTCGATGGTGGTGAACACAGCTCGCGCACCACGTCGGGGTGCAGGCGCGGGAGGTCGCAGGCGACCACGGCGACCAGCGCCGCGTCGTCCGTCGTCGAGAAGTGCTCGAGTGCGGTGATCACACCGCCGAGCGGCCCCTCTCCCGGGTAACGATCGTCGACGACGTCGTGGCCCAGCATCGCCAGTTCGGTCTGGTCGCCACCGACGAGCACGACCGGGTCGGCACCCGCGGCCGGCCAGCACTGACGCGACGCGGCGCCCCATCGGCACCACCGTCGACCTCGATCGTCGCCTTCGTGCGACCCATCCGTCGGCTGGCTCCACCGGCCAGCACCGCACCGCCGCGCGTCACGCCCACGGCCGTCACATCAGGGGCGTGCCGCCCTCACGTCGGGGCCGGCCGCCCTCATGTCAGGGCGTGCCGCTCGGATCGAGCTGCAACAGGAACGTCCGACAACCCGCTCCGCTTCGTCGTTTTCGCCGATCGCCGCGGCCATTTCGCCGAGCCCCGCGCAGCGAGCGGAGGAAGCCAGCGTTGGCCAGGCTCGGCCCACCGGACGTAGCCGCTCCCCCGCCAGCCGTTGGCGCGCAGCGCATCGAGCCCCCGGTGGTATCCGACGCGCGTATGCGGCGTACCCGCTCGATCGGATCTCGTCCGAGATCGCCCAGCTCAGCCCACGCCAGCAAGAAGCGAGGGTCGGCAGCGATCACGGCAGCGACGGCGGCGCGCCGTTGATCGAGATCTTCGAGCGCCACTGCGTCGGCGAGCGCCGCAGCAAGCGTTGCCGGAGGGTCCGGCAACACGGTCGATGGCAAGCCCTGCGACATCTGAATCGGTTGATCGGACACGGTCGGATCGTACCCGCGGCGGTCGATCCGCCCCAGGTGTACCAACGGCCAGTGCCGCCCACCGGGCACCGCCACGGTGCCACGGCCGGCATGGTCGGCCGACCTAGGGTGCTCGCCGTGGCCCTCATCGCGTTGAGCCTCGACGAGGCGCGCAACATCGGCATCGCGCTCGCCGTCGGTTTCCTTGTACTGGCCGGAGTGTCGTTCTGGCTGATGAAAACCATCGTGCAAAAGCTGGTCGCGGCAGCCGTCCTCGTCGTGTTGGCCTTCGCCGTATGGACACAGCGGGCATCGCTCCAGGACTGTGCCGACAAAGTTGCAGGCAACTTCGAACGAGTCGGGACCGACGTGACGGTGACCGACACCGAGTGCTCGTTCTTCGGGTTCACCGTGAACATCTCCGACCCGCGAGACGACACGGACACCGACACCGGCACCGGCACGAACACCGACAGCTGACCCGCGCGTCAGCTCACTCGAGGGTGACGATGCGCAACACGTCGGTGGAGACCCCGTCGGGTGCCCACCGCCGCGGACCATCGGCGGGCCGCAGTGTCGGCGCCCCGACCAGCACGGCAACGGTGTCGCCGGAGGCGACGAGCCCCTGCTCGAGCGCCCGTTCGATGGCGAACCACACCATCTCGTCGGTCGAGTCGTACTGATCGACCTGCACCGGCTGCACGCCCCACACCAAGCTCAGGGCGCGCACGGTGGACTCGTCGGGAGCGAGTCCGATCAACGGCGCCTCGGGCCGAAAGCGGGCCATCGCCTTGGCAGTGCGCCCGCTGCGAGTGCAGCACAGGATCGCTGACGCTTCGACGTCGTGGCTGGCCTGCCATGCGGCGTGGGTGATCGCTGCGGTGATCGGGTGAATCGACGCCAGGTGCTCGGCGCCTTCGCCGGCCCGGCGCTGCTCGCGGCCCAGGCGTTGCGCCCATCCTCGATAGCTCGCCTCGGACTCGGCCCGCTCCGCGACGGTGCTCATCGTGGCGACGACACCCGCAGGGTCGCGTCCAATCGCCGTCTCACCCGACAGCATGATCGCGTCGGTGCCATCGAACACGGCGTTGGCCACGTCGCTGACCTCCGCGCGTGTCGGAGACGGGGCATGGATCATCGACTCGAGCATCTGTGTCGCAGTGATCACCGGGACACCGGCCTCCACGCACCGGCGGATGATTCGCTTCTGCAAGTGCGGCACGTCCTCGACCGGGCAGTCGATGCCGAGATCGCCGCGGGCGACCATCAACGCGTCGCTCACCTCGATGATCTCGTCGAGTACCTCGATTGCCGCCCGCGTCTCGATCTTGGCCACCAGTTCGGCTTGCCCGCCGACCACGTCGCGGACCCGCTCGACGTCGGCGGCTGCGCGCACGAACGACACGGCGAGATAGTCGACGTCCTCGGCGCACATCGCCGCCGCGAGCTCGAGATCCTCGTCGGTCGGCGTCGGCAGGCGCAGCGTCTCCGACGACAGGTGTACGCCGGGCTCGCCGTTGGTGTGCCCGCCGGTGTCCACCCGGGCCAGCGCCGCATCGGCACGCACATCGGTGACCGTCATCGAGATTGCGCCGTCACCGAGTTGCACGCGCGCCCCAGGGTCGAGATCGTCGAGGAGCGTCGGATACGGCACCGAGATCGTCCCGGCGTCGCTGGTGCCGTCGCCGGCCACCAGCCGGATCAGGCTGCCGGGGCTGAGATCGACCCCACCATGGGGAAAGTGCCCGGCGCGGATCTTCGGGCCCGGCAGGTCGGCCAACACGGCAATCGGTCGTCCGATGGCAGCTGCGCACGTGCGCACCCGGCGTAGTCGAGCGCGGTGTTCGTCGAGATCGCCGTGGCTCAGGTTCAGGCGAACCACGTCGACACCGGCCGAGAGCGTGTTGCGCAGCACACTGCGCGACATCGGTGGCCGGGCCCGATCGTCGCCACGATCTTCGTTCTGCGGGCCACTTCTGGTTGTCTAGCAGGCGATGAACCAACGCGCGCTCGATGATCTGATCGCCTTCCTCGACGACTCCCCGTCGCCGTGGCACGCCGTGCAGTCCGTGCGCGCCCGCCTGGATCGCTATGCGGCGCTCGACGAAACCGCGGCATGGTCCTCGGTGCCCGAGCGCGGGCTGGTCGTGCGCGGCGGGGCGCTGATCGCCTGGCACATACCCGCGGGGTTGGCACCGAGCGCGCCGTTGCGCATCGTCGGTGCGCATACCGACTCGCCGTGCTTGCGCGTCAAGCCACACCCCGACACCGGCGTCGGTGGGTGGCGGCAGCTCGGCGTCGAAACCTACGGCGGCATTCTCAACAACACGTGGCTCGATCGTGATCTCGCGGTTGCCGGCGTGGTCCTCGGCGCCGACGGCGTGCCCACGCTGTTCGACAGCGAGGCACCGGTCGCCCGCGTGCCACAACTCGCCGTCCATCTCGATCGCGGCGTCAACACCGACGGGTTGAAGCTCGACACACAGCGGCATCTGCTGCCCGTGTGGGGCGTCGCGCCGAACGGGCCCGACCGACTTCGCCGCCTGGCTGGCCTCGACGGCCGGCCTCGATGCGCCACCCACCTGGTGGGAACTCTGTCTGTACGACGCGCAAGGTGCCGCCGTGATCGGCGCCGACCGTTCGATGCTTGCGTCGGGTCGGCTCGACAACTTGCTGTCGTGCTGGGCGCGACGGTCGCCCTCGACGCGGCGACGCCTGACGGCGCTGGCGCAGTGATCGTGCTCAACGACCACGAGGAAGTCGGCTCGGCCAGCACGAGCGGCGCGGCGGGTCCGTTTCTCGACACGGTGCTGCAGCGGCTGATCGCTGGGCGCGGCGGCACCGCCGACGACCTCGCTCGATCGTTTGCTGGTTCTGCGTGTATCTCCGCCGACAACGCGCACGCCCTCCATCCGAACTACGTCGACCGCCACGAACCGAGCCATCAACCGACCTTCAACGCCGGTCCGGTGATCAAGGTCAACGCCAATCAGCGGTACGCCACTTCGGCAGCGACCGCCGAGCGGTTCCAACGGGCATGCGATTCCGCCGGGGGTGCCCTGGCAGGTGTTCGTGTCGCGCAACAACATGCCCTGCGGATCGACCATCGGCCCGCTCACCGCGACGCGGCTCGGTATCGCCACCGCCGACGTCGGCGTCGCCCAGCTGTCGATGCACTCGGCACGCGAGCTGTGCGGGGTCGACGACCCGCCGGCACTGCGCGCTGCGCTGACCGCGTTTTCTCGAACAGCCCTAACGGGCCCGCACGCGTCAGCCGGCGCGCGACTGCGCTTCGTCGAACAGCCGCTGCAAGGTCGGTCGAGAGCCGCTCGGTCATGTCGGCGATCGCCCGCCGGGAGACCGCGACCGCGCTCGCTGACCTCGGCATGGATGGGCTCACCGATCACCACTTGCACCTTGCGGGCATAGATCCGCTTGGCCCCCCCGTGGCATCACGCGGGCTGACCCCCCGATGCCCACCGGCACGATCGGGAACCCCCGGCGCGAGCCGCGACGAACGCAGCCCCGTCGAAGAGTGGCTGGATCACGGGGCCATCCTTGCGCTCTCCCTCGGGGAACAACACGAGCGGCTCGCCCTGTTCGAGCACAGCGATGCACCGCCGAAGCGCTTCGCGGGGTCGGCGCTCCCGCGGGCCACCGGAAAAACCGCCGAGCGCAGAGAACACCCAGCCGATCCGCGGGTACTTCCACATCTCCTGTTTGCCCATGAAGCGGATCCGCCGCCGCGTGATACAGGCCACGATCGGCGTGTCGATGTAGCTGCGGTGTACCGGCGCAATGACGTAGGCGCCCTCGGCCGGCAGGTGCGCCTGCCCAGTGATCCGGATTCGGGTGACCATGGCAACGACGAGGTGCACCAGACCCCGAACCAGCGCATAGAACGCCAGCGCAGTTCTCCGAGTGGCCGGCGGAGATGGGTCGACCCCGATGCAGCAGCCTGCGCGCTCACGGCCCCTCCGGTGCCGTCGGCGCGATGCGCGCCTGCACGACCGCGACGAGTTCGTCGACCACCGCCTCGATCGGGAGATCACTGGTATCGGACCGTCAGGGCGTCGGCGCCAGCGCGTAGTGGACTGTCGGCACGCGAGGAGTCCTTGCGGTCGCGCTCGATGATCGATGCCCTCGACCTCGTCGACCGACCCACCGATCTCGGCCACGCGCCCGCTCGGCACGCACCCGTGGCGACGCCGTGATGTACGCCTTCAGCAGCGCGTCGGGGAACACCACAGTGCCGATGTCGCGGCCCTCGACCACGCCACCGCCATGGTCCCCGACCCACGTCCGCTGTCGCGCGACCAGTTCGCGTCGGACCGCGCTGTTCGCAGCGATGGCGCTGACGGCTCCGGTCACATTGCGCCCCCGAATCTCGACGGTCACGTCCACACCGTCGACGATCACATGTTGGTCGTCGAGCTGCAGGTCGATGCTCCGGCTCACGTCGGCCACGGCCTCGTCGTCTGCGGGATCGATGCCGCGCCGGAGCACGGCAACGGTGACCGCTCGATACATCGCTCCGGTGTCGAGGTAGCCGAGGCCGAGCACTGTCGCCAGGCGCCGTCCGACGGTGCTCTTTCCGGCACCGGCCGGACCGTCGATCGCCACCACGGTTCCCTGCGGTGCCGCTGTCGTCATCGGCTGGGAGACACTATCGGTACCCTGCGCACAACCGGAAACGACTGGCGATCGTAGGGTGGTCGGCCATGGACACGGCGTCGACACCGGTGGTGATGGTGCACGGATGGGGTGGCTCCTTCGCCACCACCTGGGAGCAGGGCGGACTGCCCGCATTGCTCGAAGAGAGTGGGCGCACCGTGGTCGGCGTCGATCTGCTCGGACACGGAACCGCGCCAAAGCCCGTCGAAACCGAGGCGTACGCGGAGCTCGGTGCACGCGTGCTCGACGCGATCGCCGACGTCGATGCGCCGGTCGACGCTGTCGGCTTCTCGTTGGGCGCGCTCACGTTGCTCCGCCTGGCGTGTGCCCATCCGGAACGGTTCCAACGACTGGTTCTGGCCGGTATTGGAAAGAACGTGTTCGACCGCGAGTCGTCGGGAACCGAGGCGCTGGTCGCTGGGCTCGACCATCTCGCAGCGGGCGGCGACGCCGCCGAACTGACCACCCAAGTGCGGCATTTTGTCGACTACGCGCACCAACCGGGAAACGATCCGGCCGCGCTGCGGGCGTTGATGGCCCACCGCAACGATCCGATCGAACCTGCTGCGTTGGCCGCGATCGAAGCCGAAACGGTCGTGGTCGTCGGCGACCGTGACTTCGTGCATCCGGCCGATGAACTCGTCGCCGCGCTGCCCAACGCCCGATCGGTCACGCTGCGCAATGTCGACCACTTCGCCACGCCCTCGGCATTCGGCCTGTTCGACGTGGTGCTGGAGACACTCGCCGCTCCGTGATTGCGACGACCGACGTCGACGCGGCCGTTGCGGCGCTGGCCGCTGGCGGCGTCGTTGCCGTACCCACCGAGACGGTGTACGGGTTGGCTGCCGATATCACCCAGCCGGCAGCGGTCGAGCGGATCTTCACCGTGAAGGGCCGTCCCGCCGATCATCCGCTGATCGTGCACGTCGCCGACTTCGATGGACTGGCCGCGTGTGCAGCCGAGATTCCCGACGTGGCGGGTCGCCTCGTGTCGGCATTCTGGCCAGGCCCACTGACGGTGATCGTCCCCCGCCGACACGACGTCGACCCACAGGTCACCGGGGGACGCGACACCGTCGGCGTGCGGATGCCGGCACATCCCTTGACCGCCGCAGTGATCGACCGCCTGGGTGCGCCGGTCGCCGCTCCATCGGCCAACCGCTTCGGCGCGGTCAGTCCCACCACAGCCGACCACGTGCTCGCCGACCTCGGGCCCTCCCTCGATCCTGCGCGGGATGCGGTGCTCGACGGCGGGCCATGCCGCGTCGGACTCGAGTCGACGATCGTCGACTGCACCGTCGATCCGCCGCAGATCCTTCGAGCAGGCGCGATCACCGGTCAACAGATCGATGCCGTGGCCGAGCGCACGCACGCACCACCGACCGGTCCCGCCAGGGCGAGCGGCATGCTGCCGTCGCACTACGCGCCGCGGGCGCAGGTGGTCGTCGTCGACGACAGCGGGGCCGCGGCGTCGAGAGTGGAGGCGGCGGCCGCAGCGGGTCGTCGGGCGGCGATCATCGACCGCACCGCCGACCTCGTCGAGTACGCCCACGAGCTCTACGCCGACCTCCGTCGACTCGACGCGGAGGGGTACGACGAGATCGTCGCCGTCGTACCCGACGGTCAGGGCCTTGGCGCGGCGATCGCCGATCGGCTGCGCAAGGCCGCAGGGCCGCGTCCGAGCTGAACCCGCTGGGTAGCGAGCTCACGCCGTGGAGCTGTCTGGCCAGTCGAGTTGGTTCAGTCCCCGGATCCACCAATCGCGTACCGTGTCCACGATCTCCGGCCCCGCGATCGCCAAAGGTGCCAGCGCGGTCGCATCGACCGCCGCCGTGAGCGACACGGTTGACGCGCCGGCGTCGGGCACGAGGTCGAGGCGGCACCACGCCTCCACGACGGCGGCGTCGTCCCCGAGCTCCGGGTGTCGCACCTCGAGGTGGACCAGCGCGTCGAGGCGGTACGGCGGATCGTCGTCGAGGACCTGACCGCTCGTCGCGGCGACCAGCAGCAATGCTTCGAACGCTTCGACGGGGAGCGCTTCGATCACGAATGACGGTGCGTCGCGTGCCCATTGCGATGGCCCGCGTGCCTGACCATCTGAGTGACGGACGCCCGCGTGCGTGGTGGGCGTGGCCGTGGCGGGTGCCGAAGGCTGGTCGGAGCTGCCAGTTTCGTCGGCAGAGGGCGGCGTTGGACCGTCGACCTCCAGCGCTGCAAGGACCACGACCACGGCATCGTTGATCGCGACCATCGATGCCGCCCCTCCGCCGACATCGGGATGATGCTCCTTCGCCAATCGACGGTGCGCCGCACGCACGTCCGACGGCGTCGCCCTGCGGTCGAGGCCCAACACGGTCAGCGCCGCAGTGAGTTCGTCAGCCACGGCACCACGGCGCGCGGTCGGTCGCCGCCTGCAATTCGGCGTACGCCGCACGCCGCTCGTCGACAGAGTCGTCGGCTGGCTCGACAGCGCGCCGGGCACCGAGGGCCCAGGCGGCGATGACGTCGTCGGGTGGCACACCGCGCGCCGCCGCCGCGGCCTGCACCGCAGCGCCGGCGGCGACCGCCTCGTCGAGCTCGATCAGGTCGACGGGACAACCCGTCCCGGCAGCGATCGTCGAGGCGAGTGCGATCGACCGGCTCCCTCCACCGGTGAGCACCACTCGCTCGGTGTGCACCCCAACTCGCCGCAGCGAATCGAGTGCGTCGAGCAAACCGAACGCCACCCCGTCGACCGCTGCCTGGGCCAGTTGCTCGCGAGTGACATCGGTGCGCAACCCGGCCAACACCCCTCGTGCCCCAGGGCGATTCGGCGTGCGCTCGCCATCGAAGTATGGCAACAGAGTCGGGCCTCCCGCGGCCGCGTTCGCCGCCAGCCGGTCGAACTCCGCGGGGTCGACGCCGAGCAACCGTCGAACCGCGTCGAGCACCCGACCCGCGTTCGACGTGCACACCAACGGCAAGAACCGTCCCGTAGCATCGGCGAACCCGGCGACCTCACCGATCGGGTCGCACGTCGGAGCACTGGCGACCGCATACGCGGTTCCCGACGTGCCGACCGAAACGACCGTCTCTCCGGCGCGCATGCCGATGCCGAGCGCGGCCGCCATGTTGTCGCCGGTTCCCGCCCCGACGACGGCGCCGGCCAACCGTCCGTGCCCGGCGATACCAGCCACGTCAGAGGGCCCGAGCACCAGAGGGAGCCGTCCGCTCCAATCCACATCTGGGTCGACGAGCTGCAACAGATCGACGCGGTACCGGCCCTCGGGCGCCGACCAGTATCCGGTTCCCGAGGCGTCACCACGGTCGGTGGTGTACTCGCCGGTCAATCGGCGGGTCAGTTCATCGTGGGGCAACAGCACCTTGGCGATGCGATCGAATGCCGACCGCCGAGTGCGTCGCAGCCACGCCAGCTTGGTGATCGTGAACGCACTCACGGGTACCGAACCGACAGCAGCCGCCCATCCATCGGCGCCGAGCTCGGCGACCAGACGGTCGGCGTCGTCGCTCGACTCGGTGTCGTTCCACAGCTTTGCTGGGTGGACCGGCTGGTCGTCACGGTCCAGCGCCACCATGCCGTGCTGCTGCCCGGCGACGGCCACCGCCACGACCGTCGGCGACTCGAGCCCCTCCAAGGCGGCCGTCAACGCCGCGTCCAACGCCTGCCACCACGCCTCGGGATCCTGCTCGGCGCGCGGTGGCTGCACGAGGGGATGATCGGCGGCACCACGGCCGACAAGCCGGCCCTCGTCGAGGGTGCGCACCTCTACCTTCGTCGACTGCGTCGACGCATCGACCCCGACGACGAGCTCGCTCACCACTCCTCCACCATCGCAGGTCCACCGTCCCACGGCGTAGGCCAGATCGGTCGCGCGCAGCCCCCTTTTCGGCCCACTGCGGTCCACGAGCACGCGTCGGCGAGCACCACTACCATCCGCCGGCATGCAGCTCACCGAGATCGAACGCAACGACGGAATCAGCCAGGTTGCGCTCGCAGGGAAACTCGACATCGCAGGACTGCACGAGGTGGACGTGCTGTTCCACGGCGTCACCGCTGCAAAGCAGCGGCCAGCAATCGTCGATCTCTCCGAGGTCGACTACATCGCGTCACTCGGCATGGGCATGCTGATCTCGTGCGCTCAGTCGCTGCAGCGCCGAGGCGCCAAGATGGCGCTGTACGGCGCCCACGGCGTGGTCGATGAGGCGCTGCGTTCGGCGGCGATCGACCAAGTGATTCCGATGGTCGACACGGCCGATGCCGCGCTCGCGGTGGTGCGCGCCGACTGACCTCGATGCGCCGCTGGACGATCGAGGTGGCGCTGCCGGCGATCAGCGACACCCAACAGGAACTCGCCGAACACCTCCAGGGACTGGGCGTCGAGGGTCGAGCGTCGTTCGTGATCAACATGGTCTACGAGGAAGTCGCCCGGAACCTGGTGGACCACGCGACAGATGGACGGCAGGCCACATTCGACGTGCATGTCGAGCACGCCGCACACGCCACCACGATCGTCATCGAAGACGAGTTCACGCCATTCGACCCCACCCAGGCGTACCCGCAGCCCGCCGTCGAAACGCTGGAAGAGCACACCGGCCATGGGTTGGGCCTGCGGTTGATGATCGACATGACCGACGACCTTCGATACGAGCGACTGAACGGACGCAATCGGCTGAGCGCTACCGTGCTGCACCGGTGACCGAGGCCTTCGACGACGACGTATTCCCATCCGGCGAGCCGCTCGAGCTCGCAACGGGCGACATCCTGTTCACCGAGGGCGACGAGGCGACCGGCGCCTACCTCCTGCTCACCGGCACCTGCGCGTTGTTCAAGGGCCCAGAGCGGATCGACTCGATCCACGCCGGGGAGTTCATCGGCGAGATCTCGTTGTTTGGCGAGTCGCGTCGCACCGGCACCGTACGCGCCGAGACGAACGCCGAGCTGTTGCACCTCACCAAGCGTGCGCTCACCGATGCGCTGTCATCGTCGGACGAACTGTTCTGGTTGCTGCTGCGCACGATCGTCCGCCGGGCCACCCGCAGCGCCCGCCGCGAAGGCGAGTACCGCAGCGAGCACGAGGCACTCCGCGCACAGCAGGAGTCGATGCTCCCCGACCTGGCGGCGCTTCCCGCCGACGTCGGCTTTCGCGCCACGGGCAGGTGGGAGCCGAGCACTTTTGCCTCGGGCGACCTGTACGAGGTGTTGCGCGTCGACGAGGGCCGGTGGATGTTCGCCATCGGCGACGTGATGGGTCACGGCGCGCAAGCGTCGTTGACCATGGCCATCGCTCGCGCCCAGATCCGCGAACTTGCGCAAACGTCGCGGCGCACCGACGAGCTCCTGCTGCGGCTCGACGGCTACATGCGCGACAACGCACCTCCGCAGCAGGCGCTGACGCTGTTCGTTGCGCTCTACGACTCGACCACGCGGGCGCTGACCTACAGCTCGGCAGGGCATCCCTATCCCTTGTTGGCCCGTCATGGCGAAGTAACTGTCTTGCCGGGCCGCCCGGGCGTACTGCTCGGACTGCCGTTGGTGGCCGGCGACGGCTACCACCGTGGTACCACCGTGCTCTCACCGGGCGATCACCTCCTGCTCGTGACAGACGGCCTGTTCGAGGTGCCGTCGCATCATGGGCAGCTTGGGATCGAAGGGCTCTCTCGACACTTCGCCGAGGTCGTCGAACGCCACTCCGCAACGATGATCGACGACCTGTTCGAGCAACTCCGAGCCGAGCTCGAAACACTTGGCGAATCGGCCGACGACGACGACCGCACCGCCCTCTTGATCAGCTTCGACTAGCGCGGCTCCGGCGCCGGTGCACTCCGATGTTCTTCTGGCACCGCGGCACCCCGCTACGATCGCCGACCCATGCGCCGCACCCTGGTCACGCTGGGACTCATCGTCCTGGCGCTCGGGCTCATGTCGGCGCCAGCATCGGCGCAGTCCGACGAGCCCCCGCGATTCGAGGGAGCGCTCGAGGACGCATCCGGTCCGGTCGCCGATGTGCGCATCGTGGTGACCGAAGTCGTCGACGAGGCCGACTCGACCGGCGACGAACCCTTCGCTGGCGAGACGATCTCCGATGCCGACGGTCTGTGGGTGATCGAGGTGCCGGATCGACGCGGCACCTATCTCGTCGAGATCGACATCGCCACGTTGCCTGAAGGCGTTGCGCTCGACGAAGAAGACACCGTACGCGAGAGCTCGATCAGTCGACCCGGGCAGGTGCGCGTGATCAACTTCGCGCTCGGCGGCCAGGACACCGGGGGTACCTCGACGTTCGACCAAGTGGCGCAGGCCGCGGTCAACGGCATCAAGCTCGGCCTGATCATCGCCATGTGCTCCATTGGCCTGTCGCTGATCTACGGCACCACCGGGCTGATCAACTTCGCGCACGGCGAGTTGGTTACGTTCGGTGCCGCGCTCGCGTGGTGGTTGAACACCCAGTCGATCGAGGCGGGGCTGGTTCTGGCGGCCGCGCTCGCCGTACTCGGCGGCTCGCTGCTCGGCGCCGGGGTGGAGAAAGGGATCATGGCGCCGCTGCGCCGACGCAAGCTGGGTTCGTTCCAGTTCGTCGTGGTCACGATCGGCATGTCGTTGGTCGGGCGCCAGCTGTTCCAGCTGTGGATCGGCGAAGGCAACCTCACCTATCGCCAGTACCAGATTCAAACGCCGTGGGAAATCGGCCCGATCTCGATCACGCCGCGCGACCTGACGATCATCGTCGTGTCGACGATCGCCCTCGTTGGCGTGGGCGCTGTGCTGCAGCTGACCAGGCTCGGCAAAGGGATGCGCGCCGTGTCAGACAACGCCGATCTCGCCGCGTCGTCGGGCATCGCGGTCAATCGAGTGATTCTGTGGGTCTGGATGAGCGGTGCCGGATTGGCGGCGCTCGGCGGCGTGTTCTTCGGACTCTCCGAGGTCGTCAAGTTCGACATGGGCTTCCGCCTCCTGCTGCTGATGTTCGCCGCGGTGGTCCTCGGCGGCCTGGGCACCGCCTACGGCGCAATGGTCGGCGGTGTGGTGATCGGGCTGGTCACCGAGATCAGCACCGTGTGGGTCGAACCCGAACTGAAGTTCCTCTGGGCGCTGCTCGTGCTGATTCTCGTGTTGTTGGTCCGCCCGCAAGGGATCCTCGGATCGAAGGAGCGCGTCGGCTGATGGACCTGATCACCATCCTCCTCGACGGGCTGCGTGCCTCGGTCGGCCCCAACGCGGCGATCTTTGCGCTCTTGGCGATCGGCCTCAACGTGCACTTCGGCTACACCGGGCTGACCAACTTCGGCCAGGTCGGTTTCATGATGGTCGGGGCCTACGGCACGGCCATCTTCGTGACCACATGGGGTGGCAGTTTGTGGTTGGCCATCCCGTTCGGGTTGTTCTGCGCCGGCGTGTTCGCCGTGCTCCTCGGCATCCCCACCCTGCGATTACGCGCCGACTACTTCGCCATCACCACCATCGCCGCGGCAGAGATCATTCGCTTCTTGATTCGTTCGCGCGCCGCAACCGACATCACCGGCGGACCGTTCGGGCTGCAAGGCGTCTCCGGCTCGTTCCGCGACGTCAACCCGTACCCCGCGTCGTGGGAGATCAGCTTCCGCAACTTCAACTTCAGCAACCAAGACCTCTGGCTGCTCACCGTGGCCTGGATCCTGGTTGCGCTGTGCACGTTCCTCGTCGCCATGCTCGTGCGGGCGCCGTTCGGACGGGTGCTCAAGTCGATCCGCGAAGACGAAGACGCCGCGCGCAGCCTGGGCAAGAACGTGTTCAGCTACAAGATGCAGTCGCTGGTGATCGGCGGCGTGATCGGCGGCCTGGCCGGCGTGGTCGACGTGCTCAACACCGGTGGCGCCGTACCCGAAGGCTTCCGCGCTGAGACCACCTTCTTTGCCTATACCGCGCTGATCTTGGGCGGTGCGGCGACGCCGATCGGCCCGGTGGTCGGTGCGATGCTGTTCTGGTTCATGCGCGTCGGCATCGAGAGCTTCATCCGCGAGCTGTCGGCCCAGTCCTGGCCGCCCGACTGGCTGACCAACTTCCTCGACGGTCAAGAAGGCGTGATCTCGGTGGCCTGCATGGGGTTGATGCTGATTCTGTTGATGGTGTTCCGCCCGCAGGGCATCTTTGGCAATCGCGAGGAGGTGGTCCTCGATGCCGACTGATGCCGACACGCCCGCCGACGAACCGGCCGACAGGCCGTCCGAGTCGACCCCCGACTTGGCTGCCAAGACCGCTGGGGGCGCATTGGCCGACGTGGCGGCGACGCGTGGCGTCGCCAAACCCGACCCGATCCTCGTCGTCGACGATGTCGCTCGGTCGTTCGGCGGTCTGCAGGCCGTCGACGTCGACCACCTCGAGTTCCAACGGGGCATCATCACCGGTCTGATCGGCCCCAACGGCGCCGGCAAGACCACGCTGTTCAACCTGCTCACCGGGTTCGACCGACCCGACTCGGGCCAGTGGGAGTTCGACGGTACCGAGCTGGCTCATGTGCGCGCCCACAAGGTCGCTGAACAGGGCATGGTGCGCACGTTCCAACTGACCAAAGCACTCACGCGGCTCTCGGTCATCGAGAACATGAAGCTCGGCGCTCGACATCAGCGTGGCGAGGGCTTCTTCGCGGCGCTGTGGCCGCCGTCGTGGCACCACTACGAGCGCGAGATCGAGGCTCGCGCCGACGATCTGCTCGAACGGTTCAACCTGGCCCACATGCGCGACGAGTACGCCGGCACCATGTCGGGCGGTCAGCGCCGGCTCCTCGAAATGGCCAGGGCACTGATGGCCGACCCGGAGCTGCTGATGCTCGACGAGCCGATGGCCGGCGTCAACCCGGCACTGCGCCAGTCGCTACTCGGCCACATCACCGACCTACGCGACGAGGGTCGCTCGGTGATCTTCATCGAACACGACATGGATGTGGTGATGGGGATCAGCGACTGGGTGGTGGTGCTCGCCGAAGGATCGGTGATCGCCGAAGGCCCGCCTGCAGCGATTCTCAGCAATCAGGACGTGATCGACGCGTACCTGGGCGCACCCACGACGGGAGCATCGTCATGACCATGATCGAGGCCACCGACATCGTCGCCGGATACCTGCCTGGCGTGAACATCTTGAACGGCGCGTCGTTGACCGCCGAGTCGCATGAGTTGATCGGCATCATCGGTCCGAACGGTGCCGGCAAGTCGACCCTCCTCAAGGCGATGTTCGGCCTCGTCCCGATCCGCAGCGGCACGCTCACCCACCGAGACGAATCGATCCTCGGGATGCGTGCCGACCAACTCGTCGGGCGCGGCATCGGCTACGTCCCACAGTCCGACAACGTGTTTCCCCGACTCACGGTGAAAGAGAACCTCGAGATGGGCTGCTATCAGCGCCCAGGGGATTTCGACGACGGATTCGCCCGCGTCACCGACCTGTTTCCGCTGGTTGGCAACCGCGCCCAGCAACGGGCGGGTTCGCTGTCAGGCGGCGAGCGCCAGATGGTGGCGATGGCCCGGGCACTCATGATGGACCCGTCGGTATTGCTCCTCGACGAACCGTCGGCAGGGCTCTCCCCGGCGCTGCAAACCGAGGTGTTCCAGCAGGTCAAGACCATCAACGACAACGGCGTGTGCGTGATCATGGTGGAGCAGAACGCCCGCCGCTGTCTGGAGATCTCCGATCGGGCGTACGTGCTCGATCAGGGCCAGAACGCCTATACGGGCACCGGCCACGAAATGCTCACCGACCCGAAGGTGATCGAGCTGTATCTCGGCACCCTCGCTCGACAGCACTAACGCCGACGTCCCGATGACCGCCGCCACGACGCGCAGCGGCCCGGCGGATCGCTCCGCCGGGCCGCTGGTCGTTCAGCTGTACTGGTCGATCAGGTGATCGATCAGAAGTTCAGGTCGATGTCCTGGCTGTCGACTGCGGTGAGCACGCCGTCTTGGAACTCGGCGATGGCGTAACGACCAAACGTCGGGTCGCCGTTCTCGTCGAGGTCGATCGGACCGGCGACGCCGTCGTAGTTGATGCCCTCACCGGCATCGAGGGCGGCGATGCAGTCCTCGTAGGTCGTGCACATCGTGTCGCCACCGTCGTCGTTGGTCACGTCGACCGCCGCGGCGATCAGCGCGTCACCGTCGGTGGAACCGGCCTGGGCAAACGCCAGCGCCATCGTGATCACACAGTCGTAGGCCTGACCGCCGTAGATCAGGTTGCCGTCGGTGATCTCGGTCAGGCGGGCGTTGAAGTCCGCGTCACCCGAGGCACCGATCACGGTGAATCCATCGATGACGTTGGGGTTCTCGGCGTCGACCGACTCGTTCAGCGTGTTCGAGAAGATGCCGTCGGCGCCGTACATGGCGTCGGCAGACACACCAGCCTCGAGCGCGGCCTGGATGATCGGGATGCCTTCGTCGAATGAGATCAGCACCACCGCATCGGCGCCCTGAGCGCCAACGTCACCGACAACTGCGTCGGTCGACACGTTCTCGGGGTCGTAGGTGATGATTGCGTTCTCCGTGCCCAAACCGTCGAGCTCGGCGGCGACCAGGTCGGCGAGTGCCGTCCCGTAGTCGTCGGCGCGGGCCACGATGGCCACGTTGGTGTGCCCAGCCGAGGCCACCACGTCGGCGATGATCGGCGACACCGCCTCGTCCGGTGGGACGGTACGGAAGTAGAAGCTCGCATTGTCCTGGCCGGTGAACGCCGGGGAGGTGTTCGAGGCCGAGCACTGCGGAATCGAGCCGTCGAACAACGTCTGGATGATGTCCTGCGACACGCCCGACGCGGCAGCGCCGACGATGGCGTTGGCGCCCTCACCCAGCAAACGAGCAACGGTCTCTTGGGCCACGGCGCCATCGGTGCCGCTATCGCCGGTGAGCACGGCAACGTCGGCGCCCGCTGCGGCGAGATCGTCGGCGGCCAGTTGCACACCCTCGATCTGCGGTGGGCCGAGGAAGGCCAGCGCGCCCGACTCGGGCAGCACGGTGCCGATGATGAACGACGCGTCGCCCCCGCCACCGCCGCCACTTTCGGTGGTCTCCGGGCTCGCCTCGGTGGTCTCGGGGCTGGCCTCGGTGGTGTCGGTGCTCGCCTCCGCAGTGGTCTCGGTGCTCGCCTCGGCAGTGGTGTCACTGGAGTCGTCATCGTCACCGCAGGCTGCGGCGACGATTGCGAACGCAGACAAGGCTGCGATCACCTTCGGAATTCGGTTCATAGGTTGTGTCTCCCCCTTGGAGATGCGCCCACCACGGTGGTGGGCGTGCCGCAACGGGCGTTGCGGGTCCGGAAAGCCTAGGCGACGTGGTCGCGAAGCGGCGTCATCTGCACGCTGCGCTCGACCGGCGCAGGCCGCGTCGACCGGACACCATCGCCGAGGCCGTCGAGCACCAACAACACCGTCGCCACCCATACCGCAGTTGCGCCCGCGATGTGTGCCGCGACCAGGGTCTCCGGGACCCCCGAGAAGTACTGCACGTAGCCGATACCGCCCTGCAACACCACGAGGAACATCCAGGTGCCGAGCGACGAACCGAACCGTGTGGCCAGCGCCGGCTCGCGGCGTTGCAGCACGATGATCAGCACCAGCGCGATTGCCGCGGTGACCAGCACCGACACGCTGTGGATTTCGGCCACTTGCGAGATGTCGAACCCGAACCGTCGGGCGTCCTCGTCGCCTGCGTGCGGCCCGGTGCCGGTGACCACGGTGCCGGTGACCACCGACACGGCGGTCATCAGGCCGATCGCGGCAAAGGCGGCACGCATCCGCGAGGGAACCGGCCCGACCTGCGCCTCCGGCGCATGGCCGGCACGGCGGTAGGCGACCAGGCCGAAGGCCAAGGCGACCATCGCCAACACGAAGTGCGACTGCACGAGCACCGGATGGAGGTCGCCGAGCACTGCGAGCCCGCCGACAACGCCGTTGGCCAGAATCGACAGGAGGACGCCGATCGACGGCCCGCGCACCCCGGCACGGAACTCGCGCAATCTGAAGGCACCGATCACCATCAACAGCATCGGGACGGCGATCAAGCCGCTGAACAGCCGATTGATCTGCTCGATCGCGGTGTGTCCGCTCGATACGTCGATGAACCGCTCGTTGTTGCACGCCGGCCAGTCGTCGCAGCCCAGGCCACTCCCGGTCAGCCGTACGACCCCGCCAGCGATCGTCAAGAAGCACACGCCGGCGATGGTCAACATCGTCCACCGTCGGAACCACTTGACGCTCATGGTGAACCGTCGCGCGCCTCGCTCCATACCCCGCTCAGGATATGGCTAGCGTCGTCGCGGTGCTCAGTTCGTTCGACGACTATCCGCTCCACCAGACGCCGTTCCCGGTGGCGCGGACCGCGTCGACCGACCTCAACCACTACGACCGGTACTTCTTTCACGGAGCGACGGCCGACCGACGACTGGTGTTCGGCACCGCCATGGGGCTGTATCCCAACCGCCACGTCGCCGACGCGTCGTTCTCGGTCATCGTGCGCAGCGGCGACGGCGACGACGATCACGGACGCGAGCAGATCAGCGTGCACGCCTCGCGCCGCGCCCCCGCTGATCGCGCCGACGCCAACACGGTCGGGCCGATCCAGGTCGAAGTGCTCGAGCCGTTGCACGCGTTGCGCGTCCACGTCGACGCACCCGATCAAGGGGTGCGCGCCGACCTCACCTTCGTGCGCCGCTCGCCGCCGATCGAAGAACCACACTTCGAGCACCGCGTTGGCAACCGCACCGTGATGGACTCCACGCGGCTCACCCAGTTCGGCGGATGGGAAGGCTGGATCGAGGTCGACGGCGAGCTCACCGACCTCGAACCCGGCGAAACGCTCGGCGTGCGCGACCGTTCGTGGGGCATCCGCACTGTCGGCGAACGTGCTCCGACGGGCGCGCCGATCGCCGACCCTCAGTTCTTCTGGCTGTGGGCGCCGATCAACTTCGAGACGTTCTCGACGCACTTCGATGTGAACGAACTCTTCGACGGGCACCGCTGGCATCACACCGGCTTCATCGCGCCCGTCAGCACACCTGACGCCACGGCCGAACCGGAAGTGATGCGCAGCGTCGACTACCGCATCGAGTGGGAGCCGGGGACGCGCCGGTTTCGCTCGTTCGAGATCGACCTGGTGCCGTGGGACGGAACCGGCCCTGGCGACATGAGCACCGTGCGCCTCGAGCGGCACTTCGACTTCTACATGGCCGGCCTCGGCTATCTGCACCCCGAATGGGGCCACGGTGTGTGGCGAGGCGAACTCGACGTCGGCGGCGAGCGGTGGTCGGTGCCGGTACCGGGGGCATCGAGCACCAACCTCGACCCGACCTACATCCACATCCAATCGATCGTCACCGCCACCACGTCGGGCGCCCTCGGCGAGCACCAGGGCTCGGGCATCCTCGAGCAGCTGGCGATCGGTCGCCACGACCCCACCGGCCTCACCGGGATCTTCGACCCCGCGTCCTGAGCACACCCGCTCCGCTGCTGGCTACGTTCGGCTCATGATCATCGCCCTGTTCCGCCGACGGCTGCGCGACGGCGCCACCTTCGACGACTTCATCGCCGCGTGGGAGGCCGACCGCGGCTTCGGTGTACCGGCACGGGTGTTCAATGCGCTGTCGCTCACCGATTCACGAGAAGTGCTGTCGGTCGGGTTCGTCGACGTCGAGCCGTCTGCGCTCGACGCGTTGAGCACCGATGTCGCCGCACAGGAATCGGTCCGTCACTCGCGCATCGACGAGGTCATCGAGTCGACCGAGCTACGCGCCTTCTACGACCTCCGCACCGAACACGACTTCACCGGCGACCCGACGGCGATCGACCTCGGTTCGGCCGCCAGTTTGGTCGCCGCACTGCTCGCCGAGCGCTGAGCACCGGTTCTGTTCGCCAAATCCGGCGCGTGGCGCCGGATTTCCCCGGTTCTTCGGTTAGAGGCGGATCTCGTAGAACGCGTTGACGGCGTGGTCGATATCGAGCCGGCGAAAGCGGGAGAAACCCGCAGATGCCGCCATCTCCTGCGCGAGCGATTCGTGGAGGCCGAGCGTGCCCAGGCCTGCCCCGTCGGGTTCGGACAGCGCCGACGACATGCACGACAGCACCGAGATGCCGTACATCAGTGCGGCCATCGGGTTCTTCTCGAGATTTGCCGCCAACCCGTCGCGCGCCTTGATGTCGACGAGCAGCCAGCTGCCGTCTTGACCGAGGGCCCGACCGATGGCGTCGATCGCCTGCTGCGGGTGCGCCATGTCGTGGATGCAGTCGATGGTGGTGACGAAGTCGACCGACCCGTCGGTCGGCAACGGCTCGACACGGGGGTCGACGAAACGGGCGTTGGCCAAGCCCTGCTCGCGGCGACGCTGCTCGGCCCGCTCGAGGGCGTGCTGGGAGATGTCGTAGCCGACGAACCGGCTCTCGGGAAAGGCCCGGGCCATCATCAGCACCGCTCCCCCGGCGCCACACCCCACGTCGGCCACGTCGATGCCCTCATGAAGACGACCGACCACGCCGTCGAGCGCGGGGAGCACGGTGGGAATCAGGTGGGCCCGATTCCACGGTTCGAAGCTCCGCTCGATACCGACAGCGCCACCTTCGCCGTGACTGTCGTAGTCGTGACCGAGGCCGCTGCGGAACGACTCGGGCATGGCGTTGAGTGCGGTCATCGTCTCGGGCAACCGGTGGAACATGCCCATCCCGAAGCTCGGATGGTCGGGGTCGGCCAGTACGGCGACCGCAGCGGGGGTCAACGCGAACCGGTCGTCGTCACCCGCCGTGTCGACATCGACGACGCGCGCGGCCGCCTGATTATGCAACCACTCGCGCACCCATCGTTCGTCGAGCCCGGTGGCGGTGGCGAGCTCGCCCGAGGTGAACGGGTGCGGTGCATCTGCGAGCGCCCGGTACAGCCCGAGCCGGTCACCGAGATGGATCATTCCCGCCGTCACTGCGCCCGACAGCTGCGTGAAGATGTTGAACGAGAACAGCGCAACCTCGTCGGCCGACGGCGTGGTCTCCATGTGCAGATGATCGCAGAGCGGCAACGACTCGGGCGCACCGGGGTGCGCACCTCGGCGACGGTAGGGCCCGACGCGCCGTGCTCGGTAGCGTCGTCGCCCGTGAACGAGGCACCCCAGCCGGCAGCGGGCTGGTTTCCCGACCCCACGGGGCGGTTCGAGGTGCGCTACTTCAACGGGCGCGACTGGACGGCCGACGTCGCCGACGACGGCCGCCGGATGGTCGACCCGGCAGGCATCACCCGGCCCGGCTCGAGCGGAAACCCGACCGGTACGACACCGGGCCGGAATCGGCCCGCCACCGCAGGGATGATCGTCGCCATCGTGGCCGCCTCGCTGACATGGTTGCCGTTCATCGTGGTGCTCGGGGTCGTGGCGGCCGTGGTGGCGCTGGCCCTTTCCATCGTCGGGCTCCGCCGATCGGGGCGCGACGGCGGCCGCAGCACCGCCATCGCAGGCCTGTCGATCGCGCTCGGCGCGTTGCTCCTCGCCGTACTCGGCGTGGTGCTCTCGGTGCTCGTCTACGAGGAACTCGATGCGTTCCGCAATCCCCAGCCACACGAGGCGACCATCACCGAGTGCACCCTCACAGGGACCACCGCCACCGCGCGGGCCACGCTGACCAATCTTGGCGACCGCAGCGGCTCGTACTCGATCGAGATCGCCTTCGTACGCGCCGGTACCGACAATGTGCAGCGGTCACCACGTGTCGACGTCGACGACGTCGCGCCAGGTGCACAGGCGTCGTTCGAGGTCGACACCATGGTCGGCGTCGATCGAGTCGATTGCCGGATCGAATCGGTCGACGGGCCGCTGCCCTTCGGCATCGGCCTGTAGCCCCACTCGGTGCCGTACCCGCTCTAGGGTCGCGCCGTGGCCGAAGGACGTCTGATCTTGCTCTGCGGGCTGGCCGGCGCCGGCAAGACCACCCTCGCCAAACGGTTCGAGGAGGCGGGTGCCGTGCGCATGTGCCCCGACGAGTGGCTGGTCGATCTAGGCTTCGACTTGTACGACAAGAATGCCCGCGTGGCGGTCGAACGACTGCAGTGGGAACTCACCCGCACACTCGCGCTGCGCGGCGTCACGGTGGTCGACGAGTGCGGACTGTGGCAACGCTGGGAACGCGACCTGCGACGGGCGTGGGCGCGGGTCAACCAGGTCCCCGTCGAGTTGCACTTCCTCGACGCGCCGATCGATGTGTTGACAGCGCGTGTCGAAGCCCGCAATCGCGCCCTTCCTCCGGACGCGCCGCGTATCGACGCTGGTCTGGTTGCGTTGTGGAGCGATCGAATTCAGCGCCCCGATACCGACGAGCTCGCCTTGTTCGACCCGCCGAGCACACCCGACGACGTCAGCGGTGCGGGTCGCGGGTAACCGCGGTTGCCGACACCCACGCGTCGTACAACCGGCGATACGCGCCGTCGTGTTCGATCAACCGATCGTGGTGGCCATCTTCCACGAGACGACCGTGTTCCAGCACAACCACGCGATCGGCCCGAGCCGCAGTCGACAGTCGGTGGGCGATGGCGATCGTCGTCCGACCACCGGCCAGTCGCTCGAGGGCGCGGGCGATACGTACCTCGGTCAAGGCGTCGACCGACGACGTCGCTTCGTCGAGAATCAAGATGTCGGGATCGGCGAGGCCGGCACGCAACAGCGCCACCAACTGGCGCTCGCCGGCCGACAGCTGGTCGCCGCGCTCGCCGACACGGCTGTCGAGGCCGTCGGGCATCGCGTCGACCCAGTCGCGCACACCGAGGTCGTCGACCACCGTCTCGATCCGCCGCCGATCGGCGGTCGGATCGGCGAAGCCGATGTTGGCGGCGATCGAATCGTCGAACAAGAACGGTTCCTGCGACACCACCACCAAGCGCGTTCGCAGCTCTTCGCGAGCCACCATCGTGAGCGGCACCCCGCCGATCAGAATCTCGCCGAACGTCGGATCCGAGAACCTGGCCAACAGACGCCCGAGCGTCGTCTTGCCAGACCCGGTGGCGCCGACCAGTGCGACCTGTTGACCAGCGGGGATCGTCAGCTCGATCGAGCTCAGCGCGGGTTCCGACATCGCGTTGCCCGGGGTGTCGGCCCGCGCCGGGTAGGCAAAGGTCACGTCGCGCACTTCGATCGCCAACGTTCCATCCGGCAGCGGCACCGGCTCGGGCGCTGGCGGTGGGCCGATGGGGAGATCGAGCACCGTCAGCACGCGACGGAGCCCGGCAACGGCGGTTTGCGTCTGGTCGAGCACCTCGGTGAACGCCGCGATCGGCTCCAGGAATCGATAGGTGAGGAACACGAATCCGATGAGCGCGCCTGCGGTGAGCCCGCTCGCGGGACCTTGCCACACCCCCACGCCGATCACCGCCGACACGGTCAGCGCAGCGAACACCTCACCCGACGGAAACAGGAAGGCGCCGATGATCGTTGCCCTGATCTGCGCATCGGCCTTGTCGGCGACCACGTGGTCGACATCGCGCTCGATGGCGTCGCCCGAGCCATAGGCCCGAATGGTCGGCGCGCCCGACACCACCTCGGCGATCGCACCGATCATCTCGCCGTTGCGCGCCCGCGCCGTGTCGTAGGCCCGCACGAGACGACGTTGCACAGAGCGCAACACGAACACGAGCGGAACACCGATGGCAAACGCCACCAGCGCGAGTTGCCAGTTGTAGGCGAGCATCACGGCAGCGACGACCAGCATCAAGGTGCCCTCGAGCAGCCAGGCCAAGCCGCCCCAGCTGAAGAATTGCGCGAGGGTCTCGATGTCGCTGGTCACCCTGGCGACGAGCCCGCCGCGGCGTTCTTCGTTGTGATCGGCCAGGCTGAGCTGGTGGATGTGGCGGATCAGCCGCACGCGCAGGTCGTACAACGCCCGTTCGCTGCGTTCGCCGAGGCGCTTTGCCGCCCAGCGGAACGAGACGCCGGAGATGACCACTGCGACAGCCCCGATCAATGCCATCTGCACGATCAGGTCCAGGCGCACCTCGTCGTCGCCGATCCCCCGGTCGATGGCCTGCTGGATGAGGATCGGCACCACCACGCGACCCGCTGCCCCGACCGCGGCGAGCAGCCACGTCACCCCGAGCCCTTGCCGCAGGATCGGTGCCTGCTCCAGCCCGCGCCCGATCGTGCGCACGGCCGAGTCGGGTTGGCTGGGGGCGATCGTCCCGGCGCGGGCGGCCAGCGTGGGATCGATGGTGCTCATTGCCCTGCTCCGTGGCGATCGGCCTCGAAGGCCTCGACCAACTCGCGATAGCGCGGCACGTCGCGCATCAAGGTGGCGTGTGCGCCATGCGCGGCGACCACGCCGCGGTCGACGAACACGACATCGTTGGCGAGCGCGATGGTCGACGGTCGAGTGGCGATCAGCACGACCGATGCGGCGGTGAGGCGACCGCGCAGATTGGCCAGCACCGTCGCCTCGGTCGCTGGGTCGAGCGCCGAGGTGGTGTCGTCGAGCACCAGCAGTGCAGGTTCACGGATCATCGCCCTGGCCAGCGCCACACGCTGGCGCTGGCCTCCGCTCAACGTGACACCGCGTTCGCCGACGATCGTGTCGAGGCCATGGGGCAACGTACGCACGAACTCGTCTGCGACGGCCAGTGAGAGGGCATCCCAGATCTCGTCGTCGCTGTAGTTGGCTCCGAACTCCACGTTGTCGCGAATCGTCCCCGCGAGCAGGAAGGCCTCCTGAAACACGATCGTGGCTGCCCCCGACGCGCGTCGGACCACTCCTTCCGACGGTCCGAGGAGGCCGACCACGAGTTGGGCGATCGTGCTCTTGCCCGAGCCGGTCGGGCCGACGACGGCGGTGACCGTGCCCTCGGGCAATGTCATCACCACCTCGTTGATCGTCGGCGGACTGCCCTCGGTGTGGCGGAAGGTGACCCCGTCGAGCTCCACCCCGACACCGTCGGCCGCCTCCTCGATGCGGTCGGCGGGATCCGGCTCGCGCGGTTCGGACACCACTTCGTCGATGCGCCGCCAGGCGGCGATCGAACGCGGCAGTTCCGACAGCGTGTAGCCGATGAGGCGGAGGGGGAACACGAGCAACTGGAACAGGAAGATCACGCTGGAGATCTCGCCCACGGTGAGATCGCCGGATTGCACGCGCCATGCGCCCAGCACGACGAGGGCGATGTTGGCCATCGACGGGAAGGCATCGAGAAACGCTTCGAACCAGCTGCGGATGTTGATGGCGGTGATCCGTGAATCGCGCACTGCGCTGGCAAGGTGTGACAGACGCTGCGTCTCACGCTCTTCGGCGCCATACGACTTGACCACCTGCACGCCTTCGAAGCTCTCGTGCACACCCGCCGAGAAGTCGCCGAGCTGGCCCTGCGCGCGGGCGAAGTGGTGCGACACCGCCCGCTCGTACACCACGTTCGTCCCCACCAGCAGGGGGAACACGATCGCGGCCACGATGCCCACGGGGATGTCGAGCACGAACAGCCAGATCGTCGATCCGACCACCATGAGTACCGTTCCGGTGGCGAACGGAATCGGCGCCAACACGCTCACCGTGGCCTCGGTGTCCACGCCCGCTCGGGCGACGAGATCGCCGTCGGCTCGCCGCGCATGCCACGTGACCGGCTGGTGGATCAGCTGATCGACGACGCGCCCGGTGAGCGTCTGCGCCACTCGCCACTGCATCATCGACGCAAACCCGCGACGCACCACGATGGCCACGGCGCGCACGAGGCCCACCCCGAAGATCAGGGCCAAGCCGGCGAACACCGTGCCGGTGGCAACATCCCCCTCGTCGAACCGCGGCTCGATCACGTTGTCGATCACCCAGCCGAGGACCACGCTCGACACGATGGTGGCGGTGGCGAACACCGCAGCGCCCGCAATCGCCACCACGAACAGCTTCGGGTGGATCATCGTGATCGACCACAAGAAGCGCGCGTTTCGCCGCAGTCGTTCCATCCGGGCGCCGTCGGCGGCGACCGGCGTCACCGGATCGTCGACAACCGCAGACACCGCCGCTGGTTCTACCAGGGTGGCGCGTCGCGCGACGGACTCGTTCTCGGCGGCCGCGTCAGCCGCCGTGCCGGTCGGTTCCTGCGCGGTGAGGATCGCCCGGCAACGCGGCCGGTTTCGGCTGAACGGCCACTAGCGTCGCCGTCGTGACTGCGGTCGACGATCGCCTGGAGCTCGACGAGCCACGTTCGTTCTGGTCGCAGGTCGGCCGCATCACCGTGATCACGTCCTTGATCGGCCTGGCGATCTTCTGGGTCTGGGCGCTGTTCTTCGCCTCCAAGGAGTCGGTCAACAAGGTCGACGACCGCGAGTGGGCGGCGCGCGGCGAGGCGATCTGCGCCGAGGTACGGCCCCAGCTCACCGCCCTCGACCGCCAGGAGTCCGCCGACCTCGACGTGCGCGCCGACCTCGTGGTCACGTCGACCGATCTGTTGTCACAGATGCTCGACGACGTGATGGCGGTACCGCCGGCCGACGAGAAGGGGCAGGCCATCGTTCCCGACTGGATCGCCGACTATCGCCAGTTGCTCGACGACCGCTACGCCTACGCCGAGCGTTTGCGGGCCGGCGAGAACGTGCCATTCACCGAAACGGCGGTGCGCGGCGTGCCGATTACCGAACGAATCGAGACGTTCGCCACCGACAACGAGATGCGCAGCTGCCGCCCACCGCGTGGTGGCGTATTGTGAGCTCCATCGACCAGCCCGCCGACCTTCACGACCGCGACGACACGCACGACCACGCTCACGACGGCGACAACACCGTGGTGCCGCTGTTCCCGATGGTCGACCGGCCGTCGGAGCGCCCCGACACCGACCCCACACTGCGTGCCGCGATCGGCGACGAGCTGCGCGCGGAGCGCACCCGTCAGGGGCGCACGTTGGCCGACGTCGCCGACGACGCGGCGGTGTCGCTGCCCTATCTCAGCGAGGTCGAGCGCGGCGTGAAGGATCCGTCGTCGGAGGTGCTCACGGCGATCGCCGACGCGCTCGAGCTGCCGGTTCCACTGCTCCTCGAGCGCACGGCCGATCGACTACGTGTCGGGTCGCAGCGCGACGTCCGCGCTCAGTTGCTCGCGGCCTGAGGGCGCGGCCACCTGGTCGGCCAACCCGTAGTCGACCACCTCAGCACCGGTCAGCACCAACGCTCGATCCGTGTCGTTGCGCACTTCCTCGGGACTGTGGCCGCTGTGCCGGGCGAGCAACGCCTCGGCCTCCACCCGCACGCGGGTGAGCTCCTTGGCTTCCAGCGCCAGGTCGCTGAGCGATCCGCGAGTGACGTCGCTGTACGGCTGGTGCAACAACACCCGTGCGTGTTCCAACACGGCACGCTTTCCCGGCGCGCCGGCAGCGAGCAAAATCGCAGCCGACGAGGCCACCTGACCGACGCACAACGTGGCCACGTCGGGCGCCACGAACTGCATCGTGTCGTAGATCGCCAGGGCCGCAGTCGACGAGCCGCCAGGCGAGTTGATGTACAGGTGGATGTCCTGACTCGGCTGCTGTGCGGCGAGGTGCAGGAGCTGGGCCACCACGACGTTGGCGACGCCGTCGTCGATCGGCGTGCCGACGAACACGATGCGATCGCCGAGCAACCTGCTGTAGATGTCGGACACGCGCTCGCCGCGGGCAGTCGACTCGATGACCGTGGGAATGGTGTAGCTGCTCACGATGCCACCTCACGCGTCGTGTCAACGGCGACCTCTGCGGCCACACCGATCGTGCGCGGTCGGCGCTCGGGCCGGATCTCGCTGAGCGAGGTCACGACGTGATCGACGAACCCGTAGTCGCGCGCCGCCGGGGCGTCGAACCAGCGGTCGCGCCCGACGTCACGGGCGACCTGGTCGGGCGAGGCTCCCGTGTGGCGAGCGATGATCATGCGCATCCGCTCGAGCGTGGACTCCAGATGTGCCGCCTGAATCTCGACATCGGCCGCCGAACCTCCCAGACCGGCACTGCCCTCGTGCATCAACACCTGGGCGTTGGCCAAGGCGAAGCGTTTCCCCGACGCACCCCCACACAACAAGATCTGACCCATGCTGGCGGCCATCCCCACCGCAACCGTGGCCACATCGTTGGGCACGAGTTGCATCACGTCGTAGATCCCCAAACCGGCGAGCACGGAGCCGCCTGGCGAGTTGATGTACAGGCTGATGTCGGAGGCGGGGTCGTCGTTTGACAGAACGAGGAGTTGGGCGACGACACGATTGGCGAGATCGTCACTCACCTCCTCGCCCACCAAGATGATCCGTTGTTCGAGGAGACGGTCGGTCAAACCCGTCGACGTTGCGATGTCCATGTGCGGAGCATGGCGACGCACACCCGCGAGGTTCGTGGATTCTGCCGAAGGCAGAACCGGTCACGTCGGCGGTGACGTCAGCTCGCGGATCACCCGTGCCGGCGCCCCAGCGGCAACCGTGAAGTCGGGGATGTCGCCGGTAACCACGCTGTTGGCACCGATGGCGACATGACGCCCGATGCGCGCTCCGGGAAGCACCACGGTGCCGTGTCCCAGCCAGCTGCCGTCGCCGATCGACACCGGGCGCTCGGGCATCAGTTGCCGTGAGATCGGGCGCGTCAGGTCCTCGTACCCGTGGTTCTGATCGGTGATGTACACGTGGTGTCCCGTCCACACGTCGTCGCCGATCACGATCTCGAGATGGCCGACGATGCTCGACCCCTTGCCGATCAGGCACCGATCACCCACGCGCACCACTGGGTCGGTGACCATCGACTGCCCGGGAATCATGCCGGCCGACAAGGTGATGTTGGGTCCGAACACCGTTCGCTCGCCGATGTGGATGTAACGCTCGTTGTACAGCGCATTCACCGGGAAACACAGCACGCTCTCGGCCCCCATCGCCCCGAAACGTCGGCCCCGTCGAGAGTGTGGTCCGATCGCACCGAGCTCGGTGAGCAACTCCCAACCTGCGTGGACCGCCTCGCTCCCCGCCCGTTTGACGGCCGTGATCGCCCGCTGTCGCCGAGTGTCGGGCAGCGGGGCACGTTCGAGCATGGGCGACGACGCTAGCCCTCACCGGAACCGTCACTACGAGACGGTCGACCTACGATCCGATCCGTGCGCCACGCTGCGATCCCCTTCGGCTCGATTCTCGACGTGCCCGGAATTCAGGTCGGACATCACCAGCGACGCGGACGCGGGTGGGAATCCGGGGCCACCGTCGTGTTCGCCCCCGACGGCGCAACGCCGGGTGTCGACGTCCGCGGTGGCGGGCCCGGCACCCGCGAGACCGATGCCTTGGCACCGCACAACCTGGTCGACACGATCCACGCGGTCTGTCTCACCGGCGGCAGTGCGTACGGTCTGGCCGCGGCCGACGGAGTGATGCGGGTGCTCGAGGAGCGCGGTCTCGGAGTGCCCGTGAACGGCGGCGTCGTACCCGTGGTGCCCACTGCGGTGATCTTCGACCTGGGTCGAGGCGGCGTGTTCACCAATCGTCCCGACCCCGAATTCGGGGCCCGGGCTACGCAGGCTGCCACCGGCCGCCGGCAACGGTGGGGATCGGTCGGCGCCGGGACCGGGGCGCGTGCGGCAGTGCTCCAGGGCGGAGCGGGCACCGCGTCGGCGGTGGTCGACACGCCGACGGGCGGGCGACTGGCGGTGGGTGCGGTCGCCGTGGTCAACGCCCACGGAAGCGTGGTCGACCCATCCTCGGGCCGGCTGTGGGAGGCGCCAGCGCGAGCCCGTCCGACCGGCGTCGAACGTCGAGCGCTGCGCGCCGCCCTCGAGACGCCCCAGGACGCAGCCAGGGGCAGCCGCCTGAACACCACGATCGGCGTCGTCGCCACCGATGCGGCCCTCACCAAAGCCGAGACCGGAAAGCTCGCCTCGGTAGCCCACAACGGCCTCGCCCGAGCCGTCCGACCGTCGCACTCGCTGTTCGATGGCGACACGATCTTCGCCATGGCGACCGGCGAACAGCACATCACGGCCGACGCGACCCGCTTCGAGGTGCCGGCGACCCACCCGGGTTCGTTGAACGCATTGTTTGCGGCCGCGGCCGACGTGTTCGCCCTGGCCTGCACTCATGCGATCCTCAGTGCGTCCACGTTGGGTGCCCCGGCCTACGCCGACCTCTGCCCATCGGTCGCGCGGGCCAACGGTGTCGAGCCGATGACGTCGACGTAGCGGCCTCGACGGCGCCGACTGGGCGGTGCGTCGTTCGTCACGTCGAGACACGTTGGGTGGCCCCGGCGAGGGCGGCTAGGTTGCACTCGTGGGGAAATCCACCGACCGTCCGCAGGTCACCGTTCCTGCGCTGGCAGAGATGAAGCGCGCCGGTCAGCGGATCTCGATGATCACCGCGTACGACGCCACCTTCGCGCGCCTCGTCGATCTCGCCGGCGTCGACATGATCCTCGTCGGCGACTCGCTCGGCATGGTCGTGCAGGGTGAGGTCAACACGATCCCCGTCGACCTCGACGAGATGGCGTACCACGTGCGGATGGTGGCCCGTGCCCAACCCAAGGCGATGATCGTCGGCGACCTGCCGTTCGGTTCGTACCAGGTGTCGGTGCAACAGGGTGTGGAGAGCGCAGTCCGGCTGATGAAGGAAGGTGCCGGTGCGGTCAAGCTCGAAGGCGGGCTGCACATGGCCGAAACGATCGAGGCCATCACCAGCGTCGACATCCCGGTGGTGGGCCACATCGGACTGACCCCGCAGAGTTACCATCGCATGGGCGGGCACAAGGTGCAGGGACGCACCGACGGCATGGAGGCCGGCGGTCGCGACCGGCTGCTCGAAGACGTGTTCGCCGTGGAACAGGCTGGCGCCTGTTCGGTCGTGATCGAGGGTGTGCCACGCGATTTGGCTGGCGAGATGACGGCCAAGGTGTCGATTCCCACGATTGGGATCGGTGCCGGTCCCGACACCGACGGCCAGGTGTTGGTGCTGCACGACGTGCTCGGGCTCTCCGACATCCGGCTGAAGTTCACCAAGCAGTACGCCGACCTACGGACGCGGGCGATCGCCGCCACGGCTGGGTACGTGTCCGAGGTGCGATCGGGCACCTGGCCCGACGACGACCACTCGTTTCACTAGTCGAGACCCGCGCCCAGACGCGATGGTGCAGTGCTGCCCATGACAGCGATGTCCGTCTTTGCCGAGCCCGCCGACCAACGGCGCTGGAGCGACCGCACGCGGCGCGCCGACACGACGATCGGCTTCGTCCCCACGATGGGCGCGCTCCACGAAGGTCACTTCGCACTCGTCGAGCGAGCCCGGCAGTTGTGCGAGCGCGTCGTCGTCTCGATCTTCGTCAATCCGCTGCAGTTCAACCAGTCCGACGACTTCGACGCCTACCCGCGGCCGATCGACGCCGACATCGACGAATGCACACGACTGGGTGTCGACGCCGTGTTCGCCCCGACCGGCGCATCGATGTACCCGGACGGCTTCGAGACCACGGTGGTCGCCGGCTCGCTCGCCGAACGTATGGAGGGCGCCCATCGGCCAGGCCATTTCGACGGCGTGGTCACCGTGCTGACCAAGCTGTTCAGCATCGTCGCGCCCGACGTGGCGGTGTTCGGTGAGAAGGACTACCAACAGTTGGCGGTCGTGCGGCGCTTGGTGACCGACCTCGACCTCGGCGTCGACATCGTCGGCTTGGCGACGGTGCGCGAGCCAGATGGGCTGGCACTGTCGAGCCGCAACCGTCGCCTCTCCCCTGCCGAGCGACACGCAGCAGCGGCAGTGCCGCGTGCCCTCGACGCAGCGATCGAGACCGCTCGCCGGGGGACGATCACCGACGCGCTGGCTGCCGCGGCAGCGGTGTACGACGCAGCCGCTGCCGTGACGCCCGAGTACACCGAGATCTTCGATCCCTCCACCCTGCAGCCGCTGACCAACCTCGACGAACGACGGGCGCCCGGCATGGTGCGCATCGCCACCGCAGTCACCGTCGGCGAGGTGCGGCTGATCGACAATCGCGATCTCTTCGAGCCGGCCGACTGATCCAGTCGGGTCAGCCGTCGAGCTGGTCGGCGAGGCCCGTGAGGATCACGGTGAGCACCACACCGTTGTAGATCGCGTGGGCCAGGATCGTCGGACCGATCCGCCGCAGCCAGTAGGCAGCTGCGCCGAACGAGCAGCCAACGGCGGTGAGCACGATGACCAGACCGATGTTGCCCACCCCGCGAACCGGGTCGACGTGGGCGGCACCGAAGAGCAACCCCTGGATGGCGATGGTCGGCGCCACCGCCAGTCTCGACAACAAGGCGCGCATCACCACGCCGCGAAACACGATTTCCTCCACCAGCGGTGCGGCGATCACCGCGGCGATCACGATGGCCACCACGTACGTGCGGTCGGCTTGGAGCTCCGTGACACCGTCGGTGTTGCTCGAGATCGGGATGTCGGCCGCCAAGATGATCCCGATCACGGCTGCCTGCACGCCCAACGTCGCCAACCAGATCACGGGAGCCCACCCGAGGTCGGACCATCGCGGCGTGAGCCCCGAGTCGCGGGCCAAGCTGCCGCTCCCCCAGCGTTTGCTGGCGTACAGGCACCAGGCCATCGACGGGCCATAGCCCACACCGGTCAGCAGTGCCACATACACCGCCACCGGCCATTCGAACCCGACGAGCGCGTCGAGCAGCAGCTTCGAGACGATCAGCGACGCCGTGAGTACGACGATCGCACCGATCGCCACCGGAATCGGCAATGTGGCATGCGGAGCTGGAGGTGGCGCGAACTGTGGTTGCGGCGGCGACACCGGCGCCTCGGCTGGCGGCTGTCGCTGCTGCGGCGGAGCGGTCGCGATCGGCGCGCTGCGGACTGCCGCATGCTGCGGGAGCGGCGGCGGGAGCGCCGTCATGCGAGTGCCATCATGACAGTGCCATCACGACGGGAACACGGCCGGCGGAGGGGCCGTGTACAGCCAGGAGTCGAACAGTGCGCGCACGTTGCGCTCGACCGTAGCCGGGTCGGATCCGGGATCGACGGCTGCTGCTCCGAACTCGTCGATGATGTCGATCGTCAGCTCGATCAGCGCCTCGGTCGCCTGGGCGGTTCCGACGTTGTCGGCGATCCACCGCTGCAGCAGCTCGAAGAAGGCTTCGTCGCCGAGGAACCGGCGCAGCGCGTGCACCACCACACCGCCACCGTCGTACACCTCGAAGCCGAACAGCTCGTCGGTTCCTGGCGTACCGGTGGCCACGGTGCCGGATTGCCGCTGGGCCAGCGCACCTTCGGCGGTTTGGTCGAGGTCGAGTTCGCCGATGTGGTCGAGCCACAGCCATTGGGCGTACGTGGCGAATCCCTCGTTCAGCCAGATCTCGTCCCACGTCGCCGGCCCGACGGCGTTGCCGAACCACTGGTGGGCCAATTCGTGCGAGGTGAGCAACTCCTCGAGATAGCCGAGCCCCGGCGACTCGAAGTTGCCGATGTGGAACATCGACCGTCCCTGGGTCTCCATCGCCGCGTTGGGGATCATTGCCACGATCGCCAGCCCGTAGTGGTCGAGCGGGTACGGACCGAACCACTCCTCCAATTGCGCGAGCTGACCTGGGAGATGGGCGAACTCGTCGGCGTACCGCGCGGCATCGCCCGCGGGCACCACATGCGTGAGCGGGATCGACCGTCCATCGCTCGTCTCGTACGTACCGCCGTCGACGATCTCGTAGTCGCCGATCACCAGCTGGACGAGGTAGGTGGACATTGGTTCGTCGAGCGTCCAGCGCCAGGTGTTGCTTTCCTCGTCGACCGACACCAACTCGCCATTCGCTGCGGCGATCGAATCGGCCGGCGCGGTGATGGCGAACGACCATGTCGCCTTGTCGGAGGGGTGGTCGTTGGCTGGCATCCACGACCGTGCGCCATCGGGTTCGTTGAGCACGAACGTCGCCTCGTCGACCGGAAACCACCCCGACGAGAGGCTCGCCGCCGGCCGCGTCGCCGCGTTCGGGGTGACGTCGTACTCGATCGCGACCGAGGCGCGTTCACTCCGATCTGCGGGCAGCTCGATCACCAGCTCGGTGCCGTCGTGGGAGAAGTCGAGCGCCGCTCCCGAGGCGGCGTCGGTCACGGTCTCGATGTCGAGGTCAAGCGCATCCAGCGCGAACTCGCGCACGTCGACCGGGACGTCTGCGGTCACGGTCACGAGTGCATTCAGCAGGCCGTCGCCCAACGCGTCGGTGGCGTCGAGTTCGATGTCGTACGAGATCACGTCGATGTCGGGCGAACCCAGTTCGGGAAACAAGGGGTCGTCGAGACCGGTGTCGGCAGGGCGAAGCTCGCCCGTGGTGGCCGATCCCGGCGCAGCGCCTGGTGCCTCGGTCGCGGCGGTGGGCGGCGCCGTCGACGACACATCGACGTCGGGCACGGAGCTGGGCGCGACGTCGGGCACGGTCGACACGGTGTCGACGGGTGGCGCGTCGACCGATTCGGTGTCGACGTTGCCGGCCACCGAACATGCGGCGGCGGCCATCAAGGCCGACACCACCAGCGCCATCCGCCATCGACTCACGCAGTCGAGTGTGGCAGCCGGGCTGGCGACGTTGACGTCGCGGTCGGTCAGCGATGCAGGTCGGGTCGATCGATCGTCGCCCGGTAGCGCACGGTGTACACGCTGTCGCCGGACAGGATCGGGCCGCGACCGAGCATGCGTCCGCGCTCCCAATTCGACAACCCGAGTTCGGGCGTGTCGAGGGCGTACTGCCCATCGACCCATCGGGTGAAGGCGTCGCCAACGAAGGGCGCGTCGGCGGCTGCGTACACCGCGTCGCGCTCGGCTGCGTCGTCGCTGACGATCGACACCACGAAGTGCGGGCTGTACTCGTTGCATAGGGCCACGGCGTGATCGACCGATTCGGTGACCACGAGCGTGATCTCGGGCGAGGCTTCCCACTCCCACTCCGTCGCCAGCCCGGCGGGCGGCAGGGTCGACGCCCGCGGCTCGCGATGAACGCCATCGGCCCGGGTGACCTCGACCACGTCGTCGAACCACTCGGCGGGCACCGCTGCTGCGGAGCCCTCCACCACGTGCAGGCGCGGCGAGGTCCCTCGGTCGGCGGCGGCCTGATCGAGCGCGTCGAGCACGACCGGCACCAGCTCGGCGGCCCGAGCGGCGGGGATGGCACACACGTTGAGGGTGTTGCACACCTTGCGGTCGAGCGACGCCCACGCGGCGGCTCGCAGACGGGACGCATCGGCACGCTCGCCGGCGATGATCCACGCTCCCCCGGTGCCGTGCAGGCTGACGGGGATACCCGACTGCGCAGCCACCGCACCCAGCTCGGCGACAGCAGGGCCCGAGCCGCGGGCCACGGCGAGCGAGAGTCGACGATCGGCGAACAGCGCATGGCCCGCCGATCGCTCCGGCGACGCGACCAGGCTGACGGTGCCGATCGGCAGCCCCGCATCGACGAGTGCCGGGGTCAGCGCATGCTCGACGATCGCCTGCGCGGTGCCGAGGGCGTCGGAGCCGATGCGAAAGACCACGCTGTTGCCGGTGCGCACGACGCCGCAGGCGTCAGCGAACACATTCGGACGACCCTCGAAGACGAAGCCGACCACACCGAGCGGGGCACGGCGTGCTTCCACCAGCCAGCCATCGTGCTCGTGACGGGCGAGCGCGTCGTCGCGCCCCAGGTCGGCGTCGCGCCAACCTTCGAGCCCGGCGATCATGGCGTCGCGCATCGTGTCGTCGAGCACCAGGCGGGTCGTCGATCGCCCACGTGCCGCCGCGGCATCGACATCGACCGCGTTCGCCTTGGCGATCGAGGCGAAGCTGTCGGCGTCACCGAGACGACGCGCGAATCGGTCGAAGAACTCGGTGATCTGGTCGTCGTTGCACCTCGCCAGGCCCGAGAACCCGGCGACCGCATCCGACACCGCTCGATCGACGATCGCCCGCTGCTCGGCAGGCACATGGAGAAGTCGGCGCGTCTCGGCAACGGCGATCAACGCATCACCGGGAGCGAACGCGGCGGCGAGCGCGTCGTCGACGGTCAGCACCTGGTCGCCGCCGACGACGATCTGTTGTCCCGCTTCGAGTTGACGGAGTTGGGTCATGCGGCCGACCTCATCGCGGCAGCTCGAGCCCATCGAGCTCCGCATACTCGGCGAGTTCGACCGGCCGCCGTTCCTCGATCGAGCGGTGCCCCGCGACGCCGATCGCCACCGACCACAAACCGTCGAGCAGGTTCACTTCGATCGGTCCCTCGCCAGCAATCGCCCGGCGGAACGCGACGTGTTCGAGGTAGCTCGACCCGAAGTGCAGACCGGCGTGGCGGATGTCGGGATTCTCGACCCGCTCCTCGCTCACGTTGTGCAACCCGTCGGCACGGCGACCGATACGAATCACGTTTTCGGGGATGAACGCCTCGAGCTTGCCCGTGTCGCCGACGACGACCACTTCCTGCTCGTTGCGGCTCGCCTCGGCGAACATGCACAGGTCGAGCATCGCCCGGGCTCCGTTGTCGTAGTCGACGATGACGTAGGCGTTGTCGAGGATGTCGGGACGCTCCCCGTCGTAGCGCTCGTCGAGGTGATTGACATCTTGTGCGCCAGACGCCATCACGCGCACCGGTCGTGCGCCGGTTGCCAGGTTCATCAGGTAGAAGAAGTGACAGCACTTCTCCACGAGCGTGCCGCCGGTGTAGCGGTTGAAGCGATTCCAGTGACCGGGCTTGTCCAGGAACGGGTAGCGATGCTCGCGGACGGCGACCATCTTCACGTTGCCCGCGGTGCCCTTGCGGACCTCTTCCAACAGACGGGTGGTAGGAGGCATGTAGGCGTACTCCAGCCCCATCCACACGATCCGCTCCTCTGGGCCGTTGCGCGCCGCGTCTACCACGGTGCGGCAGTCGGCGATCGTCGTGCACAACGGCTTTTCGACCATCACGTGCAACGACGAGTCGAGCACCGTCAACAGCGTGTCGCGATGGGTGAAGTTGGGACTGGCGATCACCACGGCGTCGCACACGTCGGCAGCGACGAGCTCCTCGACGGTGTCGGTCACCACGAGCTCGGAGGTCGCCGAACCCTCCACCGCGCGCCGGGCCGCGTCCTGCGAGCCCGCGAACGGATCGGCTACGGCCGTGACGGTGGCATCGTCGAGTGCCAGGATGTTCTCGATGTGCTCGACCCCCATCATCCCCGTCCCGACCACGCCGTATCGAACGATCGAGTCGGGGTGCGCGTTGGATCCCGTTCTGCCCGAGGTCATGGCAGGGAGCGTAGGCCGATGACCGACTCGCCCCTCTACTTCCGACAGTTGCTCAGCGGTCGCGACTTCGCCGGCAGCGATCCGCTCGCCGGCCAGATGGTCAACTTCGTGTACGCCATCGGCGACCGGCGGACGGGCTCGTGCGTCCTCGTCGACCCGGCCTACGCCGTCGACGAACTCGTCGACCTGCTCGCTGCTGACGGCATGACCCTCACGGGCGTGTTGGCCACCCACTATCACCCCGACCACGTCGGCGGTTCGATGATGGGCCACACGATCGAAGGGATCGACAAGCTGCTCGAACGCGTCGATGTGCCCATCCATTGCAATCGCGACGAGGTCGAGTGGATCCAGAAGTCGACCGAGGTCGACGGCGACCACCTCGTGGGTCACGACTCGGGCGACGTGCTCGTGGTGGGCGATCTCGAGATCACGATGATGCACACCCCTGGCCACACGCCGGGAAGTCAGTGTTTCCTGGTCGATGGCCGCCTCGTCGCCGGCGACACCCTGTTTCTCGAAGGCTGTGGGCGCACCGATCTGCCGGGCTCTGATCCGGCGAAGATGTCCGAGAGCCTGGCCCGACTGGCCAAGGTGCCCGACGACACGATCCTGTTCCCCGGCCATCGGTACTCGTTCGCCAGCAGCGCCACGATGGAAGCCGTCAAAGAGATGAACTTCGTCTACGGCGGCGGCTGACCGCCTCACCGAAAAACCGGGGAAATCCGGCGCCAGGCGTCGGATTTCGCGAACAGAACCGGGGTCAGCAGTCGGCTTTGGCCGGGATGACGATCTCCAGGCCGGCAAAGAACGCCCCGTATCCATCGGTGTTGGCGTTCGCCGCGTTCAGCGCATCGACTGTGACGTCGAAGTTCTCGGCAACGCGGATCGGGATGTCGCCGGCGGCGATCGTGTACGTGCCCTCGCCGCAGTTGTCGCCCGCGTCGGGGATCGTCTCGACCGGCTCGGCGGTCTCGTCGCCACCAGCCGCGTCGGTGTCGTCGCCGGCCGTCGCAGCATCGGTGCCGTCGGCGGCAGTTTCATCGGTCGCGCTTGCCGCAGTTGGCGCGTTGGCGCCTGGCGGAATGCGGATCACCGTGCCGGGGAAGGGAAACTCGTTGACGCTACCCCACTCGTTGAAGGCCACGAGATCGTCGACGGTGATGCCGAAGTCGTTGGCCACCTTGAGCGGGTAGTCGCCCGCTTGGACCGTGTAGTCCTGCGATCCGGTGACGATGCCGCCCTCGGCGGCACCTTCGGCGGGCACAGTGGTCACCGGTGGCCGAACGACGAACTCGGTCGATGCGTCGCTCAGATTGATCGTGGAGGCGCTCGCCCCGCCGGCTTCGCTGCCCCCACACGACGCCAGCACGAGCGCGCCGAGTGCGAGCGGGAGGCCAAAGGCTCCAGCTGCGCGCGTCGTCGTGAAATGCATGGCATTCGAGCCTAGAGCCGCCACCACGCTCCGCGGTGTCAGCCCCGTCACAACCGAACTGTTCGCGGATTCCGGCGCGTCGCACCTGGAATCCCCGGTCTTTCCGCGATAGCGGGAGCAGTGCAGGAGCTACATCAGGGGGCGGTCGGTTGGGGCGACGGGCGTCGGTAGGCGGCTCTCGCCCATCAGGTACGCATCGACGCCCGCTGCGGCGGCACGGCCTTCGGCAATGGCCCACACGATCAGACTCTGGCCGCGGCCCATGTCGCCGGCGACGAAGATGCCGCGCTGGTTGGTCATGTAGTGCTGGTCGCGAGCGACATTGCCCCGCTCGTCGTAGTCGAGCTCGAGCTGGTCGAGCCACGAGCCGCGCTCGGGTCCGACGAACCCCATCGCCAAGAACACGTAGTCGGCCGGCAACTCCCGGTCGGTGCCCTCGACCTTTTCGAAACGGCCGTCGACACGCTCGACCTCGTGGATGTGCAGGGCGCGCACTCGGCCGTTGCCGTCGTCGAGGAACGCCTCGGTGTTCACCGAGTACACCCGCTCGCCGCCCTCTTCGTGCGCCGACGACACCCGGTACACGAAGTCGTACTGCGGCCACGGGTTGCCCGGCGCACGGTCTTCCGGCGGCCGCGGCATGATCTCCAGCTGCGTCACCGAGGCCGCACCCTGGCGATGTGCAGTGCCCAAGCAGTCGGCACCGGTGTCACCGCCACCGATGATCACGACGTGGCTGCCATTGACGTCGATCGGCGATTTGTCGATGTCGCCGAGCTGCACGCGGTTGGCGTGCGGCAGGTACTCCATCGCCTGATGGATCCCGTCGAGTTCGCGCCCGGTGATCGGCAGGTCGCGCCACTGGGTGGCGCCACACGCCAGCACGATCGCATCGTGGGACGCGCGCAACACCTCGATGTCGACGGTCTCGCCGACGCCGGCGTTGACGCGGAACTCGGTGCCCTCGGCCTCCATCTGTTCGAGGCGCCGGTCGATGTGCCGCTTCTCCATCTTGAACTCGGGGATGCCGTAGCGCAGCAGACCACCGATGCGGTCGGCCCGTTCGAGCACCACCACTTCATGCCCGGCGCGGGTCAGTTGCTGGGCGGCCGCCAACCCGGCCGGTCCCGACCCGATCACCGCCACGCGCTTGCCCGTGCGCACCGATGGCACTTGTGGGGTGACCCAGCCCTCGTCCCACGCCCGGTCGATGATCTCGACCTCGATCTGCTTGATCGCGACGGGATCTTGGTTGATCCCGAGCACGCATGCCGACTCGCACGGCGCTGGGCACAGCCGGCCCGTGAACTCGGGAAAGTTGTTCGTGGCGTGCAACCGCTCGATGGCGTCGTGCCAGTGCTCGCGGTAGACGAGGTCGTTCCAATCGGGAATCAGATTGCCCAGCGGACACCCGTTGTTGCAGAACGGGATGCCACAGTCCATGCACCGACCCGCCTGTTGATTGAGCGCAGTGGCGTCGAAGTCCTCGTAGACCTCTTTCCAGTCGCGCAACCGCACCGGCACCGGCCGCCGCGACGGCAGCTCCCGATCCCACTCCAGAAATCCCGTTGTCTTGCCCATCAGGCCCTCGCTGCTTCCATGATCTTTTCGACGGTGGTCTCTTCGTCGAGGCCGGCGGCCTCCGACTCCTCGATCACGGTCAGCACTCGGCGGTAGTCGGTGGGCATCACCTTGCGGAAGTCGCGCACGGTGTCGTCCCACTGCGCCAGAATGCGCGTCGCGGGTGCCGAGCCGGTGTAGTCCCGGTGTCGCTCGATGGTCGACCGGAGGAAGTCCCGATCGGCATCGCTCAACTCCTCGAGCTCGACCATCTCGTAGTTCACCTTGGCCGAGAACGTCGAGTCCGGGTCGTACACGTAGGCGATACCGCCCGACATGCCGGCACCAAAGTTGCGTCCGGTGTCGCCGAGAATCACCACGCGGCCACCGGTCATGTACTCACAGCCGTGGTCGCCCACGCCTTCCGACACAGCCAACGCGCCAGAGTTGCGTACGCAGAAGCGTTCGCCCACGATGCCCCGCAGGAAGATCTCGCCACCGGTGGCCCCGTAGGCGATCACGTTGCCGGCAACGATCTGCTCTTCGGCCACGAACGGCGCATCGGGATGCGGATGCACGATCAAGCGGCCACCCGACAGACCCTTGCCGACGTAGTCGTTGGCATCGCCGATCAGCCGCATCTGGATCCCGGCCGGGACGAACGCCCCAAAGCTCTGGCCGGCCGATCCTTCGAATGTGATGTCGATCGTGGCGTCGGGCAGACCCTCGCCCTTCCACTTCTTGGTCACCTCGTGGCCGAGAATCGTGCCGACGGTCCGGTTCACGTTGCGGATCGGCAGCTCGATCTCGACGCGATGGCCGTCGTCGATCGCCGGCCCACTCCGGGCGATGAGTTCCTGGTCGAGCGCCTCGTCAAGACCGTGGTCTTGGCCGACGCTCTGGTACATCGTCTGCCCGTACGGGTTTTGCGGGGTCTCGAGGATCGGGCCGATGTCGAGGCCGTCGGCCTTCCAGTGGTCGACCGCCCGGCGGGTGTCGAGACACTCGACGTGCCCGATCATCTCGTCCATCGTGCGGAAGCCGAGTTCGGCCATCAACTCGCGCACTTCCTCGGCGATGAAGGTGAAGAAGTTCTCGACGAACTCGGGCTCTCCCGAGTAGCGCTCGCGCAGCTCGGGGTTCTGGGTGGCGATGCCCACCGGACACGTGTCGAGGTGGCAGACGCGCATCATGATGCAGCCCGACACGACGAGTGGCGCCGTGGCGAAGCCGTACTCCTCGGCGCCGAGCAGCGCTGCGATCACCACATCGCGCCCAGTCTTCATCTGGCCGTCGGTCTGCACCACGATGCGGTCGCGCAACCCGTTGAGCAGGAGCGTCTGCTGGGTCTCGGCCAGGCCGAGTTCCCACGGTCCGCCCGCGTGCTTCAACGAGGTCAACGGGCTGGCGCCTGTGCCGCCATCGTGACCAGAGATCAGCACGACGTCAGCCTTGGCCTTGGACACGCCAGCAGCCACCGTGCCCACGCCGGTCTCGGCGACGAGCTTCACGTGGATGCGCGCCTCGGGATTGGCGTTCTTCAAGTCGTGGATCAGCTGCTTGAGATCCTCGATCGAGTAGATGTCGTGGTGTGGGGGCGGGCTGATCAGGCCGACGCCAGGTGTGGAGTACCGGGTCTTGGCGATCCACGGATACACCTTGTGACCCGGCAGCTGTCCGCCCTCGCCGGGCTTGGCGCCCTGGGCCATCTTGATCTGGATGTCGTCGGAGTTGGTCAGGTACTCCGCGGTCACGCCGAAGCGTCCGGACGCAACCTGCTTGATCGACGAACGACGCGTCGGGTCGTACAGCCGGTCGGCGTCCTCACCGCCTTCGCCGGTGTTCGACTTGCCGCCCAGACGGTTCATCGCCACCGCCAGCGTCTCGTGCGCCTCGGCCGAGATCGAGCCGTAGCTCATCGCACCGGTGGAGAACCGAGCGACGATCTCCGAGGCTGGCTCGACCTCGTCGATCGGGATGGCGGCGCGGTCCGAGGTGAACTCGAACAGCCCGCGCAACGTCATCAGCTCGGCCGACTGGTCGTCGACCTTGTTCGAGTACTCCTTGAAGATGTCGTAGCGCTTGGCCCGGCTGGCGTGCTGCAGCTTGAACACGGTCTCGGGATTGAACAGGTGCAGCTCGCCCTCGCGCCGCCACTGGTACTCGCCACCGAGTTCGAGCTTGCGGTGCGCCCGGTCCTCGGGGCGCTCGGGATTGGCCATCTTGTGTCGTGCGGCCACTTCGGCGGCGATCTCGTCGAGACCGATGCCCCCGAGCTGGCTCACCGTGCCGGTGAAGTACCGGTCGACCACCTCGTCGCCAAGGCCGATCGCTTCGAAGATCTGGGCTCCCGTGTACGACGCCACGGTCGACACGCCCATCTTCGACATCACCTTGAGCACACCCTTGCCGCAGGCCTTGATGTAGTTCTTGATCCCGGTGATCGGCGCGAGCTCACCGAGCCCGTGCATGTCTTCGGCGATCAGGTCTTCGATGGTCTCGAAGGCGAGATACGGATTGATCGCCCCGGCGCCGTAGCCGATGAGCAGCGCCATGTGGTGCACCTCGCGGGCGTCGCCGGCCTCGACCACGAGCCCCGCCATGGTGCGCTGTTTGGTGCGCACCAAGTGGTGGTGCACTGCGGCGGTGAGCAGCAGCGACGGGATCGGTGCGTCGACGGTGTCGGCGTTGCGGTCCGACAACACGAGAATCCGTGCGCCGTCCTCGATCGCCGCTGACGCTTCTTCGCAGATCCGGTCGAGCGCCCGCCGCAGGCCGTCGCCGCCCTCGGCCACCCGGTACAGACCGGCGATCACCTTGGCCTGGAGGCCGGGATGCTCCCCGTTGTCGTTGACGTGGACGATCTTGGCCAAGTCGTCGTTGTCGATGATCGGGTAGGGCAGCGACAGTTGGCGGCAGCTCTCGGGGCCCGGATCGAGCAGGTTGGCCTCGGGGCCGACCGTGGACGACACCGCCGTGACGACTTCCTCGCGGATGGCGTCGAGCGGCGGGTTGGTGACCTGGGCGAACAGCTGGGTGAAGTAGTCGAACAACAGGCGGGGGCGCTCGGAGAGCACCGCGATCGGCGTGTCGGTGCCCATCGAGCCGAGGGCCTCCATGCCGCGCATCGCCATCGGCGCCAGCAGGATCTTCAGCTCTTCGTGGGTGTACCCGAACATCTGCTGGCGGCGCAGCACGCTGTCGTGGCTGAACACGATGTGCTCGCGCTCGGGCAACTCGTTGAAGTCGACCATGCCCTCGTCGAGCCACCGGCCGTACGGATACTGAGCGGCGAGTTCGGCCTTGATCTCTTCGTCGTCGATGATCCGCCCTTCGCGGGTGTCGATGAGGAAGATCTTGCCGGGCTGCAGCCGCCCCTTGGCCACGACCTTCGACGGGTCGACATCGATCACGCCGACCTCCGAGGCCATCACCACGAGGTCGTCGTCGGTCACCCAGAAACGGCTGGGACGCAGACCGTTGCGGTCGAGCACCGCGCCGATCACGTCGCCGTCGGTGAACGCCACCGATGCGGGACCGTCCCACGGCTCCATCATCGCTGCGTGGAAGCGGTAGAAGTCGCGCTGCTCGCGCGACATCGTGGCGTGGTTCTCCCAGGCTTCTGGGATCATCATCAGCACGGCGTGGTGCAGCGGATAGCCACCGAGGTGCAGGAGCTCGAGCACCTCGTCGAAGCGGGCGGTATCGGAGGCGCCCGGCGTGCAGATCGGGAACGCCCGCTCGATGCCGGGCAGCCGCTTGCTCTCGAGCATCGCCTCGCGGGCCCGCATCCAGTTCTGGTTGCCCTGCACCGTGTTGATCTCGCCGTTGTGGGCGACGAAGCGGTACGGGTGGGCCAGCTCCCACGACGGGAAGGTGTTGGTCGAGAACCGCGAGTGCACGAGTAGCAGCGCGGACTCGGTGAGCGGGTTGGTGAGATCGGGGAAGAACTCGCTCAGCTGTGGCGTGGTCAGCATCCCCTTGTACACGATGGTGCGCGCCGACAGCGACGAGAAGTAGGTCTCGACGTCGCCCGTCAGCTCGCGCCGCGTGCGCTTGCGGGCGACGAACGCCTTGCGGTCGAGATCGATGCCGGTTGCCCCCTCCGGATCGGCCACGAACAGCTGGCGCACGGCCGGCATGGCGGCGCGTGCGGTGGCCCCGAGGCAGTCGGGGTTCACCGGCACGTCGCGCCACCCGAGCACGGTCAGCCCAACTTCGACGACCGTGTCCTCGATCGACGCCATCGCCTTCTCGCGGGCGGTCTCGTCGACCGGGAGGAAGGCGATGCCCGTGGCGTAGGCACCTGCCGGCGGTAGCTCGAAGTCGACCACGCTGCGGTACAGCCGGTCGGGCACATGCAGCAGGATCCCTGCCCCGTCGCCCGTGTCGGGCTCGGCACCGGTGGCGCCGCGGTGCTCGAGGTTGGTGAGTGCCGTGAGTCCGGTGATCACCAGCTCGTGAGAGCGCTCACCATGAAGGTTGGCGACGAAGGACACACCACACGAGTCGTGCTCGTGACGTGGGTCGTACAGCCCTGTCGGGCCTGGAGGCGTTCGCATCGTTACATCCTCGGGGGTGGGGTGAAACGGGGATGCTCGAGACAGCACTGGCCCAAGCCGGAAATCAGATTGTACGCCAACCCACCCACGAACAGAAAGATCGTTCCCTCGTGAACCCGCGCGAGTGCCCAGTGGTGAGCGAACCGGCTCCCCGTGGGCCGCCTCCCTCACCGCTGCGACGGGGCGTCGCGATCTGACAGGCTGCGGGCATGGCTCACGACCAGACCACCACCGCAGCCGACGGCACCACGATCGCCTGGAGTCGCCAGGGCTCCGGCGACCCGGTGGTATTGGTCCACGGGATCACCGAGTCGGCGGCATCGTGGGACCCGGTGATCGAACGCCTGGCGACGACGAACGAGGTGATCTCGCTCGACCTGCGCGGTCATGGCCAGTCGGGCACCGCCGACGCCTACGACCTGGCGGCGATGGTCGGTGACGTCGCCGCCGTTGTCGCTGCGGCAGAGCTTGAGCGACCTCACCTGGTTGGCCACTCGCTCGGCGGTGCGGTGGTCAGCGCTGCCGGACCGGCGTTGCAGCCCGCCTCGGTGACGTCGATCGACCAATCGCTGCAGCTCGGCGAGTTCAAAGCGCAAGTCGTCGCCGCCGAGCCGATCCTGCGCGACCCCGACAACTACGGCCTGGCCGTCGACGCGATGTTCGAGGAGATGGCCGGAACACAGCTCGCCGACGCCGAGAAAGCGCGCGTCAATGCGATGCGCAACGCTCGCCAGGAGGTGCTCCTCGGCGTGTGGGGCTTGCTGCTCGAAGAGCCCCAAGAGGCGGTCGAGGCGACGGTCGATGCCGTACTGAGCGGGTATCGAGATGTCGACGTGCCCTACCTCGGACTGTTCGGGATCGATCCCGGCGAGGGTTACGCCGACTGGCTCCGCGGCTACACGCCCGCCGAGTACGAGCTGTGGGACGGCGCCGGCCACTATCCGCACCTGGTCGATCCCGACCGATTCGTCGAGCGTTTGCGCCAGTTCTGGGCGGCAAGCTAGGCGTTACATGGTGTCTGACACCGTGTAACGCGCACGGTGTTACACGGTGTCAGACACCATGTAACGCTCAGTTACCCGTGATGCGCACCGCCACCTCGTAGAGGCCCCAGCACAGGTATTCGTAGCTGACGCCGTGAGTGGCGCAATGCTCCTGCCAAGCGCGGAACTCGTGCTCGCGCCAGTTGGGGTAGTTGAAGTACTCGTTGAACACGATCACCGATCCAGGTACGAGACGCGGAGCGAGATTGTCGAGCACCGTCTTGGCCGACGAGTAGATATCGGAGTCGATGTGCACCAGCCGCACGGTGCCCGGGTGGTCGGCGAGGAACGGCGCCAGCATGTCGTCGAACCAGCCGACGTGGAGCTCGACGTTGCTGGCGACCTGCGGTATCCCTTCACCGCCGAACGCGCCCGCGTCGATGTCCGCTCCGGCCCACGCCTCAGGGAGCCCCTCGAACGAGTCGAAGCCATGCACCACTGCCCCAGGAAGCCGGCGGGCGAGGTGGTTGATCGTCATCCCCGAGCGCACACCGAACTCGAGCACCAGACCATCGTCGACCGTCGCCTGTTTCGCGGCGTAGGTCAGCACGTCGAGCGCGTCGCGCCGAATCAGTGCATCGCGCATGTCCGACTTGATGTAGCCGACCGTGTCGTCGAGAGCGTCCTGCAACAACGCGTGGTGCGGGTGCCACCGGTTGGTGTAGTAGATCTTCCCGTAGTACGCGTCCATGCCGCGCACGACCACCGACGCGATGACGCGATCGACGAGTCGGGCGGCCTGACGCTTCACGCCGGCCGTGGAGAGCGGCATGTGCGGATCAGACGTCGGCGAAGCGCGGCTCGCGCTTCTCCATGCCCGCCATGACCGCTTCGACCTGATTGGGCGTGCCGATATGACTACCGATCGAGGCGCGTTCGGCGGCGAACTGCTCAGCCGCTCCGGCGTGTTGCATCCGGTTGAACAACTCCTTGGCGCTGCGCACGGCGCCCGGGTTGCGGCCGGCGATCTCTGCAGCGAGCGCCAGGGCGTCGTCGCGAGGCGTGTCGCTCACGCGGGTGACGAGGCCGAGCTCGAGACCCTCGCGGGCGTCGAACACGCGCGCTGTGAACGTCAGCTCCTTCGCCACGTCGGGCCGGACGAGGCCATTGAGTACGAAGGTCCCCGTCATGTCGGGGGTGATGCCCCAGTGGATCTCGCGCACCGACAGCTTGGTATCGGGATGGGCAATGCGGATGTCGGCGCCGAGGATGATCTGGAGGCCGCCGCCCAATGCGTGGCCGTGCGCGGCCGCGATCACCGGGACCGGGACCTCCTGCCAGACCCAGCAGCACTGCTGGCCCAGATGCGTGATGCGACCCTCTTCCATCGATCCCGGATTGCCGTCGGTACCGCCACTGGCGCCGGTGCCGTCGACCATGCCCTGAAAACCCGAGAAGTCGAGCCCGGCACAGAACGACGCACCCTCGCCCGACAACACAACGACGCGCACTCCCGGCTCGGTCTTGAGGCGCTCGCCGGCTTCGGCGATGGCGCTGAACATCGCGCCGTCGAGCGCATTGCGCTTGTCGGGCCGGTTGAGGCGCACCTCGGCGATGCCGTCGTTGATGGACACGATGACTCGATCGGACATGCAACAAGTCTCGCACCTGGCTCGAAGCGCACACGAACGGGCTGCCATGCTCAAGCGATGCGCCTCAATCTCTCCGCCGATGACGTCCTCACGACCACCCGCTCGGTCCGCAAGCGGCTCGACTTCGAACGGCCGGTCGAGCGCGCCGTCGTCGAGGAGTGTCTCGACATCGCCCTGCAGGCACCGACGGGATCGAACCGCCAGGGCTGGCAGTTCATGTTCGTGTCGGATCCGGACAAGAAGAAGGCGCTGCAGGAGATCTACGCTCGCAACTTCGATCTGTATCGCGGGATGCCGCGGCCGGAGTACGCCAGCGACGACCCACGCGCCGAACGCGCTGATCTGGTCGTCGACTCCGCCACCTACTTGGCGGAGAACTTCCACCGCGCCCCGTGGCTGCTCGTGCCGTGTATCGAGGGCCAACTCGACGGCGCCAACTCCATGGTGGCGGCATCGGCGTGGGGCTCGATCCTCCCCGCTGTGTGGAGCTTCATGTTGGCGCTACGCGAGCGCGGCATCGGCTCGGCATGGACCACCATCCACTTGATGAACGGCGGCGACGCCGAGGCGGCCGAGCTACTCGGCATTCCCCACGATCGCTACACCCAAGCCGGATTGTTCCCGATCGCCTATACCGAGGGCACCAACTTCCGCCCAGCAAAGCGCCTCCCGCTCGACCAGGTCACCCACTGGGAGCAGTGGTAACGACCGACCCTCAAGATCGAGGGCGGGCATGCCGATGACCACGTGTGAGTCTTCCGCCGCCCACGCTCCCCGCGCCGACACCGCCCGCGCCGGCGTCGCCGACGTCTGAGCTCGCTGCGACGAACTCGGCCACGTCGGCGCCCGTCGTACCGGAACCGGTCACCGCCGAGGGGGCGGTCGCGCCACCGGCACCGCCGATCCCGACCCTCGACGCAACAACACCACCCGACCCGCAGCCGCGCAAGTGGACCACGGTGCTGGGGATTGCCGTCGTGGTCGTGATCGTGGCCGCAGGCGCGGCGTTGGCCTACGACCAGTGGATCGCCGGCGGCGACGAGTCGCCGTCGCCCGCCGAACCGACCTCGTCGATCCCCGGCGATGCGGTCACCGAACCTGTCGACTCCAACGGTGTGGACGAGGCGCCATCGACGCCACCGATTCTCGGCCCGGCCACGGTGCAGACGCCGGCCGACGAGCCACTCGTCGAGAGCCCAGCCACAAACGACGATCAAGTCGTCGTGCCGCTCGAACAGCCCGCTGCGCCACCGATCGAAGCCCCGACGCAGCCCGCGACGGAACCCGCAGATGCCGGCGAACCCGCAACGGCTCCGCCCGCCGAGCCGGTCGAGGTGCCGGCGCCCCCGATCGACAGCCCCGAAGAGGTGAACCCGGGGGTCGGCGCACCGGCGTCGGGCGGTCTCGAGCAGCCCGTACGCGTCGGCAATGCCATCGATAGCGCCACCGACGTGGTCGACGCGGTCAACGACCGTCTGCCCGACGACGAGCTGCTCGACGACGTGCTCGGCGACTGAACGACAACCGCTACTGCAGCAAGCTGCGGTCGATGTCGCGGATCGAGGTGCGGCCCGCCAACGCCATCGTCCGCTCGATCCCGTCGCGGAAGAACTCGAGGAGTTGATCGACGCCTCGCTCGCCTGCGGCGCCGAGCGCATAGAGGTACGGACGGCCGATGGAGACGGCGTCGGCGCCCAGAGCGATCGCTTTGACCACGTCGCTTCCCCGGCGCGCTCCACCGTCACAGATGATCGTCGCTTGGTCGCCGACCTCCTGGCGAACCGGCTCGACCAAGGCGATCGGAGCCGGGGCATAGTCGAGCTGGCGACCACCGTGGTTCGACAGGCCGATCCCGTCGACTCCGCAGGCCACCGCCTGTTTGGCATCGGCCACCGATTGGATGCCCTTCAAAATGATCGGCCCGTCCCACACGCTGCGCAACCAGTCGACATCGTCCCACGACAGGGCGTCGTCGAACTGACGGTGCATGTGCTCGGCAAGCGATACGGCGCTCGAGCCGTCCTCGGTGTCGTAGCCGGCAACGTTGGCGAAGGTGATCGGCTCGTTGCGCAGGAAGTCCCAGGTCCACGCTGGATGCAACACGCCATCGATCAAGGTGCCCGGACCCAACTTCGGCGGCAACGTCATCCCCCGCCGAACATCGCGCTCTCGGCGTCCCAGCACCGCGGTGTCGACGGTGAGCCATACTGCCCGGTAGCCGGCATCGGCGGCACGGCGCAACAGATCGGCGACCATCGAGCGATCACGCCACGTGTACACCTGGAACCACTTCGGCCCGCTCGACACCGCGGCGACGTCTTCGATCGATCGCGTTCCCATGGTCGACAACGACCATGGAATGCCCGCCCGTTCGGCGGCTCTGGCGACAGCGAGTTCGCCCTGCGATTGGGCGATGCGGGTGAATCCGGTGGGCGCACAAATCAATGGCATGGAGATCTCGGAGCCGAACAGCGACGTCGCCGTGTCGATCGAGCTCATATCGCGCAGCACCCGCGGCACGAACTCGTAGTCGGCGTACGCCGTCGAGTTGCGCGCCAGCGTGTGTTCGTCTTCCGCTCCGCCGTCGATGTAGTCGAACACTCCACGCGGCAACCGACGACGCGCTTCCCGGCGATAGTCCTCGACCGATGCGCATCGCTTCAGTCGCCGCGTGGTCGGGTCGAGCGAGATCCGGTCGAAGCTGGCGACCGACCAGAACGTGTTCCACATGCCCACAGCAAGAGCGTAGGCAACGCGGCGGCCGCGCTACTCGACGAGGCGCAGACCGCTCGGCGTCATCGATGGCTCGGCCTGCGGGAGATCGACGACGAACTCGGTGCGGTGCGCAGGAAACACGTGCTCGCTCAGCAACACCGGATCACCGGACGTGTCGGTAGTGACCCGCTCACACCGCAGCACGGGTGAACCAGCGGGTACATCGAGCAGGTCTGCGTCGCCCGGGTCGACGAGGTCGGCCGCGATGGTCTGCGTCGCCCCACGGAGGTCGAGGTCGAGCAACTCATAGAACGGGCGCCGCTCGACCGAACGTCGCGACAACGTCGAGCCGAGCTCGGCGGGGCACCACACCGTGACGACGGCAAATGGTTCACCATCGGCGAGGTTGACCCGCTTGACACGCAACACCTGAGCCACGCCCAAGACCTCGGCCACGTGCGGTGGCGCGTCGACGAACGCAAACTCCTCGATGCGTCGCTCGGACAGCTTGCCGACCCCTTCGACCTCGGACTCGATCGTGCCGAGCTGCTCGAGCCGTTGACGCACCGGTTCGGTGGCGACGAACCAACCGAACCCTTGCCGCGAGTCGATTCGTCCCTCGTCGCGCAGGAGATCGAGCGCCTTGCGGACCGTCACTCGCGATGCCTCGAACTCGCTCGACAACTCGGCTTCGGATGCCAGCACCGAGCCAGGCGTGGCAGTGGCGACCCGAGCGCGCAGCACGTCGGCAATCTCCTGGTAGCGGATACGACGCATCGACGGTCCGGTGCCGGTCACCACGACTTGTACGCTACCTGTCTTGCTTTGACGTGGACGGGCTGGGTCGGACCAATGCGTAGACGCCGACCGATGACACCAGCGTGACCAGACCGATCGTCAGGAACGTGTTGTTGATCGTGGCCTGGAACGTTTCGGCGATCACGTCGACCGTCTCGTCGCTCAACGCATCGATCTCCGCCGACGCGTCGCCGAGTTCGTCCACGCACTCCTCGACGTCGTCCACCGCAAGACACTCCTCGACGTCGTCGGTGCTGACCGATGACCCGAGACCGGCATCGTCGATCGCCCCCTGTGCACTCGGCTCGGAGTAGATGTGGAAGAGCGCCGCGGTCGCCGCGACGCCGAAGCCGGCCCACAACTTGGAGGCCGTGCTCAGCAGTGCCGAGGCGCGTCCGTGCAGTCGGTCGGGCAAGTTGTTGAGCGGCGCCACTTTGGCCGGCACGGCAGCCATGCAATAGCCCACCGCGTTCAGCAGCAGTCCTGGCATCACGTGCAACCCGGGAGACGAGGTGTCCTCGAGCACCGCCAACACGAGGATCCCGAGCGAGCACAACACGAGACCGCCCAGCAGGAACCAGCGCGCGTTGCGGTCGTTCAATACCCGCCCGATCAGCGGCGACACGACCACCGCAACAACGGCGGGAATCAGCATGACCAGACCAACCTCGATCGGCGTCACCCCGAGCGTGCCCTCGAGGAAGAGCACGACGTACAGCGACATGCCGTAGAAGCCGAAGCTGGTGATCGCCTTGGTGGACAGCGAGGCGAGCAGTGTGCGATTCGACAGCAGCTCACGGTCGACGAGGCCGTCGGGCTGGTCGAGCTCGCGCACCACGGCACCGGCGCCGACGGCGATACCGACGGCGAGCAGCAGGATCGACCAGGGGAACCAGCCGATCCGCCCGCCTTCGATCAACCCGACCTGCGTGGCGAGCACAGCCGCGCCGAGCAAGACCACGCCGACGAGGTCGGGCCGATACGGGCGACGCGTGGACGGGTCGAGTGACCGGGGTGCAAGGAGCAGACCGATCAGCCCGAGCGTGCTGATCGTTGCGGTCGCGACGAAGATCGCCCGCCAGCTGATGGTCTCGGTGAGAATGCCGCCGAAGAACGGAGCGAGTCCGCCGGCGATCGCCAGCACTGCGATCATCGCACCGAACACGCCGCCACGACGGCCGGCGCCGAACAGCCGGGCGGTGAGTCCAACGATGCTCGGCGCAACGATCGCGGCGCCGGCGCCCTGCGCAGCGCGGGCGCCGATCAGCACGATGGCACTCGGCGCAAGGGCAGCGACGACCGTGGCCGCCACGAACACCACTCCCCCGATGATCGACGTGCGCCGGTAGCCGACGATGTCGCCGAGTCGACCGGCGGGAAGGAGGAACACGGCGAACGTGAGGCTGCGGGCGCTGGCCACCCACTGCACCGTCTCGATGTCGCCGCCGAGCGCGTCGAGGATCGACGGCAACGCAACGTCGAGCGATGCCGCGTCGAACACGAGCGCGGCATTGAGCAGCAACAGGCTGGCGAACACGAACCGGCGCGCGGCCCTCGGCGCCTCGTCGTCACTGCGTTCCTCAGTCGGCGCGCGGCGAACGCGCAACACCGAATGCAGCCACTCGTCGATCGTGTGACCGTCGTGTTGATGATGCGCAGCGTCGCGGTGCAGCTGCGGCGACGTCGCGCTCGAGCGCGTGTTCACAATGTGTGCGAGTCCCCGAGACTTGTATTATAGTTGTCTACATGGCAGTGAGTTCGAGCACCCCGATCGAGTTGGTCGACAAGGTCTACCAGGCCCTTCCCGACCGCGTTGCGACCGCCCGTGAGCGCCTTGGTCGCCCGCTGACCCTCACCGAGAAGATCCTCGTGAATCATCTCGTTCATCCCGACACGCAAGAGCTCGAGCGAGGTGTGTCCTACGCCGACTTCCATCCCGATCGCGTGGCGATGCAGGACGCCACGGCGCAGATGGCGCTGCTGCAGTTCATGACGGCGGGTCTCGACGAGGCAGCAGTGCCGTCGACCGTGCACTGCGATCACCTCATCCAGGCCAAGGTGGGTGCACAGATCGACCTCGGCGTGGCGATCGACACCAACGCCGAGGTGTACGACTTCTTGAAGAGCGTGTCGGCCAAGTACGGCATCGGCTTCTGGGGCCCCGGGTCGGGGATCATCCACCAGGTCGTGCTCGAGAACTACGCGTTCCCCGGCGGGATGATGATCGGCACCGACAGCCACACCCCGAACGCCGGCGGTCTCGGCATGGTGGCGATCGGCGTCGGTGGCGCCGACGCAGTCGACGTGATGACCGGATTCCCGTTCAACGTCCGCTGGCCGAAGGTGATCGGGGTGCGCCTCACCGGCTCGCTGAGCGGATGGTCGAGCCCGAAGGACGTCATCCTCGAAGTCGCCCGGCAACTCACCGTCGAGGGCGGGACCGGCGCCATCGTCGAGTATCACGGGCCCGGCGCCGATTCGATCTCGGCCACCGGCAAGGCGACCATTTGCAACATGGGCGCCGAAATCGGCGCGACCACCTCCTTGTTCGGTTACGACCACAACATGGCGATGTACTTGAAGGCCACCCGCCGCGAAGACATCGCCGACGCAGCCGATCGCGTCGCCGAGCACCTGCGCCCCGACGACGGCGCGCACTACGACCAGCTGATCGAGATCGACCTCGACCAGCTGAAGCCGCTGATCAACGGCCCCCACTCCCCTGACCGCGCCCACCGTGCCGGCGCCGAGGTCGGTGCGGCGGCCCGCGAGAACGAATGGCCGCTCGAGCCATCGGCATGCCTCATCGGGTCGTGCACCAACTCGTCGTACGAGGACATCACACGGGTCGCCTCGCTCGCCCGTCAGGCCAAGGCCGCCGGGCTGCAGGCCAAGTGTGAGCTGCTGATCACGCCGGGGTCCGAGCAAGTCCGCGCAACGATCGAACGCGACGGCCTGCTCGCTGACCTCGAAGCGATCGGCGCCACCGTGTTGGCCAACGCCTGCGGACCGTGCATCGGCCAGTGGTCGCGGCCCGAGTCGATCACCGGTCAACCGAACACGATCGTCAACTCGTTCAACCGCAACTTTCCCAAGCGCAACGACGGGTCGCCGAAGACGTTGAGCTTCGTCACCTCGCCCGACACAGTGCTGGCGATCGCCCTCGCCGGTCGGCTCGACTTCGACCCGACCACCGACACGATCACCGCGCCCGACGGCACCGAGGTGACCCTCGACCCGCCGGTTGGCGAAGTGCTCCCGAGCGCCGGCTACGACCCCGGCGAGAACACGTTCACGCCGCCACCCGACGACCGGTCGGCGATCGAGGTTGTCGTCCACCCGACGAGCGACCGCTTGCAGCTCCTCGATCCGTTCGTGGCCTGGGATGGCGAGGACTACCGCGAGCTGCCCATCCTGATGAAAGCCCAGGGCAAGTGCACCACCGACCACATCTCGGCGGCCGGCCCGTGGTTGAAGTACCGCGGCCACCTCGAGAACATCTCGGGCAACCTGTTCCTCGGCGCGGTCAACGCATTCACCGGCGCCACCGGCGAGGGCAAAGACGTCACCGACGGCGCCACCCGTCCCTACCCCGAGATCGCCATGCGCTACTCCGAGGCCGGCATTCGCTGGGTGGCGATCGGCGACCGCAACTACGGCGAAGGCTCATCGCGCGAGCACGCGGCGATGGAACCCCGATTCCGTGGCGCCGCAGTGATCCTCGCACGGTCGTTCGCCCGCATCCACGAGACCAACGCCAAGAAGCAGGGCCTGGTCCCACTGACCTTCGTCGACCCCGACACCTACGACCTGATCGGCGAGGACGACCGCATCAACGTGCTCGGGCTGCCGCCCGTTCCCGGCCAGCCGGTGCAGTGTCAGATCGTCAAGCCCGATGGGAGCACGATCGATTTCCAGGCGACGCACACGTTCAGCCCAGAACAGGTCGAGTGGTTCAAGGCCGGCTCGGCACTGAACATCGTGCGCCAGAAGGTTGCCGCCGAGGGCTGAGTCAGTCGGCGTCGATGGCGGCGCGCACTTCGGCGACGTAGTCGCCGACCGTGTCAGGGCCGTGTTCCATCAGGCGGCGCACCACGCTGGCTCCTTGGATCACGCCGTCGGCGACGCGTGTGGCCTCATAGGCCTGTTGCGCATCCGACACGCCGACGCCGACCAGCACCGGCAGGTCGGTGACCTCCTTCAATCGGGCAGCGAGCGCGGTGGCGGTGGCTGCGAGCGACTCGCGTTCGCCGGTCACCCCGAGGAGCCCGACCGAGTACACGAATCCCCGGCACCGCGCAGCAACGCGCGGCAACCGGTCGTCGGGAGCGGTCGGCGCGGCGAGCATGACCGTTTCGATGCCGGCCGCGTCAGCGGCGGCGCACCACGGAGCGGATTCCTCTAGGGGGAGGTCGGGGAGAATCGCTGCGGCGATCCCGGCCCGCACGAGGTCGGCGGCGAACCGCGTCACGCCAGGATGGTGCACGAGGTTGTAGTACGTCATCACCACGAGCGGAATCCCGATGTCGAGGTCGGGAACGGCCTGCAACACCGCGTGCGGTGTGGCACCCAGTTCCAGCGCACGCTGCGACGCTTGCTGGATCACAGGGCCGTCCATCACCGGATCGGAGAAGGGAATCCCGATCTCGACCGCATCGGCGCCGTTGGCGGCAGCGGCGCGGATGGCGTCTTGCCACCCGGGATAGCCACCGGTGATGTACGGAACGAGCAGCTTGTGACCTGCTGCGCGCTTGTTGCGAAACTCGGTCTCGAGTCGACCTCGCGTGGAGGGCGCCGTCGTCGGCATGGCGGCGAAGTCAGCCGCCGAGCTGCTCACCGAGCACATCCATCATCTGAACGACGTCTTTGTCGCCGCGGCCGGACAGGTTCATCAACACGGTCTGCCCCTTCATTGCAGGAGCCTCGCGGGCGATCCAGGCGACCGCGTGGGCACACTCGAGCGCAGGGATGATCCCTTCGGTGCTCGACAGCAGCTGAAACCCCTCGATCACTTCGGGGTCGGTCACCGCGGGGTACTCGGCTCGGCCGATGGAGTGAAGGTAGGCGTGCTCGGGACCAACTCCGGGATAGTCGAGGCCTGCCGAGATCGACTCGGCCTCTTCCACCTGACCCACTTCGTCCTGCATCAGATAGCTGTGCATGCCGTGGACCACACCGGGCGTGCCCCGACCGGTCGCTGCGCCACCGGCCGGCTCAACGCCGACGAGCCGCACCGACGGGTGATCGACGAAACCGGAGAAAATGCCCATCGCGTTCGATCCGCCGCCGACACACGCGACCACCACGTCGGGCAGGCCGCCGTACTCGGCGGCGAACTGCGCATGGGCTTCGTCGCCGATCACCCGGTGGAACTGGCGCACCATCCACGGATAGGGGTGCGGGCCCATCACCGATCCGAGGCAGTAGTGCGTGCGATCGACAGTGGCCACCCAGTCGCGCATCGCCTCGTTGACCGCGTCTTTCAGGGTGCGGCTACCGCTCTCGACCGCTTCGACCTCGGCACCCAGAAGGCGCATGCGGAACACGTTGAGCGCCTGCCGCTCGACGTCGACGGCACCCATGTACACCTTGCACTCGAGATTGAACAGCGCTGCTGCGGTCGCCGTGGCCACACCGTGTTGTCCGGCGCCGGTCTCCGCGACCAGACGGCGCTTGCCCATCCGCACGGCGAGGAGCGCCTGGCCCAACACGTTGTTGATCTTGTGCGAGCCGGTGTGGTTGAGGTCCTCGCGCTTGAGCACCAGGCGGATCCCGAGCTGCTCGCCGAGGTTGTGGCACTCGGTGAGGATCGACGGGCGTCCGGCGTAGTCGCGCAGCACCTTGTCGAGATCACCTCGAAAGCCGGGATCGGCCCACGCATCGGAGAAGGCGACCTCGAGTTCTTCGATCGCCGGAACCAGCGTCTCGGGGACGAAGCGGCCGCCGAACTCGCCGAACCGTCCCGTGGCGTCGGGCGGAGCGAGCAACGAATCAGACGTTTTGGTGGCGGTTTCGTCGGTGGCGGTCATTCGGCGTCCCAGTCGTATGGCAAGTCGTCGTCGCCCAAGTACGGCGTGGATGCCGCGCCACGGGCGTTCTCCACGAATCGTTTCACGGCGAGCGCGTCTTTGCGTCCTGGAGCTTTCTCTACCCCACTGGCAACATCGACACCCCACGGTTGCACCTCGTCGACCGCGGCGGCCACGTTGTCGGGCGTCAGGCCGCCCGCCAGGATCAGCCGGGCCGCATCCGGTGCATCGCTGGCCAGCGACCAGTCGAACACCTTCCCCGACCCCGGACTCGGCGCGTCGACGAGGATGAGGTCGGTGCCGTAGTCGAGGGCGCTCGGCAACCGTTCGTCGCCGGCGGCGAACGCCTTGATCACCCACCTGATCTGCTCGCCGACCTCCTTGGTCTGTGCGGGCGTCTCGCGACCGTGCAGTTGCACCGCCTTCACCCCCGCCTTGTGCGCCAGCTCGACGACCCGCGCAGGCAGTTCGTCACGGAACACCCCAACGGTGAGCACTTCGGGCGGCAGCCTGCGGGTGATGTCGTAGGCCTGCTGCGGGGCGATCTGCCGCTTCGACGGAGCGAAGATGAACCCCACCGCGTCAGCGCCCATGGCGACCGCCAACAGCGCATCGTCTTCGTTGGTGATCCCGCAGATCTTGACGAACATCAGCGCCGCATCCTACGGCCCATGTTCCGTCACGGCGTGGCCGGTTGGCGCAGCCTGCCTAATCTGTCGGGCCGTGGGACGACTCGACGAGATCGATCTGACACTGCGGCTCGACAAGGACGAGTACGAAGAGCGACTGCTCGCCGCCCAGAAGCGGTTCGTCGAACTGCGACTACACCTTGGCGGGCAGACCAACGACGGCAAGATCGGACCCGGTCTGCTCGTGGTGGTCGAGGGCTCCGACGCCGGCGGCAAGGGTGGCGCGATCAAGCGGCTGGTCGAGCGACTCGATCCCCGCCACTTCGACGTGTACGCCTACGCCAAGCCCGACGCTCGCGAGAAGCGTCATCACTTCCTGTGGCGCTTCTGGCGTGACGTTCCGGGCCTCGGCGGGATGTGCGTGTTCGACCGCAGCTGGTACGGGCGCGTGCTCGTCGAGCGCGTGGAGGGTTTCGCCACCGAAGCCGAGTGGCGACGGGCGTATCACGAGATCGTCGAGTTCGAACGCAGCCTGGTGAACGAGGGCGTGATCCTCGTCAAGTTCTGGTTGCAGGTGAGCAAGGACGAACAACTCGCCCGCTTCGAGAAGCGCCGCGACGATCCGCTGCGCCGCTGGAAGCTCAACGACGAAGACTGGCGCAATCGCGACAAGTGGGATCGGTACGTGGAAGCGATCGAGGACATGTTCGCCAAGACCGAACACGACCTCGCCCCGTGGCAGTTGATCGCCGGCGAGCAGAAGAAGTGGGCGCGCGTGGCGTTCATCGAGACCCTCAACGAGCAGATCGTCGCCGGACTCGAACGCTACGAGCGCGACAACGCCTGAACCGCTGTCGTCGGGTCGCCGCTGGTCACGAGCGTCTCGCCCACGAGCACTGCGTCGTAGCCGGCACCGCGCAACGAACGAGCATCGTCAGGACCGCGCACACCCGACTCGGCGACCTTCACCGCAGTGCTGGGAATCTGTGCCGCCATGCGCACTGCTCGATCGTGGTCGACCTGGAACGTCACGAGGTCGCGCTGGTTGACGCCGATCAGCGTGGCGTTCGCCGCCAGGGCGACATCGAGTTCGGCTTCGTCGTGCACCTCGACCAGCACGTCGAGTCCGAGCTCGGTCGCCAGGGCATGAAAGTCGGCGAGCTCAGCGGGTGCGAGCGCAGCGGCGATCAGCAGGATGCAATCGGCACCCATGATCCGCGCGTCGTACACGTCGGCTGGTGCAACCGTGAAGTCCTTGCGGATCACGGGCAGCGAGCACGCGTGGCGAGCTGCACGTAGATCGGCGACCGAGCCACCGAAGAACTCCTCGTCGGTGAGCACCGAAAGACACGCTGCGCCACCGCGTTCGTAGGCCATCGCTACGTCGGCGGGATCGAGGTCGGCGAACAGGTCGCCTTTCGACGGCGACCGCCGCTTGATCTCGGCGATCACTCCGAGGCCCTCGGCGCCGCGCAGCGCGTCGGTGAATCCCCTCGCCGCTGGTTGATCGTCAGCCTCGGAGGCGAGCCCGGCGAGCGATCGGGTGTCGGCCGCTGCGGCCGCACGGTGGCGCTCGAGGATTCGGTCGAGGTACGTCGCCACCGCGGCTCGGCTCAGTAACCCTTGCCGCGCACCGGCGACATCATCGTCAGCTCTGGGCGTCCGGCGAGGATCCCGCCGAACGCGCCCATGATCTGCATCATCACGTCGCTCGTGGAGTGCGCCTCGAGCGCGGCCTGGTCGCTGTACATCTCGTACATGTAGGCCTTGTTCTCGTCGTTGGCATCGGCCAGCAGGTGGTAGTGGATCGTGCCGTCTTCGGTCTCGACGTGGTCCATCATCGGCGCCAGGCCGTCGAACAGCTCCTGACGCTTGCCGTCCTGGCAGACGAAGGTGGCGAGGATCGAAATGTGGCTCATGGCAGCGACCGTACCGGCGGCATCACGTCGGCTCAGAACCCGAGCTTGGCCGACACCGTCGTGACGAGCTCGTCGATCGGCACCCGTACCTGCTCGGTGGTGTCGCGGTCGCGCACGGTGACGGCATGGTCGTCGAGGGAGTCGAAGTCGACCGTGACCGCCAGCGGCGTGCCGATCTCGTCCTGGCGGCGATAGCGCTTCCCGATGTTCTGCGTTTCGTCGTAGTCGACCATGTACCGGTCGGCGAGGACCTTGCGCACCTCGTGGGCCCGCGGTGTCAGCGTGTCCTTGCGCGACAGCGGCAACACCGCCACCTGGTAGGGCGCCAGGCGTGGGTGCAACCGCAACACCGTCCGCGTCTCGTCGTTGATCACGTCTTCGTCGTACGCCGCCAACAAGAACGCGGCCATCGTGCGCGTGGCACCGGCGGCCGGCTCGATCACATACGGCACGTAGCGCTCGTTGGTCTGCGGGTCGAAGTAGTCGAGCCGCTCCCCCGAGTGCTCCGCATGCTGCTTGAGGTCGTAGTCGGTCCGCTGGGCGATGCCTTCGAGCTCGTCGAATCCCCACGGGAACAGAAACTCGACGTCGCTGGTGCCGGTCGAATAGTGCGACAACTCGTCGGCGTCGTGTGCCCGCAGCCGCAACATCGAGTCGGGGATGCCGTGCTCGACGTACCAGTTCATCCGTTCGCGGCACCAGTACTCGTACCACTGCGGACTCTCGGCGGGCGGCACGAAGAACTCGAGCTCCATCTGCTCGAACTCGCGCGTCCGGAAGATCCAGTTCTGCGGCGTGATCTCGTTGCGGAAGCTCTTGCCGACTTGGGCGATGCCGAACGGCGGCTTCTTGCGCGCGGTCTGCAGCACCTGAGCGAAGTTGGTGAACATGCCCTGCGCGGTCTCTGGCCGCAGATACGCCTCGGATCCGGCGCCCTCCACCGGGCCGGCCTGCGTCTTGAACATCAGGTTGAACGCCCGCGCTTCAGTGAAGCTGTCGACGGCGCCGCACTCCGGGCACACGCGCGGGTCGTCGAGCTTGTCGAGCCGGTGCCGGGTCTTGCAGTTCGTGCAGTCGACCAGCGGATCCGAAAAGTTGCTCAGATGGCCTGAGGCCTCCCACACCTGCGGAGGGCCGAGAATCGCCGCATCGATCAGCACGACGTCGTCGCGCTGTTGCACCATCGAACGAACCCACGCGTTCTTCACGTTGCGCAACATCAGCGAACCGAGCGGTCCGTAGTCGTAGGTCGACCGGAAACCGCCGTAGATCTCTGCGGACTGGTACACGAAGCCGCGGCGCTTGCACAGGCTGACGATCTGTTCGAGGTCGGTGGCTGGCACGGCGCACCACGCTACCGACGACGCCTCTCTACGGCCTCGCCAGTTCGCCCGCGGCCTGCCGCGCACGGCGGGGCCGTCGAGTCGCGCGGCGCTGAACGTGAGCGCCTGCCGAGCAGAACCTGAACGGACACCAATTTCCCCGCCGATCCGTCGATTGCCCAGGGGGAATGTGCTCTTCCCTCGTCATCTTCGAAGGCGTACCGAACAACGAGACCCGGCAATCAGCACCTACCCGAAAGGACCACACATGAACAAGACACTCGCCACTCTCGCTACCGCAGCCCTGGCAACGCTCGGCTCGCTCGGCGTCGCGACGTCGGCCAGCGCCGCCGCCGACACACAGACGCCGAACGTCGCCACCGAGGCGGCTGCAGCGTCCGCGTATTCAGTCGCCGGCGGATGGGCCCTCGTCGAGCAGTGGGGCATGGACTGGCCCTACGAGATCACCGGCGGCGTTCTCCACGAGGACGGCACCGGCGTGATCCACCTCGACGGCACCGACGACATCGAGGTCCTCAGCTGGATGATGAACCCGTTCGGCGGGTTCATGAGCTTCTCCTACAACGGCGGCTTCTACTACGGCGAACTGCAGCCGATGGGCCCGTACGTGTACGAGGGCGACTTCGAGAGCGCCTTTGGCGGCATCGAGTTCATGCCCATTCAGCTCACCCCGATCGCCTGAGCGCAACGTCACCACCCACCCAACACCCAACAACCACCAAGAGAGAGCACCAACATCATGAAGAAGATCATCACCACCCTCGTCGCCACTGCTGCCGTCGTCTTCGGCGGGCTCGCCGTCGCCGCTCCTGCCAGCGCCACCTCAGACCCGATCGCCGAGAGCGCCTCGGCAGAAGCGGCCGCTGCGTCGTCGTACAGCGTCGACGGCGGCTGGGCGCTGGTCGAGCAGTGGGGCATGGACTTCCCCTACGAGATCACCGGCGGCGTCCTCCACGAAGACGGCACCGGCGTGATCCACCTGCACGGCACCCACGACATCGTCGTCACCAGCTGGATGCTCAACCCGTTCTTCGGCGGGTTCATGAGCTTCACGTACGGCGGCGCCTACTACTACGGCGAGCTCGAGCCGCTCGGACCGAACATGTACGAAGGCGACTTCGAGAGCGTGTTCGGCGACCTCGAGTTCATGCCGATCCAACTCACCCCCATCACCTGACTCAGCATCGCAACGTGGTGGGCGCCTGCGCTTCGCGCAGGCGCCCATTGCGCGCTCGCCGCTCCTACTCGAACATGGCGACGGTACGCATGCGCCGCTCGACGTGGTACTCCAGCGCGTGCGTCGCCAGGGCCGCCACCTCGTGGGTCACCGCCGACTCGTCGAGGCTGAGGGCATGGGCGAGGCGGCCGCCGAGAATGTCGCGGATCACCGCCAACGCGTCGGTCGACAGGGGGTGCCCTGAGCGGCAACTACGGCACAACACGCCACCTTCGCCGAGGTCGAACGCCACGAACTCCACATCGGGCTCGCCGCCACCACAGCGCACGCACACATCCAACTCGGGGCGCATGCCCTCGTTGGCCAGGAGTTTCCAATAGAACCCGGCCACGGTGAGCGGCGCAGGCCGCTCGGCGATTGCCCGCAACGCGCCCACCACCATGCGATACAGATCGGGGTTCGGCTCACGTTCCAGCGACAGCTGCTCGGCGGCCTCGAGCACCGCCAACCCCTGGGAGGCTCGATCGAGCGAGGACAGCATCGGCGACAGCGGCTCGACCGACTCGGCCTGCGACACGATGTCGAGCTCGCGGCCGCGCACCAGTAGGACGCGCACATGGCTCATCGGCTCGAGGCGCGCGCCGAACTTCGAACGCGTCTTGCGCACTCCTTTGGCGACGGCGCGTACCTTGCCGTTATCGGCGGTGAGCAGGACCACGATGCGGTCCGCCTCGCGCAGCTTGTACGTACGCAACACCACGCCCGTGTCGCGATAGAGCTCACTCATCGCGGGCGCGGCTCAATCGTCACCGAGCGACTCGTCGCCCAGCGGATCGATACCGCCGAAACGTCGCTCGCGGTGGGCGAAGTCGGCGATTGCGTCCACGAGGTGACCCGCGGCGAGCGCGTCCCAGACCGTCGGCACGAACACCAACTCGCCGTAGGCCAGCTCCCACACCAGCGACGGCGGCAACCGGGTCGACGGGCCGAGCACCACGATCAGGTCGGGTTCGCAATCGGCGGGGGCGTACAGCGCCTCGGCAACCGTCGCCTCGTTGACCGGATCGTTCGGCCCGAGCGTCGACATCGCGTCGGCGAACCGTTGGCGGCCGTCGCCGCACGGGTCGACGATCACCCGGCACGCACCGACCTGGCGCTCCCATCGATCGGTGCGTCCACCGTGGCCGTGATCGACCGGCGGGGGTCCTTGCTCGAAGGCGCGCACCGTCAGAAACGACGCCTCGGCACGATCGGCCACGGCGCCGAGATCGGCGACGCGCTGATCCCACCTGGCCTCGCCGAGGTCGTGCCACTCGGCAAGGGTGCCGCCGACGACCATCACGTGACGCAGTAGCTGCCGTGACGACGAGTGCGCAGACGGCCGAGTCGACGACCGCGCTGACGCCTTGGACGCCTGCGTGCGCCGCGACACCGTCGTTGTTCCCACCCCTCCATCATTCCACGCTGCGGGCCGCGATCCTCGTCTCGTCGGCACCACGCCGGCCGACCGCCGCAGCACTAGCGTGGTCCGCCGTGAGCCCCCCGCTGCACGTCGCCTGCATCATGGACGGCAACGGCAGATGGGCAGCCCGACGTGGCCTGCCACGAACCGCCGGCCACACCGAGGGCGAGGAGAACCTGGCGCGCGTCGTGCGCGCCGCAGTGCGTCGCGACATCGGGTGGCTGACCGTGTTCGGGTTCTCCACCGAGAACTGGCGGCGACCACGACCGGAGGTGCGCCACATCCTCGGGTTGCACGAGCGATTGTTCGGCCGCGTCGCCGAACTGAACGAGCTCAACGTGCGGGTGCAGTGGATCGGTCGCCCCTTCGACAGCCGGGAGGCGCGCACGCCGCGGTATGTGCAACGAGCGATCCGCAAGGCGATCGCCGACACCGCCCAGAACACCGGAATGGTGTTGACCGTCGCCTTCGACTACGGAGGTCGGTCCGAGCTGGTCGCCGCCGTCGAGGCGGCCCGCCACGACGATGCCGGCATCACCGCCGACACGATCGGCCACCACCTCTATGTGCCCGACCTCCCACCAGTGGACGTGCTCGTCCGCACGAGCGGCGAGCGTCGGGTGTCCAACTTCTTGCTCTGGCAGTCGGCCGGTGCGGCGATCTACTTCACCGAGACTCCATGGCCAGACTTCGACAGCACCGAGCTCGACGCTGCGCTAGCCCTCGCCCAGTGAGCGCTCGATGATCCTTCGATGAGCGCCGCCGCCGAGCGGCTGGCGGACGTCACCGCAGCGCTCGAGGGCGCGGAGGAGCGCCCCGGCCAAGTCGAGATGGCCGAGCTCGTGGCCACAGCGATCGCCGACGAACGACCGCTGATCGTGCAAGCCGGTACGGGAACGGGCAAGACGCTCGCCTACCTCGTGCCTGCGGCGATGTCCGGGCGCACGGTGGTGGTGTCGACCGCGACCAAAGCCCTCCAGGACCAGCTGGCGACCAAGGACCTGCCGTTCCTGAGCGAGCACCTCGACCTCACATTTGCCGTCCTCAAGGGACGCAGCAACTACCTCTGCCTGCAACGGCTCGACGAGCTGGCCCATCCCGACGACACGCAACTCGCGCTCGACGGGGAAGGCGGCGAACTCGGCGCGCTCGCCCCGACGGTGCAGGCCGAGATCAGCCGGCTCGCCGACTGGTCGGGCCAGACCCAAACCGGCGATGTCGCCGAACTCGACTGGGCGCCGTCGGACGCGGCGTGGGGCGCGGTGAGCGTCGGCAGCGACGAGTGTCCAGGGGCCGACCGCTGTCCGCTCGGCTCGGGATGCTTCGCCGAGTCGGCCAAGCACAAGGCAGCGGCAGCTGATGTCGTCGTCGTCAACACCTACCTGTACGGCCTCGACGTGGCCAGCGACGGCGCGATTCTGCCAACCCACGACGTGGTGGTGTTCGACGAGGCGCACGTGCTCGAAGACGTGATGAGCGACACGGTCGGCTTGCAGATCGCACCCGGCCGTTTCGTCACGCTCGCCGGAACGATCCGCCGAGTGATCGACGACCCACAGCTCACCGCGTCGATCGCCGACATCGCCGACGCCTTGCGCGAGGCGTTGTCGGAGCGGCTCGGCGAACGGCTCGCGACACCGCTGCCCGACACGTTGCATTCGGCGCTCACCGACGCGCGCACCCGACTCGGGGCCGCCCTCGATGGGTTGTCGGCCATCGACACCGACAACGACGAGGTGAAGCAGCGTCGACTGCGCGCCCAGGTGATGACCGGGCGGGCGGTGGAACAGGTCGACGCGGCGATCGAGGGACGCCCGGGATCCGTGATGTTCGTCGG